>CAVRQG010000037.1:0-85292 GCA_963723215.1 uncultured delta proteobacterium
TTTAAATCCACCGCTTTTTCCTTCCAACAACGCATCGTACACTTTCGTCATGTGGATTCTGGGGTTTTGCTTTACGGGCACTTGAAACGGATTGGCTATTGCCCCAAGCTCCATTAGTCCGGTTCCGCCTGCGACATTTCCGCCAACAATTCCTATGTTGGCGGTCATGGCCGCCAGTGTGATTGCTGCTCGGTGGAATTGCTCGCCGATTGCTGTCCGTCCAGGAGCCCATCCCGAGCAAAGCGCAGCCGGTTTTATTCGGGCATAATCTCTTGCAAGGGTTGTGATGTCATCTTCGGTCATACCAGTGATGTGCGAGGCCCATTGAGGCGTTTTAGGAATTCCGTCCGCTTCACCTATCACATAGTTTTTAAAATCATTAAAACCTTCGGTATAGGTTTCAATAAAATGATGATCGTAAAGATCCTCATCAATCATCACGTAGGCCATGGCCAACAGAACGGCAGTGTCAGTAGCAGGTTTAACCGTCAGCCACTTATCGGCTAATGCCTTTGCTGATGGGCTGAAACGCGGGTCAACACAGATTATCCGGGTGCCGTTCTTTTTAGCCAATTTCAAATAATAGATCGTATCCGGGCCAAAACGTGAGACTATTGGATTCCAGCCCCACATGATAATTAACTTGGAATGAATCAGGTTGTCGCGGCTGTTGCCTGTATATTTGCTGCCCAATGTTGTCTGTGATGCAAAAACGGCAGCTTCCATGGATGTGTTGCCACCGATGACGCTACACCCGCCGAACATATTAAAAAAGCGCCTGGTAGCTTTTCCACTGGTGCTTCGCATTGCAGCGACATTACCGGAATAATCCATCAGGAAAATGGAACTGGGGCTGTATTGATCTTTGACGCGTTTTAATTCACCAGCAACCAAATCAAGCGCTTCCTTCCAGGAAATCGGTTCAAATTGCCCGCTGCCCCGCTCACCGGTCCGTTTCAAGGGACGGGTCAACCGCAGGGGAGAATTCACCACCCGATCTTGGGACAACCCCCGAATACATGCTTTCAAACCGGGGCCGCGTGTGTGATCCGTTCTAATTTTTATTATCTTATTATCGGAAACCCGGATTTTAAGAAGGCAACGTGCACCGCAGTCATAGGAGCAAGTGGTGGTGATTATCTTTTCTGGTTGTTGTGATATGTCTCTTCTCATATATAGGTCATTATATAAAATGATTTTGAAAAGTAAATATATTCGTATTTATTGTTGTGTTTTGTTTGTGCGTATTCGCCTTTTCACTAATTGGATGCCGACGAAATCATCGAGACGGCAATACTTTAATCGCATTTATCGATCTGGACACCCTTGACCGGCAGGTTTGCTCAAACTTTGGTACTGAGGGATACAACCATTATTCTTAGGCTGCGGGGCTGGTTTCAAAATAGCAGAATACGGCTATGCTCCGACCCTATTCGCAACGGTGGACACAACAGAATATCATTTCTATTCTTGAAATATGATTCAGGCGGTAATGGTGACAATTTGGCAAATATTCTGCAATTTCGATCAACAGTGATAAATTCACCTTATGGCCTACCCATCATGATTTAAATCACAATATATCGCAAACCTTCATATTTGACACAAATTAATATATAGCGCAGGAAAATCCATGAACATATTGCGCGGGTGATGGAAAGTGTCTTCAAAGATAGGCTGGCGGAATTCAATGAGACTCTGGCCTATCATTTTGCCCGGGGACAATCGGTTACCAAGGCAGTCGATTACCTGGTAAAGTCGGGGGAAAAGAGCCTGACAAGATACGCGGTGGAAGAAGCCCATCAGTACTTCAGAAAAGCATATGACATCCTCACATCAAAAGAAGAGCTATCTGAAGCAGAAAAAATCACCCTTATCGACATTTTGAACAGCTGGGGTTACTCCTATTATTATCTCGGTGAATATAAGGAATTCATCGCTCTTTTCAAATCATATCAGCTTGTGGCAGATTCCCTGAAAGACAAGGCAAAAGTCGGTATGTTCTACGGTTGGCTTGGCATTGCCCATTATATGGCCGGAAAATCGCAAGATTCCTATGATTACCTATGCAAAGGTCTTGAACTTGGCGAAAAGGCCAACGACCAAAAAGTGATAGGTTATGCTTGCACTTGGTTGCCGTTTACATGCTCAGAACTGGGGCTTTTTGCTGAGGGCATTGCTCACGGTGAGCGAGCCCAGAAAATAGCTGAGTCGTTTCCATCCGATCAATACCTATTTTTCAAATCCCTTGCCGGACTTAGCATGATTCATTTTTTCATGGGTGATACGCGCAGAGTTTTTGAAGGGGCAAAGCGTATTTTAGAATACGGTGAAAGAAATTCAAACAGCAGAAGCAAGGTGTTCGGATATTATTTAAATGCGCTTGGCCATTTTAAGATTTCTTTCTATTTTTTTTTCAGAGATCTCCATTTATCTAACCATCTTTTTACAGTCTTTTCATATCCTCTTTCAGTGGGATTATAAAAAATTCTATGTTGTAGCTTATCGGGCAGATACTCCTGAGGAACAAATGCATCTTTATAGTCGTGTGCATATTTGTAGTTTTTCCCGTAGCCTAAATTTTTCATCAATCTCGTAGGGGCATTTCTTATGTGATAAGGAACGGGCAAAGATCCTGATTCTTTTATTACTTTTTTCACATTGTTTAAGGTCTGATAGAGACTGTTACTTTTAGGGGCTGTTGCCAAATATACCGCTGCCTGCAATAGAGCAAGCTCTCCTTCAGGGTGCCCTAGAAACCTGAATGCTTCCATAGCATTAAGTGAAATATTCAAAGCGTTTGGATCAGCATTTCCAATATCCTCTGATGCAAATCGAACCATGCGACGGGCAATATATATAGGGTCTTCTCCAGATTCAAGCATACGCATTAGCCAATAAGCCGCAGCATCAGGATCACTCCCCCTAAGGCTTTTGTGTAAAGCCGAAATAAGATTATAGTGTTCTTCTCCAGACTTATCGTATATTAAAGCTTTCCTTTGCAGCGCATTTTCAACATCCTTTAAATTTATCTGATGTGGCTTTTTATTGTCAATCCTATCATTTTGCGAGACCATGACCGACTCAGCAATTTCTAAGATATTCAGGGCTACACGAACATCGCCATCGGAAATGTTCACAATGTGAAGTAGGGCATTCTCTGTCAACTCGATATTGCTATTCCCTAATCCCCTCTCTTTATCCTTCAATGCGCTTTTAATTACTGAAATGATGTTATTTTCATCAAGAGGTTTCAATGTTATTACCCTGCACCTGGATAAGAGTGCAGAGATGATCTCAAATGATGGATTCTCCGTTGACGCACCGATCAGTGTTAGTAGTCCATTTTCCACATGCTTAAGGAAAGAATCTTGTTGTGATTTTGAAAATCTATGGACTTCATCGACAAACAGTATTGTTTTTTTCCCATGCCTTTGTAGCTGTTTTTTTGCATCTTCAATGGCAGATCGGATATCTTTAACACCTGACAATACAGCAGATATCTGGATAAAATGAGATTTAGTCGCACTTGCAATGATGTTTGCCAGACTTGTTTTTCCACAACCAGGAGGGCCCCATAGAATCATTGAAAAAAGCTTATCATTTTCAATAGCCCTCTTTATCAGGGTTCCGGGACCAACGACATCCAACTGACCAACAAATTCATCTAAATTTCTCGGTCGCATACGCTCGGCAAGCGGCTTTGAAATAAGGCTATTACGCTCAATCTTGCTTTCAAAAAGGCCCAACGACTTATCCTATGGTAGGTTGTCTGTAATTTACATTAATCCCGATGATAAGGATCAAAATTATTATATATAATCAATTTTCGGTTGCTGTAAAACCGCTCATTCACTCACTCGGAGAGCAGTTGTTATATTTTTTACCACATATTTATAGTCCTGCTGGGCCTTGTTAAAGCGGTGAATTTCGTCAACAAACAGAATCGTCTGTTTGCGGTAGAGCTTTTGTTGATCACGGGCTTTTTCGATGACAGCGCGAATTTCTTTAACACCGGACAGCACAGCGGAAAAATGAATAAAGTGAGATTGGGTTTCGCCGGCAATGATCCTGGCCAGGGTGGTTTTGCCGCAGCCCGGGGGTCCCCAGAGGATCATGGAAAAGATCCGGTCATGCCTGATGGCATTATGAATCAGGGTCCCCTCACCGACTGCATGCAATTGACCGACAAACTCATCCAGATTTTGCGGTCGCGAGCGCTCAGCCAAGGGACGGGAGGATTCCGCAGCTTTTTGGGCGTGATAGTCGAAGATGTCCATATTTAAATTCCCTATTTAACCCTTCCCTTCCCACCACCGTTTTCCGTCATTCCCACTGCCTATTCTCATCTCTTCTTCAACCGCCCTTCCCGTTGCCTGTATATTATTCGAATTGGCGTTCTTTCCAGGCCCGTTTCTTGCCTCAGCTGGTTGATCAGGTATCTTTTGTAGGAAAAATGGACGGCCTGGGGGTAGTTGACAAAGCAGACGATCGTGGGTGGTTTGGTGGATATCTGGGCGGCATAGTAAAATTTGATCCGTTTACCCCGATGAAGCGAGGGTTCATTTTTCTCAATGGCCCGTTCCAGGAATCGGTTCAGCTGGCCGGTGGTAATACGGCGGTCATACTGTTCATAGATTTCGTCGACCTGTTTGAATATTTTCCTGACCCGCAGGCCCGTCAAGGCCGATATCGTCATAGCCGGCGCAAAGTTGAGGAACTTGGCCTGTTCGCGTAACCTCTCGTAATAGACTTTGACGGTTTTACTGTCCTTTTCCACCAAATCCCATTTGTTCAATAGCAAAATGCAGCCGCATCCTCGCTCAAAAGCATAACCGGCAATGCTGATATCCTGGTCAGTCACACCTTCAGCCGCATCAATAACAATCAGCGCCACATCACAACGATCCAGGCTTCTTAAGGCCTTAATGATAGAAAATTTTTCAAGTTTCCTTTGCACCTTTCCTTTGCGCCGGATCCCGGCCGTGTCGACAAGAAGGTAGGATTTCCCATCGATTTCCCAAGCAGAATCAATCGCATCACGGGTGGTGCCGGGGATGTCGCTGACAAGCAGACGGTTTTCACCCAAAATGCGGTTTATTAACGACGACTTGCCGACATTCGGTCGGCCCACCACCGCCAGCCGGATCACTTTATCCGCCCGGTCCTCGAATGGTTTGGTGGTAAAGCCGGCCGCTGCGTCAACCAGATCATCCAGCAAATCGGTAACACCGTAACGGTGCTCTGCGGAGAGCGGATAAAGCGTCTCCAATCCCAGTTGATAAAAATCTGAAAGAAAGACTTCCTGCTCCGCACCGTCAATTTTGTTGACGGCATAAAAGACCGGTTTGACAACCGAGCGAAGGATGTCGACCATTTCCCGGTCGTACGGAGAGAGCCCCTCCTTCCCGTCCAACAGCAGAATAATTGCATCTGCATCGCTAATGGCCTGGTGTACCTGCAAACGGATTTCATCTGCAAATTCATCCCCCTCGGTGAATCCGCCGGTGTCTACCAGGGTGAATTCGACATCATTCCAGCAGGCATCACCGTAATGGCGGTCCCGGGTAACTCCCGGGAAATTGTCAACCAGAGCATCTCTGGTCCGGGTGACACGGTTAAACAGGGTTGATTTGCCCACATTGGGACGACCGACGATAGCGACGATGGGTTTCATAAAATGAATTCCTGAATATGTATGAGGCGCTTCAAGGCAGAGATTTTTTTCCAAATCGAACAGCACGTTTTGGCGACCAACGCCGGTTTTGAAGCCCGGACATCGCAACTCTGAAACGTCGAATCTTCAAGCCTCCGAAAATTCGAAAGGCTAGCGCTTATTTACTTCATATCCACATTAAATTGCAAGGAATTCTTAAAAGTACGCCTCGGCAGTGGGATCTGATAACAACCGATTCCTTTCCGAATTCCGAATTTTTTTATAGGGATCGCCTTGGCGAGTGGGTCAGTCTCAATTATTAGGCGCCGTTTGCATCGATAATCGAATGGGTCAGAATGGATGGGTAGTTTTAGAACAATACAGCGCATCTACTAAATTGAGGTTAAAGTCATCGGCAGATTTTAATAAGGGTATCCTAATGATGCAAAAATAGGGACTGGGAGTGCGACTTGAAGCAATAGGGAGGAAATCTGATTTTCCCCTTTTAGATAATTAGAGGAGATTGTATGCACAGGTTGAATATAAGAAAAATCATTCGGGTAATGAGAAGATCCAATGCGCCTATATGCATTGACGATGAATATTCTGATCGGCCATAGGAAAACAGCCCGATTAATGCAAAATCTGGCTCAGAAACAGTTTTGTACGATCATGTTGGGGATTGTCAAAAAATTCATCCGGCGTGTTGGCCTCCACAATTTGGCCGTAATCCATAAAGAGCACCCGGTGAGCGACACTCTTGGCAAATCCCATCTCATGCGATACGACAATCATCGTCATGCCTTCCCGGGCAAGCTCGATCATGGAATCCAGTACTTCCTTGATCATTTCCGGATCGAGGGCGGAAGTCGGTTCGTCAAAAAGCATCACTTTGGGATTCATGCAGAGACTGCGCGCAATGGCCACGCGCTGCTGCTGACCGCCGGATAGTTGCCCGGGATATTTCAAGGCCTGGTCTGCAATCTGCACCTTGTTCAGAAAATACATGGCAGATTCTTCAGCTTCTTTTTTGGGGGTTTTGCGGACCCAAATAGGGCCCAGTGTCAGATTTTCTAAAATCGTCAGGTGGGGAAACAGATTAAAATGCTGGAAGACCATACCCACTTCAGCCCTGATTTTCTCGATATTTTTTAGGTCGTTGGTCAATTCCATGCCGTCGACGATAATCCTGCCCCGCTGGTGTTCTTCAAGACGATTGATGCAGCGAATGAGCGTTGACTTGCCGGAACCCGAAGGTCCGCATATCACAATGCGCTCCTGCTTTTTGACGGTCAGGTTAATGCCTTTCAGCACATGAAAATCGTCGTACCACTTATGCATTTCGACAATTTCGATGATCGCGTCGTTTGTCAAAGTATTTTCACTATTTGCGGATGTTTGCGTGACCATAAAGATTCTCTCGTTTCAGATTTAGTGACTTCTTTCCAGCTCGCGTTCCAAACGCCGGCTGTAATTTGACATAAAAAAGCAGCACAGGAAATAGATCAAGGCCGCAAAAATATAAGCTTCAGCTGAAAATCCCATCCACTGAGGGTCATTCAAGACCGTCTTTGTCGTTTTTAGAAAATCGAAAAGTGCGATGATGACAACCAGGGATGTATCTTTAAACGCCGAAATCAAAATGCTGACCGACGGCGGTATGACGATTTTAAGTGCCTGGGGTAAGACGATCAAGCGCATGGTCAAAAAATAATTCAGCCCCAGCGATTCGGCTGCCTCATACTGCCCGCGGGGAATGGCCTGCAATCCGCCACGAACCACCTCGGCGATATAGGCTGCCGTAAAAAGAATGATAGCAACCTGGGCCCTTATCAGAGCGTTGACGTTAACTCCCTCGGGTAAAAATAAAGGAAAGACCACCGAAGACATGAATAGCAAACTAATGAGAGGCACGCCACGGATGAGCTCAATATACATAACGCACAGTGTCTTTACCGCCGGCATTTTGGATCGACGTCCAAGAGCCAATATAACCCCTAAAGGATAAGCAGCAGTCAAGCCGAAAACAGACAACAAGAGGGTCAATGGTAGCCCGCCCCACTGGGTGCTTTCCACGGGGGTCAGGCCGAAAATGCCACCTTTCATCAACAAACCCATCAAAAAAAGGCCCAAAATCCAGGCATAAATCAAATGTTTCTTCCAGTGATTTCTGTTGCGACTGTAAAACAGCAACGCCACCAATAGACCCATCGCCACAAATGGACGCCATTGCTGTTCATAGGGGAAAAATCCGAAAGTGATAAATCTTATATTGGCGGGTATAATCGACCAGCAGGCACCATCGATCTGCTGGCATTCTGCCCCGGATGAGAGCCAAAGGCTGTCAATAAAAGCCCAGCGAATCAGCGGCGGGATAATTTTCCATAGAAAATAAATCGTTATCAGGGTTAAAATAGAGTTCAGCCAACCCTTAAATAGATTGTTTCTAATCCATCCCACCACCCCCACTTGGGTGACAGGTGGTGTGATAGTTTCGACCTCTTTTTTATCAACGATTGCTTTCATCTGTTCGTTTAAATGGTTGATTAAGTTGACTGGTTGACTGGGTAATCAGGGTTAAGTCTGATTTTATAACTCAATCAACTCTTACTGCTATAATTTTGAGTTTGTGCCGAAGGTACACTCCCGAAACCCGCAACCCAACCAAAACCTCATTTTTTTCCTTCTACGCTTTGCCTAAAAGACCACAACTCGCGACTTGAAATCCGCAACTCGTACCCTATCTTTCCACCAACGCCACTTTTTTGTTGTACCAATTCATAAAAGCGGAGGTCGAAAGGCTGAAACATAGATAAACAATCATGATCATTGCCACGCCTTCAAGGGCCTGCCCGGTTTGATTGATGGTGGTGCCGGCAACCGACACAAAATCGGGGTAACCGATGGCGACGGCCAACGAGCTGTTTTTCATAAGGTTCAGCATTTGGCTGGTCAGCGGCGGTATGATTACCCTCAAGGCTTGCGGTAATATGACCAGATTTAGGACTTGGGCAGGTTTGAGACCGATGGACATGGCGGCTTCTTTTTGTCCTTTGCTGACAGATTGGATACCGGCGCGGACAACTTCCGCCACAAAGGCCGCCGTGTATAGCACCAAACCCAATAAAAGAGCACTGAACTCGGGGCTGATATTCTGCCCGCCTTGAAAGTTGAAACCTTTGAGTTGGGGAACACTCATGGCGGTTGGAGCCCCTCCTGCCAGCCAGGCCACCAGCGGTAGGAGGATGAGGAGACCGATGGATACGCTGAAGACGGGAAAATACTCGCCGGTTTTCGCCTGTCGCTTGCGCGCCCAACGGCGCAGAAAGTAGACAATCAAACCACCGACCAAGAAAGCGATGAGCATGTACATATGGGCTGGTGCATACTCCGGAACAGCGATAACAAGGCCGCGGTTGCTCATGAAAACGCCGTTAAACGGACTCAGTGCCTGCCGGGGGGCAGGGAGGACCTCGTAAAACAATGCATACCAGAAAAATAGCTGCAGCAGGACCGGTATGTCCTGAAAGAGCTCAATATAGACAGCCGCCAGTCTGGATACCAGCCAATTGGTTGATAAACGCAATACACCGATGATGGTGCCCAGAATGATGGTCAGGACAATACCGATAAGTGAAACCAGCAGCGTATTTAAAACGCCAACCAGCAGCGCACGTGTGTAATTGTCCGCAGCCGAATAGGGAATAACGGATTCACCGATTTCAAAAGAGGCTTCCTTCTCAAGAAAGCCGAATCCGGTGGCAATGGCTTGCCGTTCGAGGTTGGCAAGGGTGTTGGAAACAAGATAATACCCCAGCAGCCCCACCATTACCAAAACACCCAGCTGATACAAAATGGACCGCTTATGCGGGTCGTACCAGAAAGTAACATTGCCCGAAGGTGCGTTGTGCGAAATGTCTGCGCTTTTCTTCGTCGACATTTTATTAATTCTGGAAAATAAAAAAGGCGCCACCGTCAGTGGCACCTTTTCGATTTAAACTACTTAAATGGTGGTGCATACATAAGGCCACCGTCTGTCCATTGGGCATTCAACCCCCGTTCGATTTTTAGGGGCGTATCAACACCGACATTGCGTTCAAAGACTTCGCCGTAATTGCCGACCTGTTTGACGATATTATAAGCCCATTTTTCATCCAATCCCAGTGCTTTGCCATTGCCGGGACTGACACCCAGAAATCTTTGAATCTTGGGGTCCTTGCTGTTTAGCATTTCATCGACATTTTTGGAAGTGATGCCAAGTTCTTCTGCGGCAATCATGGCCAGAACCGAAAAATTAACAATATCATACCACTGATCGTCTCCGTGACGAACCGCCGGCGCCAGGGGCTCCTTGGAAATTATTTCCGGCAAAATGACGTAATCATCCGGTTTGGGTGCCACGGCCCGGGTTGACGCCAGCTGGGATGCATCCGAGGTCAGAACGTCACAGCGCCCGGCAAAAAAGGCCTGGGCCAGTTCCGGTGTGCTCTCGATGACCACCGGACTCATTTTCATACCGTTGGCCCTGAAATAATCCGCCACGTTGAGCTCAGTGGTGGTTCCCGGCAGCACACACACCGTGGCGCCATCGAGTTCTTTAGCACTTTTCACCCCCAATTTCTTGGGTATTAAAAAACCCTGGCCATCATAATAGTTCACATGGGCAAAGGCCAACCCCAGGGCCGTTTCGCGACTCAGCGTCTGGGTAGCGTTCCGTGTCAACACATCGATTTCACCGGACTGCAGGGCGGTAAAGCGGGTCTTGGCGGTCAAGGGAACAAATTTTAATTTATCATTGGTACCAAATACCGCGACCGAAATCGCCCGGGCCGTATCGACATCGAGCCCGCGCCACTCTCCTTTTTCATCCGGTTTTGAGAACCCGAACAAGCCCTCATTAACCCCGACTGAGATAAAGCCTTTGGCCTTGACATCGTCCAAGGTTCCAGCCATAGCCAAACCGACTGTGGTCAAAAATACCACAATGACAAATACCGTAATAAGTTTGATTCGTTTCATCTTTTTTCTCCTTTCGTTTGGTTTTTAAACCGTTTTGCGAACCACAAAAACCGTCCGGTTTTTGAAACAACCCACGCCCCCATGAGGATGACCGGAGCGATAATCGGCAATTATCTAACGCTTATAAATTATTCGTATCAAAAACAATGAATGCGCCTCATCAACTAAACGAATTCTTAAACATAAAGTCTATAACAGATAGTTATTATGATTGGCAAGAAAAATGTGTCGAATTACCCTATGCGCTATGTTCCATGACTTGCGACCTTTTTCCCTTTCCTATGCCAGTTGCCCTATCAGCGCCGCCCCGATGGCCCCGGTTATCTGGGCTTGGGGTGAAACTGCCACTTTCTCGCCTGTCTTTCTCTCCAGGGCTTTGACCACACCGATATTTTTTGCCACACCACCGGTCATCATGATCGGGGGATTCAGGCCCACCCGCCCTGCCATGGCCACCACCCTGGCGGCAATCGATTCATGGATCCCGGCAATAATGTTACTTCTGCTTTCTCCTTTGGAAATAAGGGATATGACTTCCGATTCCGCAAAAACCGTGCAAAGACTGCTGATCGTTGAGGGTTGATCCGCATTTAAGGAAAAATCGCCGAAATCATTCAGCCCGACCTCCAAGGCTCTTGCCATAACTTCCAGGAATCGGCCGGTTCCGGCGGCGCATTTGTCATTCATGGCAAAATCCTTAACGCCACCGGTATCGTTGAGCGCAATGGCTTTGCTGTCCTGCCCGCCGATATCGATGACGGATTGAATTGCTGGATCAAGATAATGGGCGCCCATGGCATGGCATGTAATTTCGGTGACCGTTTTGTGAGCGATGGCCACACTGTTTCGGCCGTAACCCGTTGATACGATTTTATCGATGGATGACAATTCCAGACCGACATTTTTAACAGCATTTGCCATCACTTTTTCCCCGGCATTTCGGGCATTATATCCGGTCAAAATCAATTCATGCGAAATCACTTTTCTGTCTTGCATCACCACCGCCTTGGCAGTTATGGAGCCGACATCAATACCGACAGTAATCATTTTGCATTATCCTCTAAAAATTGTATTTCTTGGTCTCCTCAACCAGCTCGATCGATATTTTTAGCGATCTCAATTGGAAACCCTTGACATGGACTGAGCAGTTCATGGTTTCGCCCAGGCTTAATTCTACTTTTTTCTTGACGGAAATACAATGTAGCTGTATTGTAGCTTTCAGCCCATCGTTTACAGCATCCCGGACCAACAATCAAGCCAATTAATTCATACGCGAAAATGAGGCCAAACACCGTGCCAAACGAAAAAACTCGCAATCAGAATCAAATTTCCGAAAATGACAAAGAACCTGCCGCGGGGACTCCCAACAGCAAAGTCAAATTTGAAATTTACGGTGAAGAAATGCTTGAAAAGCGGGTCAAGGCAAGCGGAAACAGCGGCAGAGTCTATCTGCCTCCGAATTGGGTCGGCCATAAAGTAAAAATTATTCGCACGGACTAAAACAAGAAAAAAAGGATTCATGGGTGGATAAAATTCGAATAAGAAAGCTACGCAAAGAGGATGCAGACGAAATTAGCCGTATCTATGCCGCCATCACCCGAAAGGCGGTGGATGCTGATTTCAAGCGGGTTATTGAAGATCATGCCCGCAGGGATGAGGAAGCATGCTTTGTTGCCGAACAGGAAGATAAGGTCGTGGGGTTTATGATCAGCTATATCCTCACTGCTGGATTCGGGATGAATAAAAGCGCTTGGATTGCCACTCTGGGCGTAGATCCGACCTTCATGGGCATGGGAATCGGGGCCAGTTTGGCAGAAGAGATATTCAAATATTACAAAACCCAGAAAGTTGAAAATGTTTACACATCGGTTCGCTGGGACTCTACCGATATGCTGTCATTTTTTAAGACGCTGGGATTTGACCGCAGCAATTTTATCAATTTGAGAAAGGTTATAACCTAAACAAACACTGCCCCAGCAGAACGGCGTGATTCTGAAAGCCCCAGAGAAGGGATGACGGTATTTACCTCGATTATTTAATTCCGAAATCCGAAACACGAAGCAAATTCGTTTGTTTCGCCCAAGCTTAAACGTTGGCTGAAATTCGGATTTCGGATTTTCAATCGCTTCGTTGTTTTCTCTCCCAATCGGTAAAACCTATTCAGACCCCCGGGAATAATTGATTTAGAGCCGCAATCGAACGCTATCGATTCGGTTAAGCCGGGTCCGGGTCGCTTTGTTTTTTGCCACCGAAATATTTCATAAACTGTGCGCGTTCATAAGCAGCAGGATTACTGCTTTTAGCCTGGCTCATCTTGCCCCTAAAATCAGACAGACTGCTGTAACCCTTGCCGTCCATCCAATCTTCCAGGGTTTTGAGCATCTCGCCGATTCGTCCCTTGCCATTTTTGTAAAGGGTCGACGCTACCTGCACGGCATCGGCTCCGGCCAGCAACTGCTTGATGAGGGCCTCTCCATCATGAACACCTGTTGAAGCCGCCAGGTCACAATTGACCCTTTCGGCCATGATGGCGATCCATCGCAGTGAAATTGACAGGTCGGACGGCGCGCTGAAAACATTAGAATTTTTCACCTCGAATTTTTCGATATCGAAATCCGGGCTGAAAAATCGGTTGAAGAGCACCAGTCCGGAAATTCCGGTGTCTGATAATTTCTGGATCATGGGTCCCAGATTGGAGAAATAGTAGCTAATTTTCAAGGCGATGGGAATGCTGACTGTTTTTTGGACCTGCTCAATGATTTGAAAATAGGCCTTCTCTTTGTCTTCACTAGTGCGCTTAAAATCAGAGGGCAGAAAAAACATGTTCAACTCCAAGGCATCGGCACCGGCCTTTTCCAGCTGGGAAGCAAAAGCGAGCCATTCGTGGGAATATACACAGTTCACACTCGCGATGACGGGAATGGAAACATTTTTTTTGCTTTCGTTGATGAGGGTGGTGTACTTGTTTATATTGTCCTCTTTGATCTTGTAATCATAGTAGTCGAATTGGTCGAGATCGTACCCTTTGGACTCGGCTTCTTTCAGGACATCCTCATATTCAAATGCAATCTCCTCTTCGAAGATCGACTTCAATACCACGGCCCCGGCCCCGCTTTCTTCAAGCTCTTTGATGCTTTTAACTGAATTGGTTAAGCCTGAACTACCTGCGATCACAGGGCTTTTTAGTTTCATCCCTAAATACTCAGTTGATAAATCCACCATTTAATTTCCTCCTTTACGAGTAATGTACGGTCACCAAGGCACGAAACCACAAAGCTTAAAGTATTTCTTTTTTGTGTCTTGGTGTCCTAATGGCTAAAATTTTACAATTAATCGAATCGTCTTTGAACACACCGTTAGAACGCCACTTTCCACGGCTAAAATAAAACCGGGCGAAACCTCTGTCAATTAACCCGGAAACAATAATATCATAATGACAGGCTGTCAATCAGTTAAAACAAATCATCCGCAACGCCACGGGGTATTTAACCGTACTTTTGAAGATATTATGGATCTATTGCCCCTCGGCAATCCGTCGCAAAAATTCCAACCCATGGAGGACGTCGGGCATAAAACTGCCTTCCAGCGAAATCCGACGACTTTGCTGGGCCCCGACCGCTGAACACACAGCATCGAATCCATCATTTGCTTTATCACATAGCCGGGCTTGCGCCAAGCCACCGGACCCCAGAAATCGGTGAATGCGTTTGAATAGTTGATGGTTGTTCTATCCGGAGTTTGCCGACCGTTTCAAGAGTCCTCAAAAACGATATTGTTAAATATTCCCTTGGGATTCTGCAATATGAAGTCTTGCATTGCCCTCACATAGTCGGGTCTGATTTCATCTTTCCAGCGGGGATAACCGCCGCGCCAGACATATTTGATCAACTCTTGAAACTGCATATAGCTGAAGCGGTAATCGCCGATTTGGATGTTATCATTTTCAGGCAATATTGCGACCGAAATTTCTCGGAGCTGAGCATATTTTTTTAATATCTCCCATACCAAGGATTGAGTTTGGTATCCTTCGGGCTTCTGTTTGAAATCTTCCTGCTGCCGGGGAAACGGGAAGTGACGATACAGCTCACCGATAAATCCGGTGTAACGAATGCCATGAATGGCACCCGTCAGGTCTCCAATAGCATCGGGCGATTCGAAATATTGAATCGTCCAATCGCTTTGATAGGGTTCACTATCGACATTTTTCGCCATCGCCTTGACGCAGCTGCAAAAATTTTCAGCAAACAGGAAATACCGGTCCAATAGCAGCATGTCGGATTCGATGTTAAAAAATCCAAAAGCGATGGTACCATGACTGAGAGATTCGAAAGCCAGCGGCACGAGATTATCTCCTTTTTTGTTTAGAGGTCAGGGGACAGAAAGCAGAAGTCAGAAAAACAGATGGAATTGAATTCTAATTCTTTCCAACTTCAGAATTATCTTTCCCACATTCCGACTTCCCCCTTCCCCATTCCGATTTCAAATGGCTTTTTCCTCTAAAACCATTAACCAATAACAAATAACTGGTGTTTTTCTTCCGCCATCTGCCTTTACACTATGCGCTATGCTCTTTGCCCTATGCTTTAATTATTCCACCTTCCGCATTCCGACTTCGGCATTCTAATTCATTCCGCCTTCAAGAAAAATCTCCACTGGCAGTGCATATCATCTGGATGTGGATCCGGCGGCGCAAACAGACAGTCTATCTGAATACGTTTATCTATTTGCTGGGCGAAGCTGGCAAACTCGGCCCGATGCATTTCTTTGCAGGCATATTCCTTGAGTCCTCTTTTCGTTCTCGCCACCTGGGTCGGGCAGGAAGGAACGCTGATCATCACCTCATCGAGTTTTTGCTCGATTTCATATCCAACGAGTATGCACCAGGGAAAAAATCGCAACACCCTGACAAACCCTTCGAGGCCCTCTTGCTGAATGTCGAATCTTTTTAATAAATCTTTGGCTGCCATTGCCGCAACTTTGCCCCACACCCGTTCATTCAGCAGATCTGCGGTGGCTTCATCGAATTGCTCTGTTGTATTAAGATACCAAAATGCATCCACGACCCGATAGTGCCATAAAAGAAACTGAATATACTTACGCAAATCTGGGGCATCCATCTTTTCAAAAATTTCAAAATCCACAAAGACCTCCTATTCATCTGCATTGGCCAACTGTCAATGGAGGAATCAGCGACCACCAGCAGAGGTTGGGGTATGAGAATGTCCCATAGAAGGGGAGCCGCCTCTGCTGGTGGCCATTATTAAACCTGTTTCATCTCTCCCGGAAAATTTGAAGGTCCAATCATGAAAGTGGCCTGTCCAGCTGTGATATCCAAATCTGTTTAGCATAAGGATCGTCACTTAACAAGAAATTGAATGAATGGCGTTTTTCTTTTAATTGCACCGAAAGTCTACCTCCAGCAAATGAATATACTTCAATCACTGAAGTGAGGCTCCTGTTTTCAGCAACTGAATTGAGGTCATTTCAGGGAAAACAAGCGTTGGCCGTCACAAAAAATTATCTGAAATATTTCTATAATAAACTAATTTAAATTCATTTATTTAATTCATATTTTTTAGAGTTAATAATCAGTCAATAAATATTGTTTATCAAATTATTTCAGTTTGTTATGAAATAATCATTGACTTGAATACATTATTATTTTACAGAAGAATAAAAATAGAAATATCAGTATTTATTAACAATTTAGTTCAAAAACAGATATCAATCTAGAACTTAATTAACTTTTGGTTATAGCAAATTTAGGCACAGAGAGGAGAGAGACATGGCGGAACCTGCAGAAGTATTGCAAAATACATCTTCAGCACTTGTCAAGAAATCGGATTCATACCTAAAAAAAGAAAATCTAAAACCAGTTGACTTAGAAGAGGTATTAAAATTCTTCAATGGCCAATGCATCCTCCATGTCGCTAATAGTTTTATGCGCCGCCAGAAAGCATATGAACTTCTATACTATCAATATTCCAAAAAGGGATTCACCCAAAAAAAAGACATCGATTTGTGGCTATCAATTTACGACGCGCTTCCTGAAACAACCACATTTGTGGCGGAGGATACTCAGGGTTGTATTCAAGGCGCCCTGACTGCAGTCTTTGACTCCCCCATTGGATTGCCGGCAGATGAACTTTACCAAAAAGAAATAGATGTACTTCGCAACTCCGGGGGGCAAATTTGTGAATTTGTATCGCTGGGGATAAGGAATACGGGAAATAGTTCCCTTAAAATTCTTACGTGCTTGTTTTACTGTGCCTACTTGCTCGCTTGGCGGATAAGAAAATTTACTGATTTAGTTATAACGGTTAATCCATCCCATGTAAAATTTTATCGCCGAAAACTTCTTTTCGATGAGTTAGGACCGGAACGAAATTATGCCAAAGTTAACGGAGCACCTTCAGTTCTTCTAAAAGTACCTTTAATGGAGTATAGCAGGCAGGAGAACAAACACCGTATTTTCCCCCTTTACATGCTAAAATATTCAGATATCAAGGAGCTTGGCTTAGTAAAAAAAATCGAAAATATGCTTTCGCCTATAAGTGATGAAGAATTTTATACATTCTTCATTGAAAAGACGGACGTATGGGAAAAAGCTTCGGCGTACCAAAAGGATTTCATTCGGAAGGCCTATCCTGCCCACGCCACAAACCATTATGCGGTATCCAGAGCATTGGCCAAGGGATTTTCCCGAAAAAACCGTTACCCTGATGACACGCTGAACCCCACCACCGGAATGGCCCAGCGATAAAAGCATATCTTAAAGATCATAAATGAAAAATGCGTAATTTCAAAGAAAGTTAGGAAAAAGAAATGAAAATTCTATTCATCCAACCACCACCCGGATCGAACTCTGTTGTGTCTAAATTAGGAATTCCAGAACCCCTCGCGTTAGAGATCCTTGCAGCCACAATTCCTCATCATGATGTAAAAATTTTTGATATGCGGCTTGATAAAAAACCTTTAAGAGATCAAATAGAAGATTTTCAGCCTAATGTGATTGGAATGGGGTGTCTGACTGCCGGATACTATGAATGCGTTAATCTTCTAAAATCAATAAAGCAAATTGACCCTAATATCATAACCGTTGTTGGAGGACATCATCCAACCGTTGTTCCACAAGATTTCGTGGATGCCTTCACTGATTATATCGTTATCGGGGAAGGTGAGAAAACATTCCGTGAACTGGTGGATAGATTAGAGTTAAAGCACGATATCAAAGAGGTAAAAGGATTGGCGATACCTATAAATGGAAGCGTCCATTTTACTGCTGAAAGGCCTTTAATTGATCTCGATGAAATGCCGATTCCCAGACGGGAACTGACCGGACAATATCGTGAAAAATATTTCAGAGGTAATCTGAAATCATATGCTTGTATGGTAACGTCACGTGGCTGCAACTTTCGCTGCAAGTTTTGTTGCCAGTGGATGCTTAATAGAGGAACCTTTCGAATACGAAGGCCAGAAAATGTTGTAGATGAATTGCTCCAGATAGATGAAAAATTTATTGATTTTGTTGATGACAATTCCTGGACGAATGCAAATTGGATGATGGATTTATATGGAAAAATCCAGAATGCTGGAATTAAGAAGGAATATAAGCTTTACGCAAGATCTGATTTGATTATCCAAAAGCCCGGCATTATCGGCAAGTGGAAGGATTTGGGCCTTAAAGCTGTGCTAATTGGTTTTGAATCTTTTAGAGATGAAGATCTTAAGAAATGGAATAAACGGAACACGGTAGCCAATAATGTTAAGGCGGCCAAAATATTAAAAGATATCGGCGTTGAGATAGTTGGATACTTTTTGATTGATCCCACCTTCACAGAAAATGATTTTCAGCGATTAGCAGAACATGTACGAGAATTGGAGGTGGATCAACCAATTTTTTCAGTTTTAACCCCATTTCCTGGCACTAACCTGTTTGATGAGGTAAAGGATAAACTCCTTACCAGAAATTATACGTTTTATGATGGAATGCATGCATTAACGCCAACTAAACTTAATCATAAAAAATTTTATAAATTATATGCTGATGTATTTCGCAAATCTTATCCAAAATCAAAATTGATCAAAAAAATATTAAAGGGTGGAGTTGGCGTTTCACTAAATCAGGCAATCACTCAAACCCGGTATCTCAGCCGGTTAGCTGATGTACGTATTCATTAAACTCGACAAAGATGGGAGAAAACTCCACCAAGTGAACAAAACAAGAGCATATCTGATTAGGAAATTAAGCCAAATCAACAGATACCTTGATGCATTTAATCGTTATCCTTATAATCGTGGAAAGCGTTAATTATTTGACATGTTCTTTCTATTTCCCATTTCCAGATATTTGAAGAATTTAAAACAAATTCTATACAAGTTCGGAAAATATTATTTTCTGAGCACCTATGAAACATAAATGACCTGGGATATGCGCAGTTTCCAGTCGCAACGGCTGAATTCGCGGCTGGCAGCTGCCGGCACAGGGAGTATATCAGCGGCAACTTGATTTTTTCAGATTATCGAAGAACATTCTAATACATCGTGCCAGCTCGCAATCTATAGCAAATCTTTTTGAAAACCATCGGTAAAGTCGTATATCTCAATTTCTGCTGCCATTTTTCCAATCTGTCCTGGCTTATTCACAATTAACATTCTAATTTTCCTCCACCTTAACCCGCTAAAAATATTTATTAAAACAGAATTTAGCCTGGTTGGGCTTGCACTCAAAAAACGACATATCCAAACGATTTATAGGCATGTTTTTTGCATATTTGACTTTTGACAGAAAGCATCTGATATAATTTTAGATCCTGCTGTTGGGAATTTTGATAAAAAATAATAATTCAATGAATAAACTCAAGCCTTATTCGGGCTTACTCAAATATTTTTGGTGGCAAAAACCCGGTGTTAACGACAGTACCTTACTTATATGGCGCAAGCGGATTTTTACCACCATTTTCCTCTGTGCTTCCCTCACGGCTGCGTTTACATATATCCCAAATACCAAACATGCCATCCTAACAGAGCAATGGTTGAATGCGATCGTTTTTTCGCTGGCTTATTTAGTCTTGCTTGCCATTGTGATATTGCCGACGATCCCTTTTAAAGTTCGTGCATGGCTGGGCTTATTAACTTTTTATGGAGTTGGTTTAACAGCCTTACTTACGTTAGGGCCTGTCGGCAGTGGACGCATATTTCTAATTGCATTCGCTCTCTTGGCAAGCTTGCTATTGGGTTTAAAAGCAGGAATTCTCGCACTGGTTCTAAATATCAGTACTTTTTTATTTTTAGGTTGGGTGCTATCAATGGGGCAATTGCATTGGCCACATTTAACCGATTACAACTCCGATAAATGGACGACTAGCGGCTATACTTTTTTTTTATTGGCCACAGTAGTTACAGTTTCTGTTGGAGTGCTTGTCAAGGCACTGGAAAAAAATCTCCAAAAAGAGCAGTCCCTGAGGTCGAGACCTTAAATTATCGAATAAAAAACTTGCACGCGAAAATAGCGAACGCCGGCAGGCGGAGGCGTCACTGCGTCAGAGCGAAGAACGTTTTCGGATTGTTTCAGAACTGACATCAGATTTATCATACGCCTTCAGTGTTGAGCAGGACGACGCGCTAAATCTGGAGTGGGTGACAGGTGCCATGATCCGGATAACCGGATTTAATGGCCATGAGTTGGCGAAAATTGGGGGCTGGAAAAATTTGGTGCATAAAGATGATATGCCCCTATTCTCGGAACAGCGCACTCAACTTCTGCTGGGTGAATCTGACGTTGTCGAATACCGAATTTTGTCCAAGTCCGGCGAGATGCGTTGGCTGCTCGATTATGGCTATCCGGTTTGGAGTGAAAAGCACGATCGGGTGATAAAAATATATGGGGCGGTCCGGGATATCACCAAACGCAAACAGTCCGATAAAGCATTAAGAAAGAGTGAGGAAAAATATAAAACGCTGACAAATAATCTTCATGTCGGCATTTACCGCAACACAATCGGGCTTAAGGGCAAATTCTTAGAGGCGAACCCTGCAATGCTTACAATGTTCGGATTTAAAAACAGGAGGGAATTTTTAAGCATCGATGTCGCCGATTTGTATCAAAACCCGGTTGAAAGAAAAAATTTCAATGAAAAAATGCTACGAAATGGATTTGTTAGAAATGAGGAAATGCGACTAAGAAAGAAGGATGGCCAACCCATTGTTTGTTCAATATCGGCAGTAGCGATTAAAGATGAAAAAGGCGCAGTGATCTATTATGACGGTTTTATCGAAGATGTAACCGAGCGCAAAAAGTTAGAGTTGCAGTTGCGCAAATCCCAAAAAATGGAGGCCATCGGCACCCTTGCCGGAGGGGTGGCCCATGATCTCAATAATATTTTATCCGGCGTGGTCAGCTATCCGGAACTGCTGCTGATGGATATCCCGGAAGAAAGCCCGCTAAGACAGCCCCTGTTAACCATTCAGGAGTCAGGACAAAAGGCAGCCGCCATCGTCCAGGATTTATTGACCCTGGCTCGCAGAGGGGTTTCCGTTACAGAAGTTATGAACTTAAATCAGTTGATCGAAGAATATTTGAATAGTCCGGAAAATCACAAAATTATGGAATATCACCCCGGGGTAAAAGTAGTAAGGAATCTACAAACAAAAATCTGCAATATTCAGGGATCGCCCGTTCATCTTTCCAAAACCATCATGAATTTAGTCTCAAATGCGGCGGAAGCCATGCCCAGCGGTGGTGTCATAAATATCACCACTGAAAATAGATACATCGACCACCCCATAAAAGGCTATGATACGGTTGAAGCGGGAGATTATGTCAAGCTTACGGTTTCTGACAACGGCGTGGGTATCTCTCCGGAAGATATCGATCAGATATTCGAGCCGTTTTACACCAAAAAGACCATGGGCCGCAGCGGAACCGGTTTGGGGATGGCGGTTGTCTGGGGAACTGTAAAAGATCACAATGGATATATCGACGTGCAAAGCCAGTTGGGCGAAGGCACCGCTTTCACCCTCTATTTTCCGATATCCCGCGACAAATTAGCTGAAGAAAAACGTAACATATCAACGGATGAATACATGGGCAAGGGAGAATCAATTTTAATCGTCGATGACGTCAAGCAGCAAAGGGAAATTGCAGCGAGCATTCTGAAAAAACTGGGTTATAACGTAAGGTCGGTCCCCAGCGGGGAGGCGGCAATCAATTATTTGCAAGACAACACGGCTGATCTGCTGTTGCTGGATATGATCATGAACCCCGGCATAGACGGCCTGGAAACCTATAAAAAAATTTTAGAAGTTCATCCACGACAGAAAGCCATCATCGCCAGCGGATTCTCAGAGTCCAAACAGGTCAGGGCAGCCCAGGAAATGGGTGCCGGGCCCTATCTTAAAAAACCGTATTCATTTGAAAAAATCGGGTTGGCGGTGAAAACGGAATTGGAAAAACCGATCACAGGAAGCCCTTGAATGAAATTTGTCCGCACAGCGATAACATCGCCATCCGAATATCCAGCGGATATCCGCGAACAGCACAAAGCGGGGCTCAAAGGTCTGGGCAATTCAGGTCATGAATCTCTAGAACCGGTGGATCAAATAAAATCTGGCCGATGACGACCCGGTTTAAATTGGGGTGTCTTCGCATTGATAATATCCGGGCGATACCCTGCCCCGCCAAAAAGTTGGCCTGTACATCTGCCTGATTTAGGAAAGCAATCCGCACAACTCGGGGGCAAAAGCCTTTGAAAAGACCGTTGTCAAGGCTAAATACGTCTGCGACGGCGGCTTCCGTGATGTTCGTGCCCATCCGGAGTCCGGTTACCCGGCCGAATAGTTCAGGCCGAAAAACAAGCCGATCATCAAAAGGTTGGCCGACACCACTTAAACCTACAATCCCCACCAATCGACGGGTGCAGGCCGGAATAACCGGCTCATGGGCAGCAGGTGCTTTTAGCGGCTTGCCGGCAGCCCCATCAGCTTCCACGATAATCCATTGAAACAGGCCTGAATCCCAAAGCGCTCCGATGATTTCAGGCCGAAAACCGCAGAGCTTACCGGACTCCGGCAGCCTGCCGACAGCGGCCGTAATGTGCAGATGTTCATCCAGCATTGAATCGGCCCGCTCCAGGATGTTGGGAACAGAGTCGGATAAAATAACGCCGCCCGTTTGATCCGGGGATGGCTCAAAAATTTTCGTGGTGGTGGTGGTCAAGACCGTATCCCCGGCCATCGATAACTCGCGGGCGAGTTTGAACATTAAACTTGTTTTCCCGCCCCCGCCCACCAGGCTGATGACGCCGCCGTCTTTGAGCATCAACCCTTCCCTTAGCGAGGCCATCTATATGTCTCTTTATTCGTCACTCGTCATTCGTCATTTTTCGTTGATTGCGCCACGGCAGATCCGGGTTCGGTGCGATTATAAGACCGCAGGATGGCTTCAAGAACGGACCCGCCGATGGCGCGCGCTTTATCCGATATCGTAAAACAATAGCTTGCATCGCCCCGCGGGTCGATATCACCGATCTTCAAACCTTTCGTCACCTCGCTGTTCGGGCGGATGAGTCCACGCAGGACACCGGCAATGCTCGCCCTTACTTCGACTCCCGCTACAGATCCGATAATCTCATTTTTCTTGACATCCTCCCCGATATTACGACGGGACTGAAAATTTCCGGCGCCCGGCGCCCGCAACACCCGCTCTTCGGCAAAACCGCCGATGGCACCGGGAGTTCCGGTGTTCGGTTCAGCTTCTCCGGATGTGATAAGCCTGCCCAGGTTGTGCCCGCGATTGGTTTCAATCACCAGATGAACATCTTTTCCGGCACAAAATCCGGGACCCAGACCAAGAACCAGGGGTGCTTCATTGATATGGGTTCCCAGGTTTTTTTTGGCCAATATGCCGTCTATAACCACCTCCGGTTGTACCGCGTTTAATAGCTGCCATTGGGGATCGACCATCACTGCAATTTCATTCTTCTCCCAACACGGTTTTATCTCATCAGGGTTTTGCACGCGTACCGCCCTGACTTTTTCGACCACTTTTTCCCCTTCATGGACAGCTTCACAAAATGAAACTTCTCGCCGGACTGCCAGCGGATATTCGGATTCCAGCATTATAATTTTTCTAATATTGGACATATACAACCGCCAGGCCAAAGCACTGGCCATCTCTCCAGCCCCTTTGACAACAATAATAATCTCATTGAGTGGTGTCACGCAATACTCCTTTCTTGGCCTGAAAACTGATGACAGATACAGGAAGTCGGGAATGGGAAGCGGAGGCGGAAATTTGCTGAACTCAAACAGTATCTTCCCTGTCAAAATCACCTCCGGCTTTACTGCCAAATTGTTCGTATCCCTCAATCCAATGCCTTACACGTGCTTCGCCGTATACTTTTTCCCATCCGACGATAATTTCATCAACCGGAATGTCGGCGAAAGTCCCATGGTCGTCAACATATTCCATGAATTGTTTTTTTTCTGTGTTGTATGGATGAAAAATAGAATCTTCTCTGCCATTGAATTCAAGCGGAATGACCTTGTGCTTCTTGCACAATTCGATATTAAAGGCAGGGGTAGCTTTCACCCATTTGCGGTCCAGATAAAATTCTACAAAACCGTGGTAAACAAATAGATCCGAGCCCAGAAATTCAAGCAACTGTTTGGTAGCCAGATGATTGCGCACCGTAGCAAACCCGACCCGGCTCGGGATGCCGCAAACCCGTCCCAGGGAACAGAGCAGGCAGGCCTTACCCACACAAAACGCCCTGCCTTTTTTTAGCACATTGCTGGCACGGTAATGTTCAGGGCGGTAAAATGGCAAATAAGGATCGTACCAGATCCCATCCCGGACAGCATCGTAAAGTCTTACCGCTTTCGATATGGGATGGTCGTCACTATTCTCAAGTATGCTCGCGGCATAATCAATGATAGTTTGATGGTCGCTATCTATGATTGCTGTCGGCAAGAGAAATTTTTGAAACCGTGGGTCCATAACCGGAACCTCCTTTCAGCGTTTATCGTATACCAGACAACCAAGTGGTTCGTCAAAGGTTTGCTAGCTAATAAAATAGCGAACCAGAAACCGGAATCAAGCATCCAGTATCAATTAGACCGCAGCTTTGTCCGCTTTGCAGGAACTTGACTAATTTGTCCGGTAGTTTCGCGAATATAGCGATTAAAGGTTGCACTGTCCGGAATTAGGAATTATTCTATTCTATTGTTTCTGATGGTTTGATCGTAATCGAGTAATCATAAAAATCAATGGGAGTTGCTGTGTAAAAGGAGAATCTGATGGCTTCAAAAGTTATGGTAATTGTATCGACAGCGGAAAAGCAGAAAGCTTTGACCGGCATCATGTATGCAGCCAACGCTCAGAAAAACAAATGGGTTGATGATGTCAAAGTCATATTTTTCGGCCCCTTTGA
Source organism: uncultured delta proteobacterium (assembly GCA_963723215.1). GTDB lineage: Bacteria > Desulfobacterota > Desulfobacteria > Desulfobacterales > JAFDCJ01 > JAFDCJ01. The sequence continues at coordinate 25,108 of CAVRQG010000037.1, forward strand.
AAACCTGATGTGTGAGGATGAAGAGGTCGCAGAGGCGACGTCCCGCCTACTGGACTATCAAACACCGATTGCCTGCAAATTTCTATCCGACCGTGATGGTATCAGCGGCAAGCTGGAAGAGCTTGGTGTAAACGTCGATTATGTTGGATCACTTATTTCCGGTTACATAGAAGAAGGTTATGTCCCCCTTGTCTTTTGACCCAGCTGAAAAGGCTTAAATGTCGCACTCAAGACAAACAGCCGGCGTAATCCTTGCGGGTGGAAGTTCAAAAAGATTCGGACGCCCCAAGCAGTTATTGAAACTGAAAGAAAAATATCTGATTGAATATGCACTGAATGCCGCGCTGCAATCCGAATTAAATCATATTGTCCTGGTATTAGGACATGCTCATCAGAATATATTGCAAGCCTTGGGCGCCCGCACCTCCCATAAACGGCTCCAGGTTGTGATCAACCACAACTATTTGGAAGGTCAAAGCCGGTCTGTTCATGCCGGTCTGTCAGTAATCCAGCAGGCGTTTCCAGCGGTTATGTTTTTGCTCGGAGACCAACCCATGCTGGATTCTAGGACCATCGACCATCTGTTGGACAGATTCCAGGATTCCGACAAAGACATCTGCGTTCCGGTATATAAAGGAAAGAGAGGCAATCCCACCATTTTTAATCGGGCCCTGTATGACCAGCTAATGGCGATTGATGGAGATATCGGTGCCCGGGATGTAATCCACGCCAATCCCGAACGTGTATTGCATATAGAGATAGACGATCCACTATGTTTCTTCGATATCGATTCTCAAAAGGACCTCGAGAATCTTCAGTCACATTTTGGTGGGTCACTATCGCAATTATGAAAAGGAGCACCCAGCAGATATCCGGAAAAACATATCTTCGTTAGGGTATCATTCATAATTACGGATCATTCGCTTCTCTTATCGTCTGTATCGGCGACATTGAAGGTCAGCCGACATTTACAAAAATTTCCCATTGAATTCCAAACTTCCTGATCTTGATCTGTTTGAACCCAATCCCCTTCCAATGTTTCAAAAATGTTGAATTTGTGATATTTTTTACTGAATAACAGAGTTAATATTTCGCTGAATCTGATTCTCTCGGACATTATGGATTCGGACTTGCTTCAAAATCGGCTTTGGTTTAGATTGAGGCGATTTTTTTTATGCCATAAAGTTGAATAATATTTTAATTCGTCTGATATGGAGGTGTTATGGTCATGATTCACAAGATAGCAGAGTTTACCGGTTTGCCGTTGTTGGCAGTTGAGGCCGGATTCCTCCTATTGCTTGCTATTATTTTTGTCATTGGTGTGCTTTTGGTATTAGCAATCTTTAGAATCAAAAATGAAATTCTCAAAATAAGCTATACCACCAATTATATCGTCCGCTTGGTAGAAAGGGGCTATAAAGACCGCAAGTTATATAAGGTAAACTATGATTTAAAAACCGAGCAGATCATTCTTGATATGTTACAGGAAGGCAAATCCTACACCGACATCATAAAAAACATTTATGTCAGTGAAGAATATATAGAAATGATTGCATCATTGGCTAAAGAGGAGGGCCTGTTGCCCAATAAAACGGATCAGGAATCTCTTTAAATGGCAAGCATAATAAGTCGAAAGTTTGGATCTTGATCAAACAAAGAGAAAATCAGTTCTGGGTGGCAAAAAATTTAAAAGAACTGACAGCAGCCGAATGGGAATCCCTTTGTGATAAGTGTGGTCGCTGTTGTTTGCACAGTGTCACAAATGGCAAAACAGGTAAGATTCAATTTATAGCAATTTCCTGTCGTTTTTTAGATATAACCACCTGCCGTTGCAGCGTTTATGCAGATAGAAATCAAAAAGATCCGAACTGCATAAAACTTTCGCCGGCTAAAGTAGGGCAAATTAAAAGGTTGCCCTACACCTGTGCCTACCGCACACTTGCCGAGGGAAGGCAGTTGGAATGGTGGCACCCCTTAGTCTCAGGAGATTCCAATACGGTTCATGAAGCTGGAATTTCTGTTCAGGACAAGGTGGTATCCGGGCTTCATGTCCATCCCGATGATCTATCATCATTTGAATTGATATGATTAAAGGACATTTCAAAAATGCCGATATAATGGGTACTCATCCATAAAAATTTTACAATTCTTAGCGGAGCAGATTGTTGCTTATGAATCTCCGGATCGGCAATTAAAATGCAAACGAATTACATTAAAGCGCGAAAATCCAACCTGTATCTGTATCAGACGGTTCCTCTTTATTACACGGCCAACGGTGAGAGATTTGGTGTTTATAAACCTTCGGGGATGAGTTTAAAGGAGATGCGCGTTAAGGAAAATCTAATTCCTCGCGAATTGTACTTAAAAAAAGCCGACAAGGCCAAAGGCATGAGAGATGTTCAAAAGGCTTTTAATCAAAAACTTCAAGACGACATAAACTCAAATAACCTGGACAATATAAAAAAGACGGTGGTGAACCTGGTTGGTGAGATGTTTTCGGAACCCGCAAGCGGTGTCCTGGAGGGATTGTCCACCACAGTAGGTATCATCGTGGGGAAATATACCGAAGCCCCTGAAGTAATAAAAAATTTCTGGCGCATATCCGATAAAGACTATACGACGGCATTGCATTCGGTCAATGTAATGGTACTGGCGATTCGGTATGCCATTTCTCGAAGGTATGACAAAACCAAAACCAAATTATTGGGATTATGTGCGCTGCTGCATGATGTTGGTAAGACGCGAACCGACAAGGAGATTCTGGCATCGCCACGGAAATTAAGTGATGAAGATTTTGCCAAAATTAAATCTCATACGATCCAAGGCTATAATCTATTGAAGCGCTGTAGATTCTCAAACCCCGAAGTAAAACTGACCGCATTGCAGCACCATGAAAAATTAGACGGCAGTGGGTATCCGAGCGGATTAACGCAAATATCGAAATTCGCAAGAATAATAAGCATTTTGGATTGCTTCGAAGCATTAACCAATGATGAAAGGCCCTATAGAGATTCGATGATTCCATTTAAAGCATTGGATTTGATACAAAAAGATGTTAATGATGGAAAGTTTGACAAAGATATTTATGCAAAATTCTTATACAGCCTATTGTAAATTTACCCTGAGGTTGCAATACAGCTATTTTTTTAACCTTCAAAGTTTGGTGCGGCAGGTTTCCTAACCGGATTTTCCTTAATGGGCCAATGAACGATCGCAACCATGATGCCCGGGGCAACGCCCAGCCACCAGACTGCATCATAGCTTCCGCTTCTGTCGTACAACCACCCCCCGAGCCAAACGCCGATAAAACTTCCAACCTGATGCCCAAGAAATACAATACCGTACAGCAAAGCCATGTAGCGGGTTCCAAACATGACTGCAACCAGTCCCGAAGTTGCGGGAACCGTCGCCAGCCACAGAAAACCCATGCCAAGCCAACAAAAGCTTTTCAGGATTACCTATAATCACTCCACGAAAAATTCCTATCTGAATGTGTAACGAATTACATAGAGTTGGTCAACGCCTTACCCAATCCGTCTGCAGAGATATCAACGATAAATATTTATAAATACTTGGAATCACGTGATATAGTATCACAATCAAACCTTGGCATTTATTTTGCTCCTAATGCATTTCACGGGAGTGACCCGAATGCATGGCTTGGAGATTTTCACGTCTGCCAACAGGCAACTAAAAATACTCCTGCCAATATTCGTTTACCCACACATGCAGGCGTGCATTGAATTGAATACTATTTTTTTATTTCAAAACTATTAGAATGAGCCGATAGGATCCACCAATGAAAATTACAAAAGTAGAACACTGGACCGAACAATTAAAGCTCATCAAACCATACACAATTGCATATGAAACCTACAGTGAGGTGGTAAACCATTTTGTGCGCATCGAAACCGATACCGGCGCTTTCGGGTTGGGCGCCGCAGCTCCGGAAGATTACGTAACCGGGGAAAGTACGATCGACTGCAAAAACGCTCTGGATAGCTGTTTAGAATCATTACTTCTTGGACAGGATATCCGCCATATCGAAAATCTTATCCAAACATTCAAGAAATCCATGCCAAAGACTCCGGCTGCCCGCGCAGCCATCGATATTGCCCTGTATGATTTAATGGGCAAATACCGCAACCTGCCACTTGCCGACATGCTGGGCAGGGTTCATCGATCGCTTGAAACTTCTATTACCATTGGAATTATGCCCGCCGAGGAAGCTGTTGAGCAGATAGATGAATATTTACGCCGGGGGTTTCGAATTCTAAAGGTCAAGATCGGTAAAGCCCTTGACGAAGATATAGAGCGTCTCCATAAAATCCGCGAAAAAACCGGCAGACAGATACCTATCCGGGTAGATGCCAATCAGGGATACTCATGGGAAGAATATAGACAATTTATTAAAAGGTCGCAACACCTCGATTTGGAATTTATCGAGCAACCTTTAAAAGCTGACGATATCGAGGGAATGCAAAGTATGCCCGAATCGGTTCGACGAAAAACCGCTGCGGATGAAAGTTTGCTAAATGAACAAAATGCGCTGAGATTCACGCATTCACCTCGCCCCTTTGGCATCTACAATATAAAACTCATGAAATGCGGCGGAATCTTCCCTGCCTATGAAAATTGCCGAAATCGCGCTCCTTGCAAACATCGAGCTCATGTGGGGGTGCATGGACGAGAGCATCGTGAGTATTTCAGCCGCACTACACGCCGCCTTGGCATCTCCAGCCACGCGCTATGTGGATTTAGACGGCAGTCTCAATCTGGTACGGGATCTGGTGGCAGGCGGTTTTCGACTTAAAAATGGAGAACTCACCATAACCGACCAACCGGGTCTGGGGGTGACGTTAAACTAGCCGCCTATTGAGACCACCACACCTGAGGAGAGACATAGGAAAAAACATTATGTGGAGCTATCTAGTGGAGAAAAGTGACGACCTGAAAAAAAGACAGCGATCAATGGCCGCGGGTCTAAAATCCAAATAACTTGCCTAATTTCCAAAAGCATGCATGCTTAACGCAATAATCTGTTTTAAAAATAAGTTCTTGCATGTTTAATATGTGTGTCTATAATTCCACAGAATTTTTGAATCGTCTTATCATAATTTCATTACTTCCTAATTGAGAAACGTGCATATGACATGTAAACCGCTGCAAAATCATGAATTGAAGCTGGCCGAAGACTTTGTTAAACACACAGGTCGTCATATCTTTTTAACAGGAAAAGCCGGCACCGGAAAAACCACATTTTTGCATAAGCTGAAAAAAGATTCTGCAAAACGGATGATCGTCACCGCCCCAACCGGAGTTGCGGCCATAAATGCCGGCGGTGTCACCCTCCATTCTTTTTTCCAGCTGCCCTTTGGTCCATTTATTCCGGGCAGTGAGGCCTCTGAACAGAGCCGGCAGCGCGCCTTCAGATTCAGCAAAGAAAAAAAGCGGATTATTAAGAGCCTCGATTTGCTGGTAATTGACGAGATCAGCATGGTGCGGGCCGACTTGTTGGATTCCGTGGATGCGGTCCTGCGGCGGTACCGTCGAAATGATCAGCCCTTTGGCGGCGTGCAGCTACTCATGATCGGTGATCTGCACCAGCTTTCTCCGGTGGCAAAGCAGGATGAATGGCTGCTTTTAAAGCAATATTATGATTCGGTTTATTTTTTTAGCAGCCATGCCCTTGACCTGACCGAACTGGTTACGGTGGAATTAAAGCATATCTACCGCCAGTCAGATGCCCGCTTCATCCAATTGCTGAACCGGGTTCGGGACAACCGGCTTGATACAGCCTCAATTGGGGTATTAAATCAACGCTATATAGAAAATTTTGTCCCTGAAAAAAACCAGGGCTATATTACCCTGACCACCCATAACAGCAGTGCCGACAGGATTAACAAAAATAAGCTCTCTGTATTGAAGGAAAACGAATATTGTTTTGACGCCCAGGTTTCAGGTGAATTTCCCGAGCACACCTATCCGGCCCCATCCAAACTGGTACTCAAAGAAGGGGCTCAGGTCATGTTTCTTCGCAACGATAATTCCATTGAAAGACGTTTTTTCAATGGAAAAATCGGTCAAATTAAAGCCATTGCCGGTCAGCAGATCAGTATTACCTGCCCAGGCGATTCCGCAGACATTGTGGTAGAAGCCATGGAGTGGGAAAATATTAAATATAGTGTGAACGAAGAAAACAAGGAAATCAAAGAGGATATCATCGGCAAATTCAAACAATTTCCCCTGAAATTAGCCTGGGCCATCACCATCCATAAAAGCCAAGGTCTGACCTTTGACAAGGCCGTTATTGATGTTGAATCCGCTTTTGCCCATGGCCAGGTTTATGTGGCCTTAAGCCGTTGCAAGACTTTAGAGGGAATGGTGCTCAGCTCCCCTATCCCATCCCGGGGTATTGAAACAGACGAGTCGGTTTTAAACTTTGTAGACAGGGCAAGACAGAATCAGCCCTCTGATAACCGGCTTCAGACCGCCAAATTATACTATCAACAGCAATTGCTGCTGGAGTGTTTTGATTTTAAATTGCTGCACAACCGCCTCGATTATTTTGTCCGGCTTTTGGCAGGAAATTCTGGTCTGATTCAGATCTCCGGCGTGCCCGATTTGATCAGGCTACAGGAAATGGCTCAGAAGCAGATTTTTACGGTCAGTGAAAAGTTTAACCGGCAATTGCAAACCATTTTTGTAAAACAGAGTCTGCCAGAATCCGATGGCTATATTCTGGAGCGAATCGGCAAGGCATCCGTCTGGTTTCAGGATAAATTTGGCTTGATCTTTGATGACCTGGTGCAAAAATTCCAGGTGGACACGGATAACAAGGAAATTGGAAAAAAAATCGACAACGCGCTGAACAATCTAAAACGGGAAATCCTTGTAAAACTTGCCGGGATAAAATCCTGTGAAAAAGATTTTTCTCCCCCTCGTTATTTACGTGTCATATCAAAGGCTGAGGTTGACTTGATCTCCGAAAAATGGAAAAAGCCCCAAACCTCGGTTTACAGCGAGTCAGACATTGAACACCCGGAATTATTTCGGCATCTTAAGGACTGGCGTTCTCGTACCGCCAAGGAACGAGGCCTTGCCCATTTTCAGATTCTTCATCAACGGGTGCTGATTCAGATCGTCGTCAACTTACCCGGCAATAGAAAGGATCTAAAAAAAATCAACGGAGTGGGAAAGAAAACCCTTGAAAAATATGGTAAAGACATTCTGGCGCTGGTGGCTGGTTATCGCAAAAAACACGGGCTAAACGGGGTGAAACCGGTGGACTCCAAAGATGATATCAAAAAATAACATCTTCGGCACAATAGGTTACAACTCGAAGATGGCAACCTTAAGAGCGTCACAGAAAGAGCGTTTTGTTCTGCAAATTTTTAAATCAAAATGTAAAATCCCAGTCGCCGGGAGCAGGAGACTGAGGAAGAGTAGCCTTATCAATATCGATTATTTTTCCGGTAAGGTAATTTTTGGTTTCATATCTCGTAACTTTCAAAAGTTTTTTTGTAATCTCGCTCATCCGGATGGTTTGCTCCTGAATTTTTTTTATATTACTAAATAGCGGATCGCTCTTCTTGACATCCATTATTAAAAGTTCTGATAATCCAGCCACAGCATGCAGTGGCTGGCTCATTTCATGGCAAACAGCACCTGCAATTTCAACAAGCCCCTGCAACTTTTCTTTTTGAATTCGCTCTGATTCAGCTTGTTTCTGCTCGGTAATATCAACGAAATTTACTATAAAGCAATCTCGATCATCAAAAGTCACAGGGATAATCGTTTTATGAATCGGGACCTTTTCGCCATCTGCTCCCACTAATATACCTTCAGAATTGTTGTAAGATATTTCAAAATCGGAACTAGCGTTTCTCACATCAGCCGTATAAATAAATTGATGGTATTTACAACCGACGATCAGTTCTAAAGGCAAACCAATCATTATGAGTGCCTGCGGGTTTGCTTCAACTATTTCATTGGTTTCTGAATCGATAATCATGATCCCTGTAGGCAACGAAAATAATATTGTCTCCATACGACTATGACTTTCCCTTAGTGCCTGTTCAGCTTTCATTCGATCGGTCTCGTCAGTATATATTACCACAATCTCACCACTTGGCAGCCGATAAACAAAATTATCCCGCCAGCCGCTTATCCTTTCGTCTTTATACATGGCTGCAGGGTGCCTTTCAGGTTTTCCCGCATTCAATACTCTCTGTAGAACATCGAAGAGGCCGAATTCCTTAACTCCGGAAAAAACTTGTAGAACACTTTTCCCGATAAGGTCTTCCCTTTTGACAACTTCAATTCTTTCACAGGCGGGATTGCAATCTACAATACGGAAGTCTTCACCGTCATTAACAGGGTCATATACAACGATACCGTTCTTTGAATTTTTGAATATTTCTCTAAACCTGACTTCGCTCTCCTGTAAAGACTTTTCCGTCTGTTTGTAAGCAAATAGTTCCTTTTCAAGTTCCTTGATCCTGTGCTCCAATTCTCTGTATGTTGGCTTCTCGCCCATGGCATGGTTTTCCATATTGAATGAAAGTTGGGGTATATATCGGTAATAAATTCAGTGAACTTTAGAAATTGCAGATAACAGCTACCTCTTCACAAAACCACCCACCTATTGAGCCTTTAGATCTAATTGCTCCAAATATCAAATTTTCATCAATTTATTGTTTAGCTGTGTTACTATTTTGACACAAAGCCTATCTTTAAATTCCAACCCCTCACAATTTAAGACACCCAATCCCCGCCTTGTTGGTTTATAATTCTTGTATCTTATTGGCATTATTTGGACATTTTCCTTTCAGGTCAATCTTGCAAAATGGATATAATATCGGCATAATTATTGCAGGTAATTTTCAAAGCCGAAAGGTTATAAGAAGGGATTATGCATGACAACATTTAATGATTCTCCAAAGACAGTCACTGAAATCGCAAAAAATGTAATCATGAATGGTGCGGAGAAATCTATTCCGCTCACACCAGAAAATTTTAACGTATGGTTTGAATATTTTCGCGGCACCAACAAAGAACTGAAGACCGCTATCGATGAGCAAATCGCTTCCGGAAAGGGGTTTTCCCAAGAAATAAATGAGAAACTTTATACCGAGTATTTAAAAGCTGATAAAGACGAAATATTGCAAGAAGTGCATAAGGAAACCCACAAGATATTTCAAAATATTTTTCAGGCAACTCTATCCACAAACGAAATAGCTTCGGAATATAGTGACAAGATGGAAAAATATTCTGACAAATTGCAGGGTGCGAATGACTTAGCACAAATGCAAAATTTCATAGAAGATATTATAAAAGATACAAATAATATGGCGGCGTCCAGTAGGCAATTAAATCAACAACTTGAAGACGCGACCTCACAGATTCAAACTTTGAGTAAACAACTTGAAGAAACAGAGAAAGAGGTTTTACTCGATGCCCTCACTGGATTAAACAACCGCAAGGCATTTGACGGAAAAATAAAGGAGCTTTGTGAAAAATTTGATAAAGATGAGAGCTTCTTTTCAGTCATAATGCTGGACATTGATTATTTTAAAAAATTTAATGATCAATATGGTCACCAAGTTGGAGATGAGGTGCTGCGCATTGTTGGATCGCATTTAAAGGAAAATTTAAAAGGCAAGGATTTTCCATCACGATATGGGGGCGAAGAATTTATCGTCCTCCTTCTAAACACCAAATTGGATAAAGCATATATTGTCGCAGAGCAAATCAGAGAAAACATATCAAAAAAAGGGCTCAAAATAAAGAAAACCGGACAATCCCTTGGTAATATAACAGTCAGCGTAGGTGTATCAGAATTTCGTGAAGGAGATACGGCTGTCTCGGTGGTGGAGAGGGCTGATTCTGCGCTATACCTAGCAAAGGATTCCGGCAGGAACAATGTCAAGCTGGAAAATGACGTTGAATCTACGGAAGCTGTGGCCTAAACCAACGGGCCACATCGAGCGCCACAGCCTGCTGCTGGAGCAAACGGACCCCCATGGATCGCATCCTCTTGAGGGTCTGGTAGCAATCGTCCGGTGCGGCGATCTCCCCAAAAGCCAGGGTGGTATCTTTTAATTGCCAAAATAGTTCTCTTTTGCGGCTGTGATAATTCACGATCACCAGATCCGAACCGCGGTCGAAGCCTTAACCCAATACGGTCTGCCTACGGCCATTTTCAACGAACCGCCCTCGCCTTCCTACCTGTAAAAATATTTTCCGCGAACAAAAACGGTGGGCATTTCAGGAACGGTGCGAACGCTTCCTGCTGAGGCTTTAACACATAATATCCGGATCGACCGTAAAAAGGATCGTTATCAGTGGCGGAGATACAGCCGGAAGAATACAAAAAATGCTTCAGGATTTCTTATTCATAGAGTCTTTATTTCATTCGGCGGCTTTGCTCGTATATTTCCAATGTTTGTCGCGCGATACTTCTCCAGCTGAAGCGTTCTTCCACCCTCTGGCGGCCGGCCGCACCCATTTCAATGCGCATAGCCGGCGACTTCATCAGCATGTCGATAGCCGCGGCCAGATTCTGCGCAAATCCCACTGGGTGTTTCGGTTCGGCATCAGCCGAACCGGAGGGCTCGAAAGGCACCAGCAAGCCGGTCTTGTCGTGTACCACTACCTCCGGAATCCCACCTACTGATGAAGCAACGACCGGCGTACCGCATGCCATCGCCTCCAAGTTGATGATCCCGAACGGTTCATACACAGATGGGCAAATAAATATGGCTGCTTGAGTGTAAAGAGGGATCAGGAATTCTGCGGGGACCATTTCACGGACCCAGATCACCTTTCTATCCTTGTTTACCCGAACTTTTAACATTTCGGCTTCAACTTCTTTGACATATTGCGGCATGTCCGCGGCATCAGCGCAGAGAACCGTCTGGAAATCAGTCTCCACGTACTGCAGGGCTCTAAGCAGGTGCACGATCCCTTTTTGACGCGTCACCCGACCGACAAACAGCACGAACGGCTTATTCGATTCGATGCCATATCTATTAAGGACTTCGGCTTGGTAGTTTTGCCGGTATAATTCTGTGTCGATACCGTTATGAATTACCTGCACCCTTGCCTTGCTGACGTCATAAAGATCCAGAATATCGTCCTGCATGGCCCGTGAAACGGCAATGATCCGATCGGCGTTGACCAGTGCCGTTTTTTCCAGCCAACCGGCGACGTAGTAGCCGTTTCCAAGCGGTTCCTTTTTCCAGGGCCGATGCGGTTCGAGCGAATGTGTGGTGACTACCAGCGGTATTTGAAGCAGCTGTTTTATCAGACAGCCGGCAAGGTGGGTGTACCAGGTATGGCAATGAACCACGTCGGCGTTTGTAACCGCACCGGCCATGACAATGTTGCGGTAAAGGGTATCTACAATTTTCGGTTGTTTGAGATCCATCGCCGCTATGGCTTCCGAAGAGCCGAAGCCTGTTACCATCCTGTTGGCGCGCGTCTCCCGCTGATTGCCAAAGCACAGTACCTGTATACGGTGGCGCCCACCGTTGCAGCGCTCCATTTCGCGGACCAGATGATCTACATGTACACCGGCGCCTCCGTAGATATGGGGAGGATATTCATTGGTAAGGATTAGAATATTCATATTGATACTATCGCCTTGATCTATGATAAAACGTTGTTGGCTAGAAGTGGTGTTAAAACTCCATCCAAGGCACAACGACTGTGTTGCCTCGCAAAGCGGTGCTCAACATCGATTTTTATTTTTTATAAAGGTGCATCGCGAGCCGTTTCTCTATGCTCACACAATCCTATGTATGCTGCGCTTTTTAATATGTTACCCATGGACGCCTGGCGTCTCGCGCCTTGCTTGGATGCACACCATATTTTGTTAAAATCAAGCCATGCAATCCGGCGTTCCAGCGCGAAACCTGATCTGAGGTTTTGAAACCACTCCCAACAAATCAGCCTGCCGACTCTATACCTTCAAGCAAAATTTTTCAACACCCTCCCGCCGTTTCTTCAGGTTACTTCGACTGCGAGCTTCAGTCTCATATACGGCTTATCTGGTAGACGGTCGTGTTATCAGCGTACCGCTCGCGTGGTCATGGCGTTTGTCGGGCGTAACGGTGGAACAACGGAATACGTGGGAACTTATCGGGGACGGTCAAGGCGTGCATTGGCCCGATATCGACGAAGACATCAGCGCAAACGGAATGCTGACCGGGATTGCAGCGCGTCGTCCTCAGCACGTTACTGCATAAAATTGACTCGGTGAAGAAATTTGTAATCAGTGTCATATAGGGCAAAAGCACGAGAAAAAGCTCAAACCGATCAAAGGCCTGGATGGGATGTATTCGTTGAAACGACTTTCTGAAATGATCTAAAATGATCAGGAAACCTTTTTCTGCTCCTTCTTGGCCATTAAAATTATTCCGATTATTCCTATAACGCAACGGTTCAGAGATTGAATTCAGTTTCTCGCAGCCCGGTCGTCAAGCACCGCTGTCCAATCAGGATTGGCAAAAGTTTATCGTAAATATACCGGTATTTATTCAATAAGGCGAATTTTATTATCAATGGCCCGCGCAAACAGACATCATCTACCTGGCTAGGTGTGGCATATTACCTATCGATGTCACAAACGAGAATCCGTCATGGCTCACTCAAATCTGGACGGTTTGACGTTGGCCAGCGCATTCATTGTTCACCGCAGGGAATAAAGGGCAACTCTGTTTAAATTCTATTTCTTTTTTGCGGTCCGCATTTCGCTGGCTAGTTTTGCAATATTAGCAAATACTCTCTCCAGATCATCGAAGGCAAAGGGGTTCAGATACTGGCGCCCCCAAAGCAGAGCACGATCGGTCTCTGATAGATCGACCTCCTCACAGACGGTGTTCCAATGTTTTGAGATTGCAGAAATCTGATGCTCCACGATCGCCGCCGCATCTTTCTCTGAAAGCAGAAAATGATGTGCCGCTTCCAGACACGCCGATATCCGACTCATACGGTTATCCCCTGAAATCAGCATGGCCTGTGAAGCTTCATTGCCGGATCTCGATTGTGGACAGATGTCATAAGCAGGCGTTAGCGTCAGCATCTGTCCATCCCAAAATGCAGCATGGTTGCGTGCGTGATCGTCCGTATTGCCAGACAAAATGTTGAAGACTAGGCGGGAGAACAGCTCTCTAAGCGTCGCGCGATGCATCTGTAAATTTATGACGGATAATTTCGGCCAGGTCCTGATAGCTGGCATAGCGAGCCATCATTTCATCCAGTCCCAAGAGGGTAAGCGCGGAAACCATACATTTACGCTGCCAGCCTTGCTCGATGGGGTTGCGATCGAAACGCTCTATAAGCAAAACGTCCTTTTGGGAAGATTTGACCAGCGCAACCGGCGCGACGTTGAGTCCAATAAGACTGGCAAGCCGCATGGATACGAATTCCGCTTTTATAACGTTATATAAGTCGGTAGAAGATGAAAACTTGGCAATATATTTGGTGTTGTCATCTTCAATAAGCGCTTTCGGACGTGCACCCCCAATAGAACTACCGTGGTGCAGCGCATGATCCAGTTCCATAGTTAACGGGATACCTTTTTCCACCCGTTCAGCGGATTGCAGCAGTTCGTCCAACGTGACATTCACAGATGTACGCGAAACATAATCGACTGCAGATACTTGAAAATCCAGTGCTCCGATTCGATCTGAGCCGGATTCCAGCAGATAGGTCAGCTCATCCAGGTTGACGCTGTCTGCATCGACGCCTTTCAAACCAAGTGTTTTGTTAGTAAGTACGCGACGCCCCCACGCATCCGGGGCACCATCGCGAATACAGCCCGGCATAGCGAGGCCGGACCGCAGAGGCAAGACACCCGGCTTCAAGGGTAGCTCGGCCTCATAAATTGATATTGCATTTTTGCGGTTCAGGTAGCTTTTGCCGTAGTTGAAGATCAATTTGTCTGCATCTGCTGTCAGCTTTCCTGCGACGACCGGCTCGGTGGCACCCGGCAGCCAAATCCACACGAAGGCTTCTCGGTATCCGCTCTCGTTAGAAATCATCGTCTACAACCTTCTTGCTGGGGTGAACATGTTTCGGAAGCAGAGCAATTTTGTCGTCGGCTTGCGTGAGCCTTGCGATCAATGTTGACTCATCGGCGTCAAACAAGTTGAGACCCACAATGGTCGCCACTTCAAAAACAGCCCCGATTTGACATTTGAGATTACCCTTCTCAATGCGTTGAAGTAAACCACGCGATATTCCTGCGCGGTCGGACAAATCCTGGATCGTCATTTTGCGCTCCTTTCGAGCAATCCTAATTTGTTTGCCGAGCAAAGTCGCAGCATGACGGGTAATGCGAGAGTAAGTGCTGGTAGCCCGTTTCGCCATTTCTCACCTATTTTGATTTATTAGTCCATATCATGCAAATGCGATTTACGGATAAACCATTATAAGAATATGCCATTGATACGTCAAGGAGAAAAAAGATCTATAAATAAATCATATCTATCTAATTTGGTCTTTTTATAGACCTAAATTAAGATTCGAAACAAAAATGATAACTTTTATGCATCGCAATCCGATCCTATGAGGGAAAAATTCGGCAAGATTAGAGATCAGCGCAGGGTTTGAATGCTACTAAAAGTGTATTTTCAGCATGTTGATCAAGAATGCTCTTGTTTCACGCGGGTCGATGATATCATTTAGACCAAATATTCCCGCGCCCACCCACGGTTCCGAGTTTTTATCCATCATTTGCAACAGCTTTTCAAATTTTTCTGGATCGTCTTCTTTTTTTTTAAATTGTAAACAACATTGATACCGGGCTCGGGAGACATGAAGCTTATCTGGGCGGTTGGCCAGGCGACTATGACGGTCGAATATTTTCCGGCCCCCATGTTCAATATGGCCTGACCGAATGTTTTTCTTATGATGACTGTGAAAATCGGCACCGTTACCAACGACAACGCATTCATCCAGTTAATTATCTTACCGGTAACCCTCTTGTATTCTCCAGCTTTGCCGATTAAAAACCCCGGCGTGTCAACCAACATGACAATCGGAATATTATAGGAATCGCACAAAACCAGGAAACTGGTGATTTTGTCACAACTGTCCGCGTCTAAGGCGCCGGCAATAAAATAAGAGTTATTGGCGATTATTCCAACCGTTCTGGCTGCCAGGCTGGCAAATGCTGTAATGCACTGGCGGGCGAAATTAGGACTTTAATTCAAGGATTCTATTGCCGTCTACGATGGTTGTGACAATTTTTTTCATATCATAAACACGGCTGGGTCTTTCAGGTAAAATATCCAGAATATCGGCCATTCCATCCCCGATCCGTCAGGAATGTCCTGCATGGGTGCCGGCTCCGTGGCATTTTGAGGTAAGTATTTTAAATATTTCTTGATGATGTCGATACACTCCTCTTCGGTATCCGCCACGGCGTCGACGAGGCCCGTTTTTTCATAGTGCAACTTCCAGCCCCCGAGTTCTTCCTAGAGTGTATTCTCGCCGGTGGCGAGCATGGTCACCTTGGGGCTCGACACCGCCATTACCGCTCCTTTCAGCATAACCGCAATATCCGACATTACCGAATACCACGTTCCACTTCCAAAACTGGGGCCCATAAGTGCCGCAATCCAGGGAGCTTCTCTGAGACGGCGATATTGCAGCCTATTCTGCCCTCCTTGAGACATGGCCCAGGCCCCCATGGTATCAGGCATGCGTGCCCCGGTCGATTCGTTGAAAAACACCAGGGCCTGCCACGCTCACAACTCCAGGCCCTCATATATTCTATCTTTTTCATGTAGGTGAACGCGCTGGATGCACCTTTTACGGTCATGTCACAGGATATCAACCCCCATTTGACGACCGTTTACCAGGCCGTGCCCAATGATTTTACCGTCGCCCGGTGTCTGTTCAGCATCTTCAAGCAAGCTTGAATGTGTAAACACACCGATTTCTTGAAATGTGTCCGGATCGAACAAGCGGTCGATGCGTTCACGGGCGTTTAACTTCCCGGCTGCACGCCGAGCTTCGATTTTCTTGTCACCCCCCATTTTTAGTTGGTGAACTTTTTTCGCGTTGAACCTGTCCATTAAATCCTCGTGACTCATCTTTTAGTTCTCCCTTGTTGCCCCGAGTTGTACGTTCGGTTTCCAAGCTCGGTTGCACCGCGCTGTCATCCTGCGATGAGGTCGGGCAGCCATGAACTGATTTTTGGAAACAGAGTGACAATCAAGGCATAAACCAGATTCATGATAAAAAATGACGGGAACAAAGCCCGTATGACCCGTTCAGCCGGCTCCTGGGCCACGGAAATTAGGCATTTTATACTTGGTTTGGATCATCTTTTGTCCGGCCGGTAGAAATTCCTTTCCCAGAAACCGTAACAACTCTGATGCCATTATCTTTCAATATTTGTTCTCGATAATTTTGAATTGAAGAATATCAGCATGCTTAACCACTACAACCCTTAGGTCTCCTTATGTATTGTTACCAGCAGGACGTTGTCAAGAAATGAATGCGAAGAGAAATTGACGTTGTTGAAACGAGAATATGGGTGTTCAGTGTGGGTAAAGGTCTGGCAATAGTTTCACCGGCTGTGAGCTTGCCTACATCCCGTCTTACCGATAAAGTAGAAAAAAATATGGTTTCGCAAAAAAATAAGCTTTCTCATTTTTTTCAAATTGCATATACTGTAACGGTAAAGGGATGAGATTCAAATCTTCCTGGTGTCCTATATTTTGATTGGGGTCCAGTGTATAAATATGGCACCAGAATAATGACTGCGAAGGGAGGAATTTCAGTATATGAATACATCGAAATCGGCAATCATCGGTTTGGCCGTCGCCCTGGCGGCAGCAATTGGCTATACGCTATATCTGCAGCAAGGACCACTTAAAGCCACTTCTGAAGAAAATCAGATACTTAAAAACGAAATTGCTCAAGTGGTATCCACTTCACAGAAAACAAAATCAATTCATAAGAACGAAATCGACGCAAAAATTAGACTTCTCGAGACACTTCAAAAAAAGCATGGCGAAATGGAAAACACCGTTTCAAGTCTCAGAAAAGAAGCAGAGGCCGTTGAAGAGGAACTGCTGGCAACGATTAAAAATCTAGAAAATCAACTGGAACAACGTGATCGCGGGCTACAAGCCTCCCATTTAGAAAAACAGCAGCTGAAAGCGGCCTCAGAAACGGCAAAAAATTCCCATAAAGATGAGCTTGCCGCTATGAATCGGCTGGTGGAAAATCTTCAAAGCAAGAGCAGTAAACTGGAAAATGACAAAGAGACACTAACTCAGCAGTCAGAAAATCTCAACCGACTGCTGCTGGATTCTAAAAACCAACTTGAAGGATTACAAAAGAAATTAGCAGCCCAGAACCGGGAGCACGCCAATACGATACAAGAAAACCAGGCACTGAGGGAAAAAGCGGATCAAACGGACCGGGAAAAAGAGCAACTGAAAAAAACCCGGGCCGAATTAGAGAATCAGCTGATTCAAACCACCGGCCAACTGCAGGCAATCACTCAAAAGGTCACCGAAAAGGAACAACAAAATCAGAACCTAATGAATCAGGCGGATTTAGGGGACCGGGATAGACAGAAACTTGAACAAGCCAATATTGAACTTAAAGGACAACTGGATCAGACCATAGCCCAATTACAGAAAATTTCACTAAATGCAGCCGAAACGACAGTCGAAAACCAGGCACTAAGGGAAAAAGCGGATCAAACGGACCGGGAAAAAGAGCAACTGAAAAAAACCCGGGCCGAATTAGAGAATCAGCTGATTCAAACCACCGGCCAACTGCAGGCAATCACTCAAAAGGTCACCGAAAAGGAACAACAAAATCAGAACCTAAAGAATCAGGTCGGATCTAATGGGACCGGGATAGACAGAAACTTGAACAAGCCAATATTGAACTTAAAGGACAACTGGATCAGACCATAGCCCAATTGCAGAAAGTTTCACTAAATGCAGCCGAAACGACAGTCGAAAACCAGGCACTGAGGGAAAAAGCGGATCAAACGGACCGGGAAAAAGAGCAACTGAAAAAAACCCGGGCCGAATTAGAGAATCAGCTGATTCAAACCACCCGCCAACTGCAGGCAATCACTCAAAAGGTCACCGAAAAGGAACAACAAAATCAGAACCTAATGAATCAGGCGGATTTAAGGGGACCGGGATAGACAGAAACTTGAACAAGCCAATATTGAACTTAAAGGACAACTGGATCAGACCATAGCCCAATTGCAGAAAGTTTCACTAAATGCAGCCGAAACGACAGTCGAAAACCAGGCACTGAGGGAAAAAGCGGATCAAACGGACCGGGAAAAAGAGCAACTGAAAAAAACCCGGGCCGAATTAGAGAATCAGCTGATTCAAACCACCCGCCAACTGCAGACAGCTTCTCAAGATGTAGCTAACAGGACGCAAAAAATTCATGCACTGAATGAATCTGCGGATCAGTTGGCCCAGGAAAAAAAGCAGCTTCAACAAATATACCTGGACCTGACAAAACAACTGGCTGAATCACGTAACTCATTTCAGGAAATCTCCGAGAATGCGGCCGCTAAAGATAGAAAACTTGCTGATATGGAAAAGAATCGTCAAGAATTGCTCAGCCAAATTAATATGTATGAAAAGGAAAAGGAAGAACTTCAGCGGCTTAAAAATGCGCTAAATAATCAGCTTGGAATGACCCAGAGTCAGATAGAGGCAGTGTCCACGGATGTAGCCGCCAAAGAAGAACAGTTAAAAACCAAAGAACAACAGATAGAATCAATGGAAACGGCCTTTCAGGCACTTTCAATGCAGTTGAAGCAACAAATTAAGGAGAAAGAAGTACAGATCGACGCCCTGGAAAACAAATTGAACATACGGGTATTGAATAAAATTCTGTTTGCCTCAGGCCGTGCAGATATTACGGCTGAGGGGGACCAGGTTCTGGAAAGCCTGGCCGATGAGCTAAAAAAAATGGACGGTTTTGAGATAGCGGTGGCGGGCCACACCGACAACATGCTGCTGGGTCCCAAAATCAAAGAAGCTTACTATGACAACCTGGGTTTGTCGGTGGCTCGCGCAGCAGCGGTATCGCGCACACTGCGGGACAAGGGAGTCAGTCCCGCAAACCTGTCAGCCATCGGATATTCCATGTATCGTCCCATAGCCGACAATGGCACCAAGGAAGGGCGGCAGCAAAATCGCCGCGTGGAAATTATTTTGGCGCCGTTGCGTTGAAAAATGAACATAGAATTATGCCTGGCGCCGTTGGGGGGTCTCGGGCGATATTGAAAAGAATTTCATGCTGGACATGATTACAGATGTCGTTGATTGGTTGATTAGTTGATTGGTTAAGTGGTTAAGTGGTTATAAATATGGATTTATTCCGTATTTGCAAAATAATTGGACACTTCATGTTTTAACCATCGTAACATTCTAAAATCATGACATAATTTACCTAATCAACCATTCAACCAGTAAACTATTCAACGAGGTCTGGATTAAGGGATATTCTAAGCTGTATTTTGTTGATATCTTGGGTTTTTGTCTTATCGTACCGTATGAACTTTCAAAAGTATGCCTTCATGTTCTTGAAGGCAGGCAATGATCTCAAAAAGGTTTGAATCCTTCACGATGACCCTGGAACTCTTGCCATTCCTAAACTTATACTCACAGTTTCTACAAATCTTTGCCATTTTGGATAAGTTGGAGTTACATTCCAGACAGATTAAATTGATTGCCACTTTTGCCTCCTTACACTGCCCTTTGTGGTATCAAAATTATCACGTTAAGCTATGGTTTTACGTCGATGAGCGCCTCTCCAATTAAAATCGTGTCCGCTTTGACGCCACCGCAGCTGGACTTGGCAATGAGCGAGACCACCACCCGGTATCGGTAAACACCTGGCGCATGGAACAAGAGACTCGTTTCTGGAAAACCGGTCAGGATTTCGGGATGATTGCCTTTGGCGGCGTCAGGTTCCTGCAGGGTGTTCATGTTTACGGATAGAAAAAAGCCCGGTGGGGGTATCAGCGGGGACAATGTGAAATGGAGATTTACCGTTTCCCCTACGGTTGCGCTCAGATGGGTGTTTTCCAGCTGTGCAGAGTAGCGGTGCTCACTCAACGGACAGTTTTCCGTCACAGAATCCACCGCCCAAACTATCCCAGACCATAGGATCAGCGTCAGCAGGGATGAGAGAAAAACAACGATCATCTGCGGGCTTTCAGTGTCGTATAACCGCCCAGTTGCTCCCATTTTCTACCGTCCAATGTGTTTTTAAGTTGCTTGTTGTGTCGGCCGCCCCATTGCTTGAAGAATAGAGGAACACCGGCGACAACGCATTGGTCGCGCACCGCACGCACGTTCTCCGGATCGGCTTTTCTGCCACCGGAACCGGTTTCACCGCCGGTGATCACCCAGTCGAGCACCGGCAGCCACGATCTCAAGTCAATGGGCCCCAACAACGGTTCCAGGCAGGCAACGCGTCGGCCTGGCCAGCTGGCGGTCAGCAAGGGCAGGCGCTCGTTAGCCCGCTGCTGATCTTCGGCCGAAACACCGAGCCACAGATTATTTTTGACCTGTTGCAGTATCGATTTCGGTGCACTGCGCAGCCAACAGGCCATGCGCGCCGGTCGTTTGGTCAGCACCATATAGGTGTGACGCTGCGTCTCGGCCATAATTGTAAATATATCGGTCACGGTTTGCTCGGCCACGTCGGCGTGAAAAAGATCCCCCATTGAACAGACAAAGATGGTGCGCGGCCGCCTCCAGCACTGGGGTTGACCCAGGCGGTTCGGATGCAAGGTGACGGAAAATGGTGCCTGCTTTGGATAGCCGTAGCGGCCGGAAAGCCGTTTGGCGAAGGTCAAGGCATAGCATCGCTTGCAGCCGGGTGAAACCCGATCACAACCGGTGACCGGGTTCCATGTGGCTTGGGTTATTGGGATGCTCGTCCGATCGGCCATGGCACTGCAACCTTCATCTTATCATGCATTCCGGGACGACCAAAATGGTGCGGCTTGTCAGTATACGCCCCCCATGTTGGTTGCCGTGTGAACCGTATTGGCGAAAAACAGCGCCCGGCCCATCAGTTCCCCGGCCAGAACCAGCACCCAGAGCCAGACCGGGGTTTTTTTCGTTATCCAGACGACGATCAAGGGCAGTACCAGTCCGACGATGATCCGGGCCCAGTATAAAGGAGATGCAAGCCAGGACTGACCGGTCTGTCTAATGACCTCACCACCGGAAAGCCAAACGCAGGGCACAATCAAATAGAGCACCAGACCCACGATGAGACTGACGGTGAAAATACGGTTCACCAAGGGTTTTTTTGCTTCCGGAGCAAACAGCGTCCCGACACTGGATCCCAACAGCGCAGCCGTAATAACAAAGAAAACAAAGGGCAGCACATTGTTGATGGCAGGAAAGCTGGGCGGTGAATAGGTCATCCCCATGGCAAACAGAGCCAGCAGACCCACCAGCGCGGTCAGAACGATCAAGCCGCGGTTGGCTTTTTGGCGCATTAGGACGATTCCCAGCACGACTAGAGCCAGAAATACGCCGACGCTCAACGCCTCGCGGCTTAACCAGGCCGATCCCAGATGTGAGAGGGCCTGAACCATTCCCGCGGGGTGACCCAAATGGAAGACCGAAGCGATCATGCCGGCCAGCAGGACACCACCGGCCACGAGCCACTCGGAACGGATTTTTTCCGGTGGGGGCTCCGGCCCCGCGAATAAGTGCACGGCACTGAGGGCCACCATCCCAACCGAGAGTTGGCTGAAAACGGTAAACAAAACCAAAGGGGTTTCGTAGCTATTCATATGTCCTCCCTTCTCACCACAACGGGTAGTTTGGGTAAGCGAAACCGCACCGACGGATTCAAGGCCGGGAATTTAGGAAACCCCGGCGCGTATTGAACGAGCCCGGTCGCATCGAATTGGTCCAGGTCCACCATCTGGATGGCGTCAACCGGGCACGACAGGACACAGGCCGGCGACAGGCCCGCGTCGATACGCTGCCAGCAGAAGCTACATTTTTCAGCCTTTTTCATTAGGGGGTTATACTGTGGGGCACCATAGGGACACGAACGGATGCAGTTTCCGCAGCCGATACACTTCTCCTGCTCGTGAACGACAATGCCGTCCTGGTCGCGCTTGTAGTAAGCCTTGACGGGACAGACATTCAGGCAGGTCGGATTTTCGCAATGATTGCAGGCCAGAGAATAGAAAGCCCGTTCCCGGTGTGGATAGATTTCCTCCGACAGGGGATAGACATTGCGCCAGACCACCCCCTTTTCCTGGTGGTA
This sequence comes from uncultured delta proteobacterium, assembly GCA_963723215.1. Classification (GTDB taxonomy): domain Bacteria; phylum Desulfobacterota; class Desulfobacteria; order Desulfobacterales; family JAFDCJ01; genus JAFDCJ01. The sequence goes on from CAVRQG010000037.1 coordinate 47,422, forward strand.
TTGATTTTTGCAGGCCATGGCGCAGGTAAAGCAGCCAATACACTTGTCGGAATCAACGTAGAATGCAAGTTGTTTTGCCATTTATCCCCTCCTTATGCCTTGGTGACGTCGGCGAACTGATCGTGAATGGCCACACCGGGCGCACCGGCTTTGTAGGCCCCCATGTCCGCAGAGGTATCGTCCACCAGATTTTGACAATTGTATGCGTTGTCTTTAAACCAGGCCTCATACATCATAATAGCGTCGTCCGGTACATTGTCTGTGAGCCTGGCCGCCATGGTTACCTGTCCGGTTCTGTTCGTCACCGTGACCATATCCCCGTCTGCGATGTTGCGCGACCGGGCCGCCCGGGGATGGAGGTAGACGAAAGGCTGCTGATTGAAATCCTCCATCCAGTCCAAGTTGACGAACTGGGAGTGGAGCCCGAATTTCGTATGGGGCGTCAACACCCGCAATTTGTCATAGGGCTTGCGGCTCTCCACGTATTCGGGCAATGCCTTGAAGCCATGCTCTGCGCATAACTCGGATTTAAACTCATATTTGCCCGACGGGGTGCCAAACGTCCCGTCGGCCCAGGCGGCCGCGCCCATTTTTGCCTTGCGCATGCCCGCTTTCAGATCCTCCCAGGATTTCAGGCCAAAGAGGTCGTAAATGCCTTTGTTGAACTCCTTGGCCACCCATTGTTTCGTGTCGATTTCGGTGGGAAACGTGCAGGATCCGGGCTTGAGGGCGTTCATTTTCTTGGAGAGGGCCGCAGCGATTTCAATGTTGGACTTGGCCTCATGCATCGGCTTCACGGACTGCTCGTTTAGGGAAATCCAGTAGTGCCAGTAGCCGACATTGACGGTCCACTCTTCGAAGAGGGTCGTTACCGGAAGGACGATGTCGGCCAGCTCCACGGTCTGGTTGAAGAATTGGTCGACGGCCACCACCATCTCCATTTTCTTGAAGGCTTCCACCAACTTGTTGCGATCGAAATCCTGGCTGAGGGGGTTTTTGCAGGACACCCACAGCACCCGCACCGGCGGATCGGTGGCCTCCAAAAGTTCGCGGGCCGTTTTGTTGATGTTCAAGGTCCGGTTTGAATAAGAGGGACCGCCTTCTTTTTTGGTAAAATCGAACTCGCCTTTGGCGGCGGGTCCGAGATACCCCTTGGCGCCCTTAGGCGGCTGCTGAATCATGGCATGATAGTTGAATCCCCAGGTTTGCAGGTGCCCATAGCGGGCCCCGCCGCCGACTTTGCCAACGTTGCCTGTCATGGCGACCAGCGCGTCCAGGGCTCTTACCGTGGCGCCGCCGTTGACGTGCCGTTGGAGCCCGTAGCCGATCCAGATGGTGGCCGGTTTGTTGCTTGCGAACTCCTCGGCCGCACGGGCGATGTGCTTGGCCGGTAGGCCGGACTTCTCCGACGCCCATGCCACGGTTACCGACTTGCGCAGATAATCGGCGAATGCCCCGAATCCCACCGAATTTTTATCAACCCAATCCTGGTCCACCAGCCCCTTGTCCAGGATGTGCCGGGCCATGCCCAGCGCCAGGGCACCGTCCTCGGATGTCTTGATCTGCCAGTATTCGTCGGCCTTGGCCGCCGTCTGGGTAAGCACGGGATCGATACACAATACCTTGGCGCCGCGCTGTTTGGCCTCATAGATGTATTTCATGGTGTGCACCGAGCACCAGGCCGGGTTGACGCCCCACAAAATGATATAGCGGGCATTGACCATGTCTTCGGGATCGTTGCACCACATGTTGCCCATGTCGTAATTCTGGGCATCGATCCCCGCCGGCCAGCAGGGGGTGCCCACCATACGGGTAGTGTAGCCCAGGGAGGAGAACATGCCCTCCACCCCGTAATTGGTGATGCCGAAGTTGCCCGAATACTTGGTCAAGGCCAGGCCCAGCATGGAACCGTCCTTGGCGTCGATCTCGATGAGCTTTTCGGCGATGCGCGTCATGGCTTCATCCCAGGAGATGCGCTTCCAGTTGCCCGATCCCCGTCCCTGCTGGACCATGGGGTATTTGATGCGATCGGGCGAATAGAGCCGGCGAATGTAGGAATGCCCCTTTACGCAGAGCCCACCGTTGGTGAAGGTGGATTCGGGCGCCCCCTCGACAAACTGGGCGACACCGTCCTTGACGTAGGTCACCATCCCGCAGGTATCGTAGCAGTTTCGGGGGCAAGCATTGCGAAAGGTTTCGTAGCCGTCTTCGTAAACGATCCCGGTCGCCGAAACCGTCCGCGGTCTTAAAAGACCGCAGGGGAGAGCAGCCGCGACCCCTGCTGCGGTCAGCCATTGCATAAACCGCCGCCGCGTCATGTCGCAGCTGATGGCTTTTTCGATGTCATCCTTTTTCCATTGGGTCATTGGTCGTATCCCTCCTCTCGTTTTAGCTGTTCTTCGAGCCACGCCTGAAGCCGATTCAAGGCCAAATCGACAGCCGGATGCCCGTCATTGGCCTGGCGGGCCCGATCCAAAAATAATGGCAGCCACACTTTCAAGTGGTCATTGAGGAAATAGCGCCACAGGGCGCGCGGCTCATCGGCCTTCGAATGTTCGGCCATTGTCAGAATGCCCAGGGCGGCATCCAGTTCCACGCCCAGATGGTCGCAGGGCAGGTGACCCTGCAGCGGCGAGATCAGGCCGGCCATCTCGTACAATCGGCGCACTCGCAGAGTGCTATTCCCCATTAGTTGCGGCTCTGGTTCGAGATAATAAGAGGCATAAGGCGGCGCCTGCAGCCCCTTGGGGCCGACAAAGAGTTTGTTGAAAACGAATTCTGCGGCTTCCCAGTCATCGGTCGCCAGGGTGCCGGGGAAAAACTGGGGATCGCTGTTGATTGATAGTTTGGCGCATGCCGCACAAAGGTCTTTACCCGTTCGGGCGAGGAAAAAATCACGCAGACCCGATAGTGTAGCGTTTTTTTCGTTTTCCATGGGTGCCTCTTGTTGAAATTTTCCAAAGGAATAAAACTATACGCTATCAAATGGAAACCGTAAAGATGATAGAATGCGTAATTAATGAGTATATTTTAATACTCATTAATTAAGAGATACGGGACGTAAGGATCAGAAAAAACGGCGGCCTGAGGGAAAGGATGCATCTTAACTGCTTTTTAACGAATCGTAATTTCAGATGCGTCCTCTATAACGGATCGGGCTGCGTGGTTCAGGAAGATATACAGATTCACATTTCGGTTTTGCAGATCCAGTTTGCGGCGGATATTGCGGCGATGGGTCTGGACGGTCACCACGGACAGATTCAGGGCTTCAGCAATTTCCTTGGTGGCAGCGCCGGCCTGGATAAACTGGCAAACTTTCATTTCCGTAGGCGTCAGTTTGAGAAGCAGGGCATGGTTGTCGTTTTCACCGCCCCGGGGCAGTTTGAGCAGCTGATCTTCCAGAATTTCCAGATAGGTGCTGCGGATGGATTCAGACGGCTCTTTGCGCAACGCATTCAAGGCCGGCAGCATCGCGGTACGCACAACATCTGCCACACTTGCCTGGAACGTCTCACGTTCCTTGTCAACAGACTTCATCACCGTGCGCAGCGTCACATTCATTTCTTGCAGCTGGGTTTTTTCCTGCTCCAGCGCTGCCGTGCGCTCGGCTACGGTGGCCTCCAGAATTTCGCGTTGTCTCACGAGCCAGGATATATCCTTAAGAACCGCCAGATAGCCGTCTGATGAAAGGCTGACTTCTTTGAGCCAGATAAACATGCAGGAAAAGTAGATCGCATCATCCATGGATATTTCTCGCGGGGCGTTCGGCGGATATTTGGCAAGGACCTCCGCCATAGAGCGCTCCTCCAACTCCAACAGCTTCCAAATGGCAGCTCCTGTGGGATCATTCTGGAAGTATAGTCGGGCAGATCGGTTAGCTTCCAAAACCGAGCCATTGGTGTCGATCACAAGAACCAATTCAGATATGGAGTCGATGATATTCTCATACATGCATTTCTCCATGGTCAGGACACGGTTGGCATGGTTCAAGGAATCGCCGGCTTCTTGCTGGGATAAAGTTGTCCAATCCCAAACGATGATGGTCTCAAAAGCATCAGCCCAATGCCGGATGAATTGAGCGGCCGCCGCCTTTTGCTGCGCGGGTTCATCCCCTTCCTGGACCATATCTAAAACAGCGTGCACCAGGGTTTTGAAACATCCGATAAACATATCGCCCGTCACCCCCCGTGAGCGATGGCGCCGGGAAGTCTGGATGATTTTGTCGGCCCAATTGCCTCTATTCTCAATCAATTCACCGAAAGAAGGATTACGATCTTGCCCGACAGCCTGAAGCAAAGGTTCGAAGAACCAGTGGAAAGAGAGAATACAGTCCTCACGCTTGGCCGTAGTACTTGCCAAATAACCCGCATTGTCCATCTTCTCGGTCCAACGGGGTAAAAAATCTTCTACCTGATTGCACAAACGATTTAGAATGGCTGAATACATGAGAAAACCATATCACTATAAAAAGAAAAGAAACAAGCATGAATGCTGGTACAGTCAAAATTATTATGATCACACTTTTTTGTGTACGTATTTGCATCATTCATTATTAAATACATTATTATATAATTTCAGATGATTGCCGCCGCCGAGATCGGACCAAAGATTGTCTGATATAACTGGATAAAACGAACAGAAAATGCAGGAAGGCAAGGAAAGAAGACAGAAATATGCCAAGGACATCACGAATGATCACTAACGATGAGAAAGCTGTCTACCATGTTATGTACCGCACCGCCATGGATGGTTTTACGTTGAAGGATGTTGAAAAGGATTTTATGCTGGATTCAATCAAGCGGTTTTCAGTACTGTATTTCAGCTCGCCTCTGACAAGACCCACATAACATTTTCATTTGCTGGTGAAGATGATTCCAGAAAACCATTTTACGGATGATGAAATTCAAAAGCGATTTGAAGCATTTTATGGCGACAGCCGGGACTTTGCCGAAGGTCAGACCCTCGATTGGCGTGAAAAACTGTCCAGTCTTTCCGAGTTTATGCGTGAGATCAAGGTTGGGTTTGCCAGATACTACTACCGGCGTCACAATCGGTGCGGTTATTTCTGGGGTGACCGGTTCAAGAGTGTCATTGTTGAAAAGGGAGAGGCATTAACAACCCACTTTTTAGGCATCGACTATTTCCTCTCTGAGTTCGCTAATTGTCACTTGAAAAGGAGAGACGTTGAAGCGATAAAGTGCATCCAGAAACTCCTGGCGACTCAGGCCGGTAAGTTACGCAGCTTTAGATTGAGACACTTTCCCCAATTCATACCATTTTACAGCGGCGGCAAGCCGCATTTCGCTAACAAAGTTAGCAGGATCGGTGCGGAGTACAGTAAATGCATCATCTGGAAGATCTATTGTGACTTTTATTGACATGGGTGCCTCTGCTGTATTTTATCTAAAGTTAGAATTTAATCGGTAATGTTAAGATAGTGACTATTCTTCACAATGTTAATCCCTAAGTAATTTTAAAGAGTCCTTTGTTAATATATCAAATAAATCAAAATTTTTTCAAGTTTATTAAAAAGCTTATCGAAATGTCGTAAAATGAAAAAAGCCGAGGTTTAATGCTCTTCCTCGACTTTTTTATTTTTTATGGTACGCCCGGCAGGATTCGAACCTGCGGCCTACGGATTCGAAGAGCAGGAATCTTTAAATTAAAAAAGATCGTGATTTCAACCGGTTGATTCTATTAAACATTTTAAACTATCTTTTGATTTCGTTTGGAAATGTTTGGAAACATTTGACCTTGACGGGCACAATTTGGGCACAGCCCCATTTGCCGGGACTATCTCATCATAAATCACCAACCGTAATCTAATTCTGATATTTTTCAATTAATAGTGAACCCGGCCGGCCTAATCAGACTCCGGTTTTCTGTGATGATAAACTCGAACCCTGCCCTGGTAATCGGCATTCGGTTCTGCCACTTTTGCTGATAAGTATCATAATCAGCCCCTTTTATTAGATGGACTAATTCCTTCCTAAGTATAAGAATCAGTGAAATCTTATAAAGCATTGCAAGCGATAGCCAACATCCAACTTGACACACGATGCCATACGGCGAGTCAACGACGCCTGTTAAAACCTTCAATTTTGAGGAGAATTTGGATGGCTTGTTTGAGCGTGAAAAATATCTCTGGGGCAATAGTGCCTATGCACTGGGCCAGTGCATTGCACGCGCTTTTGCTCGTTACCACTGGTGTGCCGCCATCAGGGGCCTGGAAGGTGGCGGGCTGATTGCAGATCTGCCGCTACATACCCTTGAAACGGACCAAGGGGATGTCGCTGTCAAATGCCCCACGGAAATAGCCATCACAGATAGGCGGGAAATGGAGCTTGCGGATCTCGGCTTTATCCCGCTCGCCTACTGCAAGGGGTCTGATTTTGCAGTTTTTTTCAGTACCCAAACAACTCATAAACCAAAAGTCTATGACACAAACTCCGCAACCGCCGATGCCCGGCTAACATCCCGGCTGGAATATGTCCTTACCCTAAACAGATTCGCGCATTACTTCAAGTGTATTCTGAGAGACAAAATCGGAAGCTTCATGACTCGCAAGAATGCGGAAGACTATCTTAACCGCTGGATTCATAACTATGTCCAAGGAGACACGGCCGGACAGGAATTGAGGGTAAAATTTCCACTGAAGGAAGCGAGGGTGGATGTAGAAGAGATCCGCGGCAAACCGGGGGCTTACAGGGCTGTTGCTCACCTTATGCCGTACTATCAATTGGATGAAACCAACAACTGCATGAGGATGGTTATGGAATTACCAGCTCCTGCCCAATAGTAGATGATAAATACCGGCGGTTGGTGGTTTCCATCTATTTCAAAGATTTAGGCTATGTGTATGATTTTTATATATTTTTTAGCTTTCTATTATCTTTCAAAATTAGGAAACAAAAATGGAACTGAAGATTCAATTCGATGCCGTTTTGGCTCCCATTCCGGGCGACAATCCAGCCGGCGAAAACCTTCGCTACACAGCCGTCTACGATGAGATCTATGAGGCAATGCGCGAGGAGGAACAGGATCTGAGGGAATCTTGGATGGCAGATACCAAACAGGCTGATTGGGATAAAGTGATCATGCTATCCGTCAATGCGCTGACCTATAAAACAAAGGATTTGACGATAGGCGTCTGGCTTACGCAAGCGCTTGTCAAGATAAAAGGATTCACCGGACTGACAACCGGCCTGAGGATACTTACAGGCCTGTTAACTGAATTCTGGGAGCATCTGTACCCTGAAATCGAAGATGATGATATTGATTTTAGGGCAGGTCCAATTGAAAATTTAAGTGATAAAGTCTCGTTGAACATCATGGAAATTCCACTCACAGATGCTACAGTTACACCCGGTTACTCGTTGCTTCAGTGGCAAGAATCGCGTATGGTCGGCTACGAGAATGAAAATAAAGAAAATCGGGATCGTCGGGAAGAACAAATTAATGAAGGGAAAATCACCGCTGAAGATTTCGACTCGGCAGTTTGGAAATCTTCCTTCGCATTTTACAAATCCTACATGGTGATTTTGGATGAATGTCTTCAAGAATTTCAAGCATTTGAAGAGGTTCTCGACGAAAAGTTCGGAGTTGAGACACCCAGTCTTTACGAATTGAGAGGAGCAATTCGAGACTGCCACGAGGTTGTCGAAAAAATATTTAGAGAAAGAAATGTTGACGAACAATATCAGGAGCCCGAGGCAATCAAAAACGGGCAGGAAACCAATGAATATGAGATGGAATCAGAATCGCCAGCGGCCATCCGTCCTACATCAATGGAACCGGCTGAAGCTTTCCAGAAACAACTGCTAAACAATGCAAAAGAAATAGAAAAATCTATCTGGGATGACGCTGTAGAGAAACTCGGTACAAAAGGAATCGGGGATGCCCTTGAACATATTTTTTCGGTTTCCTGCAGCGCTCCTTCCGAAAGGGAAAGATATCGCTATCGGCTACAAGAACATAACGGTTATTAATGGCAAAACTTAGCATCAGAGCAAACCGATACGATTTGGCAAAACCAATTTTAGAGGAATTGGCCGGTTTAATCGAAAAGTTTAATTTGGACCGGTGGGAGTCACCGGAATGGATTGCTGACATATTTGATGCCTTGTATCAATGTCTCGTGGCAGAAACAACGTCGGAAGAGGACTTGAAACGGGCTAAAGCACTGTTTGAGCAAATATGTCTGACTGATCCGAGAAAGGCTGTATCAAAAAAATTGTAATTTGGCAGGAGACATGGAGACTATCCTATCTTCGCCTGTCAAACCAAAATTAAAAATCCTTCTCATTTCACAACCCCAATTGCCGTGTATTGCTCCCCGATTTCGACTTGATCGATGGGATTTGGGATCTGGGTTGTCAATTGCGCAAACCAATCGAGCGCATCGGAAAGCGTGCGATTTTGACGATTTACTACCTGAATTTCGCGCGTATTCTTACAAGAAAGGCAAAGGCATGTATAACTTTAGCTTCTACCTTAATCAACTGCCTGGCTTAAATTGATTTAAATCCCTTGCGTGCCGGCATCGTAAGCCGGCCGGAGGATTACCGCTGGAATTCCCTTAGCTACCATGTGCAGACCAACAATCGGGACAACTTTCTTTCCACGGATTTCGGATTAAAGGAGTTCAATGTCAAAAGCAAAAAGGAGCGCATCAGAAGGTATCGCCGGTATGTTTATGAAGCCGGAGCTCTTAACCGGCCTGAGAAGGGGAAAACCCCAGAGAAATACGCTCCGCTGTCACAAGTGAATTCCACAGGGCAGGCCAAAGTAATTGGCGACAAGATAATTAAAAAGGAGCGTAACCGGGAATTTGAACGCAGCCGAAACGATCGGTTCCGGTACCGCACCCGCTATTTTACGGATTCGGGTATCATCGGATCAAAGGAGTTTGTGTCCACAAATTACCAGCGGTTTAAACATCTATTTTACTCAAAGCACGAAAAGAAGCCAAAACCGATCAGGGGGCTGGATGGGATGTATTCGTTGAAGCGACTTTCTGAAATGATCTAAAATGATCAGGCAACCTTCTTCGCAATCAATTCTCGTATAGCTGGGACCAATTCATTCGGAACTTCAATGAAAGTATGGGAGGTATCTTCCCAAGCAGCCTCATCTTCGGCGACCGCTTCATCCTCTGTCTGGTTTTCGTAATGATCGAGAACACGCTTGACACGGTCCTCATTCCATCTTTTCGGAAACCTACTTTGTTTCATCATAATTTTCTTAGTCGCATATCGTTTCCGGCTCTATTCTACATGATCAAGCAATGGCTTTGGCGATACTCTTTTTATTAGCACCCATAGCCAGCAATGATTTTACGAGAAGATCCACAGATACAGTCGGATCTCCTTTTTCCATTTTGGCGACCCTTGACTGACTGGATTTCAGCATCTTGGCTAGCTGTGCCTGTGTCAAATTACTTTTTTTGCGGCGTTTTGCCAGAGCATCGCTGAGTGCTAGTTTTAGCTCGATGTATTCCGATTCTTCAGAACTCAGTCCAAGAAACTCTTCTACAGAACCAACCTTATAACCTTTAGATTCTAAAGCTTCTTTTTTTTTCTTATCCATTTTATTTTTTCCATTCTTTGACATCTGCTTGATAAAGTTTGATTCTTTGTTTGCAGATTTCAAGGATCGATTTAGGGGTTTTGCTTGTCTTCTTCTCAAAAACCTCCAGGATCAAAATCGCATCGGTATAAATTCGATAGATTATTCGCCACGTCAAGTTTTCATCATTTATTCTTAGTTCATGACACCGAACCCCAATTGAGGGCATTGGACGGGATTGTGGTAAAGATAACTTTAAGCCTTTTTGAACTTGCCGTAACAAATATCCCGCTTCTATTCGAGCATTTGTAGAAAAGGGAGGGGTAGTAATCTCACCATGCATCCAAACCAGCGGTTTATCTTGAGGGCTCATGCAATTGACAATATGTCAGATTTGACATGTTGTCAACGCATTAATTACTTTTGCTAATATATTACTCGTGATTAATGAAATGGCGATTGATTTTAAATGAATGAAATAATCAAGACTGGTGGAAATTTGGAGGGATTGTGGCTCTTAGCTTTTGAGGCTCAGCCTGCAGCCAGCTTGGCCTGGATGCCTATCTTGCTATAAAAACGGAAAATTTGCAACTGCTTGCCCTTCCCCGTCTTTAATTTTCGTGGTACGCCCGTTCTGCTCCGCAAATTATTGAATCAAGATGCTAAATCCCGATCATCGGGGGCAGGATTCCCATCGATAAACTCAGGACAAGCGAATCCCGCTTGAAAAGCAGCGGGATTTCGCTGACGCTCAACCTGCCGACTTGGTCCGAATCATGCCAGAAGCATAAAAAAGCAGGTTGTAGCATTTCTCAAGCTACACCTGCTTATTTTTTATGGTACGCCCGGCAGGATTCGAACCTGCGGCCTACGGATTCGAAGTCCGGCGCTCTATCCAGCTGAGCTACGGGCGCATGTTTGAAGCGGAAAACAGAGTTCTGGAATCAGATGACAGACTCTATTTGATTTTAAGTAAACGTAACAATTCAAGTAAGATTTAATTTTTTAGCCGGAAACACATAACCGGGCAGATTTAACCTGCCCGGTTTTAATTTTTAAATGGGGTGAGTGATGGGACTTGAACCCACGACAACCAGGGCCACAACCTGGGGCTCTACCAACTGAGCTACACCCACCATAGCTGAATTCGGAGGTCGGAATTACAATGACACTCTGAATTCGCAAACCAACCGAACGAATCTACATAGCAAATCGTTTTATTCATATCAAGAAAAAACTTGGCATTGACGGTTGTTGCCAACTAATATAATGACTATTTTGATAAAAACCAGCTAAGAAAGGCCAATAAATTGAATCAATTCCAGATTTTTATCATCAGAGCTGTTATCGGAGCTGTTATTGCTGTTGTCCTCACGCGAATGTTTACGGGGAAGATTTACATTCCGTACATTGTGGGACTGGCTATTATCATGGTGGGATTGGCTTATTTTTCGGAGTATTTGCGACATCGCCGAAATAAATAGTATTTAAAACCGGGACACAGATCGACGCAGATATCTCGGATATTGTTATGGCTTTGAAAATTTGACATGGGAAGTGTGTAATTTCTATCATCTGCGAAAATCTGTATGAATATGTGTCCTAATGGACATTAATGCTAAGGAGAGTCTTAAGTGAAACAGATTATTCTCGGAACTGCTGGACATATAGATCACGGAAAGACCAGCCTGATAAAAGCGATGACCGGTATTGACACAGATCGGTTAAAAGAGGAAAAAGCACGCGGAATCACCATTGAACTGGGGTTTGCCGCCTTGGATTTGCCGGGAGGACAGCATCTGGGAATCGTGGATGTTCCCGGACATGAAAAATTTATCAAGAACATGGTGGCCGGGGCAACGGGAATCGACATTGTGGTCATGATCATAGCGGCAGATGAAGGGGTGATGCCCCAAACCCGGGAGCACATGGAAATATGTATGCTGCTGGGAGTTCAGCATGGCCTGGTCGCCATGACCAAAATCGACATGGTGGATGAGGAATGGCTGGAGCTGGCCCTTGAAGATATCCGGGATTTCAGCCAGGGAACCTTTCTGGAAAACTCGCCCATTCTGCCGGTATCTTCCTTGACCGGTCAGGGCATTCCCGAGCTTATCACTGCCCTTGATAAACTCGCTGGTGATATTCCCCCGCGCCCCCCCTCGAGTTTATTCCGCCTGCCCATCGATCGGGTCTTCACCATGAAAGGTTTTGGTACCGTGATTACCGGAACACTGGTTTCCGGCAAAGTGAACGTGGGCGACACCATTATGGTCTACCCAACCGGGATTACATCCAAGGTTCGCGGGATCCAGGTGCACAATCGAAGTGCCGAGAGTGCCGAAGCCGGCATGCGAACGGCCATTAATTTCCAGGGGCTCGACAAGGCGGCGGTCCAGCGCGGAGAAGTGTTGTCCAAACCGGGTGACTTAATCCCAAGTTATATGGTGGATCTGTCATTTCACTATCTTGCCAGTAACAAGAAGCCGCTTAAAAACCGAACCCTGGTGAGGCTGCATACCGGAACCAACGAAGTTCTGGGCCATCTGGTGTTGCTCGAGCAGGAAGAACTACCACCCGGACAGACCAGCATGGCTCAGATTCGGCTCGATGCACCGGTGGCCATCGTCAAGGATGACCGTTTTGTGATTCGCAGTTATTCTCCCATACGAACGATTGGTGGCGGCCAGGTGTTGAACCCGACACCACAAAAACACAAACGCCTGAAGCCCGAAACCATTAGCGGGTTGCAGCATCTGGCCGATGACGACCCGGAAGCCATTATCACTTACCACATACAGCAGGCCGGCTATAACGGGGTTTCCTATTCTCATCTGAAAATCATGGCGAACTTAGGCGGCAAACAGCTTGACAGCATGCTACAGCAAATGTTGTCCAGAAAAACCATTCTGCAGACAGATAAGGAAAACCGAATCTACATCCATCAGTCCACCTTTACCACGCTACAGGAGAAAAGCGCGGAATACCTGGCTAATTACCATAAAATCAATCCCCTCAAAGCAGGAATGCCCAAAGAGGAGCTAAGATCCAAGTTTCCCCGGCTATCCAATTCAAAACTTTTCAATCAGGTTCTCAACCAGATGATCAAAAGCAGGCAACTCGTACAGGAAGAAAACACCGTGCGTCTTGAAAGCCACCGGGTCTCTCTGGGTGTCGATCAAGCGGATGTCCACGAAAAAATTTTAAAAGCGTATCAGGAGGGAGGGCTGCAGCCCCCGTATTTTCGCGAAGTCGTTAAAACCCTAAATGCCGACCCCAAGCGAACCAAAGAGGTGCTGATGCATCTGGTGGAAGAAGGCCATATCGTAAAAACCAAGGAAGACCTTTATTTTCACGCCAAAGCCGTCGATGAATTAAAGAGCAGACTGGTTGAATTCCTGAAATCCCACGGCGAGATCACCACGCCGCAATTTAAAGAAATGACCGGCTCTTCCCGTAAATATGTCATCCCGTTGATTGAATATTTTGATTCTAAAAATGTGACGCTGCGGGTGGGGGACAGCCGCAAGCTTAGACGAGGTTAGCGGGGCGCGAGTTACGGATTGCGTGTTACGAGTTGCGCGTAAAAAAGGCGTAGGGCTAAAGGCGCAGGGTCAAAAGGCCTAAAGCGTTGGGCAGGTAAAGGATAGATCGATATTTTCAGACTCCCCCATTCCGCCTTCCGTAATCCAATATCTATCGTCTAACCTCTGTTTTCCGTCCTCTGATATAAAGTTTACGAGTGGCGGGAGATTGGACTGTAGGGAGGGTCAATTGTCCATCTCCCGGCATACAAACATCGATGCAATGCTGTCGAGAAACAACAGTCCTTTGCGTGTCAGTGCACAGCGTTTTCCACTCCTCTGAATCATACTCTTTTTTTCAAGTTCACAAATGGTGCTGCCGAAAAATTCGATGAAATCAAGGTCAAATTTATCTCTAAACATATCCAGATCCACTCCCCAGGTGGTTCTAAATCCCAGATAAATTGCCTCGATCATCATCTGCTCTTTGGTGAGCCTTTCTTTTTCCGCCATCGCTGATCTTCCCGCTTCAATTTCCCTCACATAGGTTGTCACACTCCGGTGGTTCCAGTAGCGCTCCGGTTCAATAAACGAGTGGGCCGATGGCCCCAAACCGATGTAAGGTGTAAAAGACCAGTATTTTAGGTTATGCCTGGATGTTCTCACGATACGATCGGCACCTGCCACACGGGCAAAGTTGGAAACTTCATAGTGGAGAAAATTGCGGGTGGTCAAAAAATCAATAGCGACATCGAACAAATTCAGTACCGTACCTTCTGCCGCCAAACGGACCCGGCCGGTTTTTACATCCCGGTCCAGGGGTGTACCGGATTCTCGGGTCAGCATATAGCAGGATAGATGCTCCGGTTCAAGATTATACGCCAGCGTCAGATCGCTGAGCCAATTGGTTTTATCCTGGCCGGGCAGTCCGAAAATCAGATCCAGCCCAATGTTGTCAAACCCGGCCCAACGGGCCCACTCAACGGATAAACGTGCCTCATTGGCGGAATGGCTTCGGCCGAGAAATCGGAGATTGGCGTCATCAAAGGATTGAACGCCGATATTCAAGCGATTAATGCCGAAATTGTGGTATGCTCCAAGGCTCTCGCGGGTCACGGTGCCCGGATTGACTTCCAGGGTTATCTCGCAGTCGGACACGAAGCTGAAATACCCCGAAGCCGATTCAATGATTTGTTCGATAGCTCCAGGCGCCAACACTGATGGGGTGCCTCCACCGATATAAAGTGTATCGAAGACCAGCGGGGTTGCGCTGTGCAGCTGCATTTCCTGTTTAAGCGCCGCCAGAAATCTGGATGTTTGGGAAAGATCGGAAATGGAATAAAAATCACAGTAGCGGCATTTTTTGACGCAAAAAGGAATATGTACATACAAGCCGGCTGGCTTATCGCCCATGTGATCCATATGGTTACCCTGAATGATCGCAAACAAAAGGGGATCGGTTTCTACTTCTGCCAGCCACCAATCAGATGCAGATGCAGATGAAAAATGACCTGTCCTCCTCCCCTTTCCACATTGATAAAAAGGCGGTATCCGGAATCTGCAATACCATACCGCCGGGCCATTTCCCCGGCTGTCATCAGCAGTTCCGCCAGGATGGGTCTGTCGGACTCAGCAAGATCATTGATACTCCGGATATGTTTTTTAGGCACAATTAAAAGATGTACCGGGGCGGCGGGATTGATGTCTTTAAAGACCGCTATCGTATCGTTTTCAAACAGAATCTCGCTGGACGTCTCTCCGTTGGCAATTTGACAAAAAAGGCAGTTTTTTTCCATATTTCATAAGTCGCCCTCGACAAGTGTCATCCACAACAGGTAATATATCTATAGGCTTCCAAAGGTCCACCTCCCCTGCAGCGTGGAGGCATTCAACGCTGTATGGAGTTCGTTCATATAGCGTGCTCTGGATATTTCCCTGGCCCCAAAACGCTTTAAATGTCCGGTGGTGATTTGGCAGTCGATCAAAGTAAAGCGGAGCGCTTTGAGATGTTTCGCTAGGGCCACCAGGGCCACCTTGGATGCGTTGGTGATCCGGGTAAACATGGACTCACCAAAAAAGCATTTGCCCAGGGACACGCCGTATAGTCCACCGGCCAGGCGGTCATCCTTCCAGGCTTCGACCGAGTGGGCAAATCCGGTGGTGTGCAGGCGGCAATAGGCGGAAACCATATCATCTACAATCCATGTCCCTTCTTGATTTTCAAGCCGCACCCGGGCACATTCGCTGATCACCTCTTCAAAGGCCCGGTCCATGGTCACTTTGAAAGTGCCTTTTTTTATGACTCTGCTCAGAGACCGTGAAACTTTAAGTTCATTGGGGTAAAGCACCAATCTGGGTTCAGGGGACCACCACAGAATCGGCTCGCCTTCCGAATACCAAGGGAATATGCCCAGACTGTAGGCAAGCAGCAATCGTTTGACACTCAAATCCCCACCAACGGCCAGAAGACCTTCCTGTGAAGCAAGATGAGGAGATGGGAAAACAAGATCTTGTGATAACCGGTATACGGGCATATGTGTCGGTCGCTAACACAAATGCCTGAAATGATTAGAGGTGATTAACATCCTTTCCTTTATTCATTTCAGGCACTTGTTAATTCGGATTTTCGGGTTAGCGAAATCCGTATGATTTGCAAAATCGGTAGGCTAAACGACCTCGACCTCATTTTCGACATTCTGGCGGCGGGATTCCCGGGTCTTTCGTTCATCATGGCCAAAATCGAAGACCAGCTTGTCTTCTTGCAGGTCGATGCTCACCTCTCCGCCTTTTTGCATACGGCCAAATAAAATTTCATCCGAAAGCGCATCCTTTATTTCGGTTTGAATGACCCGCGCCAGGGGTCTTGCACCGTATTGGGGATCGTAGCCTTTTTCGGCCAGCCAGGTTCGCACTTTATCGGAAATGGTCAGTCTTATTTTCTTGGTTCCCAGTTGTCCATTTAGTTCCCTTATGAACTTGTCGACCACTTTTTCCATGATAATGAGGTCAAGGGAATTGAAATTGATAACCTCGTCGAGACGATTGCGGAATTCAGGGCTGAACATTTTCTCGATCGCCTTCATGCCCTTGGAAGCCGTGTCCTTTTTTACGTCTCCAAAACCGATGGTTTGCTGGCTCATCTCGCGCGTGCCGGCGTTAGATGTCATCATCAGGATAACATTTCTGAAATCCGCCTTTTTCCCGGTATTATCCGTCAAGGTGGCGTGGTCCATGACCTGCAGCAGAATGCTAAACAGGTCCGGATGGGCTTTTTCGATTTCATCCAATAGCAAGACGGAGTGCGGATGTTTGCGAATCCCGTCTGTCAGCAACCCGCCCTGATCGAATCCGATATAGCCCGGAGGCGCACCGATCAAACGTGCGACGGCATGTTTTTCCATGTACTCGCTCATGTCATAGCGAATAAATTCCACTCCCAAATTCATGGCCACCTGTCGGGCAACCTCTGTTTTACCGACCCCGGTGGGTCCGGTAAACAGGAAACAGCCCACCGGCCGTTCCGGAGTTCCCAGACCAGCCCGCGAACGCTTTATTGAGGTCACCAAGGCTTTGATGGCATCGTCCTGGCCAAAGACGACCTGTTTAAGGCCGTCCGCCAGTTGTTCCAATTTGGTGCGATCTGAGGTCGATACACTCTGGGTCGGTATGCGCGCCATTTTGGCCACGATTTTTTCGATGTCCGCCGGGTTGATTTTCTTTCTGCTAACGGCCCCGGTAAGTCTGATAAAGGCACCGGCTTCGTCGATGACATCGATAGCTTTGTCCGGCAGGTATCGATCATTAAGAAATTTCGATGACAAGTCTACCGCCGCTTTCAAGGCCGAGTCCGTATAGGAAATACCGTGGTGCTCCTCGTAGCGGGATCTCAGCCCCTTCAAAATCTGTACGGCTTCGCTGACCGGCGGTTCAAAAATCTCGATTTTTTCGAATCGGCGTGACAGGGCGCGGTCTTTTTCAAAATGAGTTTTAAATTCCTCAAAGGTGGAAGAACCGATGCATCGAATTTCCCCGCTGGTCAGAACTGGTTTCAGAATGTTGGAGGCATCCATCGAACCACTGCTGGTGGCGCCGGCACCGACAATGGTGTGTATTTCATCAATGAACAAAATTGCCTTCGGCCTTTTTTTCAGCTCGGCGATGACCCCCTTGAGACGCTGTTCGAAATCTCCCCGAAACTTGGTGCCGGCCAGCATTCCACCGAGATCAAGCGCATAGATTTCAACGTCTTTCAGCAGCTCGGGGATGTCTCCACTTTGTATCCTCTGGGCCAGCCCCTCGGCCATGGCCGTTTTACCGACGCCCGGATCACCGATATAAACCGGATTGTTTTTCCGGCGGCGGCACAGGACCTGCATGGTTCTTTCCATTTCGATCTTGCGGCCGATCAGCGGATCCAGCTTACCCTGGGCGGCAAATTTAACCAGATCCGTTGTAAACAGCTCCAAAGGATTCGACTTTTTCTTGCGCTGGTCTTTGGCAGTATTGGTCGATTCTCTCGGCGATTCCTCTAAATGGGTTTTGGAAACGTTATGCGAAATAAAATTCAATACATCCAGGCGTGTAACCCCTTCAGCACTGAGAAAATATTCAGCGTGAGAATCCTTCTCCAGAAAGATGGAAGCCAGGATGTCACTGACGGTCACTTCCGGTTTCTCAGCCGAGCGTGCATGGTTCACCGCACGCTGAATCACACGCTGAAACCCGATTGTTTGCTGGAGCACATATTCATTGCCGGCCGGGATCCGTTCGATTTTCTCCTCAAAAAAGTCTTCAATTGAGGTAATCAGATTTTCGACATTACCGCCGCAGTTTTCAACAATGTCAATACCGGTGGGATCATACAAAATCGCAAAAAGTATGTGTTCGATACTGACATATTCGTGACGTCTTTTTTTTGCCTCTCTAACAGCAAAGCCAAGAGTAGCGCTGAGTTCTTTGCTGATCATAATTTATTCTCTTTCCATTATGCATTTTAGGGGAAACCCGTTTTCCCGGGCCAGCACTTCCACTGTGTCCACTTTGGTTTCTGCAACTTCATAAGGGTATACGCCGCAAACACCAACGCCGTCACGGTGCACATTGAGCATAATTCGTGTGGCATCCTCCGATGACTTCTGAAACACATAAACCAGGACCTCAATCACAAACTCCATGGTGGTGTAGTCATCATTGATAAGCATCACTTTGTACATGGGTGGCTCTTCGACGTCTATATCAGTCTGGGAGCCGACACCTTCCTCTATTTCAGAATCATATTGGCCCATTGAAATTTTACCCAGTGATACCTTGACTGAATATTTAAACTATAATCACTTGATTTGACAGTTGTAAAGGGCATACTTTAAAATTTTCTGCTAACTGATCCCTATCTACCGCAGCATTTCTTATACTTTTTCCCGCTGCCGCAGGGACACGGTGCATTACGTCCGACCTTTTCGGCAGTTCGAGCTTGCGGCTTTTTCTTCTCTAAGTCTCCGCCCCCTGAAAAAACCATCTCCTGCTGTCGGGGCTGCCGCAGGTCATCTATCCTCTCCGGCTCGGCTATCTGGATGCGGTACAGAATCCCCAGGGTCTCCTCCTGGATTCTGTCGATCATATCCTGGAACAACTCATAGCCTTCTTTTTTGTAAACAATCAGGGGGTTTTGCTGGGCATATCCCCGCAATCCAATGCCTTCTTTCAGATGATCCATAGAGAGCAAATGATCTTTCCACAGGCTGTCGACGGTCTGGAGCATGACCACCCGCTCCAGTTGCCTGAAATCGTCAGAACCGATAGCTGCTTCACGATCCTCATAAACCTTTTCGGCAGCCTCATAGATCAATTCGGCCAGACCGTCCCGGTTGAGGCCATCCAGGGTTTGCTGGTCAAACGAGTTTAAGCGAAAATTAAATTGCTTGTAAACTGCATCCCGGATTTCCGTTACATCCCATTCTTCTGCAATGACCTCTTCACCGGCGACGGTATCGGCAAGCTTTTCGGCTTTATCGCGGATCATTTCCCGAATCGAGTCTTTCAGGCTTTTGCCGGCCAGCGCCTCCCGCCGCTGCCGATAAATCACCTCGCGTTGCTGGTTCATGACATCGTCATACTCGATCAACTGCTTTCGTATGTCGAAGTTGTGTCCCTCGACCTTGGCCTGAGCGTTTTCAATCGCCCGGCTAATCATGTTGTGTTCGATGGGTTCTCCCTCCTCCATGCCCAGTTTTTCCATGATGCCGGTGATGCGTTCGCCGCCGAAAATACGCAAAAGATCATCTTCCAGAGACAGATAAAACCGCGAGGAACCGGGATCTCCCTGCCGACCCGACCGGCCACGCAACTGATTGTCGATGCGACGGCTCTCATGCCGTTCGGTACCGAGAATGTGAAGTCCGCCCAAATCCGTTACGCCTTCACCCAGGACGATATCCGTACCCCGTCCGGCCATGTTGGTGGAAATCGTCACTGCGCCCATCTGACCGGCCTGGGCGATGATCTCGGCTTCTTTCTCGTGGTTTTTGGCATTCAGAACTGTATGTTTGATGCCCCTTTTTTTCAATTTTTTACTGAAATCTTCGGAGACATCGATGGAAATGGTACCCACCAGAACCGGTTGTCCCTTTTTGTGCAATTCTACAATTTCGTCTAATGCCGCATTAAACTTTTCTTTCCGTGTTTTGTAAATCACGTCGGGAGCATCTTCGCGAATCATAGGCATGTTGGTGGGAATTACCACCACTTCCAGATCGTAAATCTTTTTGAATTCGGCCGCCTCGGTATCCGCCGTACCGGTCATACCGGATAGTTTTGAATACATTCTGAAATAGTTCTGGAAGGTAATGGTGGCCAGTGTCTGATTCTCGTTTTCGATCTTGACGTTTTCCTTAGCTTCCAGAGCCTGATGCAACCCATCACTGTAGCGCCGCCCGGGCATCAAACGCCCGGTAAATTCATCGACAATGATAACTTCCCCGTTCTTAACAATATAATCGACATCCCGCTTAAAAAGCGCGTAGGCCTTTGAGGGCCTGGTTGATGTGGTGTAAAAGTTCAATGTTTTTCGGATCAAAAATATTATCGACCTTCAGCAAATTCTCGGCTTTGGCGACACCTTCTTCGCTTAAAATCGCTGAACGGGCCTTCTCATCAACCGTATAGTGGGTATCTTTGCTCAGACGCGGAATCAAACTGTTGATCTGGTAGTAAAGATCGGTGGATTTTTCAGCCGGGCCTGATATGATTAAGGGCGTTCTGGCCTCATCGATCAATATACTGTCGACCTCATCCACAACGGCAAAATTAAGCTCACCTTGAACCAGGGACTCCCGGTCGAACTTCATATTGTCCCTCAAATAATCGAAACCGAACTCATTATTCGTCCCGTAGGTGATGTCGGCGCCATAAGAAGCCAGCCTTTCTTTATCATCCAGACCATGCATTATGGTACCCACGGACAGGCCCAGAAATTGATAGATATGACCCATCCACTCGGTATCACGCCTGGCCAGATAATCGTTGACGGTAATAATGTGTACGCCTTTTCCGGACAATGCGTTTAGATAAGCCGGCAGAGTGGCGGCCAATGTCTTGCCTTCACCGGTTTTCATTTCCGCAATCTTGCCTTGATGAAGAACGATCCCGCCGATCAGCTGGGCGTCAAAATGTCGCATTTTCAATGTGCGCATCGCGGCTTCCCTGACCGTGGCAAATGCCTCCGGAAGAAGCTCATCAAGGGTTTCCCCCTGATCCAGGCGCTGTCTGAATACGGCAGTACGAGCTTTAAGCTGTTCGTCCTGTAAAGCCTGCACTTCAGGTTCCAGGGTGTTGATTTTATCAACGATAGGTTGTAGCTGCTTTAACTCGCGCTCGTTTTTACTGCCGAAAACTTTTGTTAGAAAATTAAATACCATGTAGGAGTGCTCCTGCCGCAGGCGTTTTGCGATGGATGGGTGCTGACGTAACTAACATTATACCAGATTTAGAACCGGTCTCAAGATTTAAATGGTTGACAACCGACTTATAGTAATACCAATTTCCTAAAAGGAAAGAGCCGGATATTTTGAAGTTCAATTTAAAACGCAAAGGATCGCTTGGAGATATAAGGCCGCGGGGAACAGGGATTAGTTCTGTTCGACAAGAATTAAAAAAAACGAGACAATTGAGGAATAAGTTATTTCTGACCCTTTTTAATCAGAAGGCTTGCTGAAAAATAGCTTTATTTTTCTTGACCCCTTAGTTTAAGATATATTTTTCAGGATTGACCGGGATTCCGTTCAGATGCACCTCGTAGTGAGTATGGGGGCCGGTGCTGCGACCGGTACTGCCCATCAAAGCGATGGGTTCCCAGCGTTTGACTTTGTCGCCCCGCTTCTTCAACAATTTGTGATTGTGCCCGTAGCGGGTTTTCATCCCATGTCCGTGATCAATCACAATCGTCTGGCCCAAAAGGCCTTTTTTACCGGCAAAGGTGATAACACCGTCAGCAGTGGCAAGGATAGGCGTTCCTTGACGCGAAGCGATATCAAGTCCTTTGTGTAGTTCACGCCGACCGGTAAAGGGAGATTTGCGGTATCCGAACCTGGAGGTCACCCAGGATTTAACGCTACCGGATAACGGCCGGATCGCCGGTGTGGATGCTAAAATATTCTGCTGGTCTTCAAGTGATTTGAGTAGGGACTCCAACTCAATTTGCTGGACCGAGGAAGCTCGATTGAGCTCCTCAATCTGCTCATGCATATCTCGCATGAGACTGTAGTGTTTGTCTTTGAGGGGAATCCGGGCATCCAGGTCTTCGGGAATGGAACCGCCCACACCAAAAATACCCTCGGATTCATTCGGTATTTCGATATCGGCAATAATACGAATTTTTTTCTCAAAGCTGTTCAATGCCAACAGTTTGGCCTTTAACGCATTAATTTCACTTGAAAATTCTTGAATTTGCTTTCTTTGATGGTGAATCTCTTCCAATTGACTGGATATATGGAGCTCACGATTTTGAAGTTGCGAGGCATACCCACGCAAATTATTGTAATCATATATAATGTAGCCAACAGCCGCGCTTATGCCGATTAGAACTATCCCAAACAAAAGCAGGGAGGATTTGGATGTGCAGATCTGTTTTGCGGGTGCGCCGCTGCTACCCAATATGACAAAAGAGATTTTCTTTCGCATGATCACTATACCTCAAACGGATTGCCGATCGTATGTCAATGTTTAGGTGTGGTTTCCAAAAAAAAACGCCTCCGGGCTAACTCACCCGTCGGCGTCGCAGTTACTGAAGTTCGGTAACCTGGCTGTCTTGGCCAAATTGGCTTTAGACCCACGGTTTTGCGCCGCCATCTTTCGGTGACTTTGCCCTTTCGCTTAAAACTTGTATTATGTTAAAACTATAGTGAAAATCGGCAATTTTGTCAAGTCATAATTCCATGACTCTGCAAGTGCGGTTAGGCCTTTCAACCAACCTAAATTGAGTGTTTCAAATTTCAAATAGGGTTTGGCTTGCCATATTTTAAATTATCCCCGTCAGTTATATCTACAAATCGATATTAAAGTTTTTCAGGTGAAGCTCAAAACCTGAAGGGAAAGGAACGATGATACAGTTTCGTCTTCAGATCTGAGCTTTCAGCCTAAATTACAGCGTCTGGTTTAAGATGACCCGTCTCAACCCGGCAACCACCGACTATGGCAATGGGACCGGATACAGGTTGAAACCCGCTATGCGATACCTAATTTAAATTTCAGCGATTTTAAAGTGTTTACCATCAACATGGTGACCGTCATGGGTCCGACGCCTCCCGGGACCGGCGTGATGCTGCCGGCAATTTCTTTGGCTTCGTCGAAATCAACATCGCCTTTTAGAATCGCAATCTTTTTCCCGGTTTTCTCGCTGATTTTTTCGCCGACACGATTGACACCGACATCTATGACACAGGCACCCGGTTTTATCCATTCAGGTTTGACAAGTCCGGGAACACCGGCGGCGACGATCAATATGTCCGCTCGTTTACAGTGGCCTTCCAGATCTTTGGTCCGGGTGTGGACCACCGTAACCGTCGAATTGGCCCCAGCCCCTTTTTGCAGCATCATGTTAGCGATGGGTTTTCCAACAATATTGGAGCGACCGACGACAACCACTTCGGCGCCGCTGGTTTCAACACCGGTCCGAACGATCATTTCCTGAATACCTGCCGGGGTGCAGGGCGGAAATTTCACTTCATCCCCTCCGATCATCAAACGACCGACATTCACAGGGTGAAAACCGTCCACATCTTTATCCGGATCAATGGCATTGAGAACCTTTTTTTCATTAATATGTTTCGGCAGGGGGAGCTGGACTAAAATCCCATTGATGGCGTCGTCCTTATTGTATTTTTCGACCAGGGCAAGAAGATCTGCTTCGGATATATCTTCGGGTTGACTGTCCTGTATTTCTTTAAATCCGAGTCGCTCAGCGGTTTTAATCTTCAAAGTGACATAGGAAATAGAGGCGGGATTCTCACCCACCAGAATTGTGACAAGACCGGGAACGACGCCATATTTTTCTTTGATTTGTTCCACTCCCGATTTGACTTCTTCTAAAATGACTTCACGAATTTCTGTTCCTTTGATCAACTTTGCTGTCATCTTGAACCTCCTTTTAGAAAAATTATCTGAATCTATTCAAATGATTATTCCGGTTCTCATTATCCGGATGGGCCCTTTTTAATTCAATAAAATACTGATGTCAAGGCAACTTACAATTGGCTAGGGGTTGCCGGTTAAAGGCCGTCGGGGTATACCTCGGATATCTGAGGCCGGAGGTTGCATTTATAACGCGCTATTTTTGCTCGAAGTCCCTATTATAGTGGATAAGGTACTTGCAGCAATCCGGTTGTCTCCTCAAACCCCAACATAAGGTTCATGTTCTGAACTGCTTGGCCGGCAGCACCCTTTACGAGGTTATCGATGGCCGAGATGATAATCAAACGATCATTGCGCTCATCGAGCTTGACCCCTATGTCACAGTAGTTTGTACCGCGCACATGTAAAGTGTCCGGCAGTCCATCCATGGGGCACAGCCGGATAAAAGGCCGCCGGGAGTAGACCGACATGTAACAATCTAAAATATCCTGCATGCTGAGAGCCGCCGTCGGAGTTGCGTATAGGGTGGTGAGCATGCCACGCGTCATGGGCACCAGATGCGGTACGAAAGTGATGGATACTGGCTTTTGAGCCTCCCGGCTCAGCACTGAATCCATCTCGGGGTTATGGCGGTGTACTGCCACTTTGTAGGCTTTAAAGGATTCATTAACCTCGCAGTAGTGAGCGGCCTGAGAGAGGGAACGTCCGGCGCCGCTGACACCGGATTTGGAATCAGCCACGAGAGTTCTGAGGTCCAGCAGGCCATTTTTAATCAATGGAATAAGCGGCAACAGAACACTGGTGGGGTAGCAGCCCGGGTTTCCAACGAGCATGGCGGCCCTGATCTGATCGGTGTATATTTCACTGAGACCGTATACAGAGGATTCAAGCAAATCCTTTGCCGTGTGCGGCTGGTAAGCCGATTCATAGATTGCGGCATCGTTGAATCGAAAGTCCGCCGAAAGGTCGATTACCTTTAGCCCATGCTTTATAATATCCGGCACAAAGGTCATCGGAAGTCGGTGGGGAAGAGCCATAAACACAATATCTGCATGGTTGCATATCCGCTCCGTCGAATATTCCTCACAGACAAGATCGACCCGGCCGGCCATGGCAGGATATACCCGATCAAATCTCACTCCGGCATGCTGGCGCGATGTCAAAATGGTCAACTTCGTTTCGGGATGTCCTGATAGTATTCTGACAATCTCGGCACCGGCGTATCCGGTTGCCCCTACGATTGCGACACGGTTCATTTTGCTGGATTCCTTTCACTCAGTGAGAATCATGTCAAAAATTGGATTCATACCAAAGTCAGCATACAACTGCAAGTGGAATCAGGTTGAACCGTTAACTTCCATCAGAATAAGATTCGCGATGCTATATAATTTTTATAGTGATTACAGAATATTTGAGGTTGGCATGGAATTCAAGGCTGTTTTTTGCATGGGTGTCATCTGGGAAAAAATCCGACCTGCTTATGATATAGCCAGCTGATACTCGGGGTTAACTCGAGGCTTCAGATACTCACTGGTGGATTCAAGATTGGTTTCATTTCCTATTCAATAGAAACACGGCGCACGTCTTTGATATCGGTCAAACCTTGGAATACTTTGCGGATGCCATCCTGCTTCAGCGTTGTCATCCCCTCTTTGACAGCTTGGATGAAAAGGTCATGGGAAGTGGCATTTTTTTTGATGAGCTGTTTTATTTCAGGGGTTCCCTCCATTAATTCATGGATTCCCACCCGTCCTTTATATCCCGAACCGCTGCATACTTCACAACCGGGGGAGCGATAAAGTTTAATTTGAGCATTGTAGATATACCCTGCTTTTGTTAGCGCCTCCGGTCCGTAGTCGGATTGAATGTCTACGAATTCTTCCTCGGACGGATGGTACGATTCCTGGCATTTACTGCATAATTTCCGGACCAGCCGCTGGGCAAGAACTCCTAAAAAAGAATCCGAAAGGTTCAGTGGATTTATTCCCATGTCAAGCAGTCGGGTTAGCGTTTCCGGTGCATTGTTGGTGTGCAGGGTGGATAAAACCAAATGTCCGGTGAGCGATGCCTCAATGCCGATGGAAGCGGTTTCCCGATCCCGCATTTCACCGATCATAATAATATCCGGATCCAGTCTTAAAAAGCCCCGCATGATCCTGGCAAAATCAAGCCCGATTTTAGCTTTTGCCTGAACTTGCCGCAAACCTGCCTGGGTAATTTCCACAGGATCCTCCGCTGTCCAAATCTTGACCTCGGGACGGTTCACATGCGCCAGCGCTGCATGCAGGGTGGTGGTTTTACCAGACCCCGTAGGACCGACGCAAAGGATCAAGCCATAGGGTCGGCTAATAACTTTTTCCAGGATAGATAGGTTACGCTCATTCAACCCTACTTCATTCAATTTATAAGCCATCGAGTTGGCCAGAATTCGTAATACCACGTCCTCAAATCCTCCGGCCGTCGGCATTGAAGAAACGCGCAATTCAAATGCGGGGATGCCTTTGCGTTTTAATTTAATTTTCCCGTCCTGGGGAAGCCGTCTTTCCGCAATATCCATGCCCGCCAGAATTTTGATCCGTGATACGATCGCAGGAGCCATGGTATTGGGCACCTGAACATATTCCTGACAAACGCCGTCAGTTCGGAATCGGATGAGGGTTTTACGGGTAATCGGAGACGGCTCGATATGAATATCGGAGGCATTGCTGCGATAGGCCGTAATAAGAACCTGGTCGACAAATTTAACAACCTGGCTGGACGACTCATCCAGGCCAACCGCGTCTTCTTCAATTTCCTCTTCCTCTTCAAAAGCGATGTCGGGTATGATTTCATCCAGATTGTCCAAATTGGTTTCAGAAGCTGTTTCGGCCTGGGGATTAAAGAAGTGGGCGATGTATTTATCGATGTCCTCCTTGAACGCCACACTGAAATTTATTTTCTGATTGTTCATCAACGCTTTAATATGGTCGGTTTTACGAAGATCTTTGGGATCATCGACCAGAATCTCTACACCGGTTTTATCCCAGCTCAGGGGGACCCAGACGTAATAGAGTAAAAACGACTTTTTAAGTTTATTAATCAACTCAAAAGGTATGGGAATTTCATTGTCAAAGTCCCGGAAAGGACATCCGAAATACATCGATAGGGATTTACCAACTTCCTTCTTCTTGATGCTGAAACGTTCAACCAGGACATATTCAACGCTTTTTTTCAGTTTTTTGGCAATTGCCAGAGCTTCTTGCAACTGATCAGTGGTGACGCGTTTATTTCTAATTAGGTAATCATATCGAGAGCTTGAAGAAATTTTGGCCTTCAAGGAATTAAGTCTGTCAATTATTTCCGTATTTGAGGAATCGATTTCGGCAGCTGTTTGATAGAGTTCATAAGCCAGGTCGGCATGATCCTTTTCTTCTAGCTGCATACCGAGCCAGTATTTAATTTGGGCGGTTTGCTTTTCTTTTAATCTGTGCTTGTAGACAACTTTATAGGCCTCTTTGACGACCTCCTGGGGCTTTTTGCATTCCAACAGGCATGATAGATACTCACATATAATCTTTTCGGGGGTATAATCGTCATGGGTAGAGTCAATTTTGCTGTAATCAAACTCTAAAAGTTTTTTAAACTCGGCGATGGCCTCTTCCATCAATCCCAGTTCTTTTAGTGCGGATGCCCCGTCAAGAAGCGTCGGAACATCATCTCGGCTGGATAGTGTTTTTTTAAAGAAAGAAATATCTTCCTCTGAAATACCCAGGCTGTCAGCCTCATCCTGGACTTCCATTTCTTTTTTCAACTGAGCGACTTTGGTGCCGATGGTCTCCCTGATTGGGGCGCCATTTTCGGACAGATCTGCAAGAATCTGTTCATAAACCTGGAGGGCTTCCCGCATCATTCCCATGGAATGACAGGTCTCGGCTTCCTTGATTTTCATCTCAATGTCAGTCTGCTCGATGGGCTGAATATCATTCATATAACTAGATTCCGACATATAACTAGATTCCGAAATAGATGCTAAAATTTTCCCAAGTCATGCTGGTAGAATTATGGCGAGTACCGTCAGTTGGACTCATCAGATTAGCGCTTTGAATTCTTATAAAAAAATTCTCGGCTCACCAAGGAATACCCTGTCACTGATCAAAGAATCATCAGGTACCCCCTGAAAAGCATATATTAGCTATCGGATGTTTTTATCTAAACTTTAGGGAGTTTGAGAGAAATTGCCGTGAGGTGTGGTGTTGGGTGTTACCACGGTTACTGCATTGATAAGAAGCATTTTCATTTTATGCAATCTCTGATATAATTGCAGCATAACATGGGATACAAAAGATGCCAACAATCCGATCATTGCCCGGAAATTCAGTTCGAATCGGGACCATTAAACATATTGGTTTTTCCGTTCAAGGCAATGACAACGGATGGATAGACAATGGCTATAATCATAAGTTGCCGGGGAACCGGCCATGTAAATCATTAACTGACCAATGAGGTACTCAAATGCCTGTTTATGAATACGAACATCGGGAAGAACCTTGCACCCTGGGAAAGATCTTTGATTATAGACAGACGCTCAGTGATAAAAAGCTTGTTAGCTGCCCCCATTGTTCGGGTCCGGTACAAAGAATCATCTCACGAATCAATATCAGCTGCCCCAAATCAAATAGCGAATTGCGGGATCTCGGATTTACCAAACTGGTAAAACGCGACAATGGTGTTTACGAGAATATGACAGCCCGCGACGGAGACAGCCGTTACATGGTCAAGGGAAAGCCCGAAACCATTCCCAACCTGAGCAAGACCATAAGCCAGTAGCCCGCTGGGTTACGATCAAGGTATTCCTCCGCCTGCGCAGACACCTGTGTGAAACTGCCTCACAAAAGTTGGCGTTGGTTTCAGCCTGATCCTTTTGGCCGTTTGTAGGTTGGGTTGAGCCTACTCCAAGTTTTGTTGGGTTTCTCAACCGGCGGATAAATCTACATGTTACCGAGATTATTACCAAATGCGAAACCCAACAAGCCACAAACCAGCTGACTACTTGTTCAATTTAATGACCATAAACCCGGCATTTTTTCTCCAGACAAACATATTGACGGCTTCATCATCCTCTATCTTTTCCATGGCTGCCGTGTAGTCTTTTACGGATTCGATAATCCGGTGATTGATCTCCTTGATGATATCTCCCATCTGAACACCGGCCTCGGCGCCTTTGCCGTCGGATTCAACATTGATGACAATGACACCGCTGGTATCGCCGATACCGAACCTCTGAATAATTTCTGGGGTCAACTCCGCTACCTGGATGCCGAACTTTTCTTCCTTGCTTTCTTTGACAGTTGAACGCGACGACAGTTTTTGATCATCACGTTTGGCGAGCTTGATCTGAAATGTTTTAATCTTGCCATTGCGGAACACCTCCACCTTGGCGGCCTCACCGACTTTAAGATCGGCAATCATGGCAGTGAGTTGGCGGCTGGTTTCAATGTTTTTGTCGTTAACCGTTAGGATAATATCTTTGGCTTGGATACCGGCCTCAGCAGCAGGGTCTCCCTCAAAAACATCGGCAACCAGCACCCCTTTACGGTCTTTGAGTCCGTAATATTCCGCCATCTCGCCGGTCAGATCCTGAATAGCAACACCCAACCATCCCCGGGTGACCTCGCCTTCGGATTTAAGCTGAGTGATGATTTTTTCAGCAAGGTTGACGGGAATGGCGAATCCGATGCCGGATCCGGCGGCAATAATGGCAGTGTTGATACCCACGACCTCGCCTTTCATGTTAATCAGCGGCCCGCCACTATTTCCCGGATTGATGGATGCATCAGTTTGGATAAAATTATCATAGGGTCCCGAGCCGATGACGCGTCCTTTGGCACTAACAATTCCGGCCGTCACCGTTCGCTCCAGTCCAAAAGGGCTACCGATGGCGACCACCCACTGACCGATTTTCAATTCATCTGAGTCACCAAGTTTGAGAACCGGAAGATCTTTCCCCGTTTTAATTTTCAGCAGTGCGAGGTCAGTATTGGCATCGCGCCCCACCACTTCGGCGTCATATTCATTATCACCCCCCAGTTTGACCTTAATCTGGTCGGCATCTTGGATGACGTGATTATTGGTGACCACAAAACCCTCTTTATCGATAATAAAGCCCGAACCTAGACTGGGTTGTTTGAACTCCCGTTGGGTGTCTTCGCCAAAAAATTTCTCAAAAAAATCTTTAAAGGGGTCATCGCCGCCATGTGGGTTACGCCTAAAATTTCGAAAAACGGGTCCCCCGCCTTTGATGGTTTTAACGGTACGGATGTTGACGACGGCCGGACCAGCCATTTCGGCCAATTGGCTAAAGTTTCCCGGTACCATGATGACATCCGTCGTTTTGGCATAAGCCGACGAATTAGAGTCAAAATTGGCAACTATAAAAAATCCAGCCAGCGCAATTAAAGAAATGACAAGTGTGTTTATCTTGATTTTTTTCTTCCTTGTTCCCATCGCAGCCATAATGCAATAACTCCTTTCATTCGGTTGGTAAGCCGCTGCCGGTTTAGATTTATTTCATACCGAGCCATACGGTTGTTTTGGCTATAAGAAACTAAATTTATTCTAAAATAGCACCTTGACAAGGTGAAATTCATACATAATATTCTTAAAAAAAATTTTGGATAAAATCAATACGGCTGATTATTACATATAATAATCCTATTTTTCAACATTGCTACATCCATTCAACATTTATCGCATTCTTTTTCAATAGGAGAAAGGTATGATCGAGGTCAAAAATTTAACAAAATATTATAACGACTTATGTGCAGTTGATCAGATCAGCCTGGACATCCAGCAAGGGGAGATCCTGGGTCTTTTAGGGCCCAACGGCGCCGGCAAAACCACCACGATGCGCATGCTCACCGGTTTTTTGCAGCCCACGTCCGGCAGTATTCAAGTCAAAGACTACAGTATTGATGAACACCCTCTTGAAATAAAAAAAATCCTGGGCTACCTCCCGGAGTCCGCCCCATTGTATCATGACATGCTGGTCTATGACTATCTGAATTTTGTGGCCGACATACGGGGAATCGACAATAATCATAAAGCCAAGCGTATTCGTAAGGTGGCCGACCTGTGCGGCATCAATGAAGTGATGCATCAGCCCATTGACGTACTGTCAAAAGGCTACAAACAACGGGTAGGACTGGCCCATGCCATGATGAACGACCCGGAGATCCTGGTCCTGGACGAGCCGACCTCTGGGCTGGATCCCAACCAGATCGTTGAAATTCGTCAGATTATTAAACACATCGGCAAAGAAAAAACCATCATTCTTTCCACCCATATATTAAGCGAGGCCGAGGCCACCTGTGATCGGGTGGTGATCATCAACCGCGGTAAAATCGCGGCCGATGGCAGCACGGAAAGCCTGAAAAAATCGGCTGTTGACAAGAAAGATATTCATCTTTGCCTGCAAAATGCAAGTTTCAATTCCGTGGAGTCCGCATTGTCAGCCATAGGCGGCATCACGGGTATCACCCGAGTTGAAGAAACAGATGATCATCTGGATGTCCGGATAGACTGCCAATCATCCGTCGATCCCCGCGGGTCCATCTATGAGGCTATCAAGCAAACAGATTGGGTATTGCTGGATTTTCATCAAAAAACTCAAACCCTTGAAATTATTTTTCGTGAGCTTACCAGGGAGAGTGAATAATGCGTCAAACCATAAATATTTTTCAAAAAGAATTCAGATCCTATTTTGTTTCTCCCATCGCCTACATCGTCATTGCGATTTTTCTGCTGGTAACCGGCTGGTTCTTTTTCGCGACGTTTTTTCTTTTCGAACAAGCCAGTTTAAGAAATTTTTTCACATTGCTGCCGGTGATTTTCTCATTTATCATCCCGGCTATCACCATGCGCCTGGTGTCCGAAGAATTGAATATCGGCTCTTATGAAATCTTAATGACCATGCCGGTGACCTTCAAAGATGTGATTCTTGGCAAATTTCTGGCGGCTGTTGCGTTTGTTGCCGCCATGCTGGTCCCGACTTTCGCCTATCCCATTACGGTGACGTTGCTGGGTCAGCTTGACTGGGGCCCGGTAGTCGGCGGGTATATCGGCGCCATCCTTTTAGGGGCCGCATTTTCCGCAATCGGGCTGTTCGCCTCGGCCATGACGCGCAACCAGATTATTGCCTTTATCACGGCCATGGCGATCTGCTTTATCCTGACCCTGATCGATAAAATGCTTTTTTTTCTACCCCGGTCGCTGCTGGGAATTCTGGCATATCTGGGTTCAGATTTTCATTTTCAAAACATTTCAAAAGGAATTATTGATTCCCGGGATGTTGTTTACTTTTTAAGCGTCTGTTTTCTCGGCCTGTATGGGGCCCATCTGGCTCTGCAGGAGAAACACTAGGGGTTCACGAAAAATAAATTCACAAAATTATTGGATGGCCAACTCAGTCTGTTCGATGTTGGATATTCATCTTTTTTCAAACCAATCGTCTCAAGACATACTCCTATGAGGAAATATAACATGGCAAGTAAGAAAAAATCGGGCAAATATTTAAAATTCATCATTTACCTGGTTGTTATCGTGTTGGTAAACGTGGCCGGCATTACGCTATTTTTCAGAATGGATTTGACCCAAAATAAAATTTATTCGATTTCGGCCGCCAGCAAAAAGGTCGTAGAGACTTTATCCGAGCCCTTGACCATCAATGTATTTTTTACCAAAGATCTTCCCTCTCCCTACAACAACACGGAGCGCTATCTGCATGACCTTTTAGCGGAGTATGCCATCCATGCCAATAAATTTTTCAACTATCGCTTTTTTGATGTCAATCCGGAAGAAGGCGAAATAACGGACGAAACCAAGGAAAATCAAAAGCTGGCCAGCAACTATGGAATTCATCCCATTCAGATTCAGGCCATTGAAAAAGACGAGGTCAAATTTCAAAAAGCCTATATGGGTTTGGTCTTAATACATGGCGATTTGATCGAGAGAATTCCGACGATAACCTCCACCGAGGGCCTGGAATATAAGCTGACCACAGCTATTCAGAAGATGAACAACAAGATCAGCGCGCTGCTGAGTCTTCCCGGCAAAATCCGTATCAAGCTGTTTCTGTCCTCTTCTCTTGAATCAGTGGGTCCGCATATGGGGATCAGCAGCCTCGCGAAAATCCCGGATGAGATGAAAGCGATTGTCGCAAAATGTAATCAAAAAAATTATGGCAAACTGGAATATGAATTTTTAAATCCCACCCAGGACCAAGCCTTGCAGGCAATATCACAAAAATACAATATCATGACACTTTCATGGCCGGCCCTTTCAGAGGGCAAGATTCCTCCCGGGAAGGGGGCCATCGGAATCGTCATGGAATATGGCGACAAGGTCTTGAACATTCCGTTGCTGCAGGTTATCCGGTTGCCGATAATCGGAACCCAGTATCAGCTCAGTGACATGGCGGGAATGGAAGAAACCATCAACAGCAACATCGAGCGAATCATAGATATCAATGAAGACATCGGATATCTTGCCGACCACGGGACACTAAGTCTTACAGGGGCTTCGCCCGCAAATCCGCTCCAGCGTCAAGGGCAGGATTCGGCCGCCAATTTTCGCAGCATGGTTTCACAAACGTACACCATTAAACCCATAAATCTCAAGGATCAGGCCATACCTGAAAACCTGAACAGCATGATCATCGCAGGTCCGACAGAAAAATTTTCCGATTACGAACTGTATCAAATCGATCAGTTTCTGATGCAAGGCAAAAGCCTGGTGCTTGTCCTCGATCGCTTCAACGAGGTCATTCCCGGCGGTCAGCAAGGTATGAGCTCCGGGCAACCTCCCGTTTTTGTTCCACTGGATACCGGGCTTGAGAAATTGCTGGCCCACTATGGCATCCGAATCCAACAATCTTATGGTTTTGGATGAAAATTGCTTTCGCCAACAAATGCCGGCCCAGTTTGGCGGTGGAGACCAGCCGATATACTATGCACCGCTGATTAAAAACAGCTTTATCAATAAAGATCTGGATTTTATGCAAAATATCAAGATGATGGTAGCACTTAAAATCTCTCCGCTGGAGTTGAATAGCGAGAATATCAAGCAAAACGCCTTGAGCTCTTATAGACTATTCTCTTCATCGGAAAAGTCCTGGCAAATGCGCGACCGCATTAACTTAAATCCCATGTTCATCAAGCCGCCGCCTTCATCGGACGAAATGCAAAGCTACCCCCTGGCGTATATCATCGAGGGCGAATTTCCAAGTTATTTTGCCGGCAAACCCTTACCGGAAAAAGAAGTCGATGAAAAAGAAGCTGATAATGACGAAAAGGAGGCTGAAGAGAAGCCTGCTGAGAAGTCATCTGACATCGATGTATCAAAGATTGAACGCAGCGGCCAATTTCTGTCCAAGGGGAAGCCCGGTAAAGTCTTTCTAATGGCCTCCGCCGATATGCTGAAAGACAATGTGCTGGACGCGGAAGGCCAGGGTCCAAATGCCATTTTTATAATGAATGTGATCGACTATCTAAACGGTCGCGAAGAGATTGCGGTTATGCGCGGCAAAGAACAGCGTTTCAATCCGCTGGAGGATACCCAGGCCGGCACAAAAACGTTTGTTAAAGCATTTAATATCGCCGGTCTTCCGATACTGGTGGTAATATTCGGCCTGGGGGTTTGGTTTCGGCGGCACTCCCGCAAAAAACATATTCAGATGATGTTTGGGAAATAGGTTGAGAGGTTCAAGGTTCAGCGTTCAGAGTTGAAAAAAACCAGCCAGCCCGTAATAAATGATTATAAATCCGTTTTACTCAATGGGGTATGATAGATATACCAAATTTTGATTCACACATTGAGCAATATCAATCGGTTGTAACCTTTGAACCGTGAACCCGGAACCGCCCAATATAGAAAGAAGTAAAATTGAGATGGAAGAATTGTGTGATCAAAAAATTAGCAACAGGGAAGTTAGGGATTGAGGATGAAGATTAAAAAAGAATATATCATATTGGCCATTGTTATCATCGCCTTGTCGGTGTATCTGGTCATGCGCCGCAGCGACCGTACCCTATACGAACTACCGGAAATCCAGAAAGTTTCTCAAAAAGAGATCACCAGGATAGAGATCACCAAGGGTCAAACCGTCATTGATCTCAACAAAAAAGATAACCATTGGTACCATCGCACCCAAGGAGTATCCGGCCGATGCCGCCAAAGTCAAAAGCATGCTGGACAGCATCGAGGAACTCACCTTGACGGCGCTGGTTTCGGAGTCCAAAACTTATAACCTCTATGATCTTTCCGGAGAAACAAAAATAAACGTTAAAGCCTGGCAGGCAGACAGCTTGAAGCGCGACATTGATGTGGGCAAAACCGCCTCATCCTTTCGCCACACCTTTGTGAAAACCGCAGGCGACGACCGGGTCTTTCATGCCCGGGGAAATTTCAGAAACATTTTTGATACCACTGTAGACGATCTCAGGGATAAAACGATATTGACTTATAGTCCCTCCGACATTCAGGAAATACAGATCAGCAAGGAGAAGCAGTCTTATACGCTGGTCCGAACACAGCAGCCCGAAAAAGAAGAAACCACCGCCGCCGACAAAAAAGAGAGTGCAGCGCCGCCGGCCCAAAAGACCGGATGGCATACGCCGGATGGCATAGCCGGTGATGAGGCAGCGGTCGATCAGCTGCTCGATTTGCTTTCCGACCTGCACTGCGAAACATTTATTGAAGACCGCGGAAAAGAAGAATTTACGTCTCCATCAATCAATATCCAACTCAAAGGCGCACAGCAATACAGCCTTGCCATATTTGCCAAACCCGAAGCGGAAGACGCGCAATATCCGGCAATTTCTTCGGCAAGCAAGTATGCCTTCCTGTTGAGCAGCAGGGACGCGGAAGGCATCATGAAAAACGTGTCCAATATCCTGAAGGAGCCTGAAACGGAGGAAGAAGCACCCGAACCAGACAAGCCGGAATCCGAACCTGCAAAAGAATAATTGAAAGGAGTTCCCAATGCCATTAATTACAATATCAGAAAATTTAGGCAGCGGAGGCATGTCCATTGCTCGTCAGGTAGCCGCAAAGCTTAAAGTAAATCTTTATGATGATGACCGGCTTCAAAAAGAAGCGGTTGAGTTGGGCATTCGAGCTGAAGATATAAAGGCAGGCATCGATGA
Source organism: uncultured delta proteobacterium (assembly GCA_963723215.1). Taxonomy (GTDB): domain Bacteria; phylum Desulfobacterota; class Desulfobacteria; order Desulfobacterales; family JAFDCJ01; genus JAFDCJ01. Next base: position 83,315 of record CAVRQG010000037.1, read on the forward strand.
ACGAGCGCCCGGATTATTCGATCAAATCTTGGGCAAAAGACCGGATATATACCTGGATTTTATGGAAGCGCTCGTTTATGAAGTATCCCGGCGCGGTGACGGCATTGTTATCGGCCACTGCAGCCAGATGCTCCTGCGAGATTTTGGTTGTGCACTGCATGTCCGTATCCATAGTCCGTTGGCGAATCGCGCCCGCAATCTCACCAAGCAGCAGGGGATCAGTTTGGATATTGCCGAGAAATTGATTCGCAAAAGTGATCATGAACGTAGTGGATTTTTCAAATACAATTTTCATATGGATTTAAACGATTCATCGCTATATGATCTGATCATTAACACGGATAAAATCGGAGAAAATACCGCCGTTCAATTTATCGTTGATCTGGCTGCATCCGAGGAAATCAAGGCATGCAGCCTGACGGCACTGGAAACCATGGAGCGTTTGGCGCTGGAAAAGAAAATCCATGGCGTACTGTTGAAAAGCGGCATCGATTTAAGATTTATCCACATCGATGTCCCGGAACCCGGTATTGCCCGGATTGCCGGAATGGTTCTGACGCCTGACGATCAAACCCGGATCAAGGAAATCGTTGACAATGTTTCGGGAGTTTCTTCGGTTCAGTCAAAAATCGTTCTCATGCCGACAGGATATTCTTAAACCTGGATATTAAATTGAGGCGGAACCGGAGTACCTGGTCTGGGCCTTGATTTCTTCCCAAAGCTAATCTTTATATTTTTCAATATCGGCCAAAAGCCATTGTTCGATGGCGGCAGCACCGTGAATCAGGCTGTCTAATTCAGCCATGTCATCGGGCTTGATCTTGTAGATCCACCCGGCGCCGTAACAATCTTCATTTATGGCTGTCGTATTGGTTTCCAGATCTTCGTTGCTTTCAACCAGCTCGCCGTTCACCGGCGCATAGACTTTCCCCAACCACTTGCCCGATTCCACCTTGGCAAACTTCTTTCCTTTTTTTAGTTTCTTGCCTTCAAACGGTAGTTGAATATAAACGATCTCCCCGGCCATCTTCTGGGCGAAATCGTCCATCCCCATCACCAAAAGGTCACCCTCCACCCGCACCCAGTAATGATTTTCCTCATAGTGCAAATCGTCGGGCATATAGTATCCCTGTATTTCCATCATTAAATCTCCTTGGTCAGTGTCTCTGGATGGCAAATCCGAAAGTTGAAAATTGGAAAAGTGAAAAAGATAGTTCGATTTAGCCTACCGAACCTTCAGCTTGCCGGCTGTACCGGCGATAATGAGTCGAATCTTCATAACTTAATCAACTTGGTTTCGCAAGTGTTTCTGTAATCAGTTCGAGATGCGACCCGGGCCGACCACCCCCAACCTTTTTGGTGCAGAGGGGGCAAAAACAATTTAGGCCACAAGGCTCAGTCAAATAACTGTCATAATTATTCGTTATCATTAATAAAAGGTTGATAGAGCCTTTCAGAAATCATTGGTTTAAGGTTGGTGGCTTTTGACACCGGCTGATCTCGAAATGTTGGCTTCAACAAGATTTTTTTTTATTGACAAGAGCTTTTAATAAAAATTATATGATTGTCAATCAAGATCATGGGAATTTACCCGTTGATCGTATAATAATTGTTAACACAGAATTACCAACCACGAAAATTTTACTTCGCTCTCAGTGTATTCCAGCGGCCCGTTTTTGATGCTGGCACCTAGTCCCTTTAGTTTTGGTTTCATGTATTTGGTCTAAAAATCCAGAATCATTGAGTTGCAGCTAACTCATGGCAACCCAAAACACTGATTTTCGAATCTCTAAACCATTTAATAAAAGCAAGATTGTGACAAACTAACCGTTTCTAAAGCGAAGTCTTGCTCTGCTGCCAATCATAAAAGCAATAAAGTACTTTACGGAGGAAAATCGCATTGAAACCTGTTGGAATCATAGCAAATCCTGCTTCTGGCAAAGATATACGCCGGTTGGTTGCATACGGTTCGGTTTTC
>CAVRQG010000038.1:0-103621 GCA_963723215.1 uncultured delta proteobacterium
CACCTAAATGTGGATTTATCTTGTCAAGCGGATCCTTTTAGCGACGATCATCGTGGTTACCGCCGTCACATTGTTGTACAGTATGATCCTGGCGGTTCCGGGAGATCCCGTCACTGTCCTGCTCGGTCCCCGTTCGACCCCTGAAATGCGGGATACCCTGCGGGCCCAGATGGGACTCGACAAACCCTTTTACTATCAGATCGGTCATTTCCTGCTCAATGTGCTCCAAGGCGACCTGGGCATGGATGTTTTTTCCAATCGTCCGGTTTCCACGATCGTCTTCGAACAGTTGCCCAGCCACATCATTCTGATCCTGGCCAGCATCGGTTGGGCCATTTTGATCGGTGTGCCGCTCGGATGTTATTCCGCCATCCACCGAAACAGTTTTGTCGACAAGCTGACCGGCGTATTCTCGGTCGGCACCATCGCTATCCCATCCTTCGTAATTGCCCTGTATGCACTCCTGATTTTCGCCGTTGAACTTCAATGGTTGCCCGCCATCGGTGCCGGCACCGCAGGGACCCTGGTCGATAGGATTCGGCATCTGATTCTGCCGGCCTTGGCTGTCGGACTCGGCTGGGTCGGATATCTTTCACGACTCGTGCGCGCTTCGATGCTCGAGGTTTTGGGTGAAAATTACATCCGCACGGCACGCGCTTTTGGGCTGCCGGAACATGTCATTATTTTCCGGTATGCCTTGAAAATCGCGATATTACCCACCATAGCGCTATTGGGTGTCGGCATCGGGTATCTGCTTTCGGCAGCGGTTTTCGCCGAAATTGTGTTTGCCAGGCCCGGGATCGGCAAACTCATCTACGAGTCGGTGCTGACCCGCAATTATCCGATTGTCATGGGAAGCGTTTTGATCACAACCATATTTTTTGTCGAGCAGCACCATGATTTCAGACATCATCAACGCCGGGTTGGATCCGCGTATCCGTGAGAATTTGTAACATGTCCGAGGCAGTCAACAGAAAAATGAGGACGGAGCGGTCGGCTCTTTATAACCTATTCTCTCGCCTGTATCACAATCCACTCGGTTTCTTTGGTTTGATTCTGGTCGTCATCGTTGTAGGCTCAGCGATTTTTGCCGACTGGATTGTTCCCTACGACCCGATTGCCATCAACATCCGGGAGAGACTTCAAGGCCCTTCCGCCAAACATTTAATGGGAACCGATCAACTCGGCAGAGATGTGTTCTCCAGGATTGTCATGGGCAGCCGCATTGCCCTGAAAGTAGCACTGGTATCGATCACCCTTGCCTTGAGTTGCGGATTGGTCCTGGGTCTTATCGCCGGATACGGACCGCCCTGGCTCGATAAGATTATTATCCTCATTTTCGACACGATCCGGTCGTTTCCCACCATTATGTTTGCACTCGCCATTGTGACGCTGGTGGGCCCCAGCCTGGAAACCGTTATTCTTGTTGTCGTCATTACGACCATTCCCGTTTATGGCCGCATCGTCCGAGCTCAAACACAGGCTATCAAAAATAACGAATTCATACTGGCCGAGCGTGCCATGGGAGCCGGCATTATCCGCATACTCAGTCTGCACATGCTCCCCAACATCATCGGCCCGCTGCTGATCATCGCCAGCATGGATCTCCCAGGCGTGGTAACCATTGAAGCCGGGTTGAGTTTTCTGGGCGTCGGGGTTCGGCCGCCGACACCCAGCTGGGGCAGTGTGTTGAACGACGGCTATTCGTTCATCCGCAACACGCCGTGGCTGATCGTCTCCGGGGGTATACCCTTGATCATCACAACCCTGGGTTTTACGTTTCTGGGGGAATCCTTAAGAGACATCCTTGATCCTAAACTACGGAAGGAGATTTAATCAGCATGGGCAAAGACCGCAACAGCGTTCTTGATATCCGCCACCTTTCGATTGAATTCGCGACGACCCGGGGCAGACTGATGGCGCTGCGCGATGTAACGCTTTCGGTGCCCCCAGAGAAGATCGTCGGTCTTGTGGGAGAGAGCGGATGCGGCAAATCGACGGTCATTTTTTCCATAATTCATTTGCTGGCTGAGAATGCCGTCGTCACCGGCGGTGAGATCGAATTCGAAGGACGGGATATTTTGAAGATGTCGCCAAACGAGCTGCGGGCAATCCGAGGAGATCGGATTTCCATGGTTTTTCAGGATCCCATGACCTCACTGAATCCGGTCTTGTCCATCGACACCCAGATGACCGATATTCAGTATCGCGCAAATATCGGCATGGAAGAAAAGCGCACCCGCGCGGTGGAAATGCTGGCGCATGTCGGCATCCCCGATCCGCAACAGCGACTTTCCAACTATCCCCATCACTTTTCCGGCGGCATGCGGCAGCGCATTTCCATTGCCATGGCTCTTTTGGCCAATCCCGCCCTGCTGCTGGCAGACGAGCCGACCACCGCCCTGGATGCAACCCTGGAAGCCCAGATCGTCCATCGATTGCGCCAATTACAAGACATGGTTCATTGTTCCATATTGTTCGTTTCCCATCACCTGGGGCTGATAGCAGAACTTTGTGACAACGTCGTTGTCATGTATGCCGGTGAGGTTGTGGAAGAAGGGGACGTAAGGGATATTTTTCATCGGGCTGCCCATCCTTACACCCAGGCCCTTCTGGAATGCGATCCCGCGCGCATAAAAGAAAAAACGCGCCATTTGCCGACCATTCCCGGCGATATACCCGACCTGGTAAATCTCCCGGCGGGATGTATATTCAGCAACCGCTGCCCACAAGTTTTCAGCAAGTGCCGAACGACGCCTCCCCAGCGTTTTGAAGTTGAACCCGGACATTTTGTACGCTGCCATCTTGTAACGGAAGGAGACGTGCCGTGACCGCCCTACTGGAGGTAGAGAACGTACGAATCCGTTTTCGAAGCAAAAACCGCATCCAGGCGCTGATGGATCGAGATCAAAACCCTTACATCGAAGCCGTGTGCGGTGTTTCCTTCACCCTGGAACCGGGTGAGACCCTGGCAATGGTCGGCGAGAGCGGTGCCGGAAAGACGACCCTGGCACGATCGATCATCGGCTTGGCGACACTGCGGCAGGGAAGCATTCGTTTCCTGGGAAATGAACTGAGCAATCTGTCCGATGCGGCCTTTGCACAATTCCGCCGAAATATCGCCATGATGTTTCAGGATCCGGTCGGCTGTTTGAGTCCGCGCCGCACCGTTCGGTCGCTGATTCTGGAGCCCTTCAAGATCCACCGGATCGGTCATAAAGATTGGAAGATAGAGACCAAACGTCTGCTTGAAATGGTGGGATTGTCTGATTCTTTTTCCGGCCGCTACCCGCACCAGCTCAGCGGCGGCCAGGCCAGGAGGGTCGGTGTTGCCAGAGCGCTCGCCCTTTCGCCCAAGCTGATCATCGCCGACGAGCCGACGGCGGCCTGGACGTTTCGGTTCAGGGAGAGGTTTTGAATTTGCTTGCAAAACTTCAGGCCGATCTCGGCGTCAGTTTTTTCATCATCACCCACAACCTGTCGGTGGTCGTCACATCAGTGATCGTATGGCCATCATGTATCTGGGTCGTTTCGTGGAACAGGGGATTACAGACGAGATTTTTTATCACCCGCGACATCCCTATACCCATGCTCTTTTGTCCGCCAATCCAAACCCGGACCCGGATGACCTCAAAGAGCAGGTCGAACTTAAAGGATAAATTCCCAGCCTGATGAACCGGCCCCGGGGATGTGAATTTCATCCCCGCTGCCCATGCGTTCAAGACCGATGTCGATCCGAGGCACCGCCTTTAGAAACGGTGGCGCCGGGCCATCTGGTAGCCTGCCACTATCCCATTGCAGAAAAAGTGTCTCCTGAAGTGCTTTGATTTGATCTTTGGCACCCGTTTGTGCTCTTATTATCCCAGTGTATAGATCGAAAAGAAAACCCTCTCTATTACCTCGTACAGAATCAACGACCACCAGCGTAGTGGGGGCATGAGCACGGCCCTGGGAAGGGGCCGGGACCACCTCTGCTGGTGGCCGTTGATTTTTAAAAAGAATTTTTGATAAGTAATACTTTTAACCACCTATAGCTATACCTTTTTATCTCAATTCATAAGCCGCCGGCATCGATCAGAATCCTAAACAAATCAAGCATACCCTCGCGATAACGGTAGAACCTTTTAAATTCTCATCCCGCCATGGCGGGGTGGCTTATGAATTGAATCAGTGCTTATTGACAATGTCATCTGGCCACTTCGTCTTCACGTTTTCTTCACCCTTGTAATAATCTACTTTCGCTGAAGACTCATAAATTTCTAAGTAAGGAAGAATGTTGATTTTATTTGAATCTGGATATTCACAGATATCAACACCTACGGTAGTTCTTATGTCTAAATATACGCACGCGGAATCGCTATGGTTATAGAGTTGGTGCGCACCCGAAGGACCCTTCTCAAAGAAAATTACATCATTTTTATTCACTTCCGCAAATCCATCAGGTGTACGTAACATTGCCTTTCCAGAAATAATCAAAAATAGTTCTTCTGCATTTCTGTGGAAATGATACGGAAAAGAAAATCGGTCTGGATCCAATGAGCGGATGTCAAATTCCAAATTTTCGGATTTAACTAATTTTGCCAATCGTGGTCTTGTTTTCCAGGAGAACTCAGGTATCGGTGATTTTCTTTTTCAACTCCAATTGTAATGAATTAAATACAGTCGGCATGGTTAATTCCTCCAGCTAATTTTAATAATATGTTGACGTTGCTTTTTTACAAAATATTTCTTCAACAGCGCCTAAATATTACGATAGCGATAGTGTCAATCAATTTAAATTTCGTTAATCCTTGTATCATATCTGTCGCAAAAATCAATTGATGCACATTTTTCTCCACAATTCAAAGCGAATCAGTATTATTATACCTGTGGCGAGATACATGATGGGATAATCGTAATTGGGAACCCTTCTTAAGATGAACGCAGTGGGAAGGACTGGCAGTGTTGTGACTTTTGACTTTGGTATTTTTGTGGCGAAGTACCATAGGCCCGAAAAAAAGGAGAACCCCCGACTATAAAAAACCACGTTTGGCACCGATAGGCTCTGAAATAGAGATATATGATATGATTTGTATATCTCAGCATTTTAGGGGGTAGATGGAACGGGCGATAGCCGAAACCTATTCTTTGGTTTTTGTTTGGAATGCATCAACCAATCTACTCACTTCGATATCGTCAAAGAATAAAATTGGCACAGTAGAACTGATTCTTTGCCGCAACAACTTTGCCCATTTAATTATAAATCTGTTATGTTTTCATTCACTTTGTATCAAAAACATTATGGTTTCGGATATTCAGAAAATTTCCTTTTATCCATTAGAGCCTAAGCAATTTACGATTTTTCATGTCATCAATCAATCGTTTACCAGTTGTCGATACGCATCACCATTTATGGGACCTTAGTGCCAATGACTATCCATGGCTTACAGATCGTATTACAACTCGAGTCTGCGGAGAGTATTCTGCAATCCGTAAGAATTATCTGCTGGAGGATTTTTTCGATGATGCCGAGGATGTTAATCTGGTTAAGTCAATCCATGTTCAGGCAGAGCACGATCACACCGATCCGGTGAGGGAAACTCGGTGGCTCCAGGAGATTGCAGACTCACCAAGTTCAAGAGGCTTTCCCCACGGTATTATTGCCTTCGCAGATCTAAGCCGTCTGGACGTGGAAGCCAACCTGAAGATTGTTTTTGTCCAACAGAGAGGAGACCGACGTGCGTACCTATCGAATAGTCGTTTTGCCCGGTGATGGCATCGGGCCGGAAGTCATGAGGGAAACCCTTAAAGTTCTCAAGGGTGCTCTTTCAGGTTCTGGCGATTCCAGAGTCGAGTTCAGTGAACATCCGCTTGGGGTAGCCCATTACAAGAGAACCGGAGAAATTTTGCCGACAGAATTGATTAAGGAATGCAAGGAATCAGACGCGGTACTGTTAGCTGCCATCGGCTTGCCAGACGTTCGACTACCGGATGGAACCGAAGTTCAACCTCATCAGGTCGTCGGTCTGCGCAAGGCATTGGATCTGTATGCCGCGATTCGTCCGATCAAACTCTACGCGGGTGTGCCATCGGTTTTAAGAGACGTCGGCCCCGGAATCGATTTTATTGTCCTGCGGGAAAACACCGAGGGCCTTTTCGCTTCCTTCGGCGGGGGCAGCGCGGCCCATGATCAGGCCGTCGCCGATACTATGCTGATTACGCGGAAAGGAACGGAGCGGGTTGTTGAATATGCCTTCCACCTGGCGAAGCGCCGCAAAGGTCGGCCACTTGATGGTGACGTATGGTAACCTGTGTTGATAAAGCCAATGTCTTCCGCAGCCTCGCTTTTTTCCGCAAGGTTTTCTACGAAGTGGCCGACCGTCATTCCGACATCGCAGTTGAGTCCTGTTACATAGATGCGATGTCCCTTTACATGGTGCAAGCCCCATGGAACTATGATGTGCTCGTGATGGAGAACATGTTTGGTGACATGTTATCTGACCTGCGAGGAAAAGCGACAACGACACAAGTGGGTGATGCCATATTAAAGGTTGTCGAATCGGGCAGCGACATCCCCCCCTTTTTACTCGAATCATTATTTTCTCTTGACAAAAAATATGCCATCTATTATCAATTTTTATAAATGTAACATTTTACACACTACATGCTATATTTGGATAGTCATTGATTTGTACTGATTTTATTCACCAACTCCGATCGGCCTAACGCTCAAGGGCTTGAAAGAAAAGCGGTTTGAACGATCCAAATGGCTGAAAAGGTTGCACAAATGCAGAAATTAGGTCTTAGACGCAATTTGGAACTGGAGGTTTATGACATTATCAAATCATTGATCCTGGATCGCAAGTTTATGCCAGGGGATAAAATTTCTATCGATCAATTACAAACAGATCTTGGGGTTAGTCGAACGCCAATCATGATTGCGCTCAAGATCCTTGAGAAAGAAATGCTCATCATAACCAAGCCCAGGCGGGGTCACTATGTTCGCACCTTCACAAAAAGAGAAATCATCGATGTCCTGGAGCTAAGGGAGGCGCTGGAAGTCTTGGGAGCCAGAAGGGCCGCCCGTCGTATCACTGAGTCTCAAATAAAAGAAATCAAAGAATTTTTTAAGGAAACCGATGTGGAAGGTGATCCGAAGGCTTTGGCTGAATATGCAAAGGAGGATCAGGGGTTTCACGAATACTTAATGGAGATTGCCGGCGGTGAGATCTTCTCGAATGTATTCAAGGCATATGCCATCGTCATCTTTACCTACCATGCCGATCTTCCCGGCGGATTCGTCAGGCACCCAAAGGATACTATCCAGGAACATTTGGACATGGTAGAGGCCATATGTCACCGGGCATGAAGATAAAGCCGCAGAACTCATGAGTCGGCATATGAGACTGGGGAGAGAAAAATTTGAAAAAGAACTGGTAAAGGAGGAACAAAGCAGGATTTAGTTTAGTATTCAACAGTAGCAATGATCGGATCCAAGGAATCCAGCCATTTTATGATGGTAGTTGAACCAATTACAGGTATTTCACCGCAATCAAAAAAGGAGGTCCTATGAAAAAATTAAGAATTTTTGCAGTACTGGTTTCCCTTATTTTGGCCACAATGCTTCTCGTGTCTCTGGCGACCACACCGATTTATGCCGCTGAATACAAGCTTCGGATTGCCTGCAGCCATAAACCGGTAAGCCCCTGGGTTCAGGCAGCACAGTATTTCGAAAAGGAGCTCGAGGCCCTCACCGGTGGTCGCATCGATGTAACCGTTCATCACAGTGCAACCCTGGGTAATACCCGCGAAGTCTGTGAAATGGTTAGAAACAACACGTTGGAGGCCGCCATTCCAGGGTCGGCTCAGCTTTCGACCTATACGCCCGAGATTGGCGTGACCGTGCTCGCTTACATCTTTAAAAGTGATGAAAGCATGTTCGGCGTCCTTGACGGTCCGGTCGGTGATTATATCGAAAGCAAACTGGCCGAGGCCAATTTTCACAATTTGGGCTGGTACAAGAATGGTTTCCGAAGCGTAACCAACGACAAGGGGCCCATCCAAAAGCTTGAAGATTTAAACGGACTCAAACTGCGCGTATTGCCAAGCCCCAGTGTGATAGCATTTTTCAAAGAGGTCGGTGTCAATCCCATGCACATAGACTGGGCTGAATTGTTCGAAGCGATGAAAAAAGGGGTCGTTGAAGGTCAGGAAAACCCGCCCTTCTTTGTCTGGCTCGGAAAGGTATATGAGATGAACAAGTATTATTCGTTTACCAAACACATGAATGAGCCGGGGATTCTGGTATTGAGCAAAAAGTACTATGATAAGTTACCCGAGGATCTGCGTTTGATGGTCGATGTGGCTGCCAAGAAAGCCGAAATGTGGCAGCGGGCCAAGATGACTGAGGCGAACGCGGATTGCCTCCAGAAATTAAAGGAAGCAGGGATGCAGGTCAACGAGATCCCCGAAGCGGAACTTGATCGGTTCCGGAAAGTGACCTATGAAAAGGTTTTTCCGACGGTTATCAAAAATAAGGATTTAGGTCCCAAAACAAAAGAATTGATTGATATGACTATTTGGGCACAGCAATAGCGGAAAAACCAGTTTTACTAAAATAAACCAACCGGCAGCCCATCCCTTTTGGCAGGGGATGGGCTGGTGGACTATGATCCAAATCTTCGAAAAGACCCAGAAAATAAAGGTTAGTGCGGATAAAATGGTGATTGAAAATCTTCGCAAAGGCATACGTTTCGTTGCAATGACATGCTGTGGCGTGCTGATCCTCTCGGTCTTTATAAATGTCGTCCTGCGTTATGTATTTAACTCCGGGATCCCGTTTGGAGAGGATTTAACCCGCTACCTCATGGTTGTGGTGGTCTTTTTTGCAAGCAGTCTGGCTTTAGATTCGAAAAGACACATCAGCATAAACCTGTTCGTTCGCAAGCTCAGCCGATATAACCAGCTGCGTTTGGAGTTATTATGCCAGATTAGTGTATTGGCCTTTTTAGTCCTGCTCATGATCTATGGATCCATTCTGCTCCCCAACCAGTGGACGGCCTACATCCCCACCATGAGGCAGGTATCGATGTTCTGGTTCTATCTCAGCATTCCAGTTGGTTGCATCTTAATGGGGATTTTTCTAACCAGAAACCTTATTTACACGCTTAAGGAGTTGAACCAGGAACGTAGATCCAGAACGAAATCGAGTAAAAAAAATTCATTTTGGAGCATCGGATTCATCCTTGTTTCTTTAGCCAGCCTGATTGCCTCCATTATTTCCTATTATTCAGGCTCTACCAGCGCAGTTTTTTTTGTTCTGCTTTCATGCTTTGCATTCACTATTTCAATCGGGATGCCGGTTGCTTTTTGCCTGGGAATAACCGGGATCACCTTTTTCCTCTTATCAGACGATTTGTCAATGTTGGCCGTTCCGACCTTAATTTTTGGGGGCATCAGTCCCTTTGCCCTGATGGCTATAACAGCGTTCATCCTGACCGGGCTCCTGGTTGAAAAGAGTGGGGTCGTCCAGGATCTGGTCAATTTTTCCGACTCGATGGTTGGGCAATTTCCCGGCGGTCTGGCCCATACGAATATCGTGGCCAGCATGTTTTTTGCCGGTGTTTCCGGGGCGGCACTGGCGGACACTGCCGCCATCGGATCGATGATAATTCCGGCCATGAAAAAAAACGGCTACGACAGTAAATTCAGCGCGGTCATAACAGCGTCATCGTCCGTTGTCGGTCCGGTTATTCCTCCCAGTGTAGGGATGATTATATATGCCTATGCGGCACCCGGGGATGTCTCTATTGGGGGTCTCTTCATGTGCGGTGCTGTTCCGGGGATTCTCCTGGGGTTGGCCATGATGGTTCTCACCCATTTCTATGCCATTCGTCGCAGCTATCCTGTCAATAAGGCGGGATTCGATTTGAAACTAGTGTTTATTCAAGGGGTCAGGGCCATCTGGGGACTTATGATCCCCGTTATTATTTTGTTAGGAATTATGGGAGGGGTCTTCACGCCGACAGAGGCCGGCGCCATCGCCGCTTTCTATGGAATGTTTTTAGGCTTGGTGATCAAAAGGCGACTGACGTGGAAACTGCTTAAAGAATGTCTGCTTGAGTGCTCGATTATGAGCGCCGTGATTTTTTTGGTTCTTGGCTGCGCCAAAGTCATAACCTATACCCTCTCGATTTATCAGGCACCGGAAGCGATCACCGCCTTCCTGCAGGACCTTACCGCTAATCGGTATCTTTTTCTTTTTCTTGTATTAACCGCCCTGTTAATTATCGGATTTGTGCTGGAAGGGGTAGCCACCATGATTATGTTGGTTCCTGTTTTTGCACCGGCGGCCACTGCTTACGGAATCGATCCGCACCATTTTGGTCTCCTTGTTGTCATGATCATACAACTCGCATTGCTGACGCCACCCGTCGCGCTGGGTCTGTTCATTGCCTGTAATTTGGCTCAGACAACCATCGAGGAAGTCATGAATGACCTCTGGCCATTCCTGGCTTTAATCTATGGCATGATTTTAATAATTGCCCTATTCCCGCAATTTACCTTGTGGCTCCCTAAAATCATGGGATATATCAATTAAAAAGTTTAAGGAGGGTTTCAATGATCAAAAAAATAGGTTTTGTGCATACCGGTGTGGCGATCGCAGACATGTTTAAACCAATGATTGCCGAACACTTGCCCGGGGTGTCGACATTTCACATAGTGGATGACAGCCTGATTCAGGATTTGCTGCAGGAAGAGCAATTTACGCCTTCAATTTTAAAACGCCTGTGCAACCAGATTGAGTTGGCCGAGGAAGCCGGTGCCGAAATGATAATGGTCACCTGCTCCAGTATTGCACCCGGTGTCGATGTTGCCCGTAAAATGGTGAACGTTCCGGTGATGAAAGTGGATGAGCCGATGGCTGAAAAGGCGGTTTCTTTGTCCGATAACATCGGGGTCATGGCAACCGCTAAAACCACTATGACTCCCAGCGTTAACCTTGTTAAAGAAAAAGCAGCCAAAGCCAAAAAGGAGATAACGATTCATCAAACACTCAGCTCAGAAGCATTTGACTGCTTCTTGCGGGGCGATATGCAAACCCACGATCGCATTGTTAAAGATGCTGCGCTGGAATTAAAAGGCAAGGTTGGTGTTATCGTTTTGGCACAGGCCTCTATGGGCCATCTGGCAGAAGCCATTCAGGATATTGTCGGTGTGCCGGTACTCAAAAGCCCGCCGCTGGCAATGGACGCACTGGTTGAAAAGGTTAAGGCCTAAGAATTTCCTTTGCGGCTAACGCATATGCCCAAAAATAATGATGCCCGGCCGATCAAGCATAACCGCTCACACAAGGTAAAAGGACGGAAATGGTGGACCCAGCAATATCAGTCAACACACTGGCCTATGAGGGATATGATCTGACGACCGCCCTGCGGGAAATAGCAAAAATCGGTGTCAGCCATGTTGAGTTAGGTTATACGCGGGGCTGGACTGAAGGATTGACAGAAGAACATTTTAGCGAAGCGTCGGCAGTTGATATCAACCGTCGACTATCTGATCTGGGTTTATCCAGCATCGCGTTGTCGGCCCATATCGATCTGACAACTGAAGATGCCGTCGATGAGCTTAAAAAAAGAATTGATTTTGGCAAAAGACTGGGGGTGAAGATAGTCAACACCAAAGTTGGCGCGAAATCAGGCCGCAAACAATTTGAGAAAAACATTGGACCCATTGCAGATTATGCCGAATCGATGAATATTATCATCGGATTGGAAAATCCGTCCGAAGGAACAGACCAGATCATAACATCCGGTAAAACCGGCGCCGAAGTAGTTAAAGGAATTGACAGTGATTTTATTAAACTAAATTATGATTTTGGCAATGCATTTACCTATTCGAAAGGAGAAATTGACCCAGCATTCGATTATAAAGAAGCCCTACCCTATGCATGCTATTTGCATCTAAAAGATATGAACAAAATGGATGACGGTTGGGAATTTTCTCAAATCGGGAAGGGAGTTATCAACTACGATACGATATTCAAAGAATTGGTCGAAGGAAAAAAACTGCTTCCATTAAGCATTGAACACCTTTTTATATATAGTGCTTCTGAAAATTTTATTGTACGGCGGTTACAATGTCCGCTGCCCCTCTCGCATATCAGCACGAATCTTAAAAATTCTCTCGCTTATGTAAATAGCGTTATCAGAAGCCGGCATCGATCGAGTTTGCACCCACCAAGCATGCCTTCGCGGTAACGGCAGAACCCTTCAAATTCTCATCCCGATAGGTCGGGGTGGCTTATGAATTGAGTCAAGATAGTATATATCCGACAGAGGAATATAAATGAACTACACTGTTTTAGGCCGAACCGGCGTACTGGTATCCGAATTGTGTCTTGGCACTATGTCTTTTGGTAACGAAGCCGATGAAAATGAATCCGCACGGATGTTCACTCGCTGCCGCGATGCCGGCATCAACTTTTTTGACTGCGCCAACAATTACGGTAACGGCAGGGCTGAAGAAATTTTAGGGCAGCTGATCGCCCCCTGCCGCGACGAGATTGTTATTACCACCAAGGTCACTCACCGGACGGGAAAAGATATCAACGCGATCGGTTCTTCCCGGCGACACATTATGATTGAGATCGAAAAAAGCCTCCAAAGGCTTGGCACAGATCGTATTGATCTGTATTTTATCCACCAATTCGACGATCTGACGCCCATCGATGAAACCTTGCGGGTGCTTGACGATTTGGTTCGCCAGGGCAAAGTCCTCTATATCGGGGCCAGCAACTGGGCGGCCTGGCAGGTTGCCAAGGCGTTGGGCATCTCGGCTAAAGAGGGTCTGCCACGCTTTGAATGTATTGAGCCGATGTACAATCTGGTAAAACGCCAGGCGGAAATCGAACTCTTTCCGCTGGCGCTGTCAGAGAATATCGGCGTCATCGTTTACAGTCCCCTGGCCGCCGGCTTGCTGTCCGGAAAATTTTCAGGCGGCCAACCCCCTAAGACCGGCCGTATCGTTGAAAGAGACCTCTATGCTAAACGCTACAGCGATCCAACATATCATGATATTGCCGAACGGTTTTACCATTACGCAAAAGAAAACAACATCAACCCGGTCACCTTGGCGGTCGCCTGGGTCAAGACGCATCCCGCGGTTACGGTACCCATCATCGGAGCTAGAAATGTGGAACAGTTATCGGCTTCGCTGGATGCCGCCGACCTCGACCTGACACGGGATATGCGCCAAGAGATTTCACGTCTTTCAGTTCAGCCGGCCAACGCCACCGACCGGCTGGAAGAAAATATAGATGCAAGCTTTCGGCTTCGCAATTGATGATGTTCAGCTCAGATCAAAGCTTTGACTCAAATTTTATTAGCCAATGTTGTTTCTGGTCCTGCTGGTAAGGGTCCTGCAGATTGCGGGTTGCCAAATAGGCACCCAGTATATGATTAAAGGCTTTCTGTTGCTGCTGGTAGTGGTAATCGCCTCGAAAAGTACGCAAAGCGCATAGAGGTAAAGTGGCATGGTGAAAATAATCATCATGGGGCGCTTAACTTTTATCCTATTTTTATTCCTCGTATTGAGGGTAAGGTTTCAGGTGTCAGTGCTCTGCGCTGCCTTTGGCCGCGAGCGTCCAGTCTAATCGAAAAAGAAACTTTACAAACGCGAATATTGAATCATGAATGTCGAATGTCGAAGGAATGTAACATTTTACTGTTTTGTAAAATGCGTTGTGAAATCTATTCACATAATTCTTTTTAAAGCTAACATGGTAATATCATCAAATTGCTGGCCTTCCTGAAATTCTGATAGCGATATCTCAATATCAGAACATAACTTGTCCAGTTTAAAATCATGTTTTCTTTTCAGCAGTCCCTGCAATCTGTCAAGACCGAATAATTCATTGCCTGGCGACATGGCTTCAGTCACTCCATCGGTATAAAGAAAGAGAGTTTGGCCGACTTTCAAATTAAAAATATCCATCTGATGTTCCAGCATCTTGAACTGCTCGCCGAGTTTAGAATTAGCCAGGTGCCCTGCCAGGTCCTCCAGGCGGCTGCAGGCTCCAACCAGGTCGGTTTCCAACAAGTCAAACAGGTCCGTGATGATGGGGCCGACAACTTCGCTGATAACAGGGTCACGGCCTGAACTTTCGCTATTTTCAATTTTCTCTTTTTTTCCGGCTTCAGATTTTTCTATCGAGCGCATGACCTGGTTGAGATGAGACTCGAATTGTCCAAGTTTATGGGAAAGTTCGCCTGTCTCATCGCCTTTCAATTCTTTTTCCACTTCTCCGGCCACCTTGGCAAGCGCATCCGCTCCCAATGTGCCGGCGACACCTTTAACTGTATGCGCCAACCTGACGGCTAATAGCTGATCCTTTTTTTCTAAAGCTTCTCTTATTTCCTTAGCCACCTGTTGGTTGATTTCATTATCCTCTACTAACAGCACTTGCGCCCCCTGAATATTTTCTAACCCCTCACCTTCCTGTGCATTTCTTTGCGCTACCCCTGAAATTTCTGGCACCTCTTCGCCAAAGGCCTGCATCGTGGTGTCAAAAAGCATCGAAGGAGTGACCGGTTTTAGCAAAAAGCCCTCAAGCCCCACATCTTCTGTTTGTTGCATGACCTCTTCGCGGCCGTAGGCGGTCACCATAACGATAGCTGGAATTTTGCTCAAGCTCTTATGGCTCTTCATGAGCTTGGAAGCCTCAATGCCGTCCATTCCCGGCATCTTCCAGTCCATAATGACCAGTTCAAAGGGCTCACTCTCCGATGCTTTTTCCAGCTCCGATAAAGAAAATGAACACCGAACATCCGACGTCCAACATCGATCTTTGAATAGAGAGAGGATGATTATGATGAAGAAGAATTAATTCAAATTGCGGAGAGATTCACGCTATCCACGAGCCGTGCACGGGATGATAGTTGACTGATGCTATAAATCCCGAACCATTACAACCCGTATCTCTTCAAACCTCCGCCAATCCTTGTCATTCGTGATGATGTAGTCAGCACCACAGGCAACGGCTGTGCCGAGTTGGATGGCGTCTGGTGTTTTGAAATCATGCTTTGCCCGCAATTCAACGGCATGGTCTGCAATGTCCATATCAAGCGAAAAAAGGCTGATATTCTCTGAATTTGATAGAAAGTCGCGGTACTTGCGAACCAATTGCTTTTTCCCCTGACGGGCGGGATGGGTGGTCAATTCGATATATGTGATGATGGAGGTAATGGCCTGGGCATCCGTTTCATATAGACGATCGAACAGCATTTCCAGAGCTGGAAAATAGTCCGGATGCTTTTCGAAAAAATATATAAACGGGGCAGTATCCAGGAAAATGATATCACCGGATTTAAGGTCTAAATCCATTCGTCCCGTTCCTGTCGCAGATATGCATCAACGTCTATATCTTTCCAGATTTCTTTACCAAGCCCGGCAGCTTTGCGAAAATCAAGCTTGCCTCTTGAACGGGGCACTTGCTTATCAATCGGTGATAAGCGGGCAATCTTTTTGCCCGCACGCTCAATAATGATTTCTTCCCGCAGCAGGGCAACCCGGTTCAAGATTTCGCCTAACTTTTGTCGAGCTTCAACCGCCGAAATCGATTGGCTCATCAGCTAACCTCCTTGGTCATAACGATTATACTGATCATTATGATCATAATAATTACAATGTCGTCGAAATGCAAGCCTTTTATCCTGATTTTGTCAAAGTGCTCCAGTGCGGATGTTTCAACTTATCAAATTCATCATCGACCTCCAGAAATGCCGCGTAAAAATCACCGGTATCGGGATTGACGGTCGAGCCCACGGCGTTTGCCGCCACGATGGCACCGACGATTACAGCGTCGCCCAGGTCCGTGCTGGTGGTTCCGATTCCGCCTTTGAGGCCTCCGGCGCGTGCCCCCATAGGCACCACGTTTTTTTGCGCCACCGGACCGCTATCAACCGCCTGGCAAGCCTTAAGCCCGAATTTTGCAGTCGGTCTGTCTCTGAAATCCGTGTCGCAGCGGCCTGGATCAAACAAAATAGCGGATGGAACGGAGAGTGACCTCCGTAGATCCAAATTCAGCTATTCATTTATTTCCTTCAATGTAATCCCGCTTAAGCACCGTCTTGCGCACTTTTCCGAGCGCAGTCCGGGGAAAATCTCTTTCAAAAAAGACCCGTATGGGCCATTTATAGCGTGCCAGACGTCCGTCACAGAAACCGATCACTTCCGCAGCCGTAATATCTGCTCCGGGTTTTGGGATGACAAAGGCATAACCGACCTCACCCCAGGAGTCATCCGGAGCACCGACGACAGCGATGTCTTCGATGGCCGGATGCCCCCGCAGGACCCTTTCGATTTCAGCCGGATATACATTTTCACCACCGGAAATATACATGTCTTTGGCCCGGTCAACCAGATAGAAATACCCGTCTTCATCCATACGGGCTAAATCTCCGGTGTGCAGCCACCCTCCCCTGATGGTTTCTTCGGTTTTAACCGGATCCTGCCAGTATTCCGTCATCATGATCGAGCCCCTGACAATGATTTCCCCTACCTGGCCGGGTTTGCAGGGGCGTCCCTGGCGATCGACGATCTTCACCTCAGCATGAAAGACGGGCTTACCCAAAGAACCGGGTTTGCGGGAGGCATCCTCCTCGGAAGCCCAAAGAAGAATGGAGGTCTCGGTCTGCCCCATAATTTGGCGCAGTGAAAACCCGGCGTCATTGAACTGCGCCATGAGCTCCGGTGTTAATTTTTCGCCACCGATGGCACATACTCTTAATGATGAAAAGGCGCTCCGGTTCTCTGTTTCCGCTCCGACCAGGGACTTATACACCGTTGGAACGCCTAGAAATTTGGTGACCTGGTATTTTCGTATGTCTTCATACGCCTTGTGGGGATTTAATTTCGAATGGATTACCATGGTCGCCCCTTTATAAATAACCGGCGAGGCCTGGATAAAAAGACCGCCGGAATGAAACAGGGGCAATACGATGAGCATGATGTCATCGGCATGCAGCTTAAAAAAAATATCCGCGTTCAAGCAATTAAAAAATGTTTTGCGATGGGATAGCACCGCCCCCTTTGCCTGCCCGGTGGTACCCGATGTGTACATGATCACCTGGGGTTCCTCGGGAGTGGCCGGAGCCATGGATACTGTCAAAAAAGGGTTCTGACCTTCGCAGGCCGCAGTTTCCGTTTGGTAATCCAGTACTTGGGGAGAGAGCGGACACTTCGGGATGGCGGCCAGCAGCATCAAAGGCCTGCTGCTATTCGGATTCAGGCTCAAGACGGTTTCGGCGAATTCGTTGCCGAAAACAAAAAGCCTGGGGCGTGAATGGGCGAGGGTGTATTCCAGTTCAGGTGCGGCCAGACGGAAGTTCACGGGCACAAAAATTGCCCCCAGTTTTGAGCACGCCAGAAAAAGCTCAAGGAACTCCGGGCAATTTCCCAGCATCACCGCCACCCGGTCGCCTTTTTCGATCCCCAGGGATTGAAGCCAGCAACACGTTCGGTTGATCTGGCGGTGAAGTTCCAGATAGCTGATGCGATTCCCTTCAAAGATGATGGCGGTTTTATGGGGACGTAATTCACTCCAGCGTTTTACCCACCAGGCAATGTTCATTGACTTGACCATTCTTCACTTTCCTTCAATCGCAAAGAGACACCGCGTGTCCCCCTTGGCCTGGTATTCTATTTCGGCTGAAGCGCAGTCTTGCGCAAACAGAATTGATATAATTCTAATTTAATGGAGATAAATCAGGAGCTAATTGCATAGGCAGCTTTATTTTAACTGTCAAGCATTTTTCCTGAGCTGGGATGATATTTATGAATGGAAGTTTCGATGAAAATATTTAATGTGGTTTTTTTTCGTGAATTTTTATATGTTAGGTTCAGGCACGTGATGTCTTACTGGGCAGTCCTTTTAAGTCATTTATCCAAGCAAATAAGGCCTTCAATCATCCAAAGCTGTATTACAAGGAGACCGGATGCATCCAATATATTCCCTCGATAAAACAAAGCAGGCAGCCTTGTTGGAGGCAGTTGCGTTGCTCTCCAGATTTTACTGGGGACCCGCTGCAGATGGCAGCCGCGATCTGTTGCTCGGAATATATCTCATACCGTTTGAGTCGCTCAAATCGGCGGTAGATTACAAACCACCCGGCATCCTCGATGAACTTAAGGCCATCAGCACGATGTTTCGGGATGAAAATGACATGTTTCAATGCCTGGAGCAGGCTTATGTCCGGCTTTTTATCAACAGTCTGGACGGTATTGCCGCCCCGCTCTATGCTTCGTGCTATGAGCCGGGCCGAGCAGCGGGTGAAGATGCACCGCTGATGGGACCTCCCGCCGTCATGATGAAGGAACGCTTCAATGCCAAAGGGTTGTCACTAGGCGATCATATCCACGAACCCCCCGATCATCTCTCCATCGAGTTGGAATATCTGTACTTCCTGCTGGACAAAGGCTGGTCGGACGGTGATACGGCCCTGATCGATGAAGCTGTATCTTTTGCCGGTGAAACCATGCTGCCTTGGGTTGCCAGGTTTCAGAAAAGAATCGCGCCTGTCGAAAGCGAATGCCGCTTTTATCACCTCATCACCGCAATTCTATGTTCCATCCTGCGATTTATGGGCGCATCCAGTAATTTTTATCTCTAATAGCGGGATTGTTCGAAATTTTGTAAATACCAGAGATATCCTTTTATCGGCAGGGAACGAAAAAACTGAGGCCCGGCGTAGCCGAGCTCCCGATTGGTCAGAATAAAATCGGAAAATTCGGTCTTCTCGTCCGCCATCAGGTCGGCTATGATACGCCCCGCCGTTTGGGCCATGACGACGCCTTCGCCATTATAGGCTACCCCGTAGTAGATATTGCCGTGATCTCCCATTTTACCTATGGAGGGCGTCACATCCGAACTCATCCCCAATGTACCGCCCCAGGCATGCTCGATATTAATGCCGTCTAATTGTGGAAAGATGGTTGAAAGATCCTGTCGCAATTTCGCAATTGCCGTCTTGTGGTTGCCGGAGCTGAGCCCGTCGCCGGTGTAATAGACCACATCCCCGCCGCCGAAGACGATCCGTCCGTCTTTGGTCGGCCGGAAATAGTTGAAAAGGCTGCGCAGGTCCGAGATGCCTTGTCGGTTCTGCCAGCCGATAGATTCCCACTGCTGGGGGCTCAATGGTTCGGTGGCGATAACATAATCCCCCATGGGGATGATGCGGTTTTTGAAGAATCCGAGTTTTTCCGCGTAGCCGTTCAATCCGAGCACCATGTCCGGCGCCCGCACCTCCCCCTGTTCGGTAACGATTCGATGAACTTTGCCGGTGTCGGCACGCAAAACCACGGTGCCCTCATAAATTCTCACTCCGATTTGCTCTGCGGCCCGTTTCATTCCCCGGGCTAGTTTAGCCGGATCGAGAATTCCCCCGAAGGGCACTTTCAAGGCGGCTCGAAACCGCGGAGAGTTTACTTCTTCTTTCAGCGCTGCGCCTTCAAGAATCGACGCTTCCAAATCCATCGATTCGTAGCGGTGCAATAGTTTGTATAGAGATTTGACCTGGACATCGTTAAAGGCCACCTCCAGCAGTCCGTTCTCCTCCATATCGCATTCAAGGCCATAGGCAGACGCCATGGCCCTGATTCGTTCCATACCATACATGGTAATGTCAAAAGCCCGGCGGGCCGCCTGGGGACCGATTTTATCAACGCTTTCCTGGAGGCTCGGAAACCCTGGGTTGCAAAATCCGCCGTTGCGGCCACTGGCGCCGTATCCGCAGCGGGCGCCCTCCAAGAGGATAATTTCCTTATCAGCAAACCGTTCCTTGAGGTGCAGGGCACAGGAAAGCCCGGTATACCCGCCGCCGATAATCACGATGTCCGCGCTGTGCCGACCTTTTAGGGGCGGGTTGATCGGTTCGTCGGCCAGTCCGGCGGATCGAAACCAATAGTTATCCAGCGCATATTCGTACAGTTCCGGCACCCGGTGACGGTCTCGGCACCATACGTCCCAGATCCGCTTGACACCCCACAGCCCTGCGGCACCGAACATGATCCCGCCGGTGAAATT
The DNA here is from genome assembly GCA_963723215.1 of uncultured delta proteobacterium. Lineage (GTDB taxonomy): Bacteria > Desulfobacterota > Desulfobacteria > Desulfobacterales > JAFDCJ01 > JAFDCJ01. Next base: position 20,063 of record CAVRQG010000038.1, read on the forward strand.
CATCCCGGGGGTTTCCGCCAGCGTGGCCTGGGCCAGGCCCAACACCCCGGCTGTGCCCGCGGCGATTTCACCGCTATACTTATGGTCCAATAGCTTCGCGCCACATTTTGTCAATTGGGTCAACATGGACTACTCCCAGTTGGTCTTCGATAGGGTTCCCTGGATAACTACACTTTTGCACCCGGAACTATTGTCTGCTAAGTTGGTACCTGCTGTTTTCTTTTGTAACCCTGCCGATCCGCTCCAGACGTTCAAGATGTTTTCGCATCATCGATTTTTCACTAATGCTCAGGTCCCAGGCCCCACTTGCCAGTCGGTGTCCACCATAGATGATGCCATGGGCGGTAATCTCCTGCAGTGTTTTGGGTCCTGACGCCAGAAACATCAAGAGTTTTTCTTCCCTTTGGTAAATTACATCGATATAGCGCTGGATATGGGCAGGGTCGCCATCCAATATTCCTTGCTTCCCATGGGAGACCAGGTAAATGTCCGCGTCTATTTTTGCAAGGCGCTGCAAAGATTTTATCGTATTGTCGATGCTGGAGGCGTTATCGCCGTAGTAGGGGCCGAATTTCACCAGATCTAGATCGGCCAAAAAAATCACCCGCTCATCTAAAAAATGAAATGATAAATGCCCGGCAGTATGTCCGGGGGTGTGCAGCACCTGAACGCGGGTCTGGCCGAACTCAAGGATTTCTTCGTCCTCTAACAAACGATCCGGCTCTTTGGGCTGGTACTTCACGACCTCTGTTAAGAGTTGAGTCCAGGCCGCAGTGGTTTTCTCATCCATTTCATCCGGAGGAAAAAACTGACGCATAAACACGTCCATATCTTTAAAAACGTCGGCATCCAATTTATGCACCCAGAGTTGCGCATCCGGAAACAGGGAATTATATAGAATGTGATCTTCATGCCCATGACTGTTTATAATCACTTCAATAGGTCGCTCTCTGTGAATTGATAATAGCTTTTCTTCATTGCAGGCGGGGTCTATAATGATACGAATATCATCATCGATCAGGACGCTGTTGCTCTGGGGATATTTCCCGCCGCGAATAAATCGGACCTTACCTTTTTCGAAATCAAACATGGACAATAATCTCTCCTTAATTATTTGTGACCGAAGATCATTTAAAGACCCCCGGTACAGACAGCAGGATTATTCGAAGGGAAAAGGCTTGCCAGTATCTTTGGCCCTTGCTTGCATAAGGTCATTATCATCGACAAAAATATGCGACAGAGAGTCAGGCTGTTTATGAATAAATGTTTAACGGAGCCGGAGTCTATTTCAGCACCAGAGGTCGATGAAAAATTGGAAACATGAAAATCAGCGGCAATGATAAGTGTGAAGGCTAAATTACATGTTATTAATTTGCTTGGTAAGCAAATATTTTAATTTTATCAGGGTGTCAAGAAAATTTCCAAGTGATGTACTGCCTGGATTTTTATTAAAATCTCAATTTCTCATTAATTTTCATTCAAGCGCGACCTCTGGCCGCGAGCGTCCAGTCTGATCAAAAAAGAAACGTAAAAAAGCGAAGATCAAAATACGGCAAAAATAGGAGTGGATTATCATCTTTAAACAAAGTTGGGCAGGATCATCGGGATAAAACGGCCTTCGGCCGAAAGGGCTCCTCGCCGAAGGCGAATAACATCCCGTCAATCCTGTAAATCCTGTCTAAAAAAATATAATCGAATCCATTCCTCTGAAGTTTCATACAAGATTCAGGTATTGTGAGTAGATTACGCACCTGTCTTGGAGGATTGATGCAGTGATAAGAAGGTTCACTCAATTCAGTTCTCAGGATTTTTCCCAAAACTCGCGATCCATATGAACATTCCCTGGAAGAGTGGGCGTTGTCGCCCAGTCCAGCAACCGGGCGCCTTCGCGATAGTAGATATTGGGCCGGGTATCAACATGGGGAGCCATCACCCGCACCAACTTTTCTTCCCTGACCAGCCGGCTAACCTCACTTTCGGGATCGTTTAGATCACCGAAGATTCGGGCTTTGGTTGGACAGGTCAGCACGCAGGCGGGTTCCTCGGCCTGTGCCAAACGGTGCCGGCAAAAATCGCATTTGTCTGCGATTCGGCTGGTGGGGTTGCGATAGCGTGCGCCGTATGGACAGGCGGTGACACAGTTGCCGCAACCAACACATTTTTTCGGGTCGATCACGACAAGGCCATCCGCCTGCTTATAGGTGGCGTCCACCGGGCAGGCCGCCACACAGGATGGCGTGTCGCACTGCATGCACTGGCCCGGTTGGAATTCGGCCTTGCGGCTGTCGCCGACATCCCAAAGCGGTCGGATCCAGTTTCTCCAGAAACCTTCCGGAACATTGTTTTCGACTTTACAGGCAATCAAGCAAGCCTTGCAGTCAATGCATCTGGCAGTGTTGATAACGATTCCGTATTTTTTTTGTGCACCCTGTGTCATAGTAATGTCCCTTTAATCTATGTCCTTAAATAATTCATCGACTGCTTGTGGGAATGGCTTTCCAGCCACGAAAGAAGTCCCTTTAACGTTGTAATCATCTAATCGCGGCTGGAAATCCGCTCCCACCAAGATAACACCAAGTCTTAAGTTGATGACATTGACCCGCAACCTGATATCAGAAGCCAGAAAACAGAGGTCAGATGACAGAAATTGGAATCCGGAAGTCCGCTTTTCAAATTCTTTTTCCCCGCATTCCGCTCTTTGCACTACACCCTATGCCTTATGCCCTTTGCCCTTCGCCTTTTTTTTCCCAACCCGCAACCTACAACCCGCAACCTGCAACTCGCAACCGCAACCCACCTATACCTTCTTCACGCTAACAATCGTCTCATGCATGGCCATATTGCCCGAGATGTCATCGGCATAATCTTCCAGGACCTCCGCGATACAGGCACCCTTGCCGAATATTTTCGACAATCCTTTCGAAATCACGCCGTAACCCGTATCCATATACACCGTGTCCGGTCGGGTCTTTTCCGTCACCGAGGCTTTCAGTTGCCCCCTGCCGGCCGGACTCTTGACTTCTACCGGGTCACCGTGGCGAATACCGAGCTGTCGGGCCGATTCCGGGTGTATCCACAGGAAATTTTCCCGTTCCAGCTCCCAGAGGAGTGCATTGTTGGTACTCGCGCTCTGGGTGATGTAGGCATTCCTGCCGACAACGATCCTGAAATGGTTTTGTGGCACACTACTCGGAGGATTGTATGTCGGCATGGGATCAATCCCGTTTTCCTCATAGCGCGAACTGAAAAACTCAATTTTTTTGGAACGTGTTTTAAAGGGTTTACCTTCATGGATCCCATGACTGTGGCCAACGATATTGTAGACCCCGTCTTCTGCGAGTGCCTTGGCAACTTCCGGCAGGTTTTTAAGCTGAGCCTCTCTGAAATCGTCAATCGTAAAGTCAAAATACTCTCCCAGGTCGAGACGCTTGGCCAACTCTGAAACAATCCAGAATACCGGCTTGGATTCAAACATGGCCGGTACAATCGGATCGCGAGTCAGCACTCCGGAGCAGGCCGACGACGCCAGAAAGGCAGATACCGGATCTTTTCTTTCCAGATAGCTGGGAGCCGGCAGAACCAGGTCCGCCATCCAGGCTGTGTCACTCATGGCGATATCAACGGTCATCATAAAATCCAGCTTATTGATCATCTCCATGGTTTTTTGCCGATTGGCCCCTGTCTGCATCGGGTTGGTTTTATAGGTAAACCAGCCTTTCACCGGGTACGGCTGACCCTCAATCACGGCATCGCGTGTGTGCTTGAACGAGCCTTCCTCATCGAACATCATCTGAGCTCTGCCGGCATCCACCCGGTCTTCCGGGTTGTCATCATAAAAGGGGGCATCATAGGACAGAGAACCGGTTTTGATTTTCTTCGGTAGAATCAATCCGCCTTTTTTGTCCCAATTCCCTAACAACGCATTGACAATCGCATAGGATCTCCTGATTTGAGTGGAATCCTTGTAATCCGAACTGCGACGTCCGGGATAAACCATGGCGGCCGGCGCCGCGGCAGCCAATGCGCGTGCCAGTCGGCGGATATCCTTGGCCGGGATTTCAGTTTCCTTGGCGGCCCACTCCGGCGTGTAGGTTTGAACATGGGCACGAAACTCCTCAAATCCATATGTTTTCTCTGCAACAAATTTTTTATCATAAAGGTCTTCGGTGATAAGAACGTGGGCGATGGCCAGGAAAAAAGCCATGTCCGTGCCGGGTTTGATGGCAAACCATTCGTCCGCCAGGGCTGCGGTTTTGGTAAACCGCGGGTCCAGCACCACCAGTTTACAACCGTCTTGCATGGCCGTCATCAGATCGATACTGTCGGGCGTCACCAGGGCTTCAAAACGGTTGGCTCCCGGCATAATGATATATTTGCTATGAATAACATCGGGGGTGGGAACCGCGCCAAAAGTATCCAGGAAGGCACGGTTGCGGCTCAGCAGACAATTGGATTCATGGGATATGACATTATAGGAACCGTAGACTTCCGCGAACTGGTGAACGAATGTGGACTGCATATCCGTCCCGGCCATAAAAAGGAAACCGCAGCGGGTATACTGCCGCCCGATCTTATCCAACTGCTCGGCGGCATGATCCAGGGCCTGGTCCCAGCTCAATCGTTGCCAGTTGCCCTCGCCCCGGCTCCCTTTTCGCAAGAGCGGGTATTTCAGACGATCCGGATCGTAGAGCTGTTTGACACCCGCATTGCCCCGTGCACATAACATCCCGCGTGATTTTAGCGATTTCGGATTGGGATCAAGTTTTTTGACCACATCGTCTTCTACCCTGGCAATCAATCCGCATTTATTAAAACACATATCGCAAGCCGAATACATGGACCGGGTCCGCTTTTCGGCACTGCCTTCTTTTTTTTCAACCAGTGCATGCAACACCCGGGAAGGGCCGCCGGCGGCCGCCATGGCTGCGACGGCACCGGTTACCTTCATGAAACCTCGGCGTGAAATCAATCCATTGCTTTTAGCTGACATAACTACTTCTCCAAATAAGCTTGTTCTGGTTACTTGCTGCTGGATATTCGATGTTGTCTCAATTTCACCTTGCCCTAATGAGAAAGTGCTCAGGCAACTCGTAACCCGCTCCTTTATATTAGAGGACAGAAAACCTTAATTCGACATTCGTCATTCGACATTCGACATTCCAGAGTGGGCAATGCTGAGCCCAAGCTTATCAAACCGGCTGCCGGTTTCAATGGGATCGCCATCGTAGCCCAAGGCTTTGTAATCGATGTAATTGGTCTTGCCGATGAGATCTGCCACATCCCGACCCATCTCTGCCAGATGCTTAAAGTCGATACCTTTGTGAACCAGTTCCTTGAAGCTCACATCCGGTCTTTCCTGGTGGCAGCTGCCCGCAGTAAGGTGCCTTGGCCAGGGAGGCGTGGCATTCAGCACATGATAATGCCTGCTCCTTGGGTACAACTTCATGGGTCAGGCCCCAGTACATGGCGGTTTCCACAAACTCATATTTACCGCTGTAAGCCAGCCCAGCTGCATATCATCCCGTCCCGCGAGGCTTTGTCCCAGTCCCAGTGTTTCCAGTACCCTTCCCACAGTTTGGGTGCGATCAGGTATTTATAGACGGCATCACTGATCTGCTTACCTTTATGGACTTTGAAAGGGTAGATTCTGGAAGCCGGATCATCCAGACTTCCCACCGGACTGGTTAAATCCGTCACGCCGTTTTCATTGATGCGATCACCGAGGAGATAGCGTTGGACGGTTCCATTGTACCATTTGTAGGTGGGCTTCACCGCCTCTTTCCACTGAAAGCTGCCTTTCTTTTTGGCATAGGTCGGTTTTCCGTATTTGTCTTTGGGCTGCTTCATAATCTTGCCCGGCCGTCGACCAGTCCCAGAAAATTTTAGTCGGATTGCCTTTGGAGTAGACAGGAATATGGCAGGTCTGGCAGGCCACATGCCCGGTGTGCTTGTTCAGATGATGATCGATCAGTTCACTGCCGATATGGGGGCTGTCCGTATGACAATATTCGCAGGAAAGATCTCCTTCTACCGCCGGAACCGAAATGCTGCGGCCGGATATCATGTGATTGCGGGTTTTGTGGCAGTCCTGGCACAAAAAATTCATGGCCGCCGTCGCTAACCCCCATGTGCACGTCATGGTTTTTGTCCGGTTTCGCCAGAATTGAACTCATATCGCCGTGTTTGACAGCATCGCCGCCGCCACCGCGAAAATGGCAGTTCAGACCGCAGTTGGCGCGGCTGGGTCTGCCCACATTTTGCGCGATGGACACCAGATCCAGATTTTTGACTGGAAACCCGGCTGCCGGGGGCGCTTTTTCATATTTTCCGGTGGTGTCATGGCAAACCAGACAGTCAATTCTGCGACATATCGCTAAAATCAAAATTTGCGTCTTTCCATCCATAACCGATATGGCAGCTGGTGCATCGCGGCCAGTTTCCGTTCAAATTGATGCAAAAATTATTGATCGTATTATGTTTCTTGCCTAGGTCAACCCGTTTCTCATGACCCACCGTGTAAGGAGACTGCCCATGCCAATTCCAATGAGCGGTTTTCAAAATGGCTTTACCCTCTTTTTCATGGCAGGATAGGCAATTGCTGGGTCACCGCCAGGCCCATCCACGTTGCCTTCCAGTTTTACCAGCTGATTATGGTTCCGGAACCTTTTTGGCGTGACAGGCCAGACAATCGGTGGGCGCCCGCGTATCGAGGGTCCTGGCAATCGGCCCTCGCACCATGGCACTGTAAAGAATCGGGCCGCGGGCATGGGGCACTTGTTCCGACTCCTGGTGGCAATCCATGCAGAGCTGGTGATAGGCGCCTTTTAAACCCGGTGTACCCGGATCCTTGGGATTAAAAGGCTCCGCATGGCAGACCGAACAGGCCACCGGTTCGGTTTGTCTTTCTCTTAGGATCGCCATGGATACCGGTTCACCGTAGGTATCGACCTCTTCTCGGGGCATGCGGTGATGACAGATCGAGCAATCCTCCAGGACGTTGGCATGCTTGCTGTGCATGAAACGCACGGGCTCGTAGATATCACTGTATTTGTTGACAACTCGACTATTGAGAATCGTGACTTTGGGTGCATCAGCGATAGAAGGCGTAATATTTTCTTCCAGCGCCAGCGGCCGCTTCCCCACCTGATCTGCCTGGGCCTCAGCCGGAGTCCACGGGAAAATCAGGGCGGCAGTCAATGCCAAAAACACCGTCACAGTGGTCGACATTTTTCTTCGGCTCAGCTCCCAGCACCGGAAATATGAAGACAAATACCCGGTAGAGAAACATCAGGGTGGCGATCAGTCCGATGGTGATAAAAATTTCCCCCAAGGCAGGAAAATAGGCATTGAGTTTATATGGTGGCGCATAGCTGGTCACAAAAACATTGATGCGGTTTAACAAAATACCCAGTACAAAAACACTGGATGCAAAAAACAACCAGCCGGCGGATTGGCGGATCCTTTTAAACAGCAGGAGCACAAAGGGAAGAAGTACGCCGAAAAGTACTTCTACAATGAATGCATTGGTCTGATAGGTGCCGTCCAGCAGATAGACATAGGTACCGCGAACGATCATATCTCCAATTTTAAAAACAAGATAAACCCCCATCAGAAGCGGCATAAACCTGGCCAGGGGTGTGAGCACCTCCATCTCCGGTTTACGGTTGAAAGACTTGGCCACAATAATGGATTCAAAGGTCACCATGGGATATCCCGCGGCAAAAGCGGAAAGTAGAAACAAAAGCGGTAAAATCGGTGTATACCATAGGGGATGGACCTTGTATTGAGCGATCAGCATTAAAGATCCCAGACTGGACTGATGCAGGCAGGACAACACAATGCCGGCGATAATAAACAGGAACATGATCTTGCCCAAAATCTTGTCGGCAATTAATAGAAGCGTTTCTATCGCATTGTTGAGCCCCGCCAGGAAACCGGGAAAATTCACCCGGCCTTTGAAGCGTTCAACCACAATGGGAATAAATTCGATGTAGAGGACATTTAAATAAATCATCACGCACATGGCGACTTCAAACAGCACGGAGTTACCATTCCAGTTGTACATGGGGCTGGTAATATTCCAATAACGGCCGATATCCACCAAAAGTCCGAGCACCACAAAGGTATAGCCCAACATGGCCGTGAGCAAAGCCGGTCGTATGACGGCATGATACTGTTCGCGGTTAAATACATAGGCAATGGCTCCGGTGGTAAATCCGCCGGCCGCCAGGGCCACGCCGGATGCCACGTCGATTCCAATCCAGATCCCCCAGGGAAACTGATCGTTCAAATTGGCGACCTTGCCGATGCCGAAGAGAAAGCGTGCGGCGACAAAAGCCAACCCCACGGACATGAGGGCCAGCATGACCATCACACCCGGAGTTAAAAACTTTTCCTCGTCAACCGGGGCGGCGTCACTGTGCATATTCATGGGATATCTCCTTTCTCCTTGGAATCGCTCGTAACCTCTTTGGTGCCTTTCAGATAGCCTGTTATTCCACATAATACCGCCCAGCAATGCATATAGGATAATCGGGGCCGCAAAGTATTGGAACAACCCGTGTTGGATCGATTCAGTCAGTCTGGGCGGTGCCTGGGTGCCCAGCTTGGGAAAACCGACGGTTTCAAAAGGCTGGGAGGCCAGATACAGCCAGGAAGTTCCGCCGACCTCATGTTCTCCGTAAATATGATCCACATATTTGCCGGGACTGTTTTTCATTTTCCACCGTGCCAACCTCAGAAGGTCGGATTTTTTCCCGAAAGTAATGACTTCACGGGGACAGACCTGGGCGCAGGCCGGCAGTCCGCCGTCTTTGATATAATTGAAACAAAACGTACAATTCCTCACCTGGGGTGTCAGCGGGTTAAAATATTCATAGGCTGGAACCTGGAAAGGACAGGCCACCATGCAATAGCGGCAGCCAATACATTTGGCGGCGTCATAAGTTACCGCACCATTAGGCTGTTTGGTGAGCGCACCCACAATGCAGGCCGACACACAGGAAGGATCGTTGCAGTGCATGCACTGAAATTTGACGAATGTCGGACGGGTACGCCAGGTCAGTGTTCCGATATTTTTCGGATAGTACTTATTGACAACGGTATAGGTGGTCTCATCCATACGACGCTCATTTTCAAGCACCGCCAGCTCTTCGAAGGAATCTGCCGGGTTCGGAAGATGATGCCGTTCGTTACAGGCCTGCTCACATTTGCGGCACCCGACGCACAGCGTCGTATCCACCAGGCAGCCATAAGCATCCTGGGAAGTAGAGGGTATCTGGTCGGCCCTGGCCGCTGGATCGGTTTTTACCAGGGATGCTGCGGCCAGTGCACCGGATAGTTTTAAGAAGTGCCTCCTGTTAATTTCCATAGTGATTCCCCGTGTTGTTATTGATGATAGAGGTTGCTCATTAAGATATTCATTTTTTTTGTTCAGCTACTATGGGCGGAGCGAAGCGATACCATCCTTCAAAATTCGATATTCGTTATTCAATATTCTGCGGTCCGCTTCTGCCTTTTTGATCTTAATTTTTCTTTTCAATAGATAGTCGATAGATATCTCCTTCCAGGCGCTGATTGATGACCGCGCTTCCGGAACGGTCCACAATCATGATAATGTTATCCACGACATCAGGGTCCCGGGCCGCAACGTCCAATACATCGCATGCGCCCAGGTCATTCAGCGCACACTTGAATTTGAGCAAGCACACCGGCCATGAAATACCCACAAGGTCCAATTCTGATTTTGAAGGCATTTTTCTCACCTAGCTGGAATGCGTTCCGGTTTGATATCGTCCGGAACCAGCACTTGCAACAGTCGTGCCTGAAACCTAAACAATCTGATTACGTCATAACCTTCTGTAATATTTTAAAATATAAATTATGAAGGTTGCCGGTACAACACAAATTGTTACGGTTGTTTAAACAGATGTTTAAGCAATTAAGCAGGTGTTTAAACAGATAATATTACCCAACAGCCAGATTTTTGGTGCGCTTCAACCAGCCCCTCTTTTTCCCGTTCAATAAATGCTTGATATACTATGTTGTTTGCCCCTATAACAGCAAAGAAAACCAGGCTTTCAGATCCTGCCTTGTTCCGCCGCCTGCGGTCATCAGCCTTGATGTCTGGTTCTGAAGCCATTCTGCATTTGCCATTTTAGGAGAATTTAGGAAATACAAAAAATGGAAAATACCAGTTTCTCCTCGTCCATGTTCAACTATATTATTGAAACGCGGCCACCCCTGTGCTAAAGGCATTGCTGATATATTAAGATTTATTTCAGGAGCATGCATAATTTTTCATTTAGACCGCGATGGTTTTGACCGGCTGCGGATACACCACCAACTCAAAAAAAAGGCACAAACCCATGCAAATTCCCGAACTTTATTGCGTAAAGCAAAAATTTGATGTCACCTCACTGCCGGATGTCACGGCGTCCGTGCAGGAGGCATTTGCCCAATTTGACCCCGCCGGCAGAATAACTCCGGGGCAGACGGTCGCCGTGGCGGTGGGGTCCCGCGGAACTCACGAACTCAAAGATCTGGTGACCGCGACCGTATCCTGCCTGAATTCGTTGCAGCTGAAGCCCTTCATCATTCCGGCCATGGGATCCCACGGCGGGGGAACTGCCGAGGGACAACGGCAGGTGCTGGCAGAGCTGGGGATCACCGAAGCCAGCGTCGGTGTGCCGGTGGTATCCAGCACTGATGTCGTATCGTTGGGTAGGGTAACCTCCGGGGCTGAAGTCTTTTTTGCCAAAGATGCGCTGGATGCCGATCATATCGTAGCGATCAATCGCATCAAACCCCACACGGCCTTTCGTTCGGAGGTAGAATCCGGATTGTGTAAAATCCTGGCCGTCGGTTGCGGCCGTCAGAAAGGCGCGGCCAATATGCACAAGTATGATTTGGCCCGCACCATCGTGCCGGCCGCCCAGCGAATCATGGAAAAAGCCTCCATTCTCTGCGGCCTGGCCGTCACCGAGAACGCCTTGGGCGGAACCCACTCCCTGAGACTGGCAAAGCCGGAAGAATTTGCAGAGGTTGACCGCCAATTCCTGGAAACTGCCTGGAAACTGCTGCCCAGGATTCCACTCGACGATCTGGATGTGTTGCTGGTGGATGAAATGGGCAAAAACGTCAGTGGTGCCGGCATGGATCCCAATGTCATCGGTTTCTGGCGCCGGGAGGGTGGCCTACGCAAACCGGATTATCGTATCCTGATCGTGCTGGACCTGACGCCCCACTCCCACGGAAATGCCACGGGTATCGGCATGGCCGATTTAACCACCCGCCGGGTGGTTGAGAATATCGACTGGGATGCCACCTACCTGAATGCCTTTACCTCCGGCGTCCTGCGCTCCGCCCGCATGCCGATTCCCGTTGAAAACGACAGGCTGGCACTTGAAGCTGCCTTAAACCGGACGCCGGATCTTGCCAGTCTTCGCATGGCACGCATTGTCAACACCGGTGAGCTGGAAACCTTCTGGGCCACTGAAGCCGTGCTTTCAGAACTGCAGGCCCAGCCAAATATCACGGTGGACGCGACCCCGATAGAACTCCAATTTAATGATAGCGGCCGATTGCTGCCGGCGGCAAGTTAACATCGGGAAAAATCGAACATGTTGAGACAATTGGGAATGCCGGCATGTTTGGTTCCAACTTGAATTTCAGGCGGCAACCGGTGGACGTCGATTCGCCCAGAGGACAGGCAACTTCCAGTTGGGCCGCCAAGAACGAAAAAGGGTGGCTTCATACTCCGGGCCCAGGGGATTGCGTGCCCTGTCGGCTTCAAACCAAACACGCCAAAACAAGACGCCGGCATGCGGATAGATCCGCCGCCGTCATTGCCATGGGCCATGGGGACCATGCCGGAGGCCACCGCAGCTGCCGATCCACCACTCGATCCTCCCGGTGTTCTGCCAGTATTCCAGGGATCGTGGGTGGCCCCAAACAGCAGCGGTTCGGTGGTGGGCAGTGACCCCCATTCGCAGGTATTGGTTTTGCCGCATATAACTCGCCGGCCTTTTTAAGTCTCACCACCAGCTCGCTGTCCTGATGAGAGATATGGTTTTTCAAAAAGGCCGGTCCCTCGGTATGCCGCACACCGGCATATTCTGCATCAGTCTTTAACAAAAGGTACCCCGCTGAAGGGACCGTCGGATTAGTCGCTGCGCGTCTTGTGCCAGGTCAAACATCGGTGTGACGGCATTCAGCGCCGGATTCAGGTGCTCAATCCGTTTGATGGCCGCTTCAACCAATTCAAGGGGTTTAATTTCTTTTTTTTGGATGAGGTCAGCCTGTGCGGTTGCGTCTAAAAAGGCGAGTTCAGTCAGGTTCGACATGTGGAATTCCTTCTTTCCAAAGTCCTTTTAAATCTTCTTCAGTCATGATCACCTGCCCTAATTGAATAGTTTACTCAATACCGCTTTTATTGTCTTACCGATGGGAGACCCGGTTTCGCAACCGCAAACACCCCCGGTTCGGGAAATCATAAGTATATAGGTTGATATCGGTATTTTTTTCAATAACAAATTCAAAATCCCTACTCACTCATCTTTGAAAAAGAAATAAAATATTACAAATTTGTTGATTTTGTGATTAATAATAAACTATCTTGACTACATTTCTATTGTAGCTCCGATGCGTGCCTTGTTCTAAACGTAGCTCAAATGGGGATGGAATTAAATCTATTCATATTGAATCAAGGAGGAACTATGAACCTACATCGACCGAACGCAAACGACGCACTTCAGACCAGGAACCGCTCGCGTGACATTGCGCCTCAATCCGGTATCTGCAGCCGATGTATCGATGGCTGTAAAGGCAACTGTGACATGTTCCAAGCAACCTTTCGTGGCAGGGAGCTGCTTTACCCGCAGCCTTTTGGCAGTGTCACTGCCGGTGCCGACAAGGACTACCCGGTGGACTATTCCCATCTCAATATTATGGGATATGCCCTGGGGGCCAAAGGGGTCGAAGCCGACCCCGACAAAGCCACCTTTCCTGCTGTCGATACCGAGACTTCATATGGTGTTACCGATAAAATCAAGATGAAAGTACCGATATTCACGGGTGCTCTTGGCAGCACGGATATTGCACGTAAAAATTGGAGTCATTTTGCCATTGGCGCTGCCATCAGCGGCATCAGTCTGGTATGTGGCGAAAATGTATGCGGCATTGATCCCGAATTGGAGTTCGACAACAACGGTAAGATTAAGAATTCACCGGAGATGGATCGACGGGTGGAAGAATATCGCCGCTTTCACGAGGGTTTTGGTGATATCCTGGTCCAGATGAACGTCGAAGACACCCGCAACGGGGTGGCCGAGTATGTTATCGAAAAACTCGGTGTGGAGACCATTGAGCTAAAATGGGGCCAGGGCGCCAAGTGCATCGGTGGAGAAATCAAGGTCAATTCTCTGAACCGGGCCATAGAATTAAAAAAACGCGGATATATCGTCACCCCGGACCCGGAAGATCCTGCCCATCAGGCAGCGTTTAAAGCCGGTCCTTTGAAACAGTTCGAGCGACACTCGCGGCTCGGATTCGTCGATCAGGAAGGGTTTATGAACGAAGTCAAGCGCCTACGCAAACTCGGTGCCAAACGCATTACCCTGAAGACGGGCGCTTATCCTATGAGGGAACTGGCAATGGCCATTCGCTGGTGCTCCGACGCTGATATTGACCTGCTCACTATTGACGGCGCGCCGGGGGGCACCGGCATGAGCCCCTGGCGGATGATGACCGAGTGGGGAATCCCGTCTATTTACCTGCATTCAATGGCCGTTGAATTGAGCGACCGCCTGGCACAAAAAGGCCGGCGCGTTCCGGATCTGGCCTTTGCCGGCGGCTTTTCAGCAGAAGACCATGTTTTTAAAGCACTGGCCCTGGGCGCACCTTACTGCAAGGCCGTTTGTATGGGTCGGGCGCTGATGATTCCGGGCATGGTCGGCAAAAATACTGAAAAGTGGCTGCGCGACGAAGACGGAGGCTTGCCGCCCACGGTTTCGAAATTCGGTTTCACCAAAGAGGAGATCTTCATGAACTATGAGGTCTTGAAAGAAAAATATGGATCCGAAATAAACAATTTGCCGCTGGGTGCGATCGGACTCTATAACGTGGTCGACAAAATCAAAGTCGGACTCCAGCAGTTAATGGCCGGATCGCGCAACTGGAAGGTAGAATATATCAGCCGCAACGACCTTTTCGCCCTGACGGAGGAATGTGCCAAAATCACCGGTATCAAGTACGTGATGGATGCCTTTCGGGAGGAAGCCTTGGAAATCATTGATGCTTAGTGCGTCGACTGGCAAATATGTACCGTAATTGAAGGAGGTTTGACATGTCGGATAAGTTCATAAAACAAATTCTGGATAAAGATCCGGGAGAAAAAGAATTTCACCAGGCTGTCGGGGAGTTTGTCGAAACGGTAAAGCCGGTTTTAGAGCGGCATCCCGAATTTCATAAATTAGGTGTTATGGAAAGAATCCTGGAGCCCGAACGCTTGATTATGTTCCGGGTTCCCTGGATGGATGATGAAGGCTGGGTGCGGGTGAATCGAGCTTACCGGGTAGAAATGAACAGTGCCATCGGGCCTTACAAAGGCGGACTCAGATTTCACCCCTCGGTGAATCACAGTATCCTTAAATTTCTGGCCTTCGAGCAGGTCTTTAAAAACGCCCTGACCACCCTGCCCATGGGAGGTGCCCAGGGTGGATCGGATTTTGAACCCAAAGGAAAATCGGATAACGAAGTCATGCGATTTTGCCAGAGTTTTATGACGGAACTGAGCCGTCATATTGGCCAGGACACCGACATTCCCGGGAGCGGTCTCGGCGTGGGTGCCAGGGAGATCGGATATCTCTTTGGTATGTACAAAAGACAGCGCAATGAATTTTCCGGGACATTAACCGGCAAAGGCTTACAATGGGGCGGGAGCCACCTTCGCGCCGAGGCAACCGGATACGGTGTGGTCTATTTCGCGGCCGAGATGCTGGCGGCCCGCCAAGACACCCTTGAAGGCAAAACTTGCCTGGTATCCGGTGCTGGGAATGTCGCCCAGCATGTGGCAGAAAAAATCATAGAACTGGGCGGAACCGTGCTGACGCTTTCAGATTCATCCGGATACATTTATGATCCGGAAGGTATCGACAGCCAAAAGCTAGCGTTTGTCAAGCGCCTGAAAAACCTCAAACGCGGCAGAATCCAGGAGTATATCGATAAATATTCCGAAACGATATACACCGAAGCCGACACCTCTCTGGATTACAATCCGTTGTGGACCCATCGGGCCGACTGCGCTTTCCCCTGCGCGGTGGAAAATGAAATCGGGGAAAAAGATGCCTACAATTTAATAAACAACAATATCAAAATGGTCTGCGAGGGTGCCGACATGCCGACATCCCAGGAAGCCGTCAGGATCTTTCAGGGCAAAAAACTGTTGTACGCACCGGGAAAGGCTGCCAATGCGGGCGGAGTGGCGGTATCCGGCCTGGAGATGGCCCAAAACAGGATGCTTTTAAACTGGTCGGCAGAAGAAGTCGATCAGCGTCTGCGGACCATCGTGAAGAACATTCACCAGAACTGCCTGGATGTGGCTGCGGAATATGGCCAACCGGGCAACTATCTGGCAGGCGCCAATATTGCCGGATTCGTCCGGGTGGTCGATGCCATGTTGGATCAAGGATTAGTTTAATACCATCAGCAAACAAATGGAGAAATTGGGCGGGCGAGCTGCCTCGGTATCGTAAAATGGCCGCAGCTTTGGGTGTCTGCACAGCATACAAGGGGTAATCGGCTGATTACCCCTTATGAAACTTCAGAGGAATGGATTGATTATATTAGACAGGATTTACAGGATTGACGGGATTTTTTTCGCCTTCGGCGAGAGTCCTTTCGGCCGCAGGCCGTTTTATCCCGATGATCCTGTTGATCCTGTCCATTTTCTTTTAAAGATGAGAATCCATTCCTATTTTTGCGTAGATCTTCGCTTTTTTAGTTTCTTTTCCGATCAGACTGGACGCTCGCGGCCAGCGGCGGTGCTCGTGTGAAATTACATTACCAAACCATGAACTGCAGATTAAGGTGTTTATTTGTCTAAAATTGTCTGTTTATCATTTAGGCGGGTAATTCCAAAATCCCTGAATGCCTCAATTCCCGAATCCCTTAATCCCCCAATTCCTTAATCTGGCCTTGTTTTCATAAAAAATGATCAGACCTGCACGTCCCAAACTGTACCTGTTATTCTCTGGAATACAATTTCTTCCAGGGTCGGCGTTGATGTTCCTGATAGTTGGTTAATGCCAGGTAAAGCGCACCCACCGCCAGTTCAGCACAGTGGGTATTCTGCGGCGGCAGTGTCTCCAGGTAATTCACGATATCGTCCGGTGTGATTTCCCAGGCATCTTCCACGTTTTTTCCCTCTACCAGCTCGCCCACCGTGTTGGCGCAGGCATTGGTATTCATACAACCGTCGGTCTGAAAAGAAACCGATTGGATGCACCCTTCGTGGATGGTTATATACATTTCCACGGTATCACCGCAGTCGCCGGTTCTTTTCCCGTATCCATCCGGATGCTCGATCTTTTCGCAACGATCGGTGCGAAAAGCCATTTCCATATAGTGATCCGAATGACCCTGCAGAAAATTAAAATTCAATGGTTCCATTCACATTCCTAAATACAAAGATTTACAAAATCATACAATCGGCCACCAGTTCCCACAAATATTTGACCTCGAGATCCGCCATTTCGTATTCTTTTTTAATGTTGTTAAACTGTCCGTGACAGCTATGGCAGGGGACAACAAGCATTTTGGCACCGGTGGCCCGGATCTGATCCATCTTTCTTCTGGCGTAGAAAATACGCTCTTTATCATAGCCGGTTACCAAGGCGCCGCCGCCGCCGCCGCAACAAATCTGATCCATGCGGGTTGGATACAGATCCACCCAATTATCCATGCATTGATCCAGAATCCAGCGTGGTTCTTCAAAAAATCCATGGCCAAAGCGCCGCTGGGCTTTGCGGCCGTAATTGCAGGGGTCATGATAGGTGGCCGGCCCCTGGAACCTGGTTCGGTCCAGTTTAATGCGACCATCCTTAATGTACTGCATGAGCAAATCAAAAACCGTTATAAATCCGAATTCTTCAAAAGCTTGCGGAAAATATTTTTCGAAACCCGACCGGGTCGCAAGGTAGGCATGACCTCATTCGGGCCACAGGAGGTTTTTGACTTCGAGCTGCTGCATCTGCTCGTAGATACGCCCGGTCATGACCTTCATGGCTTCATCATCGCCGGTAAAATATCCCCAGCTTGTTCCCTCCCAATTTTCAGATGCAACCGTCCATTCTTCACCAGCGACGTGGAATATTTTCCACCAGTGTTTGAGATCTTCTGTATGGGTATTGACCAACTTGTTGTGAATGGTGGTCAGGATGTTGGCACCGCTTTGGTCAATGGAAGCATGAAAGTCTTCGAATCCGGGCTCTTCTGCAATTTCCTCAGCAACATCTTCCAGAATAAAGACATAGTCTTCTTTGGGCAACCGCAGGTTGTTACCGGTTTCCAGTGCGGCGGTAAGTCCCTTATGTAGAATCCCCGGGACCTCATCGCGCTCGCGCAAGGCACGGATGTTGCGCACGGCATCCGCAATGTCGATTTCCATCGGGCAGACATTTTCACATTTACCGCACATGGTGCAGATCCAGGGCCAACGGGATTCCAAGATTGCATCCTCGAGCCCCAGAGAAATCATGCGAATCAGTTTGCGCGGATCAAATCCATCGATACCTGACGCCGGACATGAGCTGGCGCACAAACCGCAGGTGATGCAATAGTTCTGTGAGTAGGGCCAATTTTTAAATTTCTCATGGTCCAGCCGGGTAATATCGATAACTTTATTTGAATCGGGCATATTGTTTCCCTCCCCTATTCTTTTCCAGACTTCAGCCTGATCGGTCCCATTTCCAGAAGCTGTTTTTCGAATTCAACCAAGGTCTTGGCAAATTCTACCCCCATGTTGGACGCCAGGGTCTGCTTGACGAGTCGACCGCCTTCCAGGCCGATGGTGCTGAAATTCTCCGAGATCTGCGCCACCCGCTGCTGGACATACCGAGGTCCCAGCTCGGAGTGACAGTTCCCCTCGTGACAGGTTAAAATCATAACACCGTCGGCTTTGTTGTTAAAAGCTGCCAAAATATGACTTAAAGAAACGCTGCCGCCGCAGGGTACTTCGACGATTTGAAAACCGTGGGGCAGGGTTTTCCCCATACATGCCGCCAGCTCGGCCGCGCGGGCCGCAGAACGGCTGCAGCAAAAAGCGATCATCGAGGGGACAAAAGATTCTCCCGCCTGCCCAATGCCTCCGACGGCAGGCACCGCAGAAACGATGTTCGTTTTTTCATCCTCAAAGCTGATGGCGCCCCGCGGACACTCCGCCAAACAAATTCCGCATCCTTCGCAGGCTGCCGCTGAAATCGTTACGCGGGTATTGACCTGGATTGCCCGGTAAGGACAGAGACGAAAGCAGGTCAGGCAACGCACGCACTTGCCATTGTCAATCCGGGCCTTGTCCCCCGTTTGATCAGCAGGTTGCCTTTCGATTTCACGGACGGACAACACCGCATTGTCGGCATCCGTAACCTGTTCGGAGAGCGACTGCACACTTCTAGTCGGGCCGGCAACCAGGATCCCCTTGCGATTGGTCAGAACCGTCAACCGGTGAACATTGTCACCCTGGGCAAATCCGTTCAGATCCTCCTCGAGTTCAAAAATGCGGGCCAAATCAACCGCATAGTCAGAAGAATTAATTTTTTCATCGACAATCGTCAAATCTGCCGGCAGTTTTAATTGATTTCCGGTAACCTCATCGATGAACTCAATAGAGACACCGCCATCCTCAAGCTGGGTAATATCCGGGCGGGTTTGTGTAAATTTGGTGTAAATAACCCCGGCATCCCGGGTATCCCGGTACATTTTTTCCAGGCCGTTTGCAGCCACTTTCAGGTTACCGGTTAAAATATAGATCTTCAGCTTATATTCCGCCTGCAGCCTTAGACAGGATTGCATGATCCTTTCAAAGACAAGGGGATTGCTTTCCGTATCGATCCCCACGAGGAACACAACCGTTTTGATCCCGGCAAGCAGACGGTCTGCCGTGGCGTTTTCATCCAGCTGATTTTCAAGCTGGGAGAGTGCCATGACCTTATCCGTCTGGATTAGGCCATAGGAGGAAAAGTCCGGGATGCGTTGTTCCTTTTCGGCAATAATGATCTGATCCACCGCAGCGATTTTTTTTGCGCCGTCGCGCTCAAGGGTTACTTTAAAATCGCCCACCGTACCCTGACATGAATGTACTTTCGTATTCGTATAGATCTGGCCCCATTCCTCGGCCTTGTTTTTGGCTGCAGAGGATGTCGACAAACCAAAACCTTCCCCTGTCGACGCAATGATGAGATCCGGGTCCCGCATCAAAATAGCCTCAGCGATACGGCGGGCACATTCCCCGCTTCCGATCAGCAATGTTTTTCCAGTCAAGAGTGTCACCTTCAAATAGCTAAATATTTTATAATTTTAAGTGAAGTTTCACCGGCGCTGGCAATGCTTTCAGCAATACTCATCGGTCCGCCAACCGTACCGGCACTAAAAACACCGTTGTTGGACGATTCATTTTCAATGTCTGTAGAATTAATGAAATCACTGCCGTCCCCTTTTAAATCCAACTGCCCGG
This sequence comes from uncultured delta proteobacterium, assembly GCA_963723215.1. Lineage (GTDB taxonomy): Bacteria > Desulfobacterota > Desulfobacteria > Desulfobacterales > JAFDCJ01 > JAFDCJ01. The sequence continues at coordinate 39,792 of CAVRQG010000038.1, forward strand.
CAATGTCCAGGTTTTCTTTGCAAGGCTGCAAACCGACGGAGAGCACGATGCAATCAAAGATCTCTTCAAGGGTTTCATGGGTCTCATTGGCGGCATAATAAACCCGTAGTCGCCCTTCCGGGGTCTCGAAGATATCTCCGGGAATGGCCCGTATCATCCGCACTTCCTCTTGGATTCGCTGATAAAAAGAACCGAAATCCTTACCGAAAGTCTGGGTATCGATATAGAAAAAACAAATTTCAGATTCAGGTTGCCGGGCCTTAATCAGCCCTGCCATGCGCAAGGCGGATCCACAACAAATTTTAGAGCACCACAGATGATTCAGCTTGGCATCCCGGCTGCCCACACATTGGATAAACGCAATCTTTTGAGGGAGTTGACCGTCCGATGGCCTGACAATCTGCCCCTCCCTGCGCATCATGTCTTCCAGCTCCATGTTCGTCACAACATTTTTGAAGACACCGTACCCGTAAGGCTTATTCCGGGGATTAAAGGCCGAAAACCCTGTGGCCAAAACGACCGCATCCGCTTCGCAGGTTACCTGATCGGCACTGGCATCCAGCACAATGGCTTTCTCAGGACAAACTTCCTGGCATCGGCGACAGGATTGATCCGTCAGGTATAGGCATTCTTTTTCATTAATGGCGAAAAAAGGGGATTGATTGCTGGACACACCCCGCACGATGGCCCCTTCTTGCGGACATTGTTGGAGACAGACACCGCAGGTACTGCATTTTTGGGCATTGATATAGGCCGGCTTCTGATTCAGGCAGATGGCATAGCGCTTTTTTTTAGAAATATTTTCAATCCGGCTGCCGGTTAAAATCCTAATCCTGGGATCTTGTACCGCCTGACCCAATTTTTCCTCAACAATACAGGCACCACATTTAACACATTCTGCTGTGGCCTTGCAGGCAAACCGGATGGCGTGGCCGCCGGCAAAATCAGATTTTTCTATAATGTCGACAGATATATCAAATTTGGCCAACGCCAAAGCGGCCGTAAGGCCGGCCACCCCACTGCCGATAACGGATACGGTCTTGTCCTTCATGTTGTCTAAAAATCTCCTTAGCTGCTGAGAACTCTAATGATGTGAGTGAAGAACCGTTTACCGGATGTTTTAGCATTCCGGCATTTGAACAACAAACCGTTTTTTTAGACCATATTGCAGAATATTTCAATCCCCTATCCTGTTTTTTTGCCTAATTCAGACGCCAGATCGATATTATATTTTTTAATGCGTTTCCAAATAGTAACACGGCTAACGCCCAAAACCCGTGCAGTTTCAGACTGATTACCATTAAACCGGCGCAGGGTATGTAGTAGTTGTTCGCGTTCCTCTTGCCAGGAGATTGTGCTTGAAGTAGGTTTGGAGGTCGACATATTGCTGTTCAAAGTGATTTTGGGCGGCAGGTGTTCTTTTCCGATCCAACCTCCGGGACAAAGAACGGAGGCATACTCGATAGTATTGCGAAGCTCCCGAACATTCCCGGGCCAGGAATAGGTTAATAGAGCCTCCATGGCTTCCGGTGTCAGGCCCGATATTTCCTTACCCCCCCTGTTTGGAATCATTTTAATGAAATTCTGCACGATTACCGGTATATCTTCGATCCGCATGACCAGTGAAGGACAGGACAAAGGAAAGACATTGATTCTAAAGAAGAGGTCTTCCCGAAATAAGCCCTGGTCGATCAGGGTCTCGAGATTTTTATTGGTTGCGGAGATGATTCTGACATTAACCGCAATGGGTTTATGATCACCCACCCGTTCGATCTCTTTTTCTTCAAGCACCCGTAAAAGTTTTACCTGGGTCGAGAGGGGAATGTCACCAATTTCATCTAAAAAGATCGTGCCCTGATGGGCCGCTTCAAACCGACCGATGCGCGTGCGATCGGCTCCGGTATAAGCACCTTTTTCATGCCCGAACAGCTCGCTTTCCAGCAAATTTTCGTTCAAGGCAGCACAATTAACTTTGATAAAAGGTTTTGCGCGACGGGACTTTCCTCGTGGATAGCCCTGGCGACCAGCTCTTTTCCGGTGCCGCTTTGCCCCTGGATCAAAACCGGCGCATCTGTCTGGGCTACATTTTGGATGAGTTCAAAAAGAACCTGCATCGGTTGTGATTCGCCCAGGAGCCCGTGGTGCCCTTCCTCCAAGTGGCAACTTTTCCGTAAGGAATCTATTTCCTGTTTCTGACGCACGATTTCAGATATATCCGTGAAAGTTTCCACCGCGCCCAGCAGACGGCCTTCCGAATTTTTCAATACGGACGCGTTCTTAAGGACATGCACGGCCCTGCGATCCTTGTCGGAAATCAAACATTTTTTAGCCCTGACCTTACCGCTGACAAACAGACTGCACCATTGCTTACCTTCACCTCGACCGTAAATATCGCATCCAGTGCAGTTCAAGGTTCGGCAATTGTTTCCAATTAGTTCATCCGCTGAATATCCGGTGAGTCGCTCAGCCGCCGGATTCACCGCCAGAATATTTCCCACAGGATCCAGCACCATCAATCCATCCTGCAGGGTGTCCACGATGGTTTTCCAATATTTGGCTATTTCCATCAGCATCCACTCCTAATCTATTAATTCTATCTGTTAACTGTTAACTTAATCGATGTTAACTTAACATTAACCGTTAACAAATTCAAGGAATAGAATTGCCAAAATTTAGCATATCTCTTTTTTTTTTAAAGTATAAAAACTTGGGACTAAAAAAATCAAAAGCTGATAAGTAATCTAAATTAAATATAATCAAGGCCACAATATAAGGATTTTCTAACTTTCCACTGGTACCGGTGACATTTCAAAAGTTAAATCCAGGTTGTTGGTATAATTATTGCTATTTTTGCGACCTAAAGGTAATGATCTAACGGCTGTTTGATTCGACCCCTAACCGGGGATGGATAAGTAGCCGGGCGGAGGGTAATAATTTTGCTGTCATGGAAACCCGACGTTTTTAATTCAATATCCCATAGGGTAAAAAATATTTTTTAAGAATTTTTCAGTATGTTAAATAATATAAATTAATGTAGAGGAGGAATCATGTTTAAAAAAGTATTTTTGACGTTAATGGCAGTTGTTTTTGTTTTTGGTACGGTGAGTGCGGCCTTTGCATTGGAGAAGGGCAACAAACGCAAGGGAAAATACACCTATCGCAAAGTGTACAATGCCTGTTTCAAGAGGGGCGAGATTGAATCCAAGACACCGCCCTTGAGTCCGGCCGACAAGACCCAGGCCGAATGGAATACCGTCTTTGAATCAAAAGATTTCGAGCAGTTCAAATGCCAGGAAGAATGGGGCAAGCTGTCAGATAAAGATGTCGCCGACATATATACCTATATGCATGACCACGCTTTTGACTCACCCTCACCGGCAAAATGTAAATAGCGGTGGATTTTCAATATGTTGCAAACCTAAGTTTAACGTTTTAGGTCAATCCACTTATTGATAAAGGAGAAAGTAATTATGCCCGTGAAAAAATTTTCGGTAATATCCCTGGTGCTGGGGCTTATTCTGGCAATGGCCTACGGATGTACCGCTACCCAGAAAGCCGCTCAACCGGCAAAAGCCGACTGGCTGTTTCATGACATCGCAGATGTTAGCCTCGTGCAGCAGTATGCTAAAATGCCCAAGCCGGAAGGAGCGATGATCGTCGATTCGCGGCCCTACAAACCGAAATATGTCAACGGCCACATCCCTACCTCCGTCAGTATCCCCGACAGCCAGTTTGATAAAATGACGGACAAGCTGCCCCAGGATAAAAATACATTGCTGAATCTACTGTGGTGGGCCCACTTGAAAGCTCAGCCACAATTCCGCCAGGAAGGCGGAAAAACTTGGTTATACCAATGTCAAAGTCTTTGCCGACGGTTTTCCCGGTTACATGAAAGCCAAGGGAAGTTATGCCGCGGTATCCGTCGAGTATGTATCCAGCCAGCTATTAACAAATGAAACCATTCTCGTAGACTCCCGTCCCAAAAAGGCAAAATATGACAAGGGTCATTTCCCTCGGCCATCAGCATTCCCGACAGTGATTTCGAAAAACTGCAGGCAAATTGCCAGCCGATAAAAATATGCTGTTAATCTTTTACTGCGGGGGCTATACCTGAAAGCTAAGCCACCAATCCGCCAGGAAGGCGGGTCAACTGGGATATACCAATGTAAAGGTTTTTGATGCTGGTTATCCGGCCTGGAAAAAGGCATATGGTGCTGCACCTGCGGCCGTCGCCGTCAAAGCCGGAACGGAAGAAGGTTCGATCGACCTCGAAACCTTTGAAAAAATTCTGAAAAGAAATCCACAGAGCTTTATTGGTCGATGTTAGCAATACGGATGGATTTGCCGCCGGCCATTTCAAAACTGCAGTCAATTTACCGGTCGGTGAACTCGAAGAAAAGGTTGATAGTCTGCCGGCTGACAAGCCGATCTCTTTCGTCTGTTCGACAGTACAGAAGCGGTGAATCCTTTTACATGCTCCAGGAAATAAAACCCGATCTCAAAAAAGTGTATTACCTGGAAGCCGAGGTGGAATACCGCAAAGACGGAACCCACACGATCAAAAAAAACCAATAGCGTATTCCAACAAATGAAATACTGCTCGGCCTGCTGAACGCGATATATCGCCGGCAGACCTACCCAAAAAAGGGGCGGCCGACTAAAACCGGCGGCCCTTTTTTATTTTAACTCGCACTAAATACCCAAGCTTTTCCCGAGACTACGCTCAGAAAAAGTGGCCCCTGCTGGGCAGCAAACACACTGATTACAATTTGACCTTAAATAATTGTTGTAGTTTCCCGTCCAACATTAAACCAGAAACACATACTGAGTTTTATCTGAGGCTGTGGCGTGCGGCAGGAAGGCATCGTTTTTATTAATAAACGAATGGCTGTTTAAAAAAGGACTCCGGGACAGAACCCAATTAAAATTTTTCGGAATCCATATAATAGCGACCCATCAGCGGAGGAAAAAATGAACCTAATTGATCAAGCACTTGAAGACGGTCGACCCGCGCTTTCTGAATATGAATCCAAAAAAGTGCTGGCATCTTACGGTATTCCAGTGACCCAAGAGGAATTGGTTACCAATCCGGCGGATCTTCCTAATGCAGTCCACAAAATCGGCTTTCCGCTGGTGATGAAGGGGTGCGCTGCGGAAATCGCCCATAAAACCGAAAGGGGTTTGATTCGGGTGGATGTTAGAAATGAAGATGAAGCCCGGACTGCCTTTGATGAGATCACGTCTGCAATGGATGGTTCAGATAAAGCGGTCCTGGTTCAGCAGATGGTCAAGGGTCAGCGCGAACTGGTGGTCGGGCTGACCCGGAATACCCAGTTTGGTCCCTGTGTCATGTTCGGGCTAGGTGGAATATTTACCGAGGTTTTAGAAGATACCTCTTTTCGGGTCGCGCCCATAGAAAAAAGGGATGCCCTGGAAATGATGCAGGAAATCAGAGCCTATAAAATCCTGCAGGCCATCCGGGGGATGGAACCGGTGGATACAGATATGCTGGCAGACATTCTGATCGCCATCGGGCGTCTGGGAATGGAGAATGATTCGGTCGAAGAGATTGACGTCAACCCGGTGATTATCTCCCAGGGAAAACCGGTGGCGGTGGATGCCCTGGTGGTGCTGAAATAAATCCACCTTGCCTCTAAATCCTTAGGCCCATAACGGATTTTATTTGACAACATGTTGTCAAAAATTTGAGGATTCAGGTTTCGGGTGTCAGGTGTCAACAGCGCCGCCGGCCGAAAAAAGGCGGTCTGAGCAAAAAAGAAACTTTTGGAGCTCGGTTCCGAAATCAGCCGTTGTTGGGTTTCGCATTTCGCAATAACACCGGCAAAATGTAGGTTGGGTTGAGTGCAACGAAACCCAACAATGCCTGGAGTAGGTGCAACCCAACCTACAAAGGCAAAGCTGCCCAGAATGGAATCAACTCCAACTTTTGAAATGTAGGTTCATACGAGCGCCGCCTCTGGCCAATTTAAAAGAAAATTGGACAGGATCAACAGGATCATCGGGATAAAACGGCCTTCGGCCGAAAGGGCTCCTCGCCAAAGGCGAAAACAATCTTTACCCCGTTAAATTTCGAAGAACAGCGCAGCGTATTTAACCGGGGCCGTCAATCCTGTAAATCCTGTCTAAAAAAAATTTAAATCGAATCCATTCCTCTGAAGTTACATAAGAGGTAGGAGCTAAATTGAAATGCAAGCGGATTGCAGTGATTTAGACGTTTTTCTAAACCCCAAATCAGTTGCGGTTATCGGCGCTTCGGAGAGGCCGGGATCATGGGGATCATTTATAATGACGGGGCTGCTTTCCGGGAAGTTCCCCGGACACATCTATCCGGTCAATACAAGGACCGGCCAGGTATTTGGTATCCCTGCTTTCAAAAACATAGGGGATATTGACGCTCCTGTCGATTTGGCCGTATGCGCCATCCCGGAAAAATTTGTCGAAGAAACCATTGAAGCCTGCGGCCAAAAGGGCGTCAAGGGCATCACCGTCATTACGGCCGGTTTTGCAGAAACTTCAGACCAGGGCAGACGACAACAGGCAGCCCTTGCCGCGCTGGCACGCTCCTATGGTATCCGGCTCATCGGTCCGAATGTCAGCGGTACTTTCAATCTAACGGCCGGCTTCAACGCATCATCAATTCCCGCTGAGGGCCTGCTATCCACCCCTATCTCTGCAATCTGCCAGGGAGGCTATGCTTTCTATGACATCCTTTCTTCCGGCCGGGCTAAAGGATTGGGGGTCGGCAAGTTTATTCACACCGGCAATGAGAGCGATCTTACCGTCACGGATTTCCTTCAGGCTTTTGGGAAAGATCCCGAAATCAAGGCCATCATTATGTATATCGAAGCCCTTCGCGATGGAAAGCGATTCATAGAGGTAGCCCGGGAAGTGACCCGAACAAAACCGGTAGTGGTTTACAAAGCGGGCCGGACCGTCGACAGCGCCCGGGCGGCCCACAGCCACACCGGCGCTCTTGCTGGTCAATGGCAGGTATACCAGGGGCTGCTGCGCCAGATTGGCGCGGTGATATCACCTGCCATGGAGATGCTCCTGCCCATTGGCCATGCTTTAATAGAGCGCCCGCCGATGAATGGCCGCCGGGTGGCTATTATTACCGTGGGCGGATCCTGGGGGGTGGCCCTTACCGATTGTCTAACAGAAGCGGGACTGGCTGTTCCGGAGTTCAGCCCGGACCTGCAGAAGAAATTGCGACATTTAGGGATGCCCGATCGTGCCTCAGTTAAAAATCCGCTTGATTTCGGTGCGTCCGGGCAATTTCTGGCTGTCGACTTTCCGGCCTCCCTTGCCCGGACAATTTTGGCCTCTAAAGAAGTGGACGCCTTAGTCCTGCATGGCATTGGCAGACCCGGCATGCATTCGGCAGACACCCCCGAAGAATGGAAAATATTTTTAGAAATTGAAAAAAAGCAGGTCAATGAAATCTGCACATTGGAAAAAGAAATGGGCATACCCGTTATAATCGGCAGCCACTACAACCCCTGGGAAAGCCAGGCCGTCAGCGATCTCAGCAAACAGGGAATAAGGATCTACAATCGGCTTCATGAAATCGCCTGGCTGCTGAAGGCAATGTACGAACATGGGGTGAGCAAAGAGGGGCATAACCGATAACTTGGACCATTAGATCTCTCACAGAGTCCACGGAGTGCGCAGAGAAAACCGAAAAATGCTGTGATCTGCGGGCTCTGCGAGATAACATTAAAATTCTAAATTAAGCAAATTATTGATAGCCGAAACTTTAAACATCCCCGAAAATAGAAGCAATTACTCAACAAATCCCTTTCGCCAAACCGTCGCCGAACGGGCCGATCATTTTGGTAAGTTCGTCCGTCTCAAACTCAAGATACTCGCGAAGATCTTTAAATGAATAATTCAGCAACCGCTTGCAGCACCTTAGGGATCGGGAAGGTTTGGCGGCAAAGTCTTCGGCAACCTTAATAGCGGTAGTTTGCAATTCGTTGAAAGCGACGATCTCATCCACCAGACCGAGCTTCAATGCCTCATTGGCCGAAATATCTTTGTCGGACATCATGATTCGATAGGCGCCACTGGCACCTAACATCTTGGATAGAAAAAAAGCACCGCCACCTTTGGGCACCAGGCCGTATTCAAGGCATGGGTTCTGAAAAACGGTATTGTCCGCCACAATTCTGTAGTCACACGCCAGACTGATATTTAAAAACAAAGGCAGCACCTTGCCACTGTCGGCATGAATGACGGTTTGATTAATTTCTTTGATTTTTAAGATAAGATCATCAACGGCATGAAAAAGTTTATGAACGGCATTGATATCCAATGCCGATTGAATGACCTGGTTGTAAAAATTACAATATTCCTCCCTTCCTGCTTTCTCTGGAGAGCTCACAACCAGTAAAACTTTGATCATATCGGTGCGGGACAACTGATCCAGATAATCTAAAATCGTACTCTTCGTCGCCAGACTGGTTGCCCGAAACATGAGATCATTTTTTAAATTCAGCACCAATACCGAACCGATGATTTCTCCTTTAAAAAAATCATTGTCACTTTCCAACTCGATTTTTCTCTTCATCCAATCACCTCCTTTTTCAATGTGTATTAATTGCATACAAGCCAGGTTGATCGATCAATTTAGTTGCAGATAAAAACCGATAAAGAGATTCTTGTTATCAGAAAAAGGCCCCTAAGGCCCTATTGTCTGCCTCAATGCCGGTAAAACTGATTCCAGGGGATCAGCAGGGGTTGATTATCACAAATCGCGTCAACGATGCTCGCAGCGAGGGGAATGGCATTACCGTCTATTTTCTTTTTTTCAATCAACTGCTTCAGCGTCTTTCCGATACATAATGCCAGTTCCGCCCCCTCGATGGTGTCATCCGGCATATGTCGGGATTTGGCCTCACGGTATAACAGCCCGGAACCCAGAAGCTTGCCCATACGACCGTTGCGACCGGCCTGGCAGGTAACATAGAGGTCGCCGGCACCGGCCAATCCGAAGACAGCGGCACTTCTACCACCGAGAAATTCGACAAAACAACTGATCTCCGCCAGGGCCTGGGTAAACAGCCCTGCCGCCAGGTTATGCATCAAGGCGCCATTGGACGCCGCACCTTTTTTTTCCAGTTCACCGGCGGCATACCCCACAGCCAGGGTATAAAAGTTTTTAAGAGCGGCACAGGCTTCGACGCCGATCAGATCCCTGCTTCCTCGAGCGTGGTAGTACGGGGCATCGACAAATTTCAGGAGCCGATCAAGCAGTTCGACGTCCGGATGGGCGATGACGACGCTGGTATCGCGACGTGCGGCCAGTTCTCCCGCAATGCATGGACCGCCGACGGCGCCCACCGGTATAGTGTTTAAATCATAGTGGGCAAGTTCCTCTGCCACGATCGATGGCAAAATATTTATCGTATTTCGCTGCATGGCCAGGCCTTTTGTCAGCATCAAAATCGGAACGGGCATATTGAGGATGGGGCCGATACGCTCCACCGCCCAGTGGACGCCGGCCGAATTGACACCGAATACGATCATCCGGACACGATCGTCCAGAATCCACTCCAGGTCCTCAATATAAAAGGCACGAACTTTTTCCGGCAGCTTCACTTTTAGCCCGGGATGGGTGCCGTCAGCCAGTAGGCTATCAATAATATCCCGGTCAAGATGGGTACCGACCAGGCAAACTTCATTTCCGCTATCGGCCAGAAGCTGGGCGAAGGCACTGCCCATAACCCCGGCACCCAATACAATGATATTTGTCAATGTTCCCCGCTATGATAAGGTATTTTTTTATATAATTACAAGAAGATGTTACATAAATTACTTTCCGTACTTTACTCTGCCATGTTAATACAACAATAGCAGTTCAATGCCAAACAAAAATTATAGGACGATGGTATCAGCATTTACAAGACCAAATTAGTAGGGATCCCCTAAGAGATAACCATCTTTATTCCGGTCTTAATTTGTTTACGCAAAGATGTGCTGGCTATTGCAAGCAGATGATCAGCCTTGTTTCATAGGGTTGCAGTGGAGTAAATGAAGCTATTTCAGCTTTTCACCTTCAAACTTTTGTGATATACGATAACCATATGAATTTTCTTAATTTTTGATGCCGGCATGAAATAAATACTACCCAAGCTAAGGAGATGATGTATGCTGAATTTTCAATTATCCCCGGATCAACTGAAGCTGCAAAAAAAAGCCCGTGAATTTGCACTCAACGAAATATTGCCCGTAGCCTGGTACTACGATGAGGTCGATGAAACACCCATTGCGGTGCTGAGGAAGGCATATGATGCTGGACTGATAAATGGTGACATACCGAAAAAATATGGCGGCAAGGGCTGGGGGCTGATAGAATCTGTCGTCATCACTGAAGAATTTTCCGCTGCCTGTCCGGGCCTGGCCACCTCAATTTTTGATAATTCCCTCGGCATGGAACCGTTGGCACTGTCAAAAAATGAGGCGCTCAAAAAGAAATACTTTGCCAAAATACTAAAAGATTTCAAATTGATTTGCTTTGCCACCTCCGAACCCACCATGGGATCGGACGTTGCCGGTATCCGCTGCAAGGCTGAAAGAGACGGGGATGACTACATTTTAAACGGCAGCAAATACTGGATCACCAACGGCGGCATTTCCGATTACATGTCTGTTTTTGCCACCGTGGATCCCGATTCCCAGCACGAAGGAATTTGTGCCTTTCTGGTGGAAAGAGACTGGCCGGGTGTATCCATCGGGCGCAAGATACCGAAGCTGGGCCAGCGCGGGTCCAACACGGTGGGAATTAATTTTAAAGATGTCAGAGTTCCCAAGGAAAATGTCATGGCTCCGCCGGGAGAAGGATTTGTGCTGGCGATGCAGACCTTTTCCCGCACCCGTCCGGCCATCGGTGCTTTTGCTGTCGGCACGGCTCGCTCGGCCATGGAGTATGCCATCGACTATGCCAAAAAACGCCGCGCATTCGGCACCAAAATTGCCGATTTTCAGGCGATTCAGCATAAAATCGCCGAAATGTACCAGAAAGTGGAAACTTCCCGCCTGCTGGTATGGAGAGCGGCCTGGGAAGCTGACAATCAAATGGACCCCACGATTTCAGCGTCCATCGCCAAATTCTATGCCACTGAGGCCGCCCTGGAAGTCGCCAACGAAGCCCTCCAAGTATTCGGTGGCTATGGCTATACCAAGATGTTTCCAATTGAAAAACTGCTGCGGGATGCACGGCTGTTCAGGATATACGAGGGCACCAGTGAGATTCAACGTTATATCGTTTCCGGATATGTCATGAACGTGTATCAGCCGGTGATGCCCGCTTTGGAAGACCTGCCGATCCACCGCGAAAAATACCCTGCAGAATTTGGCGACAAAGAGGGCGCGCCAGCCTGGCGTTGCCGGATTTGCGGCTATGTCCACTATGCAGATGAGCCGCCGGACGAGTGCCCCTATTGCTTTTTCCCGAAATCCGCTTTTAAAAAAGTATAAAAAGAACTTAAAAGTGTGGTATTATATACTTTAATCCCGCTGACAGCGTGTGAATTCAAGCTCAACTTAGCTCCGCTGCAAGCGGGATTGGCTTGTGGGGAATCCTGCTTAGCAAAGGGTTCGGAGCTTATATGTATAAAAGGTTAAATACCAATTTTAAATTGAATGGATCCGGTTTGGTCGGATTTGGGTTAAAAAATGGAAATTGAATATTCGCTGGAAGTGCACCGGCAGTTGGAAAAGGAATTCCGGGATGCGGCATTGCATCGACCAATGTCTTTTGAGCGCTATGAAGCCGGCACGGTATTAACCTATGATATGAAGGGGGTAACCCAGGCAAACAAGGCCAGCGTCAGCCTGGAGGTGGATAAATTTGTCGGCGGAGGCTTTGCCGGACAAGTGTACCGGGTGAAAATATTGGAAATTGAATCCAAGGACGGCGCCATCGATGGACTCGAGGTCGGCGGATTCTATGCCATCAAGATATTGATTCCCCCCAGCAATTTCTCCCGGCTGTTTCGCAATGTTTTATACTGGTTCGGTTTTCAGGGCCCGTTTCAGCTTCAGGTCAATCCTTTTGCTGCCAGGGCCGGCGCACTGTGGCAAAAATTCATCCGGCGGGGCGCAAAAATAGAATTTGGTAAAGAATCAACCGTGGTGGATATTTATGCTACCTTTGTGGATAAAAAACTGGGCAGTTGTGGTGAGTTGAGTGAATGGGTGGAAGGTCGCACCTGGCGCCTGGAGGTGGACGACCAGCTGGATACATTGAAGCGCTGGATCAAAGGCCGGCAGGTGGATCCTGAGAAACTGGGATCTCCGGAATACCGTGCCAAATATGAATTTATGCACAAATTTGTGGCACACTTGCATCAAATGGGCGCCCATGAATTTGCCAGGCAGTACGAATGGTCAACCTGGAAAAGTCAGCCCAACTGTCTGAAACGCACTCAAACGGAGGATTCTGCCTGCGGAGGATTGACGGCCGTCGATTTTCGGGCCGGACTGGCACTTTTGCCTTTTCTACCCATGAGTCCGGGGGATTTCAAGTTAATCCTCACCGGCCTTACTCGCGGCAGCCTGGTGCAGTTTGACCGCGGCGATATCACCCAGTTAAAAGCGTTTGTCACGGCGCACAAAAACGAGTTTGCCGGGATGGACGACATGCTGACAGAACTGGAAGCCGCAGAGGAAATCTATCGCAACTCCATTCCGGATATTACCCATAATCATATTCGTCTGCTTTACAGCCCGCAGCTGTGGTCGACCATCCTAAAAAGTAGCGTCATCGGCTGGGGGATCCGGAACCTTATCGACGACAAGACCCGCCAAAAGCTGCAAAACAGCCCAATCAAGGCGTTGCTCTTTGCCTTTCTCGGATTGATACCGTTTGTGGGACGATTCTTCAGACGGATTTGGGGCCAGTCTTTCTGGCGAATTCATTACCGTAACATACTGACCAGCGGTGATTATTTTCGTCGGGCGTTGCGTGGCAAATTCATCGAAAAAATTATCGGCTGGCATAGATCCGGTCGGGTGGAGGATGAAAATGCGTTGGGGTTGACCCAACAGATGTGGCGGTGTGCCTACCATTGGCCGATCTCATGGCTGCCGGCGGGTGTTCATCGGTTCATAACGGACCGGCAGTATGCAAAAGAAAAGTTGGATTTTATATTGCTGCGGCCGGTGCGGCTGTATTTTAACAACGCACTGCGCGAACAGTGGCTGCGCGATATGGTCACCGAGGGTCAAAACAAACACCTGCTGAATGATGAAGATGCCGCGGTCATCCTGTCACAAATCAAGGAGCCCTATATTCAGAAATACCTGAAAAGCCTGGCCGTGCACGTCTGCACCCTGCCGGTTACCCAGGTGGTCTCTGTCATTGTAGCGATCATATATGTCCTTATGCACCCGGAGATGCCGCGGACCCAATCCTATGCCATCGGGGTCGGGATCATTGCCCTGTTTCAGGTGGTACCCATCTCCCCCGGATCGCTGGTTCGGGGCTTGTATGTACTGTATCTGGTCATTCGGGAAAAAAATTTCAAAGACTACAACATTGCGGTTTTTCTGGGATTTTTTAAATACATCGGCTACCTGGCCTTTCCCATCCAGATGACCTATCGCTATCCGGCCCTGGCCCGGTTTATGGCCGGTCATTGGGCCACCGAAGCGGTGCATGTCGTACCGGTGTTCGGTGAAAGGGGCGCATTGCTGGAGCACAAAATATTCAACCTGTTTTACAACTGGCCGTTGACCATTCGAAACAGGATCCAAAAACGCTGGCAGTTAAGAACCAGCGTGCCGCCCCGCTACTGGCACATCGGTCTGTGCATGGCTGCCGGGGTGGGAATCTTTGTGGCTGCCGACCTGCATTACCTGAATACGTTTGGCGAGTTGCCGAACTTAAAAGAGGTCTGGTTTTTATCATTGATCGTCCCGCTGTTGTGCGGCGTGACGGTCACTCTGGGTGCCGGCGGGGCGGCGATATCGCACCGGGTGATCGGTGCCGTGATATGCACGGCGGGTGTCGGTGTGCTCAGCACGCTGATATCCGGAATCTTCGGGCCCGTTAATTCCATCGGATTAAGTGACATCCTAGTTGTCTGCCTGTGGCGGTTTTTTGTTTTTACGATCCTTTCCGTCGTCGGTCTGTTTCTGACGGAAATCAAGCTGCCCGAGCCGGAAGCCGCTTGACACGAACGCTGCAGCATTGGCGTTGACCCGGCTACTGCTCATCATGAACCCTTTGAAAATTGCTTGAGATTAGAAAATGAATTATAAATTATTTGTGGCTGACATGGATGGCACACTTCTTAACGATGATAAAAAGCTTTCAGACAAAAATATAAAAACAATAAAAAAACTTCAAGATTTTGGTATTAAATTTGCCCTCGCGACCGGCAGACACGACTCTATGATTAAAAGCTACCTGAAGCACCTCGATCTGCATGTCCCTGTAATATCATGCAACGGCGCAATCGTCAGGGAGCCTTTTAGCGATCAGATATTTCTTTCGGAAGCATTGCCGGAAGCGCAATGTCTAGAGGTTATCGATATATGCAAAGAAAGGAACGCTGATTTTCACATCTATGGACACGATAGTATTTTTGGAGAAAAACTAAACCAAAAAATGCTTTATTATCATAATTTAAACAAAACCTTACCACCGGAAGAACAGACAAAATTGGTCAAAATTCCCGACTGTAAGGATGCCGTGTTGAACGATTCAGAACCATTGTACAAGTTCTTAATAATTTCTGACAGAAATAATGATCTACTCGATATTATGGATGACGTGGGAAAAATAGAAGGTTTGACTGTATGTCAGTCCATGCCGAGGCTCTGCGATGTAATGAAAGAAGGCGTATCAAAAGCATATGCCTTGCAAAAGCTCTCGGAAAATTTAGGTATAATGAGGAAAGAAATTGTTGCCATTGGTGACCAGTTAAATGACATTGATCTCATTGAATATGCCGGTCTGGGAATCGCGGTCGCCAATGCCGAGGATGCATTAAAAGAAAAAGCTGATATTGTAACAAACTCAACCAACAACGAAGATGCAGTTTCGGAAGCCATTGAGAATTATTTATTGAATTAGCAAGACCGGTCAGAGGTCCGCTGAATTTGAGCCGATAACCCATCATTTTTCGTTACTTTCATTTTTCAGCAGCAATTCAATGATTTGTGGAATGTATTCTTCAGCTTTGGTTGCCGGAAATCGGGCAGATGCAGCACCGAAATGCCCGCCGCCGCCAAAGTCGGCCAGCAGCAAGCCGGCATTCACCTTGCAATGGGGATTGAAAATGCTATGCCCCACGCTGACAGCCATTAGCTCTCTGTTCTTATCCTCGTAGCGAATTCTCACCTGGACAAAAGACTCTGGAAACAATGCATAGACGAGAAATCGATTGCCGGTCGGTGTCGTCTCCAAATGCCGAAAATCTGTAATGGCGACGTGTTTTTCCAGGCGCGTGTTCGCCTTCAAATGAACTGCGTACTGCTCATTTTGGTGAACGACATCCCGACAGCGCCGCTTCACCTCCGGATCTTGCAAAACTTTCCCAAGATCACATTTTCCAAGTAAATCTACCAATCTGTTCCAGTAAAACTCATTGGGGTAATCTCCATCGGAGACTGTCATGGATAACAGCACATAGGCATGTTTTTCCGGATAGCAAACTTCATCCATGGTGAGGTCGGCCGAATCGATTTTATTCGCGGCTGTGACCAGTTCGCTGAAGTCATGCTGGAATCGATCCCTGTAATATTCAAAAATAATCCCTGCCGCCGACGGTGCAATCTGAAATGCTCCTTTAAAGGGATGATCGACCTGATTGGTATAGTGGTGATCAAACCAGAGGGTACACTTATCTTCATAGGGCAGGTTGGCAAGGATGTCTCCTTTGCGGATCTCCACCTGTCCCCGTTGAAGGGCGTTGGGCTCAACCCATCGCACCGGCTCCTGGATGCCAAGGGCATCGATCAGCAGGACGGCACAAACAACCCCGTCAAAGTCCGGCCTGGTTACGATTCGCATAAATGTCTCCCTAATTCATATTTATTAAAAAATTATCCGTCCGGGATTCAAAGGCTGAAAAATACTTTTTCCCATTTTTATGGGTTTATTATAACAGAAATTTTTAAAAACATGTTGATGTTTTGACACCATTGACATATCTACCCGATAGGGTGCTGGATACCCA
Source organism: uncultured delta proteobacterium (assembly GCA_963723215.1). Taxonomy (GTDB): domain Bacteria; phylum Desulfobacterota; class Desulfobacteria; order Desulfobacterales; family JAFDCJ01; genus JAFDCJ01. The sequence goes on from CAVRQG010000038.1 coordinate 56,000, forward strand.
ATGCCATAGAATATGCAAGCAATTTCATGGCCATATCCCGTAACAATAAGGCAGGCTTAAATCCTGAACCATTCAGCCTGTCTTGTATTGTTACCAGCCGGATTTACAAGGAGGAACCACATCATGGCACTTTACCTGGTTCAACATGGCAAAAGCCTTCCAAAAGACGTTGATCCCGACCAGGGTCTTGCCGAACAAGGCGTCGCCGAAACCAAACGCATCGCTGGGGTAGCCGCCAATTACAGGATAAGCGTGTCCCAAATAAAACATAGTGTCAAGACAAGGGCGCGCAAAACAGCTGAAATTTTTGCGTCCACCCTAAAACCTGCAAAAGGCATATTGGAAGTCGTTGGATTAAAGCCGCTGGATGATATCATCGCCTTTGCTGCTGCCATTGATCCCGATGAGAATACCATGTTGGTTGGCCACCTGCCTTTTATGGAGCGAATGACCGCCTATATGGTGACCGGGTCGGCTGAAAAGCCGATTTTCAAGTTTCAAAACAGCGGCATTGTGTGTCTGAACAAAGATCCGGATAGCGATTCATGGGTGATTGTCTGGACCCTGATGCCGAATATTGGCTAAAAACGGAGATGATGATGAAGTTCGAGTGCATTATTTATAAAAAAAGTCAGGGAATTGCGACCATCAAATTGAATCGGACCAAAGTCTTAAATGCCATGAACAAGCAGTTGTGGCTCGATTTTCAGGCGGCCCTGGAAGATGCTAAAATCGATTCCGAGATAAAAGTACTGATTGTCACCGGCGAGGGCAGAGCTTTTTCTACCGGGGCTGATTTAAAAGAATCAAAGACCAGAACCCCGGAAGCCTATCGGGAATACCTGGAGGAACTTCAGGAAGCTTCCCGCAAAATCATTCGTTTCGAAAAGCCGACGATTGCGGCCATTAACGGATATGCGATTGGTTCGGGCTACGAATTGGCACTGGCCTGCGACATCCGGATTGCGGCCGAGGAAGCCAAAATTGGTTCTCCGGAAGCCAAGGTAACCTCATCTGTGACCGGTGGGGCGTTTAGATTGGTTCAGGATTTAATTGGACCGGGCAAAGCCAGTGAACTCCTTTTTACCGGCGAATATATTGATGGCAAAGAGGCCGAACGAATCGGTCTGGTCAACAAGGCGGTCCCACTGGAACAACTTGAATCGGAAGTCGGTCAAATGGCAGAAAAAATCGCTGCCTGTTCGGGAATTTCCTTGAAACTGATCAAAAAAGGATTGCTGATGGCCCGTGGTGAGACCAGCCTCGAAGCATTGATGGACTTTGAAGTCGAAGCCTGCCTGACCTGTGTATCAACTAAAGAAAGGCAGGAATCATTGAAAGCGTTCGAGAAGAGAGAGAGAAGGTGATGCGGGTTGCGGATGAACGAGCATAGGGTCGCAGGGCATAGTGCAAAGTGTAAAGAAGCATACTGCCTCTAGCGCTTCTGTCTATGCAGCCATCTGAACCCTGATGCCAGTAGTGACCAATAACCATCATCAATAGAGGTTAGGAAAATAACCGCATGTCTTTAGAACGTATATTAAACGCCGAGTCGGTTGCGATTATCGGTGCCTCCAAAAAGGAAACCAAGCGTGGGTACCAGACCATCCGGACGCTGCTGGATGAAAAATATGAGGGCCGAATATACCCGGTAAATCCGAAAGAAAAAAGTATCCTGGGGTTTAAATGCTATAAAAAAGTCTCGGACATTGAGGAACCGGTGGATGTAGCGCTGGTGGCTACTCCGGCCGCTACGCTGCCGGCTGTCCTTGAAGATTGCGGTCAAAACGGGGTTGGCGGTGCCGTGGTCCTGGCAGGGGGGTTCGGAGAGATGGGCCCGGAAGGCAGGCAGCTGGAAAACGAAATGATGGCTGTGGCCAAAAAATATAATATTCGTTTGATGGGTCCCAACACCTCCGGCATGCTGAATATGCATGCCAATTTTAACCTGGTAGGCTTGAAGGATGCCCCCAAGGGGGACATTGCACTTCTTACCCAGAGCGGCAATATGGCACTGACCTTGATCACGGAGGCAAAAATCAAAAGCCGCAAGGGATTTTCCTATTATGTCGGTGTGGGCAACGAAGCCGATATAAAATTTCACGAATACCTGGAATTCTTTCGTCAAGACCCCAATACCAGGGCCATTTTGGTGTACGTCGAAGGATTGCAAAACGGCCGCGAATTCGTCCAGCAGGCCCAGACAACAACGCTGGAAAAGCCGATTATCCTGCTTAAAAGCGGTCGATCATCCACCGGTAAAAAATCGGCAGGCTCTCATACCGGCGCTCTGGCGGGCATTTCCGAAGTGGCCAATACGGCGTTTCGACGAGCCGGAATTATCGTCATTGATAACTCCGATGAACTTTTCCCGGCTGCCGAAACCCTCTCTAGTCTGCCGCCGGTTAAAAACAACAAGGTCGCCATCCTGGCCGACGGCGGAGGTCATGCCACGATCGCCTCCGACCTTCTAACCGACCTGGGCATTATAATTCCCGAATTGAGTGAAAGAACACAGAAAAAGTTACGAGATATACTTCCGCAGGCCGCATCCGTTCCCAATCCGGTCGATGTGGCCGGCGGTACGGATGCTGATCCGTCCATATTTGCCGATTGTGCCCGGATCATTTTAAACGATCCCAATGTCGGCGGACTTTTGATTGTGGGTCTGTTTGGAGGCTACGGCATTCGATTTGCGGAAAGCCTGTCTCTGATGGAAGAAGATGCGGCCCATCAAATGGGAAAAATGATAAAAAAGTGGAAAAAGCCGATTGTTGTGCACAGCCTGTACAGTTTCGAAAAACCTCACGCATTGGAGCTGTTACGATATTACGACATTCCGGTTTATGACTCCCTGGATGTTGCCGTAAAGTGCATCAGTGTTTTGGCTGAATATGGCAGATATCTCAACAGCTATCATACCAAAACCAAGTTTGTCTTGAACTGGGAAGCGAAAGCCAAACCGGAGGGCAAAAGAATTATTCGAGTGGCGCGTAATGACGGTCGCGGTACCCTGTTAGAGCATGAAGCCAAGCGACTTTTTGCCATCCATGGCGCGCCGGTCCCCGCTGACGCTCTGGCCCAAACGGCAAGAGAAGCCGTTGCGATGGCAAAGAATATCGACAACGAAGTTGTATTGAAAATTGTATCCCCCGATATTCTGCATAAGAGTGATGCCGGCGGTGTACGCCTAAAGCTGGGCACGGACGAAGAAATTCAGCGGGCCTTTGATGAGATTATGGAAAATGCTCGAAACTTTAATCCCGGCGCCGACATCAGGGGGGTTTTGGTATCTCCCATGGCAGTGGAGGGGGTTGAAATCATCATCGGCACAAAATACGATGACCAGTTTGGCCCGGTAATCATGTACGGGCTGGGCGGCATTATGGTGGAAATTCTAAAAGATGTTTCGTTTCGCGTGCTGCCGATTACGCCCACGGATGCCAAAAAGATGATTGTAGAAACAAAGTCATATCCAATTCTCAACGGAGCAAGGGGCAAACCACCGCTGGATCAGAAATCCATCCGAAAATTATTGCTGCTGTGCTCAGAAATTGTTGAAGCCTACCCCGACATCCAAGAAATGGATCTCAATCCGGTCATTGTATATGAAAACGGTTTAAGCCTTGTCGATGCGCGGGTGATCCTTAAAGCAGAGGACGGAGAGATGACAGAGGGTACAGATGACAGTGAGGACAGGAATAGAGGTCAGATGATATTCAATCGCAAAGCGGAGCGACATCATCATTCGATGTTCGACGTTCATATTTTTAATCAACCTTTAAGATAGGAGGAAAATTCAATGAAGAAAATCATAGCAACCGACCGTGCGCCGGCGGCCATCGGACCTTACTCTCAAGCAATCCGGTATGGAAATCTTCTCTTCGTTTCCGGACAAATTGCTTTAAACCCTGAAACCGGCGAACTTGTCGAAGGCGATATTGAAGTTCAAACAAAACAGGTATTGGAAAACGTGCAGGCGATCATCAAAGAGGCCGGAATGACCTTGCAGGATGTGTTGAAATGCTCGTGCTTTCTCAAAGATATGGAAGATTTCGCGAAGTTCAATGCTGTTTATAACAGCTACTTTGCGGAAAGCCTTCCAGCGAGGGAAACGGTAGAAGTTGGCAGACTTCCCAAAGATGTGCGCGTGGAAGTATCAGCCATTTGCGGGGTGTAATCATTCGAAGGTTCAAGGTTCAGCCCAGTCGCAGGAGGCGCACCGAGCTTCAAAGCCCAAAACCTTTGAATCCTGCATTTCTGAACCTTCAAACGCTTACACAAAACACAGTTTCGTCATCGAAACACACATCAACAGTAAGGTTGCAAGATTGAAATTATAACAGCGAAGAGGCCCATATGCCAGAACGTAAGAAAATCCTGATTGTCGACACCGAACAACCCTACCTCAAGATCCTGGTCGACTTGCTTGAACCGGACTACGAGATCGTGGTGGCCATGAGCGCAGAAAAGGCAATGGAAATCGTCTCCACCGCTGAGCCTCCGGAATTAATTCTGCTGGGAATCACGTCACCCGGAATAAATGGCCGGGAGGTGTGCCGTCGCTTGAAGGCTGATGACATCACCCGACGGATCCCTGTAATCTTAATCACCGACAGGCAGGAACTCAGCCATGAGACCGGATGCCTCGAAATGGGTGCTGTGGATCATATTATAGCCCCCATTTATCCGCCGATCCTCAAGGCCCGTCTAAAAACTCACCTCGCTTTAAAATACAGCTTAGAAGAATTGCAGAGGGTCTACAAAATTATCGAGTCTCACAACGATGGAAGGGAAGACGAATTTGATGTCGGCCGAAAAATTCAACTAAGCATGTTGCCGTCCGATTTTCCGGCCTATCCGGACCATGATGAGTTCGATGTTTATGCCACCTTGCATCCGGCTCACGAATTCGGAGGTGATTTTTATGATTTCTTTTTTATCGGTGATGATCGCTTTTGTTTTTGTATCGGCGACGTTTCCGGAAAATGCATCCCGGCCGCCTCGTTCATGTCGATGACAAAATCCATTGTCAAGTCCAGGGCGGGCGATGATTTCTCGACGGCAAGCATCCTGACCCACGTCAACGAAGAACTCTGCCAGATTAATAAAACCGACCACCTTTGCAACTCTTTTCATGGGCATTCTGAATATCAAAACCGGAAAGCTGTTATACACCAATGCAGGACACAAGCCACCGTATATCAGGCATGAAGAAGGACCTCTCGAAATGCTGGACGCACTTCATGGTCCGGTAATCGGCGCGGTGAGGGGTCTCGTTTATAAGGAAAGCAAAACAATGCTGTCAAAAAATGACATTCTGCTGACGTATACCGACGGGGTTACCGATGCGAGGGACAACGTCAATAACCTGTTTTCCGATAAGCGCCTGGCGGAGTTCATGTCTACCTGTGTATTCGAATCCGCCGAGGACTTGGTGCATGCGACAGTTGCAGAAGTGTTACGATTCGAAAATCAGGCGGATCGGTTGGATGATATAACTGTCCTGGCCGTTCAGTTTCTCATATCTCCCCAGGAGGCCGCAGGCCCGAAGATGGAGCTCACGGTTCCAAATCAATTGTCCGAAACCTCGAGTGTCAAAGAACATTTCGACACCTTCTCTGAACACTACGGCATCCCGAAACAGGTTAGGTTAAAAATGCATGTGGTGTTCGATGAGCTTTTAACCAACATTATTTCTTACGCCTACCAGGATAAAGAGGAGCACGATATCGGAATCAAGGTTGAATTATCGACGGATCGGTTGAAGGTGTCGATGGTGGATGACGGTGTCCCGTTTAATCCATTGGGTCTTGAGACACCGGACACGGAGCTCCCACTTGAAGAGCGCGAAATCGGCGGCTTGGGCATCCATCTGGTCCGCAAAATGATGGACAAGGTATCTTATCGACGCCGTATCGATAAAAACGTTATCACCGTTGTTGAGTACCTGGAAGTGGATAGCAAGTAAAGTATCCTGGCCCTAAAGACCAGGCTTTGAAATAAATTCTGCCTTCCGCGTTCCCCCTTCCCCATTCAACCGCCTTTGTTGCCGAGCTGAAAATAGGTTTGTGATATCGGTTACAATCAGATAGAGCGCAGGAACATAAAGCAAGGTCAATACGGTGGCAATCAGTAATCCAAAGCAAATACTCACGGCCATGGGGATCAGAAACTGGGCCTGAAAGCTGCGCTCCAACAGCAATGGGAAAAGCCCGGCGATGGTGGTAACTGAGGTCAACAAAACCGGCCTGAACCTTGCTTTGCCGGATTCGATCACGGCCTGACTGACATCGACCCCGCTGCGCAACGCCCGATTGATAAAATCAATCAAAATTAAGGAATCATTGACCACTATTCCGGACAACGCCACAATGCCGAAAATACTGACGATGGTAAACTCCATGCCCATAATGAGATGGCCAAAAATGGCACCGATCAGGCCGAAAGGAATGGCCATCATAATAATCAGCGGCTGGATGTAGGAACGAAACTGACTTGCCAGCAAAAGGAAGATCCCCATCATGGCCAGCAAATAACCGCTTTTGATGCTGTCAAGGGATTCACTGGTCCTTTTCGCCTGACCTTCAAAATCAATAACGATCCCGGGATAACGCTCGGCAAGCGCCGGTAAAAAATTAGCGGCTAAATCGCCGGTAATGACGCTGGCATTGGCCTGCGCTGTATCAATATCAGACACAACTGTGATGGTTCGCTTGCGATCGACCCTGTTGATGATGGAATAGGCCCTGCCGGGTGTTATATCGGCAACTTCTTCAATGGGGATTTCCTGACCATCCTGGGTACGGATGCGCATGTCTTCAATCCCGGCCAGACTGTGTCGTTCTTTGTCGGCATAACGAACCATGACCTTTACATCGTCTCGATCCCGCTGAATGCGCAATGCTTCTTCACCGTAAAAGGCCTGACGAATCTGCCGGGCGAGATCACGCATGGTAATGCCGATGGAGCGGGAGCCTTCCTTTATTCGAATTTTTTTTTCCTGCTTGCCGGGCTTGAAATTGTTGGAAATGTCGAAGGTACCGGGATAGGTTTCCAATTCGGTTTCCAACTCGGCAGCGGCCTGTTTGAGTTGATCAAAGTCCTGACCGCTGAGTTGGACCTCGATCGGGTTTCCAGCCGGTCCGCCTTCCAAGGTGGCAAAAGTAAGCCTGTCAACTCCCGGAATTTCTCCGATCAGATTTCGCCATTTATTCAAAATAGCATGGGTTGAGACATCCTCCCGGTTTTCTGATGAGGCCAGCTCGAGCCAGACTTGTCCAACATGCCCGCCGTATTCAGGAGGCTTCCAGTCACGCCGGGGAATCGCACCGACAATGGAAAAGGTGTTTTTCACCAACTTGCCGTTATCTTCTGAATACTGAGAAAAGGCCGTGTCGAGTTCAAATGATTCTTTTTCGAGATACTCAATGGTTTCTTCAGTTAAATGGTAGGGTGTTCCCAGTGGATAGATGACTTCGGCTACGATCCAGTCACTTTCCCCTTTTGGGAAAAAAACAAATGGAACGTATCCGCCGGCTATGATTCCCAAACTAATAATCAATACCCCTATGCCGATGGATAAAGTAAAATATCTGTTTTTGACCACATATTTGATCGCCGGTGAATAGAGCCGATCTATGGCCGCACGCATGCCTTTCTCCAATTTTTCCTGCAGGCGTTCATGCCAGGATGTCGCTTTACGCGCTTTTTTTTCTGATTTCTCCAGGGCATGATTCAAATGGGAGGGCAAAATAATCAGCGCTTCACCGAGGGATACGATCAGGATTATGATGACAGCCAAGGGCATTACTGCAATAAATTTGCCCATGATACCTGCAATAAACAGTAGCGGGCAAAACGCCACCACCGTCGTGCTGACCGCCATCACCACCGGTCCGCCAACTTCTTTTAAACCATCGACAACCGCCGCTGCGGGAGATTTGCCCCGGCTATAGTGCGAGTAGACGTTTTCGCCGACAATAATGGCATCGTCCACAAGAATGCCGAGGGTCATAATAAACGCGAACAACGAGATCATATTGACGGTTTGATCAAACCCGCTCAATACAATGAAGGCCCCCATAAAGGAAATCGGTATGCCGAGGGCTACCCAGAACGCCAGACGCAGGTTCAAAAAAAGGGCTAGCGCAATAAAAACCAATAAAATACCCTGAAAGCCGTTTCGCAGCATTAGATCAATGCGGCTCTCCACCATGGTGGATATATCCCCCCAGATAGCGAATTCAAGCTCTTCAGGAAGGTCACGTTTCAATTTCGCCACATAACTGCGGGCAATTTTGGCGATTTCAATGCTATCCTGCTCGCTGGTTCGGCTCACTTGGACGATGGCAGCCGGCTTTCCGTTGAATCGTGTCTTGATATCTAAATCTTCAAATCCATCGACGACCTTTGCAACCTGTCCGAGTCTTACAATTGTGCCGTCGTTTAATGTAATCAGGGGAATTTTTTCAAACTCCCGGCCGGTATAAAGTTGACCTTTGGCCCGAATCAGGATCTCCCCCTGCCCCGTTTTGATTTTGCCGCCGGGCAGGTCGATGCTGCCGGCTCTCACAGCATCGACGACCTGGTCAAATGAAATAGCGTAGCGGCGCAGATTTTCCTCCGACACTTCCACCGCAATTTCATACTCGCGCACCCCGATAAGATCGATCTGGGTGATGGACTCCGGCTGTTTGAATTGAAAACGTTTAAGAATGGATGCAACGATACTCCTGCCAACCGCCGGAAACTTGATTGGCAATTGCTCTGGCATCAAACAAGTCATCACGGATTCTTTCGGCGATATGACGCATTTGCTTCTCGGGCAATTCTCCGTAAATCGCCACCGAGATGGTCGGATCCTGGTTGATAATCTCCATTACCAGGGGTTCCTCGGCCTCCTCCGGAAAGGTGTCGATACGATCTACTTCGGCCTTGATCTCATCCAAAATCTTGGAAACGTCCACCCCGGTTTCGAGTTCCGCAAGGACCTCTCCAGCGCCTTCCCGTGCGGTGGACCTGAGGGTCTTTATTCCCTCAATGCTCTGGATTTGTTCTTCTATCTTGATGCATATGCCCTCTTCCACCTCCTCCGGGCTCGATCCGGGATAAGGAACCGAAACAACGATCATATCCAGCGAAAACTGGGGAAACATTTCCCGCCGCATCTTCATAACCGTAAAAATACCGGCCATGATAATGAATATCATGATGAGATTTACACTGACGTTATTTTTAATGGACCATTTGCCGAGAGCGCGCATTTGATTTGTTATTTGTTAATAGTTTATTGGTTATTGGTAAGTCGACGGTTCAAGTAGCGGATATAACCATTTAATAGCGCCAGCGCATCAGAGATTTTTTCTCTGCCTAGTCGGTAATCTTCTTGACTGATGAATCCTTCATCTACCGATGCTATTAAATCATCAATAAGTTCAAACAGGGATCCGCGACTGATTCGGCAAAATTGCATATTTTCTCGGTAATGAAATCGTCCGAATCCCTCCGCGATGTTTTGCGTCGTCGATCTGGCCGCTCTTTTCATGTTATCTACAATAGAATATTTCTCATCTTTTGGATAGTTCTTAACTATACTCACGATATAAATTCGAACTTCACGACACGCCTGCCAACACTTTAAATCTTCAAAGGTTTTAAAAGATTTATCGATTATGTGAGTCATTTGGAATTTCAGTTTGCTAAAACAGTCTGATGTTGATTTTTCGGTTGATAAAATTAAGGTATAAATACATTCCTCAATTTCTAATAACTAATAACAAATAACCAATAGCTGTCGTCAGTTCTCTGTAATCTGTCTTCTGTTCTCCGTCCTCTGCTCTCTACTCTCTGTCATCCGTCATCTGACCTCCGTTCTCCGTTTTCAGCCTCACACTCATCCCTTCCTTTACCGAGGACAATGGGGTTTTTACGATCAGTTCTCCTTCCGATAAACCTTCAACAATAATCACTGAATCTTTATAATTGCGTAAAATTTTAACTTCTTTGATCTGCAAATGATTTTCTTGGACGATATAGACAACATCTCCTGGATATACGACATGCCGTGGCACCACAAAGGCGCTGTCAATCTGTTTACCCTTGATCCTGATGGTCACAAACATTCCGGGTCTCAGACGAAAGGGGTTGGTTTCCGGTGCGGCCGTCGCTAATTCATCAACCTCGATCACCATCGGCAAGGTTCGGGTCCTCTCATCCATTATGGCTTTGACCCGAGCGACATGTCCGCTCCAGGTATAGCTCTGATCGGCATTATCGAACAAGACATCGACCTTGACAGGCGGATCAGACCCAAAACCGGCTGGAAACCATTTGAAATCCTTGGCCGGAATACGCACCTCGATATCCAACTTGCCGGATCTATAAATACTGCCGAGCTGTTGTCCGACGTTGACATGCTGACCGACCTCGATGGCTTTTTCAAGAACCCAACCATCAAAGGGCGCATCGATAGCGGATCGCTCAAGATCCAGTTTGGCTTGTTCGTGCAGGACCCTGGCCATGTCCCGCGCCGCAATCAACTGTTCTTTTTGGGGACCGATCAGGGCCATTTGATTTTCAAGGGCCTGGAGTCGTTCCTGACTTGCCAGATAGGCCTGTTCGGACTTATCCAGTTGGGATTGCGCAATAACCTTTCTTTCAATGAGCTTTTTCAAGCGCAAATATTCATTTTGGGCCAGCCCCGCGTCGGATTTGGCAATTTTCAGTCTTGAATTCAGGTTGACCACTTCCTGCTTCAGATACTTAAGTTCGGCTTCGGATTGTTTGATCTGAACTTTGCGCCGCTCTACTTCCAGCCCGTATGTTCTTGGATCGATTTGAATTAAGCGGGTCCCCTTTTTTATTAAGGTGCCTTCTTTGAAGGCCGGAGATAGGCCGACAATCGGTCCGCGAACTTGTGCCACTAGCTTAAGTGATTCCCGGGGTTCCACCGTACCAAAAGATTCCACGACCATTTGGACATTTTCGGCCTTGGCACGCAATACTTCTACCAAGCGTCCTTTTTCAACCGGCACCTGCCGCTGCGCCTTGGGCCGCAAAATAACCAGTGTTACCGCAATGACAATCGCCACCAGAAAAACAGCAAACACCCTGATGGTTTTAAATATGGCTCCCTTTTTCATAAGAATACTCTATATCATCTTCACCAAGTTTGACAACTAAAAAGTTTAGAATTAGAACTTTTCAGAAATGATCACAGCCCTCTCAATTCATAGATGAAAAATGATCTAACAAAAATAGCCGTCTGCTCCTACCGGTGACAGACGGCTATCCAAGTTCAAAATGAGTCCTGACAATGGCGCTCCAACTTTGGGGATAATGGGGTCAGTGGGTCACTTGCCTTCCTGAACCTTCTCAGTCAGCACCGGAACAAAGTCAAGTAAGTCTTCCACAATTCCGACATCGGCCACCTGGAAAATTGGTGCTTTCGGGTTTTTATTGACGGCCACGATATACGGGTTGCCTTTGAGTCCGCCCAAATGCTGAAAAGATCCACTGATCCCCAGGGCCAGATAGACCTTGGGTTTAACGGTCTGACCGGAAGTCCCGACCTGGCGTGATTTCTCCAGCCATTTGGCATCAACAATCGGTCGCGAGCAAGATACCACCGCACCCATGGCCTCCGCCAGTTCCTCGGCAATTTCAATATTGTCCTGATCTTCGATGCCGCGACCGACGGACACCAAAACGTCCTCTTTGGTAATGTCCACATCACCGACTTCGGCTGCAACAACTTCAAGAAAGCGTCTTGCGGTGCCAATGTCGGTGACTTCCGCAGATTTATCGATCACCTGCCCGCCGGCGCTTTTGGACTCATCAGGCTGAAAGGCGCCCGGCCGAACATTAAGGAGGGCCCCATTGGCGATATCACAGGTCACATGGGTACTGACCTGTCCGCTGTATTCCTGCCGGATCAGTTTAAGGGTATCGCCTTCCAGTCCTTCAAACCCGACGACATCGGCCGCAAAAACAGAGTCCAGTTTAATCGAAAGCCCGGGACAAAGGTCCATTCCGAACGTATCATGGGGTGCGAGCAAAATGGCATCCATGGGCAAAACACCGGCCAGTAGTTTACGGATGGCCTCGGCATTGGGATATGCCAGCGCTGCATTGTCAAATTTCCAGACTTCTTTATAGGATTGGGCCACTTCACTGCAAACTGCATCAAGGTCTGCTCCCGTCCCGAGGACAAGCGCCGTGGTGGACCCATTCGGATTAATTTTTCCAGCCGCAGCGATCAACTCGAGTGCGGAATCGTCGGCTTTGCCTGACTTGTGAGTGATATATGCAAAAATCTGTCCGGCCATTATTTAATTCCTCCTTTGGCTTTTAAGAGTTCGATCAATTTCTCGGACTTCTCTTCCAGGGAGCCCTCAAGTATTTCAGCCCCTTCACCGAATTCGGGAACGAAGTAGTCCACACGCTTCACCCGCGCACCGGCTTCTCCAACCGCATCTGCGGCAATACCGAGATCGGATGCCCCCCAGACTGGAATTTCCGCCGAAGCCACTTTACGGATACCGCGGATACCGACATATCGAGGCTCGTTGATGCCTGTTTGAATCGAAAGTACACAGGGCAGATCAATCTCATTCATTTCCTGATTCCCACCTTCGATTTCACGCCCGACTTTTAGTTTTTTTTCATCCAGGACTTCAATCTTGTTGACGATGGAAGCATAGGGCAAATCCAACATGGCGGCCAGCATGCCGCCCACCTGTCCGGCACCGTCATCCGCCTGGGCCCCGGTGAGTATCAGGTCATAAGCACCCTTTTCCGCCGCGGCTTTCAACAGGGTTGCAATGCCTTTGCCGTCTGAACCCTCAAAGACATCATCCGTCAGCAAAATACCGTCATTGGCGCCCATGGCCATTTCCCGTCTGACAACCTCCTCGGCATCCTCGTCGCCCACGGATACAATCGTGACCGAGCCACCCACCTTGTCGACAATTTGAATTGCTTCTTCGACCGCATAGTTGTCCCATTCATTCACCGAATAAACAAGATCATCCCGTTCAATGTCGCTGCCATCACCGGCGACTTCGATCTCATTTTCAGCGGTATCGGGAACTCTTTTTACACAAACCAAGATTTCCATACTTTTCCTCCGGGATTTTTGTAGTTAGTGGATAATTAAATAATAACCGGTAAACACCAAATTTATAAAGTAATACATAAAGAACTTAATCATAAGATTCTTATATCGATAATCATTGGCCACTATCCATTTGGCCTGCAATGAGTTCGCACAAATCAATAGCCTCCATCTCGCCTTCCAGCCCGGCAACCTTAATCGCGTCCTCGATATTCACCAGACAGAAGGGACAGGCCGTCACAATGACATTGGCCCCGGCTTCTTTGGCCATCTCGACCCTGAGCACTCCCATGCGCTGGTCCTCTTCCGGCTCGTAAAACAACATCAGACCGCCGCCGCCGCAACAAAAAGAGCGATCCCGGCAGTTGCCTTCCATATCAACCCGCTTTAAACCCGGTACGGCATCGATTGCCGCCCGGGGATCGTCATAGAGACCATTGTGACGACCCAGATAGCAGGGGTCATGATATACATATATTTTGCTGGTATCTTCCACAGGGTTCAGGCGGATATCACCGGATTTCACCTTTTGAACGATGATTTGACTGATATGCTCCACCGGCGGAATATCCCGATAATCTGATTTCAAAGCATTGTATGCATGGGGGTCGGCGGTGACAATTTTTTTGGCACCGCTGTTAAGGATAGCATCCGTATTGCGATCCTTTAGATCCTGAAACAGCATTTCTTCACCAAATCTTCTGACTTCATGACCGCTGTCTCTTTCAGCCTTGCCCAGAATACCAAAATCAACACCGGCTCCGGATAGAATTTTGGCCGTGGCGCAGGCTATCTGCTGCATGCGATCATCAAAGCTGGATATGCTGTCCACAAAATATAGGGTTTCGGCAGTTTTGCCCTTTTCGAGGATTTTCACGGGACAGTCTTTGGCAATCTCCTGGGTCCAATCAGATCGCTTTTTTTCCATTTTCCCCCAGGGATTGCCGCGCTTTTCAAGTGCGCCCAGCGGTTTTTGAAGAGACTGGGGCACCATACCTTCGTCCACCATGCCGCGTCGGAGGTCTATCATCTTGTCGATGTACTCTATTCCCAGCGGACATTCCTGCTCACAGGCTCCGCAGGTGGTGCAGGACCAGATCTCATCCTCGCTGTAAATATCGCCGATCAATGGTTTCGACTCACCCCCGTTGCCGCCGATCAAGGGGTAATGCTTGAAGGCGTAATCCCGTCCCTTGATCGAAATAAAACGTGGGGAAAGCGGTCTGCCGACGGCATTGGCGGGACAGCGATCGGAACAGCGACCGCAATCGGCACAGGAGTAAAAATCGAGGATATGCTTCCAGGTGAAATTTTCGAAGACTTTCACGCCAAATGAATCCAGATCGTCCAGTTTGTCGTCGTCCACCCCATAGCGCACAGGTTTCACATTTCCTCGATCCAGACGCATGAAAAACACGTTGAAGATGGAAGTTATGACATGGAAATGCTTGCCCATGGGTAAAAAACACAGGAAAAAGAAAAAAGTAATTTCATGGATGAAATAGGTGAACGAATGAATGCCCTGAAGCGTCGATTGCGATGCATCGACCAACAAGTGTCTGAAAAACCATAAAAGGGTTAAGGGCGCGACGATTTCAGCATGAGCTTCCGTTTGGATTTGCGCCACGATTAGAGAAGCCTCGAATAGACTTTCGCTGATCACCAAGGTCGCAATCAGACCCAGCACCAGCAGCGCCTCCCAGGTATGATCGTGCCCGTACCGGGGCGGCACCGCATATCTGGCGGGCTTAAACAACCCTCGCCGAACCGCGGCGATGGCGACTGCAATCAGAACCCAGGTTGCAGCGTAGTCCTTCAGCAAATTGTAAAAAGTACCGAAAGCCCCGCTGAAACCCGGCAGCTCAAATCCTTCTATAAAGCCGATGAATACCAGCTGGGTGGAACGGGCCCCCAGGATCAAAAAACCGGCAAACAGGAAGATATGAACCACACCCGCCAACAGGTAGCGCGGATGACGCCATTGGGCCAGCCAGATTTTCAGCACCGACCGGATCCTTTCGGCGAATCTGTTAAAGCGATCATCCGGAGCAGCTTTGAGCAGCGGTTTAATCCGCTTATTGATGATATAGGCAAAGGCTCCAATTCCGGCCAGGGGAATCAGAATATAAATAATGTTTAAAGGAATGCCGAGAAATGAGGCGGACGCCGGAGAAATCAAAGCGGGTTGCATGGTATTTGTTCAGTCTCCTTGTATTAGAATTAAAACTGAAAGGTTCAGAGTTCAAGGTTCTATGTTCAAAGGTTACAATCGATGGATGCAGTCCACAATATTATTCAATATCTGATATCCGTCATACCCATCGAGTCAAACGGATCGATAACCAGGTGAAGACTTCTCCCACTGATACGAGCTTTTCCGGTTTTTCTCAACCCGGATTGTTGAACCCTGAACAGCTAAACCTATCTCAATCACAAGGCGTTTGCATATCATGAATGCCTGTTCAGAGCGTTTGCATATCATGAATACACTGTTCAGACAAGACCGGTTTGAAATTATTGATCTCATAAAAACCGATAAAATTCCTTAGTTCGTCAATCGTCGCATGCCACTCTACCTGTGTCATCAATAACTAGTATCAATACCCTTACCCATAACCAATAACTAATACCATACCAATACCTAATACCCAACTTATTTCCCGCCAAACGAATCTTCAGCGATATCCACCACGGCACTGTTGGTTGCGAGAATGGCATTCATTTTTCCAAGGGTAACCGGCAGGACGGAATGGACAAAGAATTCGGCACTTTTCAGCTGGCCCTCGTAAAATACGGCATCTTTTTTCTTGGCACCGTTTTCAAGCTTTTCGGCGGCGATGGTGGCGCGCCACAACAGCAGCCAGGACATGACCACATCGCCGGATACCTCCATAAATGAATAGGCGTGGGCAAAGGCGGTCATTACCTCTGAGGACATAGCCGTTTTACCCAGGTGCAGGGCGACCTCACCCAGTTTATTCAGCGCCTCTTCCACCTTACCGGCATATATTTCAATCTTTGTATGCATCCTGGCAGCGGCAATGGTCGTTTGAATCTCACCCATCAGGTCCATGATCGGCTTGCCTTTGTTCAATCCAAGTTTTCGGCCTAAAAGATCCATGGCCTGAATGCCGTTGGTCCCTTCATATATGGGCGTAATCCGGCAGTCCCTCAAAAGCTGTTCCATGGGATACTCTTTGATATAGCCGTAACCGCCGTAAACCTGGACCCCGAGATTACAGACATCAAACGCCTTGTCCGAGACATAGCCTTTGGCCAGCGGGATCAACAAATCGATAAGGCCTTTGTATTTGGCTTTTTCTTCCTCGTTTTCGGCAACATCGATCCGGTCGTCGCACATTCCAACATAATACAGCAGCGTGCGCATACCTTCAACGTAGACCTTCATGGTCATCAGCATGCGTCGGACATCCGGGTGCTGGATGATCGGAACCGATGGTGCGCTTTTGTCCATCATGTTCAACAGATGCCTGCCCTGGACCCGCTGACGGGCATAATTGACGGCGTACATGTAAGCTGCACTGGCACAGGAGAACGCCTGAATCCCCACCAGCAAACGGGCCTCATTCATCATTAAAAACATATTGCGCATGCCTTTATTTTCTTCTCCCAACAACATTCCGCGGCACTTCCCCTTACTGCCAAGGGACATGGAGCATGTCGCATTGCCGTGGATCCCCATTTTTTCTTCCACCCCCGTACAGACAACATCATTGGGCTCACCCAGGCTGCCGTCCTCATTGACCCAGATCTTGGGGACGATAAAAAGGGAGATCCCGGCGGTGCCTTCGGGGGCACCTTCGATACGCGCCAGGACGGGATGAATGATATTTTCCGCGAGGTCGTGGTCACCGGATGAAATAAAAATCTTGTTTCCGGTGATCGTGTAAGTGCCGTCCTCATTTTTAACGGCCGAAGCCGTCAATGCCCCCAGATCGGAACCGGCTTCCGGCTCTGTCAAAAGCATAGTGCCGGTCCACTCGCCGGTATACATTTTCTCTAAAAAAAGTGTTTTTTGCTGCTCGGTTCCAAATGTCTCAACCAACTTGCCGGCCCCGTGGGTCAATCCGGCATACATCATAAAGGCAAAATTGGCCCCGTTCATAAAATCGCTGGCAGCCAGGGCGACGGCCCGGGGCATGCCCTGCCCTCCCCATTTCGGGTCCTCGATCATGGCCAGCCATTCACCTTCTTTGAATAATTCCCAGACCTTGTGGAAGGACTCCGGAACCGTCACGTTTCCGGCGTCGAATTGCGCGCCTTCCCGATCGCTGTCAATTTGGGTGGGCAAAATCTCCTTGATTGCCAGGTTGCGGGCTTCGGCGATAATGAGATCAACCGTTTTTTTGTTGAATTCGGCGAACTTTTCATGATCGCTCAATTCTCCAACATTCAATAGCTCGTGGAGAACAAACTCAATATCCCGTCGATCTGCAATTTGTTGTGCCATGTTCTAAATCTCCCTTTAAGGTTAAATTTTGCGTAACAGATGAGTCACTAGGGTATTATTCTTTTTCTGAGACTGACAAAATCGTAAGAAGTCTGAAATTCCGTCATGCCTGCGAAGGCAGGCAACCAGAACTATTCGAAAATACTGGATTCCCGCCTTCGCCGGAATGACGTCAGAGGACGTCTTAGACTTGTTACAAAACGATCAAGAATATTTGTTAAGGAAGGTAGAGCGAAGCGACCTCCTCAATTCGTCAATCGTCATTCGTCACTCGTCATTCCAGAGGTCCCAATGCCTCTGATAAAAAGGTCCACCAGCGGGTCGGCCATGGAAGCCAGGTCATAATCTCTTTCCGAATGCAGCCAGGTATTGATCACTTCATCGACAGCACCGAGAATGAACCGTTTTACCAGACCGACATAGAGATCCTTGCGGATACTGCCTTCCTGCTGTCCCACTTCGACAATCTCCGCAACCAGGTCCTGATACATCTTGGACATTTCCCTGATCTGCTCCTCGGCCAGGCGATCGATCTGATGGGTTCCCACCTGATATAAAATGGCCATATCCCTGTCCTTTTGAAACTCGGCAAGATGCCGTCGGATGAGATTGCGCAGCTTAATCAAACCACTTTCGGCCTTGTCGACTTCCGCCTGAAACCGTTCAAAGACCTGCTTGGTTTTATAGTGAAAAAAATGGACCAGAATGTCGTCTTTACTTTTGAAATACAGATAGATCGTACCATCGGCCACACCGGCTTCCTTGGCGATCTGGGCGACAGTTGACTGGTAAAATCCCTGTCGGGCAAAAACTTTTACCGCCGCTTCCAGGATAAGATGATACTTGTTATTTTTTACCTTTTTAGTAATTTTTATACCCCTGTTTGATTTGCTGCATAGTTATATTATGAATGAGTATTCATTCATAATACAAATCAATATTGCCTGTCAAGAGTTAATTAAGCTAAAACTATTTTAGAACTACTTAGAATATATTAATCATTAATACAATATCTTAGATATGATTAAACGAAAAAATGGATTTCTGGAGGAACTAAAAAAGATTTTAACTTGGATATGAATATAGATTCATTAACAAATGGTCGAGGCGGCGTCTGCTCATCAGTTCAACATTAATTATCGGCGTGCTCGCTGACCTTCAGGGGAAATTTTTTCCGAGCGCAGTCTTGGAAAAAAGCCGAATGTCTTATACAAACATCTATTTATTGTTTTCCTCAAATACCGAAATCGGAATCGGAATCAGAGGCGGGCGCAATCTCATGGGCTTGATCATGTGCGCATCGACGCCATGCAGGCGCAATAACTCCGCCGCAATGGATTCGCAGCCCCGCCCCTGACAGGGCCCCATCCCCAGGCGCGACGGTTTCAGAGACGTCAGGTCCAATCGGCCTTTATCCATTTGTTCCCATATCTCCCCGGCGGTGACCCCTTCGCAACGGCAAATAATGGTTTCAGGGGTAACGGTTTGATAAATGGCATCGCGGGGCCTGTAGATCTGCTCCAGCTTTTCAGCGTATTGTGCCACTCTTTTTTGGGCTCTCAATAGCGGTTGGACCAACGCCGCAAACCGGTTGTTGGGAATCCGGCCAAGAGAATGTGCAGCATGCAGCCCTGCAACCGCTCCTTGTATTTCAGCCATTGTGGCGCCGCCGATACCGGCCCCATCACCGGCAACATAGATATCTGCCTGATCGGTAGCTTGATAGGCGTCCAAAATGGGCCCAAATCCGCCTTTCTTGCTGTCGAAACGATGCGCACAGCCACAGAGCCTGCTGAGTCGAGCACCAGGTTTAAAGCCAAAGCCGATGCCCACAACGTCAGTTTTCACAATCTTCATGGAAGCCCTGATGGGCCGCCAGTCATCGTCCAGTTGACAAATGGTTGCCGCTTCGACCTGATCCTTTCCGTGAGCCTCGACGATACAACTGCGCTGCTGGAAAAGTTTTCTGGTTTTAAGCAGGGGGATGAGATGGGCGATACTTTCCTCAAGCAATCCTTTCTGCCGAAACATCTCAGACAGCAATGGCGTCGAGTCCAGCAATTTAGCAGCTTCGAGGACACCGACCATCGAAGCACCCGTTTGTGTCAGCTCCGCTGCTGCCGCTATCAGCAACGGGCCGGTGCCGGCGAGCAGGATCCGTTTCCCGGCAATCAGGCGCTGGTGATGGAGTAATTTCTGCATGGCGCCGATGCTCATGACGCCGGGTAAGGTCCAGCCCGGGAAAGGAACAAAGCGCTCATTCGCGCCTTCACAGATGATCAGCTTTCGATATGCCAGCGTATGAGTTTGATGGTTGTGTAATACATCGAGGCGATAAGGTCCGAATGTGCCCCAAACGGAAGATTCTGTAAAATGGGTCAGTTTTTCGCTGGGTAGTAGAAACGCCCGGATCAAGCGCCGCCCGGTTCGCTGACGGTAGGTCATACGCCTTGCGGACGTCTCTTTGAAAGCCGGCGGGACGCGTCGGTAAACTTGCCCGCCGGGCGCTTCGGCCTCATCGACGACGGCGGTGTTGACACCGTGTTCGGAAAGTGCCAGCGCTGCAGCCATTCCGGCCGGTCCGGCACCCACCACCACGGCTTCAAACTGCTTCATCATTTCAACCGGCCTTTTGCCAGACGGCGGGTTTTGATGGTCAACCCGTCGGCCACAGGGGTCTGACACGCCCGCACGCCGTTGATACCGTTAATGGTCATTAAACAACTGTAACAGACGCCAATATTACAGAAGGTGGCAAGCGGGCGACCGTTGTGGATCTGGTGAATCCAGCGACCAGCCGCCATCAGGGCGGTGGCAACCGTTTCACCTGAGTATGCTGGAATCGGTTCACCATCTACGATGATTTCAACCGGCTCGCCGCGGTCTGACAAATTCCCTACTCGCATCGCTTTAACCGGATCTGTCAATTCGGTCCTCCGTTGTTAGCTGTTTCGCCATCATTTTTGAGTTGGTCAAAGCGTATCCATGAAAATCGGCTTAAATCAAGGCTGGTTGAACCGTCACATATCCACTCCGCCAAAAGCTCTCCGACCACGGGTCCGAGACAGAATCCGTGTCCGGAAAAACCGGCGGCTAAAAAGAAACCGTCCAGTCCCGGCGTTTTATCGATGATGGGAATGCCGTCCGGCGGCCAGGTGGTGAAACCGGCGAATCCGCGAATGATATGAATATTGCGGATAAAGGGAAATACATTGGGAAAAAATCGGCCGGCATCGATGAACGCACTGTAGGTCAGTGATTTTTCAAGCACATCGATTGGCAGGCCCCGGACACCGAGATGAAGATTCCCGTCGATCGCCTGCCGAACATATCCATTGTTAAAGCTGATAAACCCCCTGATGATCGGTGACACCGCTTCGGTGATCAGGAGCTGCGATTTGCGAATCGTGCAGGGGAAATGAAGTCCCAGGTTTCTGCACAGTTCGGCAGACCAGCTGCCGGCGGCATTCACAAAAGTTTCAGCGCGATATTCAGCCCGATCTGTAATGGCCGACACAACCCGATCGCCGACCTTTTCGAATCGGCGGACCGGCTCATGGGTTTTGACGGCCACACCCGCCCGATCCAGGGCAGGAACCAAAGCACGGGCCAAAAGAAGCGGATTGGCCGTGCTGTCGGTCATACAAAGGGTCCCCCCGGATAGATCGACATCCGACCTGATGGCAGGTGCGTAGTCAACCACTTCTGCCGGCGTCAGCAAATCGACATCCAAACCGGATTGCCGTTCGCGGGAAATTCTGGCTTGCGCTTGCTCAAGTTCATCGGCGTTGTGAAGCAGCTTCAAACTCCCATGACGGCGATATTCCAGCGGCTCATTTAGTTCCGCTTCCAAAGCGGCCCAAATATCTGCAGCCTTCAGGGCCAGGGGCAGTTCAGCCGGATCACGATATTGCTGCCGTATGCCGCCGGCGCACCGCCCGGTGGACTCACGCCCGATGTCTCCCTTATCGATCAGAATTACGGTACGCATTCTTTGGGCCAGACGCAAAGCGGTAAAGGCCCCCACAATCCCGGCGCCGACAACGACAATATCTGAATCACAATAGGTCATGGGTTACTCGACATCGGTCATATGGGAGCTCCGGAGAGCGCCTTCAACAGGGGCGCCAAACTGGTATCTGCCAGACAAGCCACGCCATCAAGCATAGCGCCGACCCGATGCTTCGGTAGGGTCATCTCAGCGATGCGCCGGAATTTATTCTCCAAATCGACACTCGACATCGGGTTGGCCGGATCGCCGAAAGGATGATAAACAGATCGTTCAAGCCGGCCCTGACGGGTCTCTATAACGATGCGGGCGGTTGTCATGGCTGGAAACAGTTCTTCGGCCTGCGGATCCAAATGCAGACTGACGCGTTCGGCCCACTTGGAAAGA
The DNA here is from genome assembly GCA_963723215.1 of uncultured delta proteobacterium. Taxonomy (GTDB): domain Bacteria; phylum Desulfobacterota; class Desulfobacteria; order Desulfobacterales; family JAFDCJ01; genus JAFDCJ01. Next base: position 77,984 of record CAVRQG010000038.1, read on the forward strand.
TCGCGTCTTCCCAATAATGAGGCACTGAGCGGCAGCAGGGCAGCCGCACCCTCATGGGCCGCGACCGCCAGACAGAAGGGTATCGAATATTGAGCGCCTTCAATGCTGGTTGGATGGGTATGATTTTTTATTTTCAGGGCACGCCCGAAGGTATGAACTTCCACCGAAAGGATTTGATCCGCCTTTAGAGCGTAGTGATCCATCAGATCAAACAAGCCTTCAATCGCTGCATGCAACCATCGGCAGCAGGAATAGGGTTTGAAGTAGGTTTGTTCGATGGCCCAGGACTCTCCAAGATCGCACAAAATCTTTTCGGCGTTAAAATAACCCCTATGATCGAGTATATCCAAGGGGCCGCGATAGCCGGACTCAGCCATATCCAGCGCGGCCAGGCCCGTCAGTGTGGCCCAGGGGATGCCTTCTTTGGTATGGTGCTCCATATTGCTGTAAGCGGAGGCGGACTGCAGCGGTGCGTATATTCCCGAAATCGCCAGGGCCTGAGCCAGATTATTTTTGGTCAGGCCCCGTAACCATCCGCCGGCGGCGGCCGCACCGTAGCTGCACCACCTGCCGGTTGAATAGGTGTCAATAGCCTTCATATCTCTGGCCGCTGATATTCTAATGCCGATTTCATAGCCGATGACGACCGCCGCTAAAAAGCACTTCCCGTCGGCACCTGCAGCTTCCGCCGCAGCAAGGCCGGCTGGAATGATCGAGGCGCCGGGATGGCCGCCGGCTTCGCGATGGCCGTCATCCAGATCCTGGGCACAAGCGGCAGCGGCATTCATCATCGCTGCTCCCGCCGGAGAAGTTTTCTGATCGGACAACCAGATCACGGCCGGTCCAGCGGGGAAAAAAACACTCCCAAAACGTCGTATCGATTCCGCGGCCGGTGTCTGAAATCCTGCAATGGCGGCGCTCAAAGCGTCTAAAACGCAACGGCCGGCCATCTCAATGGCGGCAGCGGGAATATCCGAGGCGTTCAAGCCGATAATGAATTCAGCCAGTTTATGAAGGGTTGTGGAACAATCCCGGTCAGTCATCCCTCCTCCCGGTATTGAATCGTTATGTTCCTCTTTTTAAGTTCATCGATAAATGGTAGTGTCGGTACATGCCGGATGGGTGAGAGCAGTCCCGTTTCGGCAATCGTGCCGTCCAAGAGCATCTGGGCGGCGATACTGGCGGTAAAGCCAACTGTCCGGTTCATGGCGAAGAAACCGGTTTCCAGGTCGCGATAGTCGATCAGATCATAGATAACATTGGTCCGGCGGCCGTGTTTGACCCCCCAAGCGTGAATCCGGAGTACGACGACGTCGCGTTCATTTTTCCGATACTGAAGCTGGCGCGAAAGATGGGCCGATACAAACTTGAAAGGTGACACTTCGACACCGTCGATCAAAACGGGCGGGTCGTCCAGGAATCCCATCGTGGACATGATATGCCAGAAGTCACAATGCCCCGGCCAGCGCATGGCGAACCGCCCCATATGCGTCACCCTATGGTTGAGGCCGAACGCTTTGATAAATGAAATTGCATCGCCGTTGGGATAGGCTTCCATCCGGCCTAAACCCGGTATGTCCACCCTGTGAATATTTTCTTCGTTGAATATATCCTCCGGTGCAATTGAGATTTCTTTTCCGTCTTTGAGCAGCCGGGCCGGTCTTTTGTAAGACAGAAGCACACCGTCAAAGGTCCAGGTAATTTTATATTTAAGCGGGTTGTCATCCGCGCATGCCGGTTCGGGTACGCCGCTGCCGTAGGAGTATAGGCCATGAATTTCGTCCAGCGCTTCAATGGCCATCTTTCCCAGAATCAAATCGATTCCGGGGTCAAGTCCCATTTCCGGGAGGACTGCGACTTTTTTCTGCTTGGCCTTTTCCGCCAATTCGGCGATTCGGCCGGTATAACTGGTTGAAACAAACGGTTTGCCGGCATCGATGGCGGCGTTTGCGGTCGCATACCCAAAAGAAGCCGGCAGCATGCAGACGACGATATCCGGGTTTGTTTCTGATATTAACTGTTGGAGTTGGCCTTCATCCGAGGCATCAAAGGATGCGGCTTTGGCCTTTTTTACCCCGGAACGGATTAAATATTGCTCAACCTCCACCAATTCCCTATCAGCAGCAATGATTTCCGTTATCGAACGGCTTTTATCCAGATCGTGGACCACGGCTTTGCCTTGAAGTCCGATTCCCAGCACCAATGCTTTCATTTTCCTCCACTCCGATATATTCTTTTTAAAGCGAATATAATAAAAAATGTAGCTTCAACATTTTTTGTAGAATATGGCTTTTCCCACATTTTATATCCAATATTCCATTATTCCACACGAATTACTTAAAAGATGGTCGCAAAAACAGAAATGATCCCAATTTTTGCAGAAATTATGATACATAAAGTTAATCGAACAAGTGGCATGCGACCTCCCGATCATCTTGCAATTGGCGTAATACCGGCATTTCTTCTTTACAGCGCAACTTGGCGAAAGCACAGCGTGGGTGGAAAAAACAGCCGGAAGGCAGATGAATAGGGCTTGGAACATCGCCGCCCAGCAAACGCGATCTGTTTTTTTTGGCACCGGCTTTGGGAAGTGGTATGGCCGCCATCAATGCCTGGGTATAAGGGTGTTTGGGATTCTGACACAAATCCGTGTCTTTGGCCAATTCAACGATTTTTCCCAGGTACATGACAGCGATCCGGTCGGCCACATGCTCGACGACCCCGATGTCATGAGAGATGAACAGGTAACTGAACCCGAACTCCTCTTTAAGATTATCGAGCAGGTTCAGGATCTGGGCCTGGATGCTGACATCCAGGGCCGAGACCGGTTCGTCACAGACGATCAGCGACGGATTGAGGGCCAAAGCCCGGGCCACGGCCAGGCGTTGACGCTGGCCGCCGGAGAACTCATGTGGGTAGCGCGATGCGTGTTCGGGCCGGAGCCCGACGATATCGAGCAATTCCCGCACCCGTTCCCGACGCTGGGCAGGGTTCCGGTTCTCATAGAGCTTGACCGGCTCGGCCAGCATGCTCTCCACCGACATCCGGGGATTCAGGGTGGAATAGGGATCCTGAAAAATCATCTGGAACTGAGGTCGAATCCGCTTCAGGCCCTGGCTGTCCAACTCGTTTAGCCGGATGCCGTCGAAATCGACCTGGCCGGCCGTAGGTCGGTTCAGAAAGGTGACGCATTTGCCCAGGGTCGTCTTACCGCAACCGGACTCCCCGACCAGACCGAGGGATTCGCCGGGTCTTATCTTAAACGATACCCCGTTTACGGCATGGACAGAGCCGGCCGTTTTTTTAAAAATACCTTTTCTCACGGGAAAATACTTCTTCAAATCGGTAACGGCCAGGATGTATTCGTTGTGTGCACTCATGTCCATTGCTCTTCGGCCGCCCAGCAGGCCACCTTATGAGTTCCATTCAAATTGAACAGTTCCGGGGACTGGCGGCGGCATTGGTCTCGACTTATCTTGCAGCGGGGATGGAAATAACAGCCCCGGGGCAGGTCGTACATACTCGGCACCATGCCCTTTATTTCTTCCAGCGGCCGCTTGCCAAGCAAGGATTTGCGGCCGGGAAAAGGGATGGAGGCGATCAGGCCCCGGGTGTAAGGGTGAAGCGGATCGTCAAAGATGGTTTGGACGTCGGCATCCTCGACCACCCGGCCCAAATACATAACGATAACCCGGTCGGCCATTTCAGCCACAACACCCAGGTTGTGGGTGATGAGAAGGATGGCCGCCCCCGTCCGGGCTTGAAGGTCCCGCATCAGCTCCAGTATCTGGGCCTGGATGGTTACGTCCAGGGCGGTCGTCGGTTCGTCGGCGATGAGCAGGGTTGGATTGCAGGCCAGGGCCATGGCGATCATCGCTCGCTGGCGCATGCCGCCGCTCATTTCGTGAATATACTGCACCGCGCGTTCAGCGGGAGCCGGGATGCCGACCTTGCCCAGCATCTCCACCGAGGCGTCCCAGGCCTCACGTCGGCCCATGCCCTTGTGCTCGATATAGACCTCCGAGATCTGATTGCCGACGGTGTACAAGGGGTTTAGCGAAGTCATGGGTTCCTGGAAGATCATGGCAATCTTATTGCCTCGAATCTCGCGCATTTTGGGCGGTGGCAGCCGCAGCAGATCGATGCCGTTGAATTCGATCCGGCCTGCAATGATCTTGCCCGGCGGATCGGGGATAAGACGCATGATGGACATGGCCGTGACGCTTTTGCCGCAACCGGACTCGCCCACAATACAGACGGTTTCTCCTGATCGGATGTGGAAATTGACGTCGTTGACCGCCGGGACGATCCCCTCGGGAATATGAAATACCGTTCGGAGATTTTCGACGGTCACAATCTTATCGGCTGCTGTCGTCATATTCGCCTGCTTGCTGTCAGAATTCTTTTCACCGTCTCAACTTGGGATCCATGATGTCTCTCAGGCCATCAGCAAATAGGTTGAAACCGATTACGGTCACCAGAATGGCGCCGCCGGAATAGATGCTGACCCAATCGGCGTGGCTCAGATAGTCCATCCCGTCGCGGACCATCCGTCCCCAGCTGGGTGTTGGCGGCGGTACGCCGAGGCCCAGAAAACTCAAACCGGCTTCGGCGACGATGATCGCCCCGATCCAGAGTGAACCCATAACGAGCATGTCACCGAGCACATTGGGCAAAATGTGGCGGAACATGATCCGTGTGTTGCTTAGGCCCATCCCGCGGGCGGCCTCGACAAAATCGTTTTCCTTGATACTCAGCACCGATCCCCGGCAAAGACGGGCGAATCTGGGCGTTATGGCAACCCCGATGGCGATGATGAGACTGTCCATGCCCGAGCCCAGTGCGGCCATGAATAAAATGCCGAGAATCAGGGTCGGAAAACACATCAGCACGTCCACGATGCGCATGGTCAAGCTATCCAGAAAACCGCCGGTATAGCCGGCCACGAGCCCGATGACCGTGCCCATGCCCATGGCCAGAACCACCGACAAAACCCCGACCAGAAGACTGATCCGGCCGCCCCAGATGACCCGGGAAAGCACATCGCGCCCGAAATCATCGGTCCCCAAGAAATGTTCGGCACTGGGAGGACGAAAGCGATGGGCCATGGAGTGTGCCAGCGGATCATCCAAGGGCAGATAGGGAGCCAGCAGACAAACCGCAATCACGACGACCGATATGGCCAAACCGAACAGAGCCGCCCGGTTGTGGGCAAAGGTCCGAATAATTTTCCGTCCAAGGTCACTATTCATATCGTATCCGCGGATCGATAAATCCGTAGCTCAGGTCGGTGATAAGGTTGATGGTGATCACCAGGCCCGCGTAGAGTGTCATGACCGAGGTGATGGTGATATAATCCCGATTCTGCATCGCGCCGACAATCAGGCTGCCCAGGCCAGGACGGTTGAAAATGATTTCGGTCAAGACCGATGAGCCGATGAGAATACCGGTGTACAGTCCTAAAACGGTCACGATGGGTATACAGGCGTTTTTGAAGGCATGTTTGGCAATGACTTTTTTTCGTTTCAGCCCTTTGGCGGTGGCCGTCCGAACATAGTCGGCGCTCAGAACGTCTAACATGGATGAACGGGTGATGCGGGTCAGGTAGGACATCATCAGCAAGCCGAGGGTCAATGAGGGCAGGATGAGGTGACGAAGCCTGTCGATCCAATCGCCGTCTTCACCGACGCCCATGACCGGCAGAAGATCGAGTCTGATGCTGAACACCAAGATGAGCAAAATGGCCGTGTAAAACACCGGGAATGACAACCCGGCCAACGAAAAAAACCGGCCCAGGTAATCCCAGACGGTGTTGCGTTTGAGAGCCAGAAACAATCCCAGCGGAATCCCGGTCACCATGCCCACTAGAATGCCGCAGAAGGTCAACTCCAGGGTGTGCGGCAGGGCGGTTTTGAGCTGATCGATGACCGGACCACCGGTGACCAGCGACCGTCCGAAGTCGCCCCGGATGAGGTCATAAAGGTATTTGAAGTACTGTTCTATCAAGGGCCGGTCAAGACCCATTTGGCGCTTGAGGGTCTGGACGCCTTCCTCGGTGATATAATCGCCCATAATGGCCGCCGTTGGGTCCCCGGGGACCACCCGGACCAAAATGAAAATGATGGTAAGGGCGATCCACAGGGTCGGAACAAACATTATGATGCGTCGGATGGCGTGAGAGAGCATGCGATGCGACCTGGTTCCTGACTTCTTAAGCGTTCACAGATTCAAAATTCACTGTTACCCTATTTCTTGTCCGTCTTCTCGGTGATCTGGTACATCAGGCTGATGTTGGATTCCAGATCATAACCCAACTCGATGTTGGCCTTGCGGGCGAACAGGACGTAGACCACCCGCAGCGGATAGGCCGGCAGGTCGGTCATGATCTTCTTTTGGGCTTCGACCCACATGGCTTTCTGCTTCTCGATGTCGGGTTCGACCCGGGCAGCCTCGATCAAATCATCCACGCCGGGCATGGCCTCTCCGTAATGGCTGAAGTTGGTCACGCCGGTCGGTGTTCCGATAATTGAATTAGAGTGATAGAACTGGGTCAGCAGAACGTCGGCCACCGGGAAGCGGGCGCATCCATAGGGAACCAGGGGGTTGACGTCATTGCGGATCATCTTGTGCATGGTTGGATGATCCACCATTTGGATTTCGAAGTTGATACCGATCTTTTTAAGCTGGGCCTGGACCAGTTCGCCGGTCCTCAGGTAGATGGGACTGGCGACGTACTTGCCCAAATCAAATCCGTTTTCATAACCGGCCTCTTTCATCAAGGCTTTGGCCTTGTCCAGGTCGTACTCGTATTTTTCGACATCATCCGTATAACCCAGATGACCCGGTGCCACCGGCGAGACGCCGTCTTCGGTGATCGTCAGGCCGTCCAATTCCCGGAACTCCTGCCGCTTCAGGGCGTAGGCCATGGCCTGGCGGACCTTTAGATTGTCCAGTGGTTTGCGGGTCAGATTAAAATGGAGCACGGTCAGCTCGCCGGGGCCTAGAATATCGACAATGACGTTTTTGTCCTTGCGCATCTTTTCGACCCACCATTCCGCCTTGGTTCCCTCGATCATATCCAACTCGCCCTTGGTGAAGGCCAGCTCACGTCCCTGGTCAACCGGCACAAAGCGGTAAACGATCTTGTCGATTTTGGGCTTGCCGTGAAAATACTGTTCGTTGGCTTTGAGGACGGTCCGCTGTTTGGGTACGTACTCGGCAAAGGCAAAGGGGCCGGTCCCGACAGGATTGAGCTTGAATTGGTCGCCGCGCTCCTCCACTGCTTTTTTGGACAGAATCATGCCGCCGTGGTAGTTGAGAACCAAACCGAACATAGATGGGACGTTGTTCTTGAGGGTAATCTTGACGGTATAGGGGTCGACCGCTTCGACCTTGTCAAAGGACTGGTAGTCGGTCCACCAACGGCTGGTCTCCTTGGTTGCAGCCTTGTTCAAACTGAAAACCACATCTTCGGCCGTCATCTCACCGAAACCGTGGTGGAACTGAACCCCTTTGCGCAGTTTAAAGGTCCAGACTTTACCGTCCGGCGAGGAAGTCCAGCTTTCGGCCAAATCGGGTTCGATTTTCTCCAAATCCACTGACCCCGGACGAAACCGGACCAGGCCGTTGAAAATGGAATCCATGATTGGCAGATTGGCCGTCGTCGCCGACAGATGCGGATCGAGAATGCCCATGTCCGCTGATTTAATACCGATGTTAAGGACTTTTTCGGCCATGGCCGGACCGCCGAGACATAATGTTGCCATGATAACCAATACTGCTGCTAACTGTAATCTAGTGCATTTCATTGGTTTTACCTCCCCTTTTTTTAGCATTATATGACTCGTTGATATGACTGGTTCTTGTCCGTTATCCCCCCCGAAAGCCGCCGTGTGCCGGGGCCAACTGCGAATGTGAGATTGTGGCGTGATGCGATGTGACTTGGCTAGCACCGCTGGTAGGGTGCACGGTAATTTAGAGATAAGAAAATTCTTTCTAAATGAAAGGGTATAGTCAAAGGGGTGTGGTTAGTCAAGAAAAAATACTATCGCATATTGTACGGGTGGAATGGGACTTGAGCGGCTATCCCTGGTGGAAACAATCGCCGTAAACAATTCTTTTGCGGGAACCGTCCGCAAGTTCCAACACCAGCGCACCGTCGGGTTCCACATCGATCGCAAGACCTTCGGATACTTCTTTGTGGGTCACGATTTTGACCCGGCGACCCAGTGTAACGGTATACTTTTTCCAGTCCGAGATGACATTTTCAAATTCTGCTTTTCCCAGGGATCTTTCGAATTCATCCAGAAATCGGGCCAACAGTATTTTTTTAGAAATTTCCCGACCGGTGATTTTTTTTAGGGAAGATGCTCCGGGCTCAACCAGGGAGGGATCGTTATTGACATTGATGCCCATACCGATGTTGATAAAAAGAACCCGATCTGTTTCAACCTCCAGCTCGGAGAGCATCCCAGAAATTTTATGGCCCTTCACCAGGATGTCATTGGGCCATTTAACGGCGGCATCTATCTGGAACAACTCGCGCAATACGCGAGCAAGCGTCAACGAGGCCAGAAAATTCACCCTGGAGCTTAACAGCACGGCAATGTCCGGCCGCAGCACCATGGTGAAGTAAAGACCGCCGTCATCCGATAGCCATTGACGTTCTAATCTACCCCGACCCCGGGTCTGCCGTCCGGCCACGATTACTGTAAAGTGAGGACAGTTTTTTCTCGCCAGATCTTTGGCGGTATCCATGGTGGAAGACACTTCGGGATAGTATAAAATGTTGAAATTACGATCGTTAAACTCCCAGGCAAAGGGGATATCCGGCGAGTCGATCAGCCGATATCCCTTGGGGGTTGAGATAATTTGATAACCGTATCCCTGTAGATTATGAATGTGTTTCCCGACAGACACCCCGGAAATTCCGAGAGTTGCACTGAGTTGTTCTCCGGATATAATTTCCTTCTGTGACCTGAGCTCTTTAAGCAACTTGCCTTTTATTGATGGTTTCATTCAATCCAGTTTTCAATACGCAAACCCGGTATATTTTTAAAATGCTTGGTGTTGCCGGTAATTAGCGTAAGACTATTTTGAATTGCCACGGCAGCAATTCTGAGGTCAGGCTCGCTGCAGCCGATACCATCCTTCTCAAGTTCTGCTTTCAGTATACCGAAAACACGGCCGCTTTGCCCGTCAAACGGTAAGATATTTAAGTTTGGAAAAACCATCTCCTCAAAGGCCTTCAATATCTGCTTTTTTCTCGAACTTCTGTAGGCTCCGTAGTAGATTTCCCCAGCATTTATCGAGCTTGTGTACTGAAAAGCTTTGGGAGTTTCCTCCAATTTTTCCAGTAACCGCTCAGATGGTTTTCGTTTCACAATATTGCTCAGTGTATCGGTGTCAAAGAGATACATTACAAATTGACCTTTCTATCCGTCTCCTCACTCCGGGCTTGGTAAATATCCTCTACCATCTCGTCGACAAGGCGATCTATTTGGGCCAGCGCACCTTTGGCACGGATCAGTCCTTCGCCACTTTCGGCAAAGGGTTCTTCATCAAAAGGAGCAACCACGGCAACTGCTTTTCCCTTTTTGGTAATAGTAAATTTTTCCTTTCTGAAAAGGACACGGTTAATGATCTCAGAAAATTTCGACTTGGCTTCTGTTAGCGAATATATCTGATGCATCGTAACAATCTCCTTCATTTTTATCAGTAGGGTCTAAATAGTCTATATAGTCTAATAGACCATTTATGTCAACATCGAAATATAAAAAAGAATGAAAAGGGAGTGTTTTCTCCCCTTCTTCAAAGTGCTTTAGATTTATCCTGTCCGGCGTGCCGGGACCCCCTCCCCGCGCTGGCATCCCTTTTTTGGAATGAACAACTTCTAAACAGGCACCTCCTGGGCTTTGACCACGACCCGATGCATTTCAGCAAGGAATGCCGGGTGCCTTTCCTGGATAGGGCTATCAAGAAGAAGAAACCATCCCAAATTGTGAATTCCATTACAGAAATATTGGTAAAAAAATTCCACAAAATCCATCGTCATCTTTTAGTAGTTAACTATAAGTTACTGAAATTTTTTTAATTTTTTCATAAACAGGTTGAAATCATTTTTTTGCATGATTTTTGCTCTTTGTAATAATATAAACGAAGATCAGTTGTTTCTTTGCCAACAAATTTTAATGCCTATGGTTTATTCTGCAGATGGTCACCCAAGGCCACAATCGACGAGAAATATTTCGTCTACAAATATTGAAAACAAGAAAAAAAGTGGCTGCTGGTAACAGAAAAGATCTGCTGAGATTCGCATATAATTGAAAATAGGAGAAAACTTTTCATGAATACAACACAAAAATACAAGATATCATTATTGATGATTGCGTTGCCATTGGTTTCCATCCTTATCATGGCCTGCGATGGCAGTGTGGATGACGGCGGTGCAAGCGGGCGGCGATTAGGGCCTTCAATTTTTCCACCGGCTGTTTTTATTGCTGATAAAGATGTGGACGGGGTGGATGAACTGTATGCCGCATTTAGCGACGGCACCGAGATTATCAAACTTTCCGAACCATTGGTAGCCAGAGGAAATGTGGCTGCCTTTCGGATTTCACCTGATGGTTTCTATGTGGCCTATGTGGCCGATCAGGATACGGCCGGGTTGTTTGAACTTTATGTGGTCCCGGTGGACAAAACTAGTGGTGAGACAGCGGTGAAAGTCTCTGGACCAATGGCCGGCAACGGCATATTGCAGTTGCCTTCCGGAGAATATTTGTTTCGATGGGCACCGGACAGCTCACGAGTGGCATACGTTGCCGATCAAAATACGTTGCGCGAATTTGAACTGTTTACCTCCACGCCGGATGGTACGGAAAATGATATTATCTCGGATTTACCGGATCCGCTGACTAACCCGGATAGCGATGTACGAAACTTTGAATGGGCGCCCAACAGCACTTTGATCGCCTACGTTGCCGACCAGGATACCGATGAAGTTTTGGAATTGTATGTTTCTCCCTTCGATAAGAACACCCCCAATTTCAAAATTTCCGGGATGGCACTAGATGACGGCGGAATAAAGGAATTGGAGCCGCTGCCTTCGGGAGAATATGCATTTGCCTGGGCGCCGGACAGTTCCCGGCTGGCTTTTCTGGCTGACCAACTCATAGATGGTATTGACGAATTCGAATTGTATACAAACTTGCCGCAAGGTACGAACATCCTCAGGGTTTCCGGGCCGCAGGGAAATTCCAGCCAAGTTGATGATTTTGCCTGGGCACCGAACAGCCGTCAGATTGCCTATCGGGCGAATCAAAACCTCATTACTGCCATCGATCTTTTCACAGCCCTACCGGGTGTCAGCTCGAGTTTTCAGCAGATTAGCTCGGGACTGGCCCCCGGCCAAAAAGTGACTGCCTTTAAATGGTCGCCGGACAGCACTCGCATTGCCTTAATCTCTGATCGCGCGTTTACCGGCTTCTTTCGACTATTTACGACCTCACCCAATAACAGCAACAACGTTCTGGTCTCAGGGGGTCTTGCTGCCACTAGCGATGTAACCGTTTTTAAGTGGGCGCCCGACAGCCTCCGGATCGCCTACGTCGCTATACTTATAGGTGATGTATTTGAACTGAATACCACATCGCGACATTAAACCCAGTAGGCGAATTTCCCGTAGTCTGGCGGGTGATGAGGAGGAAAACTTTGCCTGGTCGCCGGACAGCGCCCGGATTGCTTACATTGCCGACCAACTTATAATCAATGAATTCGAGCTGTTCACAACTACCCGCGATGGCGGCATTACCGATGTCGTTTCCGGTCCGCTCGTACCAGGCGGAAGGGTGCAGGAATTCAAATGGGCACCGGACAACTCCGGAGTTGGATACATTGCCGATCAAGATACAATTACGGTCGAGGAGTTGTTTGCATCACAGCCGAATGGTGCCAATAATACCCTCCTCACCGGAGTCCTGGTTACCGGCGGTGACGTATTTTCCTTTGATTGGGTGCCTTGAGATAGAGTTAGGATAGAGGATAAAGGTGATGAGTGAGAGGTGAAGAGTGAAAGGCTAAAGGGTGGAGTTTGTTGGCAGCATGATTCTAAATTCTCTGCTTTGCACCCTCTGTCATCTATCATCTGACATCCGCCCTCTGACCTCTGTCCTCCGTCATCCGCCATCTGTCTTCAGCCCTGCGCCCTATGCCCTTTGCCTTCCGCCCTGTGCCTTGTGCCCTAAACCCTACTATAGACCACCTCACCATGCACCACCGTCATTTCTGTTTCAACATCCGGCCATTGGTCGGGTGAGAGGTTGAAAAGATCCTGGTGATAAATGGTAAGATCCGCCCATTTTCCGGGTGAAATTGAGCCAAGGTTTGCCTCGGTCCGGGTGGACCAGGCCGCCACCGCTGTAAAGCCGGTAATGCTGTCTTCAAGGGACAGTTTTTGTTCGGGATACCAACCGCCGGGCGGTTCCCCGGACACGGTTTGGCGGGTAACGGCTGCCTGGATTCCATAAAGCGGATTGATGCTCTCCACCGGCGCATCGGAGCCGAATTGCACCCGTAAGCCGTTCTGAAGCATAGATTTCCAGGCATAGGCATTGCGACATCGTTCCGGTCCCCAGCGTTTATCGGCCGGTTTCCAATCCGTCGGAATAAACACCGGCTGCACCGAGGCCACCACCTCCAGGTCATGGAACAGTGAGAGATCCCGCGGACGGTAAATCTGCACATGTTCCAGCCGATCTCTATGGTCTCCCGGAAATTGTTTGCGTGCGGCGGCAATGCTTTCCAGCGCATTGGTCACGGCAAGATCGCCGATGGTGTGAATCGCCACATCGCAGCCATGGCTGTATGCCAATTTAATTTTTTCTTCCAAAATTTCTTTTTCGAGGCAGGCAATGCCGCATTCGCTGGGGTCGTCACTATAGGGAGCATGCATCAGGGCCGTGCCGGAACCCAGGCTACCATCGGCAAAAAGCTTCACATGTTTAAACCACAGCCGTTCACTGCCGAAACCGGCGGTAATCCCCCGGCCGACGGCCTCTTCCAGATCATCGGGAGGCAGCAAGTGATAGACCCTTATTTTCAATTTTCCTTCCGCTTCCAAAGCCGCAAATGCTTCCCATTCACGGAGGCTTTCACAGGTATGCACGCCGGTTAACCCGTTTCGCAGGGCATCCTCCTGCGCAGCCAGAACCATCTGTTTGCGCGCTTCCAGGGTGATGGGGGGGATATGCGCTTCGATGATGTCGCGGGCCTCGCGCAGCAACCCGGTGGGCTCACCGCTGTCGGGGTCTTTATCGATTTGCCCGCCGGCCGGGTTGGGGGTCTGACGGGTTACACCGGCCCGCTCGAGGGCCGCCGTATTGACCCATATGCTGTGTCCGCAGGCGCGTACCATCATGGCCGGGTTGTCCGGGATGATATCATCTAGATCTTCTCGCGTGGGTTCGCGCTGTTCTGCCCACTGATGGTGGTTCCAACTGCGGCCGATGACCCATTCCCCCGGTCGGCGTGAAACCGCCGCTTTTTGAATCCGTTCCCGGACCTCCGCCAGAGAACCAGCATTGCGAAGATTTACCATTTGAAAAGATCGTCCCAGGTTTAGAAAATGACAGTGGGCGTCCACCAGACCGGGTGTCACCAGTCTTCCGGGTAGATCCAGCATCTCGGTATTCGTGCTGCAGGCTTTTTTGACTTCAGCATTGCTGCCGATGTGGGTGATCCGATCATCGGTTACTTTTAGTGCTTCCGCCCATGGTTGTGAGGGGTTTCCGGTAAAAATTCGCGTCGAAAAAATCGCAAAGTCCATTCAATATTCCTTTCAGTTTTGAGAAGATACGGTATTCGTACCCTAATTGAGCGTAAAATGCTTTACTAGGTGTTAATTGTTATTCGTTATTAGAATTTGATCATCGCTATCTAATTTTCCGGTAGATGAAATGAGAGCCGCATGTAACAGACCAAGCTCCTGGCTGGATAGAGCAGAGTTTGGAGGATATAGAGCAGAGTGACGAGTTCTGGAATTATCTTACCTTATTCTTCTGTCTTCAGTTCTCTGTTTTCTGACTTCTGTTCTCTACAATGAATTAACGAGGTAACTTGTCGATCTTATAGATAGTAAAACAGCAGCACCTGGTGCAGGTGGCTCTCTTTTCGAGCATCCAGTAACCAGTATCCAATATCGCGATTGTTCGCTCATCATCTCACCTGGTAGGTCGTATGGGGATCCAGAATATCCCGCAGGCCGTCACCGAGAAGATTGAGACCCAGAACCGTAACAAAGATGGCAATTCCCGGAAAGATGCTGATCCAGGGTGCTGTAAAAAGCTGCTCCCTGGCCGCAGACAGCATGCCGCCCCAGGATGGCGTCGGCGGTTGCACCCCCAAACCGAGGAAGGAAAGCGACGCTTCCAACAGGATGGCCCAGGCCACGCCCAGGGTGGCGATGACCAGGATGGGACCGACGATGTTCGGCAATACCTGGGTGAACATGATGCGGATTCGCCCGTAGCCCAGTGCTCTGGCGGCTTGGACATAGTCCAGCGTCCGTGCCGAAAGGGCCTGGGAACGCGTAATGCGGCAGGTGTAAGACCAGTTGGTAAAGCCCAGGGCCACAAAGACATTCAGCAGGCCCGGGCCCAGCAAGGCCATCACCGCCAGGGCAAAAATAAGGGAAGGGATGGACAGCATCACATTGGTCAAACCCATGACAAAATCATCCCACCACTTGCCGAAAAAACCGGCGGACAAGCCCAGGACCACACCGATCATCGTGTTGAACGCCTGGCAGATCAACCCCACTGCCAGGGAAATTCGGGACCCGTAGATCACCCGGGACAATACATCCCGCCCCTGGTTGTCGGTGCCGAACCAAAAAGTGGCGCTGGGCGGCTCTTCGGATACCATCAGGTCGGCGTCGTCGACAGGATGATAGGGGGCCAGAAACGATGCGAATACGGCCACGAAGATCACGAAAAGGGTGATGATGCCGCCCATGATGAGATTGGTCTGTCGTAATAGTTTTCTGGTGGTCGTGTTCATTTATAAGACGCCCGTATTCTGGGATCGATAAACCCGTAAAGCAGATCCACGATCAAATTAACCAGCAGAAATACCGTGATGATGGCCAGAATGCACCCCTGGGTGACCGGGATGTCCCGCTGGAAAATGGAGTCGACGACCAGGGATCCCAGACCCGGCCAGGAAAACAGTTTTTCCACGATCACCGTCTGGGCCATCAAGCGCCCCGAATTGCAAACCGGCTGTGGTCAGCACCAGAATCAAGGCGTTGCGCCAGACATGCCTGCGGTTTACCATCAAATCGGAAAGTCCTTTGGCGCGCGCGGTCCGAATATAGTCGTTGTTGAGGATCTCCACCACCGCCGCCCGGGTGGTACGCGCCAATAGCGCCATGTAGGCCACCCCCAGGGTAAATCCCGGCAGAATGATGTTTTTAATGGATCCGTCGCCGTAGCCCTGGGGCGGCAGCAGGCGTAATTTGACGGAGATAAAATACATCAGCAAAAGCCCCAGCCAGAACTGGGGCATGGATACGCCTGATACGGCGCCCATCATGCTGAAGGTGTCCAGCCATTTTCCCTGGCGCAAAGCGGAATAGAAACCCAGCGGAATGCCCAGAGAAACTGCAACGACCATGGCGACCAGCGCCAGTTTCAACGTCGGCCAGAGCCGGTCTAAAATGAGTTGGGCCACCGGCTCCCGCCGCAGAAAAGACAAGCCCAGATTACCGGTGGACAGGTCCTTGACATAAATCAGGAACCGCAGCCAGACCGGCTTGTCCAGGCCCCAGTCTTTCTTCATTTGTTCAATATAGTGCGCGTCGATGTTGTGGTCCTGCTCCCCGGCCGCCATCAGAGCCGCGTTGCCGGGCAGGACATTGAGCAGCAGAAAAATGATAAAGGCGACGGCCAGGATGGTGGGAATGAACTGAAGTATGCGCCGGACGGCATAAGCGAACATGGGTTTTCCCTACTTTAGGCCTCGCTGAATAGTTTACTGGTTGAATGGTTGACCAGGTAAATTACAGTCATGATTTTAAATTGCTACGATTGTTTAACCATGAAGGGTTCAATTATTTTGTAAATATGGGATAAATCCATATTCACAACCACTTAACCAATCAACTAATCAACCAATCAACGATATCTGCACTTTGTATGAAAAGGGGGAACGGTGTGAACGTTCCCCCGTTGAGAAATAACTACTTCATATTGGCCCGCGGTGAGGTTTCGTCGATCCATACACTGGTCATATCCTGGAACATCATTTCCGGGGCCACCGCTGCCAGACCGTGGACCCAGGGTTGATGCGCCAAGACGGCTTTGTTGTAATTGAAGAACCAGATCGGGGCATCTTCGACGAAAATTTCTTCAGCCTGTTTGACATAGCCGATCTTTTCATCCTTATCCCGGGTGGCGGCCGCCATATCCAGCAGCTTGTCAAATTCGGGATTGTTGTACTTGACGTAGTTGCCGGCTGCCGGTGGATTATCCGACTTCCAGCGGACAATACCTCCAGCGGATCCGGACCGGAATCCAGCGACCAGATAAACATCTGGTAATCGGCTTGGCGGACGCGTTCGGCCATGGCGGCCCCTTCCATCTGCTGGATCTTCAGGGTGATGCCGAGTTTTTTCAGATAAGGCATGGCCGCTTCATAGATGCCGGTGCCCCAGGATATATTGGCCGTGCCGATGGCCTGCTCAACCTCAAAGCCGTTTTCATAGCCCGCTTCTTTCATGAGCTGTTTGGCTTTTTCCAGGTCGAATTCGTATTTTTTGATCTCGGGATTGAACGCCGGCGAGGTCGTCGGCAGATAACCGCGGGCCGGAAACGCTTTGCCCTTGAGGAACTTCTCGATGATCAGATCGGCCGGAATGGCATGAGATGATGGCCTGACGCACCCGCTTGTCACTAAAGGGTTTGAAATCCGGGTTGAAACCCACCAGGCGGGTAAACATCTCGGCCACTTCGATCATATTCTTGGAAATCACCGGATCGGCTTTATACTCGGGATAGTTGACCGCGCCCACGATAGTGGCATCCAGCTCTTTGGCCTTGAAAGCCAGGTCGCGGGGAGCCGCCTCACCCATGATTTTGTAGACCACTTTGTCCAGATAGGGTTTGCCCTCTAGGTAAAAATCAGCAAACTTTTCCATCACCACTTCGGATCCCTTGACCCATTTGACAAATTTAAACGGGCCGCAACCCACCGGATTGGTGGTAAAGGCATCCCCCAGTCGCTCCACTTCCTCTTTCGGAAATATGTCGGTGCCCGGCAGCCAGAGATAAAATTTCGGGTCCACCTGATCGTCCAATGTCATCGTGAAAGTGAGATCGTCGATTTTCTTGAGACCGGACATCGTTGTCGCTTTGCCATCCACGACATCCTGGCACCCTTGGATCGGTTTAACCTGGTCTAAATTCGGTGATGCGGGTTTCATACCGGCAATCCGGTTATAGGACCAGATCACATCATCCGCAATCAACTGGCGGCCGTTGTGAAACTTGATGTTGGGCCTCAGCTTGTAGGTAAACACCAGGCCGTCATCGGAAACGGTGACACTTTCAGCCAACTCCGGTACCGGCTCGTTTTTCTCGGCATCCCATCGATATAAGCAACGATGAATATTCATCCCCACCAGAAAATCCTGGTAACGGGTCGATTTGTGAAGATCAAGTCCAAAGAGATCGCCGCCGTAAGGCGCCATCGTATTCAGCGTTCCCCCGCTTCTGACCGCAAAAGCGGATGAAGCACTCAAGCCAAATAGTAAAACCAGTGTCAAAATTAGAATTTTCCTCATAAATTGTCCTCCTTTGTTTGAGTTATCCCTCCGATTATGAATATCGCGCCTACAATTCCATACCCGATCTGCCTTGTCAATATATAATTCAGCAATTATAACTATGCCATAACTTAAGGTAGAGGGTACCGAAAAGAGGTCAGCTGAAAGCTCAAAGCTCAAGGTAAAAATTAGGATTAATCCTTATTTAGAACGCCGGCTATCCGCTATTTGGGCTTGACATTCCGGGGTTGATATGGGCAATTATTCAAGATGTTCGACCTACTAATCAAAGGCGCAACCATCGTCGACGGCACCGGGGCAAAGGCCTGGGTCGGCGATGCGGCCATTCAAGGGGGGCGTTTCGCTGCCCTGGATCGTCACATCCCGGGGCAAGCCCGCCGCGTCATCGCCGCCGACGGCTGTATGCTGACACCCGGATTTATCGACATTCACTGCCATTCCGATTTTTCGCTGTTCGACCATCCCGACGCCGATATCAAACTGAGACAGGGGGTGACCCTGGAGGTACTGGGCAATTGCGGCACCTCGTTGGCGCCTCTGGATACCATTTCACGGACCTTAATTTCCGCCGAAAGCGATTCGGATGTCCGCTCTTGGAACCATCCCCTGGACTGGAATTCATATGGTCAGTATGCAGGCACCTTGGAAGCGATCGGGCCTGTCCATCAATGTCGCCGGCCTGGTCGGCCACGGAACCTTGCGGTTGGCAACCATGGGTCCCTCAGATCAGGCGCCCTCAGCCGGCCAACTAGACCGCATGAAATCCATGCTGTCCCAATCCATGGATGAAGGCGCGGCCGGTTTGTCAACCGGATTGGTTTATGCGCCCGGCTGTTTTGCCGACACCCGGGAATTGATTGAACTTGCCGGAGTCGTCAGCGCCAAAGGAGGATTTTATACCTCCCATATCCGCAATGAAGCGGATAAAATTATCGCGGCCCTCGAGGAAATCATTCGCATTGGCCGGGAAGCACAAACTCCGGTGCATGTCTCCCATCTCAAGATCGCGGGAAAAAATAACTGGGCGCTGCGGGAAATTGTGGTGGAAATGCTGACGGCTGCCCGGTCGCAGGGACTCGACATCACCTGTGATGTGTATCCCTACTTTCACTCCTGCACGACCATTCTGGCCCTGCTGCCGCCCTGGTCCCTCGAAGGTGGTATGGCCTCGCTGATGCCGCGACTCAAAGACCCCCGGCAGCGGGAGCGCATCATCGGTGGCATCACAGACGGAATCACGGGTTGGGAAAATATGATCGACCATACCGGCCTGGATAAAATTGTGGTCTCCTCGGTTCAAAGTCCGCAGCATAAAAATCTGGAAGGCAAGAGTATTGCCCAAATTGCGGGAGAGACCCAGCGCGATCCTCTCCAACTGCTGCTGGATCTCGTTGAGGCTGAAAACGGCGCGGTGTCCATCATTACAGAATCCATGAACGAGGAAACCATGGTCCATTTTTTAGCCCTGCCCTTTGCCATGGTCGGTTCGGATGGATCTCCCAGCCAGGGCCGTCCGCATCCGCGTTTGTACGGCACCTTTCCCCGGGTGATTCGCCGGCTGGTGCGTGAATTGGGTGCGTTATCGATAGAAGCCGCCGTCCACAAAATGAGCGGACTGACCGCCCAACGACTGGGACTGAAGGATACCGGTATTCTGCGCAAGGGTTACAGAGCGGATGCGGTCTTATTTGACCCCTTGACATTTGGTGACATGGCAACCTATGATCAACCACGAACTTTCCCCCGGGGGCTTTTGGCAACCATTGTCAACGGTGAGATTGTAGTCGACGGAGAAAAGCATACCGGCGCTAAACCGGGTGTATTTTATCGGAAATTAAATCGGATTTGACTGACGGGGAAGCACCCAATGCTGGATAGCCTGGGCATAAATAAATCGCAAAACTCAAGCACCAAATTACAAGTAAATCTCAAACTCCAACAATCAATGACCAAAACAGGTTTCGGATTTTAAATTTTGGTCATTGTAATTTATTTGTTATTTGTGATTTGTGTTTTATTTGGAACTTTTTATTACTACCGTATATGAACAACAAGTATTAACGTTGTGAGTAAGTAAATTAGGGAGTTACAATTGAACACCAACAGGCATCTTCTCGAAGTACAGGGACTGAAGACAAGTTTTTATACATTTGAAGGCATCGCCAATGCGGTGGAAAACGTCTCATTTTTCCTGAATGAGGGTGAAACCCTGGGATTGGTGGGGGAGTCAGGCTGCGGTAAAAGCGTGACTGCCATGTCCATCATGCGGCTCATCAAAAATCCGCCGGGACAGATAGAGGCCGGACAGATTTTTTTTGAAGGTGCCGATCTTCTCAAATTGTCGGAAAGTCGGATGCGAGCCATCCGGGGAGCCCGGATTTCGATGATTTTTCAAGAGCCCATGACATCCCTCAATCCGGTCTATACCATCGGTCGTCAAATTTCCGAAATGTTTGAGATTCACAAGAGGGTGGGCAAAAGGGAAAGTTGGGACCGGACCGTTGAAACCCTCCAGCAGGTCCAGATGCCCTCGCCCCAGAAGCGGGCCCATGAATATCCCTACCAGCTTTCAGGCGGCATGCGGCAACGTGCGATGATTGCCATGGCCATGGCCTGCAATCCCAAAATTCTGATTGCAGATGAGCCCACCACCGCCCTGGACGTCACAATTCAGGCCCAGATACTGGACCTCATGCTGAAATTAAAAGAAGATTTCGGTGCCGCCGTTCTCATTATTACCCACGACCTTGGTGTCGTGGCGGAAATTGCCCAACGGATCGTGGTCATGTATGCCGGACAAGTGGTTGAAGAGGGCACCACCCGGGATATTTTCAATCATCCGACGCATCCATATACCCGGGGACTTCTGAGATCCGTACCCAAACTGGGCGAACGCTCACGGCACGGTCGCACACGCCTGCTGGAAATTACAGGGATGGTCCCCAGCCTGTATGAATTGCCGCAGGGCTGTAATTTTAACCCGCGATGCAAGCATGCGATGGACATTTGCCGCGAAACGCCGCCTGAGTTTGTCGATCTGGAGGGCATTCATCGCATGCGGTGCTATTTGTGAATCGTGATATGTAAGTGGTAGTTGTATGTTGTATGTTGTGAGTTGCTGGAAATATATCCTCCCTCTTTTCTAAAGGGGGACCGAGGGGGATTTCTATCCTCTGCCTGTTCTTCTGGCCGGTGTCCGGGCTGAGCCGCCTTCGGGGAAACAAGTTCCAACGAACAACGATCAACCCACAACTTACAACCAACAACCAACTATCTCCAACGGAGTTCAAATTGGAAACACTGCTCACAGTGAATGATTTAAAGGTACATTTCCCGATAACCAAGGGAATTCTCTCCCGCATCAAGGGGTACGTCTATGCGGTGGACGGCGTCTCATTTGAGCTGAAGGAAGGAGAAACCCTCGGCATCGTCGGAGAAAGCGGTTGCGGCAAGACTACCGCCGGTCTGGCGATCCTGCGGTTAATTGATCCGACAGACGGTCAGGTCGTTTTTCAGGGCAAGGACATGTCCCGGATGACCAAACCGGAAAAACTAAAACTGCGCCGGGAAATGCAGATTATTTTCCAGGATCCCTATTCATCACTGAACCCGCGCATGACCTTGAATCGAACCCTCTCCGACCCGATGAAGATTCACGGGATCTACCATGGCGCCGAGCGCAAGGAGCGGGTGGCCTATCTGCTGGAAAAAGTCGGTTTGACACCTGAACAGGGACGGCGTTATCCGCATGAATTCAGCGGTGGACAGCGGCAACGCATCGGCGTCGCCCGCGCCCTGGCCCTCAATCCCCGGGTCATTATCGGTGATGAGCCCGTCTCCGCGCTGGATGTTTCGATTCAAGCCCAAATTATCAACCTATTGATCGATCTTCAAGATGAATTTCAGCTGTCTTATATCATCATCTCCCATGATCTGGCCGTGGTGGAATATATCTGTGATCGCATCGCCGTAATGTATCTGGGCAAGATTGTGGAGATGGCCGCTTATCGGGATATATACGCCAACCCCAAGCATCCCTACACCCAGGCGCTGCTTTCCGCCGTACCGGTTCCCGATCTAGATGCCAAGAGCGAGAGAATTATTCTGGGCGGCGATGTCCCCAGTCCTATCAATCCACCATCCGGCTGCCGCTTTCATCCCCGCTGCCCCCAATGCCTGGATATCTGCTCACAGGCAGAACCGGAGTTAAAGAATCTGGGAGATGAGCACTGGGTGGCGTGTCATCTTCATTAATTTTCATGCAAAATTCAGGATCTGTTTCAAGGCCGCCATACCCATGGTGGCCACCCCGATTTGCAGCGGATCGTGTAAAAGCCGCTGAGAAACTTTTTTTCTTGCAGCGGGGTTCAATCCAAGCGGCATGCCGGGCGCGGCAATATATGTTGATGCTGAAAGATCCTTTGCAGGGATGGTATCGGCTGAATTGGTGGCTTCCACTATAATGGAATGTTCTGACAAAGCCTTTTTTAAATCAAGCGGGATCTCGATTTTCAGATTCAACAATCTGCCAAGGTCGCTTGCCAGTCGATGACTGCGTGAAGGCTCGATGTCATAAACTGAAATCAAGGCACCATAATTTGCCAGGGTCATGGCCGCACAGGTGCCGACCGGCCCGCACCCGATAACCAGCGTCTTTTGTCCTTGAAGTCCGCCGGCCATCAGGTTCAAACCGGCCGCGAATCCTTTCCCGGTGGCCTCAGCATTCTCGACCACCCGCCGGCACTCAACATTGAGCGCCACAAAATGATCATCATCGGACAGAAAAATAATATCGGCACGTTGCTCTAATGCTTCAGCCAGTCCGGATACGTTCGAACCACTGGAAATGAAGGCTTGAAATCCAATGTGTTTCAGGATGTCACGGGTAGTTTGCGAAAATCCACCAATCAGCCCCAGGCCCCATCCAATGGGCACCACTCCGATACGAACATTGGCCATCACGGCCGCAATTTCTTCTTCACCCAGCCCCACGGCATAGCAGGCCAAGCCTTTCAGGGTGCGACCGGTTTTTGCAAGCAGTTCTTCATCATATTCGATTAAACGGGCGGAAATTCCCGCTATGTCAGTCGATCGCAGTCTCGTCATGGTTTTTTTTTATCGAAAATTGTTTGATAATCTCTCCCAGGACTCGATCTTTTTTTGCCAAAGCCGAGTCCCGTCCGGACGCTGAAATAATCAGGGTTGCCACCCACGGGTCTTTGGCAACCTTAAAATTTGTGATGGCCTCATTGGCGCCAAAAAAATCCGGCTGCAGATATAACGGTCCATTCTGCGCCATGATGTGCTCCCCGCTGGTTTCCAATACCTCTGAAGACACCCGAATGTGCTCATAGACGGTTCCCCGTGAGATTTGAGGGTTAAATTGAGGTTCTGTGACATCGCCTGTAAACAGTTCGCCCAGCAGATGAACCATATTTTGACCCGTCGACCAATAAACGGTAATCGGAGTTTGGCTTGGAAGCCGAGCATCTATCTCCAGTAATTTAAAACCCTCCTGATTCAAGATAACCTCCACATCCATGATGCCGTGCAGATTAAGAGCTTCGGCGATATTAAGCGAGAGCCTCTCAAATTCCGAGACCAGCTTCGGCGGCAGTATTGTCGGCGCGACGACCCGCTGACAATCGTAAATCTCATCCACAAAAAGGTCGGTTACCTGAAGCGCACGATAATGCCCCGGCAAACCTATGACTTCAAGAGAATGCTGGCTTCCCTCAAGATACGCCTGCAGCACCCATCCCGGCGGCGGAATTGGCGCATCAAAGTGACGTTTCAAGGAATCGTAATCGTGGAAAATCGCCACCGCCTTGCTGCCGCTGCCCCTGCTTGGTTTGGCAAGCACCGGAAATCCGCAATCCGGCCATGGCAAAGGAACCGGCAACCCTATTAGGCTAAACAATTCGGCAGATTTCAATTTGGATGATGATACGGCATAGGCAGCCGGATCAAATGCAAAAGGGACAGCCGTTTCACGGCACCAGCGGGTTAGACATCGTAAAGCATCTTCATCTTCTAAGGCCGGTATAACCAGGTCGACATCAGCCAATACTCTGGAAAGATCCGGTTCTAAGGTCACATCTGCTTGGACAAACGAATCACACAAACCCGATGCCGGTACCTGATCGTTTTTATCAACGACTCTGACCTCCCATCCGGCCTTATGAGCCAGATAAGTGGCTTCGACGCCCTGTAGCTTTCCGCCGACAACTGCAACTAACAAGCGTTTTTCTCCTTCGATGGATCATCCATGATGCTCCGGCGGCGCTTTTTAATCCAATCCAAATAATTATCAGTCGAGGCCGCACGCAAACCGAGTTTTTTCAGCTCCAAGCGAATACTGGCGCTGGTTCGCCTGGCCTCGGCAATATCCAACGAGCTCTGGGCCACGCCGGCCAGACCGAAACCCGGCGGCACCAGCGAAGTTACCACATTGGCACCGGCCGCCAGCCTTTTTTGCAAACCAGCCAGGCCGGCGACATCCAGGCTGGCCGGGACAAGCCTGTCAGGGAATACCAGTCGCAGGATGGCAAGGGTGAGCAATTCCTGCAAATCATCCGACGCCTTCAAGCTTTGCATTGGGGTTCCTGGCTGGGGGACGAAACTCATGGCTCTCACCTGGGAAGCCTCCAAAACCCGCATAATTTCGATAGATTCAACCACATCCGCAACAGATTCTCCAACCCCGCAAAGCAGTCCTTCCTCAATTAACAGCCCTAGCTTGTGGGCCAATTTCTTTTTTGCTAAACGTGCAGCATAGCTTTGACCGGGTCTGAGTCTTTTAAATAGGACCGGGTTGTGGGTTTCCTGATAACAGGCGTACCAGCTGGCACCTGCCTCCGCCAGCTCAGATAGCATAGTATCGGGGATCACGCCCGGTGAGATCATGATGGGCAACTCAGTTGCTGTTTTTACCGCGTTTACCAGGTGAACCAACTGGCCATGGCCAAGCTGATTATCGTGAAAATATCGTGGGTCTTCTCCCAGGGTCAGATCGATAAGATGAACCCCGGAATCGGCCAGTTGAAGGGCTGCCTCAATAATTTCGGACGTTTCACGGCGGTAACGCACGCTATGGGAATTGGCGCGGCGATAAAAGCAAAAATTGCAATTGTTGCGGCAATACGTGCTAATGTAGATGAAGCCATATAAAAAAACTTTGTCGCCGAAATACCGGTGACGAAGATCTCTGGCTGCCTGAAAGAGGTCATTGATTTGGCTGCTTTGTTCCAGGCGCAAAAGAAACGCTATTTCTTCTCTGGCAAGGATTTCTTCCCGCTCGGCCTTTTCCAGTATTCCGGACAGCTTATGTTTTGGGTTGTTATGTACCATATGAGCACCGCTGCGAGCGTCCAGTCTGATCGGAAAAGAAACTTTGATCTTATTCGTTAAGCCACAAAGACTCCAAGGCACCAAGATTGAAATATACATCATCCCTTTGTGTCTTCGTGCCTTCGTGGCAAAAATGTAATTTTGAATGTAGTTTCATATGAGCACTGCCACGGGCCAAGCTTTTGACCTCTGTTTTCTGGCCTCTGTCCTCTTCTTTCCGTCGGTTACTTGCGGTCGTCATCTGACTGCTTCTGCCTTTAAATTCCGCATTCCCTTCCGGGCGCAAATTCCTATGGGCCGGAAGCTGCCTTCGACTCGGCTGAGCTTGTCGCAGGCCGCCTTCCACATTCTGAATACCATCTTCCACCTTCCGCATTCCGAATTCCGCCTTCAAACGCCTCTGTCTTCCGATCTCTACCCTTTGCCCTTCGCCCTATGCCATTCGCCTT
>CAVRQG010000039.1:0-44554 GCA_963723215.1 uncultured delta proteobacterium
TAAAGGCGTGATCGCATTTAACCACCGTAACCCCACTGCACGCAATTATGCCCTCACCCGAACCATAGAAATCAGTCTCAGTCAACTCCAAGAGGAGGATCTGCTGGGCTTTACCTGCCTTGCGATTTTTCCCGGTAATATCGACATACCGATCGAAGAAGCAGCCAATTTGTGGGGGTGTGATAATTTAGAAGCGGAGGATCTCCTCCAATATTTCGATAGCCTCTCGCTTATCAAGCTCAGTCTGGATACAGGTCGGTTTCGACTGCACGATGTGATACGAGGGGTTATCCGTAAACGTCTCACTGATCCTGTCGGCTTAAACAAAAAATTAATTGACGCTTGGGGAGATTTGAGGCAGCTTACCACCGATTATGCTTGGCGGTGGGCGTCATTTCATCTAATCGAATCCGGCAACAAGGACCGCCTTAAAGGTTTGCTGCTATACTTTGAATGGATCCAAACCAAGCTTGTTGCGACCGATATTATATCATTGATTCATGACTTCAATTTCTTTCCGAAAGATCCTGCTTTACAGTTGACGTTGGCCCACTAAAACTTTCTGCTCATGTTCTGGTTCGCGACAAGATGCAGCTTGCCGGGCAGATGCTCGGCGTCTCGACACTAACGCCTCTACATAATTCGCACCGGTCTGCAAAGGGGCGTCAAAATGGATGAAAGCCCCATGGCTTCACCCGCTTGAACCTTGCCTGGTCGCGAACCCGGCGGATCTCTCCTCGTGACCCTGGTGGGCCACTCGGGCGCCGTAAGATCCGTCGCACTGACATCAGATGGCCGGCATGTTGTGTCGGCTTCCGATGATCTGACCGTCAGAGTCTGGGATATCGATCGGGGGATTGAAAAATGTGTCCTGATGGGGCATTCTGACTGGGTGCGGGCCGTCATAATCTCGCCTGATAATTGCTGCGTGGTGTCTACGGGAGACGACCAAACTATTCGTATCTGGGAATTGGAAACAGGCAGCGTGTTGAATATCATCGAAGTGGCCGGATTGTGGCCTCAGGCTCTGTCTGTCACACAGGATGGCCGACATGCGCTCGCAGGAGGAAGAGGGCGGATAATAAAATTTGTCGATCTCCTCAGTGGAAAGAGTGTGCATTTGCTGAAGGGCCACAGATCAACCATCAATTCCATCTCGATATTTCCTGACGGAAATCACGCAGTCAGCGCATCGGACGACCGCACGCTTAGAATTTGGAGCCTGGAGGACGGTGTCGAGCTCTTTACACTGCGTGGGCACGGGTCCAAGGTCGTATCCACCTCAGTCAGTTCGGATGGGAGCTTTATGCTTTCAGCTTCAGGCGATGACACTCTTCGGTCTTGGTCGCTGTCTGAGCATAAGGTTTCCGATCCGCCAAAAGGAGTGGTGATCACGGAAAATGCCTATTGGGTGCGGACGGTTGTTTTAACCTCGGACGGTCAAAAGTTTAAAAAATGAATGAAAGCTTCTGGAATAACGCCCCGGAATTGCCGATCCTGATTTAATTTCAATGGGAATGATATTGTCATTTCGCTGAAAAACGAAATCCATTTCCGCTCCGGCTTTTGTTCTCCAGAAATAAAGCTCATCGGAGATAGACTTTTTTTTAATCAGTTCCGTGAAAACCAGATTTTCCAATACCGCTTCTTTATCCGGCCTGTTAGAAAGGGAACTGAACAGTTTAACGGAAAAATTTCTAAGTCCGTTGTCCACAAGAAAACATTTGTGAGCGCTTTTTATTTCATTTCCTTTAGTGCT
This sequence comes from uncultured delta proteobacterium, assembly GCA_963723215.1. Classification (GTDB taxonomy): domain Bacteria; phylum Desulfobacterota; class Desulfobacteria; order Desulfobacterales; family JAFDCJ01; genus JAFDCJ01. The sequence goes on from CAVRQG010000039.1 coordinate 1,760, forward strand.
GACATACGGTGGCAAATATCAGGTGATATTAGTCTCTTGTAAGATATTGATAAACTAGGTTAACAAATCCCTTGTAGACTCTTTGCGGGTAATGTATAGTTCATATATACATTATCAGGAAAAGGAAAATGCCAATGAAGGCCACTGTCGTCGATTTGAGATACAAAATGAATGACGTCCTAAAGGCACTTGACAGGAATGAAAAAGTGACCGTTCTCTATCGTGGGAAAGTTAAAGGGGTTTTGATTCCCTCAGGGGAAAAGCCTAAAATGAAAATTTCTGACCACCCTTTTTTTGGAATGTCATCTCAGATCAGTAAGAAATCCGTGTTGGATGAAATAGACGATCTGAGGGGGTCAAGATACGATGATATTTGATACGGATATTTTTATTTGGGCACAGAGAGGCAACGAAAAAGCCGCAAAATTGATGGAAACATCAGAGGATAGGTTTCTTTCCATTCAAACCTATATGGAGCTTTTGCAGTGCGCCAAAAATAAGACTCAACACAAATACATAAAAGATTTCCTGTCCTCTTTTGGTTTTATTGTCCTTCCATTAACTGAAAATATTGGTCATCGTGCCTCCATATATATTGAAGAATACACATTGTCTTCCGGACTCAGATCAGGAGATGCTATCATAGCTGCAACAGCCGTTGAAAATAATCTCACTCTAACATCTAGTAACCGAAAGCATTTCAAAGTAATAAAAGAACTTCGCTTTAAAGGTTTTAAACCGCGCTGAAAATCACATATCAAGCCAGTGCGCCAGATGAAAAACGCCAGAAAATATATTCCAATCGACAATTCATGATTTGACTATATTCCAATGGCATGAAACATTAACATCATGAAACCACGACCGCTCTGCATGAGAGTTTGGCGTGATCTTGCCGCTGAAAAACCGATGGTGTTCATGGCCGGACCACGTCAGACCGCCAAGACGACTTTGGCCCAGATGATATTTGGGGAGTTTTCTAAGGTGTTTCACAGACGCTGTTCCGGTGTACCGCTGATGGCGGACATAAATGAAACTGTCTAATTAGTGATTAGAAATCTTTGAGATGGATCTACGGAAATTTTTATTCTCAACCTAATACCCACCATATTCCTGTAGGGCTTCCCACATGGCGATGAGGTTTTCGGGTGGCACGTCGGCCTGAATATTGTGGATGGTATTAAATACGTAACCGCCGCCGGGTGCCAAAGCTTCAATGTTGCGTCTGACGTCATCTTTGACTTCCCGGGGCGTTCCGTGGGGTAGGACCCCCTGGGTGTCCACCCCACCGCCCCAGAATACAAGATCCTTGCCGTAATCACGCTTGAGGCCGTCCGGCTCCATATGTTTGGCGCGGATATGAATCGGATTGAGTATATCGACACCGATTTCGATAAAGTCAGGGATCAGTGGACGGACATTGCCGTCGGAGTGAAAGAAACGTTTGGCATGGGGGGCGGATTTGATAAAAGTTTCAAACAAAACTTTGACGCGTGGTTTGAGTAACCTGCGAAACATGTCGGGAGATATGATCTGTGATTCCTGGGTGCCGTAATCATCGGCATAGGTCACGACGTCTACCAGATCACCCAATTCGGCCAGTGCCGTCTGCCAGTAGTTCAGCTTCAATTCCAGCAGCTTGTCGAACAGGGTGCATGCCGCCTTTTCATTGGTGATCATCATCATGAGCAAGTTTTCCATGCCCACGATTCGCTGGGCGAACTCGAATATGCCGGCAAAAGCGTCTTTGAGTACGACGGCATAGCCGGAGGTTCGATAGTCTATAGCCAGCTCGCGCAGCCCCGCCATACGTTCCGGATTGCCGACTTCCGGCCAATGATAGTTGCAGATGTCTTCAACGGTCAGGTCGGGTTGAGGCAGGGGGACGTTTACAACGCTGTAATAAAGACCATTTTCTTTGGGACGGTGATGGGTGATGCCCCATTCGTCGCAGTAGGCCCAGTAGTCGCCGACATCCTGATCGACAACCTGCCAGTTGTGGCTGTTTAACGGATAAAGACCGCGGGTGTCGATACCCAACCGGGTGATAATATCTTCGTCGATGGATGCCAACTGTTGCAGGGCATCGCACATTTTTATTTCTACCTGCGGTAATCCCAAAGCGTTGCGTAAATTCTGGTATGCGACCACGTGGATGCCTGTAACCTGGCAACTGCCTAAATCAAAAGGGATACGGTCAGGTTCACGATGGTTTAAGGCGGCTAGAGTATTCTTTCACGCGAGTTCATTTAGGTCCTGCCTTCCTCTTTTCGGTTTTATATTTCTAAGAGCATCGCTCCGTGAATAACTCTTAAGATGAAAACTGCCTTTTCCGATATACGATAAATAACTCTGTATTTTTTATAGATTAAATGGCGGTAATCAGTGGCGAAAAACTCATTTTCTGCTATTAACGGATGCCGTTCCGGAAAGGTGTCAAGTGAATAAATTTTTTTTTCCAATTCAAGTACAAAATTTGTAGCGTTTTTAATACTGTCAGCAGCAATATAATAATAGATTTGTTCTAAATCCTTTTGTGCCAGTTGAGTCAAATTCACCTTAAATCTTTTTGTCACGCTTAAACTCCTTGAAAAAATCTTTTGCCTCTCTATATCGACCGGCACTTATGTCTTCCTCCGCCGGAACTAAAAGTTTGAGCAGATTAAAGGCGTGGGTGATTTTCTCATACTCTTTAGCATCAAGAATGACCGCCTCTGCTTTACCATTTACCGTGAGAACGACCGGGCGTTTGGTTTTATGAATTTGATCCAGAACTGAATTGGTGTTTCTTTTTAAATCTGTAATTGAACGTATGTCTTCTGTTATACTTAATGTCATTATATCACCTCAAAAGCATCGAATTTGGCATATTATACAATGTTTTTATATATTAATCGTTGCTAATAATCAAGGTTGTTTTTTAACACTGTCAAGTATCTCAGACATATTTCCGGTGACAATTTTTTTTATCAGCCAAAACTTTTTCTCACCGGCGTCCGCTTCAGCGGCAGTCGCACCGGTTTGCCGCCCGTCAGCGCCGACCGATAAATTGCCAATATAATTTCGATGGATTTGCGGGCTTCCCTTCCGTCTATAAGCGGCTTTTTGCCGCCCTTGAGTGAACGGACGGCATCTTCAAAATTTTTCTGGTGTCCACTAAAATCGATCGCCCGCGGATCGGCTGCACCGGCGCCGGCTTCTCCTGTTTCTGCTCGGAACTTCTGCATAATCTTTTTATCCGAAGGCTTTTTCTGCTTGAAATCCCACACGGTGAATGAGTTGTCCCGCATAAAGATGGACCCGTCCGCACCGCACATGTGCACTTCGGCCGGGTGCCCGGTCGGTGAAAAACAAGATGTGGAACCCTCGATGACACCCAGCGCACCACTTTTAAATCTCACGATGGCGACCGCATTGTCTTCGGTTTCAATACCATCATGGATGGCACGATCCGCATAGGCACACACCGATTCAACTTCTCCGGCCAGATAGTACAACAGATCGATGGTGTGGATGGATTGGTTCATCAGTGCGCCACCGCCGTCCAGCAGCCAGGTTCCACGCCAATCGCCGCTGTCGTAATATTCCTGGGTGCGGTACCATTTTATGTATGCATCCGCCAGGGTGATTTTACCCAATCGGCCGCTGTCAATGGCTGTCTTGAATACGGTGGTGGCCTCGTTGAAGCGGCGGGGGAAAATGCCCGCCAGCATGACCTTATTTTCGTCACATGCCCGTATCATACGGTCCAAGCGCTCCAGGGTCACCTCCAGCGGTTTTTCACAGACAATATGTTTACCGGCTTTGGCCGCTTGCAGGACGGGTTCCAGGTGAGCACCACTGGGAGTGGCAATGGCGACGATATCCAACCCCGGATGGGCCAAAAACGCCCTGTAATCTTGATAGGAAGCGCAGTCGAAAGCCTTTGCAACCCGATCCGCATTGGCTTTGCTGCGGGAAAATACACAGGCAAGGTGTCCGCCTTTCATGCCCTCGATCGCGCGGGCGTGAAAATCCGCAATCATCCCACAACCGACGATCCCGAAACCATAACCACCCTTTTTTGCCATGACTTCCTCCTTTTGTTCGTGATTCGTCCTTCTTTTTTCTTGACCACATGCAACCTGCAACTCACAACCTGCAACCCAAAGCATGATATCAGAGGTCAGAATACAGATGACAGAAGACTAGAAGATTGAAATCGGAAGCCACAAAGTTTGGAAGACAGATGTCAGGTTCTATTTTTACTCAATCAACTTAATCAACCCTATCAACTAATCAACCATATATACCTGCAACTCGCAACTCACGATGTCAACTCCCAACCCACGACGCCCTTCCCAGCATCACAGCCTCCAAGCTTCTCGCCTTTCAGCTACTGCAACATTTCAAACGGAGAAGCCAGCGCTTTTTTTCTGGCTTCTGCCAACAAGGTGTATTTGGCGATGGTGCAGGCACGATGCTCCGGCGGTTCGTTGCCTGTGTCCAGATGATCCAGAAACGCGTCGCGAACCTGACAGAAATGCTGCTCATGGGTTGTTCTTAGAGTGTCTGGAATATTGATCAGCAACGCATTTTTTTCCGGGGTCGCTGAAAGCTCCGGATACCTGTCCAACCAGCTTTTTAAGCATTCCTGAACGGCTTCTTCAACTTTACTTCGGTTTTCTCCGGATCTGGGTACAACCAACAGTTCGGTTTTATAGTCATGCTCCGGCAACTGGCGTATCATAAGGTCCGAACGTGTACCTTTAATAAGAGACCGATGGGTATCTCCGCCACCCGGCGGCTCGTCCAAATTCCATATTTCCCTCAAATGAACCGGAACTCCCTTGACGCAGTAAATCAATTCTCCATTGCAAAAATAGTTCAGGACATCATCTTTTACATATTCGTGAACGGCTTTGGGGAACTGGCTTGTGCCGGTAATTTTGGTGAATTTATCCAGCGGAACTTCGGTCGCCCAGCGTCGGGCGTCGATCAGGTCCATATCTTTTTCATATTCGATGGGGCTCCCGGGAAATAACATCCACTGGGTCATGTCCACCAAATGGATGGTGGTATCGACAATGCCTTCGCCCTGGATATCGATATCAAAATACCAGTCCGGCCGGATCAAGGGTTTTTGGTTAACAACCTTGTAAAGATGGTGGACACATTCTTTGAAGACCGCAGGGCCGGCCCCGTCCTCTATCCGAATCCGGCCGAAAACATTTTCCTGGGCAACAAATTCCTTCTGAAGCAGGGTGGCGATTTCATAGCGTTCGGTCATGATGTCCGCTGCCAGGGGGCGGTCGGAAGCCATGGTCGCGCGCAAAAAAGGAAGTACCGCTTCCGTTGTGACCCATGGCTTATCGGCTAATATCGCCAGTCCCGCTCGGTTCAGGATTTCTATGTTCTCCATCTTGGTATTATTGCGGCCGGCCAGAACGGCGATGTCGCCCTTTTTCTCATCTAATAATTTTTGAAGACAATCTTTGCCCCTGTAAATGTTTAATATCCAGCGGGTTGGGTTGATCTGCCTGTTATTGAAGCTTTCAGCAATCTCTATAAAGCGGTCCAGATCCGATCCCGGTTCCGAATATACATAAATATCATCGGAGAGGCTTGGGTGACTTTCACGCAGAACGAGGGCGGCGTGAAAGTGACCCGGGTTTAAAATTAGCAGTGTGTGCATATTTCAATCCTTTTTTAATCTGAAACAAACAATTTAGCCGGATTGGCCTTGGCTCCCAGCGATTCTAAAATACCGTGCAAGTATCCCAGGCTGCGAGCGGCAATGGTCCGGGGGTCAGGGGCAAAGTCGAAGACCTCGACCGAGATGTATCCCTGATAATCGGCTTCATGCAGGACTTGCAGCAGCGGAGCGAACTGCAAGTCGCCGAAACCCGGGCCCCGGCCGTTGGGATCGTTGACGTGTACATGTCTTAATTTGCCTGTTGATAGGGCCCTGCTGAGCACATCCGGAAGCGCCGGGCCGACGCCGGCGTGGATACTGCGGCAGTCGAGCATGGTTTGAAAATTGGGCTGATCGATTTCGGTAACCATCTGCAGGGCTTCGTCGATGGTGTTGATGAAATTGGTGTCAACCGTGGTCAAGGCTTCCAGACAGTAGAAAACATCCTGTGAATGTGCCGCTTCGGCGCAAATTTGAAAAGTTTCCCGGGCGCGTTGCCAGGCTTCGGCGGGATCCCATCCTTTTTTGACATTGCGCTGCTGGGGCGACCCGTGCACAAGTACCTTGCCGCCCAGGTCACCGCAGAGGTCAATCAGTTCTTTGAGGTAGCTCTGGGTTTTCTTGCGGATGGCGGTATCCGGGTGGTTGATGTACAGGCCCTCCGGCTTCACCAGCAGCCAATGGAGACCGACAATCTCAATGCCGGCCTTTTTAGCCGCGTTACGGATCCTTTTTCTTGTGCCGGCCGAAACATCCGAGGCGGTTTCGCCAATTGTAAACGGCGCCAGCTCAACACCGTCATAACCTAACTGGGCGGCATAATCGAAGACCTGCTCGACGTCCCAATCCTTGAAGAGTTCGTTGCAAATCGAGATTTTCATGGGGAACTTCCTGTATGGGTATTGACAGTTAACTGGATGATCGGTTGACTGGTTTCGTTAAGTTGGTTGAGTTTATTAGGTTGATTGGTTGAAATGTTGATTAGTAAATTAAATTAATCCGAAGATTTTGCAGATGACTCGATCAATTTCATCAACCCCATCAACTAATCAACCATGTAAACTCGCAACGCCCAACCCGCAACTCACAACATCCTTTCCAGCATCATAACATCCCGGCTTCCCAGCCTCTCAACTTCCTGGATTCCGCGGGTTCGGTTTGCGAAACCAGCCAAAAATTGATTTCTTAACACGATCTAGCGTTTGCCTCAAAATTTTACTTCTGCTGAACAGGGTCATTAAAATGAAAATAATGAGGATAATGGAAATCGGCCGGGTGAAAAAGGGCACCAGGGAGCCCTCGTTCAGGATCAGGCCCCGTCGCAAATTCTCATCCAGCATGGGTCCTAATATGAGCCCCAGGATTAACGGTGCGTCCGGATATTTCATTTTGCGGAGCGGATATCCGATGACGCCGAACAAGAGCATAATCAGGATATCGAAAACCCGGCCGCTAATGGCAAAGGAGCCTACGGCGCACAGAACCAGAATGATCGGCATCAGGATAGATGTCGGAACATGCAGGATCTTCACCACGACCCTGACCATCGACAGTCCCAGAATCAGCATTGCAACGCTGGCCAAAAGGAACATGGCCGACACTTCATAGATATAGTTGGGAGCTTCAATCACCAGTAAAGGACCGGGCCGCATGCCATGAAGCCACATGGCCGCCAGCAAAACAGCGGCCGGGGGACTGCCCGGTACCGCCAACACAAGCACCGGAATGATGGCGCCTCCCACGCAGGCATTGTCGCCGGTCTCGGCGGCCGTCAATCCCTCGATGGAACCTTTACCGAATTTTTCGGGCGTCTTGCTGGCGCGACGGGCAAAGTCGTAGGCTACAAAAGAGGCGATATTTTCCCCGACCCCCGGAACCGCGCCCACAAATACACCGATCAATCCGGAGCGAATAATATTTTTCCAGTTATTGAGCAAATCCCTGATGCGGGGCAACACCCGCCGAATCTGCATAATTTTCGCGCGACGCTGGGCCTCGACCGTGGTCTGGATAACCTCGGTCATGCCGTATACGCCCACCAGTGCCGGTATCATCGAAATTCCGCCGTACAGATCCACTGTGCCATACGCAAAGCGGGGATAGGCCTGGATGGCCTCCATCCCGATCATCGCCAGAAACAGACCCAGAAAGCCGGAGATCCAGCCCTTGAGCGGATCTTCCGGTGCCGTCAGGTTGCCGCAGATCAAAACACCGAACAGCGTCAACCAGAAAAACTCAAAGGACTGGAAACGAAGGGCGATCTGTCCCAGATAAGGCGTGAAAAAGGCCATGAAAAACAGTGCAATGGTGGATCCCAGAAATGAAGATGTGGTCGCGATGCCGATGGCTTCGCCGGCTTTGCCCTGCAGCGCCAGTGGGTGGCCGTCAATGCAGGCGGCGGCATTGGCCGGGGTACCCGGGATGTTGACCAGAATGGCCGAACGGCTGCCGCCGTAAATAGCACCCACGTAGATGGCTATCAGGATGACAATGGCATTGGATGATTCCCACTGGAAGGTCAGGCCGGTGAGAAGTGCAATGCCCATGGTAGCGGTCAAGCCGGGAAGCATTCCGACGATAATGCCGAGAAATGTCGCCCAAAAAACGGAAAACAGGATTTCGGGTGTAAGCAAAACCCAAACCGCATTGACCAGATCTACAACACCCAAAAAAGATCTCCTTCTGTGTTTTAGCCAAATGCCTTGTCAGTTCGGAATAAGCCGATGAAACTACGAAATTTTTTTATCCAGCTATCTCGTTTTATACCTATTGGTAATCTCAGGGCAAAGGTACCAGAAAGATTTTTGTAAACACAAGATATATAGAAGCCGAAGCGATCAGCGAAATGATCAGGGAGATCCAACGTTTTTGTTCGCCAAAGGTCGCCATGTATGCAAAGAGAACGAGAAAAGCCGCCAGGTAAAAATAAATGTGTCCCAGCAGGAAAAAGAAACCGAAGGCATAGAACATGGCCAGGCACCAGCGATGGACGGGTTTGGACCGCACAAAATCTCGGACTGTTTGCCGTTCGGGAATGATTCTGTATCCCCGCATTTTTAGGGCCCGCACGAAAAGTGCCAGACTCATGACCAACAGGGTGATCCCCAGGATTAACGGCACAAAGCCGGGGGCGGCATAGAAGCCGCCCCAGTCTTTTTCAAAGCGCGGGATTTTAAGCGATTCAACGACAATCAAAAGACTACAAGCCATTAGGATCAGGCCCATAACAAAGTCGGCCTTCGGCATTCCTTTGTCTTTCATGATTCTATTGCGCCTCTTTATTTACAAATGAATCCAAAGGCCGCGGGGTCCTTTTTGGCAATACCGATGTCCTGCAGAATGCAGTTGACGTTGTTGCCGGTGGCTTCAGAAATCTTGAGGGCTTCTTCACCTTTGTAATTGACGACAGCGGATGCTTTTTCTTTGGCCAGGCGTTTGATGGAATCGGATGCGGCCGCGGCATCGAAGGCCTTGTTAATTGCGGCTTCCACTTCGGGCGGGACACCCTTGGGAACATAAAGGCCGAACAGATACTGCAGGGGTGCGTGGTCGGGAATGAACTGCATCACCGGCGGCACTTCCCCGTAACCATCGATGACGAGGGTCTGGGTGGACATGTTGGCCAGGGCCCTCAGTTTCTTGGCACGCAGCATATCCGCCACCTCCATGGACAGCTGCATGACCACTTCGGTTTCTCCTTTAACGGTTGAAACCACTGCCGGATATCCGCCTTTGTAAGGGATATGGCGATATTCAATACCGGTGGCCTTGCGAAAGGTTTCGGCCGCCAGATGTCCGCCGGCGCCGACCCCGGCCGAGGCAACCTTGACTTCCCCCGGCCGGGCTTTAAATTCGGCCACCAGATCATCGATGGTCTTGATTTTGGAGTCATACGGTACGCAGATGACCGGGGCCGTCAGCATCGCATAATAGTGAATCCAGTCTCGGTGGGATATATTGGGTAGCAAATCCAGAACCTGATAGGTTATTACACTGCCGTCGGCATTGCCGGTCCAGGTATACCCGTCGTGTTTGGCTTCAAAAGCATTTTTCATGCCGATGGAGCCGGACCCGCCGGGCTGATTGATCACCGGGATTTTTTGACCGAGAACTTTTTCCATCTCACCCGCCAGGGTGCGACAGGTTTGATCGGTTGCGCCGCCGGCCGACCACGGGACGATCAGTGAAATGGGCCTTTCAGGCTGCCATTCGGCAGCTACGACAGCCGCAGAAAAGACCACCGCCAGGATGATGATAAAGATTCCGAATTTTTTCATTGCATTTCCCCCTTTTCTTTTTGTAGGTAAAGTAAAAAAATGCCTCTGCCAAATCAGGTTCAAGTACGATAAATGGGACGAGCACCTTTTGTCAAGAATTATGTCGCTAAATATTGTTCTCAATAAATGGCAACCATCCGCCCGGTGAGGACAAAAAGATTTCTATAAAGATTCTTAAACAAAATGATCCTTATCAAGGGGAAAATACCCGGAGGCCGGGTGGCAAAAGTACGACTGGTCGGTGACCGTATCGTCGATATTTCAACAATTATGCCGCATCGCAAAGCTCTGCGATTGCCGGATGAAGATATTTGGATAGCCCCTGGTTTCATCGATATCCAGGTCAACGGATTTGCCGGAATCGACTTTAATCACCCGAATTTCAGCGGAGACGATCTGGTCGGCGTCTGTCGGCACCTCCTGTCGACCGGGGTGACCCGATTTTGCCCGACACTGATTACTGCCGATTATAAACAGCTCGTCAGGAATATCGAAGAGATTCGGCAGGCCTGTCAAAGACATTCTCTGGTCCGCTCAATGGTTTTGGGGATCCATTTAGAGGGACCTTACCTTAATCCCGCCGATGGTCCCCGAGGGGCCCACCCCAGAACCCACGTCGTCCGTCCCAATTGGCGCAAATTTGAGGATCTCTTAAAATCGGGTAATGAACTGGTGCGAATGGTGACAGTGGCACCCGAGATGGCGGGTGGTCTCGCATTCATTCAAAAAGCGTCTCAAAACGGTCTTGTGGTGGGAATCGGGCACTGTAACCCGGAGCCGGAAACTGTCGATCAGGCCGTGCGTGCCGGTGCCCGGATATCAACTCACCTTGGCAATGGTACCCACCAAATGCTGGCCCGGCATCAAAATTATATGCAGAAACAACTGGCCCATGATGGACTGATGGCCAGCATCATCTGCGATGGGCACCATTTGCCGGATTATTTTGTCCAGAATGTCGTTCGTGCCAAAGGAAAATCGAGGATTATTTTAATTAGTGATGCAACGGCCGCTTCCCATGCGGCTGCAGGCCGATATACCCTCGGTGAACTTGGAATCGAAGCGGGCGATGATGGTGTTCTTCGGCTTGCGGGTACGCCCTATCTAACAGGCTCAACGCTCACTTTGGACAGGGCGATCGGCAATTGCGCTGAATTTGCAGGAATTACCCTGGCATCGGCCATCAAAATGGTGACCGAGAATCCGGCCGTGCTGTTTGACGGGATTAGCGGCAAATTGGAGCAAGGCCAACGGGCTGATCTGGTGCTTTTCAGGGCCAAGGGCAAGAAAATCCGGATCCTGCGCGTCTATCTTGCGGGACGTCTACTACATTCGGCAGAATAAAATCAACTAAATCATTCCACCACCATCGGTTTAATGGTGTGAGAGCCGATTTCGGCCATGCGAGCGCATATTTCAGCAAACATCGATTCATCGCGATATATACCGATGACGGCGCCCCCTGAACCGGCGAATTTGGCACTGGCGCCGCAGCTGACGAGCGGTCTCGATCATATTGATCTGCCAGGCAGGCAGTTTATAAAGGCTGCGCCGGGTGTCGAAATTTTCATCGATCAAGGCGGATAACCTTTCCCAATCACGGCTGAGTAGTGCTTCACGTCCTTGGACAGTCAGCCGGCCAAAACGCTTCATCGCATTGACAACCGATAGTTCACCGCTGTCATAGCGGCCCCGGATGTCATTGTGGAACGTCTCGGTGGGTTCGCTGAGCTCGTTGTGATACGCAATATAAATGGGCGGCAACAGGGATGGATCAAGCCTTTCGTATGCATAGAAGGTTATTCCTTCAACCTCGCGTTCGGCCAATTTGTCAAAATCCATATAAACCATACCCTCATAACATTGAATTACCCGATCCTGCAGACCGGCTGAAATGCCCAGTTCTTCAGTTTCCACCGACAGCACCAATGACGGTTGTTGCTCAATGGGAATTTCAATCCCGTAAAATTTCATCAGGCAGCGCAGTGTGGCGACAATTATGGAGCTGGAACCGGCCAGTCCGACCTGGCGTGGTATGTTCGTATCATAGCGCACCGAGAAATTTTGATCGTTAAGCTTTAAATTGCGTTTGCGGCAATAATCGACAAAGCGCTTGATGGTGGCTTTGATGAGCCGGATACCGCCATAATACCCGTGTAATCGCACGTCCTGTGTCAGATCATGGATGGAGCGAAAACGGGCGCGATCATCTTTTGACTGGACAATCTCGACGGATTCCCATTCATACATGACAACTTCGGCCCAGAAATTTCGTACGATAATCGAGATCGTTTTGCCGTTGTAACCATCGGAGGGGTTACCCAGAAGTCCGGCCCTGGCGTAGGCGCGTTTACGAATGATATCCATTTGGGTCTCTACGGGTATAATTTGTTAAGTTTATCGAAAGGAACTTATCGACTCACGACTTATGAGTTCGGACCTGGTAGAATAGTTTACTGGTAGAATGGTTGATTAGGTAAATTATAGTCATAATTTCAGAATGTTTCGATGGTTGAAACATGAAGTGTCCAATTATTTTGCAAATATGGGATAAATCCATATTTACAACCGCTTAACTAATCGACCGATAAACGATATCTGGAGTTGCTCAATACTTCCTATTTCTCATCTTCTCAATCCCTCTGCCTCACAGCCTGCCCGCTTCCCAGCGTCCAAACCTACAGGATAGTTTTCAGATAGGATCGAAGCGCTGGACCATATTTATCATCTGCCAACGCAAATTCCACAAATGCTTGGAAATAAGAATCAAAATTTCCGACATCATAGCGACGTTCATCTGCACGCGAGGCGCACACCGTAAACTTTTCCACCACCCCGGATGATCAGGCGTATTGCATCGGTTAGCTGATATTCACCTCCGGTGCCGGGTTGAATCTGCTCAAGGGCACTGAAAATGCTGGGGGCAAAAACATATCGCGCTGCGATCACCAAATTGCTCGGCGCCTCATCAATCTTCGGTTTTTCGATGACATCTTCAAGTTCGAAGCTGTCACCGTCTCCTTTCGGGTTGGCGACGCCGTAATGGGGAACCCTGTCACGGGGCACCTCGGTAAATGCAATCACCGCTTCGGCCTTTTTCTCCAAAAAACATTGGGTCATACGCCCTAGAATGTCGCTTTGGGCATTCAGCCCAATAATGGAGTCGCCCAACGCAACGGCAAATGGTTGATCCCCGACAAAGGGTTGGGCACAGGCGACGGCATGTCCCAGACCTAATTGCCGGCGTTGCCGGGTGTAGAAATACTGCAGTGGCGCACGTTCAAAACTGAGTTCAGCAAGTAAATCTTCTTTGCCGTTTTGTCGTAAGAGCTGAATCAGCTCATTGTCAAGATCGAAATGGTTTTCTATCGATAGCTTTGCCGGTGCCGGTAATAAACAATATGCGCTGCATACCGTTATGGGCCAGTTCTTCCACCACATATTGTACCACCGGCTTACGACCAACCGGCAGCATCTCCTTGGGCTGGGATTTGGTGGCCGGCAAGAGCCGTGTACCCAGGCCGGCCACCGGCACGACTGCAATCTTGATTTCCATTTATATAGCTCCATTCCTTTCATATCAATTGTCCCGAGGGGATTAAATTGATATAGATGATTAACCGGGAAAAATAGTTTGCTTTTTATTTCAAGTCAATACTGAATTTAGGTTTTCGTATCATCCATCTTGACAAAGAAATGAAGTCCATCTAAACTTTCAGCGCTCAATTCACGTTTAATAAGTCTCCTACCGGCCATCAGCCCAAAATCCCCGCCCCGTAAGTCGCATTTCCACTAGCGGCAAACCGTTTGGTGGTGGTGATGTACGACGGCCTATTTGTCGCAGCCAGTTTAGGTAAATGTCTCGGCATTTTTTTATCCAAACTTGAGAATTTTCGTTGAATAAACGAAAATCAGGACTTTAAGAATTTGAAACATATCGTTCACCGTTTCTTTAAAGGGATCATCATTCTTGCTGCCGTCGGTATCATCCTGCTTGTAGCACTTTACTTATTTCGTGGTGTTCTGATCGCCCCGCATATCCAAAAGTTCCTGGAAAATTCCATCGAATCTCAGCTCGGTATGAAAGTGGCCATCGGAGACATCGGCGGGTCTTATATAACAAATTTTGAAGTGCACAAGGTCACCACCCTCAAGCCGGCGCCTGCCGGAATTCTGGTTTCATTGGAATTGAGGCGGCTCAGGGTATCCTATAATCTGCTGTCCTTTTTGAAAGGCCTGAATGCTTTTTTGGAAGCTGCCGCCGTGGAGCTCGAGTCCGCCAGGCTGGAACTGGATCTGTCACGGGAGGGAGGCGGCCCGCCGACCCCGCCGGAGGCGGATGGGATGGGCCCGATTTTTTTGCCGGAGCTGCTTCCCCGAATTCGAATTGACGACACATCCGTAATTTTGCGGGGATCTGGTTATGAAACGGCCTTTAAGGGGATTGCGCTGGAAACCCGTTCCCAGATGAGCGGTATTATCGGGCTTCGTGTTGCGGAATGGAGCTGGACCCATCCGGCCTTTCAGGCCGGCAAAACACCGGTCTCGGCCGAAATCGAGTATACCTCAGAAAAAATCACTGTTAAACGGTTGATGCTGGGCGGATCTGAACTGGTGGAGTTTGTGCAGATCGGGTTGAAGTCTTTACCGGAGACAATGCCTTTCAATGCAAATTTGCATGCGGCCGGCGGTCAATTAACGCTAGATGGAAAGCTCGGCCCTTCCGATTTGGTTGGTCAAATAAAGGCGGATCGTCTCAATCTGTCACAAATTTCCGCCATTTTTCAACCCGTTCTCGCACTCGAAGGAATGATTTCACTGAAGGGGGACATCACCCTGCCCCTGGAACATCCGATGGATCTTATTGCCGATCTGGATCTCCAATTGAAGCAGGGAAACATCTACGGGCTTGCGGCCGACGAGCTGCATTTGCAGGCCGCAACAAAAGACGGCAAGGTACGCGTGGTTAAGCTTGATTTTCAAACCGGTAGCAATTTCGTTGAGCTGCGAAATGTCAGCTCCTCTTCGCAAGCCGTGTTCGGGGGCAATGTCGAGGGTATTTTGCAAACCTTGGCGGGCGGTTTTTCCTTTGACTGTCGGGATATTCCTGCTCTTATTTCGTTTACGGGCGTGGATCTTTCCTCTGAGATCGATGCGGTGCCGGCACACAGACTGATTCTTGACGGAGAGATCGGCAACGGTGACATCATTATTTCCGGCGGCAGCCTGACCGTGGACAGCGGGCACCTTCGCCTGGATCCATCGCGTATCGCGTTGCCGTCCATGAGCCGTCCCATAAAAGATACTTCGATCCAGGCCGCCCTGGATATCGATTTGCCGGACCTGGCGCAGATCGGCCGTCTGTTTAAAATTCCCCAACTGGGCGGAGCCGTGCAGGGCCATGCAACGGTGAGCGGAACCTTCGGTGCCCCCGGCGGGACAGCAAATATAAGCGCCAAAGGGGTTTCATTTAAAGATGTCACCTATGGTGACCTGACGGTGAAAGCAAATGCCGATTCTCAGGTGGCTACCATAACGTCGTTAACACTGGTGCGGGGAAAAGACCATATCACCGGTCAAGGCAAATTTTATTATGCAAATCAAGAGCTTGAGAATGTTCAGCTCGAATTTAGATTGTCCGACCTTTCTTTTTATGCAGAGAAATTCTGGCCTGAAAGTTGGAATATTACCAGAGAGAAGCCTCGAATTGGCGGAAGTCTGGCGGGCAAGGCTACCGTACAAGGTCCTTTGACGATGCCCAGCGGTACTGCCGACCTTAACCTGCGAAAAATGTC
The DNA here is from genome assembly GCA_963723215.1 of uncultured delta proteobacterium. Classification (GTDB taxonomy): domain Bacteria; phylum Desulfobacterota; class Desulfobacteria; order Desulfobacterales; family JAFDCJ01; genus JAFDCJ01. The sequence continues at coordinate 17,506 of CAVRQG010000039.1, forward strand.
TTTTGAGGAAACTAAGTTCGGCAATACCGATATTCGGCTACGCTCAAACGGTCAAAAAATCACTGTCGATAATTTAGGCCTGCGTCAGGCAATGGACCGGATTGATCTGACGGGCGCTTTTGATCTCAAATCCCAGGTGTTAGATAATGTCAAATTAGATATTGTGATTGCCGATGTTGCCGCATACACAAATAATTTCCTTCCCCAAAAACAGCTGATAAACGCATCTATCCGCGCAAATCTCAAGGCATCCGGGCCTCTCATGGAACCGGCGGCGCGGGCCGACATGACACTCAAAGAAGTGCAGTTCAGATGATGTCAAGATTTCCAGCGCGATCTTCAAATTGCGCAGCTCCGGCCGGCGGATCCACATCGATCTGGCCCAGGTAAATGCTCCCTTGGGCGAAGCAAAGTTAGCCGGAAACCTGTTGCGGGGACCGGCCGATGCAGCCTTCGACCTGGAACTTACCGATTTGACCCTCTCCGGGCAGAATGCCCTCCTGGCACTCAAAAAACCGGGACATATTCATTTTACCCGCAAGGGTGACTTTTCTTTAAAGGGCATATTCCTGGGCGGCCCCAACGGCGACATCCGCCTGCAAGGATCTTTAGCTGGGCAAAAAAAGGCTGATTTTGATCTCCGCATCTCAGATTTCAACAGCCATGGCTGGTTGGAATCCCTTGCCACCGACCGGGTACGTTTCAGCGGACTGAATGCCCGTATCCATCTTCTCGGCACCATGGACAAACCTTCTTTAAGCGTGGTCGGCGACCTGGCGAAGCTGGAAAGCCCCAAAGACCGGCTTTCCCTGTCCGGCCGGTTCGATCTCTCTTACACAAATGACGGGTTAATTATCCGGCAGTTCCAATGGCAGGGCGGGCCGGGACAGCGGATTGCGGTCACGGGCACCCTTCCGGTAAACCTGTTGGAAAAACCGATGCTGAGGCCCGGTCCGCTTTCTGTCGATGCGCAAGTATCCATCCCCGATCTGACTGAGTTCAACTGGCTTTTCCCTGACTACATCCCCTCGGATGGAGACCTTCAGGGCAAGTTGCAGATGGCCGGCACCTGGCAGGCACCCTCCGGAACTTTTATTTTCAAGAGTCGGGGCTTAAACGATCCCCCAAATTTGAAATCCATGCCGCCCGGCCCCATTGATATCGATGGAAACATCCGGCTCGCTGGGAAAAAACTCATGGTTGAATCGATTCAAATCAACTCCCCCAGGTTGACATTTGCCAGCCGCGGTGAGTGGACCGGGATGCCGGCCCTGACCGAACTTCTCCAGGGACAAGCCGGAAAGCCGTCCGGTAATGTCGATATGAAAGGCAAACTCAATGTCGAGGATTTAAGCTGGCTGGCGGCGGAGAATCCGAGTCTGCGGCGGGTTGCCGGTCGACTCGAAGCGGATGTTACCATGAAAGGTCCGATATCAGACCCCGCCATAGATGCCGTCGTTCGTCTGACCGATGGCGAATTGCGGCCCGATATGGATGTTCCTTCCCTGCAGGCGTTGAATCTGAATGCCGTGGTCACCCCGACCGGCGCACAGCTGCAAACTTTTACCGGCGAACTGGGAGGCGCTCCTTTTCAAATCACGGGGTCCGTGATGCGAAACAACGACAGCGGCGTTGATGCCGATCTGCGTCTCCAGGGCGAAAATCTTCTTTTTTACCGTAGCGCAGGCCTGAAGGTGCGCGCCGATACGGACCTTACGGTCAAAGGACCCGTGAAGCGCCTGGAAGTGGCAGGTGAAGTGGCGATCACCGACGGTCGCCTGGTGAAATACTTCGACCTTCTCGGCACACTGAAAGGATCCTCAAAACCCAAGACAGATTTGGGCCTGCAGCTTTTTTCCATCGGACAGCCGCCTTTCAAGGATATGGTTTTTGATGTGCAGCTGACATCCAAAAATCCCTTCACGATCCGCAACAATCTGGCCAAGGGCGCTGTTCGGCCGGAACTCAAGCTGACCGGTACCGGCGAATTTCCGGTTCTGGCCGGGAAAGTTTATGTCGATCCGACCCGGATCAGCCTGCCTGCCGGTAGTCTTGTTTTCGAGTCCGGCGTCGTTCGCTTCGATCCCAACCGACCGGATCGTCCCACCCTGGACCTTGTCGGCACATCGAAGATGCTCGGATATGATGTGACCATGCTGGTGGAAGGGCCCTATGACGAGCCAATTGTGACCCTGTCCTCGGTACCGCCGGTTTCCAATGAAGAACTGATTTTACTGCTCATCGCCGGCCAGCAACCCAGTTCAGCGAGCGACACCCAGGCCTCTCAGGGGCAGAATATGAACGTGGCCGTCTTTTTGGGCCGGGATCTGATTGCCCGCTGGTTCGGCAGCGATTCGTCGGAAGCCACTGAATCTATCATGGATCGGTTTGAGATCGGGGTCGGCCGGGCCGTTACCCGGTCCGGCGAGGAAACCATCGATGCCCAGTTTCGGATTGCGGACGACGTTCTGCGTGATGGCGACAAACTCTATATTACCGGTGAAAAAGATATATTTGATTTTTACAATGCGGGATTAAAAATTGTCTTCCGGTTTAAATAAAAAAACTTCACACCGCTTTAAAGCGCCTTGGTTATGGCGGCTCATCTGGGTGATTGCTGGTGATGCCGGCGGGCATCATTTATTTTTCAGCATCCCGCTACGGCTGCCGAAACCAAACCTGCGGCGGCTGAACCGAAACCCTATAAAATCGTTTTCCAGGGAAATCAGGCTTTAACCGAGACGGCTTTACGCAAGGCGGCGGTGGATGAGCTGACGGCCTTTGAAAAGCAGGGGCAGCGTCGGTCGGATGTGGATGATGCCGCTTTTCAGATGGAGCTTGCCTACCGCAAGGACGGTTACGCTTTTGCGGCCGTAGATTATCAAATCGAACCGGTTGCGGGAGAACTCGTGGTCACCTTTACGATCAATGAAGGGCCGCGTGTCATCCTCAAGAAAATCGATATTACCGGCAATGCGACCATCGCCACGCAGACCCTGTTGCCTTTTTTCGAGGAAGGCAAATCCGGTCTTTTCGGCCAGGGTCAACTTCTCTTCATCAAATCCAATATTGCATCGGCATTATCCCAGATTCGGGACTTTTATATCTCCCAGGGCTATCGCGATGCGGTGGTGGGTGATGCGCAATATGCTTTTAACGATGACCGCACCGAAGCCACCGTCAAGGTTGCTATTGAAGAGGGCATCCGGTATGTGGTTCACGACATCCTTTTTCGGGGAGATCTTATCCCGAAAGCAGAGAATAAACTGAAAAAATCGCGTCAGGAATTGATCGGCAAACCTTACTTCGCCCGGCGAAGGCTGATTTTGCAGAGCCGGTTGCTCGAAATATACGGGCATCTCGGGTACCCCAACGCGTTGGTAAACGTCCAGGAGCGGAAGGGGACCGAAGCCGGCATGGTGGTACTGGACGCAGAAATTACCCAGGGTCCTCGGGTGACCATTTCTGAGATTATCATTCGGGGCAATGATAAGACCCGGAAAAAGTTTATCCGCAACCGGCTGCTATTGAAACCGGGCGACCGTTTTGACCTTGAATTGCAGCAGAAAAGCTTCCAGCAACTTTACAAAACCGGACTTTTTTCCAAAGTAGACTTGTCTCTCGAAAAACAGGAGGGCACCGACCGCTGGCCTCTGGTGGTAGAAGTAACAGAGGCCCCGGGCAAGGAACTCTATTTCGAGCCGGGCTGGGGTTCCTACGAGCTGCTGCGCTTGAAAGCCGGTTTTCGTGAAAAAAACCTGTTCGGCACCGGTCGAATCTTCGGGCTGGAGGCCATCGGCTCTTTAAAAGCCCAGAGTCTGGTAGCGACTCTGTCCGACCCCTGGTTTCTTAAATACCGACATCAAGGCCGATCTGCCGATTTATTACAGCCGCCGCGAAGAACCTTCTTTTACCCGCAAAGACCTGGGGGGCTCCCTTCTCTTTTCGAAAAAATTGACCGGTCGCCTGAGCGTGACGGGTGGTTATTCCTTCCGCATGACGGACGTCTCGAATGTCGATTCGGATATCGAAGCCTTAGAGGATGCTCCGAGCGAGCTACGACTATGCCAGCCTAAAGGCCCAGGCGACCTACGACAGCCGCAATGATTTATTTTTTCCGACCCGGGGGCAAAGAGGCTTTTTTTCCGCCGAATATGCCGACACGTTTCTGGGCAGTGAGATTACCCTCACACGTTTGACGGGCGGCATGCGTTATTTCATCCCGCTGACCCAATCCACTGTTCTGGGTATGCGCTACCAGACGGGTTTGATCGTCCCGGGGCAAGATGATTTTAATTTGCCCATCGCCGAGAGATTTTTCAATGGTGGTGAAAATACGGTGCGCAGTTTTAAACAATCCGAACTCGGCCCCCAGGATGCAGACGGTAACCCGGTCGGCGGGCTGGCATACAATGTCATCAATATAGAATTGCGGCAGCGACTGATTGGAAACCTGACCGGATCTCTTTTTCTTGACTTCGGCAATGTATCGCCAAATCGGACCCGTGATGAGGAAGGCAAGCCCCCCTACGACAGCAAGTCCGATATTATGTCGGATACCTTCAGCCAGTATTTCAAGGATTTCCGCACCGGGGTGGGGGTGGGGCTCCAATACCAGTTGCCGGTGGGCCCGGCCCGGGTTGATTTTGCGTTCAACCCGGACAGGGATAGTGACCGGGATGAGGATTTTTTTGTGTTTCACTTCAGCGTGGGGATGGCGTTTTAAGCTCACCGGCCTGCCATCTGCCGTACTACCTCGGTGGCGGCCTCGGTTGTTCGTCTAATCATATCTGGATCTATTTTGTCGTAAGTATCCGAGCTTTGGTGGTAATCGTCATAAGGCCAGCCTAAAAACATGGCCACCGGTATTCCCTCTTCATAAAAAGGATAGTGGTCACTGACGGGCAGAACAGCGCTGTTGTATTCGACGCGGACTGCGTCGGTCAGAGCGGCAAAGACTGACTGAAGGCGGCGTTTGTAGCTTTCCGGTGTTACGGTGACTGCGAGATGATCGCCAAATCCCACCATGTCAAGGTTGACAACGCTTTTCACCCGATCCAACAGCCCTTTTTCCTTAAGCGTGGCGACATAAAATTTTGATCCAAACATGAGATATTCTTCGGCTCCGAATGCGATGAATCGGATGGTTTTGGCCGGTTTGGGGCTTTGTGCCATGTTTTCGGCGATTCTGAGCATGGCATCCACTCCGCTGGCATTGTCGCAGGCACCGGGTGAAGTGAGGGTGCTGTCGTAGTGGGCGCAAACCACAATTTCCTCGTCCGGCAGGCATTGTCAATATCGAATATTAGGATCAACGGATACAGGTCCCTTAAAAAAAAACCGTTGCAAATTTTTGAGGTCGAATTGACAGCAGGTATTGCCTTAATGGCAAATATCCGATAAAGGAAAAAATTTCTTTACGATATAGGGCGCCCAAGACTATAACCTTTATGGAATGAAGAAGACGGATGCAACCCGTCGAATGAATATTCAAACCAGCAACAGTATAACCCCAATTTTACAGAAAGGAGTTTAGAGATGACGGACAAAGTATTGGTGATATTATCCTGCGGTACCGACAATCCCAACCGGGCAACTCGGGCTTTGTTTTTTGGCATGGTCGCCAAAAAGGAAGGAAAGGAAACAGCGGTGTTTTTATTAGACGACGGGGTTTATCTCGCCAAAAAAGGCATGGTTACAAATCTTCAGGCAGCTACCGGCGACAGGGCGGATGACCACCTGTCCTATCTACAGGAATTTGGGGTGCCGATTTATGTGTGCACCCCGTGTGCAGTCTCCAGAGGCATCAAAGAAGATGATTTGATCGAGGGTGCCAGGATGGCCACCGGCGGTGAGATGATTTCCATGGCCTGTGAAAGTGCCGTGATCAGTCTTTAGGAACATTCGTGTGATTTTTTGGCACACCCCAGGCGGATCAGGTTTCAGAATTCAAGCATCTTTGATGCCGATCCGCCTTCACGGGATCCCCTTATATTTTTTTTAATCCCAATAATTCTCGTGCCTCCTCCGGCGTGGCAACTTCTAAACCCATTTGATGGATGAGGGACACGATTTTCTCTATTAGCTCTGCATTGGTTGCAGCCGCCTTCCCCGGTGCATAATAGACACTGTCTTCAAATCCAACCCGAATGGCAGCGGCACCCATGCCGATGGCCGTGGCCAGCAACGAAAAGTCCTGCATGCTTTCATGAACAACCCCCCAGGGAGCCGGTTCGGTTAAGCTTGATTTTAAGAAAAACAGGCTGTTGGGGTCGGCCGGCAGGGCCCAATGAAACCCTAAACAGAATCCAAAGGCAAATGGCGGTTCCAGCACTTTTTCTTCGATCAGTTGGGTCGCGGCGGTCAACATTCCGGCTTCAAATATCTCCAATTCGGGAATGACATGGGTCTCTTTCATGCGGCGGGCCCAGTAGCGGATATCCGGCAACCGGTTGATATAGACATCTTCACTGAAATTTACCGATCCCATGTTAAGTGATGCCACTTCAACCCGGGGGTCGTTCAGGGCGACACATCGTTCCTCCAGGGAAAGCTCCGACAACCCGCCGGTGGATCCCTGGATGATTATGTCCGATGATTCCCGGATCAAATCAAGGGTGCGCGAAAACTGGGTCAGATCTTCGGTCTGGTTGCCGCGATCATCCCGAACATGCAAATGGACAAAGCTTGCACCGCAACGGGTGCAGTCAATAACTTCCTGCGCAACTTCTTCCGGCGTCAGGGGATTAATCGACGGCAGGGCTATGTTTTTGCCTACCGGCGCCACGGCAACAATGATTTTTCTCTTACTGGTTGTGTCCATGATTTTCTGCTTTCTGGAGTTGGTAATGATCGTTAAGATTGTTGTGATGGTTCAGTTCGTAAAGATCGTTTTAATCGTCGAGTTGCATTAGTTGCCCTGATCTATAATTGAGTTGTCAGGATTGAAAAGCGTGTAAAATCTTCGATTGACAATATGATATCACAACTTTTTTGGAGTCTACCAATGTTTGTATATGTTGGAGGTATCTGGATTTCTTAACTCCTCTTGCTTGTGCTTGTTAATGGGCAAATACGCCTCCGATGGTAAGTAATTGCTTCAATACTGTTAAGACGACGAGTAAATGAAGTCCATATCTGGCTTCTCCGTCGAATAGAAATGCACCCAAATGTAGGCGTGACTAAACGCTGCGACAGCAAGTGCCGCAGAAGAATTAAAACCAATGGCAATGGCCCAAAACAAAAGAAAAGCATAGAGATACATGCCGTTACTCGTAAATCGAAAAATTCCCTGCCTTACATAAGGTATGTCGCGGTATCCTGGGTCAAAATGATCAGCGCCCGCCGCTCGCTTTAATCCAAAGTACTGCCAGACGCTGTACATAGCGTAGATACCGATAACGGTAAAAATTCCGGTTATAGAAATTCGCTGAAAAGCCCCAAGATGCAAACTTCCGCGGTCCTCCCAGGCCAACGCAAACAATGAGACGAATCGGCCACCAAATAGCAGAAAAAAGAACACGAGATATCCTCGGAAGCCAATGATTTTACTCGTTACTGCGGATCGCAATTCAAGCCTCCATGCCAACCATACGAAAACCTGGTGCACGATTGGGAAAGATACCGCGATCCAAAAAAGGCTTGGATACGGCTTGCTCAGATAATTCCAAGTTACCGAAATAACGGCAAGTAGAGCCAGTAAGCAAAAGGTGTTCAGTCCTTGGCCGCTCCATATACTAGGTGGCATCACGGGTTTTCCTTTGTTCTCCATACTCATGCCCAGAAACAAATAAATATACAGTTTTGGGTATCATCACAATTGTAATGTTATCTATTTGAGACACCGATCGTGTCGCAATAAAGATATATTTCCTATCAAACATCTGCTAATATTACAGATATCATTATTGGCGGTTGTCAAGTAAAGTAAATTTTAAACTTGATAAATGTAAAATCATCTCGGTTCATCAATACTTAAGTTAATCTACGGCTCTGTGGCCAATTATTTCGAAATCCGTAATCGAACGGTTCCGCCTTCCATTCCCAATTCCATTCTAAACCTCTGCAATATGTCTCTGTCAAGTGCCCGCTGTCTTTTCCGCCCTGCGCTTATTCCGACTTTCGAATTCAAAATTTCTGTCATCCGTTATCCGTCATCTGTCCTCTGATTCTATGCATCCACAACTTTCGTTATCCTGACAATGTCCGGATCCGTAAACTGATCCAGGGCATCCCGCGCGATGGTTGAAAAACTGTACATTACTGCGCCGCCCTCACGGGCTTGAAACCAGTGTTTTTCTCCCGGTGCCAGGGTTAATTGATCGCCGGGCTTCATGACAATTTCTTTGCGCATGCTATAGCAATCATCCTTGCCCTCTACGATAAACCCCTCCTCAAAGGTATCTTCACCGGCCACATAGAAATATACCGTACCCGCGATCACCCGGATCGTTTCTTCCTTGCCGGGGTCGTCATCGACCGGTGGATGCCAGTGTTCGGGCTCGGTCTGATAGGGCAACATCACCAGCACCTTAACACTGATCCGCTCCGTCTGAACCAGGGTCAGCACCTGAACGCCTTCTTTTTCAATATTGCTTAAACCAAAATCGACGACTTCGATGCTTTCGGCTTCTTTATCCGAAATAATGATTCCTGCTTGCCGTATCATTTCTGCGGCTTGTTTTTGGGCTGCTTTTTGCTGTTTCCTTGTGATCACTGTTGGTTACCTACGATCTTTAATACATCTTTCAAGGTACCGGCGATTTCATCCAATGCATCATTGGCTTTGTCCAACCGTGCGGTCATTCGGATAAAGGCGTGAATCATACCCGGATAGCGCGACAGCGTTACTTTCACTCCGGCACCCTGCAGCCGTTTGCCATAGGCCTCGCCTTCATCGCGCAGGGGATCATACCCGGCCGTTATTATCAGTGCCTGGGGAAGGTCGCTGAGATTATCGGCCCGCAAGGGAGAAGCATAAGGGTCATCTGCCTGACTTTCATCTTCAAGAAAAAGGTTCCAAAACCATTTCATAAGATCACGGGTCAGCATGTAGCCTTCCTTGTTTTCCTTATATGACGGCGTGTTAAAATTACAGTCGGTGATGGGGTATATCAGGACCTGCAAATCAATGCGGGGTCCTTTACGATCGCGCGCCATCATAGAAACAACTGCTGCCAGATGGCCCCCGGCACTGTCTCCGCACACAGCGAAACGATCCGGATCAGCTTGGATAACAGCCGCATTTTCAGCCACCCATTTGGTGGCTGCGTAGGCATCTTCGACGGCCGCAGGGTAGGGATGTTCAGGGGCCAGACGATAGTCGACCGACACGACCAGACAACCACTCTTCTTCGCCAGTGCATGACAGAATGCGTGATGGGTATCCAGGTCGCCGATTACCCAGCCGCCGCCGTGAAAATAAACCAGTGTTGCAAATGGCGGATCGCCCACAGGGTAGTAGAGTCGTAGTGGAATTTCACCGCCCGGACCGGGGATGCTGCGATCTTCTACCCGATTGACTGCCAGCAAGGGCTCGACGGGAGGCGCTAGATCCAGCATTTGTTTTCTGGCCTCTGTCGGTGATAAATCCTGATAAGCAGGTAGTCCGAGTGCTTCAGCTTCTATTAAAATTTTTTTAACCTGAGGATCTAACGACATGACTTTCTCCGTTTCAGCTTCGTATGTTATCGATAAATTTTTTTCTGCTAAATTCAATGTTTGCAATCACAGTAAATCGTTGCGGTTAAAAAAGTCAACCAAGATTTATTTAAGTTTATTCTCAATCCATCTGGCGTATTTCTGGACCCCTTCCTCGACGCTGTATTCAGGCTCAAAGCCTAGTTCTCCCCTGGCCCGGCTGATGTCCAGGGCTTCGCAACGCTGCATCAGCTCGCCGGGCCCAAGATCGACCTTGACTGGAAATGTTGAATACTTGCAGGAAAGCTCGGCTACCCTTCCTAAGCTGGTGGGGACTCCCGTGGCAATATTATAAATATTGTGTTTAACTGTTTTCGCCTGATAAAGCATGGCGGTTCCCCGGGCCGCATCTTCGATGTAGGTAAAATCAAGCTTCTGGTCGGCACCCTTGTCCATTGTTAAGTCTTCCAATCCTTCCAGTGCCCCAAAGCCTAGCCGATAGAGCCTGATGAATCGGGAGGGCCATTTGCCCGGTCCATAGCAGAAGTAGACCCGGCTAATCCTGAATTCAAACCCGAAGGAATTGGCATATTGTTGACCCAGAAATTCACAGGAGGCTTTGGTCGAGCCGTAAAGGTCGCACGGATTCGGCGGATACTGATCTTCAGACACCGTCCCGGAAACTGCCCCGTAAACGGCACCGGTGCTGGTGTAAACCACCTTGGGAATTTCAAACTGCCTGGCAATCTCCAGCATGTTGTGGGTGCCACCGATGTTGAGCCATACATTGCCGTGAGGGTTTTCGAGCACCAATTCTCCCATGATGCCGACGGTGTGTAATATGCCGTCAATCTCGTTTCCATGCTTATTGAAAATTTCGGTTAAACAGGGAAAGTCCATCACATCGCCTTTGATGAAGGTGATATTTCGCGCTACTTCCTCCAGATGATCCGGAGCCATGGGGTTCGAATCAAACAGGAAAACCCGTTCTCCTTCTTTAGCCAGGAAATAGGCGGCCCATGAGCCAATATGCCCGTGTCCGCCGGTAATAAAAACAGCCATGATAGTTGGAATCTCCTTGATATTCTAAAATGTTTTGAATCTATATCTTTGATGGGCTTATCTGACAACATGTTGCGCAAAACCGGTGGTTTCAGGTGTCAGCGCAGTCGCGGCCTGATAAGCGGCCAGTCTGATCGAAAAAGAAACGCGAGTGTTCACCGCTGAGCTCGCTGAGAACCCTGAGAAAAAGGGCTTTAAATAATCTCTGTGTGCTCAGCGAGCTCAGCGGTGAAATACACCTTGGACTGATATCGGATATGTGTAGTATCATACGACGAGTTAACTTATTTGCCAAATTTCAGCCCAAAAATCGCATCCTGCTCCCGACGCAGTTTCCACAGGTACGATTTTGGATCATGGTCGATCATTTTATAAGTTAACAAGCCGCCTTTTTCAACGGTGCATTTAAGGCGGTTGCCGGCCGCCATATAGTAAGGTATGGGACTGTCTGAAGCCATTGTCCCGGCAGGCAGTAATTCAGGCATCACCCCCGCTATCGAATGATCCTGTTCCAAGGCTAAACGGTATCCTTGCGGTAATGTCCGAATAGCCCGAGCGCCGACATCCACCCGGGGCTTAGGATCTGCGCCGCCGGTGGGCAGCTTTAAATGGTTGGCTGTCAGCACTGACGTCACAGTCTCAATTCCGAGCAGGTGATACGGTCTAAAAATCATTGCCCGGCTGCCGTCCTGACTGACCAAGTGACCTTTGTCTTTTAATAACTGCCAGGTTTCTGGTGCCCGGCACTTTACAACTATAAAAACGCCGCCGCCAAAGCTGATTTCATCAGCGCGGCGCAAACAATTGACCATGTCGATAACGCCTTCTTTTTGGAAGATGCCCCCATGGGTGCGGCTGCACATAATTTCAGGCATCTCAATGATGCGAGCGATGGGTGCTTGCAACTGCGGCGTATCATAGCTGTAACCCGTGGCATTGATAACGATTGCCATCTCGCACAGATCAGCCACCGAGGATTGGGGCAAGGATTCAAGGACCCGGCGGCGCATACGGATCCCGTCTTCTGCTTCGCCGGCGGTCAGTTGCCACAGATTGCCTGCGGCAATGGTTGCCGTCTGGCTACCCCTTGCAACTGTATTGGAAACAGGATCATATATGAAATCCAATCCACCTGCTTTACCGGCACACACGATTTCAAAACCAAGCGTTTCGGCCCATGAAAGCAGCTCGATCAACAGGCTCGGTTGATCACCGTCTGCCGGCGTATAGACGAGCCCGACGTTTTGGGCCATTCGGTTTAATATTGAGCCGACCACGCAATCTGTCTCTTTGGTGACCATGACGACATGTTTACCGCTTTCAATCGCCGAGAGGGTATGGAACGCCCCAGCTTCGGGCATTCCGCTGGCTTCCATTACCACTGCGATGGGCAGATCCATCAATAATGCGGCATCACTGACCACTGCCGTCTTGCCGGAAGCTATCGTGTCGTTTGCTTCAGCAGCCGTAGGGCAAACTTTCAGATCTTCCGGCTGAAGGCCGGCCTGCAGGCAGGCTTTTTCGGCAATTTCAATATCCTGATCGCATATCACAGGCACCCTAATATCCGGCATCCAGCGTGATTGAGTCAGGAAGGATCGGCCGAAGGCCCCGGTTCCAATCAGCCCGACATTGGTGATACCGGTTGATTTAAATAAGTTTTGGTAGTTCACAGTTTTCCTTATCCGTTTTTTAGCTTGACAAGCTTTCTTTAAACCAGTATTGAATATTGTATACAAAATTCAAAATACAATTTCAACTCTTTTTATAAACCATGCCAACACTTAACGCAATTGATCGCAACAAAGCAAGAGAGTTTATGGAATGATAAATTTAGGTGCGAACCATGAGAATCTTGATCAAAAGGTCTATACGATTCTTAAAGATATGATTATTGAACGTAAGCTCTTACCGGGTCAGAAAATTTCCCAGGAAAAATTGGCCCGGGATCTGGGAATCAGCCGTACACCTTTGATCAGCGCCCTGAAGTTTCTCGAGCAGGAAAAGCTGGTTGAGTCCATTCCCCGCAGAGGCTTTTTTGTGCGCCTGTTCAGCAAAGAAGAGATGGTTTATATCTTTGAGCTGCGTGAAGTGTTGGAGGGGCTGGCGGCCAGACGGGCGGCGGCTAAAATCACTGACTCCCAGATATTAGAGTTAGATAGCTTTTTCAAGAATTTTACCAAACAGAAGACCATTTCAGATTACAAAGACTATGCCCGCGAAGACCGGCGATTCCATAATTTTGTAATCGATGTCGGGGCCAAAGAATTTTTAAAGGGTATTTTGCTGACGACCAATATTATCAGCTTCAGCTATCAGGTCCTGCATTCCGAGGGCCTGGTCAGACCGCCCAATGAAACCATTCAGGAGCATCTGGCGGTGATTGTGGCTATCAAAAAGAGGGATTCCGAAGCCGCTGAAGATTTAATGCGTCAGCATTTCAAAAAATCCATCACCTATCTTAAACGGGAGATCAACGGAGAGGTAAAAGGTATAGAAAAAACAGCTGTTGCCAACTAAATTGCAAGCATGATGAAGGGAGGGATGCGAGTCAGCAATAAAGGAATTGTGTCTAGCCAAGAACTAAGGGGACCACATGGTCCTGAAACAAAAACGGAAAACTATAGGAGGAGGGTTTGAAATGAAAAAATCTTTAATTTTCTGCTTGGTAGTACTTCTGGCCGTTACAACCGGCGCTTTTGCCAAAGACTTTCCCAAAAGAGACATTACCAATGTAGTCGTTTGGGGAGCCGGTGGCGGTACGGACACCTGCAACCGGATTATCAGTGCCGAAATGGCTAAAATCCTGGGGGTTAACATTAACGTTATCAATAAAACCGGCGGAGTTGCCGGTTCGGTGGGTATGAACTTCGGCTATTCTCGAAAACACGACGGATATACCTTGACCGGCCTGTCCGAGTCGAATGTCACCGCCGGCGTCCAAGGTGGTTGGGATAAAAAATTTGATGTATGGGAAGTATTTATCGTTGGCGGATCACCGGACGTAATCTCGGTGACGCCCGACACGCCCTACAAGACACTTAAAGACTTGATCGAAGCGGCCAAAGCGGATCCGGGGAGTATCAAGGCGGCTGCCAGTGGCGCCGGCTCGATCCACCACCTCAACCTGCTGGCGGTCGAAAACGGCTCCGGTGCCAAATTCAATTTCATTCCCTACAAAGGCTCTGCCCCCAGCCAGAATGCCGCTATGACGGGTGAGGTATCCGTGGTGGTCACATCTCTGGCCGAGCAACAGCAACTGTTACGCGGCGGCAAACTGCGGCCGCTGGGGATGCTGATTCCGGATGCGTTTGAGGTGGAAGGCCTCGGCATGATCCCGTCTTCGCTTTTGAATCATATCCCAATCTTTCCAAGTACCTGCCGATTTCTCAAGCCATCGGATTTGCGGTTCCGGCAGACGTTCCGGCTGAAAATAAAGCGGTCCTGGTGGATGCTTTCAAAAAGGCAATGGCCACCGACAAAGTGCAAAACTGGGCCAAAGAAAATTACTATCTGCTGTCCGGCAAAACCGGGGCAGAATCAAAGGCAGTATTTGATGCCCTCGAATCGAATTTTGCCTGGACTTTGTGGGAACTCAAGGCAGCCAAGGTAGATCCGGCGACGTTGAATATTCCCAAACCGTAGCGTTAACATACTAAAGAAAGTCGGGTGCGAACTGGCACCCGGCTTTTTAGTTATTCGTTAACAGATAACTTCTAAACCGGCATGCCTTTTCAAATCAAAGGCATAAAGTTCTTCTGACCTATAATTTATGGAGTAACTTCCATGTTGGAAAAAGAAAACCTTCGCAAAGCTGATGTTTTTTCCGGTGCGATCATCGGTCTATTCGGGCTATGGGTGGTTCTACAGGCCTTAAAAATGCCCATGAAAGACAGCTGGGGCGGCGTTCAGAACGTCTGGTATGTTTCCCCGGCGATCTTCCCCCTGTTTGTCGGCTGCGTAATCATGTTGCTGGGAGGACTGTTGTGCCGAACCGCACTGAAGACCATCGGATTTAAGGCGTTTGCCGAAACGGTGCGCTGGTTGTCGAGCAAAGCGCTGTTACAATTTTTAAACTCCATACCGAACCTGCGGTTTTACGCCATTGTGGTTTTATTATTTTCGTTTGTTTTTCTGAATATACCACGCATAGATTTCTTTTTGAGTGCCGTCCTTTTCCTGGCAGTGTTCATCACCTCTTTTTATTTTGATGATGCCGGGGTGCTGAAAAAGCTTTTTTTCTTCTACCTGGCGGGTGTCATTGTTTTAATTCTTTTTTTTTCAAGCGGGCTGAATGAGCCCTTGAGCCGGGTTGTGCCCTTCCCGGCTGATATTCTGGCGTTTGGTTTTATTGTCGCCTACTGTGTGTATGCATGGATGCTGGTTCGCAACAATGTCGTGCTGCGCAAAAAATATCGGACAGCAATGATCGTCGCCATCGCCTCGCCATTTATCGTTGGCATGATCTTTAAATACTTTCTCCTGGTGCCGATGCCGTCTGAAGGACTGGTTGTGGCCGTTATGGATTACTTCTGGTATCTCGAGTTTCTTGAATAAGTTTTAGTCTCCTAATTAATTTTGACCCTAATCTTTAGTCTTAATTAAGATTCTCTTTGAAGGGAAATTGATTCAATGGTCTTTCTTGAACGCATCGGGTTTTACTTCCAAACGGTATTGCATCTGGCTTCAGACCCGGTTCACATTGCGATACTTTTTGGCTCCGTTATTTTAGGGATTATGTTCGGGGCGATGCCGGGGCTAACATCCACACTTGGGGTGGCGCTGTTAACCGCACTGACATATGGCATGGACACCGCCACCGCCATGATTTGCCTGTTGGCTATTTATGTCGGCGGAACCTACGGCGGATCGTATGCATCCATTCTGATCAATATTCCCGGTACGGCAGCTTCGGCGGCCACCGCCCTGGATGGATATCCCCTGGCCTGCAAAGGGGAGGGCGGCCGGGCCATCGGCCTGACCACCACCGCTTCGGCCCTTGGGACGATTATCAGCATGCTGTTTCTGGTCAGCATTTCCCCGTTAATATCTTTTTTCGCGCTTCAATTCACTTCTTTTGAGTTTTTTCTCCTGGCCTTTTTTGGGATTATCATCAGTGGTACCCTGACCAGCCCGGATTTGGTCATCAAGGGTTGGATCGCCGGGTTTTTAGGGTTGTTTCTGGCATGTGTCGGTCGCGACCTGCTGCAGTTTTATCCGCGATTTACCTTTGGGATTGCCGAGTTGGACAGCGGCGTAGAGGTTGTACCCGTATTAATCGGCGCTTTCGGCATCCCCCAGATCATTCAGGTCCTCAAGGAGCGGTTTCAGGTCGGTGAAACCCAGAGGTTCCAGAAAATTTTACCCGAATTCGGCACCATCGTCAGAAACATCCCCCGGATTATCCGTTCGGCCCTTATCGGTGTGGGTATCGGGGCCGTGCCGGGCATCGGGGAAGATATCGCCGCCTGGGTCTCCTATGGCGCCGCTAAAAACACCTCCAAGCACCCGGAACGCTTCGGGAAAGGTGAAATCACCGCTGTTCTTTCCACCGAAGTGGCCAACAACGCCTGTGTCGGCGGGGCCATGATCCCGCTGCTCAATCTCGGAATCCCGGGCAGCCCACCGGCCGCCATGCTGCTGGGCGCCCTCATGCTGCACGGCGTCACACCGGGGCCGATGCTCACATTTGAACACCCTAATTTCATCATTGAAGTCGCAGCCATTCTGTTGCTGGCCTCCATGACGATGTGGGTGGTGGGCATGCTGCTGGCCAAACAGGTCGTCAAGGTGCTGCGCATCCCGGCCCAAATTTTTATGCCGATCATCGGCGTTTTGTGTATCATCGGATCCTATGCCCTGGGGATGAACATTTTCAATCTGTACCTGATGCTGCCCGTGGGTATTATCAGTTATTTTCTGATTGAGATGGGGTATCCCATCGCCCCCCTGGTGATCGGTGTTATTCTTGGCCCCATGGCCGACGAAAATTTGCGAAGGGCCCTGATGGTTTCCCAGGGAAGTTTTTTGCCGGTATTCACCCGTCCGGTAGCGCTGCTGCTTTTCCTGGTCATTGTCTGGACAGTGCTCAGCCAGTTTCCGCTATTTAAAAAGTTTAAAGACAAATTGTTGGCCAGGATCTTGCCCCGCAGATTCCAGAAATCAGAACCGGTGCAAGATGACTAGTCCTGAGTATTATAAATATGTTAAAAAAATGGAACTGGATAGTTAAACTATCGTTGAGTCCATAAATATAAAAAGTTCCAATTTCAATTCTCCGCCTCGGGCGGACTAGGAGGAAGTTATGTTAAATATGGCCATAATCACCGGCTTTTTATCCAAAACCAAAGACCGTTTTCATGAATATAACCAACCGCTCGATCTGGACAAGAAGTTTGAATTGATGACTGAAATTGACGGCTACGATGGTGTTGAAGTCGTTTATCCATATGAAGTCAGCGATCCCCAGGAAACCAGAAATCTTCTGGAAAAACATGATTTAAAGGTAGCAGCGGTTAACGTAAATGTGAAGGCCGAACCTGAATTCCGCAATGGCGGCTTAACGTCCCACAACAAGGATATCCGCGATAAAGCGGTGCGTTTCATCAAGGAAGCCAAGGACTTTGCCGCCGGCGTCGGCGCCGACAAGGTCACCTGCTGCCCCCTCGGTGACGGCTATGAGTTCTCCTTTCAGTATGATTATGCCCGCACCTGGAAATACCTGGTGGATGCCTTCGGCGAGGCCGGCGCCCACCGACCGGAGATCCCGCTCTTTGTGGAATACAAACCCAGTGAAACCAGGGGGCGCTGTTTTGTCGATACTGCGGCCAAAGCCCTGTGTCTGCTCAACGATATCCAAAACAAAGATATGGGTATCACCCTGGACTTCGGACACTCCATGTATGGCAATGAAAACCCGGCCGAAGCTTTTGTGCTGCTGTCCGAAAGTCCCTACAAGGCCTATATCCACATCAATGACAACGACGGCAAATGGGATTGGGACTACTTTTGCGGCACCAAGCACTTCCTGGAATATGTCGAATTTCTTTTTTATCTAAAAAAATACGACTACCAGGACTATATGACTTCGGATACTTCACCCACTCGCTGGGATATCATCGGGACATTTGAGGCCAACAGCAGAATCTCCAACAAGATCTGGAGGCTATTGGATCAGATCGACAATGCGGAATTTGAACGCCTGATTTCGGGCGACGATTACTTGAAAACCTGGCAATTTATTGAAAACAATCTTTTTTCTTTAAAATAAAAAATCATGAAAAATCCGATCCTAATCAGCACGGCCGCCTATGACGGCTATGACCTGGCGACTGCTTTTAAAGAAATTTCACGGCTGGGTGTCGATTTGGTTGAAATTGCGTTTATCGAAGGCTACACAGATCCCTTCACCGAAGACTATTTTAACGACGACAATGCCGCCGAAATCATGTCATTGCTGGCCGAACACAATTTAAAGTGCCTGACTTTCTCATCCCATGTGGACCTGTCCCGGGACGGGATTGTTGAGATATTTACCCATCGCATGACATTTGCCAAAAATCTCGGCGCGAAATATATCGTGTCCAACGCTGCCCCCCTGCAGAACAAAAGCCAATTCATGCAAAATATTAAAACATTGGCTCAAACAGCCGTCGGGTTGGAGATGATTATCGTTCTTGAAAATCCGGGAGACGGCAAGGCCAATGTGATGGATTCCGGTGAGCCGGCTGCTACTCTGATCGAAGAAATCGGTCAGGAAACTGTAAAAGTCAATTACGACTTCGGCAATCTTTTATCCCATTGTTTTGAAAAAATACGACCGCAAGAAGATTACAAATTTGTGCGCGATTGCGCTGTGCATTATCATATAAAAGATGTTGCGTCTGATGACTCCGGATGGTATTTTACGGAAATTGGGAAAGGCACCATCGATTACCAAAAAATACTTAGAGAACTGGCTGCCTTGTCGGAGCCGGTACCGATATCGCTTGAAATCCCCTTAAGGATCCGGCGGGCACCGGATGCCTCACCGCGCAGAGCAACGTTGCCGGTCGACTTAAAAGATATCCGGCAGGTGATGAGAAGATCCTTAGATTTCGTTAAAGCCGCCCTTGCCGCCTGAGCCGGGGGTGAGTTTTTTATATCGGAGCATCAAACCTTATTTTATTTTTGGCATCTGGTGAGTAGCCGGGTTCAATATCTAAAAATTTAATTAAATTATTCAGGAGAAGCACAAATGAAAAAAATAGCAATCGGTTGTGACCCCAACGCGGCAGGACTTAAAGAGGCCATTGTCAAACATCTGGCGGAGCTGGGATATGAATGTGAAGATTACGGCAGTGAGGATCCTGTTTACGCGAATGTGGCCATTGATGTGGCTGAAGCCGTGGCATCCGGCAAACATGATCGTGGCATATTGATGTGTGGCACCGGAATCGGCATGAGTATAGCGGCCAACAAGGTACCCGGCGCATATGCCGCGCTTTGTGCCGATGCCTATTCCACCGAACGATCGATAAAAAGCAATAATGTCAATATCATGACCCTGGGTGAACAGGTTACAGGTGTTCAACTGGCCAAGACCCTGGTGAGCATCTGGGTAAAGGCGGAGTATGAACCCGGCGGGCGCTCGGAATCCAAGATCCAGAGGATCTATGATTATGCGGATGAGCACAACAAATGAAAATTGAAGATTGGCCGATTGAATATGTGTGGATCCGCTTAGACTCCATTTCGTCTGTATAATAGATCTGCCGGAAGCGGGCATTGAATCGGTCAATAGGTTCAATCGACAAACCTATTCAATCTTTACAGGATTGGAGGAATCCATGAAAAAATTCATCAACGATCCGTATGATGTGGTGGATGAGATGCTGGAGGGGTTTCTGGATGTCCACAAAAAATATATCCGTAAATTGGATACGGCCAGGACGGTGGTTCGAGCAGATGCTCCTGTAGCGGGCAAGGTCGGGGTTATCACCGGCGGTGGTTCGGGCCATAAGCCGGCGTTTATCGGCTTTGTCGGTCAGGGTATGCTGGATGCGGTGGCGGTGGGTGAAATATTTACCTCTCCACCGCCGCTGGCATGTTTCGAAGCCGCTAAAGCGGCCAATGCCGGCAAAGGGGTATTATTTCTTTTGGGCAATTATGCCGGCGATGTTATGAACTTTCAACTGGCAGCAGATATGGCCAAGGCCGAGGGCATTGAGGTCGAACAGGTCATCGGCACGGACGATGTGGGATCCGGTCCCAAAGAAGAGGCCGCTAAGCGTCGCGGTGTTGTGGGTTCCTTTTTGGCCTGGAAGGTGGCTGGTGCCAAAGCGGCAGCCGGTGGCAGTTTGCAGGAATGCAAAGCGGCAGTGGAGAAAGTAAATAACAATACACGGACCCTGGGTGTCGCACTTTCGCCCTGCACGGTACCGGCCAAAGGGTCACCGACTTTTACCCTGGCCGACGATGAAATGGAATATGCAGTGGGCCACCATGGCGAGGCCGGAACCGCAAAAATTAAAATGCTGACGGCAGACGAAATCACCGAAAAAATGACCCTCCAGATAATTGAAGACCTGCCGTACCAATCCGGCGATGAAGTCGCCGTGTTGATCAACGGCCTGGGCGGAACGCCGCAGTTGGAGCTCTACATCTGCTATCGCAAGGTGAAACAAATTCTGGATGCAAGGAACATTAAAGTCGAACATTCTTTCGTCGGCGAGTTTTTTACCGGCCTTGAAATGGCGGGTTTTTCGGTCACGCTGATGAAACTGGACGCCGAATTAAAAGACTTGCTGGCTGCGCCGGCCGATACGCCGTGTTTTAAGGTGATTGCTTAATCGAACCGATCGGGTCCAAAATTAGATTCATTTTTAAAACGATTGTTCGTGCCTTGATGGGATGCGGGTTGGGGGTTGGGGGTTGGGGGTTGGGTGTTGTGGGTTGTCAGTCGTTGATTAAAGCGGATGGCGGGCTGACTCTTATACCTGTTTAAACAAGTGAGATATTTGATATAAAATTTTTTTACAACAACCTACTTACAACAAACGACAAGCATCCTGATCCAGCTTTAGCCTTCGACTATGAATTCTACGTTGGATATGTTTAAATCAAATTCAGCAAATCACATTTTTAATCCGGATGCAAGGATAATACAGCCATGACCGATACCATCACAACACCCCAGATGATGCAGGCCTTGGAAACCATGTGCGATACCATCGAAGATGAAAAAGAATACCTCTCGGAACTGGACGGTGCTATCGGCGATGGAGACCACGGGGTCAATATGGCCAAGTGCTTTCGGGAAGTGAAGAAAAAGCTATCCGAAAGCTCGGCCGAGGATGTCGGAACACTTTTAAAGGATGTGGGTATGGTGGTATTAAACTCTGTCGGCGGCGCCATGGGCGCACTGTATGGGACTTTTTTTCTTAAACTCTCCCAGGCAAGTGCCGGCAAAAAGGAGGTGAATTTAAGCGACCTGGTGGTGATGTTTCAGACCGGGGAGCAGGGCATTCTGGATATCGGCAAGGCCAATCTCGGCGATAAAACCCTCATCGATACCCTTTCACCGGCAGTAAGGGCTATCGAAGCCGCTGAAAAAGAGGGCAAAAATCTTGCCGGGGCGTTGGCTGATTTTGAACAGGCCGCCAAGCGAGGCATGGAATCCACCCGAGAGATGCTGGCTAAAATGGGTCGTGCCAGCCGCCTGGGAGAAAGAACGATTGGACACCAGGACGCCGGCGCCACATCCTGCTATTTTATATTGCGTTCATTGGCAGCGGCAACTTCATTTTTTTGTGAAATTAAGGCAATCTAATCATTGTAATCACCAAACAAGCTTCGTTCTTATGATTGCCACTTTCTTCGGCGATACTATTTAACCATTAAAAGCACCATCTTTTAATTTGGCGTTTACCAAATGAGTCTGTCTCATCATACAGATAATCTTTATGATCGCCAAATTTCCAATGAGAAATTAACAACACACCCGATACGGCTGCAAAAACATGAAATTCCCAGAACAATAAACAACATTATCGTCTCTCCACTGCCATAGTATTGGCTGCCAACTATTTTGATTCTTCCTAAGCTTACTTTACAATTACACTTTTGTCATTTAGTTTTTGATGTTTTATCGCTACTGCCTTTCCGCGTTTCGGTATTATAATTTGACATTCCAGAACCGGTTGGGGTAAATTTACCTCATACTTATTGTACCCATAAACATAACCCTATCTCCTAGCTTGTAGCGTATACAATGATCCCCCTGCGCGACACTGTACCTACTAAAAATTACCCGGTTGTCAACAACACCATTATCGTTATCAATGTTATCATTTTCCTTTATCAACTTACGCAACAGGTCGGGGTGGAGAAGTTTATCTACATCTACGGCCTTGTCCCGGCCCGGTATTCCATTCCCCAGATCAGCGCCTATTTTACAACCTTCCAGCAGGTTTTTTCTCTCTTTTCCTTCATGTTTCTCCATGGGGGGTTCTGGCATCTTCTCGGCAACATGTGGTCTCTCTATATTTTCGGTGACAACGTCGAAGATCGACTCGGCCATGTGCGTTACCTACTCTTTTATATTATTTGCGGCCTGGCATCGGGTTTGTCCCACATGTTGCTGAACCTGAATTCGAATATTCCTACCATTGGTGCCAGCGGTGCAATTGCCGGTGTGATGGGTGCTTACTTTATTTTGCATCCACGCGCCAGGATATTAACGCTGATCCCCATATTTTTTATCCCCTATTTTTTGGAGATTCCGGCCTCATTTTTCCTTGGAATCTGGTTTGTTCTGCAATTTATCAATGCCGCCGGCAGCCACGGACAAGCGAGCGGCGTCGCCTGGTGGGCCCATATCGGAGGCTTTGTTTTCGGCATCCTTTTTTTGAAAACTTATGCTGATATTGCCGAGGTTATCACTCTCCCGAAATATTTCGTCACGCTACCGAACGAAAGCGGACCCCCCGCTTGCAAGTCATTCGGCCCGTTGGGTCCGGACCGGCCCCCCATCTTTACGGTACCATTGCCATAACACCCCATGAGGCTCTCACAGGAACACGCAAGTTGGTGAACATTCCCTGGGGATTTCATAAACGACTCTATAAGGTGGTGGTACCGGCAGGAATGCAGGAAGGTCGCAAGCTCCGGCTCAAAGGTCTCGGAAAACAAGTTGAGACGGGCGAGCGCGGAGACCTGTATCTTAAAGTGCTGATCCGGGCCTAAAGTTCAGGGGAAAATATATCAGACATGATTTACAGGATCAACCGGATAGAAGGCCCTTCGGCCCAAAGGCATCTCGCCGGAGGCGAAAAAAAATCCCATTAATCCTGTGACTCCTGTCAAAAAAAGTAATTAATTTTAAATCTTTGATATAAGATTGCCGGAGGAATCAAACTCAAATCGAGCGCTTTCTCGATCGATTGAAACATGTGTTTTGTCTGCCAGATGTGCAAGACAACCCCGGGAGACCATCATTTTATCAAGTTCCAACGTGTTTTTAATCTGAACGATTTTTAGATCTTCCTGGGTATAGGGTCGAATGGTCATCAGGACGGCCGCGATGGCTTCCCGATCGCTGGCATAGCTAAGGGGTATGCGTCCACCCTCGGGGTCGCAAGCAGTTATGGAATTCATCGCTGTTTTATGCGCATCGATCTTTTCGACCAACCGGCTGGTCGTAACATCGGCACCGCCGATTCCGCTGGCATTCCCTTCACTGGCCTCCGACAGATCTCTCACCAAGATACGGGTTACACTGGGGCCGGCCGGTTGCTTAAAAAATCTTGAAGGTACACGGCCGGTGACATTGGGATCCATGCCGGCTCCGCTGATGTCTTTGCCGATTTCATTGATAATCAGAAGATCGATTTGATCCAAGGGTAGACTTGGAAAGCATTCTCTGGCCTTGATGAGCAGCTCTTCTTCAGTTTTCGGGAGCATACCGGCGGTTGCGATGCTCAGCGCACATGTCTGATGCTGCTGGTTTTCCACTAACGCGACCCCGAACAAAAAATTGGTTTTATTGATCAATGCCATGCCGGCTCGATTAAAGATCTTATACATGTCCCGTACCACGGCCAGCCGATGGTAGTGATCCGCACCCACCTGGTTTCCCAGACCGATGGCCATCATCTTGATGATTCCGCTTTCGGTGGGTCCGGTGAAATCGGTATGGGGTTTCACCCGATTGATCAGGACGATACCGTCGGCCTTAAAGGCCAGTCGATCCAGGAAAAGGGGGATCCCATCTGTCTCGCCCATCGACCGTACATCCATTGTCGCCCGCAGCGGTGCACCGACACTTTCCTCGGTGACCCCAAGATGGGACAATACCCGGATTTGCCCTTCGGCTGAGGCTCCGCCGTGCGAGCCCATGGCCGGAATAATGAATGGCTCTGCGCCTGACTTTTTCAGGCAAGCAACCACCGCCCGCACCACTTCAACCAGGTTGGTGATGCCTCGGCTGCCAACGCCCACAGCCACGCGGGCTCCTTGAGAAATATGGATCCGCTCTCTGATTCTAATCCATTCCTTTGCGATCTCCGCCGTTATATCCACTGGTGGTGGGACCGCGAAATTCTGATGAATCAGATGCATAAGGGGCAACATTGGATTTTCTTCAATGCCCATTCTGAAATTTTATCCTTTTCTTAATTTGGTTTGATTTAAGCCCACCGTTTCCAGCAGTATGCCTGGAGATAATGTTGGCGGTACGTTGAGAAATAATACCGATTATTCTAACGGGAAAGCCTCGGTGGCTGTAACCTTTGGTTTAGCGGGAAAACTACCGCATGTCCGCTCAGAATGCAAATGTCTTTGATGATTTTATAGATTTACAGTGCCACGCGTTTCTTTTCTGCTCATCTTGTATCCGCTCCGATGAAATATACCTGCAAATTAATACTTGATCAAATTTGCGGCTTATTTTACTGTCTCTGACTGCAACCATGGTTGAAGTTTTTGAGGCTTTGCACAAGACTACTATCTAAAAAAGAGATCTTCGATGTTCTGCCTTTCGCTGTCCTATCAGGCGGATTTGCACATAAGGAAAATGTCATGCCACCACAGCCGAGGCAGAAAACTGAAAAAAAATATCCTCCCACCCGCCATATACTGGCTCGATCAGAGAGGCGGCCCATATAACCGTGTGATCACCAGCGGGTTTCCGAAAATCCAGGGTTATGGCCTGATCAAACTGTTGAAATGGCTGAGATTGACCGGGATGGTGCCGACTCAATCGGGGGTGGATTCATTGGGCCACGTTCTTTTCATTAAAAACGAACGTCCGGAGATTTATGCCAAGACCTATAAATTTCTCGAGCCTATGGATTATTTGACCAGTCGACTGGCCGGAAAAATTACAGCTACCCAAAAAACCATGGCCCCTTTTGGACTGGTGGACAATCGGCGATGGGGTTCCCGCCAATACAGCAACGACTTGCTAGAACTTACCGGCTTACCTGAAGATAAGTTTCCCGAACTGATAGCGAATGATGGCATTGTCGGGACGCTTCTCGACTCCGTCGCCGAGGAGCTCGGCCTGCAGCTATCCACCCAGGTTATTGCCGGCATCGGTGATTCCAATGCTTCAGTTGTCGGATCGGGGGCCATCAAGGATTTTGACACGATTATCTACATCGGCACCTCCCTGTATATGACCTGCCATGTTCCTTTTAAAAAAACCAACCTGGCTTCTTTCATGACATCGCTGCCAAGCCCCTTTCAATCCAGATATTCATACTGGGTGAACAGGGTGCCGGCGGAAAATGCGTTGAATTTTATCTGAAAAATATTGTTAATGCGGATGACCGCTTTAATACCGGACAAAAGCCAACTGATGCCTACGAACGATTTAATAAAATTGCATCCGAAGCACCGGCCGGCAGCGGACTGGTTATTTTTCTTCCTTGGTTGAATGGTTCAATTGTCCCTGATGAAAATCCCAATGTTCGCGGCGGTTTTATGAATCTTTCCCTGGGTACGACGCGCAGCCACCTGACAAGGGCTGTCATGGAAGGTATTGCCTATAACAACCGGTGGACCCAGGGGCCGGCGGAACGGTTCATCAGACGACCTATCGAAAAATTTCGCTTTTCGGGGGGTGGGGCACTGTCCGATGTTTGGTCCCGAATTCATGCAGACGTACTGGGTGTGCCGATCCATCAGATCGACGATCCCATGCATACCACCGTTCGGGAAACCGCCTTGCTGGGGTTTGTCGCAATGGGTTTTCGTTCTATTGAAGAACTTCCTGAACTCATTCGCATTAAGCGGGTCTTCGAGCCGGACGTGTCAAACCGGACGGTTTATGATAAGATGTATCTCCAGTATCGCGAGTTGTATAAAAGAAATAAGAAGGTTTTTGCGGCATTAAATGCGGGGTAGGCGTTCACGGGTTCAAAGGTTCAGGGGTTCAAGGTTCCATTCTCGTCCCTGGACTGCATTTGGGATGTGTATTTACGAGAAAAGCGTCAGCTTCGTCAGGCCTAATCCAAAATTTGGAGCCAAATTGGCAATTATTTGGGAAAATAAGCATTTTTAACGAGGACTTCGGGTCTTTAATGCCTTCTTTGTCCTTAACCCTGAACGTTGAACCCTGAACCTGTGAACGGTTATAATACGCTCTACCTAATATTTTACTCTATAATGAGACCGAGTAGAAATTACATTTTCAGCTAAAAGGAGAACCCCATGTCGGAACAAACAACTGAAAAAGAAACCACAGATCCTTTCAAACCCTACAAAGGTCGTTTTAAGACCTATCCTTCGATCCCACGTCAGGGACGCGACAAAGACGATATTTTCAAGGAGCTGTCGGTCATGGCTGATGAGGAAAATGAAAAAGTGGAAAACCGGCCAGGTATCGGGTACCTTTTATCATGCCGGGGAAGAGCACCGAGCATATCTGAACAAGATATTTACCCTGTTTTCCCATGAAAATACCATTCAATTCGATTTGTGTCCGAGTATGTTTAAAATGGAAAGCGAAATCATTTCCATGACGGCCAAAATGCTGAATGGCGATGCAGTCAAAGATCATAACCCGGAAGACGGGGTCTGCGGGACGGTCACTTCCGGCGGGACCGAAAGCATCATTATGGCGATGAAAACCTACCGGGACTGGCCCGTGCCGAGAAAAACATTGATCGGCCCGAAATCATTGTGCCGCACACGGCACATCCGGCTTTTGACAAGGCCGGCCAGTATTTCGGCATCAAAATGGTCCATATTCCGGTTTCTCTGCCGGATTTCCGTGTTGATCCCCAGGCCGTTGAAGCCCGGATCAATGAAAATACCATCGCGATTGTCGGCAGTGCCGGCAATTACCCCTATGGTCTTATTGATC
>CAVRQG010000040.1:0-38839 GCA_963723215.1 uncultured delta proteobacterium
CGGTCGAACAATCGGCTATACTCGGACGCGCAAAAACGCGCCGGTGAACCAAACGTTGGCAGATACCCAATTCAAGCCTAATTATTAAGATTGACATTTTCCCCATAAATATGTACAGTATTTCTGTACATAATATTTGGAGGCAAATATGGCTATTCAAACTACATATACCCATGCCCGGGCAAGGCTGGCTTCTTTATTAGATGAGGTAACTAAAAATCGTGAAGTGGTTATTATCCAGCGACGTGGAAGTGAAGACGTAGCTATGATAACCGCTGACGAGTTGGCCGGTATACTCGAAACGGCACACTTACTTCGATCACCCAGCAATGCAAAGCGGCTTCTTACCGCACTCGATAGAGTACGGAACTTATCAGGCGCTCCTCAAACGATTGATGAGCTTCGTAACGAGGTTGGTTTTGAGTAAACGCCGTACTAAAAAGCCAAAACATAACATGAAGCGGGTAGCTGTGTTTCAACCAGAGTTTAGGGAAGACCTAAAATACTGGGTAGAAACAGACCGCAAAACAGCGCTTCGTGTTTTTCAATTGATCGAGGCGGTTATGCGAGATCCATTTCAAGGGATCGGTAAACCTGAGCCGCTAAAGTTTCTTGGTTCAGGAGTTTGGTCCCGTCGAATTACCCAAGAACATCGGCTGGTTTATGTTGTTGGGCATGAAAGAGTCGATTTTATTCAAGCGCGTTATCATTATTAATAATCATGTAGAACTGCCAACAATTCAGTGAACCGGAGCGCGAGAAGTATGCGGGTTCGTGAGAGGACCTTAGGTTCGCCATATCCGACATTAAGTGAACAATATTTTAAGCTTCCCTCAAGGCTTAGGCAATTAATCCGCCGCCGGGAAACTCTTCGTTAGGTAAACCGAAGCCAAGCTCGGAGAATGATGAGGACTCGCGTAAACAGGAGGGCTGAATGTGGCAAACGTTCGTGCCGCTATCGAACAGGTCGCTCCCTATAGTGTCGATCTGTGTTCAGGAGTCAGGACTGCCGGGAAACTCGACGAGAAAATTCTCCGTGAGTTCATGGCAGAGGTCGGTAAAGCCGACTGTACCGAGGAGGGAATCTAACCAGCGCGTGTACTCGTCGGCACGATAGACAGCCGTGCACCGGTAACGCGCAGCGCTATGCTTCGGATAATAGCTAATAGTATCTTGTAACCTTCTCACCCTCGCAGACTTCTTCTACCTTCTCGCTGACAAGATTTCCCCGGTCCCACTCACGCATCGTAACTTTGCGGCATTTTGTTTGTTGGTCCTCCGGTCCGGGTATGGCCTCGATGGCTCGATCCTTATTATCATAGTAAACTATGCGTTTATCCATCGCTGCTGCTTCGACAGCCGCCTGGCGTTCTTGGTCAACCGCGTTTCCGACGATAGCCCCTAACAGAGTGCCCACCCCTGCGCCGATAAGGGTACCTTTTGTGTTCCTGCCGATAAGCTGCCCCGTAAGGGCACCAACGCCGGCACCGATGGCCGCACCTCGCTGGGTGTTATAGCGATTTGGATTGCCGCCGGCACATGAAATCAGGAATACAAACACCGTCAGAAAAACAATTGCGGTTCTTATTCTTTTCAATTCCTTCATTTCTCTCTCCTCCTGTTGCTCTATCAATAATATCTGCTTTTATTAGACGAACGACAAATAGGTTAAGTTTACATTTCTGATAAAAAACCGGATGAACAATTTCCCAAAATGGTTAGCTCCTAAATTTGCTAAATCTTCTAAGGGTTAGCCGGGTTCTAATAATTGAAAAGCATAACCTTGTCACTTAGTGCCATGAAGGCATAATAAGGCCCATTTGGACGGTCGAGATCCCTGACCGCAAATCCACCCCTTTTTCCCCAATCTTCCCCGATGGATACATCCTTTATCAATTTGGAAAAATCCTGCGAAAGGATTTGAAATCTCAGATTCGAGTAAAATTTTTTGTTCTGGGTAATCGACTCCGAAAGTGGGTTCTTGGCAAACCATAGGCGATCGAATGAATACATCAAAATGTCATCGACATCATCTCCGTCGTAATCGTGGACGCCGACAAGGCGTATTTCCCGCGAACCTGAATTTTTTGCATTGAGGCTTTTAGTTTGCAGCAACTCCAATTGATGATTCAATTTGAACAAATTACGT
Organism: uncultured delta proteobacterium; assembly: GCA_963723215.1. Taxonomy (GTDB): domain Bacteria; phylum Desulfobacterota; class Desulfobacteria; order Desulfobacterales; family JAFDCJ01; genus JAFDCJ01. The sequence continues at coordinate 2,150 of CAVRQG010000040.1, forward strand.
TTACTATCCACGGCGTAAAGATGGCTCTCACTGATCCCGTCAGATTTACCGGCAATAACACTCAAAATCGAATCGCCGGTTTCGAATCGCTTGAGAATACGACCGGAGCGGGAAATCTTATAAATTCCGCCTTCATCCTCCCGGTAATTATAGGCCGCATACTTGTGCGCATACAGGGCCTGAATCCCATCTGCATCCAAATCAGCCAGCAGCACACGGACGCCGGTAAAATAGCCGCCCATCGGTAGGACCCAGTTTGTCCTGCCATAGCCGTCAATGCTGATGACATAAGCCTGCCGGTCGGTGGTTTCGTTATGCAACTCGTGATTGCCATTGCCGGGACTGAATGTACCGATGATTAAATCCGGGCGTCCGCTTTCCTTTGGCCAAATGACGACATTTTGCAGCAAGGGTCCTGCGGTGTAGTGCCACCACTCTTTTCCATACCGGTCGTATAGGACAATGCCACGGGTTCCCAATCCCGATTCGGCACTTCTGACGGCGAGAACATCCTCATAACCATCCTGGTCGATATCGGCCAGATGGACGATCCTCTCCCGAACAGCCGTTACCAATTGGCGACGCGGGGTGAGGCTACTGTCATTGCGCCAAATAATTTTCCCGTGACTGTTTAGCAGAAGCAAATGTGATTTTTTATTTTTTATCTCCGATATTCCGATGGCCGTTTGATTATTCCAATAATCAATCAGATTTAGGATGATCGGAAAATCGAATTTTCTTTTCCAAAATATGGACCCGTCGGGCTTCAATGCATAAAGGTGAGTCCCCGAGACGGTAATGATCTCCTCCCTGCCATCTCCATCCAGATCGTATGCGATGGAGTTTGAATAATTTTCAATTTCGGGATGGCTAATGGTGAGCATTGAAAACGGTCGGCGGGCCGGCGAAATATCAGAAGCGGGGGGCAGGTGAATTGGAAATTCCCGGTTTGCCTGCAGCAACACCCGTTTACGGTACAGGGTTTGACTGCCTTTTTTTACCATGATGATCGTTTCGCCGGCGTTTGCTGACAACCGCTGCCGGCCTGCCGGCAGCCGGCTTCCGATCTCGGTGGTTCCGGACCACACATCAATGCCATCGATCCGAGAAATCGATAAAAATAGTCGCGGTTTCTTCTTTTCGAGGCCGATGGTGGAAAATAATATCTCCATTGCCTTCAATATACCCAAACTGGGGAGTCTGACGGCTGTTGGAACGTTGGGTAACCCCCGGGCGCACAGTGGCATAAATTTCGGTTGCAGTTATATGACCATCACCATTGATGTCTGCCGCCCCCGCAAGGGCCGCCAGAAGATGTTCCGTAAACAACCCGTGGCCTTCGGCCTCGATTGCCGGCTCGGAGCGGCTGCCCGCAGTCAGGATTTGAATGCTCCGGGATTGCATCATTTTTTGGATATAGGCGGAATCCTGTTCCGGTTGTCGTTTTATGGATCGGGTCAGTCCCAGCCCGGAATAACAGGCATCAAAAACCAGAAAGATGTGCTTGGCCTTTATTTGCCTTATTTTATCATTCAGCCGGCTCATGGCCAGCATGGTGCCTTGCCAGTCGTATGTATCCGCATCGACCGGCACGATATAGCCGCTTTCCCCTCCCCCCGGTAAATCCTCCGTCTGTCCATGACCGGCAAAATAAATCACGACCCGGGAATTTTCATCAGCAGATTTTTCTAATTCGTCCAGTTTGTGAAGAATCTTTTCCCGGGTGGCATTTTCGTCGACGAGCATATTCAGTTGAAAGCCCCGGGTTTTCAACCAAGCGGCCACTTCCCGGGCATCCTTGACGGCATACTCCAGATTCGGCCAAAGCCGGTATTTATCGATCCCTACAACCAGGGCATAGGACGACGAATACCCTTGACGATAACCGGCAGCAGGTATACCGGACGGGGTTACACCGGTAGGGATACCGCTGCCGGTCCGAGCGCGTAAAAAAGATACGGCCATGCAGGGGGACAGCCTGTTCGCTTTCCTTGGGCAGTGCCTGGGGGGTTTGCCTGAATCGCCGTTGAACTTCCGACCGTACGGCTCTGTAAAATTCGATCTGGCTCCAGCGGCCGTCGCTGTTGGTATCTACCGGTGTCTGTCCTGCCAGTACTCTCAACAAAGAATCCGTTAACACACCGTGGGGATTGCCGTCGATGGTCGGGTACAGATAGAGTAGATCGGTGCGGATATCTTTGGCAGTTTCATTTTCGGTCGAGGCTGAAATATAGAAGATGTTCCGATACGGATAGGGTTCATCCGACTTCAAGTTTTCAGCAAAGTTTCCAATATGTTGCTCCTCACTGAAAACACTCTTTGACTCGAGTGGGATGTAGCGGTTCACCCCCGCCGATCCTGGCTCCCCAACCCCCCGCACTGTGTTGCCGGAAAAACAGGTATCAAAAACGACCAGAACCTGTCTGTCTTGATCGAGTTTCGCAAAGATTGGCCGCAGGTCTCGCTTGCCGACAATGAGCTGGGACAGCTGGGTTTCGATCGACTGGTTTGAATCCCATTTAAAGTCAGCCGGAACCAGGGCTCCGGATGCATGCGGCAAAGGGAGCGAAAGCAGTTCATCCCGCCGGCTGGTGCCGTGTCCGCTGAAGTAAATGAACACGCGGTCACCGGGACGGCTTATTTTCACCAGTCGCTGCATCTCGCTGAGGATACGAGATTTACCGGCTTCCTTGTTTACCAGGGTACGGACGTTTTTTTCGCTGAAGTCATAGTGCGATAACAGCATTTTTGAGAGCGCTTGCACATCATAAGCGGGTCCTTCAAGAGTTCTTTGCTTGTAATTACCGATGCCGATGAGAAGGGCATGATTTTCGGCATATGAAATCCCAGGCATATGGCATGCTAACCAGACACCAAACACCCATATTGTCGATTTTCGGAGTGTTTTAAACATTTTACAAACCCTGATGGAAGCATGGAAAAGCAAAACGCAAAATCGGCTGCCGTTAGTTTGACCAGGTCGAAGGAATCAAGGTCACTTTGACCCGGCGGTTGAGCATATGATCCGATTCAGTGTCACCGTCATAAAGCAGCTCTGTTTCGCCACGGCCCTCTGTTTTCAACCTTCGGCTCAGAGCCGGGAACCGTCGTTCCAGTTCCATCTTTACCGAGTGTGCCCGTTTTTCAGATAGCACCTGGTTGTATGCCGAAGTCCCCCGTTTGTCAGTGTGGCCTACGAGAAGGAAAGACCAAGCTCCAATTTTATCCCGGGTCAAGGCCTTGCCCAACTCTGTTATCTGGCGCACCCCGCGGGTATTTAAATCCGAACGGTCGAAATCAAACTGCACCGGTAAATTCACGCCGGGCCGGATGGCAAATCTGCGATCCCTGCTGATTTGGGTGCCGACTTCCAGGAAGGATGCAATTTCTTCAGCCGGCATAAGGACCCGACAGGATCGAATTCTGGCGTTTTTAAGAGATTTTTCCAACCAATCCGGTGCCGGTTCGGGGTGCAATCGTCTTGCCAGTTCGAAAGCACGGAGCGCCTGGAATGACTGACCGGTTGCTGCCAGCAGTTCTGCCCGGCGAGCCAGAGCATTTGCTTCGGCTTTTGAAGTTGCGGCGTGTTTCCCGGCCTGGACAAAGGCGTCGTTGGCCGCGTTAATTTGGCCCTGATTTTTGTACAGCAGCCCGAGAATATACCAAGCGTTGAAATTGGGACACACCTCTAATGACCGATGCAGCCATTCAATACGTTGCCCGGTAGTGGCAGCTGACTTCGCCTGAACATAGTATTTTTCACCCAGACGGCAATCCATAGCCGCAGAAGAAGCGCAGAAAACGATGAGAGATAATAAACTCCCCATCAATACAAGTCTCTTCATGCCTATCTCCGATAAAAAATGACAAGTCCTACTCTAACCTGCATTGCCCGCTTTGTCTGATTTCAGCTGCCACCTTCCCGGCAGCCAGCCAGCCCGAACCCTGTCGCAATACCAATGAGCGAGTCGAATTGGGCGACAACTCCGCCAACACCCCTTTCGCAGTCTTGAAGCCGTCTTGATAACCGTTTAGGGGCGACCGGGTCAGAAAGGCAGTAATCAGGTGAACACCGGAAGGGCCTTCGGCCACCATCTCAAAATCCATGCGTTTGTCAGGAAGGGTTATCTTCCCCCGTTCGACGCCATTATGCGGGTGATATCGATTTGGAAACAGCACGGTTGCCTGATCATTCGCGTCGATATACATAATATTTAAAAAACCCGGCTCGGGTATCCAAACAGATATTTCCAGGGCTTCATCGGGTTCGAAACATTTCTTGTTCAATTTGATCCACACGGTTTCATTGCTTTTATGCACCAGTGATTCCAGTTTCTGTCGGACAAAACCGTAGCTCCCGCCTGACGCCACCAAGGCGAGGGGACGTTTCCGCAAAAGCATATTTCCGGCAATCTGGGGGTGAAAGGCGGCCACATCGGATTGAATCTGTTTGCGAATAAATTTTTCAGTTCCCATCTGAAGTTCCTCGGGTGTAATGCTGGTACCCGCAGCTGCCGCGGACCGTAAGGTCTGCCGCAATCCCAGGGTAAAAATACTGCCTTGGGCGGTAGCAACCGTTTTTTCATCATCGCGACAAGCGGTAATCGCAACATAACGGCTTCCATCCGCCGCCGGGACCTGCGGTTTCATCAGATCGAAACTGCCGCTGCCACCAGCGGCTTCCAGAGAGGGCGAGTAGTAGAAGTATTTAACCTTAGCCTGGTCGGCCCGCAATGAACGGGAAGACAGCTGCAGGCGCTTCGTGGCGCTGCCGCTGTGGCAGGCATCCAGAACAACCAGAATATTGCGGCTCCTCATTCTCGCCAGCATGCGGCTCAAATGATCATCGATCAAAACGCCGCTCAGGGTTTGCCGTCCATTGGTTTCCTTGAGATCGGCATCGTAAAGCAACAACACCTCATCAAACTGATCTTCCTCATCATTGTTTTCATCAGGTATCTGAGATCCATGCCCGCTGAAATAAAGCAATACCCGGTCATCCGGACCCGTCCCGTTGATCAGCCAGTTTTCAATCGCTGCATAAACTTTGGCGGTGGAGGCGTGTTCATGTTCCAGCACCTTGATTTCATGACCTTTAAACCCCATCAGGTGCACGAATTCCCGCATCATGGTGATATCCAGGTCCACCCCGCTCAATCTTTCATCAAATTGTGCATATCGGCCGACGCCGATCAACAGTGCCCGATCTTCACTGCGGGCCGTCGCAATCATAATGATAGACATCAACAAAAGCCATACTACGAAGGACAACAGTCCATGCGACCGTTTTTTGTTATTGGCCATTTCGTCTCCTTGAAACCATACGATAGAAAAGACAGGCCGCTCTGAAAATTACATGCCGACAGATTCCCTTAATTACCCTTATACGCTTTCCTATGTATAAATATTGACGTATCAATGCCCAATTCGGTTTACAAAAATTATAAAAGTATACATTGGGGATTACCTGTCTTTTACCTTTATTCCCATATGTCGTAATTTTCTTTTACCATTTTGCAGCGCTCGTTCATCGGTATAGAGCATCACAACCTGGTAACGGCCCAGACCCATCCGGTACCAGTCTAAATTCAGCTCGGGCGCCCTTGTTTTAAGGTAGTGATAAAAACCCGCAGCGCGGTAGGGCTTGGTGAAGGTTATGATTTCAAGCCGGTGTTTCGGGTTGTAGCGCAGACGTCCGCCGGGTCCGGATGCCGTTGCCAAGGCGGTCGCCCCTTGCAAGATGTGTTTCAAGTGGTGATAAATATAGCTGCTGTACCATTGTGCACCTTTGGGGATGCTGCCGGAAGCGGAATTCTTGCGAATACGTCCGGGTCCATAGTTATAGGCTGCCAAGGTCAGGTGCAAATTGCCGTTATAGCGATCCAGCAGTTCCCTGAGATATCTGGACCCGGCCAAAATATTGGTACACGGATCATACAGTGCATCCAACTGATAGATTCCCAGATGTTTGGCTGTTTGAGGCCACAGGATTTGCATCAAGCCATGGCAATTGCGATCTGATTTTGCTCGGGGATTAAAGTTGGATTCCCCGCGAGAAATTGCCAGAAGGAGTGATAAAGGCAGGCTGTACCTTTCAGACGCCAATTTAAAGCAGTGTTCAAAGGGATACTCAATATTGGGGGTCTTGCGGGCATCAGCGGACAGATACCGATCCCAGAGAGCTTCAAGGTCCGATCTCACTAGCTCTTGACCGAACTGATAGCCGGCTGTCCATATCCAAGCAACAAAAAACATATCATCAGCTTAGACATATTTTGTAAATGATAGCTCATTTTAATTAATCACTAAGATAATCTCACGCCACTCAACCAGCCCCGGATAACGGTCAGACAGGTTGCTTAAGTAAGTTTGCCAGTCCTGGATCCGCCTATCGGAGCTGACAGAATGGGCAACCGGCCGCAGACTCTCAAAACTGTTGGATGGTCGACATAAGCCCTGGTGTTCCGCCAGACGATCGGCAAACCGAGTGGCCAGATCCTGTTCGGTGATGGCAATCGCATAAACCCTTTCCGTTCCGGGAGCACCCTCTATCACCAGAATTCCTTGATCAGGGGCGGAAAGCGGCGGAAATCGAAACAAATTCCCCGGCTGGTGCAGTGCGGGGAGATTTCGGAAGGCCGGACAATCAGATGGAAACAATGCCGTCGGTTTGCCGCCGGCATCCTGCCCCACCAGGAAAACGTAAGCTGGCACTTGAAGACTGATTTCTATTGCCAGACAACTGCCCGAGGCAAGGTGTTCACGAGATTTCACCCGCCGAATACCGGATATCCAGGGTGTATCGGTTGCACAAACCGCCGGTTCCAAGGGTGTGAGCAAATCAAATGATGAAATCAAAGAAGAGGTGCTGGCTTGCTGCAACGGGCGCTTGGGTTCCGAAAGCGTCGGCGGTTGGTTGCCCGCGACTGTCGTTTGCTTTGGCGCATCAAGCAGCACGTAGGCTTCGGTTTCCGCACCGGGCAGATATTTTGCCCCTTGACGGTGCCTGGCCGCCACCCATATCTGGCGCAGGTTTTGATGGATAGAATGGATCTCGCTGACCACCGTGAGGTTCGCCTGGTTTGGATCATCGGTGACCTCAACTTCCCGGAATCGCGCCAGGTATTTTCCCACCAGTTCCATCGTCGTATGAAAAACCTTTGGACTACTGCGCGCAACATTCTCGACATAAACCACCGGATCGTCTTCTTCCCCTTGCCGCATAAGACAGCTTAGGTTGCGCGCCAAGTATGCAGCCAGCAAATCCGGCTGCCGATCGGTAAACGGCAAAGGACGCAGCCCGCGCAGGAAGTCATCCGGGTGTTCACGATTCAATGCTGCGCTCTGCAACGCAGTTGGTGTTCCCTGCCAGGATTTGCCAAAACCGGATACCCATTTTTTCTCGACAAGATTCAAGGCACGTATCTTCACATAAAGTTGACGCTCCGCCCGGGTCAGCCCGCTGTCGATGCCGACATAATAGTAAGTCTTACGAAAATCACCACAGGAAACATCTTCCAGGCTCCGGTGGTGTCGCCAGGGTTGCATTGCCGGGCGCCATGAAAGATCGAGACCCGGTTGGTTCAGCAGTGCGTCCATGATCTTTTGCCGGATTTGATCGGTCAAATCATCAATGCGGGGCTGAACATTGTCGCCTTGCATACGGACCAGCAAAACGGGCTGCTCCTTAAACCTCGGATGCCGGCCGAATTGCTCTACCAGGTATGGAATAAGGGTATCGTCCAGCCAAATATCAAGCGAAGACGCATCCGGCTTTTGATCGACATCGCGTGCCGCCTGATGATGTGCACAAGCATACAGCCCCAACCAAATGCAAATTGCAACAACCGACAGCATCCTGACTTTCATATTTCCCACCGCTTTCACTTCGATCTTACCTCGCCGTCGGCCGTGATGATCAAGTCACCCCCTTCTCGGCCGTTTACCAGCTGATGAATGGCGTCCGCCGTTCGTCCGGGCAGGGTGACCCCCCAGGTCAAGGTGCGCCGACCGAAGACAGCAATTTGCCGTTGAAAAACTGCGGCATAATCAAGGGGAACGGTAGGGGTTTCCATCTCATAAATTTGCCGGGGGAATTCAGCTGTAATATAAGCTGGTTTTCCGCCGGACAGCTTTAACCGCCAGGCATTTTTGCCGGCGATGGCATAAAAATTCACTTTCCCATCTGAGATAAGCTTTTCCAAAGCCTCATCTGAAGCGAACCGGAGGGTGAACCCTTTTTGGGCAGGCGCCGGCGGTGGCGTCACCCCGGGTGGCTTTTTGACGGGCTTCTGATCCGGTTGCTGATTTTCGTCCAGTTTTACCCGGACCCGCTCTATCTTTTCGCGAATTTCAGTCAGAGCCTGAGTTTCGTTTTCAATTTGGGTTTTCAAATCTGCACGAACGCGCCGCTTGTCGTCAATATCTTCCAATAGCTGCACCAGCTTAATTTCCCGCACCTCAATTTCCCGTCGTGTATCACCAAGGGTTTGCGAGACTTTTCCCAGCTCTTGCTTTTCTTTCGCCACCCGGTCGCGGACAGCCTCCTCCGTTTTGGCCGCCTCGATTGCCTGGGCCGATGCGTGTTCGGCAGCCGCCGTCGCCGCTAGTATCCGGGATTGCATTGCCTCAAGCTTTTCTTTGAGCGCAACGATTTTTTCTTGAAGTACTTTTGCCTCTGCTTTCAGATCCGCTGGTTCCGCGATGGCAGGTCCGGTGTCCGGCGGCACCATCGGCAGTGTTTTGACCAGGGCAAATATCGCCATCAGGCACAAACACAATACTGCAAAAAACCGCATGACATCGGTTTGCAGCATTTCGGCATCATCAAACAGGCTCGGATTGCTGTGGTAACTAAACAACGGTAAGGGCTGAAAAGGGCTCATCGACTACTCCGAATTGGGCCAAATAATAGCCACAAAAGCATTAAGTTTTTTCAAAGACCGTGCTTTTAATCAGTGGCGCCGGTTGGCACCGCAAGAGTGCTAATAAGTACTTAATATAGGTATCAGGTTTCGGGTGTCAGGAAGGCGAGTTGCTAAAGTCTGAAACCTGAACACTGAAACCTAAAACCCTCAGCGGTGTTCCGCCGGTTGGTTCTCCGCGTATGAAACCAGCAGGCTGAGTTGCGCATCGATGGATGTCAAAACGGTGTTCACTGCTTCGGCCTGCTGATTTGCCAGCCGGTTGTAATAAGCTCTCACCTGAGTGCCGACAGCCAGGGATTTAACCAGACGTAGGATATATCCGCCGACGGCTCCAACGATGGTGGTGGAAAGCGCCAGCAAAATTCCACCGTCAACAAGTCGCTGCAGGATGGAAAAGGCCCCCAGCTTTGCAGCCGAATGGGCCGTCAGGCCGCCAAGCCCTTCCAGCAGGGCTCCCCGCATGCCGATGGCCGTCCAGATCACCCCAATGCCGAAAAACAGGTTAATTAATATATCCACCTGATGATCGGCCTGCGCAATCTTATCGGCGGAAACGTCATGATCTTTCAGAGAATGTTTTAAGCGCCAAAGAGCGCCGGTATAAAAATGCGAGCGTTAAGAAAAAGGGAATCACAGACAGTCTGAGATTCTCATAGGTCCATGAAAGTACCCGCTGGATGCTGGGAACATCCAGCACGGATATTGCCAACACTTCGGACATATTCAGCACATACAGCAGCACAATCGCGAGGAAAACCGCCCCCAGCGCACCGGAGATAAGCCCTCCCGAAAAACCACTTGCAGGGTGTGGTTTGGTTTCCATTAATAGACTTCCTTTCACTTCCGACACGACAGGCAAGTAGCGTCCAGCAGCAACAAGACCGAATTATATTGACCCGATGCAGCGTAATAGGCATTTTTATCCCGGCAGGCTTTCAGCAGGCCTTCTTCTTTCTGGCGAAGTTCATTTTCCATATGGTTCTCAATCTCATTTTTTGATTCCTCGGTACAGGAGGAACACACATTATAATCATCCGGCAATGACATGAATGTCGTGTTGAAATATCGATTGTAATAGCTTCGGGCCTGAATTTTATCGATGATACCCTGTTCATGGGACCATTGTAGAAATTCACTGAAGCGGCGTTTGTTTTCCATATCCGGATCGCGTTTGGCAACTTCAATGAGCCTTATAAAGTAGCTGTCGAACATAACCTCACATTCCAAATGCCCGAGATCTTTTCTGGAATGGGCCAGGGCTTCTTCAAGGTCCACTCCTGAGGGGAGTGTGCAGGACGGCTTCAAATATTTATGACTCCCGCACGAAAAAATCAGAAATCCGAGAATGAACATGATCAAAAGCAGTTTTCTGCTATAAATAAATTGTGTTTAACAAGTGCTTCATGATGACTTACCTCCATTTGTGATAGGATAATTAAATCCTAAGTGGGATTTCAGCTAACCGCAGAGCTGAGGTCGCAGAGATTTTAAAAAAAAGACGCTATTTTTAATTTATCAAAAAAATTTCCTTAACTTTTTATACTAAATTATTACTTTCTCAGCGATCTCTGTGGTGAACTATTAAGCTTCCTACTGCTCCAGAGGACTTTGATATTCAGCCTGGGTGCTTCCCGGCGGGGGACCCGGGATGCCGCCGGCTTCACCGGATTCGCCAAATAAAATGGTCTTTACCTGGGCCACCATCTCAAACATTTCCGGCGTTATAATGCCGTAGGCCTGATCGAGATCGATCATGAGCTTGGCGCGGCTGATCTCATCGCGTGTCAGTGCGATCAGTTCCTGGACCTCCTGGGTGTCAAGGTAGATCTCAGCGGCTACCGCGGCCAGGGAACCACTCGAATCCGAAGCGGGCCTCATCGCCACAAGGTTATAATACTGCCTGAATTTTTCGCTTAATTTTCTAGACAGGCCGCTGGTAACGAGGGGCTTCAACCTGCTTCTGAGGTGTTCTATCCAGCAGCTTCTGCAAGCCCCGCGGTGTGGTTTTGTGTCCGAGTTCCTTGCGAATCCGCTTTTCCAGGCTGGCGCCGGTGGCCCTGACGGAATCCTCCATACCCGGCAGGCGGGTTTCCATCAGATCTAACATCTCCAGATAAGTTTGGCTGAGCTGAGCGGCGATTTCGCTGCAGCCCGGCTCGGCTGCAGCCCCTTCACACTTGCTGGCCATATAAAGTTCTTCCTGCTGATTCAGGCGATCAATCACACCCTGAAGGTCGGCCTCCATGGCCTTGGCAGCCTCACCGGTGTGCTTGATGTTTTCGACGACCGTGGTTGGAAACAGCCGGATGGTGGGAGATGTATTGGCGGCCGCAAATAGTTCCCCCCTGGTGATAACGAAAACGGTTAGAATAATTAGCAGGCGGCCCATATGCCGCTTTCGTTGGTCCTTTCGGGTGTGAATCAGTACCATTTTGCGCATAGCGCCCCTCCTGTCATGATTGGGTTTATGCCTAATTTAACCTTTCAGTCTTATTAGACGGACAGCCCTTAAAGGTAGGTCACTTTTTTTTACAAAATCTTTTGGAGATCACCGGACAATAGGATATAAAAAAGAGTCTGGACAAATTACAGGTTTGACGAATCTTGGATCGGCGATCACCCTGCCCAGCGTTCCTCCATACGAAGGCGATTTTTACGAAGAAATGGGCCGGGATCGTTTGCAATTGGCTTGAGGGGCACAAATATGCTAACCCGGAAGCAGCTGCACCATATTAGGATAGGTAGGCATAATTAGGAAAAATAAAGGTCTTCAAATAGCTTTTGGCTGTTAATACGACAAAATATTAAAGCAGCAGACAGTCATATAGACTGAATTTCTTGTCATCGGTCATAATATGACATTTATTTCCTCATTTTCCGCCATTATATCATCAGGCACTTCAAACTTACCGCAAAGAAGCCCAAGCGTTCTTTTCCCTTCGGGCTTATGGGGTACTATATCTACAAGCGGCAAATTGTTTTTTGCAATTACAACCTTTTCACCATGATAAGCCATATTGACCAATTTCGAGAGATTGGTTTTTGCTTCGGAAATATTAAAAATCATAAGGCATACCTCCATTTTTAGAATACAAAAAAGGTCTACTATACCTAAAAAGACCAACATGGCCAAGAGAGAAAACGGCACTCACGACCGAATATATTCAAAAAGCTTCATGTGGGTCATAAAAGAATAACCGCACCGTCTAGTCTGCCAGGACGCCGATAAATACTTTAATCGCTCGTTAAGTATCCTTTAGTCCTTCTCCCTCACTTCCAAATAGGCCACCTTATTTTCGACACGGATATGCAAGACTTCCTTAGGCCCGAACAGGCTTTTTTTCTGATAGTAGGGTTTTGAAAGCAAAACAAGATCCAGATCTTTCACCGCAAGACCTCTTTGCTGCAAAGCAGTCAACAGACGGCTGACCCGCGCCTTGTTTTTCCACTTGGGGGCATCATTTTCCAGCAGGATATCCTTTAACCCTTGATCCAAATCCAGTGAGGCCAAAATGACCGGGGGGTCTTGGGTCCAGTGTTTAAGGGCAAGAGGGCCGCCGATGATTAAAACCAATACGATGGAGACCGCCAGCGCATAGAACATTCGAGTTCTCCACCAAGGGATGGCGACAGATCGCATAGACGTTTCGGCGGTCAGGTCCCCAAGGGTTTCTTGCAGGATTTGATAGCATCTTCGACACCGGTTGAGATGACCGATCAAATGCTGTCTTTCGGCCGCATCGACAGCGCCTTCCGCCAGACGCGCCAGGTCCTCGGTAAGGATATGGTCCTCGGATTCCGCGCGACGGGCGGGCCTATCGTTTCATTCATCCATTTACCCATGATTGACCTCTATATAGTTAGACGGACACATGACAGACACTGTCATTGAAACATACGATCTGAACAGCTCATTTTTGATCAATATTTATGCCTTGGTGTTAAATAAAAAAGTCTGCATCAGAACTTATGGCTCGCGGATCCCTTCCGCCAGCAGTTTTTCGCGGTATTTTGTCAACAGACGTTTCAGGCGTTTTCTGGCAGTCGATGTCGCAAGACCGATGACCTTTGCAACCGCGGGTACCGACTGGTCCGAGCCATAAACGAGCCGTACCAAAATCTGATCAAATTCCGACAACCCTGCCGTCGTGTCCCGAATAACTTTTAAAGCTACGATTCGTCTTTCCCGATCAAGCTTTTGGATCAAAATCTCCAGCGGATTTGAATCTCCATCATTGATATTCTGCAACGAACTTTCATGAGTTTCATCGATCGACTGAAAAGCCGGATTTTCACGGCAAGGCGCCCTTCTGATGGGTTCGGTTTCTTTAATAAATTCAATATAGGACCCTGTAAACAAGCCGTCGACCCTGAGAAAATCATAGGCATCATCAAAGGAAAACTTTTGCCAGCACACAAACCGGTACACGGCTTCAGCCCACTTGCCGAGTTTAACCACTCCTGAAGGGATGCGCCTGCGACCGAATTTTTTGCGTTTGAAGTCGATAACAAGGGAGTTGATCAGGGAATAAAGATAGGTGTTTAGGCTACTTTTTCCTTTAAAAGCCTGCAGGCGTTTATAGTTATCTGCCTTGAGGCTGTCGATCACAAAAACCGAGCATTCGTTTTGGTCGTTCTCGGCAGAAAAGTGCCGTCTGCAAATGGCTTCTATTTTTAACAGAAGGTCATCTGAAGCGAAAATAGCCGCCGGATCCATAACCTTATTGTCCATCCGCTGAATGTCCGCATGCCTTGAGCGATTCTTTGTATGGAATGATGTCTAATTAAACCGCCATATCTTCCCGACATGTCTTTATCACATCCTAAAAAAGCTTCCAACTCTATTATCGTCAACTATCACCGAGAGATGAAAATCGTCTAAGGCTATCTATTAATCAGAATATCTGATTTTATTTCAATAAATTACATGTGAATCTGTGAAAGAGCGCCCTGAAAAAAATATGTAAACCATTTCCGTCGGTACTTCGTCTAAACGTACCAAACCCTCACCAAAAAGGAGGCAAATCAATGAAAGCAACTTTATTGAAAATGAGTGTAATGGCGACAGCAATTATTTTTTTATTGGCAGGTGCATCCTGGGCAGATAACGAAAAAACCCGGCATCATCGTCGGGTCGGGGAAAAACAAGTCTACACCGATCAGAATAGAAAGGACGGATTCCGGGAATGGTCTCACGATGGTCACGGATCGTATGAGCACTCCCGACGTCATGACCAAAATCATTATAATCGTCATTCGGCTTCTCATAGAGTCGAAAGACACGCTGGTTGGAACCGTCACAAATATCACAGAGCGCTTCACAAACAATATCATCATCATTACCGCCGTATGGTGATTCCAAAAGATTACCGTAAGCATAGACCATCCAACCATTTATTTTCATACCGGGGGTCGGCCTCTGGCCCGGGATTTTCCATCACCATCAAAACAAAAAACAGGTGGTAAGTTGAATAAATTAGTAAGAAGATATATTATTGAAATGATATATCTTCTTACGACCTAAATCGAGAAATTTCCGGGGTTAGAGGTCCCCCGATCAGGATGCATAAGGGATGGAGAAAGCCGCAGGCAGAAGGCATGACGCAGATATTGGACAAAACAGCCGTTTTCGGCTGGACTCGAACCAGTCCGCAAAGAGAAGCCGGATACCGATTTGACGGCATCCGGCAAACTCTATGGCGCTAAAGGTTAAAAGCGTGTCTGATGAAAATTTAAGCCTGGCGAGGCAAGATTCTTATGAGTATGACGATTTATCAAACGATCCAAGCGTATCCAGTCCGGTATACGAGGACAAAGAACTTGTGCGTCGTGCTCAAAATGATGATCCGTGGGCCATCGAGCAGCTTGTCCTCCGCTACCAGAAAAAAGTATATGCAATTGCCTATCAAATGCTTGGGGGTGATGAACAAGAGGCCCAGGATCGGACCCAGGATGCGTTTTTAAAAGCATTTCGGAAAATTAAACAATTTAAGGGCAACGCTTCATTTTACACCTGGCTGTATCGCATCGTGATCAATACGTGTTTAGATGCCCGCCGGCGCCGACGACGATGGAAAGAAATTTTTTTACCCTGGCGTTTAGACCGGCAAAAAGACGAGGATTCCACCCTCTTCTTTGGAAGAATTCCCGGACACAGACAAGAATTCAAATCCGCTGTCAACGGTAAGAAAGCGACAGCTTGAAAATGATGTAAAAAAAGTCATGAACACTTTATCTGAAAGGCAGCGAAGCATATTTCAGTTGAAGATCTTTCATGAAATGAGTATATCGGAAATAGCCCAAATGATGAATTTGGCGGAGGGAACCGTAAAGACACATCTTTTTCGAGCCACGCAGGTTATCCAAAAAAAACTGAAGGGATGGACGGATGTTTAGAGGAGGTATCGACATGGAGGCATGTCAAAATCAGAAAAAAAATCTGGTGCTGTACGTACACGGTGAAATGGACTCTAATTCCGGCAAAGAAATCGAAAACCACCTAGCCAGTTGTAGAATTCTGCCGATCCGAATATCAGCAGCTGTTGTCTTTGCTCGGAAATATCAAGACAACCATATCGTCACCGGAGCTGTCTCCCAAACAGGTCAACTCACTGGTCACCAATATCAAGTGGAAATTAAAAGACAGAAATAAAGAATCTTTGTGGCAGCGGTATCTAGATTTCAGACCTGCGCACATGATACCGGCCATTGCGACGGCTTGTATTTTAATCATTGCCGCGGGTGTCATCGGCTATATAATAAACGATGACACAAATGAATTCCAGCCGGTTGCCGACCGGCAAAATTGAGGAATTGGTTTTAAATGACTCGGATCTGGAGATCGTAAAAAATTTAGAACTTTTGAGAGAAATGGACGCGATTCAAAAATTATCCCAGGTTGTTGATCTCAATGGTAAAATCAACTCACAAAGAGAATTGGACAGCGAAACAAGAGGAATGAGACGGGATGTGTATCGAAACTATTTTGTTTAACATCCATTGTTTTCGATTGAAATACTTGAGTGCAGCAGCCGGCTTAATCGTTTTGTTTTATTGCAGTCCGCTATGGGGTTCCCTTCCTGACCTCCATCAAGAGCCCTCCCCTGTCTTGTTTTCAGATTATTATAAAGACCCGCCAATGGAGTATTTCTGCAAAAGCGGTTCCGGCAATCAGAATTTCCAGCAGTGGCAAGACCTGTCTCCTAAAGAACAGGAAAAATTGCGGAAAAAATATAGAGAGTGGCTATCGCTTCCGCCGGCGGAGCAACAAACTATCCGCCGGCGGATGAATCAGTTAAACAGGATGCCTTCTCAACAACGCAATCTTTATAAGCAGCTGTTTCGTCAATGGCAGCATTTGCCCCCGGATGATCGAAGACAATTGCAAAAAGATCTGGAAAATTGGGAAAATCTCTCTCCCCAAAAGCAAAAGGAAATTCGGCGTCGTTTCAAAAATTAAACCAAAAAGGAGGTATTTATGAAACATCTGGGAAAAGTCATCGCAATCATTATCTTCATCGCTGTGGCCACTACGGCCGTATACGCAACATTCAATAAAGCCGAGGATGCTATCCGCTATCGGCAGGCAGCCATGGTTCTGATCGGCCAACATTTCGGCAGTATGGGGCAGGTGGTAAAAGGGAAACAGCCCTATGATAAGGCCTCATTTGCAGAAGAAGCGGCCGTTCTTGAAATGCTGTCTAAAATTCCCTGGGACGCTTTTTTGTACCCCGAAAGCGATAGCGGCAAAACAAAATTGAAGTCAAATGCCCTTAGAAAATAAGAATGATTTCATGCAAGCTGCGCGGATGTTAGAAGATGAGACGGCGAAGCTGGCTGCCGATGCCAAAACCGGCGATTTTAACGCCGTTAAAGCACAATTTGGGGCCACCGCCAAAACATGCAAAGACTGCCACGGCGAGTAAGTCTTAAATCCATAGTCTGATGAAACGTGACGTTAGATTGTGTGTGAGCCACTTAGTGTCCGTGGACCAATAGGTAAACCGCCAGGATCGCCAGCCCCAAAAGTGATGCTGCCAAAAGATTGCTGCCAATAGGGTTATTTGCGGTTGCATGCCAGCGTTTCATACCGGTTATCATTGGGCCGATCAGATTTTCGTGTTTGAAAAAGAAATAAAAAAATACGGCGAAAATGTGAACGGCGATTAGCGTGACAAGTACGAATCGGTTTATCAGGTGAACCCAGGTAAGCCAATCACTGGTCTCTTTGCTCACCCATCCGTAGAGAGGGCCTTCCGTCAGGATATCGTCGTTGGCAAACAATCCAGTGGCGACCTGTATGAACAATACCAGCAGTATGGCGACAATCGACCATCCGCCTAATGGGTTATGGCCGAGAAAGGCGTCCCTGTCTTTTTTTTCAGCAACACCACCGCGTATGAAAAAACGGTCGCCGGACCTTTAACAAAACTGGAGAATCTGGCGGTGTGACTGCCGCACAAAACCCCATGTAAAACGGAAAAATCAGCAGCACCAAAATCGCATATCCGCCTAGCATATGGTATTCCATGGCGTTCCGCCGATATTGGCGGTCACAAATGACAAGATCACGCAAATGAGAAGCAGCCAGTGAAACAAACGGGTAGGAAGATCCCATACCAAAACCCGGTTTGATCGCTCGGTCTCCTTGTATTTATCAATTTTCTTGTTTTGCATTTTCGTCTGGATTGTCTGACTTGGAAATTGGGAGAAATAGCCATTGCTGCTAAAACAGTATCTAAATGCACAATTGATGTCAACCATAACGCATCCCTAAATTATTGCCGATAAAAAATCCTCCTTTTCTCATTTTGCTGTTTCTGTTTATCAAATATCATAACCGTCAGTCGATTTCCTGCCAAAAAGTTGACACCCAAGTCTCGCATCTCTGAAAATAATTTAAACTAATTCAAATGGTTATTTCATAACATATATGGCATGGCTTATGCAAAACGTTACCCTGTGCGTCACTAAAATTCGAAACTTTTGACGTCTTATAAAACCTGATGACACAGAAATATCCGGGATCGCGTAAAATATACTGAGTTGGGAAGCATCGCTCTGAATTTAAAATTGACAAAATATCATATGCAATTAAAACCTCGATTTTTCTCTATCCATTTCCCTCTAACGGCTTCGGTGTTTTTATTGATGATTTGCCAGTTTCTCTGGCTACCGTCCGAATCATTGGGGTCCACAAATAAAATCCATCGATTGTTTATGAATACCATCGTAGATTACCGAGAACATCTCAACCCCCTTTTCCCGAAAAGAGTGCGTAAAAGCACCAAATTCATCATTGTTCATACGACAGAATGTGATTTAAAAACCACCTTAAAAATAGTGTCGGAAGGCAAACAGGACAACTTCAAATGGATCACCCGAGGGGGACATACACATTATGTGATTGCCCGTGACGGGAAAACCTACCGCATTCTGGATGAAAAATTTAGAGCTCATCATGCAGGTCGCAGTATGTGGAATGGAGAAAGGAATCTTAACAGGGTATCCGTCGGCATAGAACTGGTAGGGTATCACGATGGCAATCTCACAGACAGTCAATATAAGTCGGTTGCGCTGCTTATCGAAATTTTAATGAACACCTACCGTCTGGACGATCCTGCCGTTCTCACCCACAGCCAGGTTGCCTGTACGAAATCGGCTAAATTCGTGCCATTAGAGAAGCGCGGCAGAAAACACTGTGCTCGAAATTTCGACCGCAAACGTGCCGGCTTAGGCCCAACCTGGCCCTATGATCCGGATGTCAGATTGGGACACCTTCGTCCCGACCCGGTGTTGTCGGCAATATTTTATGGAACAAAAATCCAGGCAGGGGCGAACAATTATCCTTCATATGTAATTCAGCGGGATAAGACCGCCTGGCAAATCGCAGGAGATAGATACAATAGCCCCGACACCATTTACAAGCTCCCGGGCGGCTGGCTTATTTCAGGAAACCGGATCAACAAAAAGATAGGCTGGGGCCGAATCCCGGCTGGAACCGAAGTCTTTATCGAATAGATCCAATTTAGTGATTTTGGGCCTAAAAGGGTTCACCGATGCCAACGCATATAATAAGGGGGCTCATATAAAGTTTTCATTTGAGGAGTTAGCGACCTGCTTTCCTGACACCCAAAACCTGAAACTTTGTATGAAACTACATAAAATTCAGGGTTCTGATTTCAAGGTCCTGCTTTTCTCGGCTTTTATATTGACAAGATTACCAATGAACATCACAATACCGCCTATCAAAACAAGCCAGTCCAAATTTTCACCATAGAATAGAAAACCAACAGCGGCAATCAAGGGTAATCGTAAAAAGTCCATTGGCACCACGACAATCGCATCAGCGATAGCCAAGGCGTGTGCCATACAAAAGTGCCCGCTCAATGCCGCGATGCCGACGACCATAATCCATGGCAGCATCGCTAATGAAGGTGGTGTCCAGTCAAAGATCGATGTGACAAAGCCTAATGGCATTTGGATGACGGTCATATAGAAGAGGATGGTTAGCGGTGTATCGACAAGAGCAAGTTTTCTTGTCAGGGTGTGAGACAGGGCATAACAAAAGGCGCTACCAAGAACCGCCAATGAAGCGAGACTAATCACCGCCAGACCCGGACGTAATACCAGCAACACCCCCGCCACACCCAAAAAAATAGCGGCCGCCCGCGCCCGGGTGATCTGTTCTCCGAGCAACAGAGTTGCCAATACAGCGGTCCAAACCGGAACAGTGAACTCCAGGGCAAACACCTCCGCCAGGGGAATAAAAGCAATACCGTAGAACCAACCGAACTGCCCTCCGAAATGAGAAATATTGCGCAGTATATGTACCCGCAAATGTCTGGAAAATATCTGCCGCCAGTTGTTGAACCACAGAAATAAACCGACAATTAGAAAACCGATAACGCTACGGAAAAATAGTATCTGGAAGGTACTCAATTGGTCCGCAAGCTCGCGGCCCCCAATGGCCATAGCGATGAAGGATACCAGCGTGCCGGACATCCAGATAGCGGCAATGACGGCATGATTTCGAGTCGTAGGCATGAATAGGATGGTATTCGTCCTTTTTAATAACGGTTCCAACTCAGGGCTTCAAATCATCCACATACTTTTTGACCTCTGCAATCTGTCTGATCCGTTCTTCCGCCATGCGGTCGGCGGCCAAATAGGTCGGAATTCGGTCACGGTCTGCAATTTCAAAAACCCGAACCATGTTCTCGTATATGCGCAAAACCTTCGCACGGCCTCGCTCATGGCTGACCCCTCCCACACCCAGACGATCGGTATCATAGATCGTGCCTCCGGCATTTGTGATGTAGTCCGGGGCGTAAACCATTCCCTTTTGCTCGAGCAGCTCACCGTGGCGCTCTTCAGCCAGCTGATTGTTGGCACTGCCGCAAATAATTTTGCATTTCAGCCGTTTCAGGGTCTCGTCGTTGATGACTTTGCCCAGAGCACAGGGACAGAATATATCGCAATCGACGTCATAAATGGCCTCCGGCGCTACTTGCTCGACGGCGTAGCGGGAAACCATGTTCGCCGTCTTTGTGGGGTCAATATCCGTGACCACCACCTGCGCACCTTCTGCTTGCAGCTGTTCGACAACGTTGTGTCCCACCGCTCCCAGTCCCTGGACCGCCACGTGTTTATCCTGCAGGCTGTCAGTACCGTAGACCCGTTTGCAGCAGGCCTGCATGGCACGCAGTGTTCCAAGGGCCGTCATGGGCGCAATGTCGCCCGCCCCGCCCAGATACGTCGGCAGGGTGACCACATATTCGGTTTCCATGCGAATGTATTCCATGTCGGTTAGGGTGGTACCGACATCTTCACCCGTGATGTATTTGCCGCCCAATCGGTTGATAAATTTGCCCAGAGCTCGGAAAACAGGTTCCCGGTCCTTGCGCCGGGGATCTCCGATGATCACCGCTTTGCCACCACCCAGATTAACACCGGCAGCCGCATATTTGTATGTCATTCCGCGGGCCAGCCGCAAGGCATCCTCAACCGCCTCCATCTCCCCGGCATACTGATTCCACATGCGGCAGCCCCCAGTGGCCGGCCCCAATGTCGTGTCATGAATGGCAATAACGGCCTTGAAATCCAGGGCTTTGTCCTGGCAGAAAAACAGATTCTCATAATCGTATTTATTCATGTAATCGAAGATGGCATCCATAGTGTGTATCCCTCAAAATCTCTCCGTTCTATATGCTCTGCTCGTCCGTATCTTCCAGGCTCTCGGTGGCATACATCCGCTTGACCTCTGCCCGGTCGCCGATAATGGCTTTAACTACCAGGGCATTGTTTGGCGGACAGCCTTTGACGTGCTGTCCAGATTTATTTTCCTGCATGCATAATCCTACTGTGACAACATTTTCCGGCGCCGCATCCAACGGCAGCGACGCACCGCCGGTCACCACAGTCACCCCCGGCAGATACATCAGCTGGTCGGCATTGCGCATGTCAATCAGGGCGCTCATAACAGTATTGCGACAACCGGTGCAGGTGGCTTCGTCATGGATCAACTGAAAACCCTCGACTTCCACGGGACTGTCTTCAACCGATCGCATAAAACGGCGCTTCACATTTTCCAGCGGCTCTCCCACCAGGTCGATTTGATCGGAATCCATGGTTCCCAATCCCCGCGCTGCGGCGTTCACCGTCAGCAATATTTCATGCGGACTGAAACCAATCATTCGAGCACAGGTGGCATCCACGGCAACTAGGTCCTTGCCGGCCAAAATAAGGTTCATTTCCACCGGCTTACCAAATACCGGACCCACCCCCTCCTGGCAGATGATGGCATCCACCACGGCCAGCTGGGGTTTTACCGCCGACAGCAAATCAATCACGCCTTCGAAAAGCCCTTGCTGATGCATGGCTTTTTTGGCCTTGTCGGTTAGCAGCCCTTTGAGTTTTTTAATCGAGCAAGTCATCTCTGTCTGGTCATGGGTTTTTAGTTTGGGAACACTGATGATGACATCTGCCTGCTGCACCAGCTCCCAGCATTCAACGCTCTCAAAGACCTCACTATTTTCAACGGCCATATCCACATGGGCTTTTTGAGCCTTTAAATCGACGACCTCATAGCCCATGTCGATCAGATCCCGGTAACCTGACTGTTCAATGACTTTTGCCGAATCAACTCCGATCGCCGATGACTCGGCAATCACCGGACGTGCGCCCAGTTCGCGGACTATATCCGCCACCGCACGCGCCACCTCGGGTATGGTGATGCACCCCGCCTCCCTTTCCACCGGCGGAGCCACCCAACTGGGGTTGATCAGAACCAGATCGCCCGGCTTGATAATGTCCTGAACACCATCAATCAAATTTAGAGCTTCTTTGACTGCCGCTCTAATTTTTGGATATTCCGGTTTGGGGCCGGTCTTAACAATCGATACTTTGGTTTTGCTCATGGCTTTACACTCCTATTCGTCCATTCGTTTCAATTACCACCCATCTCTTATGCATAATTGCAGATCAGAAGTCAACTTTTCTATCCTAAAAAAGAATTTGATTTTAATCCAATTGAAGTGATAATCATTATTTATGCCCACTTAACCAATCAACTAATCAACCAGTCAACGATAACTGTGTTTAAGCAACATTGGGGATTACAAGGGAGCTAATCATACATGTCGAATACAAAAATTGTGTCTTACGGCTCGTGGCAATCACCGATCAGTTCAGATCTGGTCGTTGCGGAATCTGTTAGGCTCGGTGATATTGTGCTGGATGGTCGGGATACCTATTGGGTTGAGATGCGGCCTTCGGAAGGTGGGCGCAATGTCATTGTCCGTTGCACGTCCGACGGACAGATAGCGGATATTACGCCTCAAGGTTTCAATGCCCGCACCCGGGTTCACGAATACGGCGGTCGATCGTTTACTGCAAATCAGGCCGATATTTATTTTTCCAATTTTTCCGATCAGCATATTTACCTCCAGCAACCGGATTCCAACCCCATCGCAATCACAACCGGCAAGGGCCTGTGTTTTGCCGACATCATTTTAGACCGTCTGCACCAAAGCTTGATTGGTGTTTGCGAAAATCATGGCGTTGGCCAAGCCGAGCCGGTGAATACGTTGGTTCGCATTGATCTGATGGGAAAGGGTGAATCCCGCAGCTCGAAGTTAAAAACACTTGTGTCGGGGAGTGATTTTTATGCCTCTCCCTGCCTGAGTCCGGATGGATCGCAGCTCGCCTGGCTTTCATGGAACCATCCTGATATGCCATGGGATGGGACGCAATTGTGGATCGGAAAGTTCGGACAAGACGGCGTGCTTTTGGAAAGGCAAAAAGTGGCCGGCGGAAGGGATGAATCCATTTTTCAGCCCCAGTGGTCGCCGGACGGCACCCTGTTTTTTGTTTCCGATCGCACCGGCTGGTGGAATCTTTACCGTCGGCGGGAAAACGAGATTCACCCGGTCATTCGGATGGATGCCGAGTTTGGTATGCCCCAGTGGCTTTTTGGCATGTCCACTTATGCATTTGAATCCGCCCAGCGGCTCGTTTGTGCCTACAACCGTAAAGGCAGATGGCAACTGGCTCAGATTGATTTGGTTACCGGCAAACTCAATGTCATCGAAACACCGTACACCGATATCTCCTATCTACGCGCTTCTCCGGGCCGTGCCGTGTTTTTGGGAGGTTCGACAACCGAACCCGCATCCATCGTCAATTTGGATATCGTGCCGAAAAAGCTTGAAGTATTGCGACGTTCAAGCCGGACCGAATTAGATACCGGGTATATCTCTATTCCGTCAGCAATTGAATTTCCAACCACCCGGGGGCAAACCGCCCACGCATTTTATTATTCACCCCAAAATAAAAATTTCAAGGCACCGACCGGCGACCGCCCGCCTCTCATTGTCATCAGCCATGGCGGCCCCACGGCGGCGGCCACCAACAGCTTGAAACTTGCGATTCAATACTGGACCAGCCGGGGCATCGCCGTCCTGGATGTGAACTACGGCGGCAGCTCCGGTTATGGCAGGCCGTATCGAAAACGGTTGGATGGAAAATGGGGCGTTGTCGATACTCAAGACTGCGTGAATGGTGCAAAATATTCAGTAGAAGCATTCGGCATCGACCCGAACCGACTGATCATCAGAGGCAGCAGCGCCGGCGGATACACGACCTTGTGCGCCTTGGTTTTCCATGATGTATTCAAAGCCGGTGCCAGTTATTATGGTGTCAGCGATTTGGAAGCGTTGACCAAGGAGACGCATAAATTCGAGGCACATTACCTGGATAAATTGATCGGCCCTTACCCGGAACGTAAGGATCTATATATCACCCGCTCCCCCATCCATCAGGCTGAAGACCTTTCCTGCCCCGTTATTTTCTTTCAAGGCCTTGAAGACAAGGTCGTACCGCCCGGACAGGCGGAAGGGATGGTAGAATTCCTCAAAGGTAAAAAACTGCCGGTAGCCTATGTTGCCTTTGAAAAGGAACAACATGGCTTTCGGATGTCCCACAATATCAAACGGGCCTTGGATGCGGAGCTGTACTTTTACGCCAGGATTTTCGGATTTCAATTGGCCGAAAAAATAGAGCCTGTTGAAATAGAGAATCTTTGATTGTCACGGAATTAATATCCGTTGATTTGGTACAGAAGATGGTTATTGTATGTCATTTAAAATAAAGCAGTTACGGAATGAAATTGTCGGCAAATAAGCCAATTGGCAATAAACCACTAAGGGCGTTTTGGATACATGAAAAAAAAAGACTTAAACGATCTGAAAAAAATATTAACCCAGCAATTCATGGAACTATTAGGTCGATCCGACTGCAGTCTGGATGGGTTGGATGAAGCAGACAGCAATCTGTCGGATCTTCTCGATCGAGCCTCTCAGATTTCCGAGCGAGCATTTTCCCACCATCTTTGCAGCCGTGAAAAACTGTATATGAGACGTATCGAGCATTCTCTGCAGGATATTGAAGACGGGAGATATGGTCTCTGCGAGCAGTGTGAAGAGGAAATATCCATCAAACGTCTAAAAGCCAGGCCGACTGCCCGATATTGCATCGACTGTAAAACACAGCTTGAGAAAATAGAGAAGCTGACCGGTATCGATGCTAACTGACTGCAGCTGGTCAGGAAAAGTTAAAGTCCTTGAATAATTAAGGACAAATTTATGGTTTCTACCCCATCACTTGAACAACTGATGCAACAGGTTGAATCTCTAAAGAGAGAACTCGAGGCGTGCCGCAAAGCTAATGAAAAATACCACCGCGTCCTTGAAAGCACCTATGAAGGATTTATGCTCCTGGGCAGCGACCTGGTAATAAATGATGTCAATAAAGCTTTGTTACGAATCTCCGGTTGTAACCGAGAGGATTTTATTGGCCAAAGCGTCGATAAATTCTATGACAAAACCTCAGTAAATTTTTATTCCGCAAGCCGCGATCATTTGAGCTTTGAAGCCTCATTTTGTTCTAAGTCCGGTGTAAAGATACCCATGCTATTCAGTCGCAGCATTTTAAAAGATGAAGATGATGCGATTACTGGCTACATGTATTTCCTTTCTGACCTGACCGAATTAAAGGCCACCCAGGAAGAGCTTAAAAGGGCCGAACATCGATATCGCAATATGTATCAAAACGCTGTTCAGGCAATGTTTCAAAGCAAACTGTCCGGTGAATTGATTCGTGCAAACCCATCCTATGCCCAAATCCTGGGATATAGCTCACCGGAAGAGCTGCTGGATTTCAAAGAAGACGCCAACAAATTTTATTTCAACCCCGAGGATCTATCCAGAATGATCCGGGCCGTGAAAAAGAAAGGTGCTTTGGTAAACCATGAACTCAAGTTGAAACGAAAAGACGGGAAACCGGTATGGATTCTGGCCAATATTCGACTTACCAAAAACAATGAAAATGACTCCATACTCGAAGGTATTTTAGTAGATAATACAAAAAAGAAAGCTTTAGAAAAAGAACTTCGACGCGATCGGAAAAAATTCCGCAGCCTCGCTATCCACGATAATCTGACCGGACTGTATAACACGCGGTACCTGTATAAGATATTGGATCAACTCATCGAAGAAAATAAGATCACAAAGAAGCCCTTTTCGTTAATTTTTATGGACATGGATAACTTCAAACGGATCGTCGACACCTACGGCCATCTGAATGGGAGTCAGGCGCTCAAGGAAGTGGCGATCACTGTAAAACGCTGTCTGAAAGCGCCTTGTTTTGGGGTTGCCTATGGAGGTGATGAATTCGTAGTTGTTCTCCCTGGTTTCGATAAGCTTCGGGCGACCGAAAAAGCGGAGCAAATCCGCTCACTCATGAAGCAAACGACCTACTTAACCAAAGCTGGACACGATGTCCATCTTGGCGCTAGTTTTGGATTGGCGACATTTCCGGAAGACACGGATAATCGCACAGGCTTACTGGCATTGGCGGATCAGGCCATGTTTCGTATCAAGCAAACTGGCAAGGATTCGATCGGTATCACGAAGTCCTAAAGTTTGCGCCAACATGGCAACATGGGCGTCTATCCGGAATCGGCTGGGTTACCCAACGATTTTCGATGCGGAAATTCTCACCTTCGGTCTTTCAATCTTTTCCTACGATTCTAATGGCTTATCCAGCAATTCTCTGGTGATCCGGGAAATCTGGCTCAGGCTGAACGGTTTTTGGATGTATTCATCACAGCCTTTATTCAAAATATCTTTAACCGCACCGGTGAGACTGTAGCCGCTCGATAATAAAACCTTAACATCCGGATCGATTTCCTTCAGACACTCGTAGGCAGTCAGACCGTCCATACCGGGCATAATCATATCTAAAATGATCATATCAATCCTTCTATTTTCTCTCCGAAATATCTTAATGGCCTCTTCACCGCTGTGCGCCAGTATGGTGCGATAGCCCAGCTGGGTCATCATGGCCTTGCAGGCATCCAAAATATAGTCTTCATCATCGACAATTAAAATAGTTTCTCGCCCTGTCCGAACGGTTTCCTCAAAGATCGAATCGTTTTCGGCAGCCAGATCGGATGCCGGCAGACAGATGTAAAATGTGGTCCCCGCGCCCAAGGTGCTGGTAAAATGAATGATGCCGTGATGGTTCTTAACAATGCCGAATGCCGAGGCCAACCCCATCCCGGTCCCTTTCCCCATCGATTTTGTAGTAAAAAATGGTTCGAACACCCGTTTTTGCGTTTCTTTGTCCATACCTCTTCCGGTATCTCCGACAGAAATTTTGACATATTTTCCGGGGGCTGATTCATAGGGGCGGACGAACTTCTTGTCCAGGACGACATTCTCGGTTTTTACATGAATTGTACCACTGTGTCCCATTGCCTGCCATGCATTGAGGTACAGATTGACCAATACCTGTTCAATTTGACTTCGGTCGACCTCCACGGTCCAGATATCTTCCTGGTATTCACATATCACTTTGGTTTCTTTTTTAGTGCGCCCAAAGAGGTTGGATGAGGCCTGAACAACATCATTGAGGTTTATGGGCTTGACAAAATACTTGCCGCCTCGAGCGTATCCCAACAGTTGTCGCGTCAGGTTCGCGCCGCTGCGGACGCATCGTTCAATGCTCCGGGTATTTTCATAAAGTGGATCGGCCGCATCCAGAGAGATTAAAAGCAGGTCAACGTTGCCCTGGATGCCCATGAGAAGGTTGTTAAAATCATGGGCAATTCCACCTGCCAGGGTTCCGATGGCTTCAAGTCTTTGAACCTGTTGCAGTTTATCCTCCAGCCTTTTCCTCTCATTTTCTGCGAGACGACGATCGGTCGCATCCCTGCCGATTCCTCTGAATCCCTGGGGCTCTCCTTCGGCATTTCGCACCAGTGATACGGACATTTCGATAGTTCTTGTTTTGCGATCTTTTCTGATTATTTCAAATTCGATGGCCCGACAAGGATTCCCGGTACGGAAGACCTCTTTAAAAGTTAAAAATATTTTTTGTGCGGTCGCCCGGCTGGTATAGTTACGAATATTCATACCGGGCAGCTCGCTTTTAAGCCAGCCCAGGATTCTTGAGGTTGCATCATTGAAAAAAGTAAAATTACCGCTCAGATCGGTTTCAAAATAGCCCTCTTCAATACTTTCAAGAATATTGCGGTATTTTTCTTTATTTTCTCCCAGCGCCAATTCGGTTTGCAGGCGCTGATGCATCTCCTCTTTTAATTTATCGCCGGCCTTCTTCAGATCGGCGGTACGCTCTTGTACAAGTTCCTCAAGATGTTCACGGTAATCATGTAATTCGGCTTCTACCTTCTTTCTGGCGGTTATATCCCGCAGGGATCCGACAATTTTAAGTGGTTTACCCTGCTCATCGGTCACCAAAATCGAATTCAGAGAAACACACGTCGGGTTGTCGTTCACAAAATTCAGCACTATTTCGTAATCGGAAATTCTTTTATCTGCCAGGAGGGTTTGAATCATTTCTTCCCTGTCTCGCTGAGAAAAATAAAATTGATCGACCTTTAGGCCGATCAAGTTCTCTCTTTTATAGGGTGAAATTTTTTCAATCGAAGGGCTCATTTCTAAAATTTCGCCATCCATGGATGTTTCATAATAAACATCCTGGATGTTTTCAAATATGCCGCTATACTTCTCCCGGAATCTTCCAATGGCCGCTTTCATCAGTCGAAACGAGTCGGCGGTTTCCTGTATTTCCTTATATTTTGAACTGATATTGAATCGCGTCTGCATGTCATCATTTTTAACAGCCAGCGCTTCCTTTTCGAGGTTGGTGATGGGGCGGATGATGCTGCGCGCGAAATACAGAGCAATCACGGTAGCAATCACGGAAATTACCAAGGTCAGGAGGATATTGAACCGGCGACTTTGCTTTAACCCCCCCAGATAGTCATCTTCCGGGAGATGAACTCCAATGATCCATGGCCATTGAGGAATGGAAAAAGGGGTCAGCATCGCATGGTGGTATTGGCCGTCGTGTTCGAACCTGGCAAACCGGGACTCTTTTAAAACAAAGCGGCCCTGTTCGTCCTTGGTCAATCCCACGGCTGAAAATGCTTTTCTGCTCAAAATGGCATCAAGTTCATGAATTTGCACCAGGCGCAAGGATTTAGAATCCGAAGATCCCTGGGTTTTAATTTTATCAAGATCAGGGAAAGCAACTACTTCACCATTATTATTGATCATGAAGGCCTGGCCGTTTTGACCGATTTTCAGGCTGCCGATGAAAATAGACAACTCATCGATTTCAATATCCACCCCGACGATGCCTTTCAGAACACCGGATTCATCGTAGGTCGGACCGGCGATGGTAATTCCCGGCTTTTGGGATGTGAAAAAAATATACGGGTCCGACCAGACGATCTTTTCCTGGTCAAGCGCCTTTTTATACCAGGGGCGTAGGCGCGGATCAAAGCGGTCTTCCGGATCCGTTTCCTCGGCGATAATATCCAGATTTTGATCGCGCCATTTCAGAGTTGTTTTGCGGATGCCACCTGGATGGGATATGATTTTCGTGCGAAATCCATTCGTTGAATGCTGCTCGTTGCGGCTTACATAAAAAAAATCCCCATTGGGCATACCGAGATAAATTCCGGCGAAATGTGGATAGATGATCAGTTGATCCAGAAAATACTGTTCCAGTGAATCAATATTGCTTTCTTTGACGCTGACCACATTGGCGGCAATAAGACGCCTCGTAAGCACAGCGGCACCATGTGCATGGGCAAGATGATTCTGGGATTTTTCCACCGCTAGATCGGCAATATTTTCCATGATATTCATGGCGTGCCCATTCAACGTTTTCTGAGAGGATACAAAGGTCGATGTGGTCGTAATTGCATAGGTTCCCCAGATCAGGCAAAGAAAACCAATAATCAACGACCAGCGAATTGTAAGCTTCATAGAGACTCTCCAGATAGTTTTTTGGGCACATTATCAGATTGTAAGCGAAAAATCTTGTAGTTTTTATAACCATGACGCGGTGGGTCCGATATCAAAACCGGATGATTGATTGTAATGGATTCGAATAAACAAGGCATGGGTCACTGAGAAAAACCGGACGGATGACACCATTGGATCCACTTCGAAAAAAAACGGCCAAATGGGCTTTGCCATTTAGCCGTTAAGTCGGAGAAAAGATGACGTTATTATGTAATCATTCCAGCATCTCGCTGATTTGGCGAACCGGCGTGATGTCGGTAAAATTGGCAATATCCCCCCGTAATATCGGTCCTGCCTCTGAAATTCCCCGATCGTAGCCATCCCGGGATTCAAAGTAGAGATTTCCGATACAGATATAGGGCGCCGCTTGATCACCACCACCGGAAATGCCCCTATCCACATCTGCTTTTATAAGACCGAAAGGCTTCAAATGCTGTTTCACAAGGTCCATGTGCGTGGTTTGATAATAGTGAAAATCAAATCGGGATCCTTCTTGATTTGGATACATGACACTGACTTTGTACATGATAATTCCTCCTTATATCCAGGTTCTTTTGATGACAGCTAAATGATTAAAATAATGAGAATTACAGCTATGTTCCATGATGAAGTGGATCAATTTAATAAGACGCAGCGAAATCCTACAAGGGTATCTTTTGAGGTCTGGCCTTACGGTTTTTCAGGCTGTCGACCATGGAACAGAGGACCGGTACCACGATTAAGGTCAGCAGGGTGGCAAAGCCCAGCCCGAAGATCACCGCGACTGCCATGGGTCCCCACCACTGGGAAGATTCACCGCCGATATCCCAGGCCAGTTTTCGAAAATCAAAGCTGACACCGGTTGCCATGGGCAAGAGGCCCAGGATGGTTGTAATAGCCGTCAGCATCACCGGACGAAAACGGACCGATCCGGCACGAATCAACGCATCATAGGAAGAAAGTCCTTTGGCCAGAAGCTGGTTGTAATAGTCAATCAGCACAATGGCGTTATTCACCACCACGCCGGCCAGGCTGATGACCCCGATACCGGTCATGATCACCCCAAAGGCGGTTCCGGTAACCAACAACCCGATAAAAACACCGACCAGCGAGAGAACCACCGAGGTCAAAATGATTAACGGCGTGACAAACGAGTTAAACTGGGTCAAAAGAATCAATAAGATGATGGCAATGGCGGCAAAAAAAGCTTTGCCGAGAAAAGCCTGGGCCTTGGCCTGCTCCTCCTGCTCACCGCTGAAGCGGTAAACATATCCCCGGGGCCAGTTGATATTTTTTTGGAGCCGCGCATCAATTTCTTTGATGACATCATTGGCCAGGCGGCCGGACACATCGCCGGATAAGGTGACCACCCGTTTTTGATCCAACCGCATGATGGCCCCGATGCCGCTGCCCAATGATACTTCAGCCAGGGTGGTCAGGGGGATGGGTTCTCCCAGGGGTCCGGAGACCGTAATTCGTTTGAGGTTTTCGATGGAGCGTCGATCGCGTTCCGGCAGTCTGGCGATAATGTCATATTCATCTTTGCCTTCGCGGTAAACGCCCGCCTTGACGCCATTGATGGCGGCTTTGACGGTGTAGGCAATCGTGTAGGTATCCAGTCCCATCAACGCCGCCTTTTCTTTGTCGACCCGCACCCGAATCTCAGGCTTGCCCTTGACGAAATTATCCTTCAAATCGACCAGCCCGGCAATATCCCTGATTTCCTTGCGCACCATGGCCGCCAGTTCACCGAGAACAAGGATATCTTCGCCGGAAATTTCGATGTTGATGGGGGCGCCGGTGGGCGGACCCTCTTCTTCCTTTTCCACCTGGACTTCCGCCCCTCTGATGGTTTTTAAAATCCGCTGCCGGATTTCGTTGACAATTTCTGAAGACGACCGGGAACGGTCGTGGAAATCTTTGAAGTCCAGTACTACCCGGTTAATGTGGGTACCGGTCCCGCCCTGGGAAAATGGGTCCCCTCCCAATGCACCGATATTGGAAATCACATATCGGATATCTTCATATTCGGAAACGATCTTTTCTGCCTGGGCGACCAGTTTGTCGGAAGCATCCAGATTGGTGCCTTCCGGCGCCTTGATATTGACATAGGCGCGTTTGGGTTCGGTTTCCGGAAAAAATTCAACACCTTTACCAAAAAGGTTGAACGCCACCAAAGCAGCTACGAGCATGACAAAAGAAAACAGCACCACAACCCAACGGTGGCGCAGGCACCACCTCAACAGGGCCAGGTAAACCCGTTTGACGACCGGTTCCCGTGGATGTGGATTACCTTTTGATTTGACTGGCTTGACTTTCTGATAGCGGGCAGAAAGCACGGGGTTGATGATCAGGGCCACAAACAAAGATGCGCTTAATGCCATGATCAGGGTCAACGGCAGATAGCCCATGAATTCGCCCATAATACCCGGCCAGAACATCATCGGAGAGAAAGCACCCAGGGTGGTCAGGGTGGAGGTGATCACCGGCCAGGCCACCTGATCGGCACCGACGCGGGCGGCATCCTGCCGCGTTTTGCCCTGTTGCATGTGCCGGTAAATATTTTCCACAATCACGATACCGTTGTCTACCAGCATACCCAGGGCCAGTATCAGCGAAAAAAGCACCACCATATTCAGGGTAACATTAAAACCGGTCAAGAGGGTAAAGGTGATAAACATGGAGTAGGGAATTGCCAGGGCCACAAAAATGGCCGATTGGCCTCCGATAAAGACAAAAATGATTACAATTACGAGAATCAACCCGGAGATGATATTGTTTTCAAGATCGGCCACCATAAGCCGCACATCGTTGGACATATCGGCAGTCAGGTCTATTTGCAGCGTTTGCGGAAGCTGCGGCCGCATCTCGCCGACAATGCGTTTGACTTCATCGGTCACCCGCACGATATTTTCACCGCTACGCTTGGATACCGCAATCGTGACGCTTTTTTCTTCGTTGATCCGGCTGCGGGTTAACGGATCCTTGAAGGAATCCTGGATGGTAGCGACATCTCGCAGGTACACCGGTTTGCCGTCCCGCACAAAAGCGACTATAGAATAGATTTCCGACGGGTGCTTGAAGTCCTCCGGCACCCGTACCAGGTACTTGGCTTCTCCAATGTCCATACTGCCGCCGGGCATATTAACATTGCTGCGTGTCACGGAATTGATAATACTGGAAAACGGCACATTATAGGCGCCTACCCGATCCAGGTCGAATTCCACATGGATTTCCCGTTCTAGACCGCCGCTGATGTGGGCTTCCAGCACACCGGTGACGGATTCAATCTGATCCTGCAAATCCTCGGCCAGGCTCTGCAGCCGGCGCAGGCTGAAAGGTCCCGAGAGGACCACCCGGATGACCGGCATATCTGAAAAATTGACTTCCGCAATGGCCGGATCATCGGCAAGATCGGCCGGCAAATCGTTTTTGGCCTGATCCACCTTGTCCCTGACCTTCTGTACGGCATCGTCAAGATCCATCTTGGGCAGAAACTTGATGGCCACCGTAGAAATGCCCTCCGCCGAAGTGGAACGGATTTCCTCGACATTATCAATGCCCTTGAGTTTACGTTCGATGGGGATGGTGATCAGCTGCTCCATGTCCTCGGGAGCCACCCCCTCGTAAGTGGTGGTGACAAATACATAGGGAATGGTGATGTCCGGAAAGGATTCCCGCGGTAGGGTGGCATAACAATAAATGCCGGCAATGACGATGATGACCAGCAGCGCGAGCACCGTTGCCTGCCGTTTAAGAGCCGCCTGATTTAAAATCATTTAGCCGTCACCTTCATGCCGTCTTCAACTTCAGTATGCCCCTTGACAATCAGGTGATCACCGACGTTAAGCCCGCTGGTGACCTGCACCCGGTCACCTTCAATCACGCCGATGGAGATGGTGCGCGATTCGGCAATGCCGTCTTTTTCTAAAAAAACCATCCGCTCCCCGCCTTTATCGACGATGGTAAACAGGGGCACCGCAACCGCCTCGGAAATGACCCGGCGGACAAAAGCGACCCGGCCAATCATTCCGGGCCGGATATCATGCTCGGGGTTATCGATGACCGATCTAACCAGGAAGGTTTTGGTGGCCGGATCGGCTTTGAAAGAAACAAAATCAACGGTTCCGGTAAAAGGGCGCTCCGCAAACGCATCAATTGTAACCGGTGTCTTTTGACCCCTTTTCACATAGCGGACATCGAGCTCGGGCACCCGCACGTTGATCTTGATTCTGTCAATGTTGACAATATCTGCAATCGGCTTACCGATATCCGCATATTCTCCCACATCCACGTATAGATGGTTGATAATTCCGGTAATCGGGGATTTCGGAAAACCATGGTTGTACCTGACTTTGATTTGCTCAAGATCGGTCAACGCCAGTTTGAGCTGGGTCTCGCTTTGATCGAGTTCCTCCTTGGCAATAATTTTGTTGGCATAAAGCCGCCGGCGTCTTTCACACAGGTCGCTGGCAAGGTTATAAGCGGCTCTGGCATGTTCCAGGGACGCCTTATGGGCGGAGACATCTATTTTGGCCAGCAACGCCCCCTTTTCCACGGTTTGACCTTCGCGGAGCCCAAGCCACTCAACACGGCCGGCGGCATTGGCAGCCACTTTGACATCTTCATAGGCCTCGGTTTCACCGGGTAGGAAAACGACATCCCGGATGGATACCGGCTCCACAATGGTGATAGAAACCGGAATCGCGGCAAGTTCACGGGAATTGTTTTCAGCAATGGCAATATTTTCCTGATCCTGACAGCCGGTCATCAAAAAGACTGCCAGCAAGGCAATCAATGCGACCGGTGCTATCGAATATAAAATCCTAGCTGCTTTCATTTAATGCATCTTTCCCTGGCTCAAGCCCTGAAAGGCAAGCCGCAGTAGTCTTTCGGGACGATGCGGATCTGTCAGTTCAGGCTGAATCTTTTCCAGGTTTAAACTGAAATCTATCAGGCTGAGTACCAGAAATGCAACCTCATCCGCATCGGCTTTTTTGATTTCTCCCGATGACAGTCCCTCAAAACATAATCGTTTTACGGCCTCGAACATCTGGCGGTGGTAACTTGGAAAATCATATTCCGGGGCACCCTGGGGTGGGCCGTAAATAAGGCCGTGAATCATTGCATACATGCCCTGGTACGCCTGGATCTCTTCGTATATTCGTCGATAGAGATAAAGGATCCGATCCTGCACCGTTCCTGACACTTCCAGCAATTCATCTATGATTTTCTGCTGAATTTCCATCCCCCAATTCAAAATGGCATAGTACAGGCCTTCTTTACTTTGAAAATAATAGTACAACACCGGTTTGCTGACACCGGCCCGGGCAACAATCTCCCGCACCGAGGTGGAAGCATAGCCTTTTTCCGCAAACAAGTGAGAAGCGGTTTCCAATAGCTTTTCCCGGGTTCCGAATTCCAGGGACTTGATCTCGTTTTTCTTTTTTTCAAAGGACATATTCGTTTTATTATAAAAGGCTTTCTGTCAGATTTTGACGATCTCTCGCCGCTCAACACGGACCAAAGATAAATCTCGCTGGATCTCGTCAAGAAAAATTTTTTTATATAGGGTGAATAGAATGCATTGTCAATATCCAATTTACCTACCGGTAGGTAAATAATAATACTTAATTTGATTTTTCCAAGGGATTATCATCTTTATTTCAATGGATTCCATTTAGAAATGCAGATCAGGGCTATTTTTAATTTGATAATTTACCGCCATCGTTGATATATCCAGTCGAGTCAGGGTTGAATGTCAAGATACAACCATAAGATAATAACAAAAATATCCCAATGCTTTTTTTGTAACAAAATGTACAAGGTGATTTCATAAGGCCTGGGAGACGGAAATCCCTTCTATAAGCTGCTCGGAAAAAATGTCATGGCACATGATACTTACAGTTGTTTTGCTGAATTAAACGATCATGAAGAGCGGAACCAAGATTTTAAAATATCCATCAGCAACGTCGGGTCCAGCATCACGATTATTGCGCCCCATGGTGGGAGAATTGAACCGGGGACATCCGATATTGCCAAAAAAATCGCCACCCAAAGATTTAACTGCTATTGTTTTGAAGGTTTTAAAAAGCATAACAATGGCCGCCTGCATATCACCAGTCACAATTTTGACGAGCCAAGCGCGGTTAAAATGGTATCAGCCTCCCTGACGGTGGTTGCAATTCATGCGTGTACCGGCAATGAAAAATTTGTTTATCTGGGGGGATTAGATAAAGAGCTGAAAGAGGTCATTGCCCATGAATTGGAATCCAGGAGAATTATCGTTCCAAAAAGACATGGTAGATTTAAAGGACTCAATCCTGGTAATATTTGCAATCGTGGTGCAAACAGAAAAGGGGTGCAGCTTGAAATCACCCGGGGCTTGCGGGATGACTTAAAAAATAGACTATTAATTTCCGAGGCCGTCCGCGCTGCATTAAAAAAAACTGCCGGAAAAATTAAGTCGCCAAGACGTGAAGTCAAAAAAGAAAAATACATCCCTAGCGGCGGACTCTGAAAGTGTATCGTATTTCTTACGGCAAGCTGTGGCCCTGGCCGGAGTCCGGGCTTCTATCTTGATTCCCCTTTAAACTTTGCATAAAGGCCAGATTTTTTTTGCTTCTCTCCACCATCCTGGTCTCAATCTCTTCTTTTCCCAGCCCCATTAATATCTGGTAGGCATTGAATTTGGTTTTGCAGAAATAAATATCAAACGGGTTCTTTTGACCGCTCATGCGAAAAATTCGGATGCCCGGGATTTCATCTTTTTGAATATATTCATTTTCAGTGTTGATCAGCAGCGGCTCGACGTCGTATTTGTTCAACCAGGGTATACAGGCGCCCTCCATGCCAAGGTCGGGATCCATGATTGAACGAATTTTTTC
>CAVRQG010000041.1:0-17867 GCA_963723215.1 uncultured delta proteobacterium
GGAGATAAATAATGAAAGCACAGTTGATTCCTGTTTACTTTATGTCCGGCAAAAATGATGATTTCGATCGACAGCTGGCGAACCTCAAAGAGCTGCTGGCGGAGGTGGCTGAAATTATGGAGCCGGTTTCTTTGGGATCGACATTGCCGCAAGGTGATGCCGTCGTCTTTCCACAACTTTTAGGAGACGCTTTTAAACAAATCGATGAACTCAAAAAAATTGATCTGCCGCTGCTGGTGGTGACATCTGAATTCGGCACAGTTGCCATGTGGGATTGGGAGATCGTTTCATTTCTGAAAGCAGAAGGATTGAAGACCTTTGCGCCTTACAACCTGGATTTAACCAAAGCTATTTGCAAAAGCCTGGCTGTCAAACGGGACCTTCAGCAAACCAAGTTTTTAGTTTACCAGGATAACCCGGGAGAGGGCTTTCAAGCCGACATCTTTAAAAGATTTTACTGGTGGGAAGACCGCTGCACCCAGGATATAAAGAAGAAATTCGGCGTTACCATTGAAAAAAGGAGCTTTAAGGAATTCGGAGAAGCTGCGAAGCAGATTTCCGATCAGGAAGCCCGGGAGGTTTGGAAAAACTGGGATCTCGAAACCCCGGGGGTGTCCGATCGGGCACTGCACAGCGCCATCAAGATTTACATCGCCGTTAAGCGTGAGCTGGCCGCTGATCCTGCCATCAAAGGTGTTGGGATCAACTGTTTAAACGAATCCCATTTTTCCGATACGACGCCCTGTTTGGCCTGGAACATGCTTTTTGAAGAATCCGGTATTCTGTGGGCCTGTGAGGCAGATACCGTCACATTGATCACCAAGTATCTCCTGCACAAATCCCTGGATGTTCCGATTATGATGAGCAATGTCTATCCGCAGTTAGTCGGTCAGGCGGCCCTCAAGCATGAAAAAATAGAGAGCTTTCCGGAGGTGCCCAACCCTGAAAATCACCTCTTGATTGTTCACTGCGGCTTCCTGGGGGTGCTCCCGAGATGCTGGTCCACTGAGTGGAACCTGCGGCCCAAGGTACTGGCCATTGTGGATGAAAATGCCACGGCCATCGATGCCCGCCTGCCGGTCGGTGACATCACCCTGACCAAGCTGGATCACACTTTCAGCAAGCTGATGTCCATCAAGGGTGAGTTGGTGGACTATGCCCAGTTTCCCGGCTCGGACTGCCGCAATGGTGCCGTCGTCAAGATTCGCGACGGTCATCGGCTGATGGACTCGTTTTATTCCCATCATATCCTGCTGGTCACCGGCCATTGGGGCCCGCAGATTACCAATTTAGCCCGGGTGTTCGATCTAGAACTGGAGGAGTTTTAATTTGGATATAAATAAAAATTAAGTTGCTAAGCTGGCTGAATAGTGACGATAGGAATAGGTGTCAGGTTTCGGGTGTCAGGAAGATGAGTAACTGAAACCTGACACCTGACACCTATAGTTTTCAGAAAGGTACGTACCTAATGATCCTCAACATTTTGAGGGTCCAAAATGCTGTGAGATTTATCACCCTGTTTTTTTATTCTAACTTGCCGGCTGGATAAATTCTAAAATTTCGTTATCCGGTCCCCGGAAATATACGTAACCATATCCATCCAGTGGTGTTCCGGAATCCTGGATAATGACCGGTTCGCGATGGAACGTGTCAATGCCGGCCTGTTTTGCTTTTTCATAGGCGGCGCTAATATCGTCGACCTGCAAGCATATGTGCATGTTTGGAAAGTCACAGGGTGCATGCTCTGACCGTTGACCTTTTGGCTCTATATAGTGAATGAGCTCCACATGGGCGTTGCCCGCCGCAAGCATCACCAGGTGCTGCTTGGGCTCAGTCCCCGGAAGATCCATCATTACCGGATCAGCGTCGAATTTTAGGTTCATGACTTCCTTGAGGCCCAGTTTGTCCCGATAGAAGGCCAACGATTTCTCCATATCTGAAACGATTACACAGCCGTGATGAATTCCATTAATCATATTGTCATCCTTTCTTTGACCGATCCCTGGGTTTTATTCAAAGAGCTTGTCACCTCTTCCTTCATAGCGGCCTTTGATAATCAACGGCCGTAAATATTCGATGGTCTTTTCCATACCGTCTTCGCGACTCATCACCACGTCTTCATGCTCATAGCTCAGAACATAATCGTAATTGACCAGGCGCATTTCAGTCAGCACCCTTCTCCAGGGCACCGAGCCCCAACCCGGGATGCGGAAGCGGAACCCGCGGTCGATGCGGCCCCATTTACCCTGGGCCTGGAGCCCGGAGCGGCGCACGTTGTGCTCGACGGCCTCGCCGTCCTTGGCATGGGCATGATAGATCCTGTCACCAAGCTCCTGGACAAAGATTACCGGATCAATTCCCATGATGACAAGATTGGCCGGATCGAAGTTGAAGCCCCACTCCTTGCGGCCACCCATCAGTTCCACACTTTTAAGGGCGGTTTCGACGTTGTAAACGTATTCGTTGGGATGGGGTTCATGGGCAAATTTGACGCCTTCTTTTTCAAAGGTGTCTAAAATTTCACCCCAGCGTTCTACAAAATCCTGGCCCATCTCGTCCCAGCCATCAGGATAGGGCCAGGGGAACCAGCGGGCAAAATTTTCACAACCGATAAAACCACAAACGACCGGAACATCCAGCGCGGCGGCTGCCTGGGCGGTTTTTTTCATCCGTTCCATCCCGAATTTGATTTTTTCGGCCGGTGTCCCCTTGCAAAAAGCATCGGTGTCCTTGGTAAGCGGCCCCAGTACTATCTGTCCCTCGGTGTGGTTGCTCAAGGCGGATATGGTGAGGTCATAATTTTTGGCCAGATCTTTGATCTTTTTGGCTCCGTTGCCGGTAAGCACTTCATCGATGTCCAGGTGCCCGTTGCCGGAAAATGCCGGCAGTTCGGCGGTTTCATACCCCATTTCAGCCATCATTTTAAAGACGGATTCCAGATCACGGTCCATAAAATTGGCGGTAAACATTCCTATTTTCATTTCAGATACCTCCTTTCCGTTTACTCTTCCTCGCAGATCCGCAGCCTCGGATAGAGTGGCCCCGTTAGAGATCACAGAGTTTTTTTGATTTTTCTCTGCGTACTCTGTGCGCTCTGTGAGAGATTAAATGGCCCAAGTTAGGGCTATGCCCAGGCTTCATTACTGCTCCACTTTAACCCAGCTGCGTTCTTTTTCGGAGCGCTGCAGGGCGTCGAGTACCAATTGGACCTTCAAGCCGTCTTCGAAGGTGGCTCCCCAGGGTGCGACCGCCAGATTGTTGGCCACGCAGTTGAAGAAATGGAAGATGGTATGGCAGTGATGATGCTCCCATCCCAGCATATGCCCGGGCGGCCACCAGTGTTTAACAAAATCGTGGACTTCGGCTTCGGTCACTATAATGGTCCGAAATCCCTGAACTTCCAAGGGGTCATCGACGGAAAAATACTTCAGCAGATTGTTTTGGGTCAGTTCAAACTGGAGCGCCCCGCGGCTGCCGTATACTTCGATCTGCCATAGTGATTTTTGTCCGGTGGCAAAGCGGCTGGCCTCAATACTGCCCAGAGCACCGTTGTCGAAACGAAACATACCCAGGGAAGCGTCATCAACCGTAACCGCGCCTTTTTCCTCACCAGCCTTGCCCGACAGACCCGACGCTTCGAGGGGTATCGGGTCTTTCTTTAATAAATGTTTCGGTGACACCGCAGGTTTCGGAGATTTCCAGGCCGGTTAAAAAGCGCGCCATATCGATACTGTGAGCATTGAGATCACCCAGCACGCCGGAGCCCGCCACCTCTTTCTTCAGGCGCCAGGCCAATGGAAATTTGGGATCCAACAGCCAGTCCTGCAGAAAAGCGGCCCGGAAATGGTAAATATTGCCAATTTTGCCTTCCTGGATGAG
The DNA here is from genome assembly GCA_963723215.1 of uncultured delta proteobacterium. GTDB lineage: Bacteria > Desulfobacterota > Desulfobacteria > Desulfobacterales > JAFDCJ01 > JAFDCJ01. The sequence continues at coordinate 3,880 of CAVRQG010000041.1, forward strand.
GCGTCTGGCCAACAGTACCGCCGGGCAAAACCGATTACTGAACGAAACCATGTTTTTAATCCCGTGCTTTTCGGCCTCTTCGGCAGCCTCGACCATGGTTCTGGCTTCAGCTACGTCCAGCGCCAGTGGTTTTTCGACGATGGTGTGCTTGCCGGCCTGCAGGGCGGCGATGCAAGGCTCCTTATGCACATTGTTAGGTCCATTGTTGTCAAAAAGTTCGATGGCCGGATCGTCAATCAGTTTTTTCCAATCGGTGGTGCCGTACTCGTAGCCATAACGCTGGGCGGCTTCCTGAACGGCCTGTTCGTTTCGGCCGCAGATCCCCTTCAATACCGGTGTCGCCGGGGGAGGATAATAGAAGTAGGGCAATTTTTTAAACGCATTGGTGTGGGCCTTGCCCATAAACGCGTAGCCCAGCATACCGACGCCGATCGATTTTTCTTTGTCCATTCCATCCTCCTTTCTCAAAACGGTTGTTTGGGCAGACCTTTCTCCCATATGAAATATTTTTATTGACAAGAATTCTTTTTTGTAATTAGGTAGGTTTCCAGGTGTACTTATATTAGGTTGTCCGTATAAGTCAAGCAGAAATTATTTCTGATAACTTAAATACAGACGCAGATTTAGGAGAATCGTGAAATGGAAACTGAGATGATTTCTTCCCCTATATCCATCGGAAAAAAAACGGGCCCCCAATCGGATCGTATTTCAGCCCATGGAATGCAATGACGCCGATTCCAGCGGAAATCCGTCCGATCTTACCACAAGACGCTATCGCCGTTTTGCCGAAGGGGGAACAGGCATCATCTTTACGGAGTCCCTTACCTTAACGACCGAGAGCCGCGCCCGAAAAAGCCAGATGGCGATTACAGAGCAAAACGCAGAGGGACTGGCTCAATTGGTAAAAGAAATGCGAGAGGTCAATCCGGAACCCCTGATTTTGTTTCAGCTTAATCAGTCGGGCAAACTCAGCGAAGCGGCCTTTTCTCAGGTCATTTCGGTTTTTCCGACCGGGGACCCGGATATTCATGTGCTGACCGAGGAAGAAATCGAGGAAATCGGTTCAAACTTTGTCAAAGCCGCGGTTATCGCCAAGCAGGTCGGAGCGGACGGCATCGATTTCAAACATTGTCATGGTTATGTCTGTACGGAAATGATCCAGCCGGCGAATACCCGCAACGACCGTTACGGAGGCTCCTTTGAAAACCGCACCCGCTTTTTCCGGGAAACCGTCCAGAAAATGAAAACTGAGCTGAAAGACGACTCCTTTTTACTGGGCGTCAGGTTCAATTTTTACGATGGTGTCACCGGTGGCTTTGGAACCTCCGGTCCGGATGAGGTTGTCGAAGACCCTACCGAACCCCTGGCCTTTGCGAAGATGATGGAAGATATGGGGATGCATTACATCAATGTCTCGGCCGGAATTGCCGGCTCTGAAATCACGCAACCGTCGAAAAAATATCCGGAGGGTGTCTATCGGCTCTTTGGATGGGCCCAAGCTGTCAAGCAAGCCGTCAGGATCCCGGTAATCGGGTCGGGTTACACCTATCTACGAAACGGCCAAAACAAGTTGCCGGAATCCCATCGAGAGAAAAAAAGCTTTTTGTACTGGGCTGAAAAAAATATCAAAGACGGCAATGTCGACATGGTCGGCGTCGGCCGGCAGTCCCTGGCGGACCCGCTGTTTACCAAAAAAATTCTGGCCGGAGAGCCTAAGGCGGTTAATTACTGCACCATCTGTGACCGCTGTCTGGAGCTAATGTTTGCTCAGAAAGTTGTCGGATGTGCCGTTCATGATAAGTACTATCGCGACCTTTATCGCAGCCTTAAAAAAGAGTCCCAAAATAAATAGACTGTCCGGGTCAGCCGCAGCCCTATCGGTTGACAATCCATACTATGGTGAGATAAAAAGGGCAGACGCCTTGGGTATATGTGCGCGTCGGTCTGCGCTTCACTTTTCTTATTGCACGAGAGATAAACCCTATGGAACTTTCGGCTAAGACGTCCCCTCCTAAATTATCGATTTCGCTCAGGAGCGTATTTGAAAAATACGGAATATATATTTTTTTGGGACTTCTTTTCATTACCGCCTCGGTGGTTTCCCCCCAATTTCTAAATCCTCAAAATTTAAAAGACATCCTCAATCAGGCGGCGGCCTTGGGAATGGTCGCCATCGGCCAGACCTTTGTCATCCTGATCGGCGGCGGCGGCCTGGATCTGTCCGTAGCATCTGTCATGGCAACGGTTGCCGTGATTATCGCCCACAACACCGGGGGGCAGGATGCCTTTTTTTTGCCGGTTGCTTCTGTTTGTCTGCTTTTCGGCATTCTCGTCGGGTTGGTCAATGGGCTTCTGGTCACCAAGCGCAAAGTTCAACCCTTCATGGCAACCCTCGGTGTCATGATTATCGTGCAGGGATTGCGCTTTCTATATACTAAGGGAGCACCCAAGGGAGGGTTTCCACCGATCTTACGGTTTTTGGGAACCGGCGACATCGGCCCACTTCCGACCTCCATTCTTTCGCTGGCGATTCTGATGCTGCTGGCCGTCATCGTCTTAAACAAAACGACGCTGGGACGTCAGATTTATGCCATCGGTGGAAATATCGAGACAGCCTATCTATCGGGGTATCGCGTCCAACTCGTGATAACTGTGGTTTACATGATCTCAGGTTTCTGCGCAGCCATTGCCGGACTTTACCTGGCCGGTTATGTCGGTATTTCCGACAACTGGGTCGGAAGGGGTTATGAGCTCGATTCAATTGCCGCGGTGGTCATGGGAGGCACGTCTTTTGCGGGTGGCAGAGGCGGTGTCATGGGTACGATTGTGGGGGTTCTCATAATTATCATGCTTTACAATCTGGTACTGTTGCTTCATCTGCCGGTGCAGGTACAATACATAGTGAAAGGTTCCATTATTATCCTGGCGGCATCCTTTTATGCCGTTTTTAGAAAAAGCGCCTAGCAAAATGGCTCGGTGCGGAATGTGAAAGGAGGTGACAAACTGATCGATTGAATCTTTTTGGTGAAACTATTTGGTGAATTTTTTTTGGGTTGAAAATACTTTTCCATAGACATTTTACAATCAAAAAGGAGGGTGACGATGAAAAAACTGATAACAATCCTTATCGTATGCGCTTTTGTCTTCTCGGCATTGGGATCGATTGCCACTGCCGAAAGTTTTCCGCGCTCATGGCTCTGGGACACGAACGCTCTCAAGATGGTGGACACTACCAAATTCAAGAAGAAACCGCCTTATGTCATCGGGTTCAGCAATGCTTCCGTTTCCAATTCCTGGCGGGTGTATTTTGACCTGCAGGTCAGAGCTGAAGCTGAGGCCCAGACGGATTTAATTAAAAAGTTTTATGTCACGGACGCCAACGACAAGCCCGACAAGCAAATCGCCGATGTAGAAGACCTGGTGGCCAAAGGCATCGACCTGTTAATCATCAGTGCCGCTACAAGTGCCGCTCTGGATCCCATTGTCACGCGGGTTTCTAAAATGGGCATCCCCGTGATCTGCGTGGATCGCAGAGTGAAAAGCGACAACTTTGTGTCTTTCGTCACCTCCAGCAATTACACCCAGGGGCGGTTTCAAATGCTCTGGCTTTGCGAGATGCTCAAAGGTAAAGGCAATATCGTGATGTTGGGTGGGTTTCCCGGTGCCGGACCTGCTGAAGAAAGAATTGCAGGCGGTAAAGAGGTATTGGCCCAATATCCGGGCATCAAACTGTTGGATCTGCAGTATGCCAACTGGTCGCCGGCCGAAGGCAAGAAGATCATGGCGGCCATGATCCAATCCTATGGCGATAAAATCGAAGGCGTCTGGGGTGATGGTCTCCAAAATGTGGGCGCTTTGGAAGCCTTGAATGAAGCCGGTATGAAGGTGCCTGTTACAGCAGACCATCTCAATTCTTTTCTGGTGAAGGCCCAGGAATTGGATTTCCCTGCCATGAGCATCGATTTCCCGGTCTCCATGGGATCTGATGCCGTCAAAATCGCCTTGAAGGTGCTCAACGGCGAACCGGTTCCCTTTATCGTCGACGTTCCCCGGACAATTATCACCACCGTGGATACGGAGAACGTGAAAAGTGATTTACCGTGGAGCGATATGGCCCACAAGGATTGGCCGGGTGATGCCTGGAATAATACGCTGCCCGACAAGTGGCTGCCGAAATAATCCTGTCCGGGAAGGTCCTGCGGGACCTTCCCACCTTACGCCATAAGTTAAAATATCGGAATTTATGTAATTTATTGGAACCTGGCTGTTTGGACCTCCAGCTCGTAGCCTGCACCTCGGAGAGCCAGGCTGCAAAAAATCGAATGTTTGTAGTTAGAAAGAATTAGGTAAAATGGTCGAAAATATTGTGGAACTGCAAAAAGTTTCGAAGGCATTTCCCGGAGTGTTGGCACTGGATAAGGTCGATTTCAGCTGTTTGCCGGGTGAAGTCCACGCAGTTGTAGGGGAAAACGGTGCCGGCAAATCGACTCTGATGAAAATACTTGCCGGTGTTTATCGGCCGGACGGTGGAAATATCTTATTAAAGGGCCAAAAAACCTTATTTCTCTTCTCCAAAACATGCCCAGAATTGTGGCATCAGCATCATCTACCAGGAGTTTAACCTGCTCCCCGATCTAACCGTCGCAGAGAACATCTTTCTGGGACGCGAACCAACCAACCGCGGGCGCCTGATCGACAGCGTCACTTTAAAGCGCAGATCCCAAGAGCTTCTCACGGATCTGAATGCGAATATCGATATTCAATCCAAAGTTAAGGATCTCGGCGTGGCTCAGCGGCAGATGGTGGAAATCGCGAAAGCCTTGTCGCTGGATGCAGACATAATCATGATGGACGAGCCCTCGGCCGTGGTTTCAGGCCGTGAACTGGCGTCGTTGTTTCGCATCATCCAATCCCTTAAGAAAAGCGGAAAGACAATCATCTATATATCCCATCGAATCGAAGAGATATTTCAAATTTCCGACCGCACCACGGTTCTAAAAGACGGTCAACTCGTGGGAACTTATGATACAGCGGACTTAGATAAGCCCCGGATTGTCAAATTGATGGTCGGCCGCAGTCTGACGGAAACCTTTCCTGCCCGGGAAGTTGGTGAGAAAAAAGAAATTATGGCTCTGGAAGATGTCGGCCGTCGAAAAGATTTTACAGGACGTATCTTTCAAGGTTTACAGCGGAGAAATCCTGGGTTTAGCGGGTCTGGTCGGCTCCGGACGATCGGACATCGCACGGGCAATCTTTGGTGCCTGCGATATCGATAACGGCCGTGTGCTATTGAATGGCAGTCCCCTGAAAGGGATAACTCCCAAGTCTTCGATTGCAAATGGCATTGGATTTGTGACTGAAAACCGAGCCAAAGATGGCCTGGTCTATAACATGTCTGTCAGAAAAAACCTGACCTTGACGATCCTGGATAAAATAAAAAGATGGTTTTTTGTGAATGAAGCACAAGAGAAAAATCTTTGTAAGGAGCGCGTTCGGGAATATGACATCGTTACAACCGGTATCGAACAGGAAATCCAGTATCTCAGCGGCGGTAATCAGCAGAAAGTGATTCTGGCCAAGTGGATAAATATCAATCCGTCTTTGCTGATTTTAGACGAGCCTACCCGGGGTATCGATGTCGGGGCCAAGGCCGAAATCTACCGACTCATGCGATTACTGGCCAAGCGGGGCACCGCCATCATTATGATTTCCTCGGAGCTGCCGGAGGTTATTGGCATGAGCGATCGAATCTTGGTCATTCACGATGGAAAAGTCATGGGAGAGCTTGCACCTTCCGAAGCGACGGAGGAGCGCATCTTGATGCTGGCAACCGGTCAAAATTTCGTTCAACACCAACAGAAAGAGACTCAATTTGCGCACTAGTTTTTTTAAACAGGATCGAAATACCGTTATCGTATATTTTGTACTGCTGGGCCTGATTGTTGCCACCAGCTTTTTATCCGATATATTCCTGACCTCCCGCAATATCCAGAATCTCTTGCGGCAGGTGGTGCCGATCGGGGTGGTGAGTATCGGGCAAACCTTCGCTATTTTGACCGCCGGAATCGATTTGTCGGTCGGTTCAGTGGTCAGTATGGCCTCGTGCCTGACATCCGGAATGATAGTTGGGCGCGAAGCCCTGATTTTTCCGGTAGTCGCGTTCGTTATCGTGCTGGCGCTGTTCATCGGGTTTTGCAACGGGTTTGTCATAACCAGAACCCGAGTTCACCCTCTCATTGTGACGCTCGGGATGATGTCGGTCGTTCAGGGGGGGCTGTTGCTCTACACCAAATCCCCCATTGGATCGGTGCCGGCAGATTTTTGATTTTCTGGCATGGGGTCAGGTGTGGTTTATTCCGTTTCCGATTATCGTATTCGCCATCCTGGCGGCAGCAGGCATCTTTATATTGCGCCGCACAACCTTCGGCCGCTATGTATATGCAACCGGCGGCAATGAAGAAGTCTCCAGGTTGTCGGGCATTAAAACCGATCGAGTTAAGATCCTTACCTATATGATTTGCAGTTTAACTGCGGCGGTCACCGGAATTTTCCTGGTCAGTCGGATGGGGATGGGAGATCCACTGGTCGGTGAACGCTACATGCTGGATTCCATATTGCCGGTTTTACTTGGCGGGACGAGCCTTTCGGGCGGCAAAGGCGGCATTGGTGCGACCGTTGCCGGCGTTTTTATTTTTGCCATCCTCAGCAATGCGTTGAATTTGCTCGATGTGTCCGCCTACTGGCAATGGATTATAAAAGGCCTGATTATTATTGTGGCGGTTGCGTTTTACACGACCAAAAGTCGATAGCCGGCGATATAGTTGTCGACTTAAGATAGATGATTGTTGCAGGACAGGCCACCGTATCGAAAATTTACACCTAAAGGAGAGATGCATGAAAAGACAAAAAGTGGATTTACCGCGAGAAATTTATGAGTTTCCAGAAGGCCAAATAAAGCTAGTAAACTGGAAAGAAGTTGTTCCTATGGAATTGGGTGACTGGGCGGGCCTTCATGGCGAGATGGAAACGGAGCTTATAATTTGCCGAGAAACGGCGGGTTCCAAGCAAACTGTGATGGGGCGTTCAGTGTTTTTTCCCGGTGCTTTCCATGATCCCCATTTCCATTCTTTTGCCGAGGAGTTTATCTATTGCTTGAGCGGCAAAGGAGTGACCGGCGGGGGAGACAAAGAATATATGTTCACTCCCGGAGACACCCAGTATGCCGGCATTGGTGAAATCCACTGGTTGCGAAATCCTTTTGATGAGCCCTTAGAGTTTATTTGGGTATATACCGGGTGCGCAACGCCCGACGAAAGCGGATATGCGACATGTGATTTATTCGATGAAGCCAACGCAGTCATTAAAAAGAACATTATACCGAAATAGTGGATGGTTATGAAGGAGATGATGACAAACTATTACCTGAATCTTGCAGGATTCAGGTATTAGAATGCCGACTGAAGCATCCCCTTCAACCGCTCCAGCGCTCTCCGCATTTCAAAATATGATACGGCAAACCCGCCTTTTGTGCTGCCTTGGCGAACTCCGAGGCATCAACGGTGTTGAATTCAAACATTTCGTAGTGGCAGGGAATCACCAATCCTGCTTGCATGTCCCGGCCCAATAAGACGGCTTCTCCCGGAAATAAATTACCGGCCACCCCGCGGGCCGGGTCCCGCCCGTTAATTGGTAAAAGCGCGATGTCAATTTTCCATTTTCTAAGCAATGCAGCCATCCCTTGATAACGCACCGTATCGCCGGCATGGTAAACTGTCCATGGTCCGGCCTCGACCACCAGTCCGATATATTTATGGTGATCGTGATTATCGGTTTCCACCTTTTCGTGTGCGGAAGGCACGGCATGAAAGGTAAACTTTCCGATGTTTCGGGAACGATCGCAGGTGATGCCGGTCAGTCGTCGCGGCGGAACCTGCAGCCGTTGCGCCGCAAATTCGCGGTTGGCTTCCGGGACTAAAACGATCAACTCCGGATTAGCGGCCAATAAGGGTCTTATGGTTTCACCATCCAGGTGGTCGGTATGGTTATGGCTGGATGTTACGACGTTGATAAAATTCAGCTTCCGGGGTTCAATCACCTTTTCCGTCATTCGTATGTGGGGTGTGTCGGTATTATCATACTTGGCAGTCAGGGAATCTGAAAGATACGGATCCAGCAACAAATGCTGACCCTGCCAGCCTATCAGGTAACCGCTTTGCCCCAGCCACCAAAGATGCAGCTTATCCGCCTCACGGCTTGCCTTTTTGACATCGGTTATAAAGTCGTGCCCTTGAAGTACTGGTTTGATCATATGACTAATTCCTTGCGAACTTTACGAACAACCATTGATCGAATCAATAACTGACAACTATGGATGTCGTTAGAATATAGACCACAAAATATGACTATCCCAATTCTGAAGCAGCTTCTCGCATAAGTCGGCCAATCTGCATCCTTTGGGGACATTTTCGTTCCGCTTCTTTGTAATCCATATCGACCAAAGTTTTGCGGACTTTTGAAGGAATTCTTTTGAAAGCTGATTTTGCTCTGTCTGGCTCGCCATAACAACGGGAGTACATCAAATAACGCATAACATCACTGATTGGTACTTCGTTATTTAATTCTGATTCGCAAATAGATGCACATCCAGCACAGTAATTGGCTGCAGTTTCTTGAGCATGCTGTTCGAGAAGATTTATATTTTGATTTAAAAGCTTTTGGTTATCTGTGGCCGCTGAAACATTTGCCATAAGAACTGCCATATTGTTCATAAATGAACAAATGCTGGATATGCGAGTGTCATTCCACACAGTCTTTAACTTGGCCTGTTCAATTGTCAATCCCTGACTTTTTAATTGATTGAACAGATTCTGTTCTTTTTCGTTAGGTGTTATTCTCTCATTTCTTCCCAGCCATCCTGAGCCCTGGGTTTTCATTGCGATTAAACCAATGCCCGCTTCCAAACACTCATCCACAGCTCTTTTCATTTTGTCGGTGTTCATAATTGTAAAATTATAACTAAACATAATGCAAAGGAGCGCCGTGATTTGACCGGCTCATTCTCAGCCGCATAAGGCCTTCTTCGTAATTATCGGCCATAATAAGCCATAAGAGATGCCTTTGCGATTGTATGCTGATTTAGGAAGAATCCCACCAAAGCCGGTAATGCTTTCTCGTCTAAATCCAATTTTTCAACATCAAGAGCATATACCGTGAATATGTATCTATGCGGTTTGTCTCCCTCTGGAGGACAGGCTCCACCGAAACCAGGCATTCCAAAATCAGTTACACTTTGAATACTGCCTTTGGGCGCCAAACCTTTTTGTAGATTTCCCGCGTCTGCCTTAAGCTCATTAATGCCGGAGGAAATGTTAAAAATAACCCAATGCCACCATCCGCTGCCTGTCGGGGCATCAGGGTCATATACAGTAAACGCAAAACTTTTTGTGCCTTTGGGTGCATTAATCCATTTCAGCGATGGTGATATGTTTTTTCCAGTACAGCCGAATCCCGAGAACACTTGGATCTCAGTCAACTGCCCGCTTAAATCATCGCTTTTCAGGGTGAATTCTTGGGCATGTATACTTCCGAAGCCAAGAAGTCCAAATACAACCACAATTAAAGCAAATTTTTTCATCTTTTTCTCCTTTCCTTTTTTTAGATTATTGTTGTTTAAAAGCCCAATTATCAATTTTGTCAAATATTGGATAGCTATAAGTTAAGCAGTTTGAATTTTGGATAAGTAACGTAGAATGGTGAATTTGATTTCAGATTTGAATTCTACGTTTTCAGCAAAACTTATGTGGACGGCAGTTCCAAAACTTAGAAGAACGAAAATTGTGATGCTTTTAAACATATTAGCAACCTCCTTTTTCAGGTACTCTTGCCAATCTCGAAAATTCGAAGTTTGTCGAAATTTTTGATGGTAAATTCTGAACATCAAAATGAAACGGAATTATTGTATAGTTTCAGGTTTAAATTCAAAACACAAAACCCCGCCTCCAGTGTCGGAAACGGGGTTTATAAACGATCCATAGGCCTCCCTTTTGATTAAATGTTGTATCTCCAGGGTCAAACTGATTTAACCTCCTATATCCGTATTAAAATGTCAAGGATAACAATTAATTATTTCATTATCACCTTTTAGATTTTAAATCAGAGAGTTAGAGACACTGCCAAATAACCCCGGTTTCATTTTACAGGACATCAAGGGTATGGTAGTTTCATGGAAAAACTCGCGACAGATCTCTTTTCAGGAAATAGAATAAACAAGGACCGCCAATGGACATCATTCATTTGGACATGGATGCCTTTTATCCTGCAGTCGAGGTGCTGGATCATCCTGAGCTGAACGGAAAACCGGTCATCGTGGGAGGCAGCAAACAGCGAGGTGTGGTATCATCCGCCTCATATGAAGCCAGAAAATTCGGTGTCCATTCCGCCCAACCGATGGCCACCGCCATGCGGCTTTGCCCCAGTGCGATCGTTATGCCGGTCAGAATGTCCAGATACAAAGAGGTGTCCGAGCAAGTATTTGAGATATTCGATCTTTTCACCCCGCTGGTCGAACCGTTGTCCATAGATGAGGCCTTCTTAGATGTATCCGCTTCGACCCGACTTTTTGGTTCGCCCATTGAAATTGCAAAAAAAATTAAACAGATGGTCGTCGAAAAGACCGGCTTGACCATATCCGCCGGCGTTGCACCATCTAAATTTGTCGCCAAGATTGCCTCTGATATGGAAAAGCCGGATGGGTTGACCGTTGTTCATCCTGACAAGGTCAGGGAGTTTTTGGACCCACTTCCAATTGAAAAGATGTGGGGGGTTGGTAAAGTCACCCAGCAGGCTCTATCTCGCCTAAGAATTCAGACCTTCAAAGACATGAGCCAGATGCCCCTTGAGGTTTTGGAGAAAAAATTCGGCAAACATGGCATCCATATGCAGCAATTATCAATGGGAATCGACGGCAGAGACGTGGTTACGGAACACGAAATTAAATCCATCGGGCACGAAGATACTTTCTCTGAAGATATACTCCGGCTGGACTTGGCCAAAAAAGAGCTGTTGTCCATAGCCAATCGCGTAGCGCGCCGGATGCGTCGACATGGAGTTGAAGGCAAAACCATTACCTTAAAAGTGAAATACCATGATTTTGTACGAATCACCCGTTCGGTTACCCGGCATCGATACACCAACGACTGTGCCGACATATACTCGAGCATCTGCAGCCTCTTGAAAAAAACAGCGGTGGGTCAAAGACCGGTCCGTCTATTGGGTATCTCTTTATCAAATCTCACCGATATCGGCTCCGGGCGTCAGCTTTCCCTTTTCAGCCGTCATGAGGCAAATGAGAAAAGACGGGAACTAAACAAGACTTTGGATTCTGTACTAGATAAGTTCGGCAGCAAAGGAATCCGACAGGGATCGCTGATTGATAAGTAAATGTATTGGAATTCCCATTTTGGGGACACGGATGAAAACGGATTCCCAGGATATAAAAAGCTACAATTAACCAAATATCTGTGAAAATCTGTGTCCTAATTTAACCCAAAAAAATAAAGAAAAATGAGTTATCAGGGCTATATATTATCCAACAGCCAAGTTATTCATAATAACGCGACCCATTTGATCTTCCAGGGCAGGTTGTCCGATAGAAAGCGCTTTCACTGGACGGTAACCCGCCCGGGACTGGTCTTTTTCTTGGATCGTGACTGTAACTGGACCCCGCCCGGTGCGTTCCGCAAAAGTGTTGAATTAAGAAGTCTGCGCGGTAACCCTGTGGATGCGCTATATTTTCAATCCACATCGGACTTGACGCACGCTCGCAGTGCTTGCGAGTCTCGTAATATCCCGACCTATGAGGCGGATGTCAACCTGGTTTCAAGGTTTTTGATGGAGCGTTTCATCAAAGGCGGCGTTTGCTTTGAAAGCAAACCGCAAAAAGAAGAAAACAATACCTTATATTTTTACGACCCAAAAGTTAAAAGTTCTAATTTTACCCCCGAGTTAAAACTGATTTCCATTGATATCGAATGTTCGCTGGACATGGATTTGTATTGCATCGCTCTTTACGGCAGCGATCTAGAAACTGTCCTGATGGTCGATCCGGACCACAGAGAAAAATCAAATGCCTATCAAAGCTTTCGTACCGAACAGGACCTGCTGGTTGGGCTTTTCCGTATGATTCAAGGGTATGATCCGGATGCATTTATTGGCTGGAACCTTATTGGCTTTGATTTGCAGTGGCTGGCGCACAAATGCGCAGCATTGGGGATAAAGTTTGAAATTGGAACCGATGGACCTGCGGAACTATTAGCGCCCGGCGCCTATTATAATCAGTGGACCGCTCGCATACCCGGCAGGGCTTCACTGGACGGTATCCCTATGGTCCGAAGCGCCTATGTTCAAACAGAAGATTACTCCCTGGCAACGGTTGCTCAAAATGTTTTGGGAAGAACCAAACTGATTGAAAAATCCGGCCGCGAGAAAGTTGCGGAGATAACCCATCTTTTCCAAACGGACAAGATCCACCTTGCGGAATATAATCTCGAAGATGCAAAGCTAGTATACAAGATCTTTGAAAAACTTAACCTCACCCAATTTGCCGTTCGTAGATCGCAGCTGACGGGTCTCGCGTTGGATCGTGTCGGTGGGAGTGTTGCCGCCTTTGACTTTTTATATCTGCCTCGCCTACACCGGAGGGGTTTCGTTGCGGATACCAATTCCCAACCCGCTTCTATGACCGACGCAGCACCTGGAGGCCTGGTACTTGACAGCATGCCCGGGTTCTTCCGAAATGTAGCGGTGTTTGACTTTAAAAGTCTTTATCCCAGCATCATCCGTACTTTTCGGATTGACCCTCTGGCAGCCAATGTAATTTTGCATGATGTCGTTGAAGATATACAATCAAGCGATCCCGAGGAACCCGGCCGAATCGTTAAAGGTCCGGCCGGACTTGAATTTGCCGAAGATTTTTCAATTCTGCCGTCAATTATCGAGGAACTCTGGCAGAGAACGGGAAAAAGCGAAGCAATTGAAAGACGCAACCTTATCCCAGGCTGTAAAAATCATCATGAATTCTTTTTACGGGGTTCTGGGAACACCCGGTTGTCGATTTTATGATCCCCGTCTGGCGGGGACAATCACGCGCATCGGCCACTGGATTTTAACATTTTCACTAAAATTCATTGAAGAAGAAGGCCATCAGGTGATCTATGGGGATACAGATTCACTATTTATCCACTTTGGCAACGGTGACCCCACTGCGATACACCGGATCGGCGCCCGCCTGTCTGAAAAACTCAATAGCTACCTGAATTTAGAATTGCAGCAACGTTTCAATGTAGCAAGCAGACTCGATATCGAATTTGAAAAATTATTTGTGCATTTTTTCATGCCCACCATTCGCGGCCGGGATACAGGATCAAAAAAACGTTACGCCGGTATGTTCATGAACGCATCCGGAACCGCCGAGCTATATTTTGCTGGTATGGAGACAACTCGACGCGATTGGACTGCGCTCGCAAAAGAGTTTCAGGTGGATATTTTTACCCTATTATTCCAAAAAGATGGTTCTGCGGACCTGCAGGATGAACTCTGTAATTTGGTCCGCAGCCGTCACCAGCAACTCTATGAGGGAAAATTAGACGATAAATTGGTTTACAGAAAGGGAATTAGCAAACGATTGGAAGATTACACCAAAAATGTTCCGCCGCATGTGCGGGCTGCCCGGATGCTGGACCAATTAGACGGAAAAATAGTTAGCTACGTCATGACGATGGCCGGTCCTGAACCTGTCCAGAATAAAGTCAGATGCGGCCTTCGATTATGACCATTACAACGAAAAACAACTGGCGCCCATTGCGGATATGGTCTTGCGTTTTTTTGACCTGGATTATCGCTCTCTCACTAAAGGCGGAAGACAATTAAGTTTGTTTTGAGCCCCATCAAATTTATCGATCTATATCGAAGGGCATGCATCACTTGCCTTT
>CAVRQG010000042.1:0-111236 GCA_963723215.1 uncultured delta proteobacterium
GGCGGCGGGGTTCAGCCGGTGGCCGGCGTCAAGGTCGAAAACCGGCCGGCATTTATATCTGCTCATGATCACCTCCTCGGGGACCTGCAGGCTGGTATCTCCCCGCTCTATCCAGAAACGAAGCTCGGCTTTAATTTCAAGGCCCTGGCTAAGGGCGCGTTCAAGATTCCGCTGGGTTTCTCCGTAATAGGCGTCGGCCTTTCTTCCATGAAATGCGCGCCTTGCATCGAACCACGCCTGTGCGCTCCCATGCGGCAGCACCACAAAAACCCAGTACTCCGTGCGGTCAGGTAAAACAGACTCCAGAAACACCGAATATTCGGGTTTTTTCCCGTCGGCGGAGGACTGCTCCAGGCGTTCTAATTCCAGGTCCTCGATTAACCATGCGGTTGTGCCGCCGATCGTGCGGACGAAATCCTTGACCGGTCCGAAAACATAAGTCGGCTTTTTTTCACGGGCGATGAAGTAGCCTTCTAAAAACCAGTCGGGCGGGGCATAGGCCAGCAGTCCGTTCTGCTGCCTGAAAGACCGGGCGGACTCCGCAGCAACAGCCGCGGGCTTCATCAACAGGACCGCCAGCATAAGCAGGGATGCCGCAAGACACCATCTTTTCAACATGATCGCCTCCTTTTCAAATTATTTGCCGATTTTATAGCAGATTTTTGACTTACAAGTCAATTCGGTCAGAATAGCCACTTCATTTTGCGGCTATGCTATAGTGTCTTTAATGGATAGTCTCATTCGAATGTTGTGGACCAGATTAACTAATTATATTAGACTTTTGATTTACAAGTCAATTTGGTGAAATAGGAAAATGGAGTCAGGTATATCACGGCTATTTCATCCAATAAAACGATTTTAATTATCTGGCCACAACGTTTCTTGGCCTCCCACAGTCAACGACTATTTTAATTTGACATTGTTAAAAATTATTACTATTTTATCGATTAAGTAATAATTCAATTGGAGGATGAATGAAAGCATATACCATAACCCCAAAAGGGCAAGTTACCATTCCGGCTGAAATTAGAGAAAAACTAAAATTGTATCCGGGTGATAAAATTACTTACGAGGATACGGCAGCAGGAATTCTTTTAAAGCCGGCTAAAAAGGATATGATGGATGACTTTGGCTTCCTGAAAGAGCGCAAGCACTCTGAAGATCTTGAAGAAATCAGAAATTCGGTAAGAAAGAAAATAGCTGATAAAATTTTAAGATGAAAAAGGTATTTTTTGACACCAATTTTCTCCTGCGCTTCTATCTTGATGATATCCCGACTCAAGCTTTAAAAGCGAAACGCATGGTGCAGGCGGCCAAAGAAGGGGCAATCTTGTTGGTAACGGATCTGATTGTCATTTGTGAAATGGTATGGGTTATGGATTCATTTTACAATCTTGAAAAAGAAGTGATTTCGGAGAAGATCACCAATTTATATCGGACACCCGGTGTTGTTGTATTCAACGGTGATATCTTGCCGGATGCCCTATCAATATATATCACTAAAAATATTGATTTTACCGATGCCATAGTAGCGAGCAGTGCAATGAAAAACCATATTGAGTATCTGGCTTCATTTGATAAAAAGCATATGAAGCGGCTATCAGATTATGGAATTAAACGAATTGAATCGCCGGAAGAAATATTGTGACGGCCTAAATTTGTCTGAGAGATAGAATTTTGAATTTAAATCATCCAGCATTGAAAAAAAGACTCTCAAGATGACCGCGGAAAAGGATAATAAATTGCATATATGGTAACTATGCTTCCTACAGGCATTTAAGCCTAAGCCCTTCAGGAAATCTTCGGCCTGGCGCTCGCCATAGGCAATCATGTCTTGTATAAATTCAAGCCGGTCGTTCTAACTTTGTGGAATAATTCAAATCTCGAAGCATTCGAATCCGTCTTACTTCGATATGCTTATTCAACAGGCCTTTCAATATCCTCCTTAAATGAAAAAATGAACATCGAACGTTCAATCCGTTCATTGCTCTGGCCAGGTGTAGTTTCACACGAGCGGCGCCTCTGGTAAAAAAAACGGCCAGTCTGATCGAAAAAGAAACTGAATGTTTCATATAGGATATTTTCTCAAGTCAGGTAACGCCTGCGGCGCAACCTGACCTACGAGATTTTCGAAATATGGCATCCGACGATGGCTCACGGCGATGATTAACACCGGCTGCCCGGTTATTTTATAACGCCCAGGGTTGGTCACCGACTGTCTCCGACATACTCATCATTGTGTAGGTCAGGGTGCGAGCGAAGCGAGTTCCCTGACATATCTTAATGAAGTTTCATATAAGAAATGGGAACGGCCCTTACAAATCTACAGTGGTTTAGATTTACCCGACCATAAATTAACACGAACCATTTTTGTTTCACCTGGAATGGGTTGAACGGTGTTTGCGGCTACCAACCACCTCACCCCGGATTTTTGAGATCGTCGTTTAGAGGCGGGCACCCTGCGTGCATGCACGGACGTGACGGCATCGTTTTTTTTCTCCGTGAAAGGTTTTAACTCATACATCAGTCCGTGCGGGGCGAATTGATGTTCCAAAACCACTACTTGTCTCGGTCCATGAGCGCTTTCGTGAATGGCGATTTCGCCGGCGGCGATAACGGTGGAGCCGTTTTCCTCGTCGTCGCGTTCAATTACCCGGGTGTCTTCAAGGCTCTGCGGCTGAAGGTCATCGACAAAGTCAGCAAACGCCTCTAATGCATCCAGAGCTGATGAGTCCTTTTGCTGGCGGGCGAATAAAATCGCCTCTTCCAGGATAACCCCAAAGCTGTCTGCAAGCCGTTCGGTTAACCGAAGGCTACCCGGAGTTGCATCGAAGATACACATACCCCGGCACTTTTCAATTCCTATTGGTGAGATGCGTGCATGAAAAGGTCCCATACCCAAATCTCGTTGCTGAACACCGAATTTGAAGCAAAAAGCTTCAAGAATTCGCTGGGTTGCTGCCGCTGAATTCGTGTGCTCGACGGGGAACCACCAGCTGACACCGGTGGTATCAAAATATCGATTAAGTTCGCGCCGGTAAAATGGGGACGACGGGCCATATTCATGTGCTATTTTGACAGGTCCGCGTTGCTCGATGAAACCCGTGACGCGCTCGCTGATCATCATCTCTGATTCCGCTATAAAACCGACATCGGATTTGAAAAGTTTGAGCATTCCGGTCTCGAAACTCGGAAAGGCCATCGGCATGGTTTCAGGGCGGGTGGTCCAATATTTCTCCTTGTCAACCAGGATTGCCCCCCGGTGGTACTGGAAGCGCTTGACCCGGTAAGGTCGTCCCATATAATAGTAGACCGCTCCTGGATAGGCTTCCCGGAGTGTTTGCGAGAAAGTGAGTTTCCCCAGTGATCTGCCGGATCGCTCCTTCACCTGGAAGTTTTTTTCCATACCGGTGCGGATTGGAAATTCTCGATGCGGCCCGTTTTGCGCTCTTTGTTTCAAGGGGTAAAGGTCGTGGGCAATCGGCGCTGACGGTTTCATCTCCTTTTCACGGAAATTGTTGAACTTCGCGGGCAAAGAATCAAATGCTTTGGAATCGTATCGATCCTCACCGAAATCGCGGTATTCGCGGGCGGCGCAAATGGCATTGGTGTATTGAATATATCGGTTTTGCAGATAAAGCCAGCATTGCTCGAGCGGGGCTTCAAGGTATTCTCGAAGTCCCCGAGGGTTATCCGCGATGGTTCCCCGATTGTCTATGAGGAGACATACTCCTGGTCTCTTTCGGCCTCCTCTTCCGACTCTCTGCCAAAAGGCTTTAAGAGACGGAGGTTGATTCAGCAGCACAATGAGGTCGATGTCTCCAATGTCAATTCCCAATTCCAGGGCACTTGTCGAGACGACTCCGGACAGGTTTCCCTTCGCTAAGGCCTTCTGAATCGCATTTCGATCAACAGCTTCGTATCCGGCTCGATAGGGGAGTATTCTCGCAGTTTTGGCCATATTTTCAGGTTTGGCTTTTAGGCTGGATTCTTTAGTAATGACAATCCGATCAATATCTATATCGCCCTTGGCCTCTTGTTTTGGAGAACGCTTTAGTGCCACCACCAGGTTCTCTACCATTTTTCTGGTATCGGCAAAAGCAATGAATTTACCTTTATAATCTCTGGCTAAGCTTCCCAGCAATCCCACCATGCATTCAAAGCTCGGGTCGGCAGCCTTTTTAGCTATCAGGATTGTTTTCGGCGGTGTTTCTGAACAATCGGCCTCAGGACCAAAGGGCCGTGGTTGTCTTCCGGTAAGCTGATAGACAAATTTTCCAGGGTCATCAAGTGTTGCGGTACTCGTGATGATTCTTTGGGGTTTCGAAACGGCCTGAAGGCGTCTTAGAAAATAGGCCATGTTTGTACCAAAAACGCCTTCATAAATGTGGGCCTCATCCAAAATAAGAAGTTTAATATTTCCTAAAAAAGACCTGATTTCCCGCACATTCAAATTACTCATCAGCCAGGCATGAGCCACATCCGGCGTCATGAGCACAACCCTGCTGTTTTCAAGGACTGGAAGCCTTTTTTGCATCGGCAGGCTGCCGTCGACAAAACCGAAGTTGAGGTTTAGCGGTTTGAGGATTGCCTCCCATTTCCCAAGCTGATCTTGGATAAGGGCCCGTGCCGGATAAAAAGCAATCACCTTGAAATCCTTATCCCTAAGGATCATATCTGCCGCTAAAACCATATATACCAGGCTTTTTCCGGATGCAGTCGACGTCGCAAGGCAGATATCATCGCCTTTGAGAACGGCATCGATCGCTTCTGCTTGATGGGCGTAAAGACCAGCTGGATAATTCTGAGCAATCAGATTCCGAACGCTTTCATGCAGACGTGAAGGAATTGGCAGAAATTTCGCCTGACGGCCCGCTAATCGCTCATGCCCAAGGATTTGATACCCACTCTGCTGTGCAATTTCAATTATGGTTATAGGGACGGTCATGGCAATTGAAACTGGAATGCGGGTTGTCTGATCGTCAAAGAATAATTGCTCTTAAAACCATACAAAGGGGAGCTACAATTCACTATTCAAGCTTTTAGCCCTTTTTTCATTCTTTACCCCTCGTCAATAGAACCCTTATTATTTAGCTGTTGCGCTGGTTCTTTTTGAATATCTATTTTTTTTGTTCCCGTTCCAAGCATGCGCTCAAAAAAACCTTCAGTTTCATTGATGACAAACTTATTAAGCAAATCTGCCTCAGCGATGAAATCTCTTTCAGATGGCTTGTGTACTAAATATCTATCATACTCTTTTTGTAGTCGTTGAGCAGTTAAAATCATGTTTTGCCATGCGGTTTGCCTTTGATGGGGTTGTGGGTTCCTTTAAGGATAGGTAGAGATTCTTTATTCGTAAAGTTATATATGGGTGTCTATGATACTTCGCCCGTCGGCCTCCGTACCCGGACTAATCGGAATCTGTCGTTCGATGATGTGGTAGAGTTTAAGGTTAGGAGCAAGAAAGCCGCACAAATAGGGCAGCAATTTATCATGCATTTCATTGAACGCCGCCGAAAATTCAAAATAAACCTCGAAAAGAGTGTTGTCAATCATATGATTTCACCTGTCGCTCGCAAAAAATAGGTTCACACTGAAATTTTTTACTTTTTCGCATAAGCCTGAAAAGTCTTTTTCCCGATGTGCTTCTCGGACCAAATTAACTGTTTAGTATTTTTATAATAAGATGTTAACCGGAGGGTTGTTTTAAGCCTTAGAACCGCCTTTTTATGGTAAAATGTGTAAAATGCGGGAACAAGGTATTCCTTGTGGATGAAGTCGTTACCAGCTTCGAAATTAAGGGTTGGAGCGAAGCGGAACTTGTGGATTTGGGATAGAGTATCGCTAAGGCTAGCTGGCAAGCAAGGCACCCTACTCCCAGGGCGATGATTCGGGAGTAGGGTGAATTAATTGGAACCCAAAGTAAAATATCAATGTTGACAATAAAGCCAATTTTCGTTATCCGAATGATCGTAGTATGCGTTTAATGAAAGCCTCGATATGTTAGGCAACAATTGAGACCGAAATGCAGTTCACGATTTTCGCTTGATTCGCACTGAAAAAGCGATGCCTTTTCTCTTGGATAGGTTACCGCAACTGTCTTTCAATCCAAGGACTACTAATTACCACCCTCTCTTATTTCGACCTATAAAATATACGGGGTCGCCTATGAGATTGACACACGTTGTCATGCTTGTCATATTCGCGACCGCAAAAAACAATTATTTATTTTCCTACAAGCCTATTATGAGGAGGTTTCAATGGCCACAAACATGGAACGTACAGTTGTCAATTCCTGGAATGAGTGGGATCCCTTAAAACACGTGATTGTCGGTCGCGCCGACGGCACCATGGTTCAAGCACCTGAGCCTGCGGTCCGCCGAGACTGGCCGGATCATGGGTTTCCCTATGGAACTTATGGCCCCTTACCCAAAGAGATGGAGCAAAAAGCCAACGCGCAATTGGACGATTTCGCCAACATACTGGAAAGCCGCGGCATTCGCGTGGACCGGCCCGAGCCCCTTGATTTCAGCCAGAAAGTCCAGACACCGGATTGGCAGCAGGATTCCATGTTTGGTTGCATGCCGCCACGCGATGTATTGCTTACCGTTGGCAATGAGATTATAGAAGCCACCATGTCTTTTCGCAGCCGTTGGTTCGAATTCCTCTGTTATCGTCCGCTGCTTGAGCGCTATTTTAAAGAAGACCCAAAATTTCGCTGGGAAACAGCACCCAAACCGCGCTTGACCGAGAAATCCTATAAAAAAGATTTTTATGAAGCGTGGGAAGCCTTCAGCGAAGAGGAAAAGTGGGCCCGTGCCAACATAAGCGACTGGATTTTAACCGAGAAAGAACCATTGTTCGATGCCGCCGACATTGCCCGTTGCGGCAAAGACCTTTTCGTACAGAAGTCAATGGTGACCAATGATGCCGGCATCAACTGGCTGCGGCGACATTATCCTGATTTCAGGATACATAAAGTGCGCTACAAAGATGAATTTCCATGGCATATCGACGCGACCCTGATCCCGCTGCGTGCCGGTCTGGTGATGATCAATCCGGTACGCACACCGCTGGAGAAAGGCCAGAAAGAGCTTTTCGAAACCAATGGCTGGGAAATCCTCAAAGCCCCGAAAACAGTGAGATCGGGAAAAGGTCCGCTGGAGTGTTGCAGCCTGTGGCTGAACATGAACCTCCTGGTTCTCGACCCCAAGACCGTATGTGTCGAGGCCAGTGAAACCCCTATACAGGAGCTTTTGGATAAATATGATTTCGAGGTCATTCCTGTGCCACTTTACGATGTTGCAGCGTTTGGCGGAGGACTGCATTGCTCAACAGCAGATGTTCAGCGCGTAGGTTCACTGGAAGATTACTTCCCCAAGCAAATCGAAGGTTTTTAGAAATGAAACGAAAAGGCGCCAGCATCATCTTTGTTAATGATCAGAGACAGATCCTGCTATTCCTGCGGGACAACTTACCCGATATACCATACCCGAACATGTGGGATGTTCCAGGGGGTCATGTCGAAAGGCTTGAGAACCCAGAAAATTGTATTGTCCGGGAGATGAAAGAGGAAATGAACTTAGCCCTGGATGAATATGAATTGTTTTCGAAAATAGAGTTTGAAGATCGTATCGAATACACATTTTGGGCAAAGGTTGACTTAGATATTGACGAAATCGAACTTACCGAGGGACAAAAATTGAAATGGTTCACAAGAGATGCGGCGAAACAGACACAATTGGCATATGGTTTTAATGAGATAGTAGAAAGATTTTACAACCAAGCTCCTTTTTTACGGGCGTCAAGTTAGCAGGCGTTTTCCACCTTTCAAGGGTTTTTAAAAGTTCTGCTGTTTGCGAGAAATGGGTGCTAATACGGCTACCCGCGCTTAGACCACCGGAAGACTGTGGAAGGTTAAAACTTCGCACGTATAGGATGCATCCCGGATAGATCAGGACGTCTGCCGGCACAACAACATATTGACAGCCTTCATGCTCATCACTACAAGATCATTCTGATTGATCACTTCGATAAATGAGATTAGAACCCCGCGATCCGGCTTGGAACGGGAGCGTTTTGTTTCCACCACGGTCACTCGCAGCGAAAGCGTGTCACCCGGACGCACGGGCTTTTCCCACCGCAATTCGTCCACCCCCGGAGACCCAAGGCTGGCGATTCCAGATAGATAATGATCCACAAATAGCCGCATCATCAAGCTGGCAGTGTGCCACCCGCTGGCGATCAGTCCACCGTAGATCGTTCCTTCCGCAGCTTTCGGAGCGGTATGGAAAATCTGGGGATCGAAACGCCGGGCGAACTCTATTATATCTTTTTCCTCGACTGCAATTGTCCCGAACTCGTGAACCGACCCGGGCTCATAGTCCTCGAGGTATCGGTTTTCAACCGGGACTTTGAAAGCGGAACTTTTCATTGTACTCGTATGGAATCGTATCGGTTTTGAATAACAGAAGTTTTAATTTTCGAGGCCGAAATATGACAAATGAGGCAAAACGTGTCAAGCATGAAACCCGCTGATCAGAGAAATGTCAACGTTGTGGCCTTTATTGTGGGTTAACACAAGGGAATTTTTTTCCACAATTTTAGTCAGTTAATTTCATAATATGATAGTTTCTCCTCAACTCTAAATTCATTATCATTTTAATATTATTGGGTATGTATTCACACCTAAAGGTGGCATATATTTTGCAGTGAAATATTGATGCCTGACCAAGCGGTTATTGACCGGATAGAATGCTTTTGTCATCAAGCTTGCTTGAAAATTCTGTTTATATACTGGTCAGGTCTTCTTTTGCATCGGGGCGGATTTAGGGATAGAGGCAGTTTTATCTGTTTTGTCCCGTCCGCCCCCCTTCAGCAACCGGCAAAATTGAACTATCGTAAGGTGTGATATGGGAGCATCTTGGAATCCGTACAGCGGCGTGGTATTAAGCGAAAAAAAACTTTCTAAACAAGAAGTGTCTCAATTAAAAGGGCAATGGTTGGCGCACCATTATAATTCTGTGGGTCCGGTCGCCAAACTGTGGAAAAAATTCAAAATGGTGATCATTCTGCTCTCTCACCTGAAATGAACGGTTTTCGTTGCCTTCTATGTTTCCGGAAAATATTTGATAACTTCCGGCAACTCCCCTAAAAAAACCCTCTGGCATTCATCCACAACTCCAATTTAAAGATAATAAGTCCCATTTATGTGGCAATATACCAGGACTTGACATGAAAGGCGATAAGCCATAGTGTTCAGGATTTATAGTTTAAAGTTCATCTCGGTCAAGTGATGAGTCGAAATACAATCAGGTGCTGCTGCCCAGGCGACCGGGAAGGGACGAATACGTGTTTTTAAAATAAAAAACTAAGGCAAATAACCTAACAAAGATTAAAACGAATAGATGAGGTGTAACAATGAAAATAGCATTTCCCACCCAGGAAAAAAAAGGAATTGAGAGCCGGGTTTATGGCCATTTCGGCTCCGCGCATTATTTTGTGCTTGTGGATACCGAGGATAATTCAACCGAAATCATTGAAAATCCCGATCGGGATCATCTCCATGGGCACTGCCAGCCCCTGAAGGCTCTGAACGGCCGGCGGGTGGATGCCATCATCGTCGGTGGGATCGGCGGCGGGGCGTTGCGCAAACTTTTAATGGAAGGGATTAAAGTTTATCGGGCAGCGGATGGCCCGGTCCGGGATAACCTTGAACTGCTAATCTCCGACAAGCTAACGGCGTTTACCCCTGACCAGACCTGTGCCGGGCATGGTATCGGAGATAGCTGCCCGCATTGATATAAAGGTCCAAATATACATCTGCAGGCCATAAAGAACCGGAAACCCAATAAAAACAGATGGTAAGGTCACAATGGCGCAATCGCATGATTCAAACAGCACCCCGACCGAAGCGGAGCTATCCGCCTTAGCCGGGCGCCTGGCGGCCGATCAAACCACCATGACACTGGCCACCGCCGAAGATGGTGAGCCTTGGGCTGCACCGGTATATTATGTTTTTTTCAGGTCCGCATTCTATTTTTTGTCGTCCCCTGAATCCAGGCATATCAAAGAAGCGCTTGAAAACGGCCGGGCGTCTTCGGCGATTTATGCTTCCGGTTCGACCTGGCAGGAAATCCGCGGGCTTCAGATGGCCGGCAGTCTAAACCCCGTGTCGGGAGGGCTCGAAGCCTTTCAGGGGTTGCACGAATACCTTAAAAAATTTCCTTTTACCAAAGAATTTTTTAAAAATAATAAGATGTTAGACCCGAAGCACTTTTGGGAACGGTTCGGCGTCAAACTATACCGATTTGGCCCGTCTCTGGTTTATTATCTGGACAATCGGATTCGGTTCGCCTTCAGGGAGGAAGTTAAATTTTTGGGAGTGACCAAAAAATAAGGAGAAAAACTATGAGCTGGTTTGGAAAACTAACACTGGGGTCATTGGGTCTCATTTTTGGCGGCCCACTGGGAGCTATTGCCGGTGCGGCCTTAGGGCATATTCTGATTGATAAGAGCAGTGATCTCGTCAATCAGACAATCAGGCCGGGACAGGGTCCCCAATTCATGCCTGCAGAAAGGACCCAGGCCACCTATTTCATCAGTCTGTTTTCCATACTGGGCAAGTTATCAAAGATCGATGGCGTGGTAACCAAGGATGAAATCGCGGTCGCACAGGATTTTATCAACAATTTGCCGATCGCGGAAAACGAAAAGCTATTCGCCAGGCAAGTTTTCAATGAAGCAAAGGACTCCCGATATTCCATTGATGATTTTGCAATCCAATTATACGAGGCGGCAAGGACCCAACCAACGCTGCTCCTGTCTTTTCTTGACCTTCTCTTCAAAATAGCGGCGGCGGACGGCAAACTTCATCCGGCGGAAGAAACTGCCCTGAAAAGCGTAAAAAATATTTTTAAAATCAGTGACATCCAATTTGAAAATATTAAGGCGGTCTACTTCAGGGATTTTGATAAATATTACAAAATCCTGAACTGTACACCGGAGTCCTCCGACGAGCAGATTAAATCCAGCTATAAAAAACTTGTCAAAGATTTTCATCCCGATAAGATTGTGTCTAAGGGGCTTCCGGAGGAGTTTATAGACTTTGCCTCCACCCGCTTTCAGGAAATTCAGGAAAGCTACGAAAAAATCAGGCAGGAACGAGGTTTCTGATAATTCATACCAAGGAGAATATCGGATGCTCGATATTGTAAAACGATTTTTCAGTAAGACTGCACCACAAACTTCTAAAAATGTCGACCAGGTATCCGAGCACGATGTGCGCGTAGCAGCCTGTGCACTATTTGTGGAGATGGCACGCATCGACGAAGAATTCACCGAAGCGGAAATGGATACGATCCTGAATATCGTCCAGGAAAGGTATGGGTTATCCCGGGAACATGCTGACGCCCTGGTGGCAGAGGCGGACAAGGAATTGGACAAAAGTGTGGACCTCTGGCAGTTTGCCCGGCTGATCAATGAAAATTATTCCCCTGACGAAAAAATCGAAATCATCGAAATCCTCTGGCGCATGGTGTTTGTGGACGGGAAAATGGACAGGTACGAGCACTACCTGATGAGCAAGCTTAAAAACTTACTGCGCCTCTCCCACGATCAGCTGATCGCGGCAAAGCTCAAGGTCCTTCATTCCACTTAGATATGGAGGTGCTAAAGATGTTGCCATCGATTAGCGGACCTTAAAACCATATGGGTGCAAATAAGATCGGTATCGAACAGGGAATCGGGATTCAAAAGATTTTCGGGATCAAACAGCTCTCGATCTCACGCAAATAGGTATTGACGAAGAAAGGAAAATTCTATTACGTTTACATGAGGAGAAAAAATGTCGGATTTACAATTGCTTCCTTTTCACAACTGGCTGGTTGATTTGCGCCGGGAACTGCACCAGATCCCGGAACTTGGCTATCAGGAAGAAAAGACCGCAGCAAAGATTTGTCAGGTTTTGGATGAGTTGGGAATCTCCTATCAAACCGGGGTCGGAAAAACGGGTGTCGTCGCCAGGGTCAAAGCCCAAAAAGAAGGGCCGGTGGTGGCCTTTCGTGCGGACATGGATGCCTTGCCGCTGGAGGAATCCAATCAGGTCCCCTATAAAACACGGCATCCGGGGTTGATGCATGCCTGCGGACATGACGGACATGTGACTGTTGCGCTGGGAATTATCCGCCAGCTGCAGGAACAGAACTGGCCCCGGAACGGATGCGGTGAAATTCTTTTCTTTTTCCAACCCGCGGAAGAAGGCGGTGCAGGGGCCAAAGCCATGCTTGAAACCGGCTTATTCGATGGCGAACCGGTGAAAGCTATTTTTGCCGGACACATGAATCCGGAGCTGCCGGTTGGCCAGGTGGAGTTAATTTACGGAACCGCCCATTCAGCTACCAATACCCTCAAATTTCGGATAAAAGGCAAAGGGGGTCATGGTGCCGCTCCGCATCTGTGCATCGACCCGATTGTCGCGGGGGCCTATCTGGTGACTCAGCTGCAGACATTTGCCAGCCGCAATCTCGCGCCGCTGGACAGTGCCGTTCTGACCATCGGTGAGTTTCACGCCGGAACCAAAGAAAACATTATTCCGGAGGAGGCACGCCTTCTCGGCACCCTGCGAACGCTGTCGCCGGAGGTTAGAGCAGTGGCCGTCCGACGCATTGAAGAAATGGCCCGGGGATTGGATCAGACATTTGGTGTCACAACGGTCTTTGAAAATATCGAAGGATATCCTTCCCAGACCAATCATACCGGACTGGTAGAATTCATAAAAACATGCACAGAGGAGATTCTGGGTGCCGCCGGCGTTCATATCGGCAGACCCCGAATGGGTGCGGAGGATTTTTCCTTCTTTTGCCAAAAATGGCCGGGGGCCATGTTTGGACTTGGCTGTCATGATCCGGCCAGAGGATTCCAGTTCCCGCTGCACTCATCCCATTTTGATATGGATGAGAGAGTGTTGGATGTGGGCGTCCTTCTTTTTGAGCATGCCCTCGTTCGTTTTCTGGAAGAGGAAAGCTTGGAAGCATGAAAATCTGATGTAGCGGAATTCCTATAACATATTGGAATAAAAACTGATTATTTTTTCCTTAAATCCATTATCGCGTGAAATCAACTTTTTGGAGCAATTTATTAGGAGGGGAAATAGTGGTTGACAAAAAAGTCGGCCACCGGTACGGATTATGATATAAGAACAAAAACTAAGGTTGATCAGGGCTTTTCAGAGTATCTAACTTCTCAATAGGGTAAGAGACAATGAAAGGAGGCTTGAGATGAACCCGACAAACATCCTTGGCATTGATATCGGTTCGGTAGCCATCAGCATTGCAGAATTATCCCCTGAAAAAGATCTTATCAAAGAATCCTACGAGTTTCATCACGGTGCCATCAGTGACACCTTAAAAGTTATGCTGGGGGACTTTGACCTGTCCGGAATCAGTGCTGTTGCCGCGACAACCTCCACCCCATCCATTCTCAAAGTCGATCGTAAATATGACAATCGCGTTTCCATCATCGCCGCCTGTCGTTATTTTCATGGGAAAATCGGGTCTATTTTGCTGGTCGGCGGTGAAAAGTTCGGCCTGATTCAATTTGACGCCGGCGGCAACTATCTACATTTTAAAGCCAACACTGCCTGTGCCGCCGGTACCGGCAGTTTTCTGGATCAACAGGCTGCCAGGTTAAACCTGACCGGGATAGGGCAGCTCAGTGAGATTGCCGTTAACAACAAAGGCATGATCCCCAAAATAGCATCACGTTGTGCCGTGTTTGCCAAAACAGACCTGGTCCATGCCCAGCAGGAAGGTTACGCATTGGCCGAAATTTGCGACGGGCTGTGCCATGGTCTGGCAAAAAACATTGTGGATACAGCGTTTGTAGGGGAAAAGCCCAATGGCCCTTTAATATTCACCGGCGGCGTCTCACGGAATCGAGCCGTCGTTCGGCACATCGAAGACATGATCGGGCTTAAGGTCGTCGTTGAAAAAACCCTTTACGGCGCTGCCGGTGCGGCTCTTAATCTGTTGGAAGACATGTCAAGCGACCGGTTGCATCCGGTGACATTCGGCCCAGGTATCTCATCGATTGAAAAATTACTGATCCACCCACCGTTGAACAAAACCTATTACCACCCACCGTTAACCTTGCAGCTTTCCGATTACCCGGATTTTGACAGCAGCGATCATTATGAATTTCAATGGGCTGATTCCGAAAATCCGTATCCGGTGGAAGTAGACATCTACCAAAAACTGGATCCCGGCGTTTTATATACAATATACCTTGGCATCGACATCGGTTCCACCAGCACGAAAGCGGTGATGACATGCCGCGACCAGGCCGTGCTGGCCGGATTTTACACCCGGACGGCGGCCAGACCGGTCGCTGCAGTCCAGAACATCTTCGCGGCCATTGCCGATTTGGCTGATAAAAAAGGGACCACCCTGCAGGTCATTGGCGCCGGCACGACCGGTTCCGGCAGAAAATTTGCCGGAAAAATCATCGGCGCGGACCTGATCGTTGATGAGATCACAGCCCATGCCCGGGCCGCCTGGCAGCTCAACCCAAAGGTTGACACGATCATCGAGATAGGCGGGCAGGACTCCAAATTTACCACCCTAAAGGATGGCACCGTCACATTTTCCATCATGAACACGGTATGTGCCGCCGGGACGGGCAGTTTTATCGAAGAGCAGGCTCAGAAACTGGGCTGCCCCCTGAACGAATTTTCCAGTCGTACTGAAAATCAAAGGTCACCACTTGCCAGCGACCGCTGCACGGTGTTTATGGAAAGGGACCTCAACCATTACCTCAACGAAGGCTATACTGTCAACGAGGTGCTCGCATCGGTCCTGCACTCGATAAGGGAAAATTATCTTACCAAAGTCGCCATCGAAAATAGTATCGGCGATACCATCCTTTTTCAGGGAGCCACGGCAAAAAACAAAGCGCTGGTAGCCGCTTTCGAGCAGCGGCTTAAAAAACCAATCCATGTCTCCCAGTATTGCCATTTGACCGGGGCCCTGGGAACTACCCTTCTGCTCTCAGAGGAGAAAATCTCAGCCACAAAATTCAGAGGTCTCGACCTTCATAAAAAAAGAATCCCGATTCAATCGGAAGTGTGCGAACTGTGCACCAACCATTGCAAATTAACCCTGGCTGATATCAACGGTGAGCAGGTCGCCTACGGATTTTTATGCGGCCGCGACTATGATATCGCTAAATACGTGAGCAACAATCTTTGTGGGTTCGACCTGCTCAGGGAAAGAAAAAAGGCGCATTCATTTAAACCCCAACCGAACACCGGAGCCGGCCTAACCATCGGCATTCCGGCCGCACTCCATCTGCATGAAGATCTGCCATTTTGGCGAAAATTTTTCAATTTGCTCGGCATAGAGACCATTACCAGCGAAAGATACAACAACGCCGTAAAGGATGGCAAACAAATAGCCGGGGCTGAATTCTGCGCACCCATGACAGCGTTACACGGACATATCAAGCATTTATTGAGTGATCCGGTTGTAGATTATATCTTTGCACCTTTTTATTTTGAGAAAAAAACAGCCGAAAAGGGTGTGCGCAGGCAATACTGTTATTACACCCAATTTTCACCTTCGGTCATCTCGGCGGCCGTCGGCCGGTCAAAGGATACAAAAAACAGCGGCAATAAACTTCTAATGCCCTTATTGAATTATCTTTACAGCAGTTTTCACACTAAAATTGAGCTGTATCGAATGCTCAAATCCATAACCAAAAATCCCTTTGGTTTTCTAGAAGTAGCAGCGGCTTATGACAGTGCACTGGAATTTAAGAAATCCTGCCAATTGGGACTAAAAAAAATATATAAAAAAAACCTTTCCACAACAGGTAAAGATATCCATGTGGTTTTATTGGGCCGGCCCTACACGGTGCTTTGCCCCCAGATGAACAAAGGCATCCCGGAACTATTCGCCTCGCTGGGGATTAAAGCCTTTTTTCAGGACATGCTCTCTTATAGCCGGCAGGCGGTTGCGCCGCTTCAGCCGCTGCTCTCCGAGCTGCACTGGCACTATGCCGCCAAAATCCTTGAAGCTGCAGAAGTCATCGCACAATCCAACAGCGCTTACCCCGTGCTGATCACGTCGTTTAAGTGTAGTCCGGATTCCTTTGTGGTCGATTATTTTAAGAAGATCATGGAATCTCATGCCAAACCATACCTTATACTGCAGTTGGACGAACACGATGCAACAACCGGCTACGAAACTCGTATCGAAGCAGCAGTCCGATCATTTGAAAACCACCACAGCCATGCAATAGAGGCCGACCCACAGATATCAGCCCCCACATTCAGGGCGGGACGGGAAAAAACTTTGGCCGGCAAGACACTAATCTTACCAGCTTGGGACAACCTGAGCCTGAGTCTGGTGGTCGCCGGTCTCCGGCGTGTCGGTATAGATGCAAGGCTCCTGAAAGAAACGCCGACCTGCATCCAAAAAAGCCTGCGCTACAATTCCGGACAGTGCATCCCGCTTAATATTATCGCTCAGGAGTTTATCGATTATGTTGAGTCCCATCAGCTCGACCCGACCAATACCGTCCTGTGGATAATTTCGTCGAGCATATCCTGCAATCTCGGTCTTTTCCCCCACCATATAAAATCGCTACTGGAGGGCTACGGACAGGGTATGGAAAAAGTGGGAATTTACACCGGAAGTCTGTCTTTCGCCGACATATCTTTGAAGCTGCCGTTAAATACTTACCTGGCATTTATGGTGGGCGGGCTGGTTCGCAGGGTCGGCTGTAAAATAAGGCCCTATGAAAAGATCAGCGGAACAACGGATCGGGTCATCGCGGAAAGTATGGATGTTTTGGTTGAGGCATTTTCAGGGAACCTTTCCAAAGAAAAGGCTGTCGCTGAAGTGGTGTCTCGTTTTGAGGCCATTGAGACAATCCGTGAGGGATCGGTTGTCCACAGTCATCACCAAAGACCGAAAGTGGCCATATTCGGTGATCTCTATGCCCGGGATAATGAGATTATAAACCAGGATCTGATTCATTTTATTGAAGAACAGGGCGGTGAGGTTATTACCACACCCTACAGTTCGTTAGTGAAGATGATAGCCCGACCTTATTTCCGAAAATGGTTCATCGAAGGGCATTATTTAAATGTACTATCATCAAAAGCGATTTGTGCGACCGCAACCCGACTGGAAAAAACCTACTATTCGTACTTTAATCGGATTTTAAAGGAGCCTCTCCGGGCATACAATGAATCACCTCAGAAAATTCTGGCCCGCTATAATCTGAGGATTGAACACACCGGCGAGTCCATGGAAAATATACTGAAGGTTTTCTATATCAAACGCCATTATCCGGATGTGTCATTATTTGTTCAGACCAGTCCGGCATTTTGCTGCCCTTCACTGATCACGGAAGCCATGTCAAAAGAGATCGAGGACAAAACCGGGGTGCCGGTAGTTTCCATCACCTATGATGGAACCGGCGGGATTAAAAACGAGGCCATCATCCCCTATCTCAAATTTCCGAGAAAGATGGAACATCATGAGGCAGGGGATAATATGCCGCAGCAAAAATTAGTCTCATAAATTGCGGCGCCCTATTAATTCGGCATTACTTGGTGGGAGCGATTCTCTACCCCTTACCCCAGCCCCGCAAACCCCAACGGAGCGACAACAGGGCCAAAACGGTGATGCCGGCCGAAACCAGACCTGTGGTGACAATTCCGCCGGCCAACCAAATCGGTCCGCCGATCAGAGCACCGAGAATCCTTCCCAGACCGGCGGCGGCAAAAAAACCGGCTATTACCGTGGCCCGCATGCCAGGTTGCAATTCGGTACACAGAGCGACGCTGGAAATAATCGTAAACTCAAAAATCAGAAAATGAATAAATAGACCGGCCAATGCCGGCCACAAAGATTGGCCCGCAAAAGGCAAAAGACCATAGGTTAGGATACAGCACGTTGCTCCGATCAAGACAACCCTTTTCAAACCGAAACGATCGGATAGGGTTGCCACCATGATCTCACCTACCAATTCTGCAATCCCGATGACGCCGGTAGCCATGCCCAAGGCAACGATACCCACATTAAACGCTTTTTCCAGCCAGGCACCGTAAACTACAAAAAGATTATCGATGGCGGCACTGAAGAAAAAGACATAGGCCAGTGCACCCACCGAGGCTTTGTCCTGCAAGATAATCGGCAATACTTTTTGAACCGGCAGCGACTGCCGGAGTTTTGACAGGGACGGTTCGTCGGGTGGAAATAATACAACCAGAGCGATTATCCCTGCAATTCCCACGGCCCCCATGGCAAAAAAGGGGGATTGCCATCCCAGGCTGTCTATCAGCAAAGCGATCAGTGGTATGCCCAAAAGCGTGCTTCCAGCCCAGCTGATTTCAAGATACCCGATTGCCGTTGCTCTTCGGTTATAGGGCACCCGTTCGCTGACGTATGCCTGAACCGCCGGATCGAAAACAACTTTCCCCAGCCCGGCTAGGAACAAGGTGATCAGGACCACCCCGTATAAAGGAAAAAAACCACCCGCAAACATCCCTCCGGCTAACATGACCAGTCCGAGAATCATCATTTTCCGGTAACCGAATCGATCTGCCAGTGGACCGAAAAAAACACCCAGGAGTGATGTCGCCCAATTTACAGCGATCAGTGAAGTGATGGATGTTAGTGGGACGCCCAGACCACGGCTTAAAACCGGTGCAAACGGATATGCAAAACGGCGTGCCGTGCTCAGCACCAGCCGGCAAACAACCACAACCACGATTTTCAGAAATAGTTGCGATCGGGATTCTCCCGGGCCTGTTATGGTTGGTTGATGGGGCATGTTTGGAATTCCTGTTCACTTGAACGAATGATGATGGAGGCTATACCAAATTGCTTCAGAAATTGAAAGATTATAGAGAAATATAATGCTTTGATTTTCTATGAATAATAGCGTATTCATAACTCTATTCTCCCCCATTGTCAGCACAACATATTTTGTTACTGAATCCTCCTGGAGACACCATGAATTTTGAAGAATATCTTAAATGTATCACCAATCAAAGCCCGCCTTCTCAGCTGTCCGAGACACTCACTTCCCTGTGGTGGGATAAAAAGGGAAACTGGGATACGGCGCACACCATAGCCCAGGACATTCCGACCAAAGAGGGCAGCGCCATACACGCCTATCTTCACCGGGAAGAGGGCGTTTTATGGAATGCCGACTACTGGTACACCCGTGCCGGCCGCAAGAGACCGAGCATATCCCTTGAAGAGGAGTGGAAGCTCCTGGTGCAGGAAATGCTCGGATAGCCGTGACATCGATTCTATTCTGTTCGCGCTGAATATCTTGTCAGTGCGGTTGTATCGACCCTTACTTTTTGTTATGTACGTTGTCAGAAATCCAATGGACAAACCGGTTTCAGTCATCCAGGAAGGTGTGGCCCTCGATGCTCAATGCATCTTGAAGCCTGTTTCATGGCTTATGACGATGCCGCCAACGATGCCGGAGTGGCTTGAGCGCTCGGGTTTTTGATATAACAAAGGAATGGAGAAAATATAAGGAATCCCGAATTATGACCGATAAAACTGAGAAAAACCTCGCCTATGCATTTGCCGCCGAATCAAAGGCTTCCGCCCGAAACGCTACATTCGCCAGGAAAGCCGACATGGAAGGCTATTCCCAGATAGCTCGCCTGTTCCGGGCAGTTTCCGATGCTGAATCCATCCATGCGCACCGGTACCTTTTACTGATGCGCGGAAAAATCGGATCGACCGAAGAAAACCTTGAAACAGCCTTCCAGAATGAGATTAAGGCCAATGTGGAGGAATATCCTAAACTAATTAAGGATGCCTCAGCTGAAGACAACAAGAGCGCATTAAAAGCTTTTTCCCAAGCCCGCGATGTAGAAAGCCTACATGCCGAACTTTACAAAAAAGCCCTAAACGATATGGTTTCGGAACGTGAAACAGAATATTATGTTTGCCAAGTTTGTGGGTATATCAGTGAAGATGAGGCGCCAGAAAAATGCCCCATCTGTGGCGCTGTAAAAGATAAATTTAAAAGTGTCTCATAATTACTACACTATGAAAAAAATAAAGATGCTTAATTTTCCATTCCCGGATGGCATTGTTGAGACTGATGATCAGATTTTCAATCTCTTCAATCGTATTTAAGGCGGCGATTCTCAAATTCACCCGCAATTCATTTTCATATTTCCTTTTTTTCTTATCCAATTCTTCGGCCACCCGCTCATTGCTCCACTCCGGGCGTGAACGCTTAATTTTTTGAGTGACCATGTATTCATCAAAAGAATGATCAAAATTTTTTTCTAAAAAACGTTTCATCTCTTCCAGTGTTGGAATTTCGTAAATATTGGCCAATATCTGGTTCAATGATTCTTTGACAATCTGTCGGGCACACAGCTTGATATCAGATGAATACATTTTCATTTTTACCTTCAGATTTGATTAACAGGTTATAATAAGACGTTAAAATTTAAATTGCAAATTTATTTTTTATGACAATCTGACGGGGACAAGCCGGGAAATTAACCCCTAAGACACAAGGCAAAATGATTAGTAAAATTTATCTTAGTGTTGGTGGCTTGGTGGTGAATGTGCTATGCTACTATATGTAAAGGTTAGACGATTGAGATTTTAATCCAGATAAACTGAAAAGGACGATCTGGGGAGGACCATTTGTTCCCCCTTTTTTTCATTTGACAGTGATGGGCCAACTCCGTATGGTCCCTCCCCAAAAATTGAACAACATGACCACAATAAGTCGAGATGAAATATAGTGAAAAATATCCTGCCAAGTGGCGGAAGTATCAGGCAGGACTCCAAAAATCCACAAAAAAAAAACATTATCTAAGAAAACTTCCGTTTCTGTTAACCATCGCAGGGGGTCTATTAACCGTCCTGGTGATTTTTCTATTAGCGGGTTTCCGAATTTCAGACCATTGGAGCCGAGCCGATCAATATTTGTCCCCGTCGGAAAAAGACTTCAAGGCCCCTCAGTTAAAGCTCACCCGCAAGGATCTGGCCTTTTTTCTAACCGATATCAACGGAAATCCGTCGGCACTGAAGGACCAGATCGTTCATAAAAATGAAAGCGGGCGTTACACTATCCGGACGACCATAAATGCAAAGCTGCAAAATTATATCGCCGGACTTCAGCATCGATCCAGAACATTACAGTCGGCAGTGGTCGTGCTGAGTGCCTATGACGGCCGGGTCATCGCCATGGTCGGCCACGATGCAAACGGCAGCACAAGTAATCTCAGCCTCAAGGCGGATTATCCGGCTGCCAGCCTCATTAAAATCGTCTCGGCAGCTGCAGCTTTGGAGTCAGCAGGATTTACCCCGGATAAAACACTATATTTCAGAGGTCGCAGACACACGTTATACAAAAATCAATTGAAACCGTCCAAGGGACGGTACAGCACTAAAACAACTTTTCGCAAGGCCTTTGCACTATCGAACAACTCCGTTTTCGGTAAGTTGGTATATATGATCTCGGACAAGACGTCCTTGCCGGATATGCTGAAAAATTTCTCTTTAACAAATCGATTACCTTTGATCTTCCCTTGGAGATGAGCACCATCCAGGTGCCGCCGGATGAATTCGGGCTCGCCGAAATAGCATCCGGATTTAATAAGAAAACGCTTATTTCGCCGCTTCATGCGACCTTGCTGGCAACAGTTGCCGTCAACGGGGGAGAGATGCCGATACCATGGCTGGTGGAAACGATTCAAGACGATGCGGGTAACATTGTCTATAACTCTGATCCAGGTGTGCTGAGCTCTGCGGTAAGCAGTCAGACAGCGGCAGATTTAAAGGCTTTGATGCACGATGCCGTCCGATATGGGACCAGCCGAAAAGCCTTTCGCAGGCTGAGCCGTAAAAGATTGTTCAAACATTTCGAGCTGGGTGCCAAAACCGGCACCATCAATGATAAAACGGATCGATTTAAATATGACTGGCTTGCAGCATATGCCTTGGCACCGGATGGAACTCGGGGAATATGCGTCGGCATATTAGGGGTTCACGGAAAGATTCTCGGCACGAGATCTACCGAAATGGGCCGGGCGATTATCAATTATTTTTTCGCATCAAAACTGGGATAGATAGTATTCCTTCAATTCTTTAATTCCTGAATTCCTGAATTTCTAAATTACCGGTCAAAAACAATCACTGTGAAGCAATCCTTACGGTGTCTCCGACCGACAGACCACTGATAACCTCAATGCGGCCATCCGAACCGGATTCACCCAGACGCACATAGCGACGAATTGCTCCCTGCCCCGTGTCTACGAGGACAAAATTGAGCTGGCCAACACGGGTAACCGCCTCATGAGGAATATAAATCTTTTCAATTTTCCCGATGGGAATCATCAATCTGCCGAACATGCCCGGAAACAAGCCGGTGCCGTCAGTCAGGCTAACCTTGACCAAAAACGAACGAGAACCGGGATCTGCGGAGGGAACAATTTCGTCAACCACAACGGCGTATATTTTTTTTAGCGCATCAATCTCAGCCGTGAGGTGTTGATTTTTTGCCAGCTTCGAAGCGACCGATTCACGCACATTGGCCTCCAGCCTCAGGGTGGAGGGATCATACATACGCAGCAGCGGCTCCCCTTGGATAGCGGTATCTCCGGGATCCCCAAGGCGTTCAACAATACGGCCGGCGATGGGCGCCGCCAACTGACTGTAGCTCAGGGCGGTTCCGGCTTCATCTTCTTGGCGCTTTAATCGTGTAACCTCCGCCTGGGCGGTACTCAAAACCATCTGTACCCGGTCTAGCTCGGCCTTGGAAATGGCCCCGGCATCCGCTCGTATAATTCGCTTAACCCGGGCAAGATCTTTTTCACTCTGCTTCAATCGCGCTCTAGCACCAACAACTGCCTGATGAACCTGGTCGACCCGAGCCTTGAGTTCCCGTGAGTCGAGGGTAGCAAGCACTTGCCCCGCCTTCACTTCGTCACCGGCCCATACTGAAATAGAGGAAATCCTGGCAGTAATTAGAGGAGAGATCACCGTTTCGACTTTGGCGCGCAGCGTACCGGCCGCCTGCTCAATTAGAGGTTCCTCGACAACCTTTACGGTAAATGCCCCGCCTTTATCAGTTGAAGGCGCCACTCGACTGAAATCTATCGGGATTTTTTCGTCAAAAAAACCTGCCAGATACGCCATGACCCCACCCAGTAGGACCAGGGCAAAAATAATTCCCAGTATTTTAAATGCAGCTTTCACCCTTGGATATCCCTTCCCGGAGGCAGTCCATGCCCCGTCTTGTTGGTGTACACCAGGCTGTAGAGAACCGGAATCACAAAGAGCGTAAACAGGGTGGAAGCGGTGATCCCGAAAATGATTGCCCAGGCCAAACCGTTGAAAATCGGATCCAGCGTAATCACCATATTTCCCAACAAAGTGGTTCCCGCCGTCAAAAATATGGGACGCATGCGTACCGCTCCCGCTTGCAGCAAAGCCTCCTGTAAACTTTTGCCTTCACGCAAGGCCATGTGAATAAATTCAATCAATATCAGAGAATTACGAACCACGATACCTGCCAGGGCAATCATCCCGATCATTGCAGTGGCTGTAAAAAGAACTGGATTGGAAAAACCGTCCACCACCCGTTCACCGAGCTGGTTCAGCAGCCAGAATCCCGGCATGATACCAATGACGGACAGCGGTATGGCCAGCATTATGATGAATGTAGTCGCTGTCAAACCCGTTTGAATGCGCAACACCAAAAATATTCCCAACAAGGCAACGGCAAAAGCGATCCCCAAATCGCGGAACACCCGCAAGGTGATCTGCCATTCCCCTTCCCCGTTCCACACCACCTTGATATCATCGGGCAGCGTCCACGGCAGACCGCCCCCCGAATTAAAATAGGTACGTCCCTTAAGGGGCAAAAGCTGGCTGTCGGCATTTTCTGAATTCATGTCACTGCTGACATCCAGAACGATCTCTGCCGGCGGCCGGCCGGCCACTTCCGCAAAGACATAGGCAACCGGCCGGAGATTCTTGTGGTAGATTGCCTTGTCCTGTTCGGACCATCGCATCTCACCAAGCTCGGCCAGGGAGACAATCGGCTGGGGTGCATCACGAAGACCGGATTTTTCTCGAATCTTCAGAATTCCCGGTTTGCCTTTAATGTGCAGGGTGGACAGGACCCGGGGGGAGCTGCGAATTTCCAGGGGCAGTTGCAACACCACCGGCAATGGATTGACCTCGCTGGGAATTTGCATAAATCCCGCGACCCATCCCCGATTGGCCAGATGAATGGTTTGGGCAATATCCTGGGTTCCAATTCCGGATAGCGCCGCTTTTTCCCTGTCGGGTACAAATGTTCGCTTAGGCTGATTATCCTCAACGGAGGTATCCACATCGACCACGAACGGCTCTTGCATGAAACGTTGCTCCAGAACCTTGGCCGAATGTTGCAGTTCAGTGTAAGGTGTTGCCTTTGATCCATAGAGTTCCACGGCGACCGTTGAAATCACCGGGGGACCCGGCGGCACTTCCACCAGCTTGATGCGCGCTTTGTAGCTTTGAGCGATGGCTTCCAGATCGCGTCGGATGCGAAGCAATATGGCATGGGACTGCTGGGATCTGCGCTGACGTTCGGCAATTGTTACGCGAATATCGGCATAGTAGGCGCCCCGCCGCAGGTAATAATGTCGTACCATGCCGTTAAAGTCCATGGGGGACGGCACTCCCACAAAGGCGGTGTAATCCCGCAGTTCCGGTACGGTGCTCAAGTAAGTGCTCAGTGCGCTGACCACACCCTGGGTTCGCTCAAGCGTCGCGTCTTCAGGCATATCGACCACCACCTGAAACTCATCCTTGTTATCGTAAGGCAGCAATTTGAGCGGAACCAAGCGCAGGGCCGGCAGTACCATGGATCCACCAAACAAAAGCATGACAATCCCTAAAAAAATCCATGATCGTAGGCGCGTGCCAAGCAGCGGTTTCAGCAGCCTTGCATAAACCCGGTATAGCCGGGTACGCGTAATGTCGTATCCGACACTTTCAACAGAAGGTTTGAGAAATTTGTAAGCGAGCCAGGGAGTTATCAGAAAGGCAACCACGGTGCTCACGGTGACACTCACCGGGACATTGAACGCCATCGGTGCCATATAAGGTCCCATCATCCCGGTGATAAAACGCAACGGCGCAAAGGCCAATATGATGGCGATGGTGGACATAATTAAGGCCCCTTTGATTTCCCCCATGGCCATAATCACGCTGACACGTCGCGGTTTTCCACCCATCCGCAAATATCGTTCGATGTTATCCACGCCCGTGATAGGATCATCGACCAGCAATCCTAAAGCCAGGATCAGAGCGAAGAGGGTCACCCGGTTGATAGTGTAGCCGGCATACAGATCCAACACCAATGTGATACCGTAGCAGATCGGAACTGCCAGACCCACTACCAGGGCGGCACGCCAGCCCAGGAAAATACCGATAAACACCGTGACGGTCAGCATCGCAACCAAAAGACTGGAAACAAGATTATTGATCTTGTCATCGGCCGTGCGGCCATAATTACGAATGATGCGGTAGTTGATTTCGGGCGGGAAAATATCGCGTTTAAGCTTTGAAAAATAATCCTCGACCTCTTCAGCCACCCAGACGGCATTGGCACCTTTTTTTTTGGCAATGGATATTGCCACGGCCGGGTAGATGTCGGTGTTTGGCTGCGAACGGTCCGAGGCCGGGCCAAAACCAATCCAGGTGTAACTGGCAGGCTCGGCAGGACCATCGATGACACGCGCGACATCTTCAAGATATATGGGAACGCCGTCGACGACATTGATCACCAGCTTACGGAGCTCCCCGGCACTGTGAATAAAGTCTCCGGCCTCAACCACGATATTCTGATCCAGAACCTGGATGTCTCCGGCAGGCAATAATTTATTGGAGATATCGATAGCCCAGGCCACCTCCAGCGGTGTTGTCCGCCGCGACGCCAGGGCTTCCGGGTCCAGCTCAACTCGAATTTGCCTGGGACGACCACCCGTTACTTCGATCTTGCTGGTGTCTTTAATGGACTGCAGGTCATGTTCGATTTCTTCGGCCAATCGCCGTAGTTCGTGATCACGGCTCAATCCGGAATCAGCACTCCACAAAACTGCTACCACGATGGGGACATCATCAACCTCTATCGGTTTGACCACCCAGGATTGGACGGCAGCCGGAATATGGTCGATTTGGGAAAACACTTTGTTGTAGATTTTTACCAGTGAATCTTCCCGGTCTTCTCCCACAAAAAACCGCACCGTCACCACGCATTGACCGGGCCGGGACATCGAGTAGACATGCTCGACACCATCGATTTGATGGAGAAATTTTTCCAGCGGTGTGGCAATTTGGCGTTCAACCTGTTCGGAACTCAGACCGGGAGCTGCCACTAGTACATCTGCCATGGGCACAACAATCTGGGGCTCCTCCTCACGCGGCGTAATCATTAACGCCACAATGCCGCCGGCAAACGCAACAATTAACAGGAGCAGCGGTAGGGATCCCTCAATGGTTGCACCCAGCATGCGGGATAGCCAATCGGTTTTTTGTGTAGTGGACTCGACCATATCAACTTATAAGCGGTTCAGTATGAATAGAAAAAATATTATAGACTCAAATCGTTAAACTATGGCAAATTTAACGTCCCCTGTCAACTGCACAGTTGGTTTCAGAAAGGAATTAAAATGCTATGATTTCAAATTGTTATTCGATAACAATTTTTATCCAACCACTACCTTCCGGACCTCGGTTTGACCTGGGGT
The DNA here is from genome assembly GCA_963723215.1 of uncultured delta proteobacterium. GTDB lineage: Bacteria > Desulfobacterota > Desulfobacteria > Desulfobacterales > JAFDCJ01 > JAFDCJ01. The sequence goes on from CAVRQG010000042.1 coordinate 26,804, forward strand.
CATGGATGTGAAACGATGATGAAATGATGAAATAGAATTTTTAGAAAGGCGTGTGTTTCCTTGTTTCATTTTCGATCAAACTGGCCGCTTCAGCGGAGGTTTTATCAACTATCGTACCAACGCCGCAAATAGGTCTCGGTGTGGGGGGCTGCTGCCGGATTTTTTGCCAAATCGGAACGTAGGCGCTGAAGATCATCGCCGACATCCACATCGTACCACTGCGGAAGCCGATAAACCTTCAGCTGCAGGCGCCGGAGGCGTAAGGGTCTGGCAGGCGTCAAGGGTCTGGGAAATTACCCGATCACTGCTCCAGGCAATATTTTCAAACAATTCCGGATGTACCTGTTTCATTCCGATAAGATAGTAGCCCCCGTCATGACCCATTCCCAATGATACATCATAGTGCTGCAACTGCCGAAACGCTTGTTTTATATAGGCCAGGGGCAGGGTCGGACCGTCACTGTTCATCACCACTACTTTTCGGTAGCCGTGTCGGAAGCGATCGACCAAAACGTTGGCAAGCCGTTCTCCAAGATCGGTGCCTTGCTGCGGTATCAGCCTAAACCCCCTGGGCACGAGGCTTTGGAAATAGGAACGTGCTCCGATGGGGGCATATGCTACACAGTGCTCGACACCCTGAACCTGATTGACCAGTTTCAGTGTATCCAGCATCAGGCAACGATAAAATTGGGCAGCTTCTTGCGGCGTAAATGGCGGACACAGACGGGTTTTGGTAAAACCGGGTTCGGGCTTTTTAGCGACTATGATTAATGAAGCATTCATTGTGCCAACACTTCAATGGAAATCATTTTATGGATATCCTCCGGTTTGCTTCATGGTCTAATTTCGATCTTGCCGACTAAATATTTTTTAACTTCGGCAATGGGAATTTCTCTGCGGTGAAAAATACCGGCGGCCAAGGCAGATTCTGCTTCGGTGGCAGTGAAGACTTCATGGAAGTGCTCAACCCGGCCGGCACCACTGGAAGCAATCACCGGAATTGACACCGCCGATGCAACCGCATTGATAAGTTCGATGTCGAATCCCAGGTTGGTCCCGTCTCGATCGATACAATTAAGCAGAATTTCACCGGCACCCAGCTTTTCACAAACCCGGGCCAGGGTGATCGCATCCAGATCTCGGCCTTCGCGACCGCCCCTGATGGTACACTGATACCAGCAATAGCGCTCACCGTCAGGCCCCGGTATGGCGGTTTCAATGACGGTGTGCTGGACCTCATCGGTAGCGTTTAAATAAACCCGACGCGGATCAATGGAGACGACCACCGCCTGGTTGCCGTAAACCCGAGATATCGCCTCAATGGAGCTTCGTCCGGTTTGGCGACCGGTTTGAAGATAGGCTTCAGCTATCAGAACAGCATCACTCCCAATCGATACCTTGTCGGCTCCGGATCTGAAATACTCCGCAGCGACTTCCAGGGCATCGTACCTCCGACCATCTTTATCCGAATAGTTGCGAATCCCGCCCCCGATGGTCAACGGTACAAATACATTTTTAGACGTCTGTTTCAATACCTCAAGCATCGGCATGTCTTCCAGAGGAAAATCCCTGAAGCCCGTGATGTTGAGAAAAGTGATCTCGTCCGCACCCTCAGCATAGTACCGTTGTGCCAGTTCAACCGGTCTGCCAAGATTTCGGACATCTCCGTCTTCCCTCACATCGTACTGATCACCCTTGGTGACCACCAGGTCGCCCTGATCGTTGGAACGTACATCCAGACAGGCAATAATCCGCTTGGCCAGGGTCGTATTTACCCGTGATGGTGCCGGGCGGATCGGTTCTACCGTTGTTTCGAGAAAATTCTGTAAAACAAGGAGCCCGGCGCGGCCGCTTTTCTCCGGATGGAACTGGGTGGCAATGATATTGCCTTTTTGAATGCTGCTGACAAACTCGTTCCCGTAGTCGGTTGTTGTCAGTATCACCGAGGGATCATCGGCTTCTACATGGTAAGAATGAACAAAGTAAAATTTTTCATCTCCGCCAAGCCCGGAAAAAATCCGAGAGGCCTGTTTGAAGTTGAGACCGTTCCAACCAATGTGTGGAACCGAAAGATCAACGACGAAACGCTTGACCGACCCTGCAATATAACCGAGCCCGTTGACACCCGGGGCCTCCTCGCTGTGTTCAAACAGGGCCTGCAACCCCAGGCATATTCCCAGAAACGGCCGGTTCGAATGCAGATAGGCCATTAAGGGCTCGACGAATTTTTTCTCCTGCAGGATGTGCATCATATTGCCGAAAGCACCCACACCTGGAAAAACAAGCTTCTCCGCTGCCAGAATATCCTCACCGCTGGCAACGACTTTCACCGTCTCCCCCAGGCTTTCGATGGCATTGGTGACACTTCTGACATTACCTGCACCGTAATCCAGCAAAGTTATCATTTTTTACCTGTATATCCCTTCCAGTGTTGTTATGCTAAAATCGTTTTTTTACACTACAAATCTGAATAAAACAAGCACTGGATAGGAGCAAACATATATCTTAGACCGTAAGGGACACCCCAGGGGTGCGGATAATTGAAGATGGATCAGGGAATTGAAGGGGCAATCGTGTTAATAACGCAAGATTTCTTGATTTTTGGTAAAGATCAAATCCCAGCATTTCCAAAAAATTGTTGAGACTCCGAGACATAAATGCTTATATTACGGTTTTTAATATATGGCGATTAAGGAAGAACTAAAAATTCCGGATTGACTCCGGCTGAATTATTGATTAAGAAGATTCCCAAAATTATAAGGAAATGGAGTTCGCTATGTGCAGGCTACTGGGAATTATTGGTCAGATTGATTTCTGGCAGGAAATTGCGCTGGGGTTTCGCCAACAGGCGGAATTCGGCAATATCCCTCCGGTCGAGGGCATGGAACCGGGTCACAAGGATGGGTGGGGGTTGGCCGGATCCAGCAAAGATAGGACCGCAATGGTTCCGATGATTCGCCGACTGGGCTCAGCCCTGGAATCCGAAAGCTACCGGGAGGCCCTCACCGCAACGGACCAGGTACCCGATGTCTTCCTGGGGCATTTGCGTAAGGCCAGCGAAGACGTCCCCGTTACCCTCGCCAACGCGCACCCGTTCTTTCATGCCGGCTGGGCGTTTATCCACAACGGCACGGTCTATGGAGCCGAGTCCCTGCCCCGGGATGCATCATTGATACCCACTTCGGATGAATCCGATACCGAATATTTATTTCATTATCTTTTAAGCGCAATAATGACCAAGCCCCTGAATTCGACCATAGGTGAAACACTGGCAATGGCCGTTTCTTCCATGACAGCGGATTACACGTCTGTAAACAACATGTTGAGCAACGGTGAAGACCTGTATGTCATCAGCGGATTTAAAAAATGGGAAGACTATTATACGCTTCATTGTTATACCCTGCCTGCGGCTGTCATCATTAGCTCTGAGCCGATTGAATCCAGCCGACTGGATCCAAATCGTTGGATCCGAGTTGCCAACAATTCGCTGCTGAGAGTTCATGGCTCCCCGCCAATAATCGATCAAATACCCATTCAAATACATTGAAATCAAAGGAAATTATGAACGAGGCCCTTAAACAGACGTTAGAGGATGCGGGCGTTAAATTTGTTCGCCTGCTCTGGTGTGACAACGCCAACATAATTCGTGCCAAGGCTGCCCATATCGACTACCTGGAAGAATATATCGACAATGGGGTCGGCATCACCATGGCTCAGATGGCCCTGCCGGTGATGTATGACAGTGTGGTTGCCGAAACCGGCCTCGGGCCGGTGGGTGAGGTTCGCCTGATGCCGGACTGGTCCACTCTAACGATTTTGCCCTTTGCGAAAGGACACGCGCAGGTTTTAAGTGACATGATCATCAGTGAAACCGGAGATGTATGGGCCCATTGCCCCCGCGGTTTTCTCAGGCGGCAAATAAGTCATCTTGAAAAATCGGACCTGATTCTAAAGGCTGTTTTTGAAAACGAATTTTTCCTGTTGCGCAGAAATGCCGCCAACGAGCTGGAACCGGCCGACAATACCGTTTTTTGTGCCACGGGTTCGATGAATCTCCATCGGAATTTAATTATGGATATTGCCGATGCCCTCATTGCACAGGGGCTTGAAGTGGAAGGCTACTATCCCGAGTCCGGTCCCGGGCAACAGGAAGTGAATATACGCTATGCCGAGGCCATGCAGGCAGCCGATCGACAGATTGTGTATCGGGAAACCATTCGCGGCGAATCTTCCCGGCATGGGCTTATCGCCTCATTTTTACCCAAAATCTTTGAAGACAAGGCCGGCTCGGGTTGTCATCTGAATTTCAGTTTGTGGCGGGATGGAAAAAATATTAGCGGGGATCCTCAGCAGAACACCGCAATCAGCCCGGTAGCCGGCGCGTTTATCGCCGGGATCCTGGACCATCTGCCCGCCCTGTGTGCCGTCACCATCCCCAGCAAGACTTCGTACCGACGCATCCAGCCCCACTTTTGGGCCGGAGCATTCAGAGCCTGGGGCCACCAAAACCGTGAAGCGGCCGTAAGGGTCTGCAAAAACAAGCAGGGAACCCGGGCAAGCCGCTTTGAATATAAAACCGCGGATGCCACTGCCAATCCCTACATTGCCCTGGGTGCACTCATCGCCGCCGGACTCGACGGTCTTGACCGCAATTTGGAACTTCCCGAGGAGATTACCGTCGATCCGGCAGATATACCCGAAGCGCAACGCAGAGCCGGAGGGATCGACCGTTTGCCTCAGAACCTGGGTGAAGCGATAGATGCCCTTCGGGAAGACACTGTGCTTCTGAAAGCAATGGGCGCAGAACTGGCCGGTTCTTATGTGGCGGTGCGTCAGCATGAATGGGACAATCTTAAAGACTTAAACCTGGAGGAGGAAGTGGAAATGCTGGTGGAACGGTATTAGGCTTTTATTAGGTTTTATCTGACATCATGTTGTAGACAACGTTAGGTTTCAGGTGTCAGTGTTCAGCCCAGCCACTGGTGCGATATGACGGATCTTTTGCTATTCACTGCAATAGATATCAATAATGTCTGATATTCCAATTCGTACAAAGTTAGGTCTGGGCCAGAGGTTTCAGGATTTTACGGCTCATCTTCCTGACACCCGAAACCTGACACCTGAAACCTATAATTAGCGAAAGGTATCGCATCAAAATGAATGAATTGAGTCGCGAAATTCCCATCGTCCCCAAAAAATCGGCGTTGCTTTTTATCGACGTTCAAAATTACAATGCGCGATCCGACGGTGGGGAGTATAAGGATGAGGGTCTCTCGCCCGCAGAGGCTGAGACGAAATATGATTATTTTTTTAAATGCCTCAATCAGGTCGCCCTGCCAAACATGCAGCGTCTGCAAAAGGCTTGTCGCCAAAAGAATATCGAGGTCATGTATGCGGTGATTGAGAGCCTGACCGCAGACGGGCGGGATCGCAGCCTTGATTACAAGATCACCGGATTCAATGTACCCAAAGGGTCATCCGATGCCCGGGTTCTGGACGCCATCAAACCAGTCGATGATGAAATTGTGTTTCCCAAGACTTCCTCGAGTGTTTTCATTTCCACCAACATTCACTATATTTTGGGCAATCTCGGTGTCGACTTTCTCATTATCAGTGGTTTGTTGACGGATCAGTGCGTCAGCTCAGCGGTTCGAGATGCATGCGACCTGGGTTATTTGGTTACACTGGTCACCGACGCCTGTGCCACCTTTACTCGGCAGCGCCACGAAACTTCCCTGGATCACATCAAAGGCTATTGTCGCCAACGCACCACGGATGAATTTCTCGCGGAGCTGGCGCTGATTTAGATGGGCAATCATTATATTTGGATAGATTTCCCCGCTTGGGAGTTTTCAAATTGTCTTCTACCAATTCGGTATTGTTAAAGGTTGAAGGGTTAGCAAAACAATTCGGCGGCATTAGCGCCCTGTCGGATTACAGCGTCAAGATCCGCCGGGGCGAACTGGTCGGCCTGATCGGACCCAACGGGGCCGGTAAGACCACGGTATTTAACTTACTTTCCGGCGTCCTCAAACCCACCGCTGGACATATCTATTTTAACAACCGAGATATCACCCGGTTGCGGCCCGATCAGAATACCGCTCTGGGCATCGCCCGGACCTTTCAGAATATCCGACTGTTTAAAGAGCTGTCGGTCCTCGAAAATATTAAAGTTGCCTTCCATATGCGTCTGGGAATGGGGTTTTGGAAAACGCTCGTTCACACATCGGCCTATCGGCGGGCTGAAGATCAAATGCAACAAAGATCTCATGAAATTATGGAGATCTTCGGCCTGGTGCCGGTTAAAGAAATACCGGCCAAGAATTTGCCGTATGGGATTCAGCGGCGGGTAGAAATTGCAAGGGCCATGGCAACCCTGCCGAAACTTTTGCTGCTCGATGAGCCATCGGCAGGACTCAACCCCAGCGAAACCGAGGAACTGGTCAAAATACTTCGGGATATCCACCGCAAGGGCGATCTTACTATTTTCTTGGTGGAGCATGACATGAAACTGATCATGGCAGTGAGCCAGAAAATTCAGGTGATCGATCGCGGCCGTATGCTGACCATGGGGGTCCCTGAAGATGTACGTAATGATCCACGGGTCATTGAAGCCTATTTAGGTAAATCCGCCAGGGAAAATACAAGATGCTCAGGGTTGAAAACATTCGGGTCTACCGTGAAAAGACATTCGTATTACAAGGGGTTAGCCTGGATGTCGGCCGTGGAGAAATCGTCGCTCTGATTGGTGCCAACGGGGCCGGCAAAACATCGATGCTGCGCACAATTTCGGGGTTACTGAGGCCGGAAAGCGGACGTATCCTCTACAAACCCCATGGAAAAAGCGAAGACATTGACCTAAGCCGCGTATCCGCTGAACAGATCGTTGCCCTTGGGATTTCCCATTGCCCGGAAGGCAGAGGCATTTTTTCCCAACTTTCCGTCAGGGAAAATTTAATGATCGGCGCCTACCTGAGAAAAAATAAACAGGCTGTTAATGGCGATTACAAACGAATTTGTGAGATTTTTCCAATTCTCGGTGAACGGGCGATGCAAACAGCCGGCAGTCTATCCGGCGGAGAGCAGGAAATGCTGGCGGTGGGTCGTGCACTGATGAGTAAACCCCGGCTGCTGATCCTTGATGAACCCTCACTGGGATTGGGCCCCATTATCATCGAAAATCTATTCAAAGTTCTTCATGACATCAACGCTGAGGGAGTGACCATCCTGTTGGTCGAGCAAAATGCGGTCATGGCACTGGATTATTCTCACAGGGCCTATGTGTTGGAAAACGGTCGAGTGACGCTATCCGGTTCCAGCCTGGAATTGGGCCAAGATGAAAACGTCCGCCGAGCCTATCTGGGAGGTGCATAAACCTTGGGCCTTATGAGCATAGAATACATTGCGCAGCAAATAGTCAATGGACTCATCCTGGGCAGCATGTACGCCATGGTGGCCATCGGTTTTTCAATGATCTACGGAATCATCCGGCTGATTAATTTTGCCCACGGCGACGTTGTGATGATCGGGGCATTTCTTACCCTCGGACTCTTACAGGTAGTGGGAGCACCCTTTCCCCTGGTAGCCCTGGTGGTACTGGCGGCAGGTGCCGGCATTGGTATTCTAATCGAGCGAGCGGCTTTCCGGCCCATGCGAGGTGCCCCGCAGGTCACCGGATTTATCGCGTCACTGGCCGTCTCCATTATGCTACAGAATTTAGGAATTTTAATCTTGACGGCCCAGCCCCGCAATTTTGCCTTCCCTGATTATCTGCAGAAGGTCATGCATATCGGCGGGATCAGTTTTCGGATGGTGGACCTCGTCATCATGCTGAGCGCTCTCTTTTTTATGTGCGTTTTGATGTTACTCGTGAAAAAAACCAGGATGGGAATGGCCATGCGCGCCACTGCCGAAAATATTGATGTGGCCCGCCTGATGGGTATCAACATCAATCGCACGATTATGGCAACCTTTGCCGTGGGCAGTGCCATGGCCGGTATCGCCGGATTAATGTGGGGCGGCAAGTTCGGGCAAATTGATCCGCTGCTCGGTTTGATACCCGGTCTCAAATCTTTTGTAGCAGCCGTGATCGGTGGGGTAGGATCCATCCCCGGTGCCATTATCGGCGGTTATGTATTGGGCCTATCGGAAGTGCTGTTTGTGGGTCTGTTGCCGCCGATTTATTCGGCCTACCGCGACGCCTTTGTGTTCGGCACGCTGATTTTAATTCTGTTGATTTTGCCCAACGGTATTCTTGGAAAGAAGATGGAGGATCGCGCCTGATGAATGGCATTCGAAACCATCTGATATTTCCAGCCCTGATCATCGGCGGAATCGCGTTGGTTGCCATTGCACGGAGCACGGTTGATGAATATATTCTTTCAATTATCAACTTCGTTGGTATATATATAATTTTGGCCGTCAGCTTGAATATTACCAATGGGTTTGTCGGGCTGTTTTCTCTCGGGCATCCGGGATTCATGGCCATCGGCGGTTATGTGACCGCGATACTCACCTTTCCCGTATCGCGCAAATCCATGTTTTTGGAACTGCCCCAGTGGCTGGCGAATCTGCAGTTGCCTTTCATCCCGGCCCTGATCATCGGGGGTGCTTGCGCCGGATTCACGGCATTGCTGGTCGGCATACCGGTCTTGCGCTTGCGGGGCCATTATCTGGCGGTGGCCACCATGGGCTTTTTGATCATCGTCCAGGTCCTGATCATCAACTGGGAAAGCGTGACCCGCGGGCCGTTAGGGTTAAACGGATTGTCGGCCCTGACCAATCTGTGGTGGGTATACCTGTGGATGGTGATAACCGTTTATGTCAGTTGGAAAATTAAATTTTCTTCTTATGGCCGCAGCATGCTGGCTGTACGTGAGGATGAAACGGCCGCCCAGTGTCTGGGGGTGAACATTTTCAGGACCCGGGTCGCTGCGCTGGTTATCGGTGCTTATTTTGCCGGTATTGCCGGGGGGCTCTGGGCTCATCTGGTGACTGCCATTACCCCGATGTCGTTCTCACTGATTCTGGCGTTTAATATCGTGGTCATGGTGGTGGTGGGCGGAACCGGCAGCATTACCGGTTCATTCATTGCAGCCATCATTTTTTCAGTACTCACGGAAATATTTCGGCCCCTGGAGGAGACCCTCAACGTCTATGGCATCGGCGAAATTTTAATGGCCCTGATTCTCATTCTGATTTTAATCTACAGGCCGCAGGGCCTGTTCGGCAGTCGGGAGCCACGTGTTTTTCACGCACGCCACACCCGGCAGGAGGAATAATTCATTTTTAATCGCGTAGCATTTTTTCAGTTTAATCCCGGCATATTGCCGGTACTCCTTAATTGGGAGCTTAAAAGCTGAGATGTTACCAAATGCAGAAAGGAGAAAGGACGCATGCAGAAAAAAATTAGTTTAACAGTGGTAGGGTTGGTATTGTCGCTCCTGCTGGTATTTTCGGCGCTGGGAGCGGAAACGATTAAAATTGGTGCCCTGTATAATCTGACCGGCGGGATGTCCTCGATTGACGCACCGGCACTGAACGGCGCAAAACTGCAGGCCAAACTGATCAATGAAAAAGGGGGGCTTCTGGGTAAAGAACTGGAAGTCATCGGTATCGACACCAAAACCGACCAAAAAGCTGCGGCCACCGGAGCTAAAAAGGCATTGGCCGATGGTGTGGTTGCCGGAATTGGCTATGGCGACACTACCTTTGTGATGGCAGCCGCTCCGTTATTTCAGCAAAAAGGCGTGCCCTTTGTCACCTCCGGCGCCACCCATCCCATGCTGCCCAAATGGGTTGGTGACTATATGTTCATGACACCCTTCGGTGATGATGATCAGTCATTTGCCATCGCTGACTATTCGGTTAACAAACTGGGTGCCAAAAACGTGGTGGTCTGGACCGACAATTCCATGGACTTCACCAAAGCATTGTCCAAATTTTACCAACAGCGCATCAAAGAGCTCGGCGGCAACGTTGTTTTGGAAGACTTCTTCATGATGGGAGATAAAGACTTTTCAGCTCAAATCGCACGCCTGAAAAACGCCAGTCCCAAAGCGGATGCCGTATTTATTTCCGCCATTCCCAACGAGGCCGGATTGACGGTCAAACAAATTCGCGAAGCCGGCTTGGACCTGCCTATTGTCAGCGGCGACGGTTTCGATACCGAGTTGGTCACCAGCGTGCCCGGTGACAAGCTGGCCAATGATGTCTATTTTTCCACCCATACCTACCGGGAAGACAATCGCCCTGAAGTAGTAGCGTTCGTTGAAGCTTATGAAAAAGAATATGGCCGACCACCCGAAAATGCATTTGCCGCATTAGGCTATGACGCCGTTGGTCTGATCGCCGATGCCATCAGCAGAGCCGGCACCAGCGAGGGCAAAGCTTTGCGCGACGCTCTTGCCGGCACTCAAGGGTTTAAGGCCGTCACCGGCGAGATTACCTACTCACGACCCAGCGGAGTGCCCATGAAGGGTGTGTCCATTATCAGTGTGCACGACGGCAAATACAAGGTCGAAGAGGTCTGGTTTCCGCAGCAATAATATCAGATAATATCGCCATCCCGTCACCTTAGACGGGATGGCGGTAAAAGCGAATAAAGAATGACAAATGACGATGACATTGACGATTGACGATTGGTGGAATCGCTTCGCTTAATCTTTTATAAAATCGATAGAATACCTTCATTCGTCATTTGTCATTCTTCAATCATCATTCCTTTTTCTATCCCTATCTGGCCGGCGGGAAATATACTGAAAAGGTGGTGGCCACAGCTTGATGACACCCCGCACCTTCTTTACACCGGGGACATTTGCCGATTGCCCCGGGACAGGCGTTGCTGCCTTTCATTAGAAAAGGGCAGCGAGATGATTTCAGCTCGATTTTAAAATTATAGCGCTCGGAAAATATCTTCATACGCAACAGATCCGCTCCCTTTCCGCCGGCATTGAAGTCAAATGGTCTTTTGCTCGAATAATCCATTGTCTCCTGGGTCGTAAAAAAACCCTCAAAAATTCGAGTTTGATTTTCTTCGGTTATCCCGACTCCGAAGTCGCGCACCTCCAGCACCGTTCCCCCATCTTGTTTTTTCACAACGACCTCTATTTTCCCCTCATCCGGTGTATTTTCGACGGCGTTTTTTATCAAGCCATCGAATACCTTGCGCAGGGGATCCGGGGGTATCAATATGACCGCACCGCTAACAAGATGCGTGGTAATTTTAACCTGCCGATGGGCAAAGAATGGTTTGAGAGCTTTCAATCTCTTGGGGACGAAATTATCTATATGAATTTTCTCGGCAGTTAACTCGCCGTCAGCACCGGCACCGTATGTGTCCTCAACGTGTTTACGAATGCGCTCGACAATTCGACTTTCCCCGATCTGCTCGGCGAGCAAAGCCTCCAGTTCATCGGCGCATTGATCCAAAAGATGGGACAGGTTTAGGGGTGTTTTGTAGGTTTTATCCTGCATAATGTCATCAATCTGATACTGCATCTCCAACAGCCGATTGAGGTTCTTGCCGGCTCTTGCTATTGTCGGCTGCCAGCTTTCCCGTGGCAGATCCTTCAGCTTTTTTTCCAGGATCACCAGAGACGTTCGCAATACCGCTATCGGTGTTTTCAATTCATGGGACAGGTGGTTTATCACCTTGTCTTTTGCCCGGTTTAAGCTTGAAACCTCCATGTATGCCTTTTTGAGTTCTGCTGAGAACCTGGCATTCTCAATCGAAAGAACTACGGTCCCAGCCAGCATGCTCAGGAGCTCGACATCGGACGGGTCAAAGCCGCCGTCCTTTTTATTGACGGCGCACAGGGTACCGATAATGTGGTCCTGGCTCTTTAAGGGTACCAACAGCAGATTACGCGTCCGATAGCCCAGCTTTCGATCCCGCTCCAAATGAATTTCTGAGTTCTTGGAGATATCGTTCATGATGATCGGCTTCCCTGTTCGGATCACTTTGCCGGCAATCAGCTCATCGATGGAAAAACGTACCTCTTTCGCCCGCAGCTGAGTCGCTGTGTCATCAAAAGCGGCACCCCGTAAAAAAAGTTCCTGACGCTGTTCATCAAGCAGGATGACCAAACCGCCTTCAGTAACCATCAGTTCTTTAATCACTCGGCTCACATAGTCCAGCACTTCGTATAGCTCAAGATATTCAGGCAATTCTAGGCTGACGCGCAGCATGGCCTCGTTGTTTCTGGCAATGCGTTTCACCCGGGTGATATCTCTGAGAATCACCAGGACGCCTGCCGGCCTGCCTTTGGCATCCGAAATAACTGATGCTCTCCAGACCACATCCAGAATCCGGCCATCTTTTGTGAGACGTCTGGTTTCGTAACGACGGATAATCTTTTCCTCTAACAGTTGTCTGATTTGATCAGCGGTTTCGGTTTCCAAATCGGCCGGGACATAATGAATCCGTTTACCCCGCAATTCATCCAAGGTCCAGCCGAAGGTTTCGGTGAATGCAGGATTAAGATAGTTCACCAGACCGTCCACACTAAAGACCAGGATGGAATATGGGGCAATATCAAGCAGGGTGCGAAAACGCCCCTCGGATTTTAAGCGCGCCGCTTCTGCGATGTTGCGCTCGGTGACGTCCTGAAGCGTCTCCACGGCTCCAAACATGTTTCCCTGTGGATCCTTCAGGGGGGCCGCCGTAAAAAAAAGCCATTTGCCTTTTTCGCCAATATCTGAGAAATAATCCTCCGCTTCGTAGGCCCCTTTTTTAACCATAGATCTTTTAAATTTTCCCTGGTAGAATTCGACGATTTCCTCTTCAGAAGCACCACTCACAATAAAGTCGGCCATGGTGGGTCTGGCTGTAGCATAAAACGCCTTCCAGGGGTCACGCGTGCCGACGATCTCATCAACGGCAATGCCGGTCAGGTTCTCCATGGCCGAGTTGTAATGGGTAACGACATGGTCGTTATCGATAACAAAGGTGGGAATGGGAATGCTTTCGATAATTTGGGTCAGTCGCTCCTGATGTTTCCATAATACTGCTTCTCTTCTCCTATGTCTGGTAACCGCTTTTTGCAGTGAATCGATTTTTTTTTGCAATTCTTCATAGGATGGCTTTTGGCCCATTGGTGACAACCCTCCAAGGCTTGGCTTTTAAATCCAAAATAATCTATTTACTTTAACCGGGGAGAATAAATCAATATCATACTGGGGTGGGCATCCAAATATTATTGAGGGATAAATTACAAATCGATCAATGTGGTGCCCGAATTGAAAACAGAAAAGGGCAGAGCCGTTTCGGCCCCGCCCTCTGGTGTTTCGCCATAATAATTGTGATGTTATGACACTATTTCATTCATGAATCATCTTTCAATACAGGAACTATTTCCAGTATTTTAATCCGCATAATTTTTGAAAGTGTTTGACATTTCGTTTCCAATACCTGCTGAAAAAATCTCGTTTAATGTCCCTTTCTTTGGTTCTGATCGTTCCCGAGCCTTCGAATTCTATCCAGGTGCCATTGTAGAGCATATCTCCCTGTACTAGCAATGCAGTGCTATCTATAGGGATTTTTATTTTCTGGATAAGATCCTGCCGATCAAATCTTACCGTCAGAGCTCTTCTTTGCCGGTATAACCTCTTTCTTATTTTCGCAAGAAAACCGTGTCCATAATCAGAAGACGCCCATAACCGGGATCCGTCTTCGAATACGATACAAACACTGGCGTCATCGATTTTTCTCGCATCGCAATCGTAAGGCAGTCTGATGGTGGCCAGGACCCACTCGGCCTTGCTGTTTAAATAAAGTGTGTCAGGTCTAAATTGTATGGTTGCGGCTATCGGCAGGGTGTTTACCTCTGCCTGGATACTGGCCGTGGTGCCTTTGTCATCTGTAACCGTCAGCGTTACGGCAAATTTGCCAACATCATAATAGATATGTGACGGCGCAACCTCACCGATATCGACGCCGGCCTTCGACAGACTTAATACAGTGGTATCGGCGGCGATAACGGTTCCGTCGCCGAAGTCCCATGCATAGCTGACAATCCGGCCGTCTTCGTCATAGGAGGCCGACCCGTCAAATACAATTTTATCCCCGACGGTAACCTCTAGATACATGGGGTCAACGACGGCAACCGGCGTTTTATTTTGTTCTGGAGGTGGTGCCGGCGGTGCAGCGATGGCGTTGCGCTCCCCGCTGGTGCCGCCTCCATAAATCACCGGATCCGCGAAGGAGCCGTCACCATTGCCCAGGAAAACGGCGACCTCTGAACCAGCCGAACCATAATCTGCAGCCACAAGATCCTGATTTCCGTCACCGTTGAAGTCATAGTTGTCGAGGGGTGACAGGTTAAGATCATACTCATACCTGACCGACCAAGCAAACGTACCGTCACCATTGCCTTTATACATATCTAGATAGTCAAAATAAGCTGCCGCAATATCCACCTTACCATCATTGTCAAAATCAGCCGCTGCAACCCCATAATACGGAACATAATTGTCATCAGCATCCCTTAACCCCTCCAATGGGTGTGCTGTAAAGTTTCCGCGGCCGTCACCAAGATTCACAGAGAAGGGTTCACCGGAAGACGGGCTACTGGGAAAGGGGGCAATAACAAAATCGGCATGCCCGTCGTTATTGAAATCGGCCGCATCCGCTCCAGCCGATAAGTATGGCGCCGCATCTTTTAATAGAAGAGCATCCGTCGCAGGGTCGGAGCCAGGACCTATAAATCCGAGGCTGCCGTCACCCAGGTAAAGCCCGCAACTGTCGCTGTAATAATATGACATAATAAAATCATAGTTGCCGTCCTCATCAAAATCGGCAACCGCCATGTCCATGGGGAAATATCCCGTTGACCATCCTGCTACAGCGACCGGTGGCGCAAATTGATTGCCGGAACCGGTTTTTTCAAAAAGGTAAATGTCGCCGCTAATGATACCGTTGCCCATTATGTAGTCAAAATCACCGTCATTATCAAAATCACCCAAGCCGTTCCCATTGCTGTAATAATCAATCTTGCTCTGACCCATAATGAGCAGTTTTTCTTGAGAAGAAAATGAACCCTCTCCATGGCTACCCATATAGTTGGCGTCGCCATTGCGACTGGCTGAGATCACAAACACTTCGTTTGCATCAGATACAGCCACCGAAAGTGAAACAGTCAAAACGATACATGCAATGAAACCGATTACCCCCCTGGATATTGTTTTCATTTTTCATCCTCCTTTTTTAATCCCCCGTCCTGTGAAGCTTCATCCCCCCCGGAATAATTTCGAAGCATCCCCGGAAAATTGTTTAATTGATGATATTGTTAGACCCTCCTTTTTAGTTAAAAAATTTTTTGCCCCGTCAATTGACCCCATCACTATCATCTCGCATTTTATCTGAAATCAACAACAAACTAAAATAATCTACAATAAACATGCCAGACAGAGGAGACACAATATGGGACATGATTTTTATACAATGATTCAAAGGGATTATATTTTACCGCCTAACAAAGCAGATAGCCGTAGAAATCAAATTTTTGCCGATTTTTGTCAGATCCAGGTTACATTTCTAGGCAAAATTTTTCGAATCCCGGTTTTAGAAGAAAAGGTTAATAGTTGACTTCAAAAAATAGGATGTGGTAAAAACCGGACACCCTTTAGATCAAAGTTGATAGGTGGGGATAGAGGGACACAGCTTCTGCCCCGATGGGTACGAATGATATTTGAAACGCTATCCGGCGGAAAATGTATGGAGAAATAAACAATAATATGGAAGATATTAAAAATACTGAGGTTTCTCCCTTCAACCTAGCCTGTCGAAAAATTTTATTTGAGTGTCCCGAAGCGATCGGAGTCGCTTACAAGGTATTGGATTGCGGTTGTGCATTGCTCTGCGGGACGTCAGCGGGGGGAGATCCGGCAGGAAGCCTGCAACATATTTCCGGCCAACCGATTAAAAAGGGAAATCCGCCTCCCATCTGTCTGAAGTGTAAAAAAGACAACGGCTTAGGCAGGGAGGTCTGGAATGGAATTTATTGGCCTGGTGCCCAAAATGAATGGCCGGATAAAGATTTGAGGATTTCGATAGGCCGAAAAATTTTTGGCCCCGGCTATATGGAACCGGAATAGCGAAACAAAATACAACTAGTCGAGACGGCGGCGTCAATAAATGGTTAGTCACTGATTATTGTAAATACTTCCTTGCGACCCCTTAATTCCTGTAATCGTTTGATATGGCAGTTCTCTTCGTCGATTATCTTTTTTAAACTCTCCAGACTAACAGGATCTCCAATAAAAGGTTCAAGTATCTGATAAAATCGCACCGAATCTTTTTCAAATTCGATAAAAATAGCAATCAATGCATCAAGATCACTGACAGAAGAAAAATCAACGTCTTTCAGGAAAAAATTCTTGTCCCCCAAAAGATCGTTAAAAAGTTCCCGGCTCATCTTTTCCATAAATGGGTTTACGCTCTTTTGATCAAGCTTAAGCTTAAACTCGGCAAACCAGTTGGCGTGTTTAGCTTCTTCATTAGCCATCCATTCCAATAGGGTGATAAGCTCCGGGTTCGAAACCTTTTCGATCGCATCACGATAAACCACCTCACCGTTTTTCTCCAGCTTGATGGCCATATCCAGGATTTCATTTGCTGTAAACAAAGCATTTCTCCTCAGGCATTTGGTTCTTTTTCCGATGGACGGTAGCCGATAATAGAAGGTAAAGTCAAGCTTTATCCTTTTTATTTGACTGCAACTTACCGAACCTGCTATTTATTCCGGCATGAACGCTCACCAGGATCCCCTTTCAAATATAAAGCCGGCCGCTACGGTTATCCTTGCTCGTGAGCATGAGGGTAATTTTCAGATTTATTTGCTCAAAAGAAACGTTAAAAGCAGGTTTATGGCAGGAAATTTTGTTTTTCCCGGTGGAACGGTTGAAGATGAAGATCGACAATTCGACGTATATAAAAAACACAGTGATTTAGCTCCCGATGAAATTTGCCATCATCTGGGTGGAGACCTCTCGGTGGCAGAAGCTCTCGCCTTTGGTGTTGCAGCCATTCGTGAAACCCTTGAGGAGGCCGGAGTTTTTCTGGCGCACAAAAATGACCAACCCGATGTGAGTCTGAATCATATCCGCCGCTTGCGGTTGTCCGATACTCTATCCAAAGATTGGTTCGTAAAGATGGTGGTAGAAACAAACTGGCAGCTGGCGATTTCGGCGCTGTCGCCTTGGTCCCATTGGATCACCCCGGCATTAATGAACCGACGCTTTGACACCCGGTTTCTGTTGGCCGTCATGCCGGCCGGTCAATTTTGCCGACCGGACAGTAGAGAAACAGTGCAGGGACTGTGGATAAGCCCCAAAGAGGGTCTAGAAGGCAACTTAGCCGGCAAAATTCCTTTAAGCCCGCCGACCCTGGTTACCCTGCACGAACTTCTTAAATACCCCAATTTGGAAAACCTGCGAATCGGATCCAAACGTCGGCAATGGGGTCAGACGATCTTACCTCGCTTGGTTCCTTTAGCAAAAGGAGCCCTTATTGTAGAACCATGGGACCCAATGTATTATGAAAACGAGATTATTATTTATCCTGAAGATCTGGCAGAATCGGTGCTGGCGGTAGGGGAGTCATTTTCCAGGATTTGGTATGATGGCAGTCTCTGGAAACCTGTCGGGTCAGGGAGTTAAAAATGATGGCATCATCTAAAAATTAGAGTCCCCGTTAAAGTCGGGTTTTCCGTTAATTTAAAAATACGGCTTGAAAACCATTAATATTTTTGTAAAAATGATTATATTTTCTATCTTTTGGGAGGAAAGGCGTGACGCGGTTTAGCTTACCAGGGTAAATGAGTTATTTGCGATGGCATTCGATTGACCCAAGAATTGGAGCACAAATGATGTTTAAGGAAAGCAAAATCAGCCAGCGGTTGCGAAAACTGGAAAAGCACCTAAATCAGGAAAACCCGATCCTCTCCGAAGTCGTACATAATTTCCGTGAACTAGATCGAATCAGCCGCCGGATCGGATTTTTTCATCGTGAGGAATCCCATGCAACCAGTACCCCCTGGTGGCCGCTTATTTCAGTTTTAGGCATTTATTCAGCTGGAAAATCCACCTTCATCAATCATTTTCTTCAGTATAATCTGCAGGCAACCGGCATACATGCGGTCGATGACAAATTCAGTGTTATTTGTTTTACCAGAGACAATAAAGAACGGGTGCTGCCGGGTCTGGCACTGGATGCGGATCCACGTTTCCCGCTCTATAATGTCAGTCGGGCCATCGAAGAGGTCGCTGCGGGCCAGGGCGAGCATATTGATGCCTACCTGCAATTAAAGACATGTCCCAGCGAGTCCCTGCGCGGCAAAATCCTGATCGATTCCCCGGGGTTTGATGCCGATGATCAGCGCACCTCCACCCTTCGCATAACGGATCACATCATCGAACTATCGGATCTGGTGCTGGTTTTTTTCGATGCCCGGCATCCGGAGACCGGATCAATGCGTGATACCCTGCAACATTTGGTCAAAGCCACGGTGAGTCGGCGGGATTCGAACAAATTTTTATACATCCTGAACCAAATTGATGTCACTGCCAAGGAAGACAATCTCGAAGAGGTCTATGCAGCCTGGCAGCGGGCTCTAGCACAATATGGATTAACAGCGGGATCGTCTTACGCCATCTACGATCGGGAAGCTGCCATTCCATTCACAAATGAGGATGTCCGCACTCGTTTCGAGAGCAAACGCAAAGCCGACTTCAGCGCAATCTATAACCGCATCGAGCAGGTCGGTGTCGAGCGTGCCTATCGCATCGTTGGAATGCTGGAACAAACTTCCCATATGATGAAACAGGATGTTGTTCCCATTCTGCTGCGCTTTATGGACCAATGGCGCCGTAAAATCCTATGGTTGGAAGGGGTAATTGTGGCTGCGCTGGTGGTGGCCTTTATGGTGTTAACCATTTGGGCTGGCTATTGGCAGGGGCTGTCGTTAAAATTACCGTTTTGGGATCTGGCAACCCATAATAATTATGTAAAATATGGTGTTATTGGAATATTGCTGCTTGCCGTCGGTTATGGACACTTCAGCATACGGCGTTGGTCGGCCGATAAAATCATACCCAAATTGCTGTTAGAGGTAAAGAACACTGAGCATCATCCCAACTACCGACGGGCCTTAAGCAAAAGCTGCCGCTGGTGGCGCAGTATTTTCTTGCCCAATCCCGCGGGCTGGGGAAAAAACACGGCAGCGCGATTGGAAAAAGTATTGGAAGACAGCAATGCCTATATCCAGAAACTCAATGACGAATATACCAATCCTTCGGGGAAAGACAAGACCGACACAGAATACGGCAAACAAGCCTCAGGGGGATCGCCAAAATCCGACTTAACTTAGAGTGAGTCAGTGACGACCCAGAAGCATAATACAGGACCGTTCTCCGCGGACAATGCAATGGTAAATAAACTCAAAGAAAATGTAATTCCTAAAGAGAATGCCGTATTCTGGCTTGACAAAAACGGCTGCTGGCGCAACGCACATGGCAAGTTCGAGAATCATAAAATCATTGATTACTTCCATTCTTGTATCAAATGCGATCAAGGCGGTTATTTCCTATCCCAGGTAAATGGAAAATATAGGGAGAAAGTTTACTTCCCCTATGAAGATCAAGCCTTGTTCGTTTTTGACGTGATCCGGCAAGATGGAATTATCCTCATTTTGAACACTAAGAAAAAGATTGCATTAAACCCGGCAAGTCTGTTTATTAGAAATGACAACCTATACATGCGTATGGGCGAGGAAACCATAAAGTTTATCGAAAATGGATTAATGAAGATAGCGCCGCTTTTAGAAGATGAAGACGGGCGGTTTTATATCCGGCTTAAAGATAAGAAATACCAAATCCCGATTTTAGAGAATTCATCAAAGGTCCCCGCTGCCCGATAACATTAAATAAAAAAAGGAATCAGAAACATGGGCATTATGAACATTTTTTCGCAGATCAACAATATGACTGCCAGTCAGTTACAAACATTCATGGATTCAAACAGAGAGGGTGGTTTTACATTGCTGGATGTGCGTCAACCCATGGAATATGAAAATTCGCGTATCCCCGGAAGCAAACTGATCCCCCTGCCGGCCTTAAACGACAGGCTGTTGGAACTGGATCCGCAAAAACCGATTATTGCCTATTGAGCAGCGGGTCGACGCAGCCGTGCCGCTGCGCAAATCTTGACCGGAAAAGGATTCAAACAGGTATTCAACTTAAAAGGAGGCATTGCAGCCTGGCAGGGTCATTCAGCCGCAGGACCGAGTGAAATGGGGATGATGCTGTTAAAGGGCAATGAAACTCCCCAGGAAATTATCTACCTCGCCTATGGATTGGAAGAAGGTCTGCGAAAATTCTATTCAAGGTCAAGCAACCTGGCGATCGACTCTGCGGTTGTCGGGGTACTTGCTAAATTGGCTGCAATTGAAGTAAAACACAAACAGAGACTATTTGATTTGTATCTTACCATTAACGCCAATCCTTTGAATGTCGAAGCCTTTGAAAACAATATTTCCGCCGTGTTTATGGAAGGCGGGTTTGATCCGGATAGATTGATGGAGCAAAGCATGTCGGAATTTAAGACCGCAGCAGGTGTGCTGGATTTTGCGATGATGCTTGAAGCTCAGGCAATGGATCTCTACATGCGCTATGCCGAAAAAAGTGAAGACCCCGAGGTAAAGGATATCTTTTTTAAAATGGCGGATGAAGAAAAGGCCCATCTAAAAAGCCTTGGGGGCATTTTAGATAAGAATTTGGATCGTAAATAAAATATGTCGCCTACTTTGATGCCTGCGGTCATGCAAGACAATTCATCAGCAAACAACAGCAGGCTGAAAACTAGGACAATCATCCAGATGAATTTTTAATTCATGAAAAAACAGCAAATTGAAAAAATGGAAAGCCTGTTTCACCTCATTCAGCATGAGTGGCAGGAAATTAGCCCGCTGGAACTGGCCATATACCAACTAGCCCGGGGAAACACGTTTAACACCCGCGTCATCGGTCTAGACGGTATAAAGCGAATAAAAGAGGTAAATCCGGACTGTGCGGTTACCTTCAAGCCAAATCACCTCAGTGAAGCCGACTTCATTTTACTCTCGATTCTGTTCAGGGAAAATGGCATGAAGGTGCTCGTGGAAGGTGGAGCGAATCTGTTTATAGAGGATATCGACATCTTCAACGACCTGCTCCCGCAGTATGTAATGAAGCAATTTAAAGGCTTTGTTAAAAACCATCGGATGAGTATTGGCAGATACCTCTCCACCAGAGGCGCGTTTAAGGTATTCAGGGAGCCCTTAAATATCGAACAACCCGACGGCAGCGAAATAGCGATCGGCCGTAAAGAGATTATCTCGTTAACCCGCGCCTATCGGTATCACCTGGTAGCAGAAAAAGAAATGTATGTCACATTTCCCGGCTACTCCTCGATTAAACTGGGTCTGCTGGAACTATTGAAAAAAGACGGCACCAAGACCGGGAGAAGTTACACCGGTAGGACTGACGGGTTCCATCACCTTCCATTCCAAATGGACATCGAGGCCGCCCTGCGGGCAGATGTTGATGTCTATGTTGTCGATGTAAACATCGCATATGAAAGGGTTCTGGAAGATGAACACTTCGGTGAATTAACCCGTCTTTATGAATCCGGGGAAAGTAAGAGGGATATTTATTTAAAAGATCTGGGTTATATCGTCAAGGAATTTTACAGTGACAAAAAAAAGAGTAACCTGTCCATAAAATTCGGTACACCTCGTAAAATAGACACTTCCGATCTGAAAGACGGCTTTGTCGGCCGGAAAATTAAAAGCGCCGCCTATAAGCATGCTGAAGAATCGTACGAAAATATGCTTTCGATGCAGCCTATCTTTCCTGCCAATATTTATTTCAATGCCTTTAATCAGGATTTTTCCAAAACTCCCGCGCGGGTGATAAAGGAAAAAATCGATGATATCAGAGACTATTTAAGAACACTCGCATGGGGCAAATCAGAACGCCGTGTCGATCTACATTATGTAACGGGTTACAATCAGCACATCATTTCTGCAGATGAGATCATTAATCGAACCTTTCAGATTTTCAGCCGACCGAACAGACACATTACCACGATGGATGCGGATATGTTTGTGGTCTATAACAAGGAGGTGGCGCAACAGTACAAAAACCACACCGCCCATTTCTTTGAGAACATGAAGTAGAATCAAAAGGAGGATCCCATGATGTTATCACGGGCAGACATCGTTAAAGGCCTGGCGAAATGGAATCAGGCCTGGAATCGCCACGACCTGGCGGGGGTCATGCAGCTTTTTCATGACGATGTTCTTTTTGAAAACTGGACCGGAGCAAAAATTCAGGGCAAGCAGAACCTTTTGAGGGTTTGGACTCCCTGGTTTGAAAACCATAGCGATTTTCATTTTACCGGGGAAGACACCTTTATCGATTCAGATCAACAAAAGGTTCTTTACAGGTGGCAACTTGACTGGCCCTCTTTGGAAAGCGGATTGGAGGGTAAGCTTGAAACACGGCGCGGTGTCGATGTCCTTCATTTTAAAGACGGCAAGATAATAAAAAAACTTACCTATTCTAAAACAACCATAGAAATAGAAGGCAAACGAGTACCCCTGTCTGCCTCATCATAGTTTTGGCTTGTGTTAATCGGGTGGAGCCGCATTAAAGGCAGCGCTGATTCGTAACGATGGAGAGGACGTCTAATGACCCAGCAAATGAGCCTGTTTCCGAACAGCACATTAGATACTCTGAATCGACCGCAGAATATAAAATTCGCCGACCTGGAAATCGCTCTCAACCCGGTAGACGAAGTGTTTACCGCCAGCACGCGGCTGCGAAACAGCCGTAATTTTATGGAACTTCTTGACTTTATCGCTCGCTTTCCGAATTATTCTGTCTTTAACGGCTTATTGTTATATTTTCAGAATTCTTCTGCCACTTATGTTGCAACCACCCGCACCTGGGCAAAGAAATTCAAAAGGCAACCGGGGATAAAAGCCCGACCTTTGATCATCCTGGCACCCATGGCCCCAATCCGCTTTGTCTTCGATATCCGGGACACAGAAGGACCCCCGATTCCTTCGGATATGTTGAAGTCGGTCGAAAGCGGGTATCCGCTGTCCGGTAAAGTATATCTGAATACACAGTTAAACTGCTCTCATCAGGGGATTGCCGTAAATGAAACGACGCTGAGCCACGACACCAGGGGCACCACCGACCGAATTACGCCCGCGCTGCGAAAACTGTATAAAAGTTTAAACATTCAGGCAGATACCAGTTATTTGATTCATCTGAACAAGACTCATGGCCGGGAGGAAAAGTATTCATCCCTCGCCCATGAGCTTGGACACATTTTTTGCGGCCATCTGGGAATAGACCGCTATGCATGGTGGCCGGAAAGAGAGGATTTAAATATCAGCGTTGAAGAAATTGAGGCCGGATGTGTCGCATATTTGGTGTGCAGACGATTAGGGTTGCGGGCATGCTCGGAAAAATATTTATCCAATTTTAGAGAAACAAATCAGGAAATGCCGGCATTCAGTTTAAATTCAGTGCTGCAGGCAGTCAGCTATGTGGAAGACATGGGAAAACAGCGCTGGAAGGAACCCCGGAAACGTCGCAAAACTTAGCCGATGTATATTGAAGGCCTTCTGTTTGAATTTTCAGAATCATGAACGTCATCCCAATCATCAATCGAGCAAATTGCTAATTTTGTGAACTAAATTACCCAAAATCTAGGTACTATTTTTCACAGATGGCAGATAGAAGGCCATGGTTTTTTTTCACAACTATCTAATATCTTTTAATATATCCTCAAGAAAATATTTTGCACGCTTTTTGCTATCCCCTTTTAAAACTCGATTCACTTAATCAACAACACAAGGGGTGCAATGTGTCGGATTTTCATGAAATGGCAATGCATATGCGTATGCAGGAAGAACGATCTTTACTTATGGAAAATCATATGTACATGCTTGAAACCAACGGCCGTCATAAGATAACCGGTAGGCGGCAGTTCTCCTTTTCGGAACACCTTGCGGAAAAAGCGGCCGAAATTGATTTTAGTATCCTTTCTGAAATAAAAACTGAGCAAAAAACCGGTGCCTAATCGCAGGATTCATGGTCACCGCCGGAAAAAAATGACACTGCTTGGTGATGAATCTCGAATCAACATTTACCGGGCACGCCCTTTTTGATTTCAGGCCAAATCGCAACCCCATCCACCGAAAAATCAGCGGGCTACTGACAATAAACCTTGCTTTTGAATCTCAAATCAATTGAAGTGATGTATTAAAATTGCCCTTTTCTCATTCACTATTGCCTTTTACGACCATTTCTGCTTTATTATAATCCGTCAGAATGAGTTCTAAACATCCATTTTTCCCAGAAAAAGTATAACAATCCGGATAAAGCGAAACTGACCCAATTCAAATATTGAATGTTTCGCCCGTTCGGAACGCATAAAATAATAACCAATCAAGTATGGATAGATCGGCCAAAATCATAGTAGCCATAGTAGTGATTGTAGCCAGCGCCTTTTTCATTTACAGCAAGTTTGCCGGATGGCATGCAAGCAAACTTGAAGCAACGATCAAGCAGGAGAAGAAGATCTGGCAGGACCAAACGGAGCAAATGCGACAGGAGATCGCCACTCTCACCCAAGAACTGGCGGTTGTCAAAGGGCAAAACGTTTCGCAAGATAAATTGGCAGAGGTCTTTGGGGAGGTACAAAAGGAAGATAAGGAGATAACTCTCCAAGTAGAAAGGAAAATTTCTGAAGGGGGGAAACTGCCTGGTTATGCTGAGGTTGAGGGACATATAATGGCCTTTTTCAGCTATATGGACGAACAGGAATATGTCCAATCGTACAAATTTAAAGAGGGGACCTACCACCAGTATCAAATCACCATCGGAAAATTATCATCCGAATTACCGATAATCACCGGTGAAATGTCCTCGCTTTACAATATAGTTCGCAATGTGGCCCACTTCTATCGGGTCTTGGGGAAAAAAAGAGTCCTCCTCATCAAACAAATGCTCCAAAACGAGGCTGAAGTAATTGAATCGGTTATGAGAACTTTTTTTCTGTGGTTTACCATGGACGACAAGGGACAATCCACCGTTCAGGGCCGCCCATCAATGAATAGCATGTATGAATATGCAGGCTATATTTTAAATACCCTGGGTGGAAGAAGTTATTTACTGAGACGGGATCCAAAGATCAGAACCTTAACGATATACTACTGTGTCCTTATTCTGGACAAAGCCAACGATGAAGAACTCAATTCAAGAGGTATCGATATTAGGCCCTATATAAGATCTTCATTAATGGATATTGAAAATCAGACCGGTTTAGTCCATCACGAAGGATATATGGCAAAACTCAAAGAGCTTAGGCTTAAATATTATCCCAATTAGCCCTAACATTACAACGTTGGCCTTGAGTCAAAGTTCGATATCGGAAGATGCAATGTCAAAATTTAAGCAAATTATTTTGGGGTTACTCTTAATGTTTCTCAGTGGCGATATTTTATATGCGGCTGATTTGCAGAAAGGATTTCTGGAAACGAACTGGGGCACCGATATTTCAGAATTAACGGGATTGAGAAAAGTTTCCCAAAAAGGAGATGTCAGCTATTATCGGAACCCCCAAATATCTTATTCTATGCTGGGCCTCGACATGGCAAATGTTATTTTGGGGTTTTTCAAGGATAAATTCTTTGCTGCTTATATCGCGGTTGAATCAATCGAAATTTTTGATCAGGCCAAAAACCATCTGACCCAAAAATTAGGATCGCCGCAGACCATTCTGAAAACACAAAATCGACAAACGATCTACTCCTGGAAACAAAAAAATATCAGGGTAAAGCTCAAGTTATTTGAAAAAGAAGGTAAAATGAAATTAGCGTTTTATTACACGCCAATTGCAACAAAAGTGAATCAAACGCAACGGGAAATATTTCCCCAAGTAAATACGGAAGATCTTTCCATTGACAGCCGCACCCGTCAACAAATTGCAGATGATCGCAGGCTGCAGCGAGCCATTGATGTGATGGGGTTTTAGAAGGAAAACTGGATACAGTAACGCGAAAGCTCTCCAGTGAATGGTAGATTATTTACTTTAATCCCACTGTCTCTCCTTTCATATACCGGATAACTACTTTGAAAAAAACAAGCATCCCCATGAACAGGTCAAGGGTTTTTATTCGCCTTCAGCGGAAGGCGCAAGAGATCGGCGCTGAACGTGAAATAAATTGCTCCTTTCAGGCGTAAGTGGGCCACCCGCATGATCTATGCGGATATGAAGACACGAATGCAGGCAAGACCATGGTGACCGAAAATAGCGATCACGGCGAAAACCTTTTTAAAGCAGTAATAATGACCCATCTTATTTTGTTTCTGCACCTGTTGATCATTGTCGGTTTAGTGCTAATGGTCATTTTCTTTCGGGAAATTTCTCAGCATATGTTATGGATCTTTCTGGGAGCAGCGAGTCTTTTTATACTTTCAGGTCTACTAATATACCGGCATATCAAATCTAAAGGGAAGAAATTGTTCCATGATATTGAAAATTCTTCCCTTTTTAAGGGCAGGAGCTTTGAGGTCAGCTTTCTCAGAGGGCTTGCGTCTTTAAAATTTGGTCAACCCGATGATCTGAGAGCGCTCGATAATCCATCGTCTGATGCAAATTTGCAATTGGAAGACCCTGAAACCGTCCGTATCCGGGATCTGACCGAACTTGCACGGATGTATAAAAAAAACCTGATTACATCCGAAGAATATAATAGGGCTAAAAATCAAGTTCTGAAATCTTTATAGGCCTATCTGAAAAACGCCGGAGCCCTGCTTTAAATCCAAAATCTAATAGCCAAATATTACTGTGAACATGGGTCATAATAACGAACTAAGTTTTTTCCGAGACTACGCTCGGAAAAAATGGCCCCTGCGGCGCAGCAAGCACACTGATTATTTGACATCGGAAAGGATAAAGAGCCCGGACAATAAATCTTCAAATTCGGTTTTTTCAATTTGAAGCCAGGGTATTTTGGGTATAAACTGCAGTGTTGATTTGACATCCGGCGAAAACACTTTGCCGACCTGAATGTTCGGTACTTTAAGAAGAAATTTAAATTCCTCGCCAAAATCTAGCAGAAGATCCAGATCGTCACTCTCTTCAAGGAGTTCTACCATCAAAATATTGCGAACCCGGCCCCGTCCTCTCAGATAGCGTTGCCCTCGGGAGTCGGAATATACTTCTACAACGACATCTTCGACAGAAACTGCTCGCTCTTTTCCGGCAACGAGCAAGGCCTGTTCCACCAGATATTCTCCGTCGGTAAATGGTATCCAGTTGTTCATATTTTTACTCCCCTAACTTTCGGTAATCCTTCTGATAGCCAACAGGGTGATATCGTCAAACTGATCGGCCCTACCAACATGCTCCTGGAGGCTTTTTGCAATTCGATCAAGCAGCTCAGTGGCTGTTGTTACCGGTGTGTCTAATATCGACACCAAACGCGCCATGGTGAAAAAGTTACCTTCAGCAGAGCCGGCCTCTGTCACACCATCCGTGTAGCCCAAGAGGATGTCTCCTGACTCCATATGGGTCTGCTGAATTTTAAAATCGATATCCGGCTCGATGCCCACAGCCGGTCCCGTGAACGAAAGATGTGCTTTGACGCCGCCACCGGATCCCACAATTAATAACGGCTCATGCCCCCCATTGATATAGCTCAGGGAACCGGAATCGGGATCCAATATCCCGAAAAACAAAGTGGCGAACATGGCAAGATCACCGTGATTTAGGGCTATGTAGTTGTTGGTGAGTTTAACGGCTTTCAGAGCTGCGATGTGGTTCGGATCCAGTGATGAGCTGTCTGCAAACTGGGTCGGCTCATCAAGGGGGGGTTCACTGCATGTCAGTGGTAATCCATCCATGGATGTTTGACCCGAAAACACGCGGATCAGGCTGCGAAATAGCGCCATAAACAACGCAGCCCCCACACCTTTATCACACACGTCGGCGATTACAAACCCAATGCTGCCCCCGGGAAGCTGGAAGATATCATAGAAATCACCGGCTACCTGACGCGCCGGTTTGAAAAACGCGGCGGTTTCCCAGCCCGGCATTTGCGGCAATTGATCCGGTAAAAAATTAATCTGTATACGCCGGCCATTTTCCAGCTCGTTGTTGAGCACCTGGGAGTAGGCTTCCACCTGCTGAAAACTTTCCAGCAGAGCCTCCTCTGCTGCCTTTCGTTCATTAATCGCATCGGATATTTGCCGGTACATTTGATTAAATGCACCGATCACTTCACCCAACTCATCATGAC
This sequence comes from uncultured delta proteobacterium, assembly GCA_963723215.1. Taxonomy (GTDB): domain Bacteria; phylum Desulfobacterota; class Desulfobacteria; order Desulfobacterales; family JAFDCJ01; genus JAFDCJ01. The sequence continues at coordinate 55,162 of CAVRQG010000042.1, forward strand.
GTTGAACCTTCGCCGAATAAAAGTCCGGTGTCTGGTTATCTTTGCTCAATGATTCACCGGCACGAACGAGATCATGCCTCAAATCCAGGATTGGATTAACCACGATCCATCGCAGAGTGAGCCAGGTGCCGACTGTAACAACAAGCGAAATGATCACCACCAGCCCTGCAATTCGTAAAAAAAAGGCCAGTAGGCGTTGCTTTACAGAAGAAGAATTATGACGTAAAATCAGCCGATAGTCTCTTTGAAGCTCCAGCGGTGAGCAGGCGATGTCATAGTAAGATCCGTCGCCGTTCAAGAGGAAAGTCATACCGGCAGGTTTGAGGTTATCGATGCGCAAGTCAGGCATTTTGCCAAAAGCACCGACTTTTTCTCCATCGGATCTGTAAAGTACCCCTCCGACAACCATCTTGTTATCATGCAGCATTTTAACATGTTGGAAAATCTCGCTATCCGATGCATCCGGTTTGACGATCTTCATTATTAAAGCGACCTGCGCAATAGAAATATCTTTTAATTGAGACAGAAGTTCTTTTTCACGGCTTTTATATGAAGGAATAAAAATCAGGGTTTCAATTACGATGACGCTGACAAAAACCCAGAATGCAATGCGCCGAGACAGACGCGATGCTGGGAAACGAAACAGCTCTTTCAATGACATTAGCTCTTCTCCTAAATCCTTCGGTGACTCTCGATCAATGCAAAAAATTATAGGGAATAAAATATTTATAATATTTTAAGTTAAGTGAGAGTAGGTATAATTGACACTTTTGTCAAATTCAACCTCAATGACCTCTTTCTTGACAATAAACTAGATTCATGGCCTAGTGGGGAAAATCAGGTCGAGAACCTAACCATTCGGCCTGTCACTATTTTTCCATGGAGGCATGCCAATGTTAAAAAAATTGGCCAGTAAAATTTTAGGAAAAAAGACTGCCAAATCCTCATCAGATGGTTTTTTCTTAGATGTGCGTTGCAATAAATGCCGTGAACAATTTCATCTTTTCATCAATAAATCTTGGGAACTGATGCAAAATTTCGAAGAAAACGGAAGTGTCACCTATTCATTGCAAAAAGACATTATAGGCGTTGGCTGCAATAATCGAATCCATGTGAACATGCAGTTCGACAGCGGGAAAAATCTGCAATCCAGACAGATCGAAAATGGTGAGTTTATTGAGAATTCATCCACCTAAATTGGAAGGTCTGAAGTGATGCTGGGCATAAGAGGAAATTTAATTTTACCGTCAGCGAAATTATATTAAGTGGCAACTTACGAAATCCTGACGGTTGTACGAAATAAAGGACTATTCCTCAAATCTATATTCGGACTGATAAAATTTAGGTTCAAGGTAAAACATGCAGGAAATACGTTTTCACGGGCGTGGTGGGCAGGGAACGGTGGTGGCCTCAATATTGCTGGCCAAAGCCGAACCTATCTGGCATCTTCGAGGTTCAGAAAAGTCTGATATCCTTGACATTAAATCACTGTCGGCTGATCGTAAACAATGCACCAATCGTTTTTGGCGGGGATCTGGCCACTCCGGCGAAAAGTGTGGCCGATGCCATCGCATCCGGAAAACAGGCGGCCATGGCACTGGATACGTATTTTGAAATCGGATATCGATCATATTCAGAAATTAGTTGACGCTGAATGGAACCTACTGTTAAGAAAAACTGGCATGACATCTTCTTAAGATAGACTTGCGACAAATTCGCAAAGGGGTTCGGTTTCTTGGGATCCTCAAACTCGGCCGCTGGAAATTTCGCCATTGAAATAAAAAATATCTGTGTTACTATTAAAACGGCTATAAATATGGATCAAACCTGATTGTCAAGCCAATCCGGTTCATACGGTGCAGAAATTTAGCAATAATAAGGATGGACTCTGTGGAGTCCCTTTTTTTTACCTCCATTTTGAAAGGATTTACTACGATGAAGTTTGCAAACACAAAGAGATTCTGCCAGATAACGGCTGCTTTTGCTTTGGTCCTGGTTTTTCTCCCGGCCATGGCACAGGAAACCCAGTCTTCAGACAAAAATGCAGCCATGGTAAATGGCGTCGCCATTTCCATGGAACAATACAACAAGGAACTAAACATTCAGCTTGACCGGGTTTCACAACAGGGACAGCAAGTGTCCGACGATCAATTGGCGGAATTGAAAAATAATATCCTGGACAGCCTTATCGAGCGTGAAGTTCTGTACCAGCAAAGTCAAAAGGCCGGGATTAAAATCACCGACCAGACAATTGAAGATCAACTGGCAGCCATCAAAAAGAGATTTCCCAGTGAAACCGAATATAAAAATGCCTTAGCCAAGATGAACCTTTCCGAGGATGAGGTTAAATTACAGATAATGCGCGGCCTTTCCATCCGGGAACTGATCGAGCAGCAGATTAGCAGCAAGGTCGTCATAACCGACGAGGAAAGCAAAGCATACTATGACAAGAATCCACAAATGTTCAAGCAGCCCGCGCAGATAAAGGCCAGTCACATTTTAATCAAAGTCGATGCCAAAGCCGATGAAGCCCAAAAAGCTGAAGCACGAAAAAAAATCGAAGAGGTTCAGCAAAAATTGAAAGAAGGCGGGGATTTTGCCGCATTGGCCAAAGAATACTCCGAAGGGCCCAGCAATGCCAAGGGCGGCGATTTAGGTTATTTTAAACGCGGGCAGATGGTCAAGCCCTTCGAAGATGCGGCACAGGCTTTGAAACCCAATGAGGTTAGTGATGTTGTTGAAACCCGCTTCGGGTACCATCTAATAAAGGTTTACGATAGTAAGCCCGAACAAACCCTGGCCTATGCAGATGTCAAGGACAAAATCACGCAACGGATGAAGCAAGAAAAAATTGAGAAGGAAGCGGTACAGTATGTTGATCAACTGAAAAAGGAAGCAAAATTAGAAAAATTTATATAATCTTATAAATAGTCGTGCCCGCAGATCAGAAACATTTCGCTCCGATCCCAACCGCAGGGATGGTTGTCGTTTCCATCTATGTTGCTGCGCAACTGTTGTCTGATATTGCCAGCCTGAAAATCACCCTGATTGCCGGCTTCAGTATGGATGCCGGCACTTTTATCTATCCTCTGACTTTCACCATTCGTGATCTGATCCATAAGAGATTAGGCAAAACAGCCGCACGAACGGTGATCCTTCTGGCAGCGGCCGTTAATCTATTCATGGCCCTGTTCCTTCATTTCACCGCCTGGCTTCCCCAGGATCCGTCCTGGGGGTTGACGGAGGAATTTTCCGCAATTCTGGGACCGGTATGGCGAATTGTCATCGCCAGCATTATTGCCGAAGTCTTCAGTGAACTCCTCGACACTGAAATTTATCATCTGTGGCAAAGCCGCATCACCAAAAGATATCAGTGGCTGCGCGTCCTCTCCAGCAATGCCGTCAGCATCCCCGTCGACAGTTTCATTTTCTGTTGGATCGCTTTCGGATTTGTACTGCCCCATAAGGTGGTTTGGTCCATCTTTTATGCCAACGTTATAGTGAAAATTGCGGTAACGATCCTAAGCCTGCCAACTATATATCTGGTAAAAGAGAAACATGTGACATTGGGCGAATAGTTAATTAAATGCAAGTACTTTCCGATCGCACAATATTGTGTTATACGGTTTTTAGCGCTATTGGCTTTATCCTTATTTTCGCCAAAACCCTTCACAAAGGAGGTTTCAAATGTCGCTGAAAGTTACATGGTACAGTCATGCCAGTTTTTTAATTGAAACCGAAAAGGACAGATTGCTGGTAGATCCGTTCATCACCGGCAACCCCCTCTCGCCAGTGAAAGCCAATGAAGTTCAAGCCGATTATATCTTAATATCCCACGGCCACGGAGATCACGTCGGCGACAGCGTCGAAATTGCAAAACGGACCGGAGCCATGGTGATTTCGAACTTTGAAATACAAAACTGGATAGCAGCCCAAGGTGTGGAGAATGTGCATCCCCAACATATCGGCGGCGGGTTTAACTACCCGTGGGGACGGGTCAAATTGACAATTGCCCAGCATGGATCGTCGCTGCCGGACGGATCTTATGGCGGCAATCCTTGCGGTTTTCTGTTTTACATCGAAGGCAAAAAGATTTATCACGCCTGCGATACCGGGCTGTTTTATGACATGAAACTCATTGGAGAGGAAGGCATCGATCTGGCAATATTACCCATCGGGGATAATTTCACCATGGGGCCTGAAGACGCTCTGCGTGCCGTAAAACTAATCGAACCCAGGCAGGTGGTTCCCATTCATTACGACACCTTTGAGGTGATCAAGCAGGATCCCAAGGCCTGGGCTATACGAGTCGAAGAAGAGACAGCAGCCAAAGTGGCGGTCATGGCGCCCGGAGACACTTTGGAACTTTAATTTTGAACTGTGGTGTTTTTTTCCTTAACCTAAGGAATGCGGTTAAATTCCTCAGCCGGACGGCTTGCAGGAGGGCGAGCTAAAGCCGCCTGATCCGGTCGCAATCCCCGCGGGTCTGAAACAGCCTGCCGACATTAGCTTTTCCACATCCGCACATTCACATTCGGGACATTTCGGGCGCGGATCACTGGCGGACAGGGTTAATTCTTCAAAACAGTGGCAACAGGCTTTGCATTGGTACTCATAAATCGGCATCAAGGACTCCTTCTTGTTTTTTTCCTGGTTGTATTACCGCATAAGGCATTGGGCTATGCTATGTTACGACAGTCGGGAGGGTAAATAGGATTGCATGCTTCCCCTGATGGTTACCCTCTCTCATCACTGACTGGCATACTTGCAGAATTCTTTAAGAACATCCAAATAATAACGTCTATCCCGGCCAAGTCAAGTAGTGTTGGAATGCTTTAATATATTTACTAAATGCCCCAAAAAGTGATCGAGTTGAATAAAAAAAAATTGATCGGTGTTAAAACCACCAAGATATATTGCAGGCCTTCCTGTCCGGCGAAAGCACCCCTACCAGGTAACATTATACATTTTTATACTGCCACTCAAGCTGAACGCAGCGGTTATCGTGCCTGCAAAAGATGTTTTCCGGATTTTCCGGTCGATAAATGGGATGACGAGGGGACCATTGCCCACTTAAGGCTACCAAAAGAATTTGACTTTACCAAATGCCTGGAATTTCTTGACAGATCCCCTGAAGAACCATGTCATCTGGTTAAAGATAATGCCTTGTATAAGGTCTTAAAATTTGAGAATGATCCCATATTACTGAAAATCCAGCTCCGCAACAAAAACTCTCTGTTGATCGAATTTCTCACGAAGCTTCCCAGAAAATCCATTCGTGCCAAAGTTGCAAAATATGTTTGGAACTGGTTTGACTTGGAGACCAACCTCAAACCGTTTTATCGAATGGCAAAAAATGATGTTGTTTTAAAGCCTATAACACATAAATATTATGGTCTGCGGATTATGTCGATTTCAGACTTGTTTGAAGCCCTATGTTGGGCCATCATGGGTCAACATATCAATCTTAATTTCGCTTACTTGCTTAAAAAGCGTTTTGTGGAATCTTTTGGTGAACGATTTTGTATCGATGATCGGATATTTTACCTATTTCCCACTCCGGAAGTGATAGCCGATCAAACTGTTCATAGATTCAGGCAATTACAATTTACCACCAAAAAGTCAGAATATGTCATCGAGCTGGCAAAAAATATGAAAGATGGCACCTTAAGTAAAAAGATTCTATTGGAGAAGGATAGCTTCAAATCAGCTAAAAAAGAATTGATGTGTTTGCATGGAGTCGGCAAGTGGACGGCCGAATATGTGTGTTTGAGATGTTTAAAGGATCCTGCCGCGTTTCCTGTGGATGATGTCGGTCTTCAAAATGCAATCAAACGGCAATTGCGCTTGGGAGCAAAGCCTTCGGTCGATGAACTCTACAAACTATCAAGTCCCTGGAAAAATTGGCAAGCTTATGCAACCTTTTATCTTTGGAATTCACTCATGTTAAACTAAATAAAATGATCATCATCACGGATGCCCACATTAGTATGGCCAAAGGAAATCAGGCTATTTTTTTTAAGATGCTTGAATCCTTTGAGAAAAATAACCATGAATTGATCTTCCTAGGTGATATTTTTGATCTGTGGGTAGCACTGCCCCATTATGAGGAGGAAATCCACCGGGATTTTATCGCCTGGTGTCGAAGACAGAAAAGCCATCGCACCATCGGCTATATGGAAGGCAATCATGAGTATTACCTTGCAAATGAAAGAGCATCAGACTTTACATGGTGTTCTGAGAATGCCTGGTGGAAGGATGACGGCGGAGTTCTTTTTGTGCATGGTGATCGGGTCAATCGCAAAGATAAAAAATATCTGGCTTTCAGGAAACTGGTAAAAAATACAATATTAAAGTTCATCATCTGTCACTTACCCTTCGGCCCACGAATCACGCACTCAATTAAGCACCGATTAAAAAAAACGAATATCAAATTCCGCTTGCAGCTACCTAAAGCACAACTTGAAAATTTTGCGCAGACCAGATTTGCCGAGGGTATCAAAGTTATTTTTATGGGTCATTTTCACCGGCAATATCTATACCGAAACCCTGATGCCAAAGAACTCCATGTATTGCCGGATTGGTTCAGCACACAAAAGGTCACGATCTTTCACCGCGATTCAAATGAGATAAAATCTATTCATTGGGAAGAGGTGGGCAAATAATGAATTATTTTTGTGCATTTTGTGAAACTCCGCGGAATATTTACAATCTTCAATTTTCAATTCCGGCTCGTACGGCTTCGGTCTTCCACATTGACTAAAGATGCGGATTGCCGGACCAAAAGATGGTCATTTCAATGTTTGCCATATATAAGAAAGAGTTCCCAGGCGATAACGGCAATGAAAACGAAGATCACACAGGGAAAAAGGGAATGGGTATAAATTTTTATTTTGGTAAGAAAAACATTTTTAAATATCAATAGAACGAACACCCCGATGCTGGTCAAAGCATATTTGGCAGCGATAAAGGTCGGTATTCCGAATTCAAGGAAATATGCCATCACCGGATTAAGCTCTGTGGCACCCCGTTGAATTACAACCAGAGTTAAAACGGCGTCTAAAATACTGAGTATCAAGATGGTCGTGATGGCTAAAAATAATTTCTGGTTGTAACGGTCGAAAATAAACGCCTTCCCCCTGTCTTCGTCACGTCGGGAGCGCTCTCGGCGGCCATTGAACAACAAGTACTTCAATCGCGCTTTGTTATTTGTCCGGCGATCGGTTCCGCGGCGTTTTTCATTGGAGGAAGACTCACAAGGGCCGGAATTCAAAACGTTTTTGCGATCATTTTCTTTTTCCATTTTACTTGAATGATGTCGTTACAATTATTCTGGTCGGTTACGTTGAAAATACCCCAAAGACTTGAAGATCATCGGCCGCTCCAGGGCAATGTAAATTAGGGTTTATATCGGAAAAAACAATGATATACTTTAGTCTTAAAGTGCCGACTTTCGGCTTTTCACAGGTTCCATATTGACAATTATCGTCGCTTTCGTTAGGCAGTGAGAGGTATCAATTCAAAAGAACCATAAAAAATTTTCCCGGCTTACCCGGATCAGGAATTATGCGAATGGGCCTGTTTAGCGGCATAAAATATAATCTGCAAGGGTTGAGTTTGGGGTTGAAAACCCCAAAATTGCTAATTTTAGGAATCATTAGGCTTATAGTTGTCGCCATCATCACGATTCTTTCAACCGGCTTGATTCTGGTTTACCACCAGGAAATTTTGAACCTCATGTGGAGCAAACCTGAAAGTCAGTGGGTTATATGGTTGTGGTATCTGTTTTCCTGGCTGCTTTCGGCAATTTTGGTCGGTTGTGCGATTGTTGTGTCATATCTGATTTCCCAAATTCTTTTCAGTGTTTTTATCATGGATCTGATGTCTAAAATTACCGAGAAAACAGTGACGGGCAGTATCCGGGAGTCGAATAAAATCCCCTGGTGGCAGCAATTTTTGTTTTTGATCAAACAGGAAATACCCCGTACAACCGTTCCCGTCCTGTTGTCCTTATTGCTGATTGGGCTCGGCTGGCTCACCCCCTTGGGCCCGCTTGTAACGATTTTATCTTCAGCGGTGACGGTTATTTTTCTTGCCTGGGATAATACCGATCTGATCCCTGCCAGACGGATGGCACCATTTAGAGAACGCTTTCGTCTTTTAATGGCCACCCTTCCCTTTCACCTCGGGTTTGGCCTTCTTTTTCTGATTCCATTGCTCAACATTTTGTTTCTCTCATTTGCGCCCGTAGGCGCAACTCTTTATTATATTGATAAATACAGAACATAGAGGACATTGCCGTGAAAATCAATGGCTTCCAGAAACTCACGGATTTAAAATGGCTTAACATGTTTGAAATTGAATACCTCGATAAAAACGGCCGCAAAAGGTGTTGGCAGGTCGCCTCCCGTGCACAAAAGCCCAAATGCATCACCAATAAATTTGCGGTGCCCGATGCCGTCATAATTGTTCCTTTTCACTCAATCGAAAATAAAATCGTTATCACCCGAGAATACAGGATACCACTGGCAGATTTTGAATATGGCTTCCCGGCAGGTCTGATCGATGCTGGCGAAACCATTGAGCAGGCCTCCCGGCGCGAACTTAAAGAAGAAACAGGATTGGAGGTCACCCGGATTACCAGGATCAGTCCGCCAGTATATTCCTCTGCCGGCATGAGTGATGAATCTGTCACCATGGTGTATGTTGAATGCAACGGCAATCCCTCTACTGCCCAGAATACAGAATCTGAATTCATCGAAGTTGAACTTGTCTCCCCTCCCCAGGCGTCCCGCCTGTGTGAGAATCCAGCATTAAAGTTTGATGCCAAAGCCTGGTTGGTGCTATCCGGATTTGCCAAATACGGACATCTCTAAGCAGGATTTCCGATAAACAGCGCAGTCGCATTTGACGTTGACTTATAGCAGGTTATCCTTAACATAAGACAGTTTATCCCAAGACTTTCCGGGTACAAAAGGAAAACCACAACCATGGTTCAAAAAGATTATTACCAAGTTTTAGGAGTGGATAATAACGCCACGCCAAAGCAAATCAAAGAGGCCTACCGCCAGCTGGCGTTTAAGTTCCATCCGGACCGCAACAAAGATAGCTCCGGTGCAGTCGAAGAGATGAAAAAGGTCAATGAAGCTTACGCCGTTCTCTCAAACCCTGTAAAAAAGCGCGAATATGATGCACTGAAAAATCAATTCGGATCTTCGGCCTATACCCATTTTAGAAATAGTTATTCCGAACAGGATATCTTTAAAGGATCGGACATCAATCACATTTTTGAAGAAATGGCCAGGAATTTCGGCTTGAGAGGTTCTAACGAGATTTTCAAGGAATTTTACGGCCGAGGATACCGTCAGTTCGAGTTTAAGGGGCCGGGCATGTCAGCCAGAGGATTTATTTTCGGCAGGCCGGTCGCTGGGACCGGCTATCGGCAACCGGAAAATTTTCCATTTGGCAACAATTTCGGGAAAATATCCCGCTTTTTACTGCAACGAATCAGCGGCCTCCAACTGCCTCAAGACGGCACCGATGTTCACGATCACCTTTATCTGGAACCACAGCAGGCCTTGTATGGAGGACCTTATGCATATTATCTACGCCATAAATCTAAAAAACTGGTGGTAAAAATCCCGCCCGGCATCCGTGACGGTCAGCAGATCCGGCTGGCCGCAATGGGCCAGGAAGGCAAAAGCGGCGGCAAACCCGGAAACCTACTCTTACAAGTTCACATTCGCAAGCCGTTGCTCAAGTCCATCAAAGCTTTTTTTTCAAAGCGGAAGGTGAATTAATGAAGAGGTCCAGGGAAAATACTTTTTGGAAGACGGTCTTCACCCTAACAAATTGGGGAATCGGTTGATGGCGGAAAAAATGGTGGAATTATTGCGCAGTCTATTTTATTTTTAATGATTTAAGGGTTGAAAACGTGGTTCGCACCTACGAGACCATTCTTAAACCGTTCTTTTTTAGAAGCTTGGCTATCAAGACCCTCTCTTATAGATCTGTCTTCTATGTCCAATCGTGAGAACCAAAACGACTATTTTTTGATCCTGGATCTCACATAATATCCGATAGTCGCCAACTCGGTATCGCCACAATCCGGCAGGGTCGCGTTTTAAAGGATCCCCGAAATGCCGCGGGTTTTTGCAGCCTTCAATCCGCTCGTTGAGCCAATCAAGAATGCGCTTTTGAACGGGTCGATCAAGCTTTCGCAACTGCCGCTCTGCAACATTGCTGATGCTAACTGTCCAAGCCAAGTTCAATCCTTAACTGTTTCAACGATTTTGTGCTGCTAATTTGGGATAAAGACTCTTTGGCGAGTTGCAAATCCTCATTATCCTCCAAATATTGTATGATGGCCTCCCGAACCACAGCGCTTCGATTGCTTCCACGCGTCTTGGCGAGTATATCTAATTCTTTTTCAAGTTCCTTATCTAATCGGATCGCGAGCATATTAATCTCCCTTGATTTTGTTATACACTGTATAACAAATATTATGGATTTGTCAATATTTTCAAAAAATATAAATGTGATCCCGCAACTCGCGGGCGGATGAAAGTTATCTTCCCACTTTTTATCGGTTCTTTTACGAGGCTGGGTTTGCGCATGCCTTAGGTGCTGGCCACCGATGGCTGCTTTTACAACGATGCCGCCTTCATGGTATGCCCCCCGCCTGATACCGGTGAGCTTGAAAAGTTGTTCCGCAATGAAGTGTTCAAAATGCTCAAAGCCGAAGACAAAGTAGCCTTCCGGGACGTCGCCCTTGTAGCCCGGCGGCAAGAGCAGGAATTTGCCGCCCTTGCCAGCGTCCGGGCCGGATGATTATATCATTGACACCGATTATCCGATTGAGGAATCGATATGTTTTGCTGAAGCGGGAGTCGGTAGACAATTCACCATTTTCGATTCATCCGCTTCGGAAAAGCAACTTCTCATCTTTAAGAATAGCTGACAAATTCAGTTTTCACAATAATATCTTTATGTTATCTATTTTACCTCAATTTCGCCCTGCAGCGTTTTTTTCAATCCCACAAGTGTCCCCCGCCACGAAGCGTCTTCACCGGCCATGATGCCAATGATAATATCCTTCTCCACACTGACCTCCAGGACAATTTCCTCCTCACCGATCTTGAAAACAGCTTCCGCCCATCTTTCAGCAGGAAGACCACTGGTTTCACAGTCATAGTCCGTTCGAATCTCTCCGGTCATCCTAATTTGTGCCATTGATAACTCCTTGTGATCATAAGTCAATTTGTGGAGGGTTTGCATCAGATCTTCAAATTCAGCACCGGCAAAGCAGTACTGCATCTCTAAAAATCTTTTGCGTAGAGAAATCACTTCCTGCTTGACATTACTGTTTCTGAAGATGACATCCGCCATGTACTGGGCCAACTGCTTAAAATCCTTTTCGCTCATCCCGAAACGAGTCATCTCCTGTACCCCGGTCCGCAAGGATCCGGCAGCCGTAAATCCTTCTTCTTCAGGAGCTGCCTGGTAGTTAAGGATAATATTGTTGTCTTCCAGGCGGCGGGCAATTTCGGGTCCCCTGGCATACCCGACATCAACGACTACCTGATGGGTTTCGGTATAGGATATCTCCGGGTCTCCCGCCACAGCCAACCCACAATCCTTCAGTGCCAGGGCAAAGGCTTTAGCGTTGGCCAGGACGTTTTTCTGGTACTCATCTTTAAAATAGTTCATTTCATAAGCAGCCATGAGCAGCCCCACCATGGTTCCCAGATGATGATTGCTCATGGAGCCCGGAAAGGAGCGGCGCTGAATAGCCTCCCAAAACTCATAATGCAGGTCCGTTTCGGTAAAATTGACAGCGATAATTCCGCGCTGGGTGCCATAATAGGTCTTGTGAGTAGAGCCGGTCACAATGTCCGCACCCTCTTTGAAGGGTTGTTGAAAATGGGGCCCGATCAATCCCAAAACATGCGCCATGTCGTACATCAGCATACAGTCCAGTGAAAGTTCATCAATAATTGCGCGAATTTCAGCCACCGGTTCGCGATGAAGTATCATGCTTTTGCCTAATATGATCAGTTCGGGTCGGTGTTCGACAATCAAATCCCGGGTCTCTTGCATATCGATTTTGTATGGGTTGTCACTCAATACGGGGAAGTTGACCACAGCCGGTTTTTCCCGTTTGGGATCACGCATCACAAAATCCCGCAATGCACCCATGGGTTGTGCACTCAGGTGCCCGCCTTTGATGATGTGGTTGTTCATTATTTTTCGAATTCTGCGTTGCTCGCTTTTGCGATCGGCCCGGTTGAGGTAGTCCACCATGGCGCTGAAAACCGCTGAATTTGCCATCTGACCTGATATTACCCGCGTTTCAACCTCGGTGCATCCCAGATACTTTTGCATTTCGCACGTGAGCAGATATTCGACTTCACAAATGAAATCGGTCCCCTGGTAGTAAAAAACATCTGCTTCTTTAAACGCCTTAACCTGTTTGTGCTCGGCATAGCGTGCCACCGGATCCGTGATAGATAGCAAGCGCACCATGGCCGATGCCGTCTGCTCCGAAGGAATCAAATTAATACATTGCTCCTGACGCCAACGGGTATTTGTAACCGCTTTTTCAATCAATTCGCGGACATTGCCCGCCATTTGTTTTCCGGCACAGATCGTCTTTTTTTCCTCCCGCTGCTGATCGCTTCTGATCGGCCAGCAATACGGCGGGGCTTCGTTTCGAATAAAATAGGGTACAATCACGGCCGCAACCCTTTTACCCCTGATGTCTATTTCGACCTCATCCCCCTCAACCAGATTGCTGTCCATCATTGCCAGCCCGATCGCCCGCATTGTTCGGTCATCGCTCTGAATGGATGAAAGTCCGACACCATCGGTTTGCCAATATGGAACCATGGTGCCGCTGGTAACAAATCCCACCCTCTTTTGTCCACGATATACGCCGGCACCGGCACGGGCAACGCCCTTTCCGGTCAGCTCAATGGGCCGAATCAGACGGGGAAGATCCTCTATGAGTGAATAATCCCGGTCGAAGATCCTTTTAAGGGCTTCAAATTGTTTCAATAAAGCTTGCTTGCCGACGAATTCTTTCTTGAATGGTGAAAAACTGACTGCAAACCGGGCCAAATCGCAGGCAAAAATCGGTATTTCAGCGCCATCCGGCTCCAGGCCCAGTTCGTGGCCGTAAAGAGGCAAACCAGCTTCCAACCTCAGGGTATCACGTGCCCCGAGGCCAACCGGCACGGCACCCTTTGCCAGCAGCAAATCCCAAATCATCAAAGCATCCTGGCGGTCGATGAAAAGCTCAAAACAAATCGGTTCGCCGGTGTAGCCGGTACGCGCAACAAAAACGCGGCTCCCATTGATATTGAGGGTGCTCAAACAGTTTCTTAAAGGTTCCGGCAGTTGTCCTGACCCAATCAGACCGGATAGAATTTCTTTGGATGAGGGCCCCTGCAGACTGAGCATCATCATATCCATGGTGCGGTCTTCAATCACCAACTGGCCAAATTTATCCTTAAACGCCAACAAGTGATCCCAATCCTTTTCACGGTTGGCGGCGTTGACGACCAGCAGGTATTCATCCTCGACAAAGCGGTAAAGATAGGCATCGTCAACAGCGCCGCCGTTTTCATTGGAAATCATGGTGTATTGCCCTTCTTCGATTTCCAGGGCGGCAGCATTGTTGGTCAGCGCAAATTGGAGAAAATCAAGGGCCTGGGGTCCACTGACGATGAATCGGCCCATGTGGGAGACATCGAACAACCCAGCCTGCCTGCGGGTACTTAAATGCTCCTGCACAATACCGGAATCATACTGCACCGGCATATCCCAACCGCCAAATTCCACCATTTTGGCACCGAGTTTAACATGCTTGTCGTAGAATACGGTCTTGAGGAGCTGTTTCATGGTTTTAATTCCTTCTTTTATGGTTGCACAGATCAGAAGCTGGAATAATAAATAAAAGAGTGGGTTGTGTCAATTGGAATAGAAAAAGGGTCGCTCATGGAGGGTCCTAACGGTTGAAGGTGGAAGGTTGAAATAAAAATTAATATTGACACTTTGACTGTAAACTATTAAAATTTATATAAAATTTGATAAATTCAGCGAGCTGCAAAGCGAACCATTAAAATCCTTCGTCGAACAACAGGAATAGGAGGCCTGATGAAACTATTAAACATTCTAATCGTTTGCATATTAATCTTTTTTTGTGTTTCAACCCTGAATGCGGATGTTTATATTTGGACCGATGAAAAAGGTGTTAAACATTACAGTGACCACCCCCCTGAAAATGTAGAAAACTACGAAATTCAGAAGGAAGATCCGGTCCAGCCAGCGCGGTGAAGAAGCAAATAATCAGGGGAATGAAGCGCAGCAGGATCATATCCAAGACTTCATCAAATCAGCAGACGAAAATCATGAGAAACAGCAGCAGGCCGAAAGGCTGCAAGCTCAGGAGGCCGAAAAAAATCAACCGCCCACACAGGAAGAAAAGATTGCCGCCGAAAAGGAAAAACTTGAGAATAAAATCGCTGAACTCGAAGAAAAACCACTGGAATACTTTGGATCTCAAAGAAACAAAATCACCCGCATCGGATATTACCACTATAGACTGGAAGCCCTGCTGGAGAACCCGGATAAATACTTCAAAAATCCTGAAAGTTTCGAAGGAAATGTAAAAGAACCCGAGTAAGGCGGTTGAACGGAGGCGGACATGCCGATTGCCAATATGTTGAGTATCACGTCAAACCCTTTCCTATCCATGATGATATGGCTTGCTTTGCTGCTTACCACGCTTTATTTCGCTCGCAAGTCTTTTCATCGCGCGGTGAGTTCCCTGGTAAAGATTATCCACAATGCCATGCGACTGACTGCAACATCAGTGCTTTCAGCGGAAAAAAATCTGGCCCGGCGCAACCGCGAAGTTCTGATGGCTGCCGGCCTTCAGAAAGCCGAAAGGTTGGTGGAAAGGGAATTTGACCGCATCAACTCGGCAGTTGTCAGGGATCTGGCAAATTATCCGTATCTTCAACGCCAGTTATTGGAACTCACCACCCGCCTGGATGAGGACTACAGTTCTGGTGCGGATGTTCCGCCTTCACTACCGAACTGGCGGCCGATCATCGAATCGATTGCGGGTATCACACATACCGGCGATTCCATGGTGGCCAGTATGTTGGGAGAAATCAACCGTACCCTGACGGAACAGCATAAATCCGCTATTGAAAGCTACCGAAAATCAAACGCTTCCCGTTATGAAATCTTAAGGAAAATGCTGCCGGTTTGGCGCAAAGTGCAAAAGAACCTCAATGATGTCGGCAATGCAATCGGTAACTTGAACCGGCGTGCCAAGAGCATTGACCGCTATATGGATGAGTATGAACAAATTCGGTTGCAGACTGATAAGGCGGCCAGGCTGCTCTCATCCTCTTCGTTGACGCAGTTTTTTAGTTCCGGATTGTTCCTGCTGATAGCTTTTGGCGGAGCCCTTATCAACTTCAATATAATTGCGTTGCCAATGTCGGAAATCATCGGCGGCGCAAGCTATATTGGATCTTATAAAACATCGGATGTCGCCGTACTGGTTATTATTTTGATAGAATTGACCATGGGTTTATTTATCATGGAATCACTACGAATCACGCGTCTTTTCCCCACCATTGGCAGTATGGACGATGTCATGCGTCGCCGGATAGTCTGGATAGCCTTCTCGCTGTTGGCAATCTTAGCCGGAATCGAGTCGATATTGGCGTTTGCGGGTGATCGCATTTTCTTGGGCTTAGGGGCAATCGGCCAGCCAATGTCAGGGATTGAGCAAAATGTATCGACAGGCATGATCCCCGCTGTCGGACGAATGATGATAAGCTTTATCTTTCCCTTCGCTCTGGTGTTTGTAGTGATACCATTGGAATCCTTTGTATCTTCTTCCCGCACAGTTCTGGGGGTCATCGTGGTCGGTGCGCTCAGATTACTTTCCTTTTTACTCCGCTTGATCGGAAACGTGGGGTACTATACCGGCAGATTCGTGATCAATCTATATGATTTGCTTATTTTTCCAAGTATCTGGCTGGAAGGCGTGCTGGCAGGCTCCAATACCAACAAACATGAAGCCGCTGAAAATCCTTATTATGCAGGCGGAGGCATCTCCAAGGAAGTGATCGATACAAAAAAGGTTGGAGGATGATTTATTGAGCGTAAAAAAATCTGCAAATACGCCCAACACAAAATCACCATTTGGGATTCAGAATGTTCGCCTGTTCATCGCCTTTCGCGTATTTTTCAATGCCCGATTTTATTATCCAATTTTCACCATTCTTTTTCTCGATTTTGGCCTGACCCTCGAACAATTTGCCCTGCTCAATGCCGCTTGGGCGGCATCAATTGTTCTGCTGGAAGTCCCTTCAGGTGCGCTGGCCGATGTCATCGGCCGTCGGAATCTATTAGTCTCAGCCGGGATATTGATGGTGATTGAAATCGCACTATTGTGTTTCGTCCCCATGGGAAACCCCCAATTTCTCTTTGCGATATTCCTGGTGAACCGCGTTTTGAGCGGAGCAGCTGAAGCGGCAGCCAGCGGGGCTGATGAGGCCATTGCATACGATAGTCTGAAAAAAGAAGGCGATGCGCGCGATTGGCCCCGGGTACTCGAAAAACAAATGCGGATCCAATCCATTGCCTACATCGGCGCCATGAGTCTGGGTGCCGCTGTTTATGATCCGGCTCTGATGCAACGATTGGTTGATGCGCTCGGAATGAATATCCATCTGAACCAGGAGATCACCCTGCGGTTTCCGCTTTATCTGACCTTCATAATGTCCATTCTGACACTGCTGACCACCTTAAAACTTCAAGAAGAGAAGCCGTCGATTCAACCCAAGGGCAAGCCGCCTGAAAATTTCGGAACATCTATATTTCTGGCCTTCAAATTGACCCTACAGGCCGGCGGCTGGATATTGAAAACGCCCTTTGCCCTGGTGATCATTCTTGCCGGTCTCATGTTCGACAACTGCATTCGCATGGTTGTCACCTTAGGCAGCCAGTACTACCGGACCATTAATCTACCGGAGGCGTCATTCGGTCTGATCGGCTCAGGATTCGCGATGCTGGGTCTGATCATCCCCTGGCTGGCATACAAAATGGTGAATCGGCACTCTCCGGTCTATAATCTGTCAGTGATGGCCATGGTCAGCATAATCGGCCTGATCGGAATCACATTTACTTTGCCGATCATCGGACTGCTGCCGATGGCACTACTTTCCGTGGTCATGTATATGGGCCGTTTTTTTCAGAGTCATTATTTGAATCGTATCACCGCTTCTCACCAACGGGCCACGGTATTGAGTTTTAAAGGCTTGTCATTCAATTTGGCCTATGGTTTAATTGGCGTATTGTATTCTATTTTGTTGGTTTATTTACGGCCGCAAATTGCTGCGTCCAATCCGGGTCTAAGCCGTGCAGGGATTGAAAATTTAGTCTTTATAAAATCAATCGGATGGTTTCCCTGGTATTTTCTTCTGACCTTAGCCGCTTTGCTGATAGTCTCACGTCGGCAGCTGCAAAATACCGATATTTATAAAAACCCAGGGTGAGGATAATATTTCCTGTTGCCTTTATTCTCATATGGGATTATCAAAAACGTTAAAAGCGTCTACAGATATAGCCAAATTCGGTGCTTCGCCCCAATTGGTTTCCCTCCCGTAGACCCTATGAGGGAATGTAGGAATATTTAATTAATCTTGATATAAATCCACATGCATAAAATAAAGGAAGGCTAACCATCATGGTCGACTCAAAATTTGAGAATCACGAAAATTTTGTTATCAATGACAAATTTGACGATGAAGACGTACGGGATTTAAGCCGAGAGGATTACTATGACGATCACTCAGGTATTTTCCGCAAAAAATATTTAACCCCATTCACCATCGGAGGTGTAGGATTAGTGGTTATCGTTGTTCTGCTCGTGATCTTCTTATCGGGTCCCAATCAGACCGCCGATAACGGGCAAATGCAGTCACTCGAAGAAAAAATTCAGCAACTGGAAAAAAAATTGGCATCCATGGGCTCAGTCGATCAAGCCCTTGACCGAGTTGGCAAAGTGGAACAAAAATTGAGCCTAAACAGCGAAAAATTTGACCGTTTAAATTCGACTGTCACGTCCCAAATTGATCAAATTATTAAAGAATTAAGTGTGTTACATCAAAAGTCATCTCAACCGCCGCCAGCGGCTAAAACGGTTCAAAAAGATACAACACCCAAATTCCATCAGGTTCGGCCGAAGGAGACCTTGTGGGGGATCAGCCGCCAATATGGTCTGACATTGGACCAGCTGCGAAGTTACAACAATATAGGTTCCAAGGCGACCCTTCAGCCCGGCCAAAAACTCAAGTTGACCCCAAACTGAATCCAATGGCGGCTGGGTAGCTTTATTAAAGAATGGTATCGCAAAGAACACGGCTTGTTGCCCTGGAATCACATTTTTCAAGCTTTAAAACGCTTGGAATGGCAGGGTGAAATCCGTCGGGGCTACTTTGTTGCCGGACTTTCCGGTTTACAATTCGCCCTTCCAGAAGCACTGGAATTACTTGAAAAAATAACCAATCTGTCTGCTTTTCCGAAAAGCAGGCCAATTTTGCTCAATAGCTTAGATCCCGCCCTGCCCTTTGGTGGCGGAATAGACTGGGGTGTGGTCGATCTCCACGGCACCCCCCAAAAAATTATGCGGTCGCCCTCCAATCATCTGGTGCTGGCAGACAGCAGGGTCATCCTGTATAGCGAACGCTATTTTCAACGATTCTTTGTTCTAGTTGATTTTCCCCAATATACATGGGAAAAGCTGACAAGAATGCTTCAAACCTACCTGAAAATGCCCTACCCTCTAAAACCGGGAAACCGGATCGAAATTCAACAAATCAACAACCATCCGGCAGCCGAAAGTCCATTTGCGGGCCACTTGCTGAAGACCGGTTTTGAAAAAGACGGTGCCAAGCTCGTGCTGTGGCCGTCGGCAATGCCCAGTTAACTGCCTGTCATTATGAGCCGGAATGAAATCCATAGGGTAGCGGCCGAGCGTATTACATCGGGACTATCCCCATTATCCTCGCATGATATACCCCTAACGCTAAAACCTTAGGGTGAACCAAACTAACCGCCCTGACTATCCTGCCGAATTCAAAAAATACATAAAGCTTTCCCGATAAGTACCGATAATGGAATAAAAGCTTGGCCCCACTTTATAAATTTTAACGTCGTAACAATGTAATTTCAGATTGAATCATGGAGAAAAGGATTTTGCGATAAGCCTTTGAACCTATGAAGATATAACCTAACGAATTAATGAGGATAAACTATGACTATTGCACTGGGTATAGCATTTTTGATCATGCAGATCATGTCCATCGTTTTTTTCATCATCGTTCTGGTCAAGTTGTTTAAAAACGAAGGTGCATTGAAGGGGATATTGGGTTTTATTTTTGGTATTTATGCCTTCATTTGGGGCTGGATCAAACACAAAGAGCTTGCTCTGACCAAAATCATGGTGTTGTGGAGCGTCTTCACGGTAGCATCAATCGTATTGGCACCTGTCATCGTAGCCAGTGGAACAGTGGAACTTATGAATTATGCTGCAAAATTTTCTGATAAATCAGATTTCAAAATTGTGAATCAGAATTCCTCAAGCGCTTCTCAGAAAATGAATTTATCAAAAAAAGGTAATGAAAGTAAAATAGCGTCGAACGTGACAAAGAAAAATTCGGTAAACCTGGTGACCGACAAGGACGCGGATTGGAGTCAAAAAGCAATGGCGCTATGGCAGAATGGCAAATATAAGAACCCCAATATGGCGATCGAATACTGGGGTCATGCGATTAAACAAAAACAAAATATCCCTCTGTCTTACAACAATCGAGGCCTTGCCTACTATGATTTAAAGCAGTATCAAAAGGCGATCGAAGATTATGACCAGGCGATCAATCAAGATCCTGACTATGTCGCAGCCTTCAACAATCGTGGCAATTCCTATTATGAATTGGCCGAATACCAGCGAGCGCTAACGGATTTCAATCAAAGCCTGCAATTGGATCCGAACTACCCAAAAGCTCATTTTAACCGGGGACTGGTATACTATCAATTGAATCAAAACGATCTGGCCTGCAACGATTTTCAAAAGGCTTGTGATCAAGGAGATTGCGACGGCATAAAATGGGCCAGTAAAAACGAAGTGTGTCAGGAAACGGAATTGATGGGGCTTCGCTAAATATTGAAAAACCGGTGTTGGGAAAGGTGGAATGCTTCAAGCGACGGCCCGCTGACCCTTGCCAGACAAGGGCGGCGGGCCGTATTGTTTTTTATCTCAGCAGCGCATCCGCGACAATGGAGCTTAAAAATTCTACCTTGACACCCATTTTGTAGTGATCATTTAAATTGCTCAATTGGGTGTGACAGTTCTCACAGGCAGTTGTAAGGACAGCGGCACCGGTGGCCGTGACCTGATCCGCTTTGACTCGAGACGACTTCATCCTGAAATCCAGTGTATCTTCTCCCAGGGCGACCAACCCACCGCCGCCGCCGCAGCACCAATTGTATTTGGGCTCCGGTGTCATTTCTCGAAAATCGTCTGTCAGGTGTTGAAGGATATAACGCGGCTCATCCATCACACCCCCGTTTCTGGCAATCTGACATGGGTCGTGATAGGTGATCGCGCCATGGAGCCTGGTTTTGTCCAGCTTGATGCGACCTTCACGCAAATAGCGCGCATGCACTTCGGTAATAGAGACCACATCGAACGGCTGCTTGCCGGCAAGCTGTTTCATGACTCGGAAGGCCGTGCCGCATTCGCAGATGCAAACTTCTTTGACTTTCAACCGTTTGGCCTCATTGACGATTCGGTCTAAAATCAGCTTGGTTTTGGTAGGGTCGCCTACAAAGGCACCGAAATTGACCGCCTCAAAGAAACTCAAGGTCCAGTTTTCTCCGGCAGCGTTGAAAACGGCCGCCGCCGGAATGATGGAATGGGCTCCGGCCAGGGCGACATAAAGAAGATCGGCACCCGTTACATCCACCGGAATGGCGGTCTCGCCGGCTTCCATTTTCCACTTTTGAACGACATCCGCTTCGAGTCTTTTGATACCCCCTAGAAAGCCTTCCTTGAAAAGCTCAAACGAATTTCCCTTGGTAATTGAAGTGTCTGCCAACAACGTCAATATTTCCGGCTCGGCATTGGCTCCGATTAACAGCAGCTTCGCAATCGACATGATCATCTGGGTGTCAATCCCGAAGGGGCAGTAGACCATGCAGCGTCGGCATCCGGTACAGGAATAGGCCGCCTCGAAAAGTTCTTCAATGGCCATCTCGGTCAACTCCTTGGCTTCACCCACCGACGGCCAGAGTTTTCCACGCGCTTTGAAGTATTTTTTGTAAAGGCGGCGGATGATCTCAGCCCGGTATGCCGCAATGTATTTTACCTGCCCCATGGATGCGTAAACGTGGCATGCCTCCGTGCAAACGCCGCAACGAGTGCAGGTTTCCAGATAAAACGTCATCGCTTCATTCAATTTGCTTTGAAATAGCTGCAGCAAATCGTCTCTCGTTTTTTGATCCATGGTTCTATCCTCTTCTCAATTTATTCATGGGCAGTGATAAAAATGAATGCATGCTTTGGCTGAACGGGAAAAACAGCAGAAACAAATTAGCGAAAAAGATATGCAGCACCAGCATGAAGGAATGTCCATAGTCTGTCACCGCCTCCGGTAATTCTGGTCTTAAATACAACAGGCTCAGCAAATAAGTACGATAGTCATCAACCGTCATCTCTTCGTAGCCGTACCACCTTCTGGCCCAATCCATTTCGCTGCCGAAGAGCACAATCAGAAACAGCAAAATCAGCAAGTAATAGTCTTCAGGGACCGACAGCTCCCGGACCGGCGATCCGAATCGCCGAAACAAAAAGTATAGCAACGCCAGGCAGAGAATAAGGCCGACATACCCTTGTCCCAGAA
The DNA here is from genome assembly GCA_963723215.1 of uncultured delta proteobacterium. GTDB lineage: Bacteria > Desulfobacterota > Desulfobacteria > Desulfobacterales > JAFDCJ01 > JAFDCJ01. The sequence goes on from CAVRQG010000042.1 coordinate 77,151, forward strand.
ACACTTCATGGGGAATAATCTGGAATATTATAAACTCGCCCAACAGCTCCAGATGCCCGATGATAAGAAAAAACAGCGCAACATGGAAAAGAATTAAGAAAACCCAAAATACCGGTTTGTGCCGCCGTATGCTGGGGAAAAGGAAGGTGTCATGAAGTGCCCACAGCCACGTTGGTTTTTGTTCGGGAAAAATCTGTAATGTGGATGGATGACTCGGCTGCCGGAATATCTTTATCAACCGCAGGACGGTACCGATAAAAAAAACAGCAAAAGAAATGTATACCATCGGCACTAAAATAAAATAGATTAGTGTTTGCAAGGCTGCCTCCCGTAAGAATTAAAAGAATTTCAAGCGAAGCACCAGGTGCGCTATAAAAAGAAATTTTATCGCAGTAATCTTTGTGAAAATACAACCTAATGAAGATTAGATCGAAGGAGCGAAACGCAGCGCATGCGTCTGCGCTGCGTGAGCGACTCCAACAAGAAATCATATTTCAATTCCGGTTCGTCCGGAATCTGTCTATACAAGTCGTTTGATATAAAACTTGATCAGTTTGTCTTCCTGTTCTGTTTTCACGATTTCGTTTCCGCTGGTTGCCGCCCAGGCCGGAAAATCTGTCATGGAACCGGGATCAGTGGTTTGAGCCTCTACAATCTGGCCGACCTCGACTTCTTTGATTCCCTTGCTGACTTTGACGACCGGCATGGGGCATGCCAATCCTTTCAGATCTAAAACTTTTGTTACTTGAACGTCGTCACTCATTTTAATCCTCCTGTTGCATTTAAATAAACAATTGTATTTTACTGTTCTGGGCTTCTTTTAAAAAGGTAGCAACACCGGCAAATCCCATGTGCTGATACTCGATGAATTCCTCACGTTTAAATCCCATCAGGTCCATGGACATTTCACATACGTAAATATGGACACCAAGTTCTTCAGCCAGGGCCAGCATCTCCTCCAAGGAAGCCACGTTTTTCTTTTTCATCAGAGATTTCATCATGGCTGTCCCCATGCCGCCCATATTCATATTGGAAAGTTTCACATCACCCGTCCCGGTCGGCAGCATAGCACCGAACATTTTCCCCATCATATCCTTACCACCGACATTTTTATTTTTATCTCTGAGAACCGGTGTTCCCCAAAAAGTGAAAAACATGACCACCTCCATACCCATGGCGACGGCTCCGGTGGCAATGACAAAGGCAGCCAGGACTTTGTCCAGATCACCGCTGAACACAATCATAGACAGCTTGTTTTCAGCAGTCTTTTTGCTTAATGCCTCGACTTGTGATTTCAACTCATCAAATTGGATTTCTAAATTTTGCATATCCATAACATCCTCCTTTGTTTTTAGCAGTAACTTATTTTAAGTAAAAGACCCAAGAAATGGATCGAATCAGGTTCTTTGAAATGGGATCGGATAACAATACGGGTGCGGTGATGTGAGGGTTCCAGAAATTGAGGAATTTAAAATAAGATTCTATCCTTTCTTAAATTCCTCGATTCCCCTTTAACTTATCTTTGAAATTTCTCCAAATGTTTTGATTTCCGACGGTAAATCATCGACTTCAATGGTCAGATCCACCTTCAGTGCAAAGGCTCTTTCAATCACGTTCTCCAACTGGATCACATTACCTGGCCAGTTGTATCGCAACAATACATCAAGTGTATCCGGCGAAACGTTCATAACAGTGCTTTCACGATTCGTGTTAAACTTTTCTAAGAAATGGTTGATCAGAAGGCAAATGTCCTCCTTTCGTTTTCGCAAGGGAGGCATTTGTATAATCACATCATTTATACAATTGAGAAAATCCTGATTTACAATTTCACGGCCGACGGCTTCCTCTATATTTCTGTTGGTGGCAGCCAATAAACGGACGCTGTTCCCCTGATTATTATCACTATCTGCTGAATGCAGATTATTCTCAGTAAATGCCCGACTGATTTCGGTCTGCATGTCCTGGGAAATCTCAGCGATTTCATCAAAAAAAATGGTGCCGCCGGCCATTGATTTGAACAGACTGAGAACGTGATCGTACATTTGATTTTCGGCAATCCCTTTGCCAAAGCTTTTGCAGTTTAGGGGCATAAACGATTTTTGCCTTCGATCACTAGCTTTATGAATCACATGGGCCGTCAGTTCTTTCCCCGTGCCACTTTCTCCTTGTATTAAAACATTGGGGCTGTTATGGCTCATCTGGTCAATTTGCTCATAAATTTCCTGCATTTTGAGGCTGATCCCTACCAGTTGATCGAATCTGTGTCTTTCTTTTAATCGGGTCTTGAGGATGATATTACCCTGCTTCAGCTTTTTTTCCTCATAAATCTTTTCAATTAGAATTTTTAGAACATCTAGCTTGAAAGGCTTCTGGATATAATCATAGCTGCCGTATTTCATAGCCTGAATGGCAGATTCCATGGTGCCGTGCCCCGTGACGATAATCACTTCCGTTAGTGGCCGGTATTCCTTGATCACAGCAAGCAGCTCAAGTCCATTGATATCCGGCATTTTAAAATCGGTAAAAACGACATCAAAGTCATTGTCCTTGATTAGCTCAAGTGCCTTAAGACCATCATTAACGACGGTTATCCTGTAGTCAAAGGCGGTAAGATACTCCTCCACCAATGATAGAATTGTCGTGTCGTCATCCACAAATAAGATTTCAAAATCCTCCATGAATCCCTCCACCTGAACTCACTGATCATACCCTGCAAGTGAGGCCTGATTCAGTGTACCAATTATTCAGCGCTCCCCTTCGGAATCTTTTTCCAGATTGTATCTCTTTATTTTTTCAACCAAAGTCGTTCTTTTTATCTTAAGAAGCCGAGCAGCTCTATTTTTTATCCAGTTTGTTTTTTCAAGTGCACTGATAATTAACGCTTTTTCAAACTCATTTACAGCCGTGTTAAAGGAAATGCCGTCACCGTAAGCCTCCAATTTGCGCTGCGCTGCGCGGTCGTTTTCAATTCTAAGTTTTTGGGGAAGATCTTCCGGTAATATTACTTCGCCTTCATGTAAAACAACAAGTCTTTCGATGAGATTTTTTAGTTCTCTAACATTACCCGGCCAGGAATAATTCAGTAAAATCTTCATGGCCGCATCGGATACGTTCGCAAGTGGCGAATCCACTTTCTGGCCAAACAGCTTTAGAAAATGGGAAACAAGAAAGGGGATATCGGATTTGCGCTCTTTCAGCGTCGGCAACATGATCGGTATCACATAAAGACGGTAAAAAAGATCCTCACGGAAATTTCCTTTTTGAACCTCTTCTTCCAAATCCCGGTGAGTGGCGGCAATAATTCTAGCCTCACTCTTGATGGTTGTATTGCCTCCGACACGCTCAAATTCGCCTTCTTCAAGCACCCTTAACACTTTCACCTGCAAATCGGAGCTCATGTCCCCGATTTCATCTAAAAAAATAGTGCCGCCCTTGGCCATTTCGAATTTTCCGACTTTATCCATGGTGGCCCCTGTAAAAGCTCCGCGCCGATATCCGAAAAATTCGCTTTCCAGAAGACCCTCCGGTGTTGCCCCACAATTTATCTGGACAAATGGTTGGCCTTTTCGATCTGAGGCGTCATGAATGGCTCTGGCGATTAAACCTTTTCCCGTACCCGTCTCTCCATTCAACATGATGGTAGTATCGCTTTCGGCGACCTTTTCGACCATCCTGAATATCCTTTGCATGGCGGAACCCTGGCCGATGATGTCCTTGAATATGGCCTCGGAAGGCAATTGGATCGGAATGATCTTATTTTTAAGCTGAAGATATGAATCCGTCATAAACTTCCCCCTGGATAATTGAATCCGCAATAGCACCTAATTCAGGCAGCTTGTCATCAAAAACACAGGTTATTGGTGGCAACCGACGGAATTTGCGAGTTAGGGTCATCGACAACAGATCGCCCGTAAAATTCCGCTAACGCATTAAAAGTTAGGTACAAAACGGTACAAATTATCTTACTAGTGTATGCAAAACCGGATAAAGTCAAGACAAGAATACTAAAAAATCATAATTTTTCAATACATTAATCAGAAATAAATCTTCATTTCGGCGATGAATTATTTTTATCCCCGACAATCTGGCATTTAAGCATCTTGACTTCATAAGGCAAAACTTCTAAATTTCATCATCATCCGCATGATAAATAAGGCAAAAAATTTTCTTTGTCATGTCATGCATGCAACATTGGCGTTTCGTTTAACTGCGGTGTTTCCTGTGAAAAAATCACTAAAAATTGCGGTCCGGGATATCGTGACGTACGTGTTGCGCACGGGAGATCTGGCGTTTGAATTTTTATCCTCCACCCGACCAGTAGATGCCATTCGAATCCATCAAAAAATTCAAAAATCCCGTCCGGAAAACTATACAGCTGAGGTAGCCGTTTCCCATCAGATTGAAACTGATCTTTTTACTTTAATTGTCGGCGGCAGGATCGACGGAGTCTATCTTGAACCGAATCGGGTTTTGATAGAAGAGATCAAAACCACCACCCGCAGCCTGGAACATTACGAAAATAACAGGGATCCCCTTCATTGGGGACAGGTTAAATGCTACGCCTATATCTATGCTAGGCAACACAACCTGAAACACATCGGCACGCAACTGACCTACTATCAGGTAGATACCGGAGAAATCCGCAAGTTTGAACAGCAATTTACCTTAAGTGAGCTTGAAATTTTTTTCCAAGATCTGGTCGCCGATTATCTTGAATGGGCCCAAACTACTGTAAACTGGGAACTTCTGCGTGATGCATCTATCCGCAAACTGACATTTCCGTTTGAGAGCTATCGCCCGGGGCAGCGTGAGATGGCGGTGGGTGTTTACCGGACAGTAAAAAACGGCGGCCAGCTCCTGGTCCAGGCCGCCACCGGTATTGGAAAAACCATGGCAGTCATTTTTCCGACGGCAAAAGCGATCGCGGAAGGATTAAATGACAAGATATTTTACCTGACAGCCCGCACCACCGGAAGAATCGCTGCTGAAAAAGCGCTTGACAAATTGCGTAAAAAACAGCTCAAACTCAAATCCCTAACAATCACCGCCAAAGACAAGATCTGCTTTAAATCCGAAAATGTTTGTAATCCGGAAGAATGTGAATTTGCCCTCGGATACTTTGACCGGGTCAATGAGGCCTTGAAAGATATGTTTTGCCGGGATGCCTTCACCCGCCCGACGATAGAAGCCGTGGCCCGAAACCATCAGGTTTGCCCGTTTGAGTTTTCCCTGGAACTGTCATACTGGGCGGACTGCGTGATATGCGATTATAATTATGCTTTTGATCCGAGAGTCTTTCTGCGTCGCTTTTTTCAGGAAAAAAACAATAATTACACCTTTTTAATAGATGAAGCGCACAATCTGGTCGACCGATCCCGGGAGATGTTTTCGGCGGAAATCTTCAAGCAGCCGGTGCTGGATGTACGACGCGCCATTCGACACGTACTTCCGCAGGCATACAAGATACTTGGCAAGATTAATTCCTGGTTGGTCAAGGAAAGAAAAAAATGCGAAAAACACGGCCCCGGGCGTCATACTAATCAGCCGCCGGATGATCTTTATCCAATGTTGAGTGCATTCCTTGGCATCACGGAACGCTGGCTGTCACTCAACATCAAAGCTCCGTTTCGCGAAGGATTACTTGACCTGTTTTTTGCGGTTTCTGGCTTTATGAGAGTCGCTGAACAATATGATGAAAATTATGCTACCTGTTATGAAAAATTGAAAAAAGATCTGAAACTCAAGCTTTTCTGCATCGATCCGTCCATCCAATTGGAAAATGCCTTGAAACGCTGCCGGGCTGCAATCTTTTTTTCAGCCACCATGACCCCCATGGCCTATTTCAAAAAAATCCTGGGCTGCAGTGTGGACGCCGCCGGTTTAACCATACCATCGCCCTTTCCCGGCGAAAATCTAAATCTTTTTATTTCCGATAAAATTTCCACCTTTTATCGAGATCGGGAGAAAACCAGATTGCAGGTCTCCCAGGCAATTTCGACCCTGATCCATCAGAAAAAAGGCAACTACCTGATTTTCTTTCCGTCGTATGAGTATATGATGATGGTATTTGAGTCTTTTAAATCCCAATGCCCTGACAGCGAAATTATGCTTCAATCCCCAGGTATGGACGAGTCCGATCGAGACGAGTTTTTAAACCGCTACCGGCAGACCTCTCCCATGTCCCTGGTAGGATTTGCCGTGATGGGAGGCATATTCGGCGAAGGTATTGATCTGGTGGGCGAACGATTATCCGGAGCGGTTGTGGTGGGTGTCGGTCTTCCCGGTATTTCGCTGGAAAAAGAACTGATCAAGGATTACTTTACCAAAATCCACAATGCGGGCTTTGAATATGCCTACCAATATCCGGGCATCAACCGCGTGCTTCAGGCCGCCGGACGGGTAATTCGCACCGAGAAAGACCGCGGCGTCGTTCTTTTGATTGACCAGCGCTACGCCACCCATCGTTATCGATCTTTGTTCCCTGCGGAATGGGAACCCACCAGAGTAAGGGATCAGGAACAGTTTGCTGAAAAATTGCAATTGTTCTGGAGTCAAGGAAACAATTGAGTTAAAATCCATTTGGAACCAATTCAATAGTTTCAAGAATACAAGGAGGCCCGGATGAAGCCTTTTTTAATAGCAATCAGCCTTTTATTGACATTATTAGCAGATATTAGCCTCAGCGCGCAAAAACTCTATACCTGGACAGACGAAAACGGGGTCGTACATCTATCCGACCAACCGCCTCCTGAGGAGGACACGGTCGAAAATGTTGAGGTGACCCGATACAATGAAAAAACCCCGCAGGAATTAGAGGCGATTCAGAATGAAAAGGAGACCCTGCGCCGTAAGTTCGATAAAGAAAAACAGATGGATAAAGCGCGGCAGGCTGAAATACAAGCCAAAGAAGCCGAAGAACGCGCCCAAAAAACCGTCCAACAGGCATTGGAAGAATATGAATATAACAACGAATATATCCGAAATCTCACCTCCACCAGAAACAAAAGAAAAAAGTTTAGAAAACGGGTTGACCGTCTCAAGGCAGAAACCGAAGCTTCCCGGGCAGAGGCAGAAGCAGCCGTTGAAAAAGCTGAGAAGGCCGCCCAAAAGGCGCGCACAGCTGCGCAAGAGGCAAAAATAGATCCACAGTAGGGAATGCAAACCTTAATAGTTTGTAAACCGGAGGTGTTCAGGGCCAAGATGTATCGGATGAATTACCCAAGGCGGGATGCGTTAATGATCGGGCAGATCGAGTAATAAATTGACTTTTTTAGCAGGATAATTGGCAGTTGGAAAAAAGCAGGGTTCATGTTATACCCCCTACGATCCTTATCAACGAATAAGCAAGACGAATCAAATCAGAATGAATATCTATCACAATTGGTTTCTAGCCAGTCGACCGTGGTCTTTTACGATGACCGCTATCTCTGTCAGCGTCGGGGGCGCCCTCGCTGCGATAGACGGAAGTTTCTCCTGGATTTTGTACCTCATAACTCTGCTTGGCACAATTTTTTTGCATGCTGCGACTAATTTGATCAACGACTACTATGATGTAAAAAGTGGTGTGGACACACGGGAAGTTTCCACCGCCCAATACCGGCCGCACCCCCTGGTGGAAGGCGAACTGAATGCTGGGCAGGTGCGAACGGTGGCATTTGTATTTTATGGCTTTTCCGCGGCAATCGGCATTTATCTGGCGGCAACCCGCGGTTGGGAGCTTCTGTGGATTGGTATAATTGGCGCGTTTGGCAGTTTCACCTACACAGCTCCGCCGCTAAAATACAAATATAGTGCGCTGGGAGAAATATCAGTCTTTTTAATGTGGGGGCCACTCATGGTGGCGGGTGCCTATTTTGTCCAATGCCAAGCTTATAACGCAAATGCCTTCTGGATTTCCCTGCCTTTTGGGGTTCTAGTGGCGCTGGTGCTGTTGGCCAACAACATTCGCGACATCATCCATGACCGAGACAAAGGTATATTAACCCTGGCGATTGTCCTGGGTCAGCGCAAGGGTCTCTTTTTGTATGCCACCCTGGTGGTGCTGGCCTATCTGGGTATCATTCTGATGTCTTTTTTCGGGCCGCTATACCTTTGGTCTTTGATTGTCCTACTATCGATGCCTCTGGCTTTTCGGCTGCTGCACCAGATGATAAAGCAGATACCGGCAGACGCAGATGCACGCACCGCGCAGTTGGACACGGCATTTGGCGTGCTACTCGTCATATCGCTGGTTCTGGAGGGGGTGCTTTGAGTAGCGCAGAATTTCGCCCCGCTCCGCTGATCGGGACTGTTATATTGGCAACCGTATTGTGGTTTGTCACATTTTACCTGTCCTGGGCCACTTTCTGGCTAAAAATCTCGTTTTCAGCCGCCATTCTTGCCATATTGTCCTTCTGGCTGCAGCCCAACCGAAAAGAAGATCTGAAATTTAATCTGAACGCATTTATTTTAGGCTTTTTGTCAGCCTCTGTGTTGTATCTGATCTTCTGGGTCGGAAAAAAGGTTTCAACCGATCTGTTTGCTTTTGCCGGTTCGCAAATCGGAGGAATATATGACAAAGGGGCCGGAACACCCATGTGGCGGATTGCGCTGCTGCTCTTTTTTATTACCGGACCCGCTGAAGAGCTTTACTGGCGAGGATATTTGCAAAGAAACCTGATGGTACGTTTCGGTCAATGGCAGGGTTGGTTGATAGCAACCACCATCTATGCGGGGGTCCACATATGGTCGTTTAATTTTATGCTGATCGGGGCGGCCGGCGTAGCCGGTGCCTTTTGGGGGGCCATGTATTGGCGTTTGAAAAATCTGGCACCGGTAATTATTTCGCATTCCATCTGGAGTACGGTTATATTTGCCGTATTCCCGATGTAGATGTTCGTTGGATCGTTTAAATCGTTCCCCGTTATCCCAACTTCCTACTTCTCTTTCACCCATGCTCTATGCTAATATCCCTCTACCATCTTTTTAATCATATCCAGCAATGGTGGTTTTAAGGTCCGCCATTTGGGTTCAATGGCCTTGTTCTGTTGCCAATTGAATTCAACAAGGTCGTATTTTTCCGCAATCGTATGCTGCCGATGCTGGCCATACACGGTCTGCGGATAATATTCGATAAATAGCATCCGATGGGGATTGATGTTGAATTCCCGGATAACACTGGTTGCGATATGGCCACAACAGCTTCTTACCGACATCGGGCTTCCGGCGACATCTGAGACAATCACGATCATCGGCTTTAGATGGGCCAATCCCTGTGTATTCCGCTTTTTTAGATCAAAAATGCGCAACCGGCATTTCCCGCTGGCGAGACGCAACTTTCCTCCCCAACCTTCCCAGGCGTAAATGTCATCATAAATCAGCATTAAGGAACCTCGGATTTTGTCAGTCCAGTTTCATCTTGCCTTACAAGTCCACATGTAATATATTCTAAGTTTAAAAAAATAAAGGGAAAACTTAACCTTATGCCAATGACGGACAATTCTAAAATGGTGCACCATCTCGAATATGACCACAAACAAGTCATTCTGGTGGGCACCGCCCATGTATCCAGAGAAAGCGAACAACAAGTTGCCAGTGTAATTCAAGACGAAAGTCCCGATACCGTCTGCGTTGAATTGTGCCAGTCCAGATATCAGTCGATCCGCCAAAAAGAGCGTTGGCAGGAGACGGATATCGTCAAAATTATTAAAGAAAAAAAAACATTCCTGCTGCTTTCAAATCTCCTGCTGGCATCGTTTCAGAAACGAATCGCGAAAAAGCTGAAAATTATACCCGGCCAAGAGATGATCACCGCGATTAACACGGCGGATGAGATCGGGGCAAAAATTCATCTGGCCGACCGGGACATCCGTACGACCCTCTCGCGCACTTGGCGTGAAATGGGACTGTGGAACAAAATCAAGCTCTTGTTTCAATTGATTCTGTCATTAGGGGAAGTTGACGAAATCAAGGAAGAAGATATTGAAAAAATGAAGCAGGAGGATGTCCTCGAGACCTTGCTGAATGAGGTGGGCAAATCTTTACCGGTCCTAAAAGAAATTTTGATCAATGAACGCGATCGTTACCTGGCTGCTAAAATCCGAACCGCACCCGGCAGAAAAATTGTGGCGATCGTCGGTGCCGGCCATATTCCGGGCATTAAGAAAAACTGGAACAACGAAATCGATATTCCGGCACTCGAACAGTTACCGCCCAAGAAAAAAGTCGCCGGACTATTAAAATGGCTTATCCCTGCCGCTATTATGGCAATGTTTATGGCCGGTTTTTTTTATGGGGGCAAACAGGCCGGTAAAGAGATGATCATCTGGTGGATAACCGCCAATTCAATTTTAGCGGGACTAGGGGCAGCCATCGCCCTGGCGCATCCGGTCACAATTATCGCTTCCATGCTGGCGGCACCATTAACCTCCTTAAACCCGATGATTGCAGCCGGTTGGGTCTCAGGACTTGTTGAGGCGTTTTCACGTAAACCAAAAGTGAAGGATATCGAACATCTCCCCGAAGACATCCTATCCGTTCGAGGATTTTGGAAAAATAAGGTAACGCGAATTCTTTTGGTGGTCGTATTCACGAATTTGGGTAGTTCAGCCGGCACATTTATCGCTTTCCCGGTGATCGTGAAAATGTTGCTGGGGGTATCCCCTTAACTTCGATTGAATATTTTCGAATGAATTTTCAATCTTCAATTTCAGTCTGCCCAGGTTAATTTTAGGTCTCCAGATGTCTACGGTTACCCTAAACCAATACCCATTTCAAAAGCAACTATTGCAGCAGATTACGATCCCGGTCGCCTTGGCGATCCTACTTATGACATTGGGTTGCGGCAGTGGGGCAGGACTTTCGAGGGAGACACCCCACCGGCCTCTGACAACGTCGCTTCCACCTGTGAGGTACACCGTTCAGGTTGGCGCCTTTGCAAAGATAGACAATGCCGTTCAGCTTACCGAAAAACTACAGGATCAAGGATTAGATGCTTACCATTTTCGCAATCGCTCAGGGCTCTACCAGGTGCGGTTTGGGAACTTCCGAACCATCGGCACAGCCCGGATAAAAGCCGAAAATCTGATAACTGCAGGAATCATTGATGAATATTATCTCATCGGACCCGACGATGACGCGCTGGCTGCCCATGGAATCAAGGATAAGGAATATCTCAGAACAGAAATTGTGAAGACAGCAAACCAGTTTATTGGCGTCCACTATCACTGGGGAGGGCAATCGTCCGATACTGGTTTCGATTGCAGCGGGCTGACTATGGTCGTTTACCATTTAAATGGATTGGAACTTCCGCGGTCGTCTCGGCAGCAATGGCAGGCCGGCAAACCGGTAAACCCGAATCAATTGTCAAAAGGTGATCTGGTATTCTTTGCCACCGGCGGCGGTGGGAGGGTTTCCCACGTGGGCATTTATATGGGCAATCACAAATTCCTGCATGCACCCAGCAGCGGCCGCAAAATCCGCATCTCTTCCATGTCAAACAAATACTATAAAACCCGTTACCTGGGAGCCAGAACGTATCTCTAATCAACTATCTTCACCACCGTCCGCGCCACTTTTGCACCTCCCCGTAGTTCGTATTGCATTTTCACAGTCTTGAGCCGCCCTGCGGCAAACAGCTGGATGCATTCGGAATAAAGCTCCCATTCCAGTTCCAACCCTTTTTTCCGAATCGATTCCAGCGTGTCTTCAGGTAGGATTTGAAATGCACGCTGCCCAATAATCGGCCCGGTATCTTCACCATAATCAATGAAATGCACTGTGCAGCCGCCAACCTTACATCCATAGCGAAAGGTATCCCCATATCCGTCAATCCCTGAAAAAGCCGGCAATATCGCCGGGTGTATATTCATAATTCGCGGCTGATTGGTTACGTTATTAACCCGGTCAATAAAATAAGGTGTTAAATTTCGCATAAAACCGGCCAGTACCAGCAGGTCGAAAGGATAGGGTTGCATCGCATCCAACAAGCATGCTTCAGCAATCGCACGAGTCATTAAGAAAAATTGGCTTTTGGCCGGATCGTCACGATCAGAAAAAATGTTTTGTTTCGAAAATATTTCCTTGAAAACAAAATCATCCGGCAGTACTGCCTTTGAAGGCGCTTTTCTGAACTCTCGGATGATTGATTTATAGTCGACTGCGAATGTCGGGATGCTTTTTTTACGTGCCCTTTGCAGGCCTGGAGTGTCAGAATCATCCGATCCGACAAAAACGATCTGCCCGTCTATTTTTCCATTGTCACAGGAGTCGATGATCGCCTGCAAATTCGTTCCACCCCCCGAAATGAGAGCTCCAATACGGATTTTTCCCATTATTTTGTATACCTCCCATCCCGAATAAGCCATAAAGATGCGCCATTGGGGTAAACCGGCAGCACCGATGTAAATCCGCCACGATAGGGCAAAATCACGATAACGGAAATTTTATTCAAACACAAAAAATCTGGCCTTTTGGGCCAGGATTCTCTATCTAGCAATGATGCTGAAAATTTTGCCAGAATCCAAATGCCAAATCAATGCTTAAATTTCGAAATAGAGTAAATTATGGAGAGACTGTTTGTGCACATCAAAATAAAGGGAGCCCAAATTAGCGGATAGCCTCTAATTGATCGGCCAAAATCACTGTGAACTCCAGGCTGGTTTTTAGATATCTCGTCTAGGTTGACAAGATACCTACTCATAACTATAATTGAGAAATTGTCAATTCAAAGGAAAGGATACGATGTTATGGCAGAAGGAATCATGGAGATAGATGACGGGAATTTTGAAACTGAAGTTTTACAATCCGACAAGCCGGTGCTGGTTGATTTCTGGGCGCCATGGTGCGGTCCGTGCAAAGCGATCGGACCGGTGGTCGAAGACCTTGCAAATACATTCGGCGACAAAATTAAATTTACCAAGTGTAACGTTGATAACAGTCCTGTCACCCCTGGAAAATTTGGGATAAAAGCCATCCCAACGCTCATTTTCTTCAAAGGTGGTGATGTTGTCGAACAAATCACGGGCATGGTAGCCAAATCAAAATTGGAAGAAGCCGTCAATAAATTACTTTAGCTATTTCAGATGTCGGGACATGAAACGCCTCATTGTCGTTGGAATCATCATACTCTTTCTCGGCTCGGGGTGCTCTGCGCTGAAAAAGACCTGGAATGCCATCACCGGCAAAGAAGAGACTCGAACTGCCCAGGAACTGGCGTGGGACGGAATGGATGCGTTCGAAGATGGAGGCTACAAAGACTCCATCGAACAATTTCAGCAACTAAGAGACTGGTATCCCTTTTCTAAGTATGCAATTCTGGCAGAATTAAAAATTGCCGACGCTCATTATCATCTGGAGCAATACGAAGAGGCCATTTTTGCCTATGAAGAGTTTGAAAAGCTGCATCCACGAAACGAGGCGATTCCCTATGTTATCTATCAAATCGGTCTTTGCTATTACGATCAGATCGACACGATAGATCGTGATCAGACACCGGCCCGCAAGGCTCTTGAAACCTTCCAGCGCTTAAACAAACAGTTTCCCGACGATCAATATGCACGCAGCGGTGCGGAGCATATCTCGAAATGTTTGAAAAGCCTGGCCGGAAATGATTACTATATTGGTGTTTTTTACTATAAATCCAAGCACTATAAAGCTGCTTTGCAGCGCTTCATGTCGGTACTTTCTAATTATCCTGATGTGGGGTACCATCAGGAATCCCTGAATTATATCGCTAAATGTGAAGCCTCATTAATTGAAATTGAGGAATAAAAAAACCTTTACACACATAAAATTTTAGTGTAGAAGTTCTTGTTTTAAGCATTGTCGAATATGCGAAATTACTAACCCATATTTTTTTTAAATTTTCTTTGAGGGAGAACAACCATGTCCAGGGTATGTGAAATATGCGGTAAAAAACCCATGGTCGGCAATAACGTGAGCCATGCCCATAATGTAACCAAACGCAGATTTAACCCGAACTTACAGCGTGTGCGGGCGATTTCAAACGGTCAGGTCAAAAAAATGGTTGCCTGCACCAGCTGCATCAAGTCCGGGTATGTGACAAAGGCTTCCTAGCCAATCCTTTTTACGTCCTGTACGAGTTTAACCTTCCTGACAGCCGATAAAATCTTCTCCAAGTGGCCGATATCCTCCACCCCGATGGTAAAAAAACTGTCGACTATTTTGCTGTCACGGGTATCAGAGGCGGCATGAAGGATATTGGCGCCATATTTGCTGATATTGCCGACAAGGTCCGCCAACAAACCTTGTCGATCATGTGAGATTATCCGAATCTTTACCGGATACATCTCGGTGGTCTCCTGATTCCAGTCAACTTCGATTTGGCGCTCGGGATTCATTTCCAGTGCATTGACACAATTGGTGCGATGAACCGTCACGCCGAATCCTCTAGTTATATAGCCGATAATGTTATCGCCGGGAACCGGTTGACAGCATTTGCCGAATTTTATCAGAATATCATCAACACCTTTGACGAGCACTCCGTTTTTGAGCTTTTTCTTGCGGCTCACCCGCCCTATGAGTTTGTCAAATATCGTTTCCGGAATCTCTTCCGTCTGCGATTTGGGAGCAAATTTGCGTACGACCTGAAGAGGTGTAATTTTCCCGTAACCCACATTGGCAATCAAATCATCAATCGTCTTGAAACTGAAATGAGACGCGACGCCTGCTAACTCCTCGGTCTTGATCAGTGTGTTAAAATTCAGTTTTTCCTTGCGAAAAGCCTTTTCAAGCATCTCCCGGCCCAAACTAATACTACGTTCTTTTTCCTGGGTCTTTATCCATTGGCGGATTTTTGACCGCGCTTTGACGGTTTTAACAAATTTCAGCCAATCTTTGCTGGGGTGATGATTTTTAGAGGTTATAATCTCAACAATATCACCGGTCTTCAATTGATAGACCAGAGGCACCAGCTGACCGTTCACTTTCGCGCCGGTGCATTGATTACCGACTTCCGTGTGAATCATATAGGCAAAATCAACTGCGGTCGCCCCGTTTGCCAGGGTTTTAATCTCACCACGCGGGGTAAACACATAGACTTCATCCTGAAACAGATCAATGCGGACATTTTCCAGAAATTCGCCGGGATCTCGAAAGTTTTCCTGGTTTTCGACGAGATCCTGGATCCAGGCGAATTTTTCACTGATATTTTCATCAATACGTTTACCTTCTTTATAGCTCCAATGGGCCGCGATGCCGGATTTCGCCACCCGATCCATCTCCCAGTTTCGTATCTGAATTTCGATGCGCTCGCCGAAAGGTCCGACAACTGTCGTGTGCAAGGACTGGTACATATTGGCCTTAGGACGTGCGATATAGTCCTTGAACTTATGATCGATAGGTTTCCACATGGAATGAATCAGTCCCAAGGCTTCATAACAATTGGAGATTGAATTGAGAATAATTCGAAAAGCAATGATATCATAAATTTCTTCAAAGGGAAGGTTCTGGGAAACCATCTTATTGAAAATGCTGTAATAATTTTTATTGCGTCCTAATACCTCACATTCCAGACGAGCCTCGTCCATCTTTTTTTGGATATAGCCTTTAACTGTTTCCATATATTTTGTGCGCTCTGCACTGGACTTGGCCACCAAATTTTGGATTCGACTGTACTCCTCCGGTTGAAAATATTTAAACGAGGTTTCTTCAAGCTCATTTTTTATCCAGTAAATACCAAGGCGCGCGGCAATAGGCGCATAGATGTCAAGAGTCTCTTCGGCAATTTTTTTTCTTTTATTGGGTTTGTGAAATTGGAGGGTACGCATATTGTGAAGCCGGTCGGCCAGCTTGATCAGAATGACCCGGATATCATCTGCCATGGCCAGAAACATCTTGCGAAGGCTTTCGGCCTGCCGCGCCCGGGTGCTGTGGAACGAAAGACCGCTCAGTTTGGTGACCCCGGAAACGATGTGCGAAATCTCAGAGCCGAATATTTGCTCGATGTCTTCGGGAACTGCCTGGGTATCCTCAATCACATCATGCAAGAGACCGGCTGCCACACTGATAACATCCAGTTTCATGTCACTGAGAATTCCGGACACTTCCAGCGGATGAGAAAGATAGGGTTCGCCGGAAAGACGCACCTGGCCTGCATGCACTCTGGCAGAATAGATGTAGGCGCGCTCAATGGTATCCAGATCCGCTTCCGGATGGTACTCACTGATTTTATCTATGATATCGTTAATTCGGATCAAATCTGATCACTCAACATTAGCTGCTGCTTTCTTGTTACTATCCACCGGTTGCCGAATGCTGCTTGCCTGCATCAATTCATATTGATTATTATCAATAGGCTTTTGCGAAAACCGCACTGAATTTACCCGGACTGCCGCAACAGACACAAGGGCCTTTACTGTTATCCTGTTCAAAAGGAAGGCAGCGGATGGTTACGCCAAGCTCATTTTTTATTTTTAACTCGCATGTTTCTTCGCCACACCAGGGAGATACGGCAAACCCACCGTGGATTTCCGGTTTTTGTGTATTTATCGGCGTATAAAAGTCGTAAAATTTCTTGCTGTCATCGAAGGTCTGAGTATGTTCTTGGCTGTACTTCTGAGCCCGCGAAAAGAGGTTGTCCTGTATTTCATCCAAAATATCGGATATTTCATGGACAAACTGATCCCGACTAATGGAAACTTTTTCCTTATGTCCCCTGTCGCGCCGACCTAAATATATGGAACCCTGGGCAATGTCTCGAGGGCCGATTTCAACCCGCAACGGTATCCCCTTTTTAATCCAGTCCCAGCCGCGTGCCCCGCCGATATCGCGCTCGTCGATTTCAACGACGATTTGTCGATGATGGTAATAAGTTTCTTGCAGCTGTTTGGCCAGATTTTCGGTATAGGTCATCACCTTTTGGCGATCGTCGGGTTTTCTGATGATCGGCAGCAACACCACTTGGGCCGAAGCAATTTTGGGAGGCAGGATGATACCGTCATCGTCACCATGGGTCATGATCACCCCTCCAATTAATCGCGTGGAAGAACCCCATGAAGTTGTCCAGACGTAATCTTCGATTTCCGCCGCTGTCTGAAATTTTATTTCCGACGCTCTGGCAAAGTTCTGACCCAGAAAATGTGAAGTTCCTGCCTGTAACGCTTTGCGATCCTGCATCATCGCCTCGATGCAAAAAGTATCCACAGCGCCGGGGAATCGCTCAGCCGCTGTCTTGCGGCCTCTTAAAACCGGCATGGCCAAATAATCTTCGGCCATTTTCGCATAAACGTCGAGCATCAGCTCCGTTCGTTCAACCGCTTCTGCCCGGGTCGCATGGGCGGTGTGTCCTTCCTGCCATAGAAATTCACTGGTCCTTAAAAACAACCGTGTCCGCATTTCCCAGCGAACAACATTGGCCCACTGGTTGATGAGAACAGGAAGATCGCGATGACTGCTGATCCATTTGGAAAATGAGTCCCCGATGATTGTTTCGGAAGTGGGTCGCACCACCAACGGTTCTGTCAACAAGCCGGCGGGAACCAATCCCCCGTCCGGTCCTTTTTCAAGGCGGTGATGGGTAACCACCGCGCACTCTTTGGCGAAGCCTTCGACGTGTTCGGCTTCCTTTTCCAAAAAGCTCAAGGGGATAAACAGCGGAAAATAAGCGTTTCTAACACCGGTTGCTTTGAACATATCATCGAGCACGCGCACGATATTTTCCCAAAGCGCATAACCCCACGGTTTGATGACCATGCATCCTCTAACCTGGGATCGCTCTGCTAAATCGGATGCTTTTATGACCTGTTGGTACCAATTTGGATAATCCTCCGCCCTTTTCGGCGATATTGCCGTCTGCACACTCTTTCCCATTTCATTCCTTTCGCTTTTTTTCAAATTTTTCTACTTCAGCCAGTAGAATTTCAACCAGCTTCTCCTGGGGGAACTTTTTGACCACTTTACCCTTGCGGAAAAGAACACCACTTCCATCCCCGCCGGCAATACCGATGTCAGCCTCCCGCGCTTCTCCGGGTCCGTTGACAACGCATCCCATTATGGCAATTTTAATCGGAGACGCATTGGACAGCAACGCTTTTTCCACCTGTTCGACAATATCAAACAATTCAATGTTGCAACGCCCGCAGGTAGGGCAGGCAATGATCTCCGGTCCACGCTGGCGAAGACCCAAGGCCTTGAGAATTTCATACCCTACCCGCACTTCTTCAACCGGATCCCGGGTCAGGGATACCCGGATGGTGTCGCCGATACCTTCAGCCAGCAAGGTACCGATGCCCAGGGCAGATTTGACGATACCGGTGTAAAGCGAGCCTGCTTCGGTCACCCCGACGTGGAGCGGCAAATCGGTTTTGGCAGACAACAATCGATAAGCTTCAACCGTACGGGAAACATCGGATGCTTTCAAGGAAACTTTCATCTGGTTAAAACCAAATGAGTTCATAAGGTTGACATGAACCAGGGCACTTTCAACCATGGCTTCGGCGGTGACACCATTATATTTTTTAAGGATATTTTTTTCCAGCGAACCGGAATTAACACCGATACGAATCGAAATACCAGCCTCTTTGGCACAGTCCACCACGGCCTTCACGTTCTTGACACTTCCGATATTGCCGGGATTGATCCTCAAGGCATCTGCACCAGCCAGAATTGCTGCAATGGCCAACCGGTGGTCGAAATGTATATCGGCAATTAGGGGAATTAAAATGTGATGTTTTATGGTTCTGATGGCCTCCGCAGCTTGATGATCCGGTACTGCCACTCTAACAATTTCGCAGCCAGCCGCTTCCAAGCGTTTGATCTGGGAAACGGTGGCATCAATATCCGTAGTGGATGTCGTTGTCATGGATTGCACCGAAATTGGCGCCATATCCCCCACCAGAACCTTCCCAACCCTTATCTGGCGTGTTTTTTTTCGAGAACAAACGAAAGACATGCTAACCTATTACTTTCTTTAAAGATATGCTCATTAGCCAGCTTGATTTGAGTTTAAGCAACCAATTGCAAACCAAATCTGAAATATGGTATACTCGAATAAAATTATTAAATTATCAAACCATTTGATTTTATTCAAGTAAAATAGACACACAAACCAACAACCCATCCACGTGGTTAAGGAGATATGAAATGACACGGGAACAAGCGCCAAAATTTTCAGAAAAGCACGGTACCGATCCACATCTGGACCCCGCAGTTAGACAAAAAGTTGAGGAAAAAGCCAAAAACAATGAAATTGCATGCGCTGTTGCCTTTCAACTAGTAGAGCAGTTGAAAGCGACTCCGGCTGATGTCGGCAAAGGCATAGATCTGCTGGATATAAGATTGGTTAAATGCCAGCTGGGTTTATTCGGATATGGTCCGGTTAAAAAAGCGGTTAAACCAAAATCACCCCAAAGCAAGGACCTGGAAGAGGCTATTCGCGTGGCTTTAGTGGAGAATAAGCTTTCTTGCCGTGCTGCCTGGAATATCGCGCAGCGGTTCAGCCTACCGAAAATGGCCATCAGCGCAGCCTGCGAAGCCCTCAAAATTAAGATAAAGCCGTGTCAGCTCGGGGCGTTTTAGGCCATAATGGTTACGTCGGCAATCAATAAGATTTTTCGCGGGCGGCCTGCCCCTCAGCTCATTATTTTAGCAGGGTGGGTGCTTGCGGTATTTTATGTAATGAATCCAATCGTCAACGATTATAAATTCAGCACGCTTCATAAGATACAAAAAGCCGGACAAATTTCAGTGATTACCCGCAATTCTGCCCATTGTTACTATACCTATCGCGATGAACCCATGGGGTTTGAATATGAGCTGGCAAAAGAGTTTGCAAAATATATCGGAGTTAAACTGATAGTGGAAATCACAGAAGATTGGGAGGAAATGATCCCGGCCTTGGAGAATGGCACCGCTGCCTTTATCGCAGCTGGCATGACAATTACGCCCAAAAGACAACAACAGGCAGAATTTTCAGATGGATACATGGATATCCAGCAACACATCATTTCCAAGCGAAACCGTGCAAAAATCACAAAACTGGAAGATCTAGCCGGCAAGACCATTCATGTTCGACCCGCCACCTCTTACCATGACCGGCTTGAAGAACTCCAAAAACAGGGAATTGATTTTACCATTGAGCTCCATCACGATTTGCCAACGGAAGAATTGATCCAGCATGTCGACAGAGGAGATATCGAATTTACCGTAGCCGACAGCAATGTTGCCCTATTGAGCCGACGCCATTATCCCGGTGCAATTATGGCTGGTGCAATCAGTGATTTGCAGCAACTGGGATGGGCGGTGCATCCCGAAGCTCGACGATTAAAAGCAAAAATTAATTCATTTTTTAAAATTATCAAAAAAAATGGCAAATACAATGAAATTTACAATAAATACTATGGCGACATCGCAAACTTCGATTACGTCGATTTAAGCATCTTTCATCGCAGAATTAAAACCAGATTATCCCGTTACAGCCCGTTTATAAAGGCTGCGGCAAAAAGACACGGCTTTGATTGGCGCTTGATTTCGGCTCAAATTTATCAGGAATCCCATCTAAATCCCTGGGCTAAAAGCCATGCCGGTGCTAAAGGTTTGATGCAACTTCTTTCGAGCACAGCCCGCAGTCTGGGTGTTAAAGATATCTACAACCCTGTGGAAAACATCAATGCCGGAGTGCAGCATTTAAAAAACCTTTATGATCTTTTTGAAAGTGCGGCGGGGAAGGATCGACTGCTCATCTCTCTGGCGGCTTACAATATCGGTCAGGGACATATCCAGGATGCCCGCCGGCTGGCGGTCAAAATGAATCTTGACCCGGACTCATGGGAATCGCTGGCAAAAACGCTGCCTTTATTGAGCTTTCGTAAATATTATAAAAACTCAAAATATGGCTATTGCCGGGGAACTGAACCCGTCCTATATATCAAACAAATCATGGTTTATTACGATATTTTAAAGCGGCGGGGAATCGAGCATGCCGAGGTTCAGGCAAAATCAGGATAAGTGAAAATCTGGGCATGACCCAAACCTGGGCTATTTAATCTCTGACGGAATCCACAGTGCATACAGGGAAAGATCAAAAAACTCTGTGATCTCTGGGAGATGAAGCGCAAGTGTGCATATTTGAGCAAAACTCCTATAGTCGAAGTAAGAATCAACCCCGAATATCTAATATCGATTGAGTGAGCGGGTTAACCAAAGTAAGAAGCATGATCCCCCACAAAGGGATTGGAGCGTCTTTCTTCCCCGATTGTTGTGGACGGCCCATGTCCCGCATAAACTTTAACATGATCACCAAGCACAAACAGCTTTTTACGGATACTTTCCTTGAGCGTCTCAAAGCTGCCTCCTGGAAAATCGGTGCGACCAATGGAACCTGCAAACAAGGTATCGCCAACAAAAATAAAATCCGAGGCATAAAGAGAAATACCACCCGGCGTGTGACCGGGGGTATGAATCACCTTTAAGGTGGTATTTCCAAATGAGATTTTATCACCGTCATTGAGCTCCCGGTCTGGTTTGGGTGAGTTGTCTGCCGCCAGGCCCCAGGCGGCAGCAGTGCTGGAAAGCTGGTCGAGCATCGGGGCGTCGAGACAATGGATGAGGATCGGTGCACCGGTTGCTTCTTTCAACCTTTTATTTGCGCCGACATGGTCAAAATGTCCATGGGTGTTGATAATAAACTTGGCAGACAAACTTGACTCAGCCAATGCGTTTAAAATTCGATCGGTTTCGTCTCCTGGATCGATAACCGCCGCCTCCAATGTCTCGTCACAACCCAGGATAAAACAGTTTGCCTGGATAGGTCCAACTGTCAGTGTTTTGATGATCACACCCTCCTCCTTCCACCGGAAACAAAATATATGCCCAGCCGCCGGCCTGAAAAGGGCCGGTTTAATCAATGAAAATCACCATTAGATAGATGTTGCCATATTAGTTGTACAACCTAAACGTTTTAGTCGACCGCACCAGACTGTACAGTGCCCACTTTAATTGGAGCACCCTCTAAGTCCAGAGCCTCTTTGATGCTGTCCATAATGCCGTTAATAAATGCCCCGGAGTCTTGCGTACCGAACTTCTTCCCGATATCGACGGCTTCATTGATGGAAACTTTCGGTGGTATATCATCACAATAAAGCATTTCGTAAATCGCAATGCGCATCACATTGCGATCGACACACGACATCCGGCTTATTTTCCAATTTTGGGAAAAGCGCTCGACCAACGCGTCGATCTGTCCTTTTTTACCGATAACACCGTTAACTAATTTTATTAAGAACGGTCGTGACTTTTTCGAAGCGCAAAAGCATTCACAGAAGTATTCCAGCATTTCCTCGGATGCATCCTTTCGCATATCCATATAAAAAAGCGCTTGCATAGCAAGCTCTCGTGCTTGGCGGCGGGTGCCCATGGCTGCATTAATCAATCAATTCAAACAAGTTTGCCATCTCCACGGCAGCTATGGCCGCACTCCATCCCTTATTGCCTGCTTTGGTGCCTGCCCGTTCAATGGCCTGTTCGATGGTATCGGTCGTAATAACGCCGAAGATAACCGGAATTTCAGACTCCATGCCGACCATAGCGACGCCCTTGGATACTTCAGCACCAACGTACTCATGGTGCGTTGTAGAGCCCCTAATGACAGCACCCAAACAAATGACAGCGTCGAAACGCTTCGTATTTGCCATTTTTTTTGCTACAAGCGGAATTTCGAAACATCCCGGGACCTTGACCACCTCGAGGTCTTCATCTGCAGCACCACTGCGAATCAGGGCATCGAGCGCACCGCTTAAAAGCTTTTCAGTGATAAAGTCGTTGAAACGGCTGACAACCAATGCAAATTTTTTACCCTCTGCAATGAGTTTCGCCTCATAGAATTTCGGCATTTACGCTCCTTTCGGTGTTGGTTAGAACGTTATGTTCGTTAAGGTCGATTATGATGGTTAAGATCGTTCTTCCCTCTGCCCCATGCACCATGCTCTATGCCAATTTGCCTCAACCCATCTAAACGATCAAAACCATCCAAACGATCTGAACGATATAACCCCATTAGGGATTAGCATCCATATTCAACACGTGCCCCATTTTTAGTTTTTTACATTCCAGATAGCACTTGTTGAATTCATTGGGAGCGACCTCGATCGGCACCTGTTCGACAATACTCAGTCCGTACCCGTCAAGGCCCACCATTTTTTTGGGATTGTTGGTCAAAAGTCTCATTTTTCGGACACCCAGATCAACCAGGATTTGTGCCCCAATGCCGTAGTTTCGCATATCCGGTGCAAAACCTAGCTTCTCATTGGCTTCCACAGTATCAAAGCCTTTGTCTTGCAACGCATAGGCCTTGATTTTGTTGATCAGACCAATACCTCGACCTTCCTGTCGGATATACAGCAGCACCCCGCTGCCTTCCCCTTCCATTTTTAACATGGCTTTTTGCAGCTGTTGTCCGCAATCACAACGCATGGATCCGAAAATATCACCGGTCAGACACTCGGAATGGACGCGAACCAGTATGGGGTTTTCCGGGTCAACCATGCCTTTGACCATGGCGATGTGCAACAAATTGTCCACATCGTTCTCATAAACAATGGCTTTAAAATCACCGGCAACCGAAGTCGGAATTATCGTTTCGGCTGAACGGCGCACGAAGGATTCCGTACGCATCCGATATTCGATTAAATCAGCGATGGTGCAAATTCCAATTCCATGTTTTTCACTGAATTTTTCCAAAGCCGGCATTCTGGCCATGCTTCCGTCTTCATCCATGACTTCGCAGATAACACCGGCAGGCTGCAAACCGGCCAGGCGCGCCATGTCAACAGAGCCTTCCGTCTGGCCGGCTCTTACGATTACCCCGCCATCCCTGGCCCGGAGGGGGAAAATATGGCCGGGTCTTACCAGATCACGGGGTTTGGCATCAGCAGCTACGGCAGCCAATATCGTAGTGGCCCGGTCGGCGGCCGAGATTCCGGTGGTCACACCGCAGCGGGCTTCGATGGACACTGTAAATCCGGTCCCGTAAGGAGATGTGTTGATATCCACCATCGGGGGCAGATCCAAGCTGTCTATTTTGTCCGCGGTCATCGACAGGCAAATAAGTCCGCGACCGTATTTGGCCATAAAATTGATGGTCTCAGGGGTCACTTTTTCCGCCGCCATGCAGAGATCACCCTCATTCTCACGGTCCTCATCATCCACAAGGATAACCATCCGTCCTTCTCTGATTTCTTTTATGGCCTCTTCGCTACTTAGTTGTGGCATTTTTCCTCTTTGTCTCCAGTAATTTTTTTAGTTCAAATCAATTTGATTTTAAAAACCAACAGGGTGCTAATCAATAAACCCGGTTTTGACTAAGAAGGCATGATCAAGTTCTGCGTGTTTCGAATTATGCTCTTGGCTCCCGCCTGGCGCACCGCTCATGAATCGTGAAACATATTTTCCAATCATATCTGTTTCGATGTTCACCCGGTCACCTTTATTCTTAAGACTGATGGTCGTCAATTTGGCCGTATGTGGAATGATGCTCACGGAAAAGCTGTCGGATTCACAGGTATTAAGGGTCAGGCTGATACCGTCCATGGCAACCGAACCCTTGATAATCATATATTGTGCGAGCGATTCGCCGACTTCAACGGATAGGATGACGGCATTGCTCAGAGATTCCTTTTGTTTGATGACACCCGTCCCGTCGATATGGCCCGACACCAGATGTCCGTCTATCCGATCTGAAAGACGCATGGCCCGCTCGATATTGAGGCGGTCACCAATTTTAGCCTGGCCAAAAGTTGTCGTATGCAGCGTCTCCGGCGAGACGTCAACCTCAAAGCGTTTGCCATCGATTTTCACTGCGGTCAGGCAGGCGCCACTGACGGAAATGCTGTCGCCGATTTTTGTCTGATCCAGCGAAAAATCCGCTTCAATTGCCAGGCGTTTTCCCTGGCCGGCAGACCGGATACCTGCGATGGTACCCAGACCCTCTATAATTCCCGTAAACATTTATTAAGACCCTCTCCAAACATTCAAACGATCAAAATATAACAACTAATCCGCAATTTACAACTGAAAACGGATCACGAAGAAAACACCTAACCCGGATAAACTGAAAAGGGTTTATTCAATCCTTAACTGATCGGTTCTATGTTCAGGGTTCACGGTTCAAAGGTTATAACTGTTGGAAACTGCTTTCTATATTGATCAAGATCCGGCATACCCGATATCACTCATTGGGTGAAATGACTTTACAAAACCGATGAAGAAAGAATCCCTTTAATATAATATGGTTGGGTGTTTTTAACCGGGAACATTGAACCCGAACAGCTAATCAACATATCCTTCCACGAGTACGTCGTCACCAAGCCGCTGAACGGCGATATCCTTGACCGCTATGCAATCGCTCATCATTTCCGCCCCCGGTCCGCTGCATATGGGAACACCGTCATCGCCCCCTGAAATTTTAGGCGCATAAAAAAAGAATACTTTGTCTACTACTGCTAAGTTGAATGCAGATGCCAGCACCCGGCTGCCGCCCTCAATAAGCAGACTGGTAAGTTCCATGGTACCAAGCTGCTCCATCAAAGCGTTCAAATCAATCAATTCATTTTTAAGCGGTACTTGACATACCTGGGCGCCGATATTTTCAAGCGCTTTCTTTTTATTTACCGGCGCTGCGGGACCGGCCACCAGAATAGTGGGAACAGCGGAAGCCTGCCGCAAAACCCGTGCGTCCGATGAAATGGATAGATGGGTGTCCAGAATGATTCGCACCGGATCACTGCCTTGCGAGCCGGGCAGACGGGTCGTCAGGCTCGGGTCGTCATTCCGCACGGTATTGATACCGACCATGATGGCATCCACCCGATGACGCAACTGATGAACGAACCGACGTGCTGTTTCCCCGGTTACCCAACGGGAGTCTCCCGTGCGGGTCGCAATTCGGCCATCGAGGGTGGCCGCACATTTGGCAATGACAAAAGGACGGCCGGTGCAGACGTACTTGATAAAGGCTTCATTCAGTTTTTTGGCCTGGGCTTCGCAAACGCCCGTGGTAACGGGCACTCCGTTCTGTTCTAAAAATCCAGCGCCACCTCCGGCCACTTTTAGGTTGGGATCTTTCATGGCCGCGACCACGCGTTCGATGCCAAATTCCAATATCTTATGGGTACACGGGGGAGTACGTCCGGTATGATTACAGGGTTCGAGGGTAACATAAAGGGTCGCCCCCTTCGCAAGACTACCGGCAGCGTCAAGCGCATTGACCTCCGCATGGGGACCCCCTGCAATCTTGTGATATCCGCTGCCAACGACCCGGCCGTTTTTTACCACGACAGCGCCGACCATTGGATTCGGTGAAGTAGATCCTTCGCCCTGGGCTGCAAGATCCAAAGCCATGTTCATGAAATGACGGTCATCCATCTGCCGTCTGTTTTCGGCCTATAGCTCTCTGTTTTCTATCATCTTTTTTTTCGTGATTACTCAAGAGGCTCCTCAATTCGGAAACAAAATCGTTCACATCTTTAAATTCCCGATAAACCGAAGCAAATCGAACATACGCAACATCATCCAGATCGTGGAGCTTTGCCATGATTTTTTCACCGATGACGGAGGCCGGAAATTCTTTTTCGTCGATTTCTCGCAAATCACGCTCCAAATCATCGATAAACTCTTCGATGACATTCATACTGATATCACGTTTCTGACAGGCCTTTTTGACACCGCTGCGAACTTTTTCTCGATTAAATACCTCGCGACGGCCATCCTTTTTGATGATCATAATGGGGATTTCTTCAATATGCTCGTAGGTTGTAAAACGTCGGCTGCATTCAATGCATTCCCTGCGCCGCCGGATCACACTGGCATCCTTGCTCAACCTGGAATCGATAACCTTGTTGTCAATTTCTCCACAAAATGGACATTTCATGAGCTTTCTCCCCGATTATCGGAACCAATCTGCTTCAATTCAATCCCGGCTTCTCCCAGCAGTTCCTTGGCCAATGAATCTGCGTAACCGGACTGGTAAAAAATCTTTTGAATACCGGCATTGATAATCATTCGCGCACAGATGGAGCAAGGCTGATTGGTGCAAAAAATGACGGCTCCGTTGACGGACACACCGTGGTAAGCTGCCTGTATAATGGCGTTTTGCTCTGCATGAATACCACGGCACAGTTCGTGCATTTTACCGGATTCAACACCCATCTGCTCTCGCAAACAACCAATCTCGAGACAGTGTTTCAAACCGCTGGGAGCGCCGTTATAGCCGGTTGACAAAATGCGTTTTTCTTTGACGAGGACGGCACCTACGGCTCTCCTGATGCATGTGGAACGTTCAGCAACAAGATTGGTGATGTTCATGAAATAGGTTCCCCAGGAGGGACGAGATTGTTTATTTGCCATGTTAGGTTGCAGCTTTATGTATATCCGTGCGCTTGCTGCCTTTCTTCTGGAAGCCTGTCATTACTTTATTTTTACCTTCAGTCCCTGTTCAATGCGCTCAAAGCTTTCGAAGTGATCGATGCGCTCCTGATGTCGACCCCCTTCAAAGGGAGTTTCCAACCAGGCTTTGACAATTTCTACTGCCAGGGCCTCTCCAATCACCCGTCCGCCCATAACCAGAATATTGGCATCGTTGTGCCGACGACTCATAATGGCGGAAAAAAGATCATTGCAAAGGGCGGCACGAACATGTGGAAACTTGTTTGCCACCATCGACATTCCCAAGCCGGTGCCACAAAGCAAAATCCCCCGATCGAATCTTCCCGTCGAAACCTGAGCGGCCACTTTAGCGCCAAAATAGGAATAATCCACCGATATTTCGCTGTCTGTCCCCACATCCTCCACATCGATGGCTTTTTCAACAAGATGCGCTTTAACCTTTTCCTTCAAGGGGTAGGCAGCGTGATCACAGCCGATAATAATGGGAGTATGAAGTGGGCTTGTCGACATGCTTATTCCTGATATTTAGTTAAAATCAAAGTGGCATTGGTGCCGCCGAAACCAAATGAATTGGTCATGGCATTTTCAACTTTTATGCTGCGCGCCACGTTGGGGACATAATCCAGATCGCATTCCTGGTCCTGATTGTCATAATTGATGGTGGGTGGAATTAGATCTTCATGTATGGTGAGCGCCGTAAACACACTCTCAATTCCCCCGGCTCCCCCCAGCAAATGACCCGTCATCGACTTGGTTGAACTCACAGCTAAAGAACGGGCATGCTCCTTGAAAACAGCTTTGATCGCCCGGCTTTCATACAGGTCGTTAAGCTGGGTGGAAGTCCCATGAGCATTGATATAGTCGATCTTGTTTCCTTCCAATCCGGCGTCCTCAAGTGCCGCGATCATACAGCGCACAGCGCCGTTTCCGTCCGGCGGGGGCGAGGTCATATGATAGCCGTCGCCGGTCATGCCGTAACCTGTAATTTCCGCATAGATAGGCGCATTTCGGGCAAGGGCGTGGTCGAGGGCTTCAAGGATCAAAATACCGCTGCCTTCCCCGACGACAAAACCATCCCGGTCCCGGTCAAACGGTCGCGATGCTTTCTCGGGCTCATCATTGCGGGTGGACAGGGCTTTCATGGAATTGAAACCGGCAATGCACGAAGGGCTTATAACGGCTTCTGTGCCTCCGGTAATCATGGCATCCGCGGTGCCGCTTTGAATCAGTCTAAGAGAATTGCCCACCGCATGGGCGCCGGCCGCGCAGGCAGTCGCAAGGGATGAATTGGGACCCTTGGCGCCGAAGTGGACGGATATTAATCCCGGTACCATATTGCCGATCATCATGGGAATAAAAAAAGGACTCACCCATTTGGGCCCCTCCTCGGCAACTCGCAAAACGGTATCTTCCATGAATCGCAGGCCGCCCAGCCCGCATCCGGTGATGGTTCCGACCCGTATTTCATTGGCCCTGTCGATCACAAGCCCGGAGTCTTCAATGGCCATACGGGTTGCCGCTAGGGCATACGCAATAAAGAGCTCCACACGCCGAGCATCTTTTTTAGACATAAAATCCCGGGCCTTGAAATCCTTGACCTCCGCCGCGATTTTGGTGGCGTAGTCAGAACAGTCAAACCGGGTAATTTCGCCAACACCCGATTTCCCGGCACAAAGAGACTCCCATGTTGGTTGGACGCCAATGCCTAGCGGCGTGACAAGCCCTAATCCTGTAACTACAACCCGTTTATTTTTTTGTTTAATCATTTTTAGTGGTTGGCAACGTAATCGAAAGCATCCTTGACCGTTGTAATTTTTTCGGCATCTTCGTCGGAAATCTCGACGTCAAATTCTTCTTCCATAGACATGATCAATTCAACGAGATCGAGAGAATCTGCTCCCAAATCATCCACAAATGAAGCTTCGGGAACGACTTCTGCCATGTCAACACTCAGTTTTTCTGCAATAATCTTTTTAACTTTATCTTCAATGGACATCAGAATTACCTCCTTGCAAATATCTGGAACCAAAGTGGTCCCAGAAAAATTTGAATTAAAAAAAGCCAAATACCAAATTAAATAATCGTTGAGCAATCGAATCATTCTCACATATACATCCCGCCACTTACATGAATGACCTGTCCGGTAATGTAGGCGGCTTCATCGGACGCCAGAAAGGCCACGGCTGCAGCAATGTCCCGGTCTGTTCCGGCACGCCCGAGAGGAATCTGGGCCACCATCGCCTCTCTGGCTTTGTCCGGCAGGGATGCTGTCATGTCGGTTTCGATAAAGCCCGGCGCCACTACATTGACCGTAATGCCCCTGCTTGCCAGTTCTTTGGCAACGGCTTTTGAAAGTCCGATAATGCCGGCCTTTGAAGCGACATAATTTGCCTGTCCGGGATTGCCGCTGACCCCCACCACCGAGGAAACGCTGATGATACGCCCCGATCGTTGCTTGATCATCGTTTTTGAAGCCGCCTTGATACAGTGAAAAGCGCCTTTCAGGTTGGTGTTGAGAACATCATCCCAGTCCGATTCTTTCATACGAACTATCAAACCGTCTCGGGTGATACCGGCGTTGTTGACCAACACATCAATACGTCCGGTGTCATCCAGTGCCCGTCTGACGAATTCGGCGACCTCTTTTTCAGAAGCAACATTGACCCGCAGGCCGGTTGCGCTGCCGCCGGCATCTATCACAAGTTTTTCGGTTTGGGCGGCAGCTTCGGCGTCAGATGCGTAATTAAAGTAGATGTGGTTGTCGATATGGGCAAATGCCATGCAAATGCCCCTGCCGATTCCCCGGGAGCCTCCCGTAATCAAAATGGTCTTTTTAACCGTCTGCGCCATGATCACCTCTCAAACACAATGTCGGCAAGCTTGTCCATATCATTGATGATATTTTGAAAGCTGGTGGCCAGATGGATATGATCGATTTTCGCCAGATACTCAGTCGCCGTCTTTTGATCAAATTCGCCGCAGCCCAATACAATCTTCAAAACATTTTGAGACACTATTTGGGCAACCTCGTTGGCGAACAGTCTGGAAATCAATTTAATTTTTTCAGATCCGGAATCCCCGTGCTGGGAGCATTTGAAGGCCGTGCGAGCCAGACCGGCGCCGACCTCTACATGGGCCATCATATCGGCCAGAGCAAACATGATAAACTGCTGGCGGGTTAATCGATGGTCGTTGGCCAGACTGACGGTTTGATTCAGCGCCCGGGCTGCAAGCCCGTAAATCCCACATCCAAGATCCGCGAATTCAGCATGCAGTTTATCCATTTCATCGCTGATGGATTGGTAAAATTCACCTTTGGATTTACGTGTTTTTTTCCAACGCAAGGTGCTGATGATGGTTTGCTGAATTTCACTGGTGCCTTCATAGATGCTGGTAATTCGAACATCTCTTTTGATCTTCTCTACTTCGTATTCGGTAATGTAGCCGTAACCACCCAGCGCCTGTATGGCGTCATCAGCTGCTTTGTTGGCGGATTCCGTAGCAAACAATTTGGCAATGGAGCCTTCCACTTCCAATTCTTTCTCGCCGTAATCCAATCTTTCTGC
Organism: uncultured delta proteobacterium; assembly: GCA_963723215.1. Classification (GTDB taxonomy): domain Bacteria; phylum Desulfobacterota; class Desulfobacteria; order Desulfobacterales; family JAFDCJ01; genus JAFDCJ01. The sequence continues at coordinate 108,092 of CAVRQG010000042.1, forward strand.
AACCGCTTCGATATAGGCTTGGGCCGCGGCAAGCCGAATGACATGGGGCAGGATCAGCTTGTGAGTGTATCCCTGCTTTTCGGACAAAGGAGTTTTAAATTGAATGCGTTGTTTGGCATAGGTGATAGCAATATCGAGCGCGGCTTCTGCACCGCCCAAAGCCATGGAAGCGACCATCAGCCTCGTATACCCAAAAACCTTGGTGGCCTGTTTGAGTCCATGGCCCGGGATGTCACCGATAAGATTCTCCACCGGTACGAAAGCATCGGAAAAGGTCAGCGGCGAGGTGTTCGAAGCCCGTATTCCATGTTTTTCTTCACCTTTCCCCCGGATGTAACCCTCGGTGTCTTTTTCCATAACAAAAAAAGTCGCCCCCTCGGGTGTATTGGCCAAAATGGTTATGAAATCAGCATAAAGTCCGGTGGAAATAAATTGCTTACTGCCGTTTATCTTATAGCCGATGATATCACCCGCATCATTGGTTACCGGGTCGGCCTTGGTTTTGATGGCGGCGACATTACTTCCGGCATCCGGTTCGGTAACCGCATAGGCCACCAGGGCATGGCCCTCCGCGATGGCACCGAGCCATTTTTGTTTCTGTGCGACCGTCCCCCCCACAATAATCGGATCGGCTCCCAGCTGAAGGGCAAAAAACGCGGTGGTGATTCCCAGACAGATTTTAGCCATCTCCCGGGTTATGGCGCAGCTGTCCCGTGCGCCGCCGCCGATACCGCCATAGGCTTCCGGCAACATTAAAAGCTGAAGTCCGATCTCAGGGCCCAACATTTCCCGGATCGTTTCTTCCGGAAAAATTTCTTTGCGGTCAAATTCGAGAATTTTGTCTTTGGTTAAAAGCCGTTTTTTTAGTTGGCCGACAGTATCCAGTACCATTTGTCGGGACTCTGGATCCAACCCATAGAGTTGTCTACCACCGGGATTTTCATCTGCAGCCATATATAGAATTCCTTGAAGGCTTTAAGGTATTATTGGTTCAGATACCTTGCAACAGGGTATGGGTAGATAGCTATACTTAATTATCGACACAATATTGGTTATTAGTCCTCATCGGTTGAAATGACGGTGCGACCTTTATATGTGCCGCAACTGGGACAGGCATGATGCGGAAGTTTCGCCTCACCGCAATCTGGACAAGTTGAAAGATTCGGGGCCGATGTTTTTTGGTGTGTTCTTCGTTTGTCACGCTTGGATTTGGATGTTTTGTGTTTGGGTACCGCCATAAGTAATCTCCTAACTATTCGATATATTTATAATTTAAAAATAATTACTACTCAGATTTTACGGTGCGCTTCTAGTAATTTAAATTCAGATAATTGTCAAGTATTTTCCAGACCGGAGCCAATTTTTGTTTACTTGTGTCGGCTTAACTTCTATGCTATTAGCTTTACCCGTTGTTTGTAAATTTTTAAAATATAACCGTTTAATATTATTTGTCAAATTAAATTATTGCCAACATTGCCGCTCATCCTGAAACGGTCAATAAGTGCAGGATTTTTTTAGTATAATATGAATATATAAACTTCAGCGATTAATCTGATGACAACCTCACTATACTAATGACTTAACTTAATGAGGCATTTTAAGTAAATTGATTGCAAATTAATTATAACCATATCAAATATTTAAACATTAAAACCAAATCGGCAAAGGTTTCCAATCAGCCTGTCTGGCTCTCCGTCGACAGCAGATCATGATCAGGAGGTGTAAATGGACCAAATCATTACGAGGTTTCCCCCGAGTCCCACCGGTTATCTTCATGTGGGGGGTGCTCGCACAGCAATTTTTAACTGGCTTTACGCGCGGCATATGAACGGCAGATTTGTTCTTAGAATCGAAGATACAGACACTAAACGCTCAACCCAGGCTTCGGTGGACGCAATCTTCGACGCTTTGAAATGGCTTGATATCGACTGGGATGAAGGGCCGTATTATCAAACCCAACGTTTCGATATTTATAATGAATATATTCAAAAAATGATCGATACGGGGCATGCCTACTATTGCACCTGTTCGCCGGAGCAAATAGACCTTATGCGGCAGAAAGCCATGGCAAACGGACTCAAGCCGCGTTATGACGGCACCTGTCGGGAAAAAGGGCTGAAAAAAGCCGAAAATACGGTGGTACGATTTAGGGCCCCGCTCACCGGCACGACCGTGGTCGAAGATGTGATCAAGGGAAATATCGTATTCCAGAACAATGAATTGGATGATTTTGTCATTTGCCGCAGCGACGGCACGCCCACCTATAACTTTGTCGTGGTGGTCGATGATATTACCATGAATATCAACACGGTAATTCGGGGGGACGACCATGTCATGAACACCCCCAAGCAGATTCTGCTTTACCATGCCCTGCAGGCCCCCTTGCCCACCTTCGGACATGTTCCCATGGTGCTTGGCAGCGATCGCAGCCGGCTGAGCAAGCGCCACGGCGCAATGTCCGTGACCGCTTATCGGGATATGGGGTTTTTACCCGAGGCGCTGGTAAACTATCTCGTCCGTCTCGGGTGGTCTCATGGCGACCAGGAATTTTTTACCCGGGATGAACTGATGCGCGTCTTTGATCTTAAAAACATCGGCCGCTCGGCGGGCATTTTCGATCCGGACAAACTGCTGGCGCTCAATGCAGAGCACATCAAGGCGAGCCTCTCCCGCAAAACTGGTGACGCCCTTGAAACCATTTTTAGATGAATGCGGTATTGAAATCACAGATGATGACTATCTCCACAAAGTCATTGAAACACTTGCCCCCCGCAGCAAAACCCTTGAAGAAATGGCCCAGGCCGCCTCGTTTTTTTATCTTGAGGAGATAACCTTCGAGGAAAAGGCAGCCCGAAAATTTCTCGAACCGGCGGCGCTGCCGCCTTTGTCTTTGCTGACGAAAAAACTTAAAGTTCTGGATAGTTATACCCAGGAAAATCTTGAAGATGTGTTTAAAGACGTGATGGATCAAACCGGTCTTAAGCTGGGAAAAATTGCCCAGCCGGTGCGCGTGGCACTGACCGGAAAGACTGCCAGCCCGGGTATTTTTGAAATCATTGCCATTCTGGGACCCGAGCGTGTGATTCCTCGTCTTGAGAAAGCCATACGGTATATTGAAGCTAATTTAGACAAGTAGATCAAAACG
>CAVRQG010000043.1:0-67017 GCA_963723215.1 uncultured delta proteobacterium
CGCGTGACTGCGGCAACAATATCATGGGGTAGGTACGCAACTGTGAGGGCACGCAGCGGGGTGCTCAGCAGCACCCTTGGTGTGGGAGATTGCCACCCACATGACTGGCGTTGGCATTGGCCATTGCTCAGCCATCCACAAGAACCCGGGGGCGAATCTGGTGTGTGATCCCGTTGACTATGTGCTTGATACGCCACAGGCGAGAGCAGTTCAAACCAGTCACACATATGGATGCTGGAGCCAAAGGTTTCCCCAGGTCCACTGCTGAATGAATATTGCAAGCAAGAGTCTGTGGAGGCCACGTGAAGGCCGTACTCAGCAATTAGACCCTGCTGCATCTGTGTATTCGCACCACAAAAGGTCACACATTAATGACTGAAGCTGTCGGTGCGGCGATGGGCGCTTGTTCACAGCAGTTTGATCAACAGCACAAGAGTGCAGGTCTGTCAAGAATCTTTTGCCTTTTTGTTGTCGTGCAGGTCATCCGTAGAGTCAACCTTCATATCAGCAAGCAGCAGTGGGGGATAGTGGGGGATTGGGAAGCATAGCCAAGTGTGCTGGCGCCGCGACGGGTGCTCACACTGTGGAACTTGGGGCCCACCATGGCAAGAACCCAGCAATGCATGAGCATGTGGACTGTACCCTCAGCCTGTGAGGTCTACGGGTACGCTAATGATGCAGTGGGATGGTAGTGGGATGGCAGCGTAGGCGACCGCCGCTGGCGTGCATGTTGAATTGTTTGGAATACACCTCAACTGAATCTCTTGGGCTGGCTTTGAGACATACTTGGGCATGGGCATGGCTGTCATGTGGACACTGGGGTGCAACTTGCAGGCGATCCAGGATTCAGAAAGCAATCACATGGTCAGCAATACGCTTGGCTGCCGCCCGACCCCTTGCCGTCGCTTGCGACAGGCAACGGCATCTGTGTGGACAGCTTGGACCTGAGCAATCATGGGTGGGAGGCAAGGGAAGCAGCACAAGATTCAGTCTGGCTAGTGCTGACAGGATGCAAGCAGCAAGGCAATGGCCGAAGACAACCGACTGCCGCACGCCGCGTCCTGCAGGAGTCAACACATCACTCGCACCCAAGTCAAGGCCTGGTACGTGCACACCATGGCGCAACACCGCTGTCAGACATGTCCCAAGGACATCTGAAGCTGTTAGGAGGGATTGTACATTGGTATGGGAGCTCCAGCGGTGGTTTGCCTGACCGAGGAAGGCTCATTGATGCGCGCTGGAGGCAGTGCCTTGCCCTGACAACCATGTGCAACACCCGGGCTGCAGAATCATGGGAGAGTGGCTCATACACGACTGTCAACGCATGGTAAAGCATCCCTGCGCTCAAGTGATGCACTGAAGGACCTGATGTCCGGGGACATTGGCCACACGACGCCGTTGCGACTGACAGCATTGTTTGGCCAATGTGCAGCCTGATCATGGACCACGGAGCCTGTACATGTGTTGGCATGTTTGTGGTGTCACTTCAGCCCTCAGTTGCCACTCAGAGGAAGGCCTTCAGGCCGGTGCCATGGCGGGTGCTCGTTCGTTGAACATGCACAACCAAATGACTCGCAAATCGCAGGCGAAAGCCTCCATGTTACTTGTATATCATGTACAAAGGCTCTGGTGCTAACGATGCCTGTATGCAAAGATCCGATTTCGAGCTGCTCCTCCCCCTCAGAGGGGACGGCACTAAAGCGGGAAGCGACGTGGCCTGCTCAATCACCACGAAAACCCGCATGCACTATGCACAGAAGACGCTTCATGCCAAGCTGCTCGAGCTCTGTAATAGCGCTGGTGCGCGGCGATGAGCGGGCAATGTGTCTGAACTTTCGCGTGATCCGCGGTCCGGGTCTGCATTGGCGCTGCTTGACTTGAACAGTGCGGAACACCCGAGACGGCAAGGGCCTGTTGTATATTTTTGCTGCGGGGCTGGTTAGCATTATATGTTGGTTTTTTCCTGATGTTCCGATCGCTGTGACGCAAGTCTCGGCGATGGATTCAACTCGCATCCGCCATTTGCTCGCCTTCGTCCGATCAGAGCCCCACAACGACTTGTAAAGTGCTGTGATTAGTCTCCGCTTACTCTGCAGTGGCTGATCACTCGGCGAGATGGGCCACCAGCTTTGGCGCATGGCAGTGTTGTAGAGAGTGGCGGCAAAGCTCTTACCACAGATGGGAGGTTGCCCGCGTGACTGCGGCAACAATATCATGGGGTAGGTACGCACTGTGAGGGCACGCAGCGGGGTGCTCAGCAGCACCCTTGGTCTGGGAGATTGCCACCCACATGACTGGCGTTGGCATTGGCCATTGCTCAGCCATCCACAGGACCCAAGGTGAGAATTTGGTGTGCGATCCCGTTGACTATGTGCTTGATACGCCACAGGCGAGAGCAGTTGAAGCCGTTAGCACATATGGATGCTGGAGCCAAAGGTTTCCCAAGGTAAACTGCTGAATGAATATTGCAAGCAAGAGTCTGTGGAGGCCACGTGAAGGCCGTACTCAGCAATTAGACCCTGCTGCATCTGTGTATTCGCACCACAAAAGGTCACACATTAATGACTGAAGCTGTCGGTGCGGCGATGGGCGCTTGTTCACAGCAGTTTGATCAACAGCACAAGAGTGCAGGTCTGTCAAGAATCTTTTGCCTTTTTGTTGTCGTAGAGGTCATCCGTAGAGTCAACCTTCATATCAGCAAGCAGCAGTGGGGGATAGTGGGGGATTGGGAAGCATAGCCAAGTGTGCTGGCGCCGCGACGGGTGCTCACACTGTGGAACTTGGCTGGAGCACACCCATGGCAAGAACCCAGCAATGCATGAGCATGTGGACTGTACCCTCAGCCTGTGAGGTCTACGGGTACGCTAATGATGCAGTGGGATGGTAGTGGGATGGCAGCGTAGGCGACCGCCGCTGGCGTGCATGTTGAATCTCTTCAAATATCCTCAACTGAATCTCTTGGGCTGGCTTTGAGACATACTTGGGCATGGGCATGGCTGTCATGTGGACACTGGGGTGCAACTTGCAGGCAATCCAGGATTCAGAAAGCAATCACATGGGTCAGCAATTGGCTTGGCTGCCGCCCGACCCTTGCCGTCGCTTGCGACAGGCAACGGCATCTGTGTGGACAGCTTGGACCTGAGCAATCATGGGTGGGAGGCAAGGGAAGCAGCACAAGATTCAGTCTGGCTAGTGCTGACAGGATGCAAGCAGCAAGGCAATGGGCCGAAGACAACCGACTGCCGCACGCCGCGTCCTGCAGGAGTCAACACATCACTCGCACCCAAGTCAAGGCCTGGTACGTGCACACCATGGCGCAACACAGGTGCTGGGCAGTTTGCCAAGGACATCTGAAGCTGTACTGTATTGCCTGTACCAAAAAAGAGCATGTACGAGAGTGGAACCGCTCCGAATTTGATATGTATCTCCAAAGCCATGGCTTTAAGATAATCGAACACCGATTGCTTCCCGGTACGAACCAGCTTGATTGAATATTTAATCAGCAGATTATTATTCCAAAACCTGATCAAATATCCCAAATGGTATTCCTGTCAGATGGTGGTATGTTCCATATAGACTACTATCTGGTAGTGATTGAATCCCCCTTGCGGACATTATTTGGAACCATAAAAAAATGATTCGAAAGACAGCTATCATATGTGCGGTATTGTCGCTGTAGCCACAAACTCACCCGATAAAACACCAAGCATTGAAAGGTCGCTGGCAAGCATGGCCTGTCGGGGACCTGACAGTGAAGGTACATGGGTTTCACCGCTTGCTCAAGTCAGATTAGGCCATCGGCGCCTTGCAATAATTGATTTATCAGATGCCGGGCAGCAACCGATGCATAATGAGGATAAAAGCATATGGCTGGTGTGCAATGGAGAAATCTATAATTATCCTGACTTAAAAACCCGGCTCATAGGGCTGGGCCATCGTTTTTATTCACAATAGTGATAGTGAGGTTATCTTACATGCGTACGAACAATGGGGAAGCGAATGTTTGGATTCTCTTGAAGGAATGTTCGCCTTTGTAGTTTGGGATGAAAATAAACAGCAACTTTTTGCAGTCAAGGATCGTGTCGGGATTAAAGCCATTATGTTTTGCTGAAATTCCTGGCGGTATCGCAATAGCATCTGACTTGGAGGCCTTGTTTCGCTGCTTCGCCACAAGCCAGACATTGATCCTGAAGCAGTGGCATATGCAATGAGTATTCGAGTATGTCCCTTCACCCTCTGCTATTTGGAAGGGGACCAAAAAGTTAGAGCCAGGCCACAGCTCTAATATGGAATAAAAAAACGGTATAAAAATATCTTGCTACTGGGCTCCTCCTGAGCACATCGACTATTCTGGCGATTATTCATCGGAAAACTGGAATGAGTTGTTTGCAACAGTACTAAAAGATCATCTTCTACTCCGATGTACCTGTAGGGATTTTTCTTTCCGGTGGTATAGATTCCTCCAGTATTGCTGCCGGCATCGTGACATTGGATATAAAGCCAAAGGCATTACTGTTTCTTTCCCGGAATACGAAAATAACGAGATAGCGGTTGCCAATCAAACTGGTAAAACGTTGGGATTGGACCAGGAAATAATTGAGATTAAAATCAAGGACATCGATAGCCTCCTTAATAAAATATATGATGTATATGATGAGCCACATTGCAATTAGGGCTCATTCCAATGTATTTAATCAGTAAGGCGGCGTCCAAGCATTTTAAAACTGTCTTGGCTGGTGATGGAGGAGATGAATGTTTCGGTGGATACCATGGCATCGCGAAAGTTGCAATTTTTGCCTGCGTTTTTTTCGCCCGATAATAAATGGTGTAAAAAAATATGTTAAAGGGCAAATTTTCCAAATTTGAATCGGAAATTGATAAAGCTCGATTATTCCAAATTTTCCCCAATGCAGGCTTATTCATGGAAAACTTCGACAAAATATTGTCCTGAAGAAATGGAGTTCTTGATGTCACCTCTGCGTTTGAAGTTTAATAGTGAAAAACGGGCTGAACCATTCGAAAAGTATTTTTCAAAAACCTTTCCCCTGATGCGGGCTCTCCAGAGAATCGATTTGATGACTTTTTGCTCCGAGCTGATCAATCCAAAAGTTGATCGTGCAAGTATGGGGAATTCCCTTGAAGTGAGGGTTCCATTTCTTGATAGGCGTGTGATTGAATGGGCATTGCGTCGTCCGGTTGACCCTACAGAAAAATATTTATATAATTCAAAGCCAGTATTGCGCAAATATTTTACGTTCACATGGACTGAGTGAAATATTAAATAATCCAAAACAAGGGTTTGGTTTAAAAATAGCTGAGCATTATGATCAAAATGATGCGATTGAACAAATAGGAGAAAGCTGGTGGGTCAAAAGCGGATTTTGGCATAAAGATTGGAAAAAAATTATAAACGCAAATGTTCCCGGCAGGTTTTTTCGGGTATGGAGTGCCCTCATGATGGCCAAATGGGCAGGAAATGGCTATAATTATAACAATTTTTTAATCTTTTAAAATCAAGCGATGGAAACACTTATTCATAGAGACTGCCCCAATTGTGGTTCAGATCAGTCCGTTATGATATTTGAACTTGGCTATGATCAATTTGTCACAGTGAATCCGACCCATAATCTGGCCTGGTTTAAACATTGGGTTTTGCCGAGCGATACAAAGTTTAAATTCGTGAAATGTTCCCAATGTGATTTTGTTTATTCAGAGTCACGCTTGAACGATAAATTGACTTACCATTTTTACCACATGGAATTGATTCTCAAAAAAGCCTGAAAAAAATATTTTCATTTGATAAAAAATTAAATCAGTTTTGTAGTCTGGCATAATCTGCTTCTATGCTTTTTCACTCCATTGTGACCCAAAGGTGATCTTTCGGAAAGAAATTTAAAGGTATTTAGATTTCGGCGCGGGTTGGGGTGATTTTATCGTCATCAATCAAGTCGCCAGGCATTGATGTATTCGGTTTAGAATTTGATAACAATAAAATTAAGTTTGCTGCTCAACGGGATTTCTATGGGCAATATGGAATTTATAATCGAAAATGCGCCATATGATATTTTTTGCTGCAACCATGTACTGGAGCACTTAGACAAACCAAAAGAGAGCCTGCAGCAGTTAAAAATGCTTTTATATCAAAATGCAGTCAGGATATATCAGCGTGCCTAACTTTTCTTCACGCAGAATAGACCAGTTTGTCAATGATATACAAAATGGGAAATCGGTTATCAAGGAGATTAATCCGTGGGGACATCTGAATTATTTTACACCTGTTTCACTTCGCCAAATGATATTGGATTCTGAATTTTATGAAATACAAACACCTTTGGCGTTAGAAATAGATCTTAATGCCACGGACATTAGCAAGTTGCATATGTCGATATTTCAGAATTTTATAGCGTATCAATACAAAGCCTTCTCTGCCTTGCTTGGCAAAACGAGAATCGGTAAACCGTCATCGGGTCAACATTCCACTTCTGTTTTTATAAAAAATAATAAAATTTAAATGCAATTATTTAGAAAAATAATATCACTTGGCAGAAGTAATAGCACCGCTACTAGAAAAGTATATTCCGGTGAAAATATTTTCGACTATATTTTAGATTTATTTCCGTCAGACCGTAAGCCTTTAGAAGAACCAATTTTTTTAATAGGATCAGCACGATCCGGTACCACGATAACTTTCGCCTTGTTTCAGCATCATCCGCATATCGCCTGCCTTTATGAAGCCAATAAAAAATGGATGAACTTTTTTAAAACCAGAAGAGATACTGATGAACACGGGGATCTCTTATATTCTTCAGATGCCACCTTGGAAGTGAAAACCTATCTTAGGAACGAATTTAATAAATATCGCCAAAGGGAGGGACGGCTCCTATTGGCTGAAAAAGATCCACGAAATAGTATCAGGTTAGACTTTGTTTATAGTGTATTTCCTGATGCAAAATATGTAATTCTGTTTCGAAATCCGTATAGCACTATATGTTCTTTGATGAAAAGACACGAAGAAGCACGCAAGTTATTTAGACATAAAAAAAAAGAAAACCAGTGGTGGCGATCTGGTGACGCGTGGGCTGAACAGCGGATACCTGGATGGAAGCACTTAAGAGATAAATCTATTTTTGAAGCGTCAGTTAAACAATATGTATATACAATGCGAAAATTATTAAAGGACATGAAATTAATCCCTGCGAAAAAGAAAAAAATATTCAAATATGAGAACCTGATTACGCAACCAGGAAAATTTCAAGAGTCCCTTTACGAGTTTATATCGGTTCCCTGTATGAGTGAAACCATGGCCGTACTTAATAAAATACATCAACCGACCAGCAGTGCAAAAAACATATTAACTAGTGAGGAATTTAATATAATTAATAAAGAATGCTATGATATTTTTGAAAGAACAAAATATGAGGTGACTTCCCACAAAATATTTTGAATTGAGCAATGAATTCTAAACATGACACCTCAGCCGATAAGTGTATTCGTCATTGAACTATCTCGTATCACAGCATATGATGGTGCTGGTCTACACAACTTTCCAGCAAAATGGTGCATAGTCGAACCCCATTTTTTCCTAATTTTTTTTACTGGTTGCCCAAAAACAGGTTGCGACTTTGGTATTTTCACCTGTTGCTTTTTTTTAACAACCGATATTCAAAAAAGATCTGCAACTGGTGGTCAAAAAGCTTTAAAACAGTCGAAATAGCCGCCCGGCGGATAAAAAAAATGACAATATCTGACCCTTTACCACAGCAACCGTTAAAAAGCACTATTGTTATACGATCAGCGGGTGAGCGATCTTTTCAAATCTGCAAAAAACTTCTTCTCGACCAGGTTCCAGCGAGTTACGTCCATGTTGTAAAAGAGGTGCCATTCGAATCAGCGCTTAGAAAGACCTACGAGATTGGCATCGACAGCGGTGATGAATGGTTGATGACATTGGATGCAGATGTATTTTTGCGGCAAGGCGCTGTTTGCAAACTATTATCTCAGGCCAAGGGTTTGCCCGGACACTATTTCCAAATTGAGGGGTTGGTGCATGACAAGCTAACGGGTATGTACCGTGAAGCTGGACATCGAATGTATCGAACAAAGTATCTCAAGACAGCGTTGCAACATATTCCCGCAAACAATACAGAAATTCGTCCAGAGTATGCTACACCTTCAAAGAATGGAATCATTGGGTTTTCCTTCGATGAAAATCAACACTGTTTTTGGTGTTCATGATTACGAACAGTTTTATCGTGATATCTATCGTAAAGCATTTGTGCATGCGAATAAACACCAAATATGGTTACCCCAACTAGTTTCACGATGGAAAAATTTGTCACCCAGAGAAAATGATTTCCGAATTGCGTTGAGGGGGTTGTATGATGGCCTTCTATCCTTAGACTAATGTCAAGATTGACACACGCGATTATCCGAAATCAGCGGATAGCGCATTGGGAGATCTCGGCATTACAGGAAAAATCGGCTCTACCTGTTAAAGGAATTGACTTTCAAAAAGATCGAAGCAATTTTGGCAGATGCCGGTGAAGTTCCCAATAATCAAGACTCCAAGTCCTTAGAGGCAAAGCTGGAACGGTTTAAAATGCGATACACTCGGATAGGGGCGCTGCGAATGGCACCTTATTTTTTGGGAGCATTGTTGTCCGACATTGGTACTAAGATAAAACAGCTGGCTGAAAAGGGTAAAGTTGTTTAGCCCCAAAGAATAGCCGAGCATTACATCTTGAACTATTTTTTTGTATGAAAATACTTTTTATTTTTTATGATTGGCCTAATTATTTCGGTGGACCTATTGTCAATGCACGCCGATTGTTGCCGGAGTTGCGAGACCGTGGTCATGAAATCCATTGTCTTATTTTCTATCAAAAAGGGCACTCCCCCAGTGCCTACCATTTAGAAAAAGAAGGCGTACGATGTCATTTGTATAAATATGGACAATACACTGAACGACAAATTTCCTTGATACTAAAAAAAGTTTCTGAAATTAAGCCTGATGTATTCGTTCCAAATCTGTCAGTTGCAGGCTGGTTTGCCTCACGCTGGGTACGCGAAAGTGGCGTTCCAACAATAGCAGTTCATCGAAGCGATGATCTATTCTATTGGGCTATGGTGGATGAGTTCGTTGCCGGGAAACCGGAATGGGCGTTTACGGGTTTGGTGTGTGTAAGTGAAGATTTGCTGCGAAAAGTTGCCGCACGAAATCCGCTGCGCACCAAACTCTGCGTGATTCCCTCGGGGGTGCCAGTTTCCGAACAGAGCAGCTCACAGACGGGTCCATTAAAAATAGTCTATGTGGGACGTTTGGTGCAGCAACAAAAGCGCATTCTTGATCTGGTGGACGCTTTGGCGGCGATGATGCGTGCCCATTTTGATATAACGGCAACATTGATCGGCGATGGCAAAGAACGCCAGGCGGTTCAGGAGCGTGTCGATGACTATGGATTAAACGAACGCATCCGTATCATGGGCACGGTGACTAACGAAAAAATTCAGGCGGTACTCAGCCGATACAATATTCTGGTCTTGTTATCGGATTATGAAGGCACACCGGGAGCAGTCATGGATGGGATGGCCTCTGGTTTGGTACCGGTGTGTTTGGATATTTCGGGTGGTGTTCAAGAATTGATTATCCATGAAAATACCGGGTTATTGGTCAAGGACCGTGGACAAAGCTTTGTCGATGCTATCTCAAGGTTGGCAGCTGATACAGCGTTGCGTAAGCGGCTAGCGGCAAACGCAAAAGAGCATGTGGCGAAGCATTTCTCTCTTAATGTTGCTGCCGATCGCTGGGAGGCGTTCTGCAGTGATCTTGTCAAAGGCGAGAACCATCGTTCTCCAGTTGCTATACCCAAGAAATTTGCATTACCACCGGTAAGACCAGGACTCAACCGGGAAGATCGCCGCATGGGAGCGTTTCTTATCCGGGCGATCAGAGCATTAAGTCGCCCGCTTAAAAGAAAGCTATTGAAAGCGTTATCGAGATCAAAATGAGGAAATCAGAATTCCTGGAACCTACCTGCATAGCCAAATGTTTTGGATATCTTTATTGTGCGGCAGTTGATTTTATATTCACTTCAAGCCCAAATTCCGCAATATGAAGGTACTCTACTCGACGTCGGTTGCGGTCAGATGCCCTATAAGGCATTGTTGACATCCAACCCAAGCCGGACAACACAATACATCGGATTGGATTTGAAATCTAACCCTATTCACAACAATCATCCTGACATTACTTGGCAGGCTGGGAAAATCCCGCTGGCCTATGACAGTATCGATTGCGCAATCGCAACCGAGGTATTTGAGCATTGCCCCGACCCGGAAGCCGTAATCGAGTGAGATTTGCCGGGTATTAAAATCCGGAGGCCGACTATTTTGCACTGTCCCTTTCCTTTGGCCTCTACATGAAGTGCCTCATGACGAATATCGCTACACGCATTTTTCTTTCAAGCGCCATCTTGCCTCCAGCGGATTTGTGGACATAGAACTAAAACCCCTGGGCGGTTGGGATGCGAGTTTAGCTCAAATGCTTGGCCTATGGGTACGACGGCGGTCAATGGGTAAATGGACGCGGAGCATTTTGTCGAAGACTGCTTATGCCTGTGATTTACTTTTTAAGCCAAAGGGATAAGCGGGTGTTTAACCCAATTCCATGAAAGCACAATGATTACCGGATCTATCAGGTACTGCCAGGAAGGCTTAAGATAACTGCCCATCCGAGTGATTGAAAACCCAATACTTGTACGCAGAGGTAGTCTAAATGGGAAACTACCCATTCGCAGTTATATCACCCTCACTCGGCAATCGTTCTGAAACCTTTATTTTCCGGCACATGGCTGAACTACTGCCCGGGCAGACCATGGTGGTTGTCCGCAGAAAGGAACCTCATCTGGAGGACCTCAATATCCAATTTCCTTACCTCGTGTTGGGTAAACCCAAAATGAATTTCCAATGGCTTTATCAGGGAGCCTCTATTTTTTGAGGCTCAGCAAGCTGAGTCCTGTGCAGGTTAAGGTTGAGCAGTATTTGCGACGGCATAGAGTAAAAATCGTGTTGAGTCAGTATTTGGATCATTCGATAAAGTGGCTGGAGGTTGCGCAAAAACTGGGCATTCGATTTTATGCCCACGCGCATGGTTACGACATATCGCAAGCTCTACGTGATCCCTCTATGGCCAAACGTTATCTCAAGTTAGAAGAGGCCGATGGAGTCATCACGATGAGCGCATACAGCCGAAAAAGGCTCATTGGCATCGGCCTGAGCGGTGCTAAAATACATGTTATTCCTTATGGTATTATTGTGCCTGATGCATGTCAAATCCGGCAAAGCGACGGTACAATTCGATGTTTGGCGGTAGGAAGAATGGTGGCCAAAAAGGCACCGACGTTAACTCTTGAAGCCTTTCGGCAAGCGCTAATGGTTAATCCCCACTTACGACTCGATTATGTGGGTGATGGAGAACTGTTTGAGGAAGCCAGGCAGTTTATCCGTGTTCACGCTTTGAGCGATAAGGTTGTTCTGCATGGCAGTCAGCCTAATCCGATCGTACAAGGCCTAATGAAAAATGCGGATGTCTTTATACAGCATAGCCGGACAGACCCAGCAACAGGTGATGAAGAGGGTTTGCCAGTGGCCATTCTCGAAGCCATGGCGAACAGCCTGCCGGTTGTTTCCACTCGCCATGCCGGTATTCCGGAGGCGGTTCGAGAAGGAATTACCGGCTACCTGGTTGATGAAGGCGATATCGATGGCATGGCGTCGTATATCCTACAATTGGCAAATAATGCCGAATTGCGTAATACGTTCGGAAAAGAAGGTTGGGAAATTGCCAAACAACGGTTTTCGTGGGAGAAAGAAAAGTCCTCACTGCTCAAATTGTTTGGTTTAGGAACAGACGACCAACACCCAAAAGATATTAGCCGGTCAAAAGCAAATACATAAATATCATTTTCAGCAATATTCTAAAAAAGATTCGTTATTCCCTTAAAGTGGTAGCGCCCATTTTCAGGCAAGGTGAATACGAGAAACAATGTCCATGCTGTGGACACCTGGGGTACTTTGATACTTATGGATATCCACCGCGCTACGGTTCTCTCTGCCCAAAATGTGGTAGCTTAGAGCGTCATCGACTGCTTGTATTGGCTGATCAGAAAGAGGACTTTTTTACCGGTAAAGAGGTGCTGCATTTTGCCCCGGAATCTATCCTTATCACGAATTATCGACACACGCGCTAAAAGATATGTTACCGCTGATTTAGCAGCCGGTCGTGCAGATTGTATTCTAAATATCGAGCGGATTGATCAGCTCGACGAGAGTTGGGATGTCGTGGTATGCTCCCATGTACTGGAGCACGTCAACGATCAGGAAGCTTTGGCGGAATTGCATCGAATTCTGCGCACAGGGGCACTATTGGTGGCTATGGTGCCCATCATCGAGGGCTGGGAAACATCTTACGAGAATCCGGTAATCACCGATAAACAAGACAGATTGCGGCATTTCGGCCAATTTGATCATGTGCGTATTTATGGCCGCGATTTCCGGGATCGTCTGAAAAATGCTGGATTCCATATCCACGAACACACGGCCTATGGTCCGGATGCCGTCAAATTTGGTCTCTTGAGAGGCGATAAGGTATTTGTGTGCACCAAGTTGTGATAAGGTTTTGGAAATGGAAAACAATTTTTTAGCAAAACCGAAGTCGGAGAAGGTTTCATGAATCCGATAGTCTCCGTTGTCATCCCCACCGCCAACCGGCCAAATTATTTTCCGCGCGCCGTCAAAAGCGCTTTAGCGGGTATGCGTACGCAGGATGTCGAAGTGATCGTGGTACCCAATGGTCCGGATGCGTCATGGCGTAAGGCGTTACTTCCTTATCAAAATAATCCGGCAGTTCGGGTGGTGTGCATCCCGGAAGCCAATGCCAATATTGCCCGCAATGCTGGGTTGGCTGAGGCTACGAGGAGAGTTTGTTCGGTTTCTTGATGACGATGATTATTTAATTCCTGAAGGTGCAATCCGACAGTATGAGTTGATTCAAGCGTCTGGGAGTGGACATTGTCTCAGGCAGTTTACAAGTGCTTGACGCGAAAGGGCATTGCATTCAGTTGTTGCTGCAGCCGGACAAGAAGGACCTCTGCACCGCAGTACTTGGACCTCGACGCCGATGCTTACCTACTGCTCATGTCTACAAAATATCATGCTTAAAAAACATGTGTTGGGATCCATCAACCTCTGTACGCCAAGACTATCAATGGTTATTTGATTTATGCACAATGGCTGAATTGAGTTGGCAAAGGATCGATGATGTCGTCGGTGTTTGGCAACACCACAACGAACAGCGCATATCAACTTCCAAAAGCTTTAACGAAATTCGCAAACTTACAGTGCCAATGCTTATGGGCGCCTATGAAAGATTACAACTCAGTGGACGACTATACAAATATAGACGTCGAGCGGTGGCGAATGGTCTTTGGGACTGCATTCATGCCGCATTTTTTCTTGAGCCACGCTATTGGACTCAAGTAGCTCGCATAGCACAAAAAATCGATCCTGCTGCAAGACCTACGCAGGCCTTCTATAATTACCCTGTTGTTTGTCATCTAAATCCATTACTGTTTCAGTGGATAATGCTTCCAAAGCGATGGATTTTTCATCAAATCCGACAGTTGTTTAAAAGAGTTCAGATCAGGATTAGCTGGTAAACCAAAGCATTTTTGATCATGATACCGCGGTTGGATATTATTTACCCGCAGTATCAATGGTAATTTTCCCATTTAGCAGTGCTAATACTTTTAGGGAATCTGCTGATTCCAAACCCAGATCGAATGAAAGTGAAGAAATGATAGTAATGATTGTTTGGAGAGTTATCCGTCGAATTATTAATCTTTTAGTACCGATTTTAGCTCCTATACCGTGGTTTTTCGTTGCTTTCCAGAAGTTAATTAAAAACAGATCAAATATAAAGGGGTATAGGAATAAAAAAATTTTACTTATTGCACAAAATAAAATTGCAGCAGACCATATAAGGCTTGTTTGGGATTTATTAAAAAATGACTCAAAACTTAATTTTTTTGTTACTGACGATCAATTGATAAACAGACATTTCTCAAAAGAGGAATTGTCAACTATAATTACTTCGAAATATATAAATATTTTATATGCCCTTTTATTTTATTGGGATTTAATAATTTATGTCAATCATCCGTGGGGCCTTGGCGTATGGTTTGCCCCATTTATTAAAAAAGTTTATATTAATCATGGAATTTATACTGGAAAAATAAATAACGACATGGGAGAAGACGGAGTCTATGGTAAGAGCAGAGTGATACGACCATACTCCAAACCTTTTTACGATAAAATGTTTGCTGCCAGTTCTTTCGAAAGAGAACATGCGATATCTTTAAACAACGAGCTTCGTTCTCGGATTGCTATTACTGGCTTCTTGAGAGCAGATATGGTTGAAAAGTTACAAAGAGAACAAAGGGATGGGATTCGAAACAAACTCGGCTATGCTGAAGGATGATATCGTCGTACATATCATATCAACGTGGGGGCCGACATCATTGTTTCAAACGATTGGTGAGGATTTGCTATATGAAGCAATAAAAATTTCAAATAAATATAGATTTCTTTTTTCGTTGCATCCGCGACATGATGCATTCGGCGATATAAAAGGAAGAAAAAGAAATGATATATTAGAGAAATATCAAGCTCAAGGCATTCGACCTGCCGGTGAACTGTCATGGGATGAATATGTTGTTGCCGGTGACGTTACGATCTCGGATCATTCATCTTTGTGTTTGTATTATGTTTTATTAAATAAACCTGTATTATTAGTTCCCGTTAATAAGTGAATCCTACATTAAAAATTCTACATTTGATCAGACTTAAAAAATTAACGCCCGCAATTGAAATGCGCTAAACAACTTGATGGCTCATTAGAAATTGCTTTAGAAAATAGTACTCAAAATCAATTTTATGAATTTGGCTTGACTATTCGAGATTATCCAGGTCGTGCGGCTGCGCGTTATAAAGAGGAGATCTATAGGTTATTAGATAAATAAAAAAGAGAGTCATTATTACTTTATTACTTTCGGTTTCATTGATGTTCTTTACATCAGCCATTTGAGGGTACCAGAACGCGTCTATAGGCTGGGCTATTTTCGAATTGTGGATATTCAATTTGACGAGATGACCTATAAATGAAAGAGCGGAATCATTAAGACAAAATCAACAAAGATAAGGCAGGAAAATTATGAAAGCAGTCATTCTCGCAGCCGGCATGGGCACCCGATTGGGATCGTTGATTCCCAAACCATTAACATCGATTAAAAATGAAAAGACAATAATGGACCTCCAGATTGAAAAATTATTAATGAAAAATGAAATTCATAATATATATCTGGTTGTGGGTTATAAAAAAGAAATCATCATGGAGAAATTTCCGGATTTATTGTTCGTTTATAACAATGCCTATGCCCGCACAAATACGGCCAAGAGTCTTTTGAAGGCCTTGACTAAAATAAATGATGATGTCCTTTGGATGAACGGGGATGTTTATTTCGATGAGGAGATTTTGGATTTGATTCTTGAATCGACAGATTCCGCCTGTCTTGTAAACAAAAGTGAATGCAATACCGAAGAAATTAAATACAATTTGACCCCTGAGGGCTATATAAAAAACATATCAAAAACTGTAGAATCCTCTCAAGGTGAAGCCTTGGGGATTAACTTGATTAGAAAGAAAAATTTAGAACTTTTCAGATCTGAACTAAAAAAGGTCGCTGATACTGACTACTTTGAAAAAGCGCTTGAAAATCTTACCGTTGAAGGCAAAATCAAATTAAAACCCATCGATGTAGGCAGTTTGTTCTGTCGTGAGATTGACTTTGAACAAGACCTACTGGCAGTCCAAAAATACCATTTGAGCAAAAATGGAAGAAGAGATTAGCTTGATGATATGGCTCTATATTATCAAACTGATGGAACTAATTAGGGTTTCCTGAAAAAGTCGTGAATTTTATCAAATTCACGACTTTTTCAGGAAACCATATGTATAATTCTTCAGATATTAGTATTTGCGCCGCACCCCATCTATATCAACCACGGCAGTAATCAAGAAAATCCGGATACAATGACCATCTCCAACGCTCGCCAATTGATATCAGCAGGATATTTCGCCATCCGTCAGACCCTGACGGCTGCATTTTTTTGGGTCATTGGATATCCGTTGAAAAAATTTATCAAGCGCGACACCGGTTTGATGGTGGTTATTAGCGCACCCGGCGCAGCGTTTGCTGATAATAGCAAATATTTTTTTGTTTATGCCACCGAACTGGTCCGAAAAGGCGAGCGTGTCGTTTTGCTAACGACAAGCCGCACTACTCAGAGGATGATTACTGAGGCAGGAGGGGAATCGGTTGTGCATCCTTCCTGGCGATCCCTATTCCTGCTGTTAAAGTGTGGAACGGTAATTACAGATTTCGACTGGTTTAAATTTGGTGCCTACCCATTAACCCATGGCGCCAAACTGATTCAAATCTGGCATGGCGCACCTCTCAAACACATTGAACTTGATTTATACCGGAAACGATTGGACGGTATGCCAGTTTGGCTGCGGCCGATTTTAAAAGTCCAAAAGACAATCATCGGTCGATATCCCTTTTATGACGCTGTTGTGGCGACCTCCCAATGGTTTATAACCGAAGTCTTTCAGCATTGCTTTAAAGCTAAGCAATTCATCGCAGCTGGCTACCCGCGAAATGATATTCTATTTGGGTGGCCTGATCCTGGTAGTATTTCTCACCGACTGGCCCGGATCAACGTTGATAAACAGGTTCTGGAGACGGTCAGGGCCGCCCGGACCGATGGCCATAAAATTTGCCTGTACGTACCAACTTTCCGCAAGGATATGGCCGGACCGTTTGAAAAAGAGCTCGATTTGTCACGTTTATCCGCATTTGCCCAAACTCGCAATCTTCTTTTTGTACTAAAATTACATCCATTCATGCATGGACAGTGCCGTATCGGTCAGTATCCAAATCTTATCGAATATGCGCCGTCCTGCGATGTATATCCTTTAATGGTACACTGTGATCTTTTAATCACTGACTATTCATCGATTTTTTTTGATTTTCTCCTGCTTGATCGACCCATTATGTTTTTTCCTTATGACTTGGAACAATATTTAAGCCAGGACCGGGCCATGTATTTCGATTATGAGACCATGACCCCCGGACCTAAATGTCGGACTTATAATGAACTCGAATTGCAGATAGAGAAAATTTTTCAGAAAGGTTTTCAGGATGAATATACTGAAAACCGTCGTGAAATAAGGGGGTACACCCATGACCACGAAGATGGCCTGTCCCATAGACGATTATTTACATGGATAAGGTAATAGCACATTGAACATGCTTTTCAACAATAACGAGGTGGATATCCCGGCTTTGCTGGATCTGGCTAAAGATAAAAATATGCCGATTAGGGCCAAGGATTTCAAGACCGACCAGACCCTGATGAAAATCGTGCTGGCGCCGGCATTTAAGGCTCGGTTGCTGGGGGTTTCCTCTACCAACATTGCGGCATTTAATGGGTAAAGATCTTATTACCCATCTTGGGCTGGAATATTACGAGTAGATGATGCAGATTTTTTAAAATATAGATCTACCATGTCGCCCTTTGATATCGGCAACGTGCAAAGATTGGCTTTGTGCACCAAACGGCGAATCCTGCTTAACAAGGCAGCGGGAATCGCCGTTTTTTTTTGATGGAATGGCTTTTGTTCGGCTTTGATCATGTCGACGGACGTATCAGATTTTCGTCCCATCCGCATGATTTTTTCAGTATTTAGCTTCAAGGGCAGAAATGCTTCGATGCCCTGAAGCATGCTTTGGGCCTTTATGGTATGATCAGCCCAAAGTTTAACCATGCCGCGCTGCGACATGATGCTTTGGAGATAGGACATTTTAAAATAGTTGAGGTGGGTAAACATGACATAGCGCCACCTTCCTTTGAACAGTCTGGCTGGATAGCCGGAGGCATTTGGAATGGACAGCGCCAACAGACCCCCGGGGGCCAGCAAAGAGATGCAGCGGTCGATAAATTCCAAGGGCGTGTGCACATGTTCCCACACATCCCAAATGGTGACGACATCAAACAATTCGAGGTTGTGGCTGATATCTTCAAAAACACAGACTTGGGGCCTGATTCCAAAGCGCTGATGGCAAATCTGAGCAGCACTTTCCTGTGGCTCGATGCCGGCTGCTTTCCAGCCCTTGCGGGTTGCCAGGGCCAGAAAATCTCCCAGACCTGAGCCGACATCTATCAACCGGCCGGAGTCCGGTGCAAAATGATTGATTCGCTGAATCCGCCGATGAAAACCGACTGTTTTCTCCCCGGCATCGTGAAGGCTATAGGTTGGCGAATTGTCGTAATAGTATCTGATTTCCGCGGGCGTCGGGAGGGGGTGCTGCCAACCAAACCCGCAGAGGGCACACCACAGAATCATCTTGTTGCCGGGAATCCGACGAGTTGGCCAGCGATCGGCGATAAGATCAGAAGTACAGGCGGGGCAGCGATAGTCGGTGTTGCCATATTGCAAGGAACCGGAGATTGTCATTAGATTTTGCTGCAGTCTAAAAGTGTGCGAAAGTTCAGGGCTAAACAGTTCCCAATACATAAAAAAGATGACTCATGGGTAATTTAAATACACCTTTGCGAAACCTCATATCCCAGCGACCCAGAAGTTTCATCCATCCCGGGAATTGACCGGTCTTGGCATAGCGGATGATCGGCACTTCCCAGACTGGAGTATTTTTAGGTCCTGAAAAATTACGGTGCAGGCGTACATCTCTGGGGCCACTGGGATCCGGCCAACCAGGGGTATCGATGGCGCCGTATTCGACGACCTTCAAACCCGCATCCCGAAAAATTCTTCTAACCTTAGTTATATGATTGTATTCGACCTGGCCGTGGGTCCATGGAAAGCCGTTTATCTGGTGCAAAAAGCGGTGCCAAGGGTATCCCGGTTGGAAATTGTTGCACGTAATCAGCATCACATACTTGCTTGAGACCCGCTTCATTTCCTTCAAATATTCGGGCGGATCTTCAAGTTCCGTCCAGGTAACAAAATTCCAGGCCAGATCAAATTCCCCGTCATCAAATCCGCTGTCGTATACATCTATCTCCGGATAGGTTTCCACCCTTTCGTGTATCCCCAGTTCCTCCCACCCGTACATCATCTCCATCTCCGGGTTCACCAATGCCACCTGACATCCGGCCAGACCAAATCCGATGGAATATAAGGATCCGGCTGCCTTGGCACCGTGGCTCGGCATTTCCAATATCCGCCTAAGTTTAAGATCTCTTGTCAGAATTTTGTGCAGCTGCAAGAGTACGTAGCGATCATAGGTCACCCCGAAAACTTCGACTTCTTTTTTCATTTTTTGACTTCCTTAAATTAACCGCAGACACACGCAGATGGACGCGGACAAATAATTATAAGACTTGGTTAAAATTTGTCCGATTGATCAATCGGACAAATTTAGGAGCATTGTTGTCTTTCGTTCAGCCGGCGTTTGTACAATGAAGTCTGCGCTTGTCAGCGTCTGTCCGCGGCTAATTTAATTACACCCACCCCTGTTTCATATACCATTCAACTGTTTCTCTCAAACCGATTTCAGGATTCACCTGGGGATGAAAACCTAACTCTCTTTTGGCCTTTTCAATGGAAAATACCCGATCAGCCAGAGTAGACTCAATGTTTTTGCGGGATACCGGAGGTATTTTACCAATTGCAGGGAAAATTTTCTCTGAAAGAGACGCGACAGCGAGCGCGGCCCATTCGGGTACATACAGTGGAAATCTCTTGATTCCCAACGCTTGCTGAAGAATTTTGCGGATGTTGTCAAACGGCAAAGATTCCGGGTTCGTGAGAAGATAGACTTGTCCGATCCTACCGTTTTCTGCGGCAAGCAAAAGTCCTTTAACCGCATCAACCACATGTATCAACGGCGTTAGCTTCGGCCTGTTTCCGATTTTTGGAAACAGGCCTTTTTTTGTCAGACGGGTAAGTTTGAAAATGTCACGACCGTCGCCGGGGCCGTAAACCATCGAAAATCGGACAATTACAGCCGGCAATTTATTTTCTGCAATCATCTTCAGGATTTTACGTTCGGCTTTTAATTTGCTGCGGCCATAGGGATGATGCGGGTTGCAGCTGCTTTCTTCGGTGGCGGGAACATCCTGACATATACCCATGGCGGCAACCGTGGAGCAATGAACGACACGAGGCACCCGGGCCTTTAGGGCTTCTTTCATTATGTTTAAGGCCCCCTGAACGTTGATGTCTTCGAACATGGATTCGGTGACCGAAAAATTACTCATATGACCCAGAGTTGCCAGGTGAAGAACCCTGTCCATGTCTTTGGCAATACCTTTCAACGTTTCGGCCCGGGTAATATCTCCTTCCACCAATTCAGCACCGAGTTTCTTCAGCACTTCCACATTGCTGCTGTTTCTTACTAAACAGCGGCATGTATGGCCGTCTGTAATCAGTTTTCTTACCAGGTGTGGTCCGATAAACCCTGTTGTTCCGGTTATTAAATATTTCATTTATATCCTGAAAATCCTGTCTAATTCAAAGATTAAAAATAACACAATAAGAACAAGGAGTGCCCGGCGAAAGGTGATTTTTCTCGGAATCATCGATGGTTTTCTTAACGGAAAATCCCTATTCATAAGTTTACGCGTCAGCCGCCCATAGATTTATCCGGTCTTAACAATTTCGCGCACAACCCGGAAGAGGGAAGGCATATGCATGAGTATATTGGAATAGGTCTGGTTGGCCATCGGGCAATTACAGCGCCCTTGTCGAATATAGGTCCGGACCTCTTGGGCTTTGGAACTGTTCCAAAGGGTTTTGAAATCATAGTTATAGTCGCGCAGATTTCCCATCGGCTTATCATATCCGAGGGTGCAACAGGCCCAGATGTCTCCATACGGCGTTAGGTGCACGTTGGAAATTCCGGCATAACACGGAATCACCTGGCTGTTTTCTTTTAAAATCCTGATGGCCAAGGCATAATATACGAGCCGAAAAGCGTTGGTAATTCGCTGGAACAGTAAGCGGCTTTTCATATTTTCCCGTATCTGTTTCACAAAAAAACCGATCGCCTGCTCGTATTGCTCTGAATCGGGAGTTATCGCATTGTCGGTATTGAACATTTCAGATCGCTGTTCAGCGATTTCATTGCGATAGCTGTCGACCCCCAGTTGGGTTACATATTGAGCAATTTCCGATATGTCCTCAACATTCCAGCGTGAAATGACTGTTCCGAGTTCGACATGAAAGTTGGGGTAGTCCGATTGCAGCTCTTTGAGGCAATGAAATGCCGCCATCACTTTGTCGAAATTACCCTTTACGCCGCGGATTTCATCATGTTTGGGTCCAATGTGATCCAGACTGGGCTTGATGGTCAGCTGGGTCGTCGGAGACTTTTGTTGCAGAAGGACCAGAATTTCCTTTGTTTTGCGCTCAAGTCGATTTTTAGCGATGGCATTTGTGGGAATGTGGACAACACCCGGAGAAAGATGGTCGCATGCGGTACTAATGATGTCGGTGATATCATTTCTTAAAAACGGTTCCCCTCCGCTGATATTGAATACGTAGACGTGACCCATCGACCGGAATATGGCCTGGATTTCTTCCAGAGTAAGCTCTTCATTACGTTTCTGCGGTTGTTTTTCATATAATTCCCAAATGTTGCAGGTTTTACACCTGGACTGGCATACATTGGTGACTGAAAAAGTCAAATTTATCGGCATCCCCGGTTTTATCAATCCTTTGCGGGCCAATCCGTAACGTGCCATTTTCGGGAGCAATTCTTTCAGATAAGTTAGCATGTTATTTCAATGAGGTGTTTTTTTTCCGGAATCTATCAGCGTTTCATAGATTGTGATGGTTTTCTGAGAGATTGCAGGCCAACTTAGCTTGGCTGCCACTTCTTCCAATCCAGCCGTCATTTTTGAGAGTCGCTTTACGTCCACCAGGCAGCCAGTGATCGCCCGGGCTAAAGCTGCCGGGTCGTTCGGCGGTACAATGCAGCGAGAATCCTGCACAAGGTCCGATAATCCGCCGACGTCCGACACAATCATCGGTTTGCGAAACGCAACCGCTGAGCTGCCCACTCCGCTTTGACTGTCGAACCTGTCATAAGGCAAGATAACCAGATCAGCCGCCTCGAAATATTTATAGACTTCACCGCTTGGGACATAGTCAAGAAAAGTAATAACGGAATCAATTAGTTTCAGCTGCTCGATCCGCATTTGATAAGTATCCCAGCTTTGCCATAATTTCCCGGCGATCAGAAGAATCGCCTCGGGAATTTCCCGTACAACTTCCGCCAGGGCCTCTATGGCTGTTTTGACACCTTTATACGGCCGGATTGCGCCAAACAAAAGAATGACTTTCCGGTCAGGAGTTATTCCCAATTCTCTGCGAACATTTGCGCGGTCAATTCGATTTCGAACCTGAAAATCGAGGCTGCCATGGGGAATCTCGCTGATCAACTCGCTCCTGATTCCATAGCAAGATATTAGCTGTTGACGGTTTTTTCTCGTGTGTACTATGAAATGGTCTCCCAATTTAAACAACAGTTGGGAAGCTATTTTAAAAAGTGGCGAACGCTCGTGGCTTAGAACGTTGTGTATTGTAAATACGATCGGCTTGCCGCGTAGTTTTACTATTCCGCATACAACCATATAAACCGGCACGAGGGGCAAACTCCACCATTGGGCGTGGAGCAGGTCGGCTTTGGCGCACATGCCTTCATGAATCCAGGTGACGGGATTATACCAGGCCAATCGGCGTCTCACCCGTAAACCTTTAGAGCTTGGCGCTGGAAAAGTTAAATCATCTTTTAAATCTCCCCCCGGATAAAGAAAGCCGGGATACATTCTTTTAAATGAGATAAAATCAACATTCACCGACGCAGCGAGAGCTTCGGCAATCTCGAGACAATAGCTGCTGAGGCCTCTTAACGGTGGAAATGATCCCAGCATGGCTATTTTCAGGGTTTGCGGCAGTTTTTGATTGCTGTTATTTCGGTTGATTGGTTTGACCTTTAAACGACCCTGAAACACTTTCAGGTGATCATTTGAAAACCGCGTCCGACAGGCGTGGTGGATGTGTATTGTGTTATGAACCTCACCAGAATTAAACACTAAAGGTATTATCGCACAATAGAAACAGAATGTCTATATATTTTCCTATAAGTTACGGTAGGTTATATCATTTTTTAAAGGAGGGCAGGCATTTAGAGATTAAATCAGAAATAATAGATTAACCATTCGACGATTTCACCCCAACCTATGTTTCCAGTAGGCAGGAGTCCTATGTAGGGGAAAAACGCTTCCAAACCCTACTGAACACCGCTTCACCCGGCACAGCTTCGACCTCGCCCGAACGAAGCTCTGAAATACGTCTTCTTGCAATAGCCGCCCATTTCTTGTCAACTTCAGAATCCAATGGGTTAAGACTTCTGAGGATGGTGTCTACGACCATCGCCCTTTCTTCGACCGGAAGTGAAATTGCTTCCGCTATTAAATCTTTCGTTTTCAATTTAGCACACCCCTCTCACTCGTTTTGGCGTATTGCCACTCGAATCAATAACTCACCGCCGTACCACCAAAAAATATTGTGGACCTTCCTTTATGTCAAGGGAAAAGTTTTGATTTGCCAGGGCAACAATTTATTTTCAGAACAAGTTCTCTTTTATTCTTTGTCGTCCTCTCAACGGCAAAGAATAAGAAAAAACATCTTTGTGTCCTTCGCGTCTGCGGTAAAAACAAACGGATTTTACCATCTATTGGAGCGATGAGTTCCAAGCTAGAAATAATAAATCAGCCAAAGATATGCGTTATCCGGCGACTTGCTGCAAATATCGGTGCCAGGCAGGGTGAAACCGCCGAATTCAGTGCCTTTGACTCCGTATGAAACACTCAAACCTCCGGTCAATTGCAGGTTTTGCGCGATGTCCCAGGTGGCGTAAGGTTGTAAAATCCCGGAGGGGTCCTCGATATTGTTGATGGCCGTGAAAAATACCTGAAAAAGCGGATGCAATTCTATTTGAATGTGACCGCTGACAAAATTTCGACCCAGAACGAAAAGTTCACCCCGGGCCAGGCGTTCGGTGATATTCGGATCCAGCAGGGCATCGGGGTAGTTGTCTTTGCCCAGTCCGTTAAAATAATATTCTATGAATCCATATAAGTTTTTATCAAACCAGACCCAGGAGTAATCCATGTTCGCCACCAGGGAAAGGTAGTCGTCGCCGTCATTCAGAAAAGTCCATGTGCCGTCCAATCGCCAGGCGGTATCTCCCAGATAACCTGTGCTGCCGATTCCAGCGACACCGTCATCATAATGTTTGGCCCCCATCAGGTCAAACTCGGTGGTTGAAACGGCAAAGTGCAGTTTCCCGGCGAATGACGCCTGATCGAGCTCAACCTTGTTATTGTCCGGGTTACGTCGGGATACATATAGAAGCTGGGCATTTCCGAGTCGCGACAGCGAAATTTGCGCATTGATCATGTCATCGCCGACTTTGTAATCACGATCGATAGCTGTCGGCGGAAAGGGGTTAAACAGGTCCATTGGGTTAAAAACAAAGCCGTTGCCCCAGGTGACGGCCTGTCGCCCGACACGAACCGAACCCCAGGTTTGATTCAGCGCCAGGTACAGACGATCCAAACGCTGGAGCAAAAACCAGCTGTTTTCATCTTTGATGGTGTGGGTAAGATCCATCAAACGCCGATCATCGTCCAAAGGTGCCCCAAGGAAAAATACATCATCGGAAAAATTCGGAAATACTTCTTTTAACTCATTTTGTTTGCGGATGATGTCGCCGCCGGCCCAGATGAGCTCGTAATCTACTTCGAAAAACAGCGAATCGGTGAAAAAAGTCTCATTGATCAGCCGCAAATTGGCGCTGGCGTCATAGTAGTTGCCGGTTCCCACCGGTGCAAAAATCGTGTCGTCCGTCACCCGCGATCCGGTGCCGGTGGTTATGAACCGGCCTCCCCAGTGGGTATCTATGTTTTTCCAGAAGGATTTTTGAGAAGACTGGTTGGAAAGAGGGGAGGGGGACTCATTTTCGGATGTTTGGGCCTGAGAGTGACTCTGGCCCCATTGAAAAGAGATGATCGCAACGATGAACAAATAAGAGAAAAATATTTTTATTTTAAAATAAAGGCAGTCCATTCAGCATTTTTTTGCTTTGAGCCTTCAGCTTTGAGCTATCCCTTCACCCGGTCATCGGCCAGGTGGCCATCCCGCAAAAGGACAAGGCGGCGGGCGTAATCCATCACCATTTTGTCGTGGGTCGAAAAAATGAAGGTTATGTTTTTTTCTTCATTCAGCTTTTTCATCATTTCCAATAATCCGTTGCCGGTTTCTGAATCGAGGTTGGCGGTGGGTTCGTCTGCCAGAACAATCGATGGGTTGGAAACGATGGCCCGGGCGACGGCTACCCGCTGCTGCTGCCCACCTGACAACTCCGCCGGACGCCGGTCGTACTTGCCGGCAAGGCCCACATCATCCAGAATCGCCTTTGCCCGTTGTTGCCGCTCATGGGAACTTAAACCTTGAAGCAGCATAACAAATTCCACATTTTCGGTCGCCGAAAGCACCGGAATAAGGTTGTAGGCCTGGAATACAAATCCGATTTTATGCAGTCTTAACTGTGCCAGCCGCGATTGTGACATTTTATCTAGAGCGTTGCCATCTACGATGATGCTGCCGGCGTCTGAGGCGTCCAACCCTCCCACGAGGTTCAGCAAAGTGGTTTTGCCGGATCCCGAGGGTCCCGCCACTGCGGTAAATTCACCTTTTTCGATGGCAAGACTGATATTTCTTAACGCGTGGACGTCGATTTCTCCTTGCCGGTATGATTTTTTTACATCGATGCATTCAACAATTTTCATTTTCAAACCCCTGATCCGGACGAGCCGGAAATGAATATCGACAATCCTTCAATTCTAAGTGTGCGCCAGTGCTTCAATCGGCGTAAAACGTGCGGCCTTGACCGCCGGGTAAGCGCTGACCAGAAGGCCCAGAAATAAGACAATAAGATTGGACATTAAAATGTCTTTGAGTGCGATCGCAGGATAGATCACCCGGGTCATGCCGGCAAATTCCGCCCCGGCAGCCAGAGCCGACAGGTCGATACCGCTGCGGGCCAGGATAAAAATACAGACAAGCGCCAGAATGTTGCCGATGATCATGCCTGTCATCAGCAAAAGCGCTGATTCCGTCAGAACTTGCCTGAGAATCCACCAGGGTTTCATGCCCAGGGCCTTGAGGAGACCGAATTCCCGCATGCGTTCAAAAACAGCCATCAGTGTTGTGTTGACAAGACCAAATCCCATGGCGACAAAGACGACGAGATACCAGATCCACATGAACCCATCGAGGATTGCTAAATAAGCCGTCTGAAACGGCAGCAGTTCGCGCCAGGTGTTGACCTCAAATTGTTCGGCGGGCAGAGCGGTCTTTAATCGGTTATAGACTTCGGGATTATCCGGCTTTCCCGGTAAAAGAATTGAAATCTCGGAGATGCCCTCTGCAAGTCTTAGCATTTTTCGGCTCGCCTGCTGCATTACAAAGACAAACTGTTTTTCGGTGGCCTCCATTTCCGCTTTGAAAATCCCAACGATGCGAAAAGCGCGGGACCCAATCTCCCCTTGGGTATCCTGAGACATCAGTACCAGCTTACGTCCCGGTTTTGAGTCAAATTTTTTCATCAACGCTTCCCCGATAACGATTCCGTTGCGATCATCGGCATTGAGATAGTGCCCTTGTGAAATCGCTTTGCCGATAAAGGACACCTGCGCTTCGGATGCGGGATCAATCCCTACCAGGGTCACACCGCTGGAGTGCCTGGCATTGCTGGCAACGGCATTCACCCGCACCCGGGCCGTCCACGCCGCGCCAACCGGTAATATTTCATCTAGCACCTTCTCCACAATCGCCGGGTTGGTGATACTGTTTTCGATGGCCGGATCATCGCGATATCCTTTGTGATGGATCTGGATGTGTCCGGTAAGGGTGGAGATGCCGTTATGAATCATACCCGCCGCTATTCCCCGCATCAGCGATCCTATCATAACCATGCTCCAGACGCCGATTACCACCGCGGTCAGGATGATGGCAGTGCGACGTGTGTTGCGCCAGATGTTGCGCCAAGCCAGTTGCAGATACATAGAAAATGCCTTAACCGTTCATGGGTTCTGGGTTCAAAGGTTCAGGGTTCCCTTGGATTTGTCCACCTCAGTAATTCTATGAATTCCGCAATCCATTCTTTCCGCCTTCCGCCTTCCCACTTCCGATTTCCAATCATTCCCACTTCCGAATTCATTAAACCGCCCGCATCGCTTCCACCGGGTGCATGCGGCGAACTTTCAATGCTGGATACAGGGCCGTAAAGAAGGTGATGACCAACACGGCCAACGGCCCGCTGACTGCCGACAGCAGGGAAAGTTTGGGATACATACGACCGCTAATCCCAAACTGGCTGAGCAGTTCCGATGCGCCTGAGATATCAATGCCATGGGTTTGGAAGTAAATGGTGATCAGGCTGCCGGCAAAAATTCCGGCAATCACTCCGACAAAGGTCAAGGTCATGGATTCGATCAGCAGTACTTTGGTCAGGCGGCCCGGGGTAGTGCCGATGGCCATCATAACTCCAAATTCCCGGGTTCGTTCAAAGATGGCCATCAGAAAGGTGTTTAAAATGCTGAAGGCCACCACCAGCAACAGAAGCATGTAAAATATCAGCCCGCTGATTAGATCCATTTCGATGCTTTGACGCAGTCCGGGCATCAACTCATTCCAGTCCAGGACAATCAGGCGTTTCTTTAAGTTTAGCGACGCCAGGTCTGAGTGAATTGCGTATTTAATTTTATCCACGTCAGACAGCGAATCGGCAATTACCACCACCTCGTGGACGGCACCCTGCATCGAATAAACTTCCTGAAATGTATTCAACGGGATGTGAATAGCCGCGCGATCGAGTTCATCGATGCCGGAGCTGAAAATACCCTTTATTTTCACCACCGTGGCGGCAATCGAACCATCGCGTCCCTGGCCTATCACCGACAACTCATCGCCTATGTTCACCCTTAAGTTACGGGCTAAAAGCTTGCCCACCAGGGCTTGATCCGTATTCTCACCGGATAGGAACTCACCTTGCCGAATGAGGGATTTTAAGCTGGAAACATCGGCTTCATGTTCCGGGTCGATCCCCGTCACGATCACACCGTAGGTTCGTTGTTCCGAGGAAATTAGAGAAAACGTCTGTGCTCTAAAGGTATAAGCCCTAACTTGTGGGATTTTATCGACCAGGGCGGCAATCTTCTCAGGATCGGATACGACCAGTCGGATGCTATTTTTTTCCTGATATTCATCCAACTGGATTTGTAAATGTCCGGTCTGTATTTTAACGGATGTGTTGATCATGGTGTCATAGCTGCCGAACTGAAAGGATAGCATAAATACCAGCAGCAGACTGGCAAATGTGATGGCACCGATGGTCAATATCGTTCGCCGGGGATTGCGCCAAAGATTGCGCCAGGCCATTTTGACATCGATGGACAAATTCTTTACCTCCTGGCTTTTCTCAGACTGGTCAGGGTGAAAAGGTTATCGGGCAGGTCGGTTTTAAAAGCCAGTGACATATAGTTCAATTCAGTATACTTATTTTCCTCATCGACTTTGCGCATCCGCCAGACTTTCGGATATAGTTTGCCGCCCAGCATCTGGATCTCAAGTGTGGTCATGATCTTTACAGGCATGAGATCTTCATCAAAAAATTCCTGGCTGAGCCAGATGAGATCTTCTCGAATTTTAAGCTGTTGCATACCCCATATCACCGGGGCCTCCGGTTTGGGCATGGATTTGATCAGGTACACCGTCAGGCCGTCATGGGTTTCGGTTCCGGTAATGGTATGGGTATAATCCGCAAGGAGACTGTCGCTTTTGGCAAGATCGTTATTGGAAAAGTCCGATCCCATCCAGGACTGGGACATCATCGACGGGGGAACCTTGATCACCCGGTTGATCTTTGGGTTGTACATCCACATCTCCCGTCCTTTTTTCAACGTGCCGTTGCCCCGGTCTTTGGGGGGGGCTTCGATATAGAAAAGACTGTCTTTTTGTCCCCGGGTCCAGGCCTTGATCCTCATTTTGCGTTCCCAATCCGGTCGATGAACGATCATGGCAACCTCCGAAACCGAGGATTTATCACGCATATAATTAAAACTGTCTTCGACCAGAGATTGTGCATCCTGGGCTTCGGTTCGGGTATTCAAGAACACAACCAAAATCAAGGCCAGCCAAAATTTTCTCTTAAGGAAATTTAACATGATAGCCCCGCTGCAATAACTTGGTATGGTTGGTGGTGAATCTACAGCCAACATCGAAATATATTTTTACTGTCTGTTTGAATCCCTGTGAATCAATTATCTTTCGATAACCCCCTGATAACGACTTTTAGAAAATTTCTGGCGGTAATCAAGGGGTCGAAGTTTGTTTCAAACCAGGCCTGCAGAAAGAGGGCATCCCAGGTACCCACTAGGGCAGCCGCGATGGATTCCGGGTCCACATCCGATCGAAACTCCCCGCGTTCGATGCCGTCGCGTACGATCGCTGCAACAATTCCCCTGAGGTTTTCATACACCCGGCGAAAAGCCTCTTTAAAGCGTTCCCGCCTTTGAGAGGAAGAAGAGGCCGCCCAGAACTCCATGGTCAGCGTAAACGCATCTTTGAGCTCATCCCACATGTCCATGATCGAATCACTCAACGCCTCCAGCCGTTGGACCGCTGATCCTCCCAGGTGAGAAACGCTGACCTTGGCAGCGGCACCGGTCTGCATCATAAACCATTCGAACACGGCGAAAAATAAATCCTCCTTACTATAAAAATAGGCATAAATGGTTCCTTTACCTATTTCAGCTTTGACGGCAATGTCGGAGACGGATGAACCGGCATATCCTTTTTGGGCGAAGACATGGGCCGCAGCTGCGAGGATTCGATTTTTTTTGTCAGTTTGGGGTTGATCATCGGAATACATACTCGAATTCCTTTTCCTTTATACAGAAACCATTTGGTCGAATGATAATATATTGATATACATGGTTAAATTATTATCAATTTAGAATATTTTACTATATATGACTGACCAGTCAGTCAGTAAATAACAAGTTGCTATCTCAATGTCAAGTATGAAATTAATCACACTTATTAAGATTCAGGGCGATCCTAGAAGTCGTTGCTATCCATTAGAATTCAGAATATTTCCAATACTATAAAAATTTAATTGCCTAAGTCACTTTTATCATATATAAAACTTAATTCTTCAAGTAGCATTGTGAGAGCAACCAAAGGCTTTTATTCAATAATTTACTTTTAAATGAAACCACGTTTGATTAAATAGAGCATAGGGATCATTTTAAATAAGCAGAAAGAGCTCCTTGTCCGGATGGCAAATAATTTCAAAGGTTAACATGACAAAAATTGAAATTCTAATTAAAAAAGGTGTTAAGATCGACCGGCCTCTTAGTGTTGAAATCGGCGATGAAGTCGACCCTGACCGTATCTCCGCCGATGGGGTCGTCATTTATGCAGGAAGTAAAATCTTCGGCGCCGATACACTGATTCTTCAGGGCGCAAAACTGGGTTATGAAGCCCCCGTTACAGTGGATGATTGCCAGATCGGACCTGATGTGGAACTTAAAGGGGGATATTTCAACCAGTCGGTATTTTTAGAAAAAGCCAGGTTGGGATTAGGCGCGCATGTTCGGGAGGCGACGATTCTCGAAGAACAGGCCGTGATTGCCCACACGGTGGCGTTGAAACATACCATTCTTTTTCCCTTTGTCACCCTGGGCAGTCTGATTAATTTTTGTGATTGTTTGATGGCCGGCGGTACCAGTCGAAAAAATCACAGTGAGGTCGGCAGCTCCTATATCCATTTTAACTTTACACCCAACCAGGATAAAGCCACGGCATCCCTAATCGGTGATGTGCCCAGGGGCGTGATGCTGAATTGCAAACCCATATTTCTAGGGGGGCAAGGGGGACTGGTGGGTCCGTGCCGACTGAATTTCGGTATCACCGTGGCAGCCGGAACCATCGTTCGTAAAGATGAGATCAGAGAAGATCGTCTGATTTACGGCGGAGAAGGGAAGGGAGGCAGCGTTCCCTTTGCAGCGGGAAAATATCGCAGGAACAAAAGAATCATCCGGAACAACATCATATATATCGCCAATCTGATAGCTTTACAGCAGTGGTATCGACAGGTACGAATGTTATTCATATCGGAGCGATTCCCGGAAACCCTAATGCTGGGGTTGAAGAAAAATATCCACACCGCCATCAAGGAAAGAATCAACCGTCTGGAAACGGTTTGCCAGAATACGCCGGAAAGCAGTTACCAGAAGCCGGAACTTTCTGAACATTGGCTCGAATTGAAGGATTCTTTCCAAGTCCATCAGGAAAAAGAAGGGGATCGGGAACTAAGGGATAAATTCCTTGAAAGTGTTACCCGGAGCATATCGTCAACCGGCAAGGATTACATAGCCGTCATCCAGGGACTTGCAGCGCAGGATTCAGAAAAAGGTATCGGATGGCTTCAGGGAATTGTGGACAGTATCACGGCAGATGCGGAAAGCATTCTGCCGTCCTCTTTGATAGACTGGTTTATGGCTGGAACAATAACATTTAGAAAACATAGAAAAAAATAGAATGGCAAAAAGGATTGTTATGGGAAAATTATTCGGAACCGACGGTATCCGCGGGATGGTCAATCAATATCCGATGACAGCCGAGATGGCCCTGCGCCTCGGCAGGGCGGTTGCCACGGTTTTCAATACCCACCGAGAAAAGCCGAAAATCATTATCGGCCGGGACACCCGGTTGTCCGGCCAAATGCTGGAGTCTGCGGTGGTTGCCGGTATCTGCTCGGCAGGCGGTGATGCCTATACAACCGGCGTTTTGCCGACTCCCGGCGTTGCCTATACGGCATCCGCTGCTCGTGCCCAAGCAGGAGTGGTGATTTCAGCCTCTCACAATCCCTTTCATGACAATGGGATCAAACTATTTAAAGGAGACGGCTTCAAGCTTTCCGATGAAAAAGAAGCTGAAATCGAAAAAATGGTGCTCGATGACAGCCTTGCCGAGGGTTTTCGAACCGAAGGTGAAATCGGCACGGTTGTCACGCAAAATGATGCCGCCAAGAATTATATTTCTTTTCTTAAAAGTGCTTTACCGGCCGACTTTTCGCTAAACGGTTTAAAAATTGTACTGG
The DNA here is from genome assembly GCA_963723215.1 of uncultured delta proteobacterium. Lineage (GTDB taxonomy): Bacteria > Desulfobacterota > Desulfobacteria > Desulfobacterales > JAFDCJ01 > JAFDCJ01. The sequence goes on from CAVRQG010000043.1 coordinate 32,379, forward strand.
ATTGCGCCAATGGTGCGACTTACCAGACAGCTCCGCCCCTGTTTGTTGATCTCGGCGCCGAGGTGACAGCGATGGGCGTTGAGCCGGACGGCAGAAATATCAACCACCATTGCGGATCCGAACATCCTGAGGGCCTGATCCAAATGGTTTTGGAAACCAGGGCCGATATCGGCCTGGCATTGGATGGTGATGGTGATCGGCTGATTGCCGTTGATGAAAAAGGCCAAATTTTATCCGGGGACCAAATCCTGTTGATTTGCGCCGATTCAATGAAGCGTCAGGGGCGTCTGAAGAATCAATGCGTCGTCAGCACGGTAATGAGTAATATGGGATTGAGTGTCGCGCTCAACACAATGGGAATACAACATGAAAAATCAAAGGTTGGTGACCGTTACGTCATGGAGAAAATGAAGGCTTGTGGAGCGATGATTGGCGGCGAAGATTCCGGCCATATGATATTTGCCGATCACCACACCACTGGAGACGGCAGCTTGACGTCCCTGAAACTGATAGAAGCCATGCAGACGACAAATAAGCCGCTTTCGGAGTTAAGCAAGATGATGTCCTCTTATCCCCAGGTTCTGATTAATGTGGACGTTCACAGCAAACCCGACATTGATTCCGTTCCGGAGATTGTCGCGGCCATCAAATCCGTAGAATCCGAACTGGCGGACAGGGGCAGGGTGCTCGTACGCTATTCCGGTACCCAGCCCATTTGTCGGGTTATGGTGGAAGGTCCCAGTGAAGGTGATACCCAAAGATATTGCAAGCAAATATCTGATATAATTAAAAATAATATTGGTGCTTAGAGGTGGGGAGGAGAAATGGAGGTCTGGGGGAAAATAGCCAAATATCCTTGAAATTTGCTTCGACTTCGAATGAACGGTGATCATTGACTCGAAACATCGGATAATACGAGTGTTCAGAGTTCAGCAAAAGTATAATTCTCCCAGTACTGAACCCCTGAACACTCAAGTGACATATTGATTACGGAAACTTCTCGTAATTGTTTGAAACATTCAGTCGAATCAGCGGCATGCAAGGAGCTAATCACCTTTTGCCGGATTCGCCGGTTGACTTTTACTGGCGATTGCCAAGAATTCTCAGCAGCATCAGAAAGAGGTTGATAAAATCCAGATATAGTTTCAAGGCACCTAAAATTGCACCTTTTCTGACCACGGCGGCCTCTAACCCATCCGGTTGGGTCATGGCCATGGTTTTAAGATGCTGGGTATCATAGGCGGTCAGTCCCACAAAAACAATGACGCCGATGTAACTGATGATCATGCTCATGGCGGAACTACGGAAAAACATGTTGACCACCGAGGCAATGATGATACCGATCAACCCCATGGTCATAAAGCCGCCCATGGAGGTTAAATCCCGCTTGGTCGTCCATCCGTAAATACTGACGGTGACAAAGGTGGCCGCGCAGATAAAAAATGTTGATGTAATGGATGAAGCGGTATACACCAGGAAAATAAAGGATAATGTGGCGCCATTCAGCGCAGAATATAGGACGAAAAGTGCCGTGGCAGTGGAGGCCTGCATCTTTTGAACCCTTGCGCTTAAGGTAAAGACCAGGGCAAGTTCGGCGATAATCAGGCCGAAAAACAAAATTTTATTGCCGAAAATCAGTTGCTGCAGTGTGGGATTGTTGGCAACATAAAAAGCCACCAGGCCGGTCAGACCCAGACCGATGGCCATCCAGTTGTAGACACTGCGAATAAATGCATTGACCTGAGTCTGAACTTGAGTCTGCTTAAGGGGTACGGATTCCATTGTTTCCTCCTGGATTGATTAAATGTTTTGCTAATTTAATGTATGCCGTAAATATAACACAATCATTGCTTTTTTCAAGATTAAGGTCGTAAACTTATTATGAAACCGGAACAAATTTACCAGGAACTTAAAGATCTGGCAGAAAAACTTGAAATCACAGTTTCCGAGCAGAATTTTCGAATTGCCGGTATCAAAGTCAAAAGCGGTTTGTGCAAGGTCAAGGGTAAAAATCTGTTCATCATGGACAAGCACAAATCCATTCACAAAAAAATTGATGCGCTGGTTTCTCAATTGGTTGAATTTCCCCATGAAGACCTGTATGTAATGCCGGCAATTCGTGAAATATTGGAAAAGAAGGGTATCCCAGACAAAAAAACATAGAAAATTCACGAGTTGATCAAAAAGTTTACATAATATATCTTATCAGACGTTGTTAAAATTTCAATTATGTTCAAAGAAGATCAGTCCACACAATATGATGAAGCCGGTGGACGGAAAAATATTTATACGGTTTCCGAGCTCAACGCAAATATTAAATCTTTAGTTGAAGAAAATTTTCCCTTTGTCTGGATTTTTGGAGAAATTTCAAATTTCCGCACGCCGGCCTCCGGCCATTATTATTTTACCTTAAAAGATGATGCATCTCAAATTAGCAGCGTGATGTTTCGAGGACAGCAAAGAAATCTGAAATTCAAGCCCGAAGATGGTCTAAATGTTACCGGTATGGGTCGAATCAGCGTGTATGAACCCCGCGGTACCTATCAAGTGATCCTTGAATATTTGGAACCTTCAGGGGCCGGTGCTTTGCAGATTGCTTTTGAAAAGCTTAAAAACCGTCTTGCCGCCGAAGGCTGTTTTGATGAAGCCCACAAAAAATCATTGCCTTTTTTACCAAATAAAATCAGCATTATAACATCACCAACCGGGGCGGTTGTTCACGACATTCTACAGGTAATCAATCGTCGCTTTCCCAATTTAGCCATTCAGATCATTCCGGTTAAAGTCCAGGGTGAAGGTGCGTCTGAGGAAATTGTTGCCGCATTGGAGTTGCTGAATACAAATAATGATACGGATGTGGCTATTTTGGCCCGTGGCGGCGGTTCCCTGGAAGATTTGCAAGCTTTCAACTCAGAGCCTGTAGCCAGGGCAATCTTTGCGTCCAAAGTACCAATCATTTCGGCAGTTGGTCATGAAACCGATTACACGATCTCTGATTTTGTGGCCGATCTACGCGCACCAACACCTTCCGCAGCCGCCGAGTTGGTTGTGCCGCAAAAATCCGAACTCCAACAGCGTCTAAGAGATATCCTCAGGTTGCTAAATGCTAATATAAATTATTATTTCAAGCGTTTAAATGAGAAACTGAAAGAAAAATCCAGCCGACTATTCGACCCCAGACGAAGAATAGAAGATTCATGCCTGAAAGTGGACGATCTCACGGGGCGCTTAAATCGGCTCCTGTCCCATCGGATCCATCTCGAACGTAAAAACCACGACTTTTGGGATGACAGACTCCAGGCCAATACTCCCCTTAATTTTCTTAAAAAAAATAAATTAAAACATGAATATAATTATCTTAACCTTCTTAAATCATATGAAAAATACAATAATAAAAATAAAGTCAAAATTCGCGAACTGTCGACAAAACTGCAGGCCCTGAGTCCTGTGGCCATCCTGGAACGGGGATACAGCATAACCCGCACCCTCCCCTCTAAATCCGTGGTAAAAGATCCTGCCAAAGTGTGCCTGGACCAGGATCTGGAAGTCATGGTGGCTCTGGGTCGACTTTATTGTCGCGTAAAAGGAAAATCAACTGATGACTAAAAAAACCTTTGAAATGGCAATGAAACAACTCGAACAAATTGTTCAAGAATTAGAAACCGGTGATATGCCCCTGGAAAAGGCAATCAAAAAATTTGAAGAGGGGATTCAAATTTCAAAATATTGCTCTCAAAAATTGGACGAATCTGAAAAACGAATTACGTTGTTAATGCAGGATTCCAATGGGGAAAAAGTATCCGAATCACCTTTTATAGCTGAAAATGAGTCTGTGGATAGAAACGCGGATTAATGGTATATGTTTGATTTAAATGCTTATATAATAAATAAAAATAAACAAATTAACGTTGCACTTGAGAAAATATATTCACGGTTCTCAACCTTCTGAACCGATCATCGAAGCGATGAAATATTCGTTGATGGCAGGAGGCAAACGCATTCGTCCAGTTTTATGTCTTGCCTCAGCCGAGGCCGTCGGTGGGAACCCGCAGGCTGTATTACCGGCGGCCTGCGCCCTGGAAATGGTCCACACCTATTCCCTCATCCACGATGATTTACCCGCCATGGATAATGACGATCTTCGCCGGGGAAAACCTACCTGTCACGTCGCCTTTGACGAAGCCACCGCCATATTGGCAGGGGATGCATTACTGACCCTTGCCTTTCAAGTACTTTCGTCGGTTCGAGTTACCGGTGAAAATCAAGCTTCCGGTTGGCTGAAGGTTATTCAAATGATTTCCACCGCGGCCGGTTATCAGGGAATGATCCGTGGACAGATGCTGGACATGGCTGCTGAGGGACAGCATCTAACGGTTGATGAACTTAAATCCATGCATGCCTTAAAAACCGGGGCACTTATCGAAGCATCTTTGCATTGCGGAGCTTTGCTGGCAGATGCCCGAGAACACCAGATGGAAACCCTGAATGTCTATGCACGCAACATCGGCCTTGCTTTTCAGGTTACCGACGATATTTTGAATGTTGAAGGCAATCCGGAAGAAATGGGCAAGGCCGTGGGGACGGACCAGTTGCGCGGGAAAAACACCTACCCTGCTATCCTGGGTATAGATTCATCAAGACGATTTGCTGAAACACTTGTGGATGAGGCATTAGAGGCACTTGAAGTTTTTGATATCAGGGCAGAACCACTGCGTGCTTTGGCGACTTATGTCATTGAAAGGAATCGATAACATTAAGAAAAGACTGGATTTGCTGCTGGTTGAAAGACGCCTGGCCCCAAGCCGACAGCGAGCCCGTGCCATGATCATGGCCGGTAATATTCTGGTAAACCGTCAGCCCGCGGATAAAGCGGGATTTCTGGTTTCGGCAAACGACAATATCGTGTTGAAAGCAAAAGATATTCCTTATGTCAGCCGGGGTGGTTTAAAGCTTGACGGGGTCCTGCAGCCCCTGGATTTGAATCCGACTGGCTGTATCTGCCTGGATGTCGGTGCCTCCACCGGAGGATTTACAGACTGCTTACTACAGCATGGAGCCTTGAGGGTTTATGCAGTCGATGTCGGATACGGTCAACTGGCCTGGAAATTACGACAGGACCCCCGGGTGGTGGTTATCGAGCGTACCAATATTCGGCATATGTCGACCGAAATGATCCCCGAACCGGTTGATCTCGTGACCATTGATGTATCCTTTATTTCCTTAAAAATTGTCGTTCCCGCCGTCCTTGATTTTATGGGCAGAAATGCCCGGATCCTGGCCCTGATAAAACCCCAGTTTGAAGTTGGCAAGGGCCAGGTCGGGAAAGGTGGAGTGGTTAAAGATACGCAGCTTCACACTGGGGTGATCGACAACTTATCCGCTTTTTTTGAGACCCGCGGTTTAAAATCTATTCGGGTTCTACCGTCGCCAATTCTTGGGCCGAAAGGAAACCGTGAATTTTTTATCCTCCTGGCACGACAACCAAAGTTGGCTTGATTTTGAGCTTGCTTTTTTTCGGTTTAGCAGCTATGGATGTTAGCTTAAAATTTTACCAAGCGCAGCAATAATCAAAAGCGATTAATAAAGAGAGGAGCTTAAATGAGCGAAAAAATTGAAGGTTTGAGAAACATTGCTCTGGTCGCCCATTCCGGAGCTGGGAAAACTTCTCTTGCGGAAGCCATGTTGTTTGACACTGGAACCATCAAACGACTGGGGCGGGTGGAAGACGGCAACACAGCCATGGACTTTGAGCCTGAAGAACTCAGAAGAACATCGAGTATCAGCTCTGGTTTTCATCAATACGACTGGAAAAAACATACCATCAACCTCATCGACACCCCCGGCGATCAGAATTTTTTTTCTGATTCCCGGAGTTGTCTGCAAGCAGCCGATAGCGCTGTCGTGGTCATTGATGCGGTGGACGGAGTAAAAGTTCAAACCGAACAAGCCTGGGATTTTGCTGCAGAATTCAACCAACCATGTGTGATTTTTATCAATAAACTTGACCGAGAAAGAGCTGACTTTTCCCTTGCCTTTCAAGGCGTCAGTGAAATTTTTAAACCCAAACCGATAATACTTCAGCTTCCCATCGGATCCGAAGGCGAATTTAAGGGTATTGTCGATTTGATCAGCGGTAAAGCCTTTGAGTACGATGAAAACGGCAAAGCACAAAAAATCGAAATACCGGCAGATATGCAGGAAGCGTTTGAAAATGAGAAAGAAAATCTAATCGAAAACATTGCCGAGGCCGATGATGAACTGGTCGAACGTTATCTGGAAGGAGAAGAACTCACCCAGCAAGAATTGGCAGCAGCCCTTAGAAAAGGCACCCTCGCCCGCATATTTGTGCCGGTTGTTTGTGGATCCGCCACCCGCAATATTGGAATCGATTTATTGATGGATTTGATCGTCGATGCCCTGCCATCTCCTGCGGATCGAGGTGCAAAGAAGGGTGTTGATCCCGCCACCGGGAAAGAGGTTGAACGAGCACCGGACCCGGAGGCACCGTTTTCCGGATTTGTGATCAAAACCCTGGCAGATCCCTATGCCGGGCGTTTGACCATTTTCAGGGTCGTTTCCGGTACACTCGGGTCCGACGGCACCTTCTATAATGCAAACAAAGAAACGAAAGAACGTTTCAACCAGCTATTAACCATTACCGGAAAGGAACAAAAACCTGCAAGCGGCGCCGGTCCCGGTGCTATCGTTGCCGTTGCAAAACTAAAAGAAACCGTTACCGGTAACACGCTTTGTGATGACGCCAACAAAGTTGTCTATCAATGTGTCGATCCCCTCCCCTCTTTGATTGCATTTGCTATCTCGGCAAAGTCTAAGGGAGACGAAGACAAAGTTGTGATTTCTTTGACCAAACTTCTGGAAGAAGATCCGGCGTTGAAATTGGATCGCAATTCTGAAACCAAAGAAGTCCTCTTATCGGGATTGGGACAAATTCATGTCGAAACCGCCCTCGAGAAACTTAAAAGAAAATTTAATGTCGAAGCCCTACTGAAAACTCCGAAGGTTCCCATATCGAGAAACCATAAAGAAGAAGGTTAGAGTTCAAGGTAAACACAAAAAACAAACCGGCGGCCATGGGCAGTATGGCGACTGCTGGATCCAGATGGAACCGTTGCCTCGGGGACAAGGTTTTGAATTCGTCGATGCGGTCGTCGGCGGCGTTATTCCAAAAACATATATTCCAGCTGTTGAAAAAGGTATCATCGAATCCTCTCAAAAAGGCGTTCTGGCCGGTTTTCTTTGCGTAGATTTCAAGGCGACTCTAGATTACGGGTCTTTTCACGCCGTGGATTCATCTGAAATGGCGTTTAAAGTAGCAGGTTCCCTCGCTTTCAAAAAGGCCTGTGAAGAAGCCCAGCCTGTTTTGCTCGAACCCGTCATGAGTGTGACCATAACAACACCGGAAGATTTCATGGGGGATATTATGGGAGACTTGAACAGCCGGCGCGGTAAAGTTCTTGGAATGGATAATGCCGGCAGGAATCAGATCATCAAGGCCCAGGTACCGATGGCGGAGTTTCTGACCTATGCACCGGATCTCAGATCCATGACGGGCGGCCGTGGGATGTATACAATGGAATTTTCACACTATGATGAAGTGCCTGCCCAGATTGCCGAAAAAATAGTGGAAGCGGCAAATAAGAGCAAAGCCTGATATGGGGCTGAATTCCTTGAAATGCAATATGCCTGAAGTTAAGATTTCCATCCTTAATTTTTTGATCAATTGTTGTCACTGATTAAGGACAGAATGAAGAATTGAGGGATTCTGGAATTGAGGAGTTTATGATCTGAAGTGTATTTTCATTTAATTCCTAGATCCTTCAATTTGCAATTCTTAAATTAGCTCCGGCTTGTCCGGGGTTATGGATAACTCCAATATTCTTTAATGCATTTTTTTGCCGGGGCGTAACCGGCGTAAAAGGCATCCCATTTAGTGGAAAATGACGTCCTATTTTTCCTTTTGATGCTTTGTGCATTTGGACACTCGAACCGATGAAAACGTTTGGAGTTTTGGTTTCCGATGTAACGGCCCTGTTTCTCTTTCCAGTTGTGCCACAGCCCTTTTTGGGCTTTCATGGCTTCCTGCTGTGCTTTCAATAAGCGTTTATCGTACTTTTCGTTAGGCCTGATGTACAGGTAGAAAGCGAGCCCGTTTTCAAGCATCTCTTCGTTTAAAAAGGTGCCATCCGCCAGAAAAATATAGGCCAGCAATCGTCCGTATCGATCATAGCGCTCCTTGTCAAATTCAAGACCTAATCGTATGGGACGATACCCGCTTTTTGTTAAAAGATTTGGCCTGATAGCCAAAAGGCTGGGCCTTTTGATTTTCATGGTCGATTTCAGGTGCATCGATACCGATGTATCGGACCCGCCAAGCGTTGGTCAATACGATCGTATCACCGTCATTCACCCACTTTACCGTATAGCGCGCCTGTGCCCATGAATGTCCCGCCATAAGCAAGAAGCATATGACAGACAAGGTTAAACGGACGTAGCTATAGAATGATAAGTGACCACGGTCGATTGTCAAATTACGGGATCTTATCATTTTGTTGTCGGAAAAACCCGTTAAGGGTCTATCGCTTTATCAAGCTTGAGGTGGCAATGCTGAATTGCCTGTTCATCCAGCATTTGTGAAAGTCCACCCTGTTCAGCTGCCGTATATCCCAGCGATTTTTGCCAAACCTCATCGTCTTCCATGCAAAAATAGATGAACGTTCGAGGCGCATAGGCACGAATGCAGGCGACAATTTTTTGATATATCTCAATTCTCAACGGCTTAAAATACCGCATTTTCCCATCAAGGCCGGTGATAAATTCTCCATAGATAATGCTGGATTTCGGGAAGCGTTTCTGAATAATTGGTTTGAGTGCCGGCATAAAACGAAAGGTGCCCAGGCTGATCCAAACAATATTATCCGCTGAAACATGAGAAAATATCTGTTTGACAACAAGTTCGTAGTCCGCTTCGCAGCCATCATAGATTACGATTGGATCGAAATGAAAAGCCAGTGGATATCCCCATGATTCGCATTTGGCAGCTGCTTCTAAGCGGGCCGCAAGGGATGCGGTGTGTCGTTCTTCTTCCGCAATAATCCGGGCGGTGTTGACCGACCAGGCCAGAATGGTTTTGCGGTTGTGTGACAGCTGCTCGAGTCTGTTGACGGCGGTGGTTTTGGTTTTCAACTCCAGGATGGCGGATTTTTGGGCGGCAAAAGCCGGAACCAGACGATTTGAAAGATCGGTCCACATTTCCCATATTAGACTGTCGGTAAATTCACCGGTTCCCAGTCGACGTATTTTATTCTCTGCAAAAAGTGATTGCAGTTCCGAAAAAAGATCATCGTGATTGACGAAATACTGAAGTACAGGCGGATGAAAATAGGACTGCAGAATACAATAGGCGCAATCCATGTGACAGAAGGTTCCGATGTGAAGAATTTGATAACCGCAGCAGGTATATGAACGCGTACCCGGACAACTCTTGATGAAAGCGCCCCTGTTAACAGTAATAAATAGAACGGTTTTACCCATTCTTACGGGATCTTCGCCGGCCGAAACGGTATCGTAAACTTCTTGGGGGTTTGAAACGATCTTGGGAGTCAGGTTCAGACGTCGTGCTATGACATTTACCTGGGGAGAGTCGGCAATCTTTTGGTCGACAAATAGTTTTTGGATGGCCATGGATATTGATATCCGTATCAAAATTCAGGGTTGGTTCTGATTCCAGGCAGATAGGTGTCGGGTCAACGGGTTATTCCGCGGGAGAATATTTCAAAAGCAACATCAAGGGTTTGTTTCAAGAAATCTTTTTCATTATCGATCATGCGTTTGCTTTCTTCCCATAGAACAACACCGGTAAATAGAGACCATACGATATCGGCAATCGCGGTGGGATGGTGGCTGGTAAAAAGAGCCTGACCGGTGTCGTCTTTAAATATTTCGGCCAGGATTGACAGTGAATTGCGAGATAATTCCGTGATGTTTTCAAGCAGCGGTGATGATAGATTTTTAAGTGTTTCACTGGATTGGAGATGAAACATATTAATCAGTATCATGGGGTCAAATTGATAAACATCGAACAGAGCCTCTTTTATAGCTGCAATCTTTTGCCGGGGGTCAACATCTTTTTCCTTTTTGACATCCTCCAGCCGGATATTCAGGTATTGCAGTATTCGCAAAGACAGTGAAGCATAGAGCTCATCTTTATTTTTGAAATAGAGGTAGAGGGTTCCCGGACTTAACTCGGCTTCCCTGGCAATATCCTCCATGGTGGATTTAGAATACCCCTTTTCAGAAAATACCCGTTTGGCCGCCACAATAATCTGTTGGCGTCTTCTTTCGCGTTCTCTCTGTTTTCTTTCCTGTATTCCCATAATCTTATGAAGTTAATTTATTTGATAGTTTTAACTATAATTGATAGGTTGTCTTTGTCAAGTAATAATTATTCAATTTATTATGAATTCAATAATTATTAAGGAAAGAATGATATTCAATAACCCGGGCTTAGAAAGCTTGTTCCGGATGATGATCGTGACGTTCCAGTATTTTTTTAAAATCAGGATGTTGAATAATTTTTTTCAACCTGGTTTGAATGGTATTGAGGTGCTCAATATCGGTGAATGTCAGATTCAACCCATAGTGAGTGGCCTCAAATTCCTTGGGAGGGATTAACTGGATGTCGTTGCCAAGCTTGAGATTTTTGCGATGGATCTCAAATTTTTTTTCAGCTTCGACAATTCTGGGATATCTGCGTTGCCGCAGATAAGAACGTAATCTCCGGCTTTTTTGAGTCCGGTCAAGATCCTGGTGGTTCAAAATTTCAATGATATCTTTGTCTTCTATTATCTCTCGCATAGGAAGGCCTTCACGGCCGGCGATTTCTTTAACCACAGTAAGGATTTCTTTTTGTTTATTCAGCCCTATTTTCAGCTGATCAAATATTCGAGCAAAGGTAATTGCGCAGTCTGTTTCCAACGATTCGAGTTCTTTGGCTACCGTGAGTGAAATGGTCTCGGCCAGGATACCAATTTGGATAGGCTTTGGAAGCAGACTAAGGCTTTTGATTTTATCGATGATCGATGGATTGTCAGGTAATCCAAGGGTTGCTGTCAATTCCGTCAACTGCCTGGCATTGGGCACAAACAATGAAAGTTTCTGGAGACACCGGGATATCTCGATGAGATTCATCGATCTTTGGAGTGCATTCTCGGCAATCGCCAGGCGCAGACAATCAAGGGTATCAATTTCCGGCTTCAGGATACGTGCGGTGATTTTATTGCGGCCCAGTTTCAAGCAGGCAGCGATACGGCGAAAACCGCTGACAACAACAAAGTCGGATTGTTTTTTGATCAGCAAAGGCGGCGTTATGAGGCCATCGTACTGGATGGATTCCAACAGATCATTGACGTCTGTCCGGGTGGTTATACGAAATGTGTCGTCCTGCTGGTTTATTGCGGCCAGTGCAATGGATTGAAAATGAGCCGATTCGATCGTTGAGTTCCGCATTCCGGCAGATGCTTGCGCTAAAGCCCGCAATTATCACCCGTAAGCTGGGTAAGTGCTTCCAGATATTTCTTCCGGGTGTTTCGAATGATATCCTCCGGTAGCGAAGGTGCCGGTGGTTGTTTGTTCCATTTGACGGATAGCAGATGGTCTCTAACATATTGCTTGTCAAAGCTTTGCTGCGCGCCGCCGGGTTGATAGGTATCTTTGGGCCAGAACCTGGATGAATCCGGTGTCAACACTTCATCGATGAGAATGAGCTTGCCTTCTTCCAAAAGGCCGAATTCGAACTTGGTGTCGGCAATAATGATATCCTTCTCAGCAGCCATTTCAGAACCTTTTTTGTAGATTGCAAGGCTTAACTCTCTTACCTTTGAGGCGAGATCTTTTCCGATTCTATTTTCCGCTTCTGAAAAATCAATATTGATATCATGAGCCCCGAGTTCTTCCTTGGTCGAGGGGGTAAAAATCGGCTCGGGCAATTTATCTGATTCCCGCAAAGCCTCAGGCAGGTGGATGCCGCAAATACTGCCTGACTTTTGATAGGAATTCCATCCGGACCCGGAAATATAGCCTCTGACGACACATTCAATCGACAGCGGCTCTGTTTTTTTCACCAGCATGCTGCGACCGCGTAAGTTTTCCGCATAGGGCTGGCAGACAGCGGGATACTCATCGACATTTGCAGACACCACATGATTATCGATAATCGGTTTCATTATTTCAAACCAGTAAAGGGAAATTTGGGTAAGAATAATCCCCTTATCCGGAACAGGGTCCGGCATGACGACATCAAATGCGGAAATCCGATCACTCGCCACCATTAACAGGTTTTCTCCAAGATCGTAGATATCTCGAACTTTTCCTCGCCTAACCAGATTCAGATTCTGAAAATTTGTTTCGTGTACCGGTGTTTTCATTGACCACTTTCCTTAAGTTTTATTCTTTAGGAGTGTTTAAGCATCCTTTTCATCGGCGGAATTATTCCGCGGTTCATCCTCGTTGATAAAGTTTTCCAAAAGACGGATTGAGTCCTGGTTCGGCTCAAGAAACTCAATCCCGACTTCAAATTCACCCGTTTCAATTGATCGGGCGTGAATGGGTTTACCCTTTATTTCCAGCAGGTCTTCTTTTAGAGCGATCGTCAACAGGACTAAGTATTCCAACTCTATCGGGAAATGAGTTTCAAGCAATATTCCTGACTCGGATAAGTTTAACGTTCTGCCCATTCCCTGCTTGACGATATTGTTGTTCTCATCAAGGCAGATATATGATAGATTCAGTGATTTAATGCGTCGGTGTTTTCTTTGGTTTTCAGTTTTCATGGCATTTAGTTCTCAATTGGGCTGTTTTCGATCCATACGACAGAAATGACTGCCACACAAGATATCACAATCTTCCCGCAGCAGCGAGAAAGAAATCGTGGCATCATTTCACTTCGAATTGCTGCTAATCGTTTTTTTGAAAAAATCACATGCAATCAGCGTGGTTACGGAAATGCTGGTTGACAGATGAGCGATGATATTTTTTAAGGTTGATGAAAGTTTTTCATGTTCTTTTTGGAGTTCTTGCGGATCCATGGAGCTTAATTTGAGATCCGGCGCTGCAAATATGGATGCCGAATAAGGCTCTTGTCCCAAGTCCAGGAATGGAATGTGGCCGAAATAATCGTCTTTTTGCAGACAAGCGATCGGCACAACGCCGGCATCGGTCTCCCGGGCAATATATGCATGACCGGAACGGACACGGAACAACCGTTTTTCATCTTGCCCCTGCTTGATAAGGATTTTCTTACCCTTGAGCAATTCGGTAACTTTTTTATCCTTGGCATAAATATCGACGGACATTTGGGTGGCTTGTTTCAGTCTTTCATCGAGGCCGCGGACGAATTCCCGGTAATCAATCGATAAATTGGCCATTTCACTCGTCATCAGCTGTGCATCCAGCATGCCGAGTTGAACATTGCCCACGGCTGTAACCGTCGCACTGCGAACATTATCACCTTTTAACAGCGCTGTGACGCTACCCAGAAAAGCACCATCGCCGATTCTGAGCATTTTTATAGCGCCCCCAGGCGATTCCTTGGAAATCTCGGCAACCCCTTCCAGGATTACCCAAATCCAGTTACCATGATTACCTTCCTGGACGATTTCATCGCCATCATAGAAGCCTTCTTCGTCAACCACATAGGAATAGTCCACCAATGGACCTTTGATCAAAGGAAGTGACCCTGACTTGGCAATGGCTGTCTCGGTCTTGGATTCAGCGGTGGTCGGTCCAAGAACTTCTACCCGCCCTTCGTCCAACAGCCGCATGCCATCCAGGATAATTTCCATGCGACTTTTGGCAATAACCTTCTGGCAGGTAATATCTTCCTGGATAAATTCGAACCGTCCATCTATCCAGCCGAACAGGGAGAACAGTGCGTCTAGTCCTACTTTATCTCCGTTGGCGGCATCTATCGGATTACCATTTGCGATGTAGATGACCCCCGGTTGGGAAGCGTAATCGCTGCTGATATAGAGTTTTCCCGTGCCGCCGTTGGTGCCAAGCAGCTGCATCAGCTCACCCAGATTAAGAAAACTTAAATTGCCTGCAAAGGCTGCATTGCCGGCCATATTGAATAATTAACCGTCCAAATTCAGTTCTTTTTGAATGGATTTTAATAACAACTTCAGACAAGCATTGAGTGTTTTTCCAACGCCATTACCGGTCAATGCGCTACCTGGAAACCAGGGCACCTTCAGTTGTCGGTTCAAATCATGCTCCATTTGCTCGAGAGGCATCACCGTGATATTGGCATCACCGAGATCTCTTTTGTTGAATTGCATGACCAACGGCACTTTAAAAATACTTAAGTTGTATTCCTTTAGGTTCTGGTGCAGGTCTTTTAGCGCGAGCATGTTTTTTTCACGCCGTACTTCAAGTGAGTCTGCGACAAAAACAATCCCGTCCGCTCCCCTGAGGACCAGTTTACGCGTCGATTCATAACGAACCTGTCCGGGTACCGTATATAACTGAACCCGCACATCACAGCCCTTAAGCTTACCAAGTTCCAAAGGCAGAAAATCAAAAAAAAGGGTTCGATCGCCATCGGTGTTGATAGAGACCATTTCCCCTTTTACTTGCTTTTTAAAGGCTTTGTGGATGTACTCGAGGTTGGTCGTCTTACCACAACGACCGGGGCCGTAATATACGATTTTACACTCGATTTGTCTCTTCTTTAAGTTAACAATCGCCATTAGAATAAACTCTTGTATATCAAATGTTTATCATATCATAATCAGTCCAGAACTGAAATACAAATTTAAAACAATGCCTACTTATCCTATATTGAGGTCTCCTGTCAACAAGAGGCCTTAGAAATTATATTGACAATAGGGCCTTTTGTTAACTATTCTCTTTTTTTAACATAAATGCAGAAGGAGCGTATCATGGACAAAAAAGTTACCGTAGTCGGAGCCGGCAATGTTGGCGCCACCGCCGCCCAGCGGCTGGCTGAGAAGCAGTTGTGTGATGTGGTTTTGGTAGATATCATCGAAGGGGTTCCTCAGGGCAAGGCTCTTGATTTGGTCGAGGCGGCTGCCATCGAAAAACATGATTCCCATCTTACAGGTACCAATGCTTATGATGAGACGGCAGACTCGGATATCGTCATCATCACCGCCGGAATCCCGCGAAAGCCCGGCATGAGCAGGGATGATTTAATCAGCACCAACGCCGGGATCGTAGGAAATGTCACCCAGGAGGTGGCATCGCGATCCCCCGAGTCCATCATTATTGTTGTCAGCAACCCGCTGGATGCCATGTGTCATGTTGCTTTTGATAGGTGCGGTTTTCCTAAACAAAGAGTCATCGGCATGGCCGGAGTACTGGATTCGGCTCGTTTCAGAGCGTTCATTTCCATGGAGCTGAATGTGTCCGTTGAAAACACCCACGCCTTTGTGCTCGGCGGGCATGGGGATACCATGGTTCCGTTGCCGCGATATTCTACGGTTGCCGGAATTCCCATAACCGAACTTCTTGCCAAAGACCGCATCGATGCTCTGGTTGAAAGAACCCGCAATGGCGGCGCGGAGATTGTCGGACTGTTGAAAACCGGCAGTGCCTACTATGCGCCGGCGTCTGCTGCGGTGGAAATGGCCGAATCCATATTAAAAGATAAAAAGAAAATTCTACCCTGTGCCGTCTATCTGCAGGGGGAATATGGTATAAAAGATCTTTTTATCGGTGTCCCGGTGAAGCTGGGGGCCAAAGGTGCTGAAGAAATCATTGAGATAACCCTTACCGAAGAGGAACAACAGGCTTTACAAAAATCTGCCGATTCAGTCCAGGAACTCAAGAACCTGTTGAAGACTTTGAAATGATTATACAGAGCCGAAATTGACCATAAAGGGCTGAGACGACTATGTTCCATCTAAATTGCCCAGTGCTGTGAGGATGGATTGGGCCACAGAAGGACTAAATCCGGGCAGCGCACCGATCTCTTCGGGATCGGCTGTCCGGATATTTTTGATACTCTTAAAATGCCGTAACAAGGTCGCCTTTCTTTTTTTACCGACACCGGGAATCGTGTCCAGCGCAGATTGTATGGATAGTTTACTGCGCCGTTTGCGATGAAATGAAATTGCAAAACGGTGCGCTTCATCCCGGATGCGCTGTAAAAACAATAGCAAATCTTCATCCCTGCCAAAGTTTAGTGGATTTGCGCGACCCGGTTTAAAAATTTTATCTCGGGTTTCTCCTTTTGTTTCATCTTTTTTGGCAATGCCAATGATATCAAACTTTTCCGTCAAACCCAGCTCTCTGGTGACCGCCAAAGCAATGTTAAGCTGCCCCTTACCGCCGTCGACCATCAACAAATCAGGATAGGGTTTTGAAGCCTCACCTTTGTTGAATCGCCTCTTTAAAACTTCTTCCATATAGGCGTAATCATCATGTTCGGTAACTGTTTTGATAAGATATTTTCGATAGAACGACGTTTTTGCCCGCGCTTTTTCAAACACGACCATTGCGGCGACTGCCTGGGTGCCTGAAATATTGGAGTTATCAAAACATTCGATTCGCTCGGGTAATCTTTCTGTTTTCAGTTTAGCTTGCAACCGCAAAAGAAGGTCCATCTCCGCAGAACGCGAAACAATGATGTTTTTTAATTCGTTTTCAGCATTGTGGCTTGCCAGGGTAATCAGCTGCGTTTTTGCGCCACGTTGCGGCCGCAAGATCTTAACTTTTTTCTTCCTAAAGTTGCTGAGCCACTCAGCGGTCAGCTCGGTATCCTCCAGGTCTATCGAAACCAACAGTTCGCCCGGCACAGATGGATGGCGTTCATAAAATTGCCGAATAAAGGCAGCCATCATCTCCTCGCTGGTGGATATGGTCTCGGCAAAGCTGTAATGGCGCGTTCCAGTAAGAAAACCACCCCTCACGGACAATACCGTAATGACGGAAGTCCCTTCCGATCGGGCAATGGCAAACACATCCCTGTCTTTGAAATCCGTGGTGACCGCAGTCTGTTTTTCAATGGTTCGTTCCAGAAAAAAAATTTTATCCCGCAGCCTGGCGGCTCTTTCAAATTCTTGCTCCTGGGCGCAGGATTCCATCTGTTTTCTAATTTTGCGAATGAGATCCGGCGTCCTTCCTTTTAGAAACATGATGGCTTCGGTGACCTGCTCTCCGTATATATCGGGGTCTACGTCGAGGCAGCAGGGTGCCAGACAGCCGTCCATCTGGCAATGAAGACACGGACGGGTTCTGTTTTTAAAATCCCGGGCTTTACACTTGCGCAGTTTAAAGGTTTTATTGATGGTTCGCAGGGTCTCACGTACAGCCTGGGCGGATGCAAACGGCCCGAAATACAAGGCATGGTCTTTGCCCATTTTTCTAACGATGGAAAAATTAGGGTATGGGTCGTTTAAATCAATCCGCAGTGACGGATAACGTTTGTCGTCTTTCAACACCACATTATAGCGCGGCCTATGGCGTTTAATGAGATTGGATTCCAGGATCAGTGCTTCTTTTTCCGTGCGGGTGATGATGGTTTCAATGTCGTTGATCTTGGCTGACAGAATGCCGGCTTTAACATTCAACTGGCCGGAAGGTTTGAAATAGGAAGCAAGTCTTTTTCTTAAATTTCTGGCCTTACCGATATAGATAACTTTTCCGGTGGCATCTTTCATCAAATAGACGCCCGGTTCTTTGCTGACTCCGTTTAATTTATCTTGGATGGTGGGTGGTGTCGTCATCTTTTTTTAGGTTTCCAGCACAATCAATTTTTGCAGCGCCTTGATTTCATCTCTTAATTCTGCGGCTCTTTCAAATTCAAGGTCTTTGGCCGCTTGAGTCATCTCTTTTTTCAGAGTACCGATAACAGCGTCAATATCATCCAGGGATTTATATGCAGCAACCGTTTCCGCGATGTGATCATGACGGTTATCTTCTCGTTCATGGCCAAAATCGAAAGTTTGAGTGATTTCCTTTTGGATGGTTGCAGGCGTAATGTTGTGTGCCCGGTTATAAGCCTGTTGAATTTCACGGCGGCGATTGGTTTCATCAATGGCAAACTTCATGGATTTGGTCACAACATCGGCATACATAATGACTTTTCCCCGTGCGTTGCGGGATGCCCGTCCGCAGGTTTGAATCAAAGATCGGGTCGAGCGCAGGAAGCCCTCTTTGTCTGCATCCAGGATCGCTACCAGGGAGACTTCGGGTATGTCAAGACCTTCACGCAGAAGATTGATTCCCACCAACACATCGAAATCTCCCATTCTCAAGTCACGGATAATATCGATTCGTTCAAGCGTGCTGATGTCGGAGTGAAGATAGCGCACTCGGATCCCCAGATCTGAATAGTACTCCGTCAGGTCTTCCGCCATTCGTTTTGTCAAGGTTGTCACCAGAACTCTTTCATTGCGATTCTGGTGATTCTGAATTTCTTCTAAAAGATCGTCGACCTGATTCTTGGCACTGCGGACTTCAATGGGCGGATCAATCAAGCCGGTGGGTCTGACGATCAATTCCACCAAGGACCCTTTTGATTCAGTCAGCTCATATTCAGCAGGTGTTGCCGAGACATAAACCACCTGTGAAATCCGGGCTTCGCTTTCTTCGAATTTCAGCGGTCGGTTATCCAATGCTGAGGGCAGACGAAAGCCATATTCAACCAGGGTTTCCTTGCGTGATCGATCCCCACGATACATGCCCCGCAACTGGGGAACACCGATATGGCTTTCATCAATGAATAGTAGAAAGTCATCCGGGAAGTAGTCCAGCAGGGTCGGTGGGGGGTCACCGGGCTTTCGGCCGGTCAGATGGCGGGAATAGTTTTCGATGCCGTTGCAATAGCCGAGTTCCTGAATCATTTCCAGATCAAAGTGGGTGCGTTCCTCGATGCGTTGAACTTCAATTAATTTGTTTTCATCGCGGAAGTATTCGATCCTTTCTTTCAATTCCGCAATAATTGTTTCGACCGCCTTTTTCAGCGTCGTCTTGCCGGTTACATAATGACTGGCTGGAAATATCGCCGTCTGGCTCAGGCGTTTGATCACGGTTCCCCGGAGGGCATCAATCTCTGAGATTGCCTCGACCTGATCCCCGAAAAAATCAACCCGGATGGCTCGGCTTTCTTCGTAGGCCGGAAACACTTCCACCCGATCTCCCCTGACTCTAAAAACGCCCCGGTGAAAGTCCATGTCGTTGCGTTCATATTGCATCGCGACCAGTTTGAAAAGCAATTCATCCCGGCCGAATTCCATATCGGTTGCAATGTCAACCCGCATGTCCAGGTAATCCTCAGGGGCACCCAGGCCGAAAATACAGGAAACACTGGCCACAACCACTATATCCCTGCGGGACAGCACCGAGCGTGTCGCGGAGTGCCGCAACTTATCGATCATTTCGTTAATCGACGAATCTTTCTGAATATAGGTATCACTGGAGGGGATGTAAGCCTCCGGCTGGTAGTAATCGTAGTAGCTCACAAAATATTCAACGGCATTTTCGGGAAACAGTTGTTTAAATTCACTATAGAGCTGCGCCGCAAGGGTCTTGTTGGGCGCGATGACAAGGGTCGGTTTATTGACCCGGGCAATGACTTGGGCCATGGTAAATGTCTTGCCGGACCCGGTCACACCCAACAGAACGTTATGCCGTTGTCCGTCAAGCAGGTTGCGGGTTAATTTTTCGATCGCTTCTGGTTGATCGCCGGTGGGTTTAAAGGGGGTAACTATTTTAAAATCAGACATGATGTAATGTTTCTCATTTCCTACTCAGAATCATTTTCGAGGATTACAGACCTAAGCACCTGCTAATAAATGTAGGACAAAGATTTTCACAGATATCCACAGATATTTGGTCCTTTGCATCTTTTAATATCCTGGTAATCCGTGTGTGTATCCGTGTCCCCAAAAAAGGAAGTTCCTATACTGTCAAGTTAGGATCTTCTGTTGAAAACGTCAACAGGGATTTAATCCATCAGTATTTTACCGGATATTTGTTTTTCCAATCGGTGGGAAGTTATTTTCGGCCAAGGCAATTGACACCTGCAACCGGAAGATATATTTTAACTCCAATCAGATTTAACCAGATAATTATTTTTTTTGCTACGTAGGTAACCAGATTCGAATAAAAGGAGGAAATTATGGCCATAAAACACGTTGCTGTTAAGATTCAGTCGAAAAGAGGATCGGAAGAAGCATTTTTCGCAGAGCAGGATCAAAAAAAACTTAGAGAGCTCAGGAAAAAGGTAACCGAGGAAGCCACTAATAACTATCGCGAAGAACATATGTACCATTGTTTTCGGTGCGGTACAAAAAGTTTGGCTGAAATCGACGAAGGCAAGGTCAAAATTGACATATGTGTCAATGAAGATTGCGGCGCGCTTCATTTGGATCCGGGGGAACTCAAAGAAATTATCAACGATCAAGGTGCGCTATCAGCTGCCAAAAATGCTTTCTTATCGGTATTTAAAAAATAAGGAATAAGTATTTTAAAGGTTTTGTTAAATGGTAGGTTGGGTTAAGTCCGTCCCGGCGGGCTTAACCCAACTTATACTACGCGCAAAAGCAGCGAAACAAACCGCCCACATTCAAAATTCAAATTTTTTCGCCCGATATGCTTCCAGGTAATTCATGCAAAAATCATCTTTGCCTGCCAGCGCTTCGGCGGCAATGATATTGGCCATCATCTTTTGGTCCAAAGGGTTTACAATCGCACCATCGAGCCCTTTAGCGATGGCCATAACCATGAAGGTCTGATTTAAAAATTTCCTTTCCGGCAAGCCAAAAGAAATATTGGACAAGCCGCACATGGTATGAATTCCTTTAAAGGTGGTTATGATATTTTCGATGGTTTTTAAAAATTCCACGCCATAACTGGCATTTGTGGCAACGGGTTGTACCAGAGGATCCACATAAATATTTTCGACGGCGACATTTTTCTGTATCAGCCCGTTGATCAACTTGTCGGCAATTGCCATGCGGTCATCCGCGGTTTCCGGCATCCCGGCATCACTCATACACAACGCCACGACCTTAAGATCCGTACCGGCGACAATGGGAAGCAAGGCATCATAGCGTTCTTTCTCCAGCGAGATCGAGTTGATCATGGCGGTCCCTTTGTGCACGGCCAGCGCCGTTTCGATTGCCCGGGGATCCGGACTGTCAATGCTGCAGGGTTTATCGGCCGCCGTTTGAACGGTTTCGACCAGCCATTTCAGGTAATCGGCCTCCTTGCCGACAAAGACACCGGCATTGACGTCGATGTAATCAGCACCGTTTTGCGCCTGGTCCACGGCAAGCTTTTTAATTGCGTCGACGTCGTTATTCTCAATGGCGGCTCCTACGCTCTTTCTGCTGGCATTAATCAGTTCTCCTACGATGATCATAATTTCCTCCGTTATTTTGGCTTTCATTAAATTTAAATTCTCGGTTTTTTTCTAACAGTCCTCGCTGAATGGTTTACTGGTTGAATGGTTGATTAGGTATCAATTGTTGTCATCATTTTAGAATGTTGCGATTGTTAAAACAGGAAGTGTCCAATTATGTTGCAATTATGGGATAAATCCATATTTATAAACGCTTAACCAATCAACTAATCAACCAATCAACGATATCTGAATGCAATCTATCTATCATCTCCAATCAATTTTTCATAGAGCCTTTGTTGACGTTTAATTGTTTGGCGGTAAATCGCATGTCGCTCCGCATCCGGGTAACAGGTCCGTTCAATGAAGAGCGGGATATCTTTCAATTCTTTGATGACTCCCAGGGCTTCGAAGGCCAGCAATGCCGCTCCCCGGGCCGATCCTTCACGGATACGGCTTACGATGGATTCCCGACCCAGCATATCCGTAATAATCTGCAGCCAGGCAGGAGAATTGTAAAGTGCACCGCCGCTTGCTATTATTTGAAGATCGTCCGGTAAGATCTTGGCCAACTCTCCAAACACCAGGGCAATCCGGCAGGCCACCGCTTCCATGCCGGCCTGCAGGATTTCCAGTGGTGTGGTTGCCTGGGAGAGGCCATGAATGGTGGCCCTGGCATGCCCTTGCCAGCCGGGGCTGCGTTCACCTGCTAAAAACGGCAGCACCGTCAGTCCATGTCCGTCCGGAGCAAGCGAGTTTAGACCGGTTTCCAATTTAGCTGAATCTGCCAGCTGCAGGGTGTTTTTCATCCAGGCAAAAAGACTGCCGCCTTCACTCAAAGCACCGCCAGGTAGAGATCTTCGACCATCGATGCGGTAACACCACAAACCGTTGGGCACATGAAGGATTGGCTTTTCGACAACCGCTCGGAGGGCAGTGGTCGAACCCATGGTCAACGCCACCCGGGAGGGTGACATACAGCCACTACCAATATTGGCGGCCGCACCGTCACCCACTGCAGGCAGCCACGGCAAATTCTTAAGCGTCGGCCACCGCAAAGCGAATTTGCGGCGAAGTCCCTGTTTTGGGGAATTGATATCCACCAGGGGTGAAAGACGTGCGATATCAACCGATAATTTTCTAAGCAATGGCGCGTCCCAGATGAGCTGATGCCGATCGAGAAGACCGCTCCAGGATGCGACCGAATAGCTGACGGAGGTTTCACCGAACAACATCAACTCGATATATTCACCGATGGACAGCCAGCGGTCAACCTGAAGAAATAGATCAGGGCGAGTTTCCGCCAACCAGCGAAACCGAGCCGGTAAATAGCTGGAGTGCAGATGGCAGCCGGTGCGATCGTGGGTTTCTCTCTCATCGATTTCGGTCCGCAATCGGTCCGCCTCGGTTTCAGCACGAGTGTCAGCGTAAGTATAAACGGGCGTCAGCGGTCTTGTATTTCGATCAACCCCCATGATGTTTCCGACAAAAGTACAGACGGCAACTCCGGCAATCTTCGGTACTAGGGGACCGCCCTTTGCAAGGACAGCGTCAATGCCCTGCCAGACAATGTTCAGTAATTCGTCCGGATCCGCTTCCGAAGCCCCAGCCAGTGATGTTCGCAGCGTTATCTCCCGGCGATAGTGATGGTCTTCAATCGCCCGACCCAGGGTATCAAAAAACAGCATTTTTACGGCAGAGGTGCCGATATCAATGGATAGAATTAAAGGGCTCTCAATCAAATGAGCCGCTATGACAGATGAATTAGAGTTCCATATTCATTCCAGATAGGCGCCCTTGATGGCCGAAACCGCATGCTTTGCATACCGTTTGAGAACCCCGCGCGGATGCATCAGGGATGGCGCCTTCCAATCCGCTTTACGTTTGGCCAGCAGGGACTGAATCTCAGCCGCATCCATGCGTCGCTGGCCCTGCCCCACGATATTGAGGCTTCTTGCGGGAATATCGATGGACAAAATGTCACCATCTTCCACCAGGGCGATGGGTCCGCCGGCAACCGCCTCAGGTGAGACATGCCCGATACAGGGTCCGCGGGTGGCACCGGAAAACCGGCCATCGGTAATAATGGCGGTATGCGCCAATTTCGGATTCGTTACCAAAGCTTCGGTGGTTGCGAGTATCTCGGGCATGCCGCTGCCCCGTGGCCCCTCATAGCGCAGGACAATGACTGAGCCGGGGTCTACGCTGCCGTTCATGATGGCCTCCAGCGCCGTTTCCTCACGGTCAAACACCTTGGCCGGGCCCTCGTGGACCTGCATATCAGCCCCCACAGCCGAGAATTTTACCACAGCGCCTTCAGGGGCAATGTTGCCTTTAAGAACAGCGATCGACCCGAAGCCTTTGTTGTCGTCCACCCGGCGAATGACGTCTTCTCTTTTGATGCGGTAGTTGGCCAAATAGCCTTCGCCCCGTTGAAAAAAACCTTCTGTTTTCAGTTGATCCAGATTCTCACCCAGGGTTTTGCCGCTGACGGTCATCACATTCAAATCGAGGATATTCCCAAGTTCAATCTGCACCCGCGGCACCCCTCCGGCATACCACACCATTTCACTGACATGTTTTCCCGACGGTTGGACATCCACTATATACGGAGTTTCCCGATTGATTCGGTCAAACAGGTCCGCCTGGATTTCAATTCCCAACTCGTGGGCAATGGCCGGCAGATGAAGCAAGGCATTGGTAGAACCGGACAGGGCGGCATGGACTTTGATGGCGTTTTCAAAGGCTTCTTTCGTGAGTATGTCCGAAGGCTTTAATCCCTTTTGGGCGAGCGCCATGATCTGCCGACCGGCCTGACGCGCCAGGCGTCGAATTTCGAAAAGGCTTGCCGGTGCCAGGGCGCTTCCGGGCAACGCCATTCCCAATGCCTCCGCCATGCACTGCATAGTACTGGCGGTTCCCATGAATTGACAGGCGCCCGCTCCCGGACAGCCGGAGAGTTTATAATTTCGAATTTCGGAACCGACATCTTCCCCCTGTCTCATCCGGGTAGCCAATTCCCCTACCAGGAGGCTGTGGGACATATCGGGACCGGCACGATTGCTGCCCCCGGGAATATGAATGGCGGGGATATCCAGTCTGGCAATCGCCATCAGATGGGCGGGAACCGATTTGTCGCAGGATGAAATAGCGACCAATCCATCCCAGGGAATCACCCGGCCGTGCACCTCCACCAGATCGCAGAGAACCTCCCGGGACGGTAGTATAAAGTTCATGCCGTCGTGGGACATGGCCCATCCGTCACAGATGTCGGTGCCGTGAAAATTGGCCGGTTTACCGCCGGTCTGATAAACGCCGGTGGCGACCTCCTCGGCCAGCGCATCCAGGTGAAAACTGCCGGGATGGCTGTTGCCGAAGACATCTTCCACTAGAATCTGGGGGCTTTTTAGGTCCCCCTCATCCCAACCGGTCCCGCAGCAAAGGGTATCAAATTGTACCCAACCTTCTCTGATTTTTTGGCTCTTTTGTGTTTTGTCTGTCATAAGTTTTCTCCGCTCACTAAAAACTTCCGTCCGAGCATCGCGGCGCCCTTCAGGGACGATTCGGTTTCAAACCGGTATCTGCAATTTCGCATCCACTTGGTTTTGGCGCGAATCAAAGCTTCGTTGACTGCGCCGCCGGAGATCAGGATTTCATCTGCCAGCGGCATTTCAATCGAAACCTCTTTTAGATTTTCCCGCTGATACTCATAAAGGCCTCTGACCAAGGCGGCCAATAATTCTGCGCGAGAGGTCTCCTGGGTCAGCCCACGAAACTCGGCCTTCAACGGCTCCAGTGAATATCTGGAGCCCATCAGATAAGGAATATAGGTCACACCGCTTTCCCGATTCAACCACCCATCGATGGCTCGGGGTATGAAGTCTGTAAAATATTTCTCTTCCGTCATTTCACTGCAGAAGAGGTTTTTAAACCATTCCAGCGCTTTGCCGCCGGCATTCATGACATAGAAAGAAAACCAGCGCTCCGGAAGCACATGGGTCCGGATGTTATAGTTGCGGGACGGAAAACACTTCGGCAGACATACCATGGTAATCTCGCAGGTACCATTGATATTAAATATTTCACCCGGCTCCCGGATACCGACTGAATAAGCCGCCAGCACGGCATCATTGCCGCCAATCACCACCGGCGGTTCTTTGCTAAGACCGAATTCCTTGGCAAGGTTTGGACGGACCCTGCCCGTGCTGTGGTAGGCCGGTATCAGTTCCGGCAGGCGCGCAATATCTATCTTGAGCTCGTCCAAGATATCCTTATTCCAGCTCATATCATTGCGGACCGTGTTATACATGGCCGTCAGAGAGGCCGATGACGGATCCATGGCGAATTTGTCCGACAGCCAGCGTGCCATAAACGTATTGGAGTGACCGAAAACATGCGTCTTTTCAAATATTTCGGGAAGATTGTCTTTGATCCACAAAATACTGGCCAGTGAACTGCCGCCTGCCACCGGCATATTGGCCGTAACGTTCAGAAGTTTTTCCAGTCCGATCGTGTCAATAATACGTTGGGCCTGGGGACGCGAACGCTGATCAAGCATAAGGATGGCCGGATAAAGTGCTTTGCCGTCGCGATCCATGGCTGTGAGACCCGGAGTCGTACCGGATAACGAAATTACATCTATCTGGGGCATAACATCCGACATCTCTTTACACCCGGCCGTAAATGCCAGCTGCCATTTCTGCGGCTCGATATCACTGAACAGTCCGTCATTATAGGTGTTGACGGTATAATCAGTGGAAAATTGATGCACCCGTTTAAGGTCATTTTCACGTTCTTCAAACACCCCCATTTTCATGGCGGTGGTACCGATATCAACACTGAGGACTTTCATATTTCAACTCCGGCGTTAGTTGACAGAGGACAGATAACGGATGACAGAAAACAGGTCGCGGACAACAGAATTCAGAAACCAATATCGAGTAACCAGTATCCAGCATCGAGTAACCTGTATCCAGTTACCAATCCAGCTACATCACTGCGCCAATTGACCATGGGACAAATTCGCTGTCACCGATGCCATGCCGTTCGCTTTTGGTTTGTTTGCCTGAGGCAATTTCCAAAATAAACCGAAAGATGCGTTCACCCATCTCTTCGACCGTTACGGCACCGTCAATGGTCGCTCCGCAATTGATGTCCATATCGTCTTCCATGCGGACATACATCGCCGTATTGGTGGCAAGCTTGGTTACCGGCACCGGCTTGCACCCATAAGCGGATCCTCTGCCGGTGGTAAAGCAGATTAGGTTGGCGCCGCCGGCAACCATTCCGGTCAGTGAAACCGGGTCGTAACCCGGCGTATCCATAAACACCAGCCCTTTGGCACTGACTGGCTGTGCGAACCGATATACTTCCACCAGATTGGTGGTGCCCCCTTTGGCGGCAGCGCCGAGCGATTTTTCGAGGATCGTGGTCAAGCCGCCGGCTTTATTTCCCGGGGATGGATTGTTATCCATTTCGGCCTTATGGGAGGTCGTATAATTTTCCCACCAGTGAATCCGGTCGATAAGTTTTTCACCGACTTCGCGGGACGCCGCGCGGCGTGTCAACAGATGCTCGGCACCGTAAATTTCCGGGGTTTCTCCCAGCACTGCAGTGCCGCCATGGCGCACCAAAAGATCAACTGCCGCCCCCAGTGCGGGATTGGCAGTAATACCGGAGTAACCATCGGAACCGCCGCACTGAAGACCTAAGATCAGATGGCTTGCCGGCAGCGGGCGTCGCTCAACCTTATTGGCCTGCGGCAGCATCGCTTGAATGCGACGAATACCTTCCTTGACGGTTTTGGGTGTTCCGCCGGTATCTTGGATCGTCATGGTCTGCAGTGCGGAGCTTGCGGTCAGATGTTTGTGTTTGAGCAATGTGCCAATCTGTAAAACTTCGCATCCCAGACCGATGATCAGCACCCCTGCGAAATTAGGATGTCGCACATATCCGTCAATGGTATTCAGCAGGATCTCAAAGCCCTCATCGCTGCCGGAGGACGCGCATCCCATGCCATGGGTTATGGGCACGATCCCATCGATATTGGGATAATCAGCCAGAGCATCGCCCCGAAAGGCATTGGCAATAAATCGTGTTACGGAGGCCGAGCAATTCACCGTGCTGATAATGCCGATATAATTGCGGGTGGCAATCCGGCCGTCCGATCTGACGATGCCTTGGAAGGTTGCCGGCTCGGGTTCATATTCGGTCTGGGAAGCGGCGGAACCGATGGCATAGTCTCGCTCGAAGCCTTTCATTTCCAGGTTGTGTGTGTGGACATGCTGGCCTGCTCGGATATCGCGGGAGGCAAATCCGATGATCTGGCCGTATTTATGGATTCCGGCACCGGCTTGAATCGCAGAAGCAGCCACTTTGTGGCCGAAGGAAATATCATCGACACAGGTGATGTTCTCTTCTGCAATCTCGGTGCCGGCCGGAATATCATTGCGCGCAACGACCACGTTGTCCGCATCATGCAAACGAATGGTAAGGGGTTTCGGAGTTGTCATATTTTTTTCCTCTCATGGTTTTTGTGCGGGAAGCGCACGAGT
This sequence comes from uncultured delta proteobacterium, assembly GCA_963723215.1. GTDB lineage: Bacteria > Desulfobacterota > Desulfobacteria > Desulfobacterales > JAFDCJ01 > JAFDCJ01. Next base: position 60,318 of record CAVRQG010000043.1, read on the forward strand.
CGATCCGGTGGTAATGCCGCCATCTATCAGCATCGTCTGTCCGGTGATGTATTCAGCGGCATCAGAGGCCAAAAAGACCAACGCGCCATCCAGGTCGTGGGGCGACCCGGGTCTTTTCAAAGGGATGCGATCGACCAGGTAATCAACCCAGGTTTCATCCTCATACAGCAAACGGGTCTGCTCGGTTTTGAACCATCCCGGAGCCAGGCAATTCACGGTGATCCCGAATTTTCCCCAGTCATCCGCCAAAGACATGGTCAACTGCTTGACACCACCCCGGCTGGCGCAATAGGGTGCCAGCCCGGCGTAGCCGAATACACTTGTGACGGAACCGATGTTAATGATTCTGCCGTAACGGTGCGGTATCATTTTTCTGGCCGCTGCCTGGGCAACAAAAAATGTGCCCCGCAAATTGGTGTCCAATACCAGATTCCAGTCATCCCAGGTTATGTCAACGCTGGGTTTGCGAACATTGCAGCCGGCATTATTGACCAGGATTTCGATTTGGCCGTAGTGGTCCCAGGCGTCTTCCGCCATTTGCTGAATACTGTCATAATCACGGACATCCAGCTGCAAAGGTAAGGCTTTGCGACCCATGGCTTCAATTTCTTTTTGAAACGCCTCCAGTGAATCGAGACTACGGCTGGTAATCACCAGGTCGGCACCCGCAGTTGCCAGCGCCCGACCAAAATACTGGCCGAGTCCCCGGCTGGCACCGGTGACAATGGCCACTTTTCCTGAAAGATCAAACAATTTTTCAGTCATTTTTCCCCCTATGGTTCAAGTATGACTTTAAGTAAACCTTTCTCCTTTTGGTAGAGCCGTTGGAACCACATGTTACCCTCGGCCAGGGGTGCAACCGCCGATATCAGTGAATCGACTTGGACGGTACCCGCGGCAATCATATCCAGGCAGGCGGGATATTCGCCCCGGGACGCGCAGGAACCGTTAATGGTGAATTCTCCGGTGACAGTGGTTTGCAGCGGAAGGTTGACAGTTGACGACAAATTTCCGATCAAGGTCAGGACGCCGCCTTTGCGCAGGCTATTGATAGCCGTCATCAAAGAAGCATTAATGCCGACCGCATCAAAGGCCGCATCGGCGCCCCGGTTATGGGTCAGTTTTTTAATACGGGAGACGACATCTTCACTGTCCGGGTTCAGGCCGATATCGGCGCCAAGCTCGCAGGCCAACTTTAGCTTATCGGCTTCGATATCGACGGCAATAATTTGGCGCCAGTCGCCGGCTCGCAGGATTTGAACGACCAACAACCCAATGATCCCCACCCCCACAACTACGGCGGTATCCTTTATCGCCACCGAGGTGCGCGCCACCGCATGGAAAGCTACGGAACAGGGTTCTACCATCGCGCTTTGGGTAAAACCGATCTTTTCGGGCAGTGGATAAATGACATGCTGGGGAACTGCGACATACTCAGCAAAAGCGCCGTTTTGGTGGTATTCACCACACGAAACACCCAGCACCCGGCGATGATCACACAGGTTTATGTCTCCCCTGCGACAGTAAAAGCAGGTACCGCAATACACGGTGGAGTCAAAGGTCACCCGTTCACCCGGCTGGATATTTGTGACCTTTGATCCCACCTCGACTATAACCCCTGAGGCTTCATGGCCCATGATGAGCGGCGGTATGCGTCTTCCGGTACTGCCGTCCATACCGTGTACGTCGCTGCCGCAAATTCCACAGGCTTTGACCCTGACCATGACATCATTGACTCCCAAAGACGGTTCCGGAACCTCTTTATGGACAAAATGGTTGTATTCTTCGAGCACCAAAGCTTTCAAAATTTCACCTATCTTTCAAAGTTTCGCCGTTTAAATATTGTCATAAGGTTGTTAAATTTGTAAGTTGAATTATTAAAAAAAAACATATAAGAATATTATTCAGTTAACGCAAGAAAAAAACCCTTACTAAAGCGAATCCGTCAAGGAAAAGGAGAGCACAGGCGATGAAATACCCCAGAATGGTTCGAATTCAACAGAATTTTAAAACCAACCCCATCAAAGATATTCCGGCAACGGTCCGCAGCGAACTCGCCGGAATTCAGCCCCAGAAGATGATCGCCCGGGGTGATACGGTGGCAATTACGGCCGGCAGCCGCGGCATTGCAAACCTGGCCGTTGTTTTGGGCGAAATCGTTGGGGAACTGAAAAAAATCGGCGCCAAACCATTTATCATCCCCGCCATGGGCAGCCACGGCGGTGCCACCCCCGAGGGCCAGAAAAAAATTCTGGATCATTACGGAGTCACGCAAAAGACCATGGGGGTGCCCGTTAAATCTTCGATGAGCGTTGTTCAGGTCGCTACCACACCGGACGGTATTCCTGTTTATTTGGACCGCAATGCGTCTAAAGCCGATCACATCGTTGTGGTCAACCGGGTAAAACCCCACACGGATTTTAAGGGCAAATTCGAAAGCGGCTTGATGAAGATGATGTGCATTGGACTGGGCAAGCAAAAAGGCGCCGACCATTATCATAATGTGATCGTTCGCCGGGGGCATTACGCCGTGTTTTTGTCGGTGGCCAGAGAAATTCTAAAACAATGTCCGGTTGCCTTCGGTGTGGCCCTGGTGGAAAATCAGCGGGATGAAACCCAAGTGATCCGTGCCATACCGGCTGCTGAGATTGAGGCTACGGAATACCAATTGTTGAGAACAGCCAAGCGTTTGTTTCCCGGAATCCCCGTCGATCCGATCGATCTGCTCATCGTCGACCAAATGGGCAAAGAAATCAGCGGTACGGGCATGGATCAGAATGTCATCGGTCGCAGCGTGATTCCTTATCATCGTCCTTCCATCAAAAACGACATCACGCGGATATTTGTGCGGGATTTAACAGCCAATTCCGAAGGCAATGCCACGGCCATCGGCAACGCAGATTTTACCACCAAACGGCTGGTGCAAAAAATTGATCATCGGGCGACCTACATGAATGCCGTCACATCTTCCTGCCCGGAAGCCGTGAGAATACCGCCCTATTATGACAGCGATCGGGAAGCAATTGATACCGCGCTCAAAACCATCGGCCCGGTAGAATCCCACAACGCCAGAATAGTCCATATCCTGGACACACTCAGGCTTGAAGAGATGTTTGTCTCCGAGGTCATGCTGCCGGATGTCGCAAAAAGAAAAGACCTCAGCGTTATCGGTTCTCCCGGACCCATAAAATTTGATGCAAAAGGAAATTTGGTTTCAAATTTCTGAAAGGAGACAATTCCGTGAAGTTCAAAGATAAGGTTGTCGTCGTGACCGGCGGCGGTACGGGGCTCGGTCGAGCCATGTGCCTCCATTTTGCCCGTGAAGGGGCAGCCGTGGTTGTCAATTACTCCAAATCCAAAGAGCGCGCGCGCGAAATCGTTGACGAGGATTGATGCGATGGGTGGACAGGCTGCTGATATCCAGGCCGATGTCTCCCAAGACGGCCAGGCGCGCCAATTAATTGAACGAGCAGTCGGGCGTTTCGGTCGTCTGGATATACTGATCAACAACGCGGGATGGACACGTTTCATACCTCATAACGAGTTGGAGGATCTGAGCGAGGATGTTTTGGAAAATACCTGGTCCGTAATCGTTAAAGCCCCGATTTACTGTATCCGGGCGGCGGTCCCCATCTCAGAGAAAACGGCGCCGGATCTATTATCAACATTACATCTTCGGCGGCCTTCACAGCCATGGGAAGTTCGGTGATCTACTGTGCTGCCAAGGCGGCGTTGACTTCCATTACCAAATCCATGGCCCGGGCCTTGGCCCCGGAGATCCGGGTAAATGCCATTGCCCCCGGTTTTGTGGATACGGGATTCGTGAATTGGTCTGCGGAAGTTCTCGAGTTCCTAAAAAGAAAAACCCGCCTGGGACGCCCCGTGGCTGCCGAAGACATCGCCGATGCGGCTGTGTTTCTGGCAGCCGATGCCAATGCATCAACCGGACAAACGATCTTGGTGGATGGCGGTATGGTTGCCCTGGGACCGAGCGCTTAATGGCTTATGTTGCTTTAAAGCATTTCAAAATTTATATCTTGCGCTTTGATCCTCGCAAATATTTATGATATACATTTAGCACAATGTATATCTAAGGAAGTAACTATCATGCAAGTCTCTAAATGGGGTAACAGCTTAGCAATTCGTTTGCCCGCTTCGGTGGTCGAAGCATTGAAAATACGCGAAGGTGACGACATTGAAGTGGTCATTGCAGATGAAAGAGTCTTTAAAGTGAAGAAAAAACCCGGTAAAGAAGCCATCCTCAAGCGATTAAGGCAGTTCCGGGGAAAGCTACCAGCTGATTTCAAGTTTGACCGGGACGATGCTAATGCCAGAAACTAAAGCTTTAATCGATACCAATATACTGCTGTATCTTTTGTCTGAAGATTCCAACAAAGCTAATCGAGCAGAGGTAACTATAAGCGCGGGCGGAATGTCAGTGTACAGGTGCTGAACGAAATGGCCAACGTGGCACGTCGAAAGCTTGGGATGTCATGGGTGGAAATCAACGAGCTATTATCGCTGATACGATCATTATGTTCCATTGAGCCTTTGACAATCGAAACCCATGATCGGGGCCTATTTGTAGCTGAGCGCTACAAACTTAGCGTGTATGATGCGATGATCGTCGCCGCCGCTCTTCTCGGAGAATGCAAAACATTGTACTCCGAGGATATGCAGGACGGACTGCTGATTGACAATCAGTTGCGCATCTGTAATCCATTCAGCCATCATGTACCTACTGAAGACTGAGCATTGGCGGATTAAAACGCTTGGCACTTGATCTGGTATTTAAACCATGGATACGATATTAAAAAAGATTGTCGAAGGTACCGCTACCGAAACAGGAAAAGGATTTTTTAGCGCGTTGGTAAAAAATCTGGCTCTGGCACTGGATGTTCCGGCTGCCTGGGTGACCGAGAACGTTGACAAATCTCGCCAATTCCTGGTGCTGGCCTTCTGGCTAGACGGCAAATTAACGGAGAACTGGGAATTAAAGGCCGAAGGAACCCCTTGCGAGGCTGCTGGTTGAAGGACGATGGTGCAAGTGCCCGATAACATCGAAGAGGTATTCCCGAATGATCCGGATTTGGGGCCGATGGGCATCGAAAGCTACGTTGGAGTGCCATTTAAGGACAAGGACGGTCATGTCCTCGGCCACTTGGCTGTATTTGATCGTCGACCCATGCCCGAATCCGAAGAAAAATTAGCCATCATTCAAATCTTCGCTGCCCGGGCGGCATCCGAGCTGCGCCGTATCCGGGCCGAAGCGCTGGTGCGCGAAAGAGAAGAAAAACTCTCCCGCCTGCTGAACAGTGCACCGGATGCCATTGTGGAACTGGACAGTGATCTTAACATCGTATTATTGAATTCAGTGGCCGAAAATGCTTTCCGGGTAACTGGCCGCAACATGGGCCGTCCCTTTGCCGACTTTCTGTCCCGGGACAGGTTTTCCCCAATTACAAAATCTGACCAAGGAGTTGTCCACCTTCAAAAAGGGACCCGCCCAGAGATGGGTCCCGGAAATCCTCACGGCCGTCGGTGCCGATGGATCCACTTTTCCGGCCGAGGCGACGTTTGTCACGCTCCGGCAATCGCGGGCGGATCTCCTTTACGCTGATCTTACGAAACATCAACGACCGGCTGGCCGCAGAGAAAAAAATCCGTTCGTTGAGCATCGAGACCGAACGCTTAAGGGCGGAAATCCGGGCCCTGGGCAATTTCGACGACATCATCGGTGTGAGCATGCCGCTTATGCGGCTACTTAAGGATGTGGACCAAGTGGCCGACACCGATGCGACCGTGCTTATCCAGGGCGAAACCGGCACCGGCAAGGAGCTGATAACCCATGCCATCCACGATGGCAGCCGACGCCGGGATGCACCGCTGATTCGGGTCAATTGCGCCGCGATTCCTGATGGCCTGATGGAGAGCGAATTTTTTCAGGTCACGAAAAAGGCGCCTTCACCGGTGTTCCGGTTCACCGGAGAGTGGGGCGTTTCGCTCAGGCCGACGGCGGCACACTGTTTCTAGATGAGGTGGCCGATCTGGATTTGGACCTCCAGGCTAAACTCTTGCGCGCCCTCCAAGAGGGTGAAATCGAGCCCGTGGGATCCACCCGAACCCATAAGGTGGATGTCCGGGTCATTGCCGCCACCAACCAGGATCTCAAGGCTGCGGTGGATGCGGGCCGCTTCAGGGAGGACCTCTTTTTTCGTCTCAACGTGTTTCCATTGACACTGCCGTCTTTACGGGAACGAGGAGATGACGTGGCCCTGCTGGCCCAATCCTTTGCTGAAAAGACTGCCCGACAACTGGGGCGCGATGTAGTTCCTCTCTCGCCCGCGGACATCGCCCGCCTGAAAAGTTATCCATGGCCAGGCAATGTCCGGGAACTACAGAACGTCATCGAACGGGCGGTTATCACTGCAGAAGGGGGACGGCTCAACTTTGACCGTGCCCTGCCCGAAACCACCCGCGACAGTAGCGCGGTAGGGCCTTCGGCCCATGAGTCCACGGATACTCCCCCAATCCATACAGCTGCTCAGATGATCGACCTGGAACGGGAAAACCTGCGCCAAGCGCTGACCGCCACCGGATGGCGAGTCTCCGGCGAAAAGGGTGCCGCACGACTCTTGGGCATGCCGCCGTCCACGCTCAACTCACGGCTCAAGGCCTTGAATCTGAAACGACCTGCTTC
>CAVRQG010000044.1:0-338246 GCA_963723215.1 uncultured delta proteobacterium
AGATATGAATCATGTCATCCACCGGAGATAAAACTGCAGAATCGAATCGCCGTGATTTCCTAAAAAAGGCGGCAGCCATCGGATTGGGGGCCGCCGTAAGCGGCTCCTCTTTATGGCGGCCTCGCCGGGCCGCAGCCCAAATCACTCTTCCCAAAGAACCGATGCCCCGCAGACCCTTCGGCCGGTCGGGCATTATGGTCTCCACCCTCTCACTGGGCGGAATGTTCGACATTCTCAACAATCGTTTGATGCTCGCCAAAGCACTTGACTGGGGGATCGACTATTGGGACACAGCGGAGGGATACGGTGGTGGTCGCAGCGAGGAGGGCATCGGTCGCTGGTTCGCCCGCAATCCCGACAGCCGCAAGCAAGTTTTTTTAGTAACCAAACTCTCAGCGCGCAGAGGCAAGGATTTTACGCCCCGGCTTGAGGAAAGCCTCAAAAGGCTGCGCACCGACTACATCGATCTGCTCTTTGTGCACGGCATCCGTGATATAAAAGAGATGGATGCCGGTCTCGAATCCTGGTCGCAGGCCATGAAAAAGGCCGGCAAGATAAGGTTATTCGGCTTCAGCACGCACTCCAACATGGAAGACTGCCTGGAGGGCGCCGCCAAGCTGTCATCAATAGACGGCATCATGTTTACCTATAACTACCGCCTGATGCACGAGCCGCGCATGAACCGGGCGGTGGATGCCTGTTTCCGGGCCGGTATCGGTCTGACGGCCATGAAGACCCAGGGTGGCGGGCCGGTTAAAAGCAACAGCGAGTCTGAGCTGGAAATGGCGGGCCGCTTCATGCAGAAAGGCTCTACCGACCATCAGGCAAAGCTAATGGCGGTTTGGGAAGACAAGCGTATTGCCTGCATCTGCTCTCAAATGCCCAATCTCACCATTATGGCCGCAAACGCGACGGCGGCAGTGAACCAAATCCGCCTTTCGCAGGCAGATCGGGCCTTGCTGGCCCGATACGCTGAAGAAACCAGCGGCGACTATTGCGCCGGCTGCGGCCGTCTCTGCTCGGATGTGCTTTCCGAAAGGGTACCGATCAACGATGTCATGCGCTGCCTCATGTACCATCATTGCTACCAGGATTTTGGGCTGGCGCGGTCCACCTTCGAAACGTTGCCGACGCGGGCACGAGCCCTTTTGACTCAGATGGATCTCAGTAAGGCGGAAAAGTCTTGCCCCCACAACCTGCCGATCGGACGATTGATGCGGGAGGCGGTGGCGCTGTTCGCCTGACCGAGGCGTTGGGAAAGCGAGAAATTAGAGAGGTCTTTATTCTTGAAGCTGCCAAGGATCAGCTTGACAGGCTGATTCACACCTGCGGGGCCGATTATTATCATGTGCTGCCCTGTGTGACGGGTCATTCGGAATGACCGTGTGCGCATGATCACAATCAAAACGGCCCTCGATCCCTTTAGCCATATTGGCGGTGGGTTCAGCGAGTGGAAATATTCGGGGGCACCGATTGAAGAGGTTGAAAAACTGTGAGTCAAGACGTGCAAATTATGATTTGATAATTGTGGGGGCGGGCTCAGGTAACATGATCCCGGTGCCTGAGATGGAGAATTGGCGCCTGGCAATTGTGGAGCCGGATAAGTTCGGGGGCACCTGTCTAAATCGTGGTTGTATTCCGTCTAAAATGTTGTTGTATCCAGCTGAGGTGGCCGAAACGGCCCGGCATGCGGCCAAGCTGGGTGTGCACCACACGCTCGACCGAGTGGATTGGCAGCACATCGTGGCCCGGGTGTGGCAAAAAATTGATCCGATCGCCGAGGCCGGCGCTGCCTACCGGCAATCTCAGCCCCACATCACGGTCTACGATCAACCGGCCCGGTTTGTTGAACCGCGAGTGCTGCAAACCGGCTCACACCGCATCACGGCCGATCGTATTGTACTGGGCGCAGGGGCCCGGCCAGTGGTACCGGAGCTCCCTGGATTGGACACCGTGCCGTACCACACCTCTGATACCGTGATGCGATTGGCCACACAACCCGAGTCGATCCTGATCATCGGCGGCGGCTATATCGGGGCGGAGATGGCTAGTTTTTTCGGCGGTCTGGGCACCCATGTAACCTTAGTGGATCGAGGCGGGACCTTGATCAAAAATGAAGATGAAGAGATCGCCCAAGCGTTTACGAACATTTATAAGCGCCGCTTTGACATCCTGCTGCACGCTCAGGCCCAGCATGTGAGACCCTCTGCCGGTGGCGTCACCGTCACCTTTGATATCGAAGGGCGCTCCCACGAAGTAACAGCCCAGACCTTGTTATTTGCCGCCGGTCGGCGGCCCAACTCAGACCGGCTAAATGTTAAGGCGGCTGGCCTGGAAATGGATGATCGTGGTCGGGTTAGGGTCAATGCGTATATGGAAACGTCGGTTACCGGCATCTATGCCTTTGGCGATCTCGCCTCGCCTTACCAACTCAAGCATATCGCCAATGCCGAAGCCCGGCTTATTTCAAAACGGCTCGTGGGCGGAGCCAAAACCCCGATGGTCTACGACGGTGGGCCACATGCAATTTTTTGCCACCCGCAGGTCGCCAGTGTCGGCTTGACAGAACGCACCGCTCAGCAACTTGGCGTGGACCACGTGAAGGCGACGCGCAAGTATGCGGATACGGCCTACGGGTGGGCCAGTGAAGATACCGATAGCTTTGTTAAAGTAGTGGCGAATCCCACCACCCGACAATTACTTGGGGCTCATATTATCGGGCCCCAGGCCTCCCTGCTGATTCAGCCCTTGGTGCAGGGGATGAAGTACGGTCAAACCGTCGATGAGATGGCACAGGTGATCTACATCCATCCCGCCTTAACTGAAGTAGTGGAGCAGGCGCTATTAGAGCTGAAGTCCGAATTACGTACCTAATATTTTATCATATAGGCTAATTGGAAAAGGATTTAGAAATGAATGAGAAGTTGTTCGAATATGTCAGGAAACAGTTTCCGGCTTTAAAAAGAGAGATCAACGGCTACCCTGCCGCCTATCTTGACGGCCCCGGCGGCTACCAGGTGCCGGACTCCGTGATTGCAGCCGTAAACCATTATTTTGTCAACATGAACGCCAATGTGGGGAGCCAATTTGAAACCGCGCAAAACACCTCCGCCATGATTCAAGATACCCGGGGCATCTTTGCCGATTTTTTCAATTGCTGTTGGGATGAGGTCGTTTTCGGGGCCAACATGACCACGCTGAACTTCGCTTTGGCTCAAGCCCTGGTAAGGCAGTTGAAGCCCGGGGATTCAGTGCTGATCACTGAATTGGACCACGAGGCCAACCGGGGACCCTGGCTGCAGCTGGCGGACCGGGGTATTGAGGTGGCCGATGTTGCCATGGATATCAACACTTGTACCCTCGATATGGAAGATCTCAAGGTCAAGCTGCTAAAAAAGCCAAAGGTGGTGGCAGTCAATTATGCCTGCAACGGGGTGGGAACCATCAGCGATGTTGAAAAAATAATCCAGATGGCACGTGAGGTCGAAGCCGTTACGGTGGTGGATGCTGTTCATTATGCGGCCCACGGTCCCATCGACGTCAGAAAACTGGACGTTGATTTTCTTTTGTGTTCCGCCTATAAATTTTTCGGACCGCATATCGGGGTGATGTATGCGAAAAAAGAGATACTGAGCAAACTGACGCCGCTAAATCTTCGGACTCAGCACCAATCTCCGCCGTTTATGCTCGAAACCGGCACCCTTAACTTCGAAGGGATTGCCGGGGCCTTTGCGGCGGTGGAATTTATTGCGGACATCGGTCTGAAATTCGGAAATGAATTTGATTGGCAAACCGAAGCGTTGAAAGCAAACCGTAGGAATCAGATCCTGGCCGGGCTGCAGGTTTTTGACACCTACGAAATGGCACTAACCGCATATTTAATCGAGGCCATCACAACCAGGGTTTCCAAAGCAACTCTTTACGGACCGGTTGCGGGACATCCCCGCACCTCCACCGTTTCTTTTACCTACGAGGGATACAGCGCGGATCAAGTAGCGAAATACCTGGGAGACAAAGGGCTGTTTGTTTGGGGCGGTCATTTTTATGCTATTCGCCTGGTTGAAAAATTGGGACTTTTGGACCGGGGCGGATTGGTGCGGATCGGCATTGCGCCCTACAATAGCAAAACCGAACTTGACCGTCTCGTAGAAGCTTTGAGCGATCAAGACGCCTTGAAACGTTTTGTTGAAGCCATGAGTTGATAGAAGCGGCATCTAATTGAAAAGTATTGAATGTGGACACAGCTGAACACGGATTACTAGGATATTAAAAGCTAAAAAAACCAAATACCTGTGGAAATCTGTGAAAATCGGCGTCCTAATTGAACTCGCTGTTTGCATATCTGGGAGGTTTCCAACTAAAGAGGAGCGTATCCAGTGGATGGGAAAAACCGGGGGGATATAAGATCCGGAGTTGAAGTCGATATCGTGCTGAAAAAGGACCAGCGTACCGGGAGGCTGACCCGGGGTATTGTAAAAGATATTCTCACCAAATCAGCCCGCCATCCCCATGGCATCAAGGTTCGGCTGACCGATGGCCAGGTGGGAAGGGTCAAACAAGTCCTCGCATAAAGGGAATCAAGTTGAAACGAATTTGCGTCTTCTGCGGATCCAGTACCGGAAATAACTCTAAATATACAAAATCTGCCCGTAAATTGGGGGAAAAATTGACGGAAGGTGATATCACGCTTATTTATGGCGGAAGCAACATCGGCCTGATGGGAGAAATTGCCAACGCCATGATTCGCAGAAAAGGGAACGTCATCGGCATCATTCCGCAGATATTGGTCGAAAAAGAAGTTGCTTTCAACCATCTCCAGGATTTGCGGGTTGTCAACTCCATGCATGAACGCAAAGCATTGATGGCAGAACTGGCAGACGGATTTATCTCCATGCCCGGCGGATTTGGTACCCTTGAAGAAACCATAGAAATGCTAACCTGGACGCAGCTTGGCATCCATCAAAAACCCCTCGGATTATTGAATGTAGAGGGATATTACGATCGTCTGTGTGAATTTATCGATCACATGGTATCAGAAGGTTTCCTGGTTCAGGGATTTAGAGATATGATTCTAATGGATGATAAGCCTGACGGTCTGCTGGACAAAATGATTCAATTCAGTCCACCTCAAATTGATAAATGGTGGCTGGATAAAAAAGGATAAGGTTGCCGTTGAAAATTTTATAGCGGAAAACCTTCATTTTCTGTCATTCATTCATTACCGCCGTCACAGAAGCTTTGAAAGCCTGCAGCATATCTTCAATATCTTCCTGACTGTGGGCGGCGGAAAAAAAGGCTAAATGCATCCAGGGTAAAAAGACATTATTCAACCGAAAATGGAGTTGAAGCTCAGCTAAGGCCGCTTCATCCTGTCCCAGCAAGTCCCGGGGGAAGACCGGCAGGTCCGCTTTGGCATGAATCTGGAACATTGAACCGATGCCGGTCATGCAGAAGGGATAGCCTTTTGATGCCGTCCATTCGTTGAAACCATTGCGGAGAAACTCTCCTTTTGCCATCATCTCATCATAAATATGACGATTTTGCTGAAGGTATTTCAACGTGGCCGCACCCGTGGCGAGGGTCAGGGGATTGCCGCTAAAGGTTCCAGCGACAGAGAAGCCGTCATCGGTTTTTTGTGCCACAGCCACCATCTCTTTGGAACACGCAAGGGCCCCGATGGGAAGCCCACCGCCGATGATTTTACCGTAGGTGGCGATATCCGGCAGCACGCCGCTGAGTTCCTGGCAGCCCCCCAGCGCCAGTCGAAACCCGGTAATCACTTCATCAAAATGCAACAAAACACCGGTTTTTTGAGTCACATCCCGCAATTTTTGTAAAAAAGCCTTGTCAACGGTCAACATACCACCACCGAGCACCGGTTCGATGGCCACTCCGGCCAATTCATGGGCATGTTCCTCGATCATGTCAAAAGCACTCTCGTTAAAAGGCAGCACAATTACTGTGTCCCTGGCACGGTCCGGGATACCTGCAGACCCGGGAGTCATATGGGGGCAGTCGGCCGGACCCATTTTCTCCGAGTCGACCATTACACTCCACTGGGCATAATCATGCCATCCGTGGTAGCAGCCTTCGAATTTGGCAATTTTGGGCTTGTTGCTGGCAGCCCGCATCAGGCGCCAGGCCAGCATAGTAGATTCCGTGCCCGTATTACAGACCATGGCAAGTTCGGCACAGGGAACGCTGTCAATGAACCGTTTGGTAAAATCCACCTCCCGGGTGTGAGACGTGCCGTAGCTCATACCCAGCTCACATTGCTCATGCAGCGCTTTTAAAACCACTTCCGGGCCGTGCCCCAACACGTGCACACCGAAAGACATTGCGCAATCGATGTAACGGTTGCCGTCGATGTCCCATACATAGGCGCCTTTGCCGCGCTCGACATAAACAGGGTACGGTTCCATTTTGCGTGCTCCGCTCATGAGGCCACCGGGAACCAGGTCCTTGGCAGTCTCCCAATAAGCGCCCGATTTAGGAGTTCGATCTCTCAGTTCTTGCAGTAATGCCTCTTTCTTATGTCCCATTATGAAAAACCTCCTTAAACAGCGGTTACAATCGTATTGATTTTAGAGCATTATGAAAGCTTAGAAATTGATTCGCAGATAAAACCGGTAGCAAGGGACTATATCCTTCCGGGGCGGTTTTGGCAAGCCCTTATCTATGATCCTCTCGGTCCGGGACAGGCCGGTTCACCAGGTAAATACCTGTACCCACCAAAACGAGCGTCAGCAAGAGCCTACTTGATATCGGCTCGTTCAGAATCCAAAGCAGGAAAGTGGCGCCTGTTGACCGCATGCCGGCTTGTAGGATCGGCGGAATACCCTGGTTAGCAACCTTAATTGCCACCTGCTGCAATCCCCAGCTAGCGCAAAGGACAACCAGAATAGTCATGGCCGTGAAGTCAAGTCGATTCTTTTGTGTCAATCCATCCGTCCTGATTTTGCTTTGATAATGTAAGAAGATATAATTTTTTTATGCATTTAAAATCGATAGGTATAACGCAGACCAATTGTATCGAGGCCTTCATTGGGGTCGGCCAAATAGGCATTGGATACATGATCGAACATAATCGATACTCCCTGATGCCGCGTAAATAATAGACCTATTTCAATCGGTATTCGAAAGAGAATCCGTGATCCCAGCTCTTTTTTATCCTCGCTATTTTCTAACTTTCCATCATGGACAGCCAATCCAAAGCCGAGATTAAAAAATAAACCGGAATTCCACAAATATTCCCAAAGGAGCCCGGAATAAATTTTGCTCGTATCGCCCCCGCTATTCAGACTAAATCCCAGATTTGCACGCACGATGCCTGATAATAGCTCAAATTTCGCAAACCCGAATACGAACTCGGCATTAAAGTCAACGCCTGCCTCCACGCTGGAGCGACTCCAAACCGGCACATCATGTGCTAAAATACCTGTCCGAATCGCATACAGCCAATTGCGATTATGCCGATCTGGATTTTCCTCACCGCATATTGCCTGGGATGCTGCCAAAATCGCCAAAATTGTGAAAATTACTGTTCTTGCTATGTGATTCAAATTCGAAATCCCATCACAACGTTCTCAACTGACGTCAGGTGGTTTGCCTGTTTTAGTTACAAACAGATGATTTTATTCCACGGATTACTTTAGTCCTTCTTTCTATCAGCATGCATTGCCAAAGGGCAATCATAAAAATCGGGATCAATTTACGGATTTTGAAAGATCCAATTTTTTGGTTTTACTGTTTGAATGGATAGGTGATATGACCCTTAATGTGCGGATGGTAAGCTATGATACCAATTGTATTGACCATAAATAAAGTATATAGTACCCAAATTGATTATATCGCTGAGCAAGAAAAAAAAGTAGAGGGGTGACCCATGGATCCGTTTAAAAATACTATGGAAATATTCAAGCTGCTTGACAAATCAAATTGCAGGAAGTGTAATAAACCGACATGTCTGGCTTTTGCTGCGGCGGTGTTCCAGGGTCAAAAGCGGCTTGATGAATGCCCTCAACTTGATAGAGCGATAATTGAACGGCATGGGGCTATGGACGTCAATCAGATACCCTTTGAACAGATGCAGTACGAATCAATTGAGCATTTGAAAAGAAAAATCGCCAAGATAGATCTTTCCGCATCGGCGCAGAGACTGGGTGAGAGATTTTCCAACGAAAAATTGACGATCAAGTGTCTTGGCAAGGACTTCAGTGTTGACACAAACGGCAATATATCGACTGATCTTCACGTCCATTCATGGATAGCGGTGCCGGTACTCAACTATATTTTGGAGGGTGCGGGAACTCCTGTTTCAGGTACATGGATTCCGTTCAGGGAACTGGAAGGCGGTAAGACGTGGTATCGGCTATTTGCGCAGAGATGTGAAAAGCCCTTAAAAAAGGTTGCCGATACTTATACGGATCTTTTTGAAGACATGATTCATCTTTTCAATGGTAGGCAAGTAGAAAAGCATTACAGATCTGATATTTCTCTGGTTTTGCATCCACTGCCGAAAGTGCCGCTGCTGATTTGTTACTGGAAACCGGAAGATGATCTGGAATCCGATCTTAATATCTTTTTCGATTCAAAAGTAGAAGAGAACCTCAAGATTGAATCTATCTATACGCTTGCCACCGGACTTGTGATCATGTTTGAAAAGCTTGCGCTGAGGCACGGCTAACGATATTCCCCCAAGCATTTTCCATCCCTGGCACCACACAGGTCATGACCATGATAGTAAGTAATTTACTCACTTTAATCGATTAACAAGGAGGAGGAATCATGAGTAAAAATCTAAAATTAAAGGCTTGTCTTATCATCCTGCCGCTGTTGATTCTGTTGGCATGTCCGTCACTGTCTGCTGCAGGGGACGTCGACACTATCACTATAGAAGAGCTGAAAGCAAAGCTGGGCAGTCCGGATATCATGATACTGGATGTCAGGACCGGAACGGATTGGAATTCATCCGAATTCAAAATCAAGGGGGCTGTCCGGGCCGACCCGAATGAGTTTGACAAATGGGCCGAAACTTATCCCAAAGACAAGAAATTTGTTTTGTATTGCGCCTGACCGAATGAGGCCACCAGTGCCGGTCTGGCACGCAAGCTAATGGCCAAAGGTTACACCGATGTCAATGCGCTCAAGGGCGGATGGCGCGAATGGTTTCAATCAGAATTTCCCGTTGAAGATAAATAGCATCGATTTTAAGCAAAATAAAAAAACTGCCATCAATATGTTAATCGGAAAGCCCAGCTTGGGACCCAAGCCGGGCTTTGCCCGTATGTGAGGTCATACAAATTCGTCCCAACCGACTCTATCAGCTCCACAATTTCAGATTTTTCTTTTATTAATTCCTATATGTGATAAATAAACCTGCTTTCCTGGGTGGGATATTACCCCTTGGCTTCCAAGTACTGTACATTCGATAAAGTAGAGATCATGTCGAAAGATAGTAAGATCTTTTTCTCCCGGCCTGTGCGTATCCATAGAACAGGGCCCGTCTTTTGGGGTTGGTATGTGGTTTTCAGCTCCTTTATCATGCTGACCTTGATTTACGGTGCGCGATATTCTTTCGGGGTTTTTGTCAAACCCATGTTCGCAGAATACGACTGGCCGATGACGATTATTTCCCTGGCCGCATCCATCAATTTGCTGATGTATGCGAGCGGCGGTGTTTTTGCGGGGTGGCTGCTGGACCGGGTTGCCCCAAAATGGATCACGACTGCCAGTGTTATTTTTACGACCGCCGGGTTTATTGCGGCAAGCTTTGTCAAATCACCGCTGGGGCTCTACCTTTCCTATGGGGTCCTGGTCGGTATCGGTTCGGCGGGGAGCGGTGCGGTTGCCTGTACGGCCTCGATTGGAAAATGGTTTGTAAAAAAGCGCGGTATGGCCATCGGCACTGCTGCCATGGGGATCGGATTTGGGACAATGATCATGGCGCCGCTCGCCGGCTATATCGTTAAAAGTTTTGGTTGGCGGGTCGGATTCCTGTGCATTGGTGCCGTGACATGTGTTGTTGGAATTGCCATGTCACAGATATTTATGGGCAAAGATCAGCCTGAGCATTATGGCCTGCAACCGGACGGTGATTCACTGCCCCCCGAGCAATCTCATACTCAACCGGCCGACGACACTGTTGACAAACCGTCCCTGAAACCGATTCTATCAGATCCCCGATTCTGGTTGCTGGTGGTCTGTAATGTATTTGCCGTTATGACGGTGATGATGACTTTTGTACACCAGGTGGCATATGCAATCAATATTGGGATCGATAAAATCGAGGCAGCCGCGGCCATCGGCTTTATCGGCATTATGGGAAGCGGCGGAAAGTTTTTCTTCGGGTGGCTCTGCGACCGAGTCCGAGATGCCAAATATCCGGCGGCCCTGGGCTTTTTATTGATGGCAGTGGGTATGTTCCTGCTTTACCGGGCAACCAGTGTGTTTATGATATACGGGTTTGCCTTGTTCTATGGATTTGGTTACGGCTCCCTGGCACCGGTGATTCCCTATTTGATTTCGGATCGATTCGGCCGGCAGGTGCTGGGGGCCACTTATGGTATGCTCACCCTTTTTTCAACCGGGATCGGCGGTGCTTTGGGTCCGATTATCGGCGGATACATTTTCGATAAAACCGGATCATACAGACCCGGCTGGATCATGAATACCGTTTTCCTGGTGGTTATTTCTTTACTTATTCTGGCCCTGAATCCAAGACGGAGCCGACTGCCGCGATGATATCCGGCAATTTCAATTAACTTGGCCGTTTTTGTTCCGATAGCGGAGGATCTGAACTATGAGCACCGAGCCCAATAAGATTATTTATTCGATGATTAAAGTCAGCAAGTTTTACGATAAAAAACCGGTATTAAAGGATATTTCGCTATCCTACTTTTATGGGGCCAAAATCGGCGTGCTCGGTCTAAACGGCGCCGGCAAGAGCTCCCTGCTGCGGATACTTGCCGGGGAGGACAGGCATTTCAACGGTGAGACGATCCTTTCTCCGGGACACACCGTGGGTTATCTGGAGCAGGAACCCCTCGTGGATGTCGATCTGACGGTCCGGCAAGTTGTTGAGCAAGGCGTTCAGGAAACGGTGGATCTCCTCAAGACGTTTGAGGAGATCAATATGAAGTTTGCCGAACCCATGAGTGACGATGAGATGGACAAGCTTATCCAGGATCAGGCCCAGGTCCAGGAAAAACTCGATATGCTGGATGCCTGGGACCTGGATGCACGTCTGGAAATGGCCATGGATGCCATGCGCTGTCCTCCGGCAGACATCCCGGTTAAAGTCCTTTCCGGCGGTGAGAAACGCCGGGTGGCCCTGTGCCGCCTGCTGCTGCAAAAGCCGGACATTTTGCTGCTGGACGAGCCGACCAACCACCTTGATGCCGAGAGTGTCGCCTGGCTTGAGCAACACTTGCAAAAGTATCCGGGGACCGTTATCGCGGTCACCCATGATCGGTATTTTCTCGATAACGTGGCCGGCTGGATACTCGAACTCGACCGGGGAGAGGGAATCCCCTGGAAGGGGAACTATTCCAGCTGGCTGGAGCAGAAGAAAGAGCGCCTGCGACGGCAGGAAAAATCTGAAAGCGCACGACAAAGGACCCTGGAACGCGAACTTGAGTGGATTCGCATGTCTCCCAAAGGACGCCATGCCAAAAGCCAGGCCCGGATCAACGCCTATGAAAAGCTGCTTTCCCAGGAGGCCGAAAAGCAGGAGAAGGATCTTGAACTTTACATTCCGCCGGGACAGCGATTGGGTGATGTGGTAATTGTAGCAGAACAGGTCAGCAAGGCTTTTGACGGACGGCTGCTGGTCGAAGACATGAGCTTTCGCCTGCCTCCCGGCGGCATTGTCGGTGTCATCGGTCCCAACGGTGCCGGCAAAACGACCCTGTTTAACATGATCACCGGAAGGGAAACGCCTGACGCCGGCAGCATTCAAGTCGGTGAGACGGTGACCCTCGCCTATGTCGATCAGGGGCGGGCGTTGAATCCCGATAAGTCCATCTGGGAGGAAATTACCGGTGGTAACGAGCAGCTCGAACTCGGAAACCGGCTGATCAACTCTCGTGCCTACGTTGCCCGTTTTAACTTTTCGGGATCCGATCAACAGAAAAAGGTGGGAGCCATCTCCGGCGGCCAGCGCAACCGGGTGCATCTGGCCAAAATGTTAAAGGAAGGGGCCAACGTCATCCTACTGGATGAGCCGACCAACGATCTGGATGTCAACACTTTGCGTGCACTGGAAGAGGCTCTGGAAAACTTCGGTGGGTGTGCGGTGGTGATCAGCCACGATCGCTGGTTCCTGGACCGTATTGCGACTCACATCCTGGCTTTCGAAGGAGACAGTCGGGTGGTTTTCTTCCAGGGCAACTGGTCGGAGTATGATGCCGATCGTAAACGACGCCTGGGCGCAGAAGCCGAACGGCCGCACCGTATCAAATACCGCCAGCTGACACGTTAGCGGTGGTGAGGATTTGAATGACGAACCAAGAAAAAAGAAGGACGAATGACGAAGGACAAATGATGGAATCGCTTCAATCTTCAATTACGGTTTGTCCGGGTTGGGCTAGAATGAACCGGATGTATTGGATGTCCCGCTGGCCGGCATTGTGAATTTATTGTTCTCTCCAGGCTGCCATTCCAACTGGCCGGCGCCATCCCTTTTAATGCACTTCCATTCAATATAAGTATCTGCGGGCAAGTCCGACAGGGCGATGCTCCAGTCCGGATAGAAAATGTTGGGGTACCCTTCCTGTCTTAACAGGATAAAGGCATAAGCTAGCGGTTTGAACCAATCCTCAACAGGTGATTCCAAGGCCTGACAGGGTTGGGTGTCGTGGTTTTCCACTAAGGTGACGGCCAAAAGCGGCTGTTCATTCATCAGGGTATTATCCATCAATTTACTCATATCGTAGTTCCCGCCGGCTTGTGATGCTGCCTGGAAATTATAGTGCAGCGGTGCGTCGAACAGCGACATCATACCCTCGGTTTTGGTAATATAATTCTTCAGTTTTTCAATGTTGCCGCTCCAGAATTCATCCACCGCAAAAAGTTCTCTTCGCTCAGTGGCGCGGACATGCTCAAGCCATTCTCTGTCTTTAGTCCCATACTTGGTGCGGACAGCCCCTTTCTGGTCGAACTCTCCCAGGTCATAAAGATCATAGACATCATATCCCACATCGAATTGCGAGGTCCCCTTATAAGCAGGCGGTAGCCAAAGTGCCGTAATTCCCGCTGCCGCCAATTCATCTGCACGACCGGCGACTTCATCCCAGAGAAGGCCGCCTGCCGGATAGTACCAGTGGAAATACTGCATCATGACACCATTCTGAGCGCGGACATGAGGTGGTGCCGGCCCTATAAATAGAAAAACTGAAAGTACCAGGATCAGGATTTTCAGCCGATAAGGAAAGAAATTCATCGGTAAGAACCTCCTTAAAAATTGTGTTATGCCGATACCGAATACCCAATACCTCCTCAATTGAGTTTGACTCAATTGGGGGTTAAAAAATATCCGGCCGCACATCCTGAGAGTAATCGATCCCCGGCATGCCGAATCCGTGGTGCCGCAGAAATTCTTCTTTTAATCCCCGGATGTCCGCCAATTCCTCAATATTTTCCTGATCTATTTTGTGCCAGAGGGCGGCTACTTCACGTTGAACATCCGGTCGCATTTCCCAGTCATCAATGCGGATTCGTCCTCTGGCATCCACGGTGGGAGGATGCCCGCTAAACAGAAAATCATGGTAGAGCCGGTACATTTGTTGGATGCAGCCCTCGTGCAGTTTCTTATCTTTCATGACTCGATAGAGCAGGGCCGTATACAGGGGGACCGCCGGTATGACCGCACTGGCGCGGGTGATCAGTGCCTTGTTGACACTGATGAGGGCTTTGCCATTGATGGCAGTCAACATGTCGTTGATATGCTCGGCTTTTTGTTCCAGGTCCTTTTTTGCGGCACCGATGGTACCGTCCCGGTATAAAGAACGGGTGTGATCGGAGCCGATATAGGAAAATGCAATGGTCTTAAAGCCTTCGGCGAGAAGACTTTCATTCAACAGTTTTTCGATCCAGAGCATCCAGTCTTCGCCGCCCATCACTTTGACGGTATGGACGATTTCTTCAGCGGTTGCCGGCTCAGCGGAAACTTCACTGATGACACCGGAAAGAAAATTCACTGAATTAGCGGTGAAGGGTTTTCCAATGGGTTTGATGACGGAAGAATAGATGTCACCGGTCGCAGGATCGATCCGCCTGGGAGCCGCTATACTGTAGACCAGAAAATCTATCGTACCCAAATTGTCCTTGATAATATCGATGATTCTGGATTTTGTTTCATCTGAAAATGCATCGCCATTGACATTCCAGGCAAGCAGTCCGCGCCTTTCAGCTTCCTGTCGGAATGCTTCGATGTTATACCACCCGGCGGTGCCGGTCCGACGTGCCGTCCCGGGCTTTTCGAAGCCGACACCAATGGTTGCCGCATTGGATGCAAAGGCGGAGACGATTCTGGCAGCCAGGCCATAACCGTTAGAAGCACCGATAACCAGCACTTTTTTGGGACTGTCAATTTTTCCACGGTTCGTGACATAATTAATTTGTGCGTTGACCTGGGCGGCGCACCCGAGTGGGTGTGCGTTGATGCAGATATTGCGGCGTATGATGGGCTTGATGATCATGGTTACTCCCTTATTTACGGATATTGATGCTATAATTTAGGGATGATTTGAATAAGATCAACTCTCGTGGTTCACAACAACCTTTAAAAAAGCAGGATTCCCCATAATGGCAACGGAACAAACTACTTTTTAGCGATTAGTGGCATAATGGATCTATGTTTTTTATATTGGGATTTATTTTATTTGAATTTTTTTCGGGTTTCGTGCTTAGGAGTTCGGAATTTAAGTTAACTGTCTTCGTCCGGCGGGACTTGAAGTCTCCCACTCTGCGGGCGCAGGTACATAGGCATTTACGGAAGTGAATATATCATCTGCATGGGAAGGCCCAGCATATCCATGACTGGCTCGGGTGGCAGTGTTTCCATATTTCTATCCAGGCGGGTTGCGGTTACGGCGTTAACCAGGGCATCAAGGATATCATCACAAGTAAGCTGTTTGCGGCGATATCGATCGAGGGCTGTGTTGATAACAGTCGATGATTGACCCAAGTAGTTTTTTAGTACTGCGAGGCGTTCGGCTTTTCCCTCCGGGCTTTTTTTATAGTGCGTCATTGGTTGTTTGCCGGCAAGGGCCCAGAAGCAGACCTCCGGGTGAGTTTCTCTTAATATATCCCATGCGGCCGGTTGGGTTGACATCAGATTATCGATTTCTTTGATTTTTCGTCTGATATGCCACACCTGTTTACTTATTTTACGATCACAGACCTCCAGATTGATTCTGCAGGCTTCTGGATAGTTTTCAGCCGCCAACGCGTCTCTACAGGGTGGTGAGAAAATGCTATGATGACGCTTGGGGCTCAACACTTGCCTGGCAGCTCTGTCGCACGGTCTTGTTTTGACTTCTTTTGAAGGCAGTCCTATGGGAATGTCTATCAATATCCATTTTGCCGCTGAATAGGTCTGCCATAGCTTCTCGATGGTTTCAAAAATACCCTAGTTCAAGCCCATCGCCCGGTCCAATGGCGACAAAAAACCATCCGGCTTTGCAGCCGTCTACCCCGATGTATTTAGGGCTATTCATTTTTTTAGTCAAAATCGGTCGGCTAGCTCCGGATTTCGACGTGGTGGAAAAATCGTCGTATTTGTTCCTCTTTTACCCGTGCTATCGACAATTCCGGAATCTCAAACTCGCCGAAAAATGCCACCTCGCTGGTTTCGCCCTGGGCATGCGCAAATCCTCCGGTTATTTCACAGAGAAAAAAGAGCTTGTATACATGAAACGGAAACGGTGGGATATGCCCTTGTTTTGCGCGATCATACACGGCCAGCAGCTTGACAACTTGGGTCTCAAATCCCGACTCTTCAAAGACCTCGCGGACAACTGCTTGACTTGGAGTCTCATTCACGTCCGCCCATCCACCAGGTATTGTCCAACGATCGTGATCTGCTATTTCGCGCACAAGTAAAATTTTTGAGTCCTTGAACACAACACCCCGCACATCTATTTTGGGTGTCGCATAGCCAAATTCAGAGGCGTTCAATTCAAGAATTTTTTCCTCGGATAGGTTTGTGTGATGGGCAAGAATCTCCGCCGCGATCTTCGCAATCTGCTGATAACGTTCCCTGTCATACAGGCCTTCAGTAAAGTGGAGTCCCGTTTGGCTAATCGCCTGAAGTGCTCTCGCCCATTGTATCCAATGCGGTTCGTTCACGATTTTTCCTTAACTACTGATTATCGCTATCCCTCTGGAATAGTTGAAGCATTAACGTCAGGTCGCCGTCTACCTTATATTTTTGTTCCATGAACATTTGTTGACCGTCCGCCTTGCCGGTTATAATATCCATCCACAGTTCGAATGGCGTTTCAATCACAATGTCCGGGTTTTCCCTGAGCCCTTCTTTGGCCTTGATGTCATCCTTTCAATCAGCAGTGAGCACCTCATTTCGGTTTTGCTTTGTCCCCCACCGCGAGGGCTTGAATTCAGTGCGATTATTTTCATCGTTAATCCTTTCGCTATTTTTTAAGTTCAATATCAGCTTAATGTTTTTACATATTCCCTCAAGCTTTTATCTCCTTTTTTCCATTTGGCAAACCAGAATTTTTTGGCCCAAATTTCAAGACAGGCTGCTTGAAAAGATGTGATATTTTCAATTTTTTTCAAAAATTCATCGCTTTTAATTTTCCACTTGTCATCGAGGTTTCTAAAGGTCATCGCATCATCACAAAAAATTTTAAACTGCTGTCCGGCCAGCTGCGGGCTCAGTTTTGTATCCTTGAAGGCTTCGACCAGAAAAGATAGCTCATTCTCCGAAAAATGTCCTCTCATTTCATGAAGTGAACGGTTATAAAGCATTGGAAACCCATCAAGAACGTACTCCGCCCCGGCATTCAGCGTACTGAAGTGGGTTGACAGAAATTCCCGGCTCTGATCCTCAATTCTCGGACTGATTTTTTTCTTTTCCATAGATCCACCTTCTCATAGATTTTCGATCCGTATTAAAACATTTTTCTGGCAAAAGTCAAGATCGCCACCGAAAAATTATCACAAAAACGTTCATTCAATTGTTGTCATATCCGATCGGCGAATTTCATCATATCCCATTTATCTCCAGAAAAAACCGCTAAAGTTATGAGACGTGGCTATTAATACCTTAATGAAAATTAATGAGAAGTTATAATAAAATTCTTGACATAATATGGCAAATTGCCATATAAAATATGGCAAGAATAATTCAATGAATATTTTAAGAATCAGCGACCCCAGCAGAGGTGATCCCGGCTCCTTCCAGGGATCATCCCTATACCCTCAGCTCTGGCGGTGGTGCGCTGATTGTCGCGAAGGAGGTATGGATGAATATTCCAACGAATGGACACAGAAAACCGGGTGATTTTTTTTGACAATCTGCGCTTTTTGTTAGTTCTATGCGTCGTGCTCGAGCATTCAAGCAATGCCTATCGTAATCTGATATGGTGGCCGGTGGCCGATGGTAACACGAGCATCTTAGCTGAGTGGCTGGGTGCTTTTACAGATGCATTCGCAATGCCTCTTCTTTTCTTTATAGCCGGCTATTTTGCCGTACCTGCCATTACTAAGAAGGGTGTTGCAGCTTTCCTGAAGGGAAAATTAAAACGGCTGGGAATTCCATGGCTGATATGCATTTTGACGATATGCCCAATTGTGCCGCTGGTCTATCATTATACGCGTGATAATTTTGTCATCTCAACCAGCTATTGGAGTCTTTGGACAGATTTAATGGGAAATGCCGCTGATTTCAATATCGGGATTATTCTTTCAATGAATAAACTGATGCAGAGCAATTTCTTTTACCAGCGCTATATGTGGTTTCTTTCCTTGTTGCTTTGTTTCTTTGTTGCCTTCAGTGCTATTTATTCCCTAAAAAGAAGCTGGTTTAATTCCTGTCACCAACCTGTGACACCCGAGGCGCCATCTGTTTTATCGACACTGAAAGTCATGGCCGTCGTCGGGTTATTAACCTTTTTTAGCTCTTCGATTGTAGTGGGAGCTATGTTTTTCCTGGCACCGGAATTATCTACTCCCGAACCGCTTTTCACCCTCGGCAATGTTATTCAATTCCGACCATCGAGAATTTTCCTGTTTGTGATCTATTTCATCTTCGGAATCCTGACATTCAAAAAGAAATGGATCGAGCGCGGCAGATTTCCCGGTCACCTCCCCACCTGGATTATTTCTTTTATCATAATTGTAGTTGCATATTTCTATGCCCGGAATTTGATGTTGAATGGGCCGGAAGATCTGAAAGAAACTTTCGGGCCAGTCATTTTTTGGTTTTTTCTTAACTTCCTTACCATATCAACCCTGGGCCTCGCCACGTCACTGGCTATTAAATGCTGGAATCGGCCGTCGGCCATTAATCAAAACCTGGCATCAAATTCTTACAATATGTATCTCGCACACTATCTTTTCGTGATAGTGTTTCAATTAATTTTATTGACCGTATCTGAAATGGCCGGGTTGCTTAAATTCGGCATCGTTTCGGTTCTATCATTTGTGTGTACTTATATAGTCTGCCAATTTTTGCTCAGACCATTTCCGCGCATTACGGCTTTTTTAGCCATTGGTCTATTTGCGATAATGGTTTTCGTCATCCGGGTCTAAATTTTACCATATTGAATCCATGCCAATTTGATGGCAAAAATTTGGAGAAAGATAATTTCTGTTGACAAAAACTGGCTGTAAATTCTAATAAAGCTCAAGGTGCCATTAGGTTTAATAGGGAATCCCGTTAAATTCGGGAGCGGTCCCGCCGCTGTAACCCCGCCTTTTTCTCCCAGAGAAAGAGGACCTGTTCAGCCCGGTGTGCCACTGTTTCGTCATAACGAGATGGGAAGGCCGCTGAGCAGGCGGGGGAGCCAGAAGACCTGCCTAACGTGTTCAACCATATCACCGCGCGGCAGTCGGGATTGGTTGACTAATTTTGAGGGCCAAGAAAGCTGGGTGCAGCCTTTCAAGTAACATTGCTTGAAGGGCTTTTTTATTGGATTCTTTTGGGAGCAACGACGGCTGCTCAACCGACTTTTCTAAATACTATACAACTTAACGTGGGTCTATCCATAGGTGAATTGATTTGATCCTTCAATAAAGCATAAATTGATTAAACCCCAACGTTAAAGGAGATTCAACAATGAAAAAAAGATATCTGATTTCGTTATTTAGCCATTCTTATAACAATTTGCCTTTGCGTGCGCTGCAGGGGCGGGGGGTCACGGGCAGACAGCACCCAAAAAAGTGGGCATCTTGCTGGTGGCCTTCGGATCCAGCCAACCCAGTGCCCAGGTGTCCTTTGACAACATTGACAAAGCGGTTAAGGCTGCCTACCCTGATATACCCGTGCGCTGGGCCTTTACCTCTCACATTATCCGCAAGAAACTGGCGCAGCAGGGCAAGCATTTGGATTCACCCGAAGTGGCCATTGCCAAAATGATGGATGAGGGGTTTACCCACTTAGCCGTACAGTCTTTGCACACCATCGGCGGCGAGGAATACCATGATTTGCGCCGAGCCGTGGGTGCCTTCAAGGTAATGGGTGGATTGCAGGGCATTATATTGGGATATCCTTTGCTGGCCACCCAGGAGGATATGCAACGTGCGGTGGATGCTATACTGGAAAATATTCCGCAAGACCGCCAAAAAGGCGACGCGGTGGTGCTGATGGGTCATGGCACCCGCCATCCGTCCAACGCGTTTTACGCAGCCCTCATGTTTCAGCTTCAGCTCAAAGACCCTAACATTTTCGTTGGCACTGTTGAGGGTTACCCGGAGGTCGATGATATTAAAGACATGTTACTCAGAAAGAAAATGAAGAAGGCCTATTTAATGCCTTTCATGTCAGTGGCCGGTGATCACGCTAAAAACGACATGGCTGGTGATGGGGACGACTCCTGGAAATCCATCTTTTCAAATGCCGGGATCCAATGTATACCCATTCTCAAGGGGACTGCGGAATTCGACAATTTCGTTGACATTTGGGTCAGTCATATTCGCGGCCCGTTGGAGCCATTTTGATTGATTTTATTATAAGTTCGATTAAATTATAGGAGAAGGGTTCAATAAACCTAAGTCAAAACGAATCGATGAAAGGAGATCGAAAGAATGGCGGAAAATATATTGGAAATTGATGACAGCAGCTTTGAGGAACAGGTGTTGCAGGCGGACCAACCGGTCCTGGTTGATTTCTGGGCGCCCTGGTGTGGTCCCTGCAAAGGAATCGGCATGATGGTGGACAAACTGGCCGTAAGCTATGGCGACCGGATCCTGTTTGCCAAATGTAATGCGGACGACAATCAGCAAACTGCTGCAAAATATGGCATTAAATCCATACCGACCCTGATGTTCTTCAAAGACGGCAATGTCTTCGATAAAATTTCCGGGATGACGAATCCGACCAAAATTGAAGAAGTGCTTAAAAAAATCCTGGCCGGCGGGCAGGGCGCATCGCCCTTCATTGTCCAGTGAAATAATTTTCAGATTGGAGGGGGACATCAACTCCAATGACATGGATGCATGCACATCTCCTGAAAAGAATACAACCCGTTTAATCTGATTTTTCTCGATGAGGCACAACAATTCCTCTCTCTGTTTTTTAAATCCGGACCATTTGTCAGAAGTTGTCAAATCGAGGCTGGTTGCCCTAACGGGGTTTACTTGACCTTGCGTCTAACATAATAGGATCTGAAATCGGTGGTATTTGCAAACACAAGCTCCGGGACAAGATTGCCGTATGTCTCTTTGGATCCGAGGCGCCGAAATCAATGTTGCCGCTGGTGTCCGTCTTCGGCTTGCCACCGGTTCTTTCCGTACTTCAGGAAATTGAACGCCCGAGCGCTTCTTCTACGGATTTTTTAAATTCATCCGAGATATCAATCTCGACCTTATTTTGTGAAATACCGGCTTCATCGGCTGCGTATTTGGCCGCCAAAAGTACTTCACGGATTTCTTCATCCGATATTTCATTGGGTGCCTTGAGGTGATGATTACCGTCTTCACCAATTTCACTGATCCCGGCAAGAATTGTTTCAACTTTCTCCCAACCAATTTCACCGCTGGACAGTCCTCTTGCCAAGCGATTCAAATCGGTATCGGCCATAAGCTTTTCAGCACTGCTCAGACCTGATGGTACCACATAGCTTTGCTCAAACTGGGTAACGAGTCCGATGGTCAATGCCGGGCATCTTGCCATCTTTTCAAAGATCAAGCCCAGTTCCGCCGTCGTGATTTCCTCCGCCAGGTAGCCCTGATTTATTATGATATATAATTTCAGTAACTTGTGACTTTTCCTGGGAAGGTATACCGGAATTGTTGATAACCGCGTTCATTGCTGCGGTAATGCCATGTGCGATCCAGATTTGACGATTTTTAAATGCATAAACGCCCGCCGCCACAAAAATCACAAATATGGACAGGATGGTCACTAAGAGTGCGGTGGCCATGCCAGACTGGTTTTTCATCCAGGTGTATTCAACCTGTTTTTGAGTTTGGGTGATCGGCTTATTTTTCATTTTCATACCCCTACACAATCTATTTCTCCATTGGCAACCAGGTCCTTTGGACCAAACCAGAGGACCCCGCTCTGCCGCTAACTATTGCCGGAAGTGCTATGAATGCTTGAGTCTTAATATTATCGACAACTTTTTAGATTTATTGAGAAAAAAATGGATTTTAAATATCGATGGAAGACAGGGCAAATATGCCGGAAAGCAAGGATGTCGGAATGCTAAAATATCTCAGAGCAGATAGATTCCGGGAAAAAACTCTACCACTTGCGGCGGCATCCCGGTGGCAGCAGGACCCAAGATGTGCACGAATTGCGGTCCGTCACCGGCGAAATTTAATCAGAACTGAGTTCGGGGCTGATCATTTTATATTTATTTTTTTGCTTTCGGCTTGACCCGTGCGGTGGCCTGGGCCTGAAGTGGATTGTCCGGCCAATAATGTTTGGGATAGCGCCCCTTCAGTTCTTTTTTTACCTCGTGATAGCCTGATTGCCAGAATCCCGCCAGGTCTTGTGTGATCTGTACCGGACGACCGGCCGGCGAAAGCAAATGAATCAGCAATGGCTGCCGGCCTCCAGCCACTGAAGGTGTTTGGGTCAGGCCGAACATCTCCTGCAGGCGCACTGCCAAAACCGGAACATCGTCCGAATAGTCGATGGGAATCCGCGAGCCGCTTGGCACGGCCAGGTGGGTGGGGGCCAGCTCATCGAGCAGTTGATGTTGCCGATAGGGCAGCAACCGGTATAATGCCGCTTTAAGTTCGACTCGATTCAGATCACGCAGCCGGGTCATTCCGGTCAGATAGGGTGCCAGCCACTGGATCAGCTGCGATTTCAAACCCTCATCGGTGACATCGGGCCACTGCTGCTCATCTTCTGAAATCCGCCGCAAAAAGCAAACGCGCGCCTGCCAGCGTTTCAGAGACCTGGTCCATGGCAGACAATCAAGCCCCTGCCTACGGATACCTTTGAGCAGTGCCTCCAAGACTTGTTGAGAATCGGGTGCGTTCAGCGGTTCGCTGCGCAGCGTCAGAGCACCCAGCTTTAATTCGCGTCGTGGGGCGACAGCCAGACGGTTGGGATCCCAGTCCACGACTTCCGTCCACCGGAGCTGATCGGGGAATTGTTCCGAGAGAATGTCCATGCGATAGGCTGCGGCCTTAAAAATTCGTGCTTCTCGGCGGTCGCCATCCAGCTCAACCGCTATGATGAATTCCTCAGCTGCCAGGGGCGCAACTGGATCAAGATAAGCGCCACGGCCGTTGGTTAGCAGGAATTTTCCCCGCTCACCAGGGCGACGCCGGGCGATTCGATCCGGATATGCCCACCCCAATAACCGGCCGATGGAAATCGCAACCCCGTCGCCGGTTTTGCTGTCTATCTTGCGGCGCAGCTGATCCGCTGTCCGGATCACCCGGCGGAGAGCGGAATGGTCGACGGTTGCACCCTGAATTGTCAGAGGCCGGTTGTGCCGCAAGGCCTGAAGCAGGTCCAGTCGGATTCGTATGTCTGCATCCTGCTGACCGGGGTCAAACCGAACCACATCGCGTTCGCCGAGCAGGGCCGCCAGATCACAAGCGATCCCGCCATGCCCGCGACGATCTGCGGCGACCAGCATATGGGCCAATCGGGGATGCATCGGCAAGGCAGCCATTTGCCGGCCGTGATCGCTAATCCCGCAATCAGGCTCCAGGGCGCCGAGGGACTGGAGAAGTCCGCGGGCGCTGTCAAAAGTATCCCGGGGTGGCGGATCGAGCCATTTCAGTTTGCCGGGATCGTCCACACCCCAGAGAGCCAGTTCCAGGACCAGGCCGGTCAGGTCGGCCTCCAGAATTTCAGGTCGGTGCGCCGGGGTCAGTGTGGGATGGATATCCCGGGACCACAGGCGCAGACAGACGCCCGGTCCCATCCGTCCGGCCCGGCCCCGTCGCTGGTCGGCCGCTGCCTGTGATACAGGGACCGTGACCAGCCGGGTCAGGCCACTGCGCAGATCAAAACGGGGCAGGCGCTGCAAACCGCTGTCCACCACGACCCGGATGCCCTCTATGGTCAGGCTGGTTTCGGCGATGGAGGTGGACAACACGATCTTACGCCGTCCGGCGGGTGGCGGCGCAATGGCCTGGTTCTGGGCACTTTGGGTGAGGTTGCCGAAAAGGGGGGCAATGATCCATTGCGGACCCAGCCGAGCCTTTTCCAACCATCTCGCTGCCTGACGGATCTCGGATGCGCCGGGTAAAAAAACCAGGATGCTGCCTGATTCGTCACGGGTAGCGGAAAGCACCACATCACAGAGCGTTTCAATGCAATCAGTGGGGGTGTGACGGCCGACATAGCGGGTTTCAACCGGAAACTCCCGCCCCGAGCAGCTGAGTACCGGAGCGTTGTCCAACATGGCGGCTATGGGTCCGGCATCGATGGTGGCGGACATAATCAGCAGCCGCAAATCTGCATTCAACACACCCTGCATATCCAGGCACAGGGCCAAACCCAGGTCGGCATCCAGGCTGCGTTCGTGAAACTCGTCGAAAATCACCAGTCCGATTCCTTCCAGAGATGGGTCACTTTGCAGCATTCGGGTCAGCACACCTTCGGTGACCACTTCGATGCGCGTTGCGGGACTGACTCGGCTATCCATTCGAACGCGGTAGCCTACCGTTTGGCCGATTTTTTCTCCTAATAGGTCGGACATGCGCATGGCCGCCGCCCGGGCTGCCAGTCGGCGGGGGGCCAAAACAATAATTTTTCGGCCACCGAGCCAGGGTGCCTTGCGCAGGAATAGGGGTATACAGGTTGTCTTGCCGGCCCCGGGTGGAGCCTGCAGTACCGCACAGGCATTGTCTGCGAGGGTTCTTTGCAATCGATCCAGGACCGTTGCTACGGGAAGGCCTATCCACGGTAAGCTATCCAAATTCTTTTATTTCCTTAAATGTGGTTCGTTCGAGTTTAGACAGGTAAACCCTGCATAAAATGCCAAAAATACAGTTCAATTTGCAAGGATTAGGTTACAAGAAAATTTGGGTATACGGCTGCTCTGCGATCGTTTTAACCCGAGTTCGAATATGCTCTTCTATTTGACTCATGCTGATCGCGGGTTTAATGGCCTCCTCCGGGCAGAGGCGAATACAATTAAAGCAATCGAAACAATTCCGTTTTAAATCCCTTTTCCTTCAATGCCGATCCCATTTGCCAGAGCGCCACGCCGCTGCAAGCCTGGCCCCAGGTTACAAACGGCACGGCAATGGCCCCATCCATTAAAACGTTATCCTCAACACAAGCCTTCATTCAGATACACCTTTCCGCCTGTCCTTTTTAGACTACGTGCCCAGCCGAATTAAATACCTGGATTTTGCACGAGCCTTAGGCTTTCAATGCAAGATTTAAAATAGTCAGATGGCCGGCAGCTAATCAGCTTTTTTGCAGCTGATGGATATTCCCGCCTGGCTGGATTTATCGATGGTTGTCTCGAAGTTGGGCAAGTTCTGTGCATATTCGAGAAACTCTCCAATTCCCTGCCAGTGACTTGACAAGACATTGTGGGCTGTGAAACAGCCCCCGACTTCGAGTTTGGGTGCTAAGGCGAGAAAATAATTTTTGTACCACTCTTTATCTGCATCGGTGAATACAAAATCAAAGGGGCCTTCGAGTTCTTTACGAGTTTATGGGCATCAGCAAGTCTTGCGTCAATATAATCAGAGAGTCCGGCGGCTTAAAATTTTCCAGGGCCTTTTTATGGCGCCCTTCATGTATTTCGATGGTTATGAGTTTTCCACCGGTCTTGCTCAGGGCCCAGGCCATCCAGATCGCCGAGTGACCCGTTGAAGTGCCGATGTCCACTGCCTTTTTGAAATTGTTCTTGATGATCAGATCATATAAGACCTTACCGTCAACCTCGGGAACATTCCAGTCAACCCATTGGCCACGATGGCTTTCGAGGAATTGTTTCACTTTTGCATCAAGATTCATATTTTTTATTGCCTCGTCCGCAAGTGCAGGATGGATAAGAAAATACAGAAAAAATAAAAGATATAAATGCAAATCCAATTTTGAGTTTTTGTTTCATTTCGAATCTCCCATTGCAAAACGTAGGGGTTAAATTTAAATAATTTGCTAAACCCGATTAATCTTACCTTCAACCGGTGATTTCCCGCTCGCTAAAACTACGACAGGACGGATCGTCTGATCTGTTTTGATATATGCTAATTCAGGACCGCTAATGCAACACTCCGTATATTACCAGAATATTTTCCTAAATCAACACCGCTTAATTTTCACCGCGCTGCGTTGTTAAAACTCGAATAAATATTTCAGCTTAGCACTGCCCAGAACTGCGAATAAAATTCTACACCCTCAAAAGTCTTTATTGTTGCGGTCAACCTGTGATATCAGAAACCAATTATGCTGGGAACCTTCGTCAATACGTTTGCCATCGTTGTGGGGAGTCTCATCGGCCTTGCATTCAGCCGATTCATCCCTACGAAAACCACGGATACGCTGATCCATGGCGTGGCCTTTGCGGTCATGCTGATCGGCCTCAAAATGGCTTGGAAAGAGGATAATTTCATTGTCCTCATCTGCAGCCTGGCCTTTGGAGGCCTCATCGGGGAGCTTATCAGGATCGAGGATCGGATCAACGGTTTGGGGAAATGGCTGGAGCAGAGGTTTTCAGGGTCTGGGAAGAGCATATCAAAGGGTTTTATTGCCACGACCCTGCTCTACTGTGTGGGATCCATGGCCCTTGTGGGCTCATTGGAAAGCGGCCTGACCGGTAACCACGATACCTTGTTCGCCAAATCGGTGTTGGATGGGCTGGGATCCATCATCTTTTCCGCATCATTGGGCATCGGGGTTCTCTTTTCCGCGGCTTCGGTGTTTATCTACCAGGGATGCATCACCCTGGGTGCATCTTTCTTAAAGCAGTTTTTGACCGGTCCGGTAATATCCCAGATGTCCGCTGTGGGCGGTTTGCTCATCGTGGCCATGGGCTTCAATATGCTCGACATCGTCAAAATAAAGGTGGCCAATCTGCTTCCCGCCATATTTCTGCCCCTGGTCTATTTCATGCTGGTTCAGCTGTTCCGATGGGCGTCATTTTAGGACCCCCCATTTCCCTCGACAGCTATGGCTCGGCAGGGAGGACGGCAAACATAAATGACGATACGTCTTAAGTGTAAGAAAAGAATAAGTCCCTAAAACGTCAACACGGGCTCTGCCTTTCTTCCTGTCTTAGCTTGACAGCTCTTTTTTGAAAACTGGCGGCCAAATATATACTTTGAATTCCAAGCATTATCCGATGCCGGAAGTTACTGTTCAGTTAGCTTGGAAAGCATAGTTGCTGCTTTTATCAGCTGGCAAGTCACAGACTAAATTAAGAATTTATTGGCAAGTCACAAGAAAGATTCGCTAAATAATCAATATTAAATTCAAGTTTTTGCAATAGTATCATCGATGCAGCTCATGGCTAAAAATCCCGGCCTGCGCTTCGAGCTCTCCGCCCAGCTCAAGGACCCTTCTGTGGTGAGTGAAAACCAGGACCTGGGTGCTGACCGCCAGCTCCGCGAGGACCTCGAGGCAGATCCTTGTTCGATTGTCGTCAAAACCGATGAGAATGTCGTCGACGACAAAGGGCATCGGCTCTCCCTTTCTGAGATGCTGCTCGAGGGTAGCGAGACGCAGGGATAGGTAGAGCTGATCCCGGGTCCCGTCGCTCATTCCTTCGACAGCTACCTCTAAATCGTTTGGCCGAACACCCTTTAGGATGGGTTTGCCGCTTTCGTCCAATTCATCGCGAAGATTCGCATAGGATCCCAAGGTGAGTTTGGAAAAAAGCTCACCGGCCCTTGCCAGAACCGGCGCCTGGTTTTTTTTGCGATAATCCTCTATGCGCTGTTCAAGGATGAGCGCAGCGATTTGCAGGCGAAGGTACTGCTCGACCCCGGAGACCATGGTGGCAAGCTGTTGCTCTGCCTCCTCTGATGCGTTGGCGGCTAAAGCGTTCCCATCTTTGGCCTTTATCTCGTTTTGAATCGTTTGTCGCTGGTCGCGAAGCGTGTCACGATTTGACTGCAGCGCTTTCAGTTCCGCCGAGACTCTCTCCAGTTCACCCTCGATGGCATCGATATCCGACTCCGCGGCCTCTTTCTCCAATTCTGGAATACTCAGGCCATCCCCATTGCGTGTGAGCTCTTGTTCAAGTGTATCCAACTTCTGCTGCAGCTCACGCATTTTTCGAGATCTTTCCCCGGCCGGTTCCAGTTCATCGTCGGTCTCAACCCGCGCTTGGCCTCTCAACGCAGCAAGCTGCTCCTTTGCAGCACGAATCGTTATGTCAGCGTTTTCGATTTCTT
Organism: uncultured delta proteobacterium; assembly: GCA_963723215.1. Lineage (GTDB taxonomy): Bacteria > Desulfobacterota > Desulfobacteria > Desulfobacterales > JAFDCJ01 > JAFDCJ01. The sequence goes on from CAVRQG010000044.1 coordinate 28,015, forward strand.
CCGCTATCTCTTTTTCCTGGGCCTTGATCTTTTTGAGGCTTGCCCGCCGTTCACGGGCTTCATTCAGGTCGTGATTTAGCTGAGCGGCAATCGTGATCGCCTCCTGGCCGTCTCTTTTGAAACCAATGCTATCGGCGACCTCGAATACTTTCTTTTCAAATTTTTCAGATACTTGATCTATTCCATAAATTCGCTTGCGCAGCTCCTCCGATTGGTCCAATTTCTCAAAAAATGCCAATAATTGATCGAAGGCCTCGATCGCATGTTCCGGGTGGACATCCGGCTTCAACCCCAAACCGTCGATCGCCTGACCCCATTCCTGCACCCAGCCGGCTTGATCGTTTTCGATTGAGGTAATCTCTTCGGATACTCTTTTGATGCGAATCTCGCTATCGCCCAGCGAATGCTCCAATTGGCGTTTGCGTTCGAGAGCAGCTTCCTCTCGCTCGATTCGCTGTTCACATATATTAAGCATGCCCTCAAGGCTCATCTCTTGCAGGTCTATTGAAGTATCGAACTTTGATATCTGTAGAGAGACTAATTCCTTAAGAGCTTTGCAATCCGCGGCTTGTTTTTTTGTATCATTGGAAACCATATCGGCTGCCTGAACGTTCGCTATAAGCTTGTCTACCTTAAGAAGCCATTGTTTCATCTCCCTTGGACTTCCAGGAGCTACTCCCAGTGGTTCCCAAATAGAGTTCCATTCCTTTTGGTGCGCCTCCTTGTCCGCATTCGCCTTTCTAATTTCTTCCGTGAGGTCGTCGTGACGCGATGTCAGATTTTCTATCTTTGCCTCAAGATCCGCCCGTTTCACCACCTGGTCTGCGGCTAACCGGAGTCGATCCGATACCTGGTCTGCAAAGTCGACCTTTTGCTCATAAAATGTCGCCAGATCGGAATCAGACGCAAACTCTGTAATGTCGCTGTCGACATCAATTTTTTCGATGTACTTTTGCTTAATGAGATTCCAGCCGGTGTCCCGTTCCGAGCGTGCTTCGACAAGCTGTGAAATTGTGGGCACGCCGCCTGTCGATAACAGCGCTTTTAAGTCATATTCCGCCTGTTTTTGCTCCTCTTCGAGTTCGTTTTGCCTGCGACCATCAGCCCTTATTTTTTCGGATAGTTCATCAAAGCGCCGCTCGAAGGTGTCCAAGGTCTCCGGCACCGGCATCGCAATTTTTAATAACGTTGCAATTGTTCCGGCAAATCTTCCGAGCCTGGATAGTTCACTCTCGCAGGTCGAATTCTCATCTGAAGCGCGTTTTTGTAAATCAGCCAATCGCTGCTCCAGGTCACCGGCCTTGCGGGCAACTGCCACCGCAGCCTTTAGCTCACTCAGGTCTAAATTCGACGGCGCCTGTTCAGCGAGCTCTTTCTTGATCCTTTCCTGTTCGTCTGCGACACCCCGCAGCGTGGCATCGGCCTTCTCCTTCTTTTGATTGAGGAGACGGTGCTCCTGAGCCAAACCGGAGATCCACTTTTTGTTGTTGGTCAGCGGGCGCAGCTGGTCGGCTTTGTCGAGGCTGATATCGGGACGTACGCTTTTTAGCAGTTGCTCTGCTTCATTGCGCAACAAGCGCCGTTTTCCATCTTGTTGGGGGCGATCTTTGATGGCGGTTTCAACAGCGCCCAATTCTTTGTGAATGGCCAGAATGGCTGCTTCGCATTCCAGCAATTCGTTGCGAACATCCAATGTTTCTGCTTCTTCATTCAAGCGCAAGCGCCTGGCTTCAGCTCTTTCTCTAGTTTCAGCGGCAGTTTGCAATTTGTCACGGGCCATTTTTCGTTGATCGTCGAAGTCTTGCGGCAGAAGCAATACTTCTCCCAACTCCTGAATTCGAGTCAGCACAGCACGGCGCTCAGCCAACACTCCCTTGACGCGATTGAGTCTATCCAGCCGGCTTTTTTCTTTGCTTTTGATATTGATTCCTTCTTCAACCTGTTGAATGGCGGCCAGGGCGTCAGCAAGTTCCTTTTGCAGCCTTTTCCATTCTGCTACCGGAAGACTTGATTCTTTGATTCGCCTTTGGGCCTCTTTGAAACTCGCTATTGCTTGGTTCACGAGCTTTTTAGAAGCTCTGGGCTTGAAAAGTTCTTCGGCGCTGTTTCGTAAATCGAACAATATTTCGCGAAGTCTTGCGGTTCCGACCGCGGCACTAAAGAGTGCCTGACCGAGGTCGCCGGATTGGTCCAGCAGCTCTCGGCCCCCCGCAACCAGTCCATCATGGTCTATACCATACAATTTCGTGAATAAATTTTCATCAATACCAACGGGTAAAAATGGTGATAAGACTGATTCGTCGAGGGATGCATCCGTGCCAGGTTCTAACAGCGTATCTTTTTTGCCCTTCCTTCGAACAAATTCTATTTCTTTGCCGTCTGAAAGCTTGAGCTTACCGCCAATTCGCAGCTGAGGGTTCAAGTGAAGGTAATTGTCGTTGGTACGGGTGGGAATACCAAACAACCACGCAATGAGGGCTCTCAGCGAGGTACTTTTACCGGCTTCATTGTCCCCGTATATCAGGTGCAGTCCCGAAGCTCCGTCTGATAGATCTAATGATTTATCGCTAAAGGGGCCGTATGCCATTAAATCGAGTCGGTCGATTCTCATTTGGCACCTCCCACCATCAACAACCTGCCAACCAACATATGTTTGGCCTCATCGATCAAGCGCTTGACGGTTTGACTTTCATCAAGGTTCAAGACGGAGTCAGCGCCAAAAGCCTCTGATGGTATCTTCTGCCTGAGATCGGCAACCACATCTTTGAGGCCGTCGATTTCGTCCGGATTGTTGGGTGTGGTCAATATGTCCTTAAGCAGTTTGCCAAATGGGCTGTTTTCGGACAACCTAGATTCCAAATCGAGTTTGCCGACCGTTGCATTTTCGACTCTTTCTATCCACAACTCATCACCAGCAATTTCCGCTCCAATTGCTTTGATTTGTTGATCAAATCGTTCTGGAAACGCTGATAGCTCACCGGATAGTGAGGTTGCCCCTTGAAATCGGATGCGCATTGCGATCGGGCGTCCATCTGCTGCTGCGCTTTGGTTTTCAATGGACTTTCTCGTGAGTTCAAGTACCTCCCGCATTTCAGCAGTATCTGTTAGATCGACGCTGCACGCGACCCAACGCAAAACATCCAAGGGGCACCGCTCAACTGTGCTCACAGCATCCTCTTCGACGGTGACGAGCACACATCCCTTGGCACCGGCTTCTCGAATATGACGTCCCTGAATACAGCCGGGAAACACGATCCATGGGTCCGCGGACACAAATTCCTGTTTGTGAATGTGCCCCAACGCCCAATATTGGTAGCTTTTGGAGCGCAGGTCATCTACCGAACAGGGGGCATATATCGCGTGGCCTTCGCGGCCATCGAGGCTGGTGTGCAACAGGCCGATGTTGAAGATTCCTCGTTCACCCGCAGCAAATCCTGTCACAAGATTTTCAACAACATGCTGGGTTCCAAAACTCCGTCCATGAATTGCAACCGCCAATTCATCCAACCTTATGGTTTCAACCTTGCGAGATGATAAGATCTTCATATTAGCGGGGTTATCCAGGGCTTTGGTCATTCGATTGGCGGCATCGTGGTTGCCGGCAACCGTGAACACCGGGATGTCATTTCGGCCTAGCCGGCCCATTTGCCGGCTCAAAAAAATACCGGTACTATAATCTTTCCAATCACCGTCATAGAGATCGCCTGCCAGCAAAACGAATGAGACCTTTTCATCAATGGCCAGATCGACAAGGTTTTCGAAGGCCCTTCGGCATGCATCCCGAAGGGATTCCGCAGGCGCAGACTCATAGCGAGATAAGCCGCGCAATGGGCTATCCAAATGAACATCGGCTGCGTGAATGAATTTAAACAATTTAATTACCTACTATATTGTCGCGATATGCGTTATTAACCAAGGGTACAATATTCCATGTAAAAGGCCGCCGTTTTCAGACGGCGCAATCCAATCGACAATACATCACCACAACGTGCGGGCACCATATTCTTTAAACGTTCTGTCTTTGGTAAGAACAGACACGTCTTCTTTTAGGGATTCAGCGATGATAATACGGTCAAAAGGGTCGCGGTGAACTAGCGGCAGGGTGGCTGCCGATATGGCGGCATCAAAGCCAATGGGCAGTGGTATTATACTGAGCTTTTGCAAGGCTTCGGGGATGAACCGTTGGGGTTTATCCGGCAACTCCACGCGTTTGAGATGCCAAAGCAAGGCGATTTCCCAACCGCTTGCCGCACTCAACAACAATCGGTTGTCTGACGCCTGGACAATCTCTGCAATTTTGACGGAGAGTTTTGCCGGTTCTGCCGCCATCCAGAGAAACGTATGCGTGTCAAGTAGATAGCGCATCTTCATCCTTTACCAACCAAAACCCATTTAAAATTTCCTTTGGCAGCGGCTCCATCAGGTCCGCATTAATCCGGACCTTGCCCGCGTAGACACCCAGTGGTCTATCCCTGCCTTGTTCCGCAACGGGAACCAGTTTCACAAGAGGATGACCGGCTTTGGTGATGATCACTTCCTCACCTGCCAGCACGGCGGGTATGAGTTTGGACAGCTTGGTTTTGGCTTCATGTATTCCGACTTTCATGATTTTATATCCTTCTATAGTTTAGCTATAAACTAAGCTAAAATATGACTTTTGTCAAGCAACCTTTGTTCAAATGAATCAATCATCTTTAACGCTGCGATCTGTGGTTTCGGCATAAATGTTATAAGGAAGCACTCAGGTTTGACTTTGACAAACCGTTGCATTTCCCATAATGTCATTATTGATTATTTTTTATCAACTTTGATGATTTCATAAAGCGTATATAACCCTTTAAACGTCATTGCGGCGTAGGTTAGTATCCAATGATTTCAGTATGTTCTGGATGCCTGCGCCGTCATCCTGGACTTGATCCAGGGCCGGCATGACGAACTCGGAACTTTTTTCGAGATTATCAAATTCATGTTTTCAAAGGAGGAACATACATGATTCAGGTGATTGCCACAATTGAGTTAAATCCGGGTTGTTTGGACAAATTTTTGCCTATTTTACACGAGAATGTCCCGAGGGTAAAAGCAGAAGAAGGCTGTCTGGCCTATGAACCGTCCGTTGATGTGGATTCCGGTTTGCCGGTTCAAGGTGAAATCCGGCCAAACACCGTCACCCTGGTTGAAGCCTGGGTGAATCTCGATGCGCTCCATGCCCACCTGAAAACTTCCCATATGGCCGCCTACCGCGAAGCGGTAAAAGATTGTGTGCGAGAGGTCAGGTTGCAGGTCTTACAGCCAGTGTAGGGGCAGGTTTTAGTGATTTGGGTGGTTTAGGATGCTTTTAAGATTAATCTGGCTATATGTTGCCGGGTTTTAATGGTTTCAGGTGTCAGGTTTCGGGTGTCAGGAAGAAGAACCGCTAATGCCTGAAACCTGAACACTGACACCTGAAACCCATTTAAATGTTCAACGTGCCTGCCGCCTCTCAGCGTCAGCCTTTTCCGAATGCGGCATCGAATGATTATCCACAAACCAGTCAATCAACCGCCTGGCGATACTGATTTTGGGGGGAATTTTAGGAAGATCTTGAGCCGAATACCAGGCGGCTTCAACAATTTCTGATTGGTCGACATTGATCCGGCCGCCGGCATAATCCGCTATAAATCCAACCATCAAAGAATTTGGAAAAGGCCAGGGCTGACTGCCGAAATAGCGGATATTCTTTACCGCGATGCCCACCTCTTCGTTGACTTCTCTGGCAACGCATTCTTCAAGACTTTCACCCGGTTCCGCAAACCCGGCAAGCACACTGTAGAAGCCGCCTTTAAAGCGTCGGTTGCTGCCCAGCAGGATTTGATGGTCTTTGATCACGGCGACGATGATAGCCGGCGAGACACGCGGGTAATTAACCAGACTGCATTGCGGGCAGATCTTGGCGCGTTCATCCTGCTTGTTTTCAGTGGCATGGCCGCATCTGCCGCAAAATTGATGGCTTTGGCTCCAATCGACCAACTGATTTGCGCGGCCTGCCACCCAGATCAATTCTTCTTCCAGCCGACCGAAAAGCCGGCGTAAATCCTCAATCTCAAAACCATCGGAGGAAATGTGATTGTCCGCCAACACGGCAGCATAGCATGGAAGCCCATCCAATTTTCCCAGGTAATGTTTGTGGAGCGGGGAGATATCAGCGTTTGCCAAATCCCGGCTGCACGGAATAAGTTGACCCTCACCGCCGGCTTTCGTCAACAGCTTGCCTTTATGAAAAATAAACCACAGTGATCGGTCTGATTCAGTTGCCGGAAGGGTGAATTCAGGTTCGAAGGACATTTTTACTCTTGATTTTCATATTTTTCGGAAATTTTCTGGAATCGCCGGGCTTCTTCCAGGTTACCCTGGGCTGAATAAATTCTACTGATTTTTTGATAATATTCGACTGCATTCTGCGGAACTTCGCGGGCCAGCGAAAGATAAAGCTCCAGCACGGCGGTGGTATTCAGACCGGACGCAAAACTGAGATCGGCAAACTTCTGCTTTATGTAAGGGTCGATACGAGCGTGACAACTGTGGCATTGAGCCATGATCTCGCTGTAAATATTGCGGGCATTGGCCATTTCGCCCAATGCTTCATGGGTTTTGGCCAGGGCCCGGGCAATGGACTCATTCCATTCGTAGGTTTTTAAAAAATTGCGGTAAAAGGATTTCGCCTCCCCGAATTTTTGCGCTTGGAAAAGGGTTTCGCCGCGCAGTAAATAACCGGCCACGGATTCCGATAGATTTGACGGCAGTGAACCCAGTAGATCTTCAGCGCGATCAAAGGCTTTTGTTTCCCAAAAAACTTCGCACAGAAGCTGATAGGCCGGCAGGACGTCCGGGTGGTGTTCCAGAAACGTTTCCAGCAGCCGCTGGGCCTCGTCATGTTTGCCAAGGTTCAAATAGACGGTCGCCAGTTCCAGTGGAATGTAACTAGCCGGATCAGGATGCTCTTCCAGGGCTATGGTCAAATGTGCTGCCGCGCTTTCGAAATCTCCCTGGTTCAGAGCCAGGTATCCGGTTTTAAACGCCTCACCATAACCCAAATAGGCGTCCTGAACCTCATCGGGCAATGTGCCGACGAGCGCCGTGAAATATTCATCCTCCTCCTCCCCATTGGGCGTTTCCTCAATCTGCCCAACTTCGGATTCCGGCTCATGATCTTCAATTTCAACCTCCGGAAGTTCAATTTTCACGTCTTCGGCTTTAATTACTTCCCTGCTTTGCAGTTGTTGCTCGAGGGCCTTTTTTAATTCCGGATCTTCGGTTAATTCCAGCGCCAAATCGATGTACTGGCGGGCATCGTAATCGTGGCCCGCCTCCAGCAGATTTTCGGCTGTTTGTCGATGCTCAAGCGCCAGGCTTTCCCTGCTGGACTGAATTTTATCCTGGAGGCTTTGGCGGTACCCTTCATCCCAGGGTGATGTCTTCTCGAGCCTGTCCAAGGCGCGCTCGTATTCCACCACAGCTTTGCCATAGGCGCCGGCTTCAAACAGTGCATCTCCTTTTCGTTCATGGTTTTCGGGGTCTTTTCCTGAAAATATGCTAAGTAATCCCATTTTAGTACCTAAGAAATTATGGTTGTGCCTTCAGGGAACGATGATCCGTGAGTCGGGCTGCTGGATCCGGGATTGTTCCTGTTCCTGGTATTTTTTGACTTCTTCCATCAAATGTTCCATAGCCTCCTGCATCGCCCCGGGGAATTTCTTTATCGCCTGTTGTAGTTCCTTGGCGCTAATGACGTTTTGAATCGGAAGGGGTCCTTCAGGAGTCAGGATACTGGCATGTCCGACAAAAACAGTTTTACGGGTGTTGTCCTGGGAGCCATCCGGGCGCACCGGCTTGAAACGTTTGATGGTGCCGGCTTTCAGGTCGGTAAATGATTCCTCGAGATAGAGGTTTGATCGATCGATAGTGAATTCAATATTATTTGGCTGTTCATCGGTCATGAAATGTGTTCTCCCTTTTACTGATTTTAATGGCCGCAACGTATCAGATCAGGATCAAGAACGCAACTGCCGCGATGACATTCCGGCAACTCTAATTGTGATTGTAATCTATGTTTCGAACGATTTTCAGGCTGATTAGAGGGGGTGCCGCATGCCTACAATCTCAAAGCTCACGGTAATAAAATGATGATGATGTTTGGCAGATGTTGGGGGGGGTTGATTTGGCATGCTGAGGGACTTAATCTTATTGAATATGGATTGAACAATACCAGACAGTGGAAAACCGCTGATTGGAAATACCAACGATTTCGGAGTTCGATATGAAAAAACCCAAAAAAATGACGCGGCGTGAATTTATGGCGACAACCGGCGGAACGGTGGTGTCCATCGGTTTGCCGGGTGTATTCGTTAAAATGATGGATTCCGGCAACCGGGCGGAGGCGGCCCAGCTTAGACCGGACGGCAGGCCGCGAATCCCTCCCGGGCAGCATGCCGTAAAAGCGCTTCCCAACATGGGGGGCCGGCAGACAGACGAAAACGTGACCGGATGGCGTTTGAAAATCACAGGTGACATCGAAAATCCGATGACATTCATAATTTCGGAACTGATGGACTTAAACCAGATCGATCTGATCTGTGATGTCCATTGTGTCACCGGTTGGACCTTGCTGGATTCTCGCTGGCGCGGTATCTCAATGAAGACCATTATTGATCTGGTCAAGGCTAAAGAAACCGCCGGTTTCGTCATCTTAAAAGCTGCCGGAGGTTATAGCAGCAGTATTCCTCTTGCTGAAGCCCTTAAAGATAATGTCATGCTGGCCCATGGTTTCAACGACCGCAAGCTTCCCCAGGCTCATGGGGCCCCCTTGCGTGCCCTGATCCCGGATCGCTATTTTTACAAAAGTGTTAAATGGCTCGAGGAAATCAAATTCTCCAGCGTTGATGAGCCGGGATATTATGAAAGCGGCGGATATAGCAATAGCGCTGATCCCTGGAAGGAAGAACGGTTCGATTGAATTTTGAATTGAAATTCATCTATTTTTTCGGTAACTTAAAAATAAACGGAATGCCAATCAATCCCATGGCCGCACTGATTAAATAGGTGGCCTGCAGCCCGATGCGGTCGGCGATGTACCCGACCACGACAACCACTGCCGATCGGGCGATGAACGATATCATCATAAACAGTCCATTGGCTGCCGCCGGCGCATCTCGGCCCTGTTCCTGGACCAGGGCCAGCATGACGGGAGTGGTGGATAAGAGGGTGAAACCGGTAACAAGCAGGACGGTGATTCGAATCCAGCCGCCGGTTAATGAAAAAACGAACAGGCAAATCGGTGCGCCGACCAGAGAAACCAAGAGTGTTTTGCGCCGACCGATCAGATCGCTCATGGAGCCGGCAGTTAACACACCTGCCACCCCGGCGACTTCAAACAGCGTCAGTGCCATGCCGGCCAGCCAGAGATTTCCGGTTTGCTGGTTGATATATGTCGGTAAAAATGCGGTCAGGGAAGCGTGCATAAACCCGCGAGAAACCAGGATTGCCGTCAAGGGCCAAAGAATATAGCGCAGTTTGCGCCAGGTTTGGATCGCCGACAATTTACGTTTTGTGTGAACATCGTTAACCGGGACATCGCGAAGTTTTAAGTAAAGCCAAATAGTTGAAAATAAACCAAAAATCATCACCGGATAAAATCCTTCCAGACCCAGAAGGGAAACCCCTGCGACCGCCACCAGGGGACCGATGGTCCTGGCCAGCTCTCCTCCGGTCATGAAAAAACTCATTCCGCGACCGGTCCTGGCAGCGGAAAGGTTCGCCACTATCACCGGCGCCGGCACATGGAAAAGGGAGGCACTGATGCCGGTGATAAATAAAAGGAGCAGCAGAATGCCGTAATTGGGGGCTACCCCGATAAGGCTCATGGGAACGGCTGTTATAGCGGGGGCCAGAATAACAAAATAACGGACACTGATGCGGTCGGCCAATACCCCGATGTAGGGGTTCAGCAACGCGGGCAACTGCATGATCGTTGAAAGAAAACCGGCCTGAGTTAGGGTTAAAGACAGTTTTTCGATCAAAAGCGGTAAGAGCGGGGAGAGGAAACTTGAATAGACGTCGTGAATAAAATGTCCGATGGACAGGGCCAGAATTTTTCCGGTTTGAAATCGGCTGGCGCTGTCATTCATTTTTTGATTCTTTGGTAGATGGGTTTCAGACCCCATGATGGCTCCTCAGGGTAATACTGTTATTGCGACAAAGACTCATGCAACTATAATTTTGTTGGTGCACTGTCAACTGAAAAAGGTGGCTTGATTATTCTGAAAACAAGCTTAATTTGGGCTGATGACGCCCTGATGAGGCGCACAATTGATGATAAAACCGGCAATAGCCGGCTAATCTATAGATTGAAATTGATAGCAAGGAGATTGAAAATGGGAAAAACAGTTGTGATAGACGCCGATGAATGCATTGGCTGTGAAAGCTGTGTGGAGCTCTGCCCGGACGTATTTGCATTTAACGAAGAGGAAGAGAAAGCGGAAGTCATCATGCCTGAAGGTGGACCTGAAGATTGCATTGAAGAGGCTATGGACACCTGCCCGGTGGAGTGTATCCACTGGGAGGAAGATTGAGAAAATGATCTAAAATTGTGGTATTCCGTCAATTTTATAAAAATAGATAGAGTGTAGCGTTTCCTTAATTTTAAGCAATTTAGGTCACTTATAGGCATTCGTTTATTCCGGCTATATCAGTCTGTTATAACAAGGGACTGAAGAAAAAGATTAATATGACTTGGCAGGGCTAAAGCTACCGTATCTGCCCCACTGATGTGGTTGTCTGCCCTACCGGTAGGGTGCTTTCCTTGCCCCTATCGAGCATAATTCGCATGGTGGCAGAAGAGGCCAGGCTTCCCAGGGTTAGTCCCAACGGGCCGATATACTGCCCGGGTGTTCCGAAAAAGAGCAGAGCAAAACCGGTCGCGATGATAGTGCCCATAAACATCGCATGTCCGGTGAGAACCGTTATGGGTTTTTTCAACCAGGCTGCCAACCCTTCGCTTTGGGCACGCATGGCGACGCTGAAAGGGAAAAAAGCCAGGGCTATCACGGTCACGCGGACAAGGAGCAGATCCTGAGCGTTGAGCTTCTGCAGCCGGATAAAGTAAAATTCAGCAAAACCGGGAAGGACGAAAATCAATGGCAAAATACCCAGGACGATGCCGGCCGTCAGACAAAAGCGAAATGTCCGGCTATCCTTGCCGGATTGCGGTGGAAAAGCGAGCACAATGGTCTGCAGGCGGGTCGCTGCAAATGCCACAGGATTCGCGAGCCCGAGTGCCAGGTAATACACCGGAAGGATGCGATCGGGATCGGGGGCACGGGCGATAAAGCTTGCCAGGATGATGGCCGACGCCGAGAGGAAATATCCCCCGACTGACAGCGGTAGATTGAAGTTAAATATTTCCTTTGCCCCGGGTGGCTTTTCCGGGCAGGATTCAAGGGATTTTAAAAAAGGGGCTGCAAATATCCTGGAAATCAAGACCTCCATGATGACCGGTATGGTAAGACATACGACGGCCCAGATTGGACCGACGAGTCCCAGGATGCAAAAAAGCAAAGACAGCAATGCGGTCAGGAGGATGCGGGCGATGGTAGCCAGGCTTGCCATGCCGGTGGCTTTTCCGAGATACATGACTACAAAATAGGGGATCCGCATAAAAAATAAAAATTGCAGCGGAATGCTGATTACGAAGGTGGTGTAAGCCGGCTGCTCTATGGAAGGTGGCAGGCCGATAAGACGACCAAACAATAAATGCGACAGCACGGGAATACACAAGCACCCCTGTACCACTATGACTCCCAGGCCGGTTAACAGGGTAACTTTTTGAAATGTTTGATATCCTTCGCGTGTTTTTGCATAAACCATGCCTGTTGTAACGGAACTGATTGCGATCATTCCGAGAAAAAACATGACCGTATTTGCTTGGGCCAGACCGGCCAGATTGAGCGGACCACCCGGGCCCCGCGAGGCGACCATGGCAACCAAAGGATAACTCAGGGCCTGGGAGGCTGCCTGAATTGCAAGGGGGGTGAAAAATCGGGTGAGGGTCCAACTGTCCGGCACTTTCTAAAATTCCCCTATTAATCTAACTTCCCGTTCCAGTTGGACTCCGAAACGGTCAAGGACCCTGGCTTCGATAAGCTGAATTAAAGCATAAACATCGATGGCTTTGGCATTGTCCATATTTATAATAAATCCGGCGTGTTTTCGGCTTATCATGGCGCCGCCGATGCGTTTTCCCTTCAAACCGGTTTCCTCGATTAAGGCTCCCGCATAATAGCCGGCCGGACGTTTGAAAACACTGCCGCAGGAAGGGTGGTTCAGCGGCTGCTTGCCGGCACGCAGCGTAAGGATATCCTCCATGCGTGTCCTTAAAGTATCTGCATCCTCTTCTGTGAACTGAAATAGAGCGGATGTAATGACCACTTTTTCGAGCTCCGGAACTCGCCGGTAATCGAAGTTGATTTCGCGGCGAGCGATCGTAAAAGGGGTCCCATCTTCTCGGAAACCACTGACTGAAAGGGTAACTTGTTCGATTTCCTGTCCGAATGCGCCGGCATTCATCCGCAGCGCTCCGCCCACACCTCCGGGAATCCCCGCCAGCAGTTCCAAACCGGACAGGCCTTTTTTCACCACCACACGAATTAAATCCATTAACAGGGTGCCGGCCAGCACGTTCAACTTTCTGTGATCAAAGCTCCAGCCGCTAAAATTTTCACCCAGGTAAAGTGTAACGCCATCCCAGCCGTGGTCTGAAACCAGCAAATTTGAACCGCGGCCGAGAATGAACAGGGGTGCTTGGTTCGCATGGATAACTTCAAGTGCGCGACTCACATCCATTGTTGAGGCCGGGGCAACCCAAACGGCTGTGGGGCCGCCAATTTTGTAGGAAGTAAATGGTGCCAGAGGCTTGTCGGTCCGGATCTGTCCGTCAACGACTTCGGCCAGTTGCGCTGCCAACTCAACAGGATCAACCTTCATTTTTTTTGGTTTTTTCAGGATTTTTACAGACTCCAATCAATCGCAATTTTTGCTATTTTTCCAAATATGGTGATGCCAGCGCGGGCGAAGCTCTATGCGCCGACCTATTGTTAAACATTAGATCCGAATCCTGCCTTGATTGCAACATGGATTTCATTTTGTCAAGCCGTAAACAAAGCCCGGTCCTTTAAACTATAAAATGCTCAAGCTTCTGCGGCATTGTGCCGATACCTTTGGTGGTTAAAGCAAATGCTGAATATTTTTTAACATATTGAATTTATATTAGTTTTTTAAAGTTTTCGGGGGAAAATATTAAAATAAAGGGGAACCATTATGCAATCAGAAGATTTTTTCAGGGTGATTACTGAATTTGAATTTATTTGTGAAGACATCGGGGAAATCAAAGAACAAATTGATTTGACAAAATCGGAGATCCAGAAAATTTCACAAGCCATAACCAACATTGAAAGTGCAAAAAAAATTCTGACGGATCTCTTCCCGAAGATAGAATCCCTGGACCACGATGTGCGTGAGGACCTGACAGCCGAATTCGTGGATATCGGCTGATATCATGCGGGGGATTGTGAGTTGGCCGATGGTACTCACCGACCGACTCGAAGCACCGTAAATAAGCCGGGCGTAAAGTGTCGGAAATTTACTCCCGGGAAACGCCAGCCAACTCAATAATTACCATGATAGGGTCTGCTTTTGTATCTATTTTCTGTGCTTCTTAAACATGGGAACCTTGTCATCAGCATCCTTTTATAGCTTTTCGAAAATTAGCCACCTCCAACTTCATCTGTTAATTGCCGATTAACCTTACAGTTTTTACGATTCCCACCCTTATGCAACAGCATGCGCCAAACTAAACTGATCGGCTCCGGGTCCAGAGGTTACAAATGCTAAAACAGCCAATGCCTATTCCGGGCTTGATTAATCTATCCAAAATGGAATATATTGAATTAATCAGTCCAGAGAGAGAAGGGGATCTCCATGAACAACTTTTTTCGAAGTGCGTTTCTCGTTTGTACCCTGGTGGTTTTTTCCGGCTGTGTTGGCGGCAAATCTTCGACATGGGGACATTTCCATGGCGATTTGTCGAATCAGGGCTTGCAGGGGATAGACAGCGGATTTGCGCTTTCTTCCAGCTGGATTTCTAATTCCTATAAAATAACCAGCGCATCACCGGTTATCGGTAAAGATTTGCACGGTAAAGAGACCGTTTACATCGGTACCTCCGAGGGTATGCTGGTCGCGGTTAAGTCTGAAGATGGAAGCGAAAAGTGGAAAAGATCCTTGGGGTCGGTCGATTCGGAAAGCCGCATTATTTCTACCGCTTCGATATCCGATGAAGGTAATATTTATGTCATCACCAGTCACAAGGTAGGTGAAAGACGGGCTGGGAGCACACTGCACAAAGTCGATCAGTTCGGCTTCCGTAAATGGTCTTACACATTTCCAGACAATGGGTTTACCTCCGGATCGCCCAAGGTTGCCAGGGTGCAAAACAACACCCTGATTTTTGTTTACGTATCGGTGAACCTGAGCAGCGGCATTCAAGGTGAGCTTCTTGCTCTGCGTGATGATGGATATAGCGTACACTTGTTGGGTCGCAAATCACTCGGCACCTGTTACTATGATAAGCCGGGCGTCACTTCGAATCTTGTAGATTTTTTTGAAGAAACCTGGCACCTGACCGGCACGTTTCCCATCGAGTTGGATGAAGACAATGTCGTCCTGCCAGACTATTTTTTAGATCCGACCATTGCGGTCGTCACCGATCGAGAAAAACCACTGATTGCCATTGCAGACAACTTATGCAGCCTTGGTGTGTTTGAATGGGATGGGATCGAATTGTCTGTGCTCTGGCATCAGGAGCACAGCTTTGAAAAGCATTCTTCCACCATGATTTCACCCAATGGTTTGATGGTTTTTGGACGACGGGATGGTAAGGTGCCGGCCTACGATTTGGAGACGGGTGTAAAAATGTGGGAGTATGATGCCGGGCAGACTGTTTTCGCTACACCGGCAGTTGCTCGTGAAAAATATGTCTTTGTCGTATCCAAAGATCAAATCCAGGTGATCAACGCCCTGGACGGCGCCCTGACTCAAGACAACCAATTGCCGCGCAAACTGCCATTGCTGGGTGTCACACATTCATCCCCAGCTGTCACCTCAAACCGAGTTTATGTGTCGACCTTCGAAATGCTGACCGTTACTTATAATCTCAAAACAAGAGGTCATGACACCAATTTTCAGGGAAACGGGCTATCTTCGGTTATTGTCGGCAGCGATGGCTCTGTTTATGGGGTCGCTGTGGATGGTACGATTCGAAAATATGCCGGTACTGAATCAGAATAGTTGAAATCGACATTTTCCAAGGAATCGGGTAGGGGGGATTTCACCAATAACTCCCATAATTCCTCCCAATCTTTTATAGTTTTACCGTTTTTGGTCTTCTCAAACGAGAATCGCTTCTCAATTTGTTCACTCACGGTGGTGATAACATCAGCAGAACCGATTATAGCGTGCAATTGCACGCTATTTTTTTTAATCTATCTATCGTCTTGGGACCGTTCCACTGGAGAATTGCCGATTCGGGGAAATGATGCTTTCTCAGCCAGCTTTCTGTGATGCCTTTTCCTAAAAACCGGTACAGATAGATGATTCTATAGTTCGCGCTGATTGAGTTGACAACCTTTTGGCAGCTTTTCCTGATTTCGTCTGAAAAGACCGTATCTTTAAAAGCGCCTTCGGTTTCAATAAGAATCGCCTTTTCGTTTTTGTTCATCACCAGGATTCGTCCGGACGCGCTGTCAGTCTTCGAGCGGGCGGTAATTTTTTTTAATCCCGGTTCCAGGGGAATGTATTTTAAGTAACCGTACCCATCACCTCCGGTCAATATTTTTTTCATAAGATGATTATTCAGGTAAATATCCACCATCCGTCCGCCTGCAGAAAAGAAACCAGTCTTGGTCAGTACGCTAATATTTATCGGTGTCTGAATCGTCGTTACACGGTCAAATATGACCACCTTGCTGTGAGATACCGGTATTAAAATCCCCAGGAATAGGACGGATAATAGATATTTTTTAAAACCGATGATCATGGTTGTTTTAGAACTGTTGGGCGGAGATACCGAAAACCGAAAGCAATGAGAAGTACATCAAGATCTGAAAGATTGCACTAATAATCCAACCAATGAGACAAGCGCCCGCCGCGCGATAGATGCTTTTGTAGTTCATTGCCTGCTTTATTGCAATAACGGCCGCCACGAACATCCAAACTGAGGCAATTAGTAATGTGGTACCAGCCATATTAGGTATAAGGCCCAGCAAGCGAATCAACCCAGGCGAACTGGCAAAGCCCATTGCGCGCAGCACAGCTTTTCTATCGCCTTTGGTTTCGGCTTCAGGTAATAATCTCGCCCCAACAAAATAGGTTGAAAAAGCCCAAACGTACCATCCAAGCAGGGAGGTTATCATTCCGAAATTGATTCCGGCAACTCCCGCCCTTCCAAAACCGCCGTAAGCAGAGGCTGCACAGTAAATAAAAACAGCCATCATGGCTTGAAACATGGTTCCCGTGTCGGCAATGACTTCTTGATATAGGCCGGCGTCGAGTTTCGCAGCGCGAAACAAACGATTCAGAAATAGATTCATAGGACCTCACGTCAGTTGGCAAGTTTATCCGAATGTTGCCGAAACAATGGGGTAAAAAATAGCTAACGGCTATCATTTTGTCGGCAGCGTGTCAATAAATCACGGAGAAATTGAATAAAGTCTCGATATGAGAAAGGGCGGTTTTAGGACGTTACGAGATTCGAATTTAAAACATTCCCATTGTTTAATGCAATTCCGAATTGGCTTGCCGCAGTATTAAACGGCACCGTTGGAATTGCATCCAAATTAAACTATTATAATAGGTTAGGTGGATATGGGGAGGTCTTTATTTGGGGATACGGTTCTGTGAAATAACCATAAAAATCCGACCCGTTAACAAACACGAAGTCGGATTTAATTGATACTAACAAAGGGTGACTTATATGTGTCGAGAAATCGATACGGTTTTTTTTCGACAGTTTACCGTTTAATCTTATTATTCAGTGCTTTTGGACTTGGTGGATGAATATCCGTCTGCGTACCACCCGCCGCCTTTCAGCTCAAATGAACAGGCGGAGAGGATTTTTTTTGCATTTTTTTTGCATTTTTTGCACTGCGTATGTTTTGTTCCCATGGCAACAAGCTTTTCGGTAACGTGTCCGTTGGTACATTCAAATTCATAAACCGGCATGTTCATCCTCCTGAAATGGCAATTAATCCAGGTATTTTGTCAGGGATAATTGGTCATTAGGTTCTTATTTTCTGCTGCAAATTTATTCATTTTATTATTTTTGTCAAGGAAAATCAAGTCATGAATTTTGAAATACTGCTTGACAGGATTGCCGATGTCAATATAAAAATTATAAATATTTTCAGATATTAAGAGCTCAAGTTAGTTCGCTTCGCTCAAATTGGATAATGGAGTTGTAGAAATTGTAGAACGATATATTAAACTAACTATTACGCAAAGTACTTGGTCTCTCATGGATTGCGCATTTTATAACCCGGGTCCGCCCAAGGCGGAGAAACAGACGGAACATCTCCAAATTAGAAACTAAAGGCAACTATTTGCATGAATGAAAAATCCTCTTTAGTAAAATTATTGAAACTGGGCCAGCTAAAAACCAACGAACATACCGTAATGGCCATTCTAGCGGTTATCGTAGGTTTGGCTGCAGGGCTGGGTGCCGTTGGATTTCGCTATCTTATTAATTTTTTTCAAACCCTTGCCTATGGATCTCCCAGTGAATTGCTTGAGGTGGTGAAGACCATTCCCTGGGGTTATAAAGTAGGCATTCCGGCTGCCGGCGGACTTCTGGTCGGACCCCTGGTGTATTTTTTTGCCAGGGAGGCCAAGGGTCACGGAGTGCCCGAAGTCATGGAGTCGGTTGCTCTGAGAGGCGGTGTTATCAGAAAACGGGTGGTTCTTGTAAAAACCGTGGCTTCTGCCATCAGTATCGGTACCGGCGGCTCCGTTGGCCGTGAAGGCCCGATCGTTCAAATCGGTTCCGCCATCGGATCGACCCTCGGTCAGGCATTGCATGTGTCGGCAGATAGAATGCGAGCCCTGGTAGGATGCGGGGCTGCCGCCGGTATTGCCGCCACCTTCAATGCGCCTATCGCCGGTTCCATGTTTGCGCTGGAGGTTATCCTCGGAGATTTCGGTCTGGCAACATTCAGTCCGATTGTAATTTCTTCCGTGGTAGCCACAGCCGTTTCACGAGCTTTTCTGGGCGATACACCGGCATTTATCGTCCCCGCTTATCAATTTGTCAGTGCCTGGGAATTTCCCATCTATCTGATCCTCGGCCTTTTTTGCGCCGCCGTAGGTGTTACATTTACCAAAACCCTGTACCGTTTTGAGGATCTATTCGATAGTTTCAAATTTCCCGAATACTTAAAGCCGATTATCGGAGGATTGATCCTGGGGGTCAGCGGGCTGTATGTTCCGCAAATTCTGGGTGTGGGCTATGGTGCTATGGACCTGGCGCTCGGGCAGCAGATTGCCTGGTGGCTAATGCTGTTGCTGGTGGCGGCCAAATTGCTGGCGACGTCCATTACCATTGGTTCCGGGGGGTCCGGCGGCGTTTTTGCACCTTCGTTGTATATGGGCGTGATGGCCGGCGGTTTTTTTGGGATGGTGGTACACTATCTGTTTCCAAATGTGACGGCGTCTCCCGGTGCATACAGTATTGTCGGAATGGGCGCGGTTGTCAGCGCCACCACCCATGGACCTCTGGCGGCCATCTTAATCCTCTTTGAGATGACGGGCAGTTACGAAATTATCCTTCCCTTGATGTTTTCCTGCATCATTGCAACGATTGCCAGTGGCCAGTTGATGACAGAGTCGATTTATACCTTAAAACTGGTCAGGCGGGGTATTGACATCAGAGAAGGAAAAGAAGTCAATGTTCTAAAATCCATGCAGGTCAAAGATGTAATGAGCCACCATGTGGAAACCGTTTCCGAGGAATGGCCCCTGGAAAAAGTGTCTGATAAAATTTCTAAAAGCAAATACAACAGTTTTCCGATGCTCGATTCTGAGAATAAACTGGCCGGCATTCTCTCCTTTAATGATTATAACGAAGCTATATTTGATGAAGATTTAAAATTTATCGTCGTGGCCAAAGACCTGGCATCCTCCAACGTTGTTACCGTATCCACGGACGATAATCTTTACACCACACTTGAAAAAATCAGCCGCTATGATTACTCGACCCTGCCGGTGGTATCATCTAATGATTCCAAAAATTTAGTCGGAATTGTCAGTCGACGGGATGTGATCGGAGCCTATGAGAAAGCCGTGCTTAAAAAGTCCCTGTTTAATAGTAATTAAATACATTATCGATGATTTCAACCACGCCGGATTATACCACTTTTTTCCGCATTCCCGCAGACAAGTCGGGGGAGGACGGCGAGACAACAACGATTGAAAAAGAAGCCGAGGAACGTTCGCCCGAGGAAGAGGAATATATACTTTGCCGCCAATGCCATCAGGCGATCACCAAACCGGCCGATCGTATTGCGATGCAGGGGTCGCACGGGCATACTTTTGCCAATCCCCATGGTATTGTTTTTGAAATCGGATGTTTCAGAAATGTAAGAGGCTGCGGGTATGCCGGAGTCGCCTCAGATGACTTCAGCTGGTTCGCAGGCTATAGCTGGCGAGTTTGTTTCTGCAACATGTGCCTGACTCATTTAGGATGGAAGTTCAGTCTGATGGGGGGCGAACATTTTCACGGATTGATATTGGATCGGCTGATAGAATCTGGTTAGATCGTCTTCGTTTAATACGGTTTCGGGTCTGATAAGCGTCTTGATTGTCTCATCAATTTTATTCTGCCGCCTATTGAAAACGGTTTTAATAGATTTATGTTATACTCTTGCAGTCTAGTGATTGAGTCGCTGAAATTTGACGGAAAGGGTAATTATCGATGGGAGAAATTAAAAGCACTTTGGATCTTGTTCTTGAAAAAACCATGCATCTTTCGCTTAGCTCTGAAGAGAAGCAGGAGCTGGCGGTTGAAGATATCGAAAAACGTATCAAAGGCATGATGCAAAAATATCAAGATGGCATTTTGACGCTGGATGAATTGCAGAACGAATACAGAGCGATAAAAACAGATGAAAACCTGGCGGCAGCCCGCAGTCTGATTAAGGAAATCATCGGCCGCCTCGACCTGCTGAAAGCCAATGAGCCCTTGCTTGAAGTACTGGGTAAACTCTGTGGGTCCAATACCGACGATCTTCAGTCCGTTATCGATGAATCGCTTAGGATATACCGTGATGCTGCCCGGAAACGGTCTGATGAATTAAAAAGTATGCTTGCCGCTGATCATTCCATATCCGGCTCCGCCGTGGTGCCCAACCTGGAAGCGGATATGCACTGGCGCCAAGAGACCCGGGAGATCCTTGCTGAATATGAAGATCAATTAAATCGGGTGAAGGACAATCTGCTCAATGGTATGAGATCTAATTTCCGCACTTCCGCATTCAATTTTCTCTGTTTTCGCTGCTGATTCCTGTCTTCCGTCATCAGACCTCTGTCCTCCGCCCTCTTGCTCATACGTAAGCAAAATAAAATTGTTCAATATCTGTAAAATTTTTACGTACTTTTTCTGCACCCGTGATAATTTCACCATGTCCCGACAGTAGACATTCCACATCAAGTTCCGCAAGCCGTTTGATACTTTCTTTAAGCTTCGCACCGTCACCACCGGGAAGGTCCGTTCGCCCCAAGCCCTCCTTGAAAATAAGATCTCCGGTAAACAATGTTTTTTGAGAAGGCCAGTACAAAGTTATGGATCCGGGTGAATGCCCCGGCGTGTGAAAGATGTTCAGTTCAAGGCCATCGATTGAAAGGTTTCCTTCCTTGAGGAAAAAATCAGGCAGCAGTGCATCCATGTCGATGCCAAAGGCAGCACTCATTTGTTTTCCAATGGTGGCGGCCCATTGCCATTCATCTTCATGCAAAGTGAACTGCGATGGGTTATCCTTGAACAATTGAACCGCCTCAATGTGGTCCGGATGGGCGTGGGTGCAGATAACCAAATCGATGTCGCTGATGGTCAGGTCCAGTTGCTCGAGACCCTGCTCAACATGGTCGAACAGTCTGCTGTGGCCCGGGTCTATCAATATCCGGGTGGGGCCGTCAATGAAATAGGTATTGCAGTTGTTGGCGGTCATCGATTGCCAAATAAAGGCATGTAGGTTTTTGAATACTTTCATTTCAAATATTCCTTTTTATTTTAATCTCTTTCCACTTCCTTGATTATCTGTGGAAATACATCTCCGGCTTTTTCGCGGATATGCACATCGCAGATGTCGTCACACGGTGTGTCGGAAAGATTGATGATGGCCAGAAACGCGCCGTTGTTTTTCGCATAAACCGGCATCTGGGCCGCCGGCTGGACCACCAGGGTGGATCCCACGATCAAGAAAAAATCGCAATCTTTGGAAAGGGTGACGGACTTTTCCACTTCCGCTACAGGCATGGCCTGGCCGAATGAGATGGTGTCCGGTTTCAAATAGCCACCGCATCCACATTCGGGCGCCGGATCACCGGTTGTCAGGCGCTGTTGCACTTTATCGATGGGATAGATTTTTTGGCAGCTCATGCAGCGGATGCGACAGGTGTTGCCGTGCAGTTCGACAATCTTTTCATCAGGCAGTCCTGAAGCCTGGTGCAACCCGTCGATATTTTGGGTAATCACTGCTTGAAGCAATCCTTTTTCATTTAATCTGGCCAGCGCCATGTGGGCCGGATTGGGATCGGCCCTGGCGATTTCCCGGTAAAGGTCTCCCCATCGTCTCCAATACTCCACCCGGGATTCTTTTGAAGACATGAATTCATCAAAATAAACCGGACGAAATTTATCCCAAATACCGCCCTGACTGCGGTAGTCGGGAATACCGCTTTCGGTGGATATTCCGGCACCGGTAAAAACCACATTTTTACCGCCTTCTTTTATTTTTTTTGCAATGCGTATAATTTTATCATTCATATCGAGATTTAGCTTTCCTTAAACTGCGCCACCAGCTGCTGCACCGTCGCCTTGGCATCTCCGAACAGCATCCGGGTATTTTCTTTGACAAAGAGTGGGTTGTCAACGCCGGCGAAGCCGGCAGCCATGGATCGCTTTAACACCAGAACGGTTCTGGCCTTGTCCACATCGATGACCGGCATGCCGTAAATCGGGCTCGACTCGATTTCTCGGGCGGCGGGATTGACAACGTCATTGGCGCCGATGACGATGCACACATCCACCGTGTCCATGATGGGATTGACATCGTCCATTTCAGCCAGTTGCTCATAGATAACATTGGCTTCGGCCAGCAGCACGTTCATGTGGCCGGGCATGCGGCCGGCGACAGGATGGATGGCATAACGAACTTCAGCACCGTTGTTTTCCAGGATCTCGCCCAACTCCCTGACAGCATGCTGGGCCTGGGCGACGGCCATACCGTATCCCGGTACGATGACCACCGAACCGGCTGCCTCCAGAATAAAATAGGCATCTTCAGCCGAGATTGGCTTGGGTTCACCCTGGACGGTTGTGGATACTGCTTTGCCGGGACCGGCGGTGAAGCCGCTAAACAGAACATTGGCCAGTGAACGATTCATGGCCTTGCACATAATGCCGGTCAGAATCAGACCGCTGGCACCTACCAATGACCCGGCTACGATCAAGACGTTGTTTAAAAGAATGAAACCGGCGGCACTTGCAGCCAATCCTGAATAACTATTCAAAAGAGCGATCACCACGGGCATATCCGCACCGCCGATGGGCGTGACACTAAATACGCCAAGTGACAGGGACAAAACCACCATCAGCAAAAACACCACATAGGCCAAAATGCCACTGGAATTGAAGACCAAAAAGAGGCTGCAGATCACTATGGCTGCCAGTATCAGAACATTGATCAATGCCTGTCCCTTGACCAGGATAGGTCTGCCGGAGATTTTTCCGGCCAATTTGCCCCATGCTACCAGGCTTCCCGAAAAAGCGACGCCACCGATCAGCACCGCCAGCAATACAGCTATCCGGACGAGAAGATTACTGTCGGGTTGGCTGTGGAAGGTTTCCCATCCCACCAACAAACTTGCAATGCCTCCGAAACCGTTTAACAGGGCCACCATCTGGGGCATAGACGTCATCTTGACGGTGCGGGCGGCAATCAGACCGATAAGTGAACCGATAACCAGGCCGGCAATCACCCATGTAAAATCAAGACAACACTCAAACAATGCGGCGGTCACCGCAATCAGCATTCCGAGGGCCGACATCAGGTTGCCCATGCGTGCCCGTTCCTGTCTGCCGAGCATCTTAATGCCCAGAATGAAGAATATTGAGGCCGCTATATAACCCAGATCGACGAGGGTTTGGGTGATGTCCGTCATTTGTTTGCCCCGCTTTTGCGTTTGAACATTGCCAGCATGCGGTTGGTAACCAAATAGCCGCCGACCACGTTAATGGTGGCAAAAATGACCGCTGCGGTTCCCAGTATGGAGGCAAGCAGATCCGTGCCGCTGCCGGCCGCGGTCAGGGCTCCCACAATGGTGATGCCTGAAATCGCATTGGTCCCCGACATCAACGGGGTGTGCAATTGGGACGGCACCTTGCTGATGAGCTCAACACCCAGAAAGATGGCCAGTACAAAAACAAAAAATAAAAGACCGAAAGACATGGGATTAGCTCCTTTATGGTCTGAAAAGCGGCTTTTATTTAAAATTTTAGTAACTCAAAGTTATTATAGTGCTTTCAGCGATCATGCAATTATGCTTATCGCAACTTGGTAAAATCCAGAATTATCTGTTAATCATTGTTCAAGATGAGTTGTTTATACGTAAGTCAATCATTTAATCATGTTTGATACGATTTTGCCCTGATGGGTAATGACACATCCTTTTACAATCTCGTCTTCGAAGTTTAAATCAACTCGTTTTTCTTCGGCGTTCCAGAATTCTTCCACCAGGTTATAAAGATTCGAGGAAAACATCTGGCTGGCGTGAACCGTAACTCTCCCCGGCAAATTCCCCAACCCGATGATGCGCACGCCGTCCACTTCGATTTCTTTATCAATTTGAGATCCGGCGACATTTCCGCCACCCTCCACGGCCAGATCGACGATGACCGAACCCTTTGACATACCGCGGACCATGTTTTCGGTGACGATTATCGGTGCTTTGCGGCCAAACAACTGGGCGGTGGTAATTACGATATCGGATAGCGCACAGACCTTGGCCATGCCTTCGCGTTGTTTTTGGAGTTGCTCTTCGGTCAGCGCTTTTGCATAGCCGTCTTTGGTCTGGCCGGTTTCTCCCAGGTCGATTTTGACAAAACGCGCTCCCAGGGATTTTACCTGCTCTTCCACCACCGGACGGGTGTCAAAGGCTTCTACCCTGGCTCCCAGACGTTTGGCTGTGGCAATTGCCTGTAATCCGGCCACACCGACCCCGATGATGAAAACGCGTGCCGGTGATATGGTCCCTGCCGGCGTCATCATCATGGGAAGAATCTTATCAAGTCTCTCGGCGGCCAGGATTACCGCCACATAGCCGGCCAGGCTTGCCTGGGAGCTTAGAACATCCATTTTCTGGGCCCGGGTTATGCGGGGGATCATCTCCATGCTGATGGCACTGATATTTTTGGTCACGAACAGGTCAACGAGCTCGCGTTCATTAAAGGGATCCAACAGACTGATATAAATGCCGCCCGGTTTCATCTGTTCAACTTCCTCCGGGAGGGGTTTGCGGATGCGCAAGACCCCATCGGCATTTTGAATTAGCTGGTTGTGGTTGGCTACCACAGAAGCGCCGGCCTCCGTGTATTTTTCATCGGCAATTCGCAGTGGGTGTCCCAGTCCTGATTCGATCGCAACATCGGCCCCGGCTTTCACCAGCTTTGCTACGTGATCCGGAATCAGGGCGACCCGGACCTCCCCCGGATAAACTTCTTTGGGCACGGCGAGATTCATTTTGCTCAATCCTTTCTTTGATTTTTTCCAACTTAAGACCGATTCTCTTCTGAGTCAAACCTTACTTTGAGGCCGGTTGTGCGTGCTTGCCATTTCGACATTGTGTATTACCATAATTTTATATTCGGGAAAATAGTCCCAAACGGAAAATAAACCCAAAGATTTCCGTTCCATTCAAAGACCCGATGGAAGGTGCATACCAGGTCAGCATAAGTTAATTGCAAATTGCATCGGATGCTTTTATGAAGGCAGCGACCCGAAAGGGCACTGCCTTTTTCGATTGGCTGAAATTATAGAGACAATGATAATGATACGGGGAATGAGATTAAAATTTCTGCATTCCTCTCCCATCCTCGTTCGTACTCCTGCATTCAAACCCTATTTTCATACTGTTTCCGTATGGATAAAAAGCCCCAAAAATCATGCTAACCCTCTAAAGCTATTATAAAAAAAATTGTAAATTTTTTAAAAAAATTATTGACATTTGCCCCTTTTCTTGACAAAAAAGGTCGGCAATTATCTTGATAAAAAAAGTCAAGAAGTTTCCCGACTAAAAAAGTCAGGATTATTCATCATGCCGATTACTCCTAAAAAAAATCAGTATGCCCTGCGAGCTATCTTTGAACTAGCCAAGCACCGGGGTAAAGGCCCCAAGAAAATCTCCGAAATCGCCGAAATTCAATCCATCCCACTACGATTTCTGGAGGTCATCCTTGGCCAGCTGAAAGGCAGCGGTCTGGTGGAATCCAAGCGAGGGTTTTATGGTGGATATTCCCTGACACGATCTGCTGATAAAATCAGTGTGGGAGATGTGCTCCGGTTTATGGACAAGCCGATGGGTTCCAAGCACTGCGGAGCCTGTGTGTCCACGAGTAATTGCCCGTTCAGCGGTAATTGTGCTTTTGCAGTGATGTGGAATCGCGTTAATGAAGCCATATTTGATATTTATGACAGCACTACCATCCAGGATCTCCTTAACAACGAAAAACGTATACACCAGAGAAAACCAGAAGCAGGATAATGTAAAAGGATAAAACACATGGAGAAGGGAAGAGCACTTTTAGGCTGGAACGTTATTATAGTTGCGGTTGTGATGGTTTCATTTTTAGTGAACAGCCCCGCGGTTTTTGGAATGAAAGCCCAGCCTAAAAAGACGCCTGAAAAACGGGCTGATATTATTCACATCGATTCCATGAATGTCTTTGGCAAACTTGAAAGGCCCGCTGTGACATTCCTTCATCAGAAGCACACGAGTGCGCTTGAAAAGAGCGGTAAAGACTGTGCTGCCTGCCATCTGTCCGAAAACGATCCGATACTAGATACGGAACGAATGTCCACCAAGTATATGCGTTTAAAAAATACGTCCAAGCAAGAGGTCATGGATATTTACCATGACAATTGCATCGGCTGCCACAAAGAAACCAGGGCCGCTAAGGAACCCAGCGGGCCGCTTGAATGTGGCGGATGCCACCAGGACCAGGAAACCGTGATTTCCTCCTGGCGTCCGATCGGCATGGATAAATCCTTGCACTACCGGCATTCAAAAGCCCAGAACGACAAGTGTGAGAAGTGTCATCATGAGTATAACGAGAGCACCAAAAAGCTTTTCTATGCCAAAGGAAAAGAAGGCACGTGTCGCTATTGCCACGGTGAAAGGACGGAGGAAAATCGAATTTCTATGCGGCTGGCGTCTCATATCGCCTGTATTGAATGTCATCGCAAGACGATTGCTAAAAACGAAAGTGCCGGACCTTTTAACTGCAACGGCTGCCACGAGCCCGATGAACAGAAACTGATCGAAATCGTTAAAGATGTCCCCCGCATGAAGCTGAACCAACCCGACTATGTGTTTGTTAAAACATCGGCTTCCAAGGATAAAAGGTCGAATCCTATCACTCGTATGAATCTTGTGCCGTTCAATCATCAAGCCCATGAAAAATATAATGATTCCTGCCGGGTTTGCCACCATGCGGCGTTAGACGACTGCGTGCAATGTCACTCTCTTGAAGGCTCCAAAGAAGGCAAAAATGTCACACTTCAGCAGTCCATGCACCGGTTAAAGGTCACTCAAAGTTGTATGGGATGTCACGAATCCAAATTAAATCAACCGGTCTGTGCCGGGTGCCATACGTCCTTTGAAAAAAAGCGCCAGCAGGGTACTACCGCCTGTGCAAATTGCCACATGGTGCCAACATCCCGGATTTCCAATGAGATTCAGGAGGAAGAGGAGAAAAGGCTGGCCGCCCAAACACTTGAAACCCGTGATGCCATTACCGCAATTTATGATGACCAGGATATTCCGGAGACGGTCACCATCAAGGCCTTGACGAATCAATATGAACCGGTAAAACTTCCGCACCGTAAAATTGTCAACACATTGTTCAATAACATCAAAAATAACAAACTGGCGAATTATTTCCACCACGAAAAGGGTACGATCTGCCAGGGTTGCCACCACAACAGCCCGGCGGCAAAAAAACCACCCAATTGTGTTAGCTGCCATGGCAGGCCCTTTAACGCCAAGGATCCTTTCAAACCCGGATTGATGGCGGCCTATCATAGGCAGTGTATGGAATGCCATAAAGCCATGGATATTAAAAAGCCGGTCTCAACCAATTGTACTGCGTGCCACGCAAAAAAGACATGAATTGGCAACCGTTCAGATGTTCCGAGGTTCAGGGTTCCGAGGATCAGGGATTAACAACAAATCTGAAATGTTGATTCGTGACCCGGAACCTGCCGCGGCCGTGCCGCGCCATGGCGGGAAGGAAACCTTATGATAACAAAACAATTTAAAGGTATTACGGTAGGGTAACCTTGAACGGTGAACCCAGAACCTTGAACCGATCATTATTTAAGAGGTAGATTTATGTCCATTTCACGGAGAAAATTTCTCGGCTGGTTGGGCGCTGCCGGTTTTGGCACCGCATTGGGCACTGCAGCACATGCTGCTTCCAACAAGCATTTTGAGGGTTACCCCGACAGCAACGCTGTGCTTTTTGACAACACCCGCTGCATCGGCTGCCGCAAATGCGAAGAAAGCTGCAATCGGGTCAATGAATTGCCGGAACCTGAACGTCCGTTCAGTGACCTTTCCTTGATGGATACCAAGCGCCGGACCACGGCAAAATCCTACACGATTGTCAACCGCTACGATGATGTCGCCAGTGAAAAAGGCCCGCTGTACCGCAAAGTCCAGTGCAACCATTGTCTTGAGCCGGCCTGTGCTTCCGCATGTTTTGTACGGGCCTTTACCAAAACCAAAACCGGAGCGGTGGTTTACGATGCTTCGGTTTGTGTGGGTTGCCGTTATTGTATGATTGCCTGCCCTTTCGAAATACCGGCCTATGAATATGACAAAGCATTTTCTCCCCGGGTGATGAAATGCACCATGTGCTATCCAAGAATCTCCAAAGGCTTGCTGCCCGGATGTGTCGAGGCCTGCCCAACCGAGGCTCTTACCTATGGAAAGCGCGAGGATTTGTTAAAGATCGGGCGCGAGCGTATTACCAAATTCCCGGAGCGATATGCGGATCACATTTATGGTGAGAACGAAATGGGGGGTACCAGCTGGCTTTACCTGTCCGCCGTTCCTTTCAAGGACATCGGGATGAGAGAAGATCTTGGCGTGACACCGGCACCCAAGCTTACCGCCGGAGCCTTAAGCGTTGTGCCGATGGTTGTGGGACTCTGGCCGGTGCTTCTGACCGGTATTTATGCCATTAACCAAAGAAAAGGAAAAATTGAAAAACAAGAAAGAGAACAGGCTGTTGCCGCTGCATTAGAACAAGCCGGCAGCGAAAGCGAAGCTAAACTGTCCGAAGCAATGGAAAAGGCCGAAAAGGAAAAAGCGGCGGCCGTCGAAACCGCCGTTAGCAAAGCCCTTGAAGCAGCGGCCAAAGCATCTGAAGAAGACGCCGGCGACCCAGCAGCTGAGGATGCTGACAAGAAGCCGAGCGAGGAGGAATCCTGATGTCTGATGAAGTCACGACCCCCGGTAAATCTTATTTAACACCGTTTAACATTGTTGCCGGAATCATCATTATTATAGGTCTGTTTGTTACAGTTTTGCGATTTACCCAAGGATTGGGCGCGGTCACCAATCTATCCGACTACAACCCCTGGGGAATTTGGATCGGTTTTGATCTGCTGGTCGGCGTCGCTCTGGCGGCCGGCGGGTTTGTCACTTCTGCCGCCGTCTATATTTTCGGCATGAAGAAATATCATTCAGCGGTCAGACCTGCCATCTTAACCGGATTTTTAGGCTACGCCATGGTGGTTGTGGCGTTGAATTATGATGTGGGCAGACCCTGGCGCCTGCCGTACCCTTTTATCATGCAGCAGGGCACCACATCGCTCCTTTTTGAAGTGGCCGCCTGCGTGGCCCTCTACCTCACGGTCTTATTTCTTGAATTTTCACCGGCGGCTTTGGAGTGGCTCGGCCTGAAAAAAGCGCGCAATATCATTATCAAACTAACCCTTTTGCTCACTATATTTGGCGTGGTGCTTTCGACGCTGCATCAATCCTCACTGGGGGCATTGTTCTTAATTGCCCCGTCGAAGCTGCATCCGCTCTGGTACTCACCGTATATTGCGGTATTCTTTTTCGTATCCGCTATCATTGCGGGTCTTTCCATGGTAATTTTTGAAAGTACGCTATCTCACCATTACTTTGCCGATAAAATGGATAAGACCCATTTAAAAGAAAAAGATGATATTGCGTTGGGCTTTGGCAAAGCGGCTTCTTTCGTGCTGGCCGGTTATTTCATTATCAAGGTCATCGGAATATCCGAGGGCAACAATTGGCATTTGCTGGGCACATCTTATGGCATCTGGTTTCTGGTGGAATTGCTGGGATTTGTGGCCCTGCCTTGCTTTTTTTATGCCATCGGGGTGCGTGAGAAAAACATGAAAATAATCAAATGGACGGCTGCCTGGACCGTGCTGGGTATCATTGTCAACCGTTTGAACGTCGGCCTGATTGCTTTTAACTGGCATCTGCCGTCCAGTGAACGGTATTTTCCGCACTGGATGGAAATTGCGATTTCTGTTTTCCTGGTGACGGCCGGATTGATCGTATTTCGCTTTATCGTTACCCGCATGCCGATTATGTATTCGCATCCGGATTACCCGGAGGAGCACTAGCGGTCTGGTTTACAATTGCCGACCAAACTACGAGAAATGTAGCACGCGCGGGTGTTACTATACAATAAATAACTTAATGATGATAAGGTTTGATGGACTCAACTTTGATAAATACATTGAACAACATTATAGGGTGACATAAGATGGAAGGGACCATTCATACCCTGCATGACTACATGCTTCACACTGATAGCATCACCTATATTTTAATCATAGGGGCGCTTGTCGGTATTACGTTTTTTTATCGTTTTCTTACTGACAGAGACGATGATGAATCGTGACAATTTATTTTAAAGCTTTTATTAGAAAGACGATTTAATAGTTTCAAAGGAGCAACACATGTATGAATTTGTTACCGGCCCTCTGGCCTGGCTATCATTTGCCGTCTTTTTTATCGGGCTGATCGTGCGTACGGTGCTTTACATCAAGGGGCTCGACTGGAAACTTGACCGGGTGACCTATTCGGTCAATACTTCTTATGGAATTAGAGGTGCCATACGTTCCATTGTTTTTTGGTTGTTTCCCTGGGCAACCCATAGCTACCGAAACAATTCCTGGTTTACTTTATGGGTATTTATAATGCATATCGGCCTGTTGCTCACCCCCGTATTCCTGCTGGGGCACAATATTTTGATGAGAGAGAGATTGGGATTCAGCCTTTGGACCCTGCCGGAAGGTGTTTCGGATGTCCTATCGATTCTTGTGATCGTGGCCGTGGTGTTTTTGATTTTACGTCGCATCGCTCTGCCCGAAGTCAGACTGATTACGACGGCATATGATTACTTGATCATTGCTATTGCGGTCGCCCCCTTTGTTACCGGATATATAGCCTCTCATGGGGCATCGAATTATAATTTCTGGATCATCGCCCACGTTCTTTGCGGTGAGATCGTTTTGGTGGCGATACCGTTCACCAAGCTTTCACATTTTATACTTTTCTTCCTTTCCAGAGCCCAGCTCGGAATAGACTATGGTATCAAACGAGGCGGTATGAAAAGCAAGGGGATGGCCTGGTAATTGCGTATATTAATTTTTAACCTATTGAATTTTATACCGAAAAATGGGTTGAACGACCTTCGCCACTGAATGGTGACAGATTTAAGAATTTAGAGATTCAGGAATTGAGGGATTTTTAATCGGAAGGGTATCTTTATATAATTCCTAAATCCCTAAATTCGTAATTCTTAAATTGGTTCCGGTTTGTCCGGGTTAGGTGTAAATAAAAGTCACGCCTTTATTATAATCGTTTGCAATACAAGGAAATTATAGCCATGCCGGAAGGAATACTTTGCAATAAAAAAAATGTAAACACCAAAGAAGAACTACACGCGCTTTTGGCGGATAAAAGCGGCAAACAATATTATGAGGAGATGAACCATCTCGATGTGGATCGCAAAAAATTGTGGGCGATGATCCAGAAAACCCTCAAGTCGCGCCTGAAAACCTGGCTTGAAATCTGTTCACACTGCGGTCTGTGTGCCGAAAGCTGTTTTTACTATCTTGCGAACAACAAAGACCCCAAACAGGTCCCTTCTTATAAAATTCAAACCACCCTGGGTAAATTGATTAAGCGTAAGGG
The DNA here is from genome assembly GCA_963723215.1 of uncultured delta proteobacterium. Taxonomy (GTDB): domain Bacteria; phylum Desulfobacterota; class Desulfobacteria; order Desulfobacterales; family JAFDCJ01; genus JAFDCJ01. Next base: position 59,833 of record CAVRQG010000044.1, read on the forward strand.
GAATGTGGACAATGCTTTTTTGCAGGAGTGTATGGACACCGCATACGCGAAATGCACCTGCTGCACCCGCTGCGGTGTGTACTGCCCATTTGGGATCGATACCGGCGTCATGTTTGGTTATCTGCGGGGATTGTTATTTGCCCAGGGGTTTGTGCCTTGGGAGATGAAAATAGGCTCCGGGATGCACCGGGTATACCGGGCCCAAATGGATATCACCACGGAAGACTGGGTGGATACTTGTGAGTGGATGGCTGAGGAATATGAGGATGACTGGCCGGGATTAACCATTCCTGTTGATAAAGAGAATGCCGATATTATGTATACCGTCAATGCCAGGGAACCCAAACATTATCCGGAAGACATCGCTGAGGCGGCGATTTTGTTTCATGTCGCCGGTGAAAACTGGACGGTTCCCAGTGAGGGTTGGGAGGAAACCAGCCTGGCCATGTTCGGCGGCGACTGGGAAGCTTGCAAGCTGCAAGTTGAGTCGGTGTATGACGCCATGGAGCGCTTAAAACCCGAACGCATGGTGGTAACCGAATGCGGCCATGCCTATCGGGCGACGGTGATCGAAGGACCTTATTGGGCCGGTCTTAAAAGCGGCAAAACGCCGGTTGAAAGTTTCCATTACGTGGAATGGGTGGCGGAGGCTTTGCGAACCGGAAAATTGAAAATAGACCCCTCAAAAAGGATCAAGGAACCGGTGACATATCAGGATTCCTGCAACTATGTTCGCAACGGAGGTCTTGCCGACATCGGCAGGGAAATCATGGGCTATATTGCCGAGGATTTCAGGGAGATGATACCCAACCGGGAGCATAATTTCTGCTGCGGCGGCGGCGGCGGGCTGAACGGTATCGGCCGCTACCGCCAACAACGCAATATCGGCTTGAAAGTCAAGCGCGATCAGATCCTGGCCACCGGTGCCAAACTGGTCATCACGCCCTGCCACAATTGCTGGGATGCGATCAGGGATTTGGAAGAGGTCTACAAAGTTGGAATCCGGTGGTCTTTTTTGAAACCGCTGTTGATCAATATGATCATAGTGCCGGATCATTTGAAGCCCCAAGAGGAATAGATGAACCAAATCACCCTGCTAAACGACGGGTCAGTTATTGAAAGCAATAAAATTGTCCCGGCCGACTCATTAATGATACTTGGCTGTCAGGTTGAGCTGGGGCAAGGATATACCTTAAGAAGTTTCTTTCGGATGTTTGAAAAATATGCCTTGCTGGTAAAGCTGGATGCGTTTGTCGCCGATTGCATACAGCGTTACCGGGAGTGCCCCGCGAGCCATTGTACCAGTGATGCTATCGATCATTTGGAGTTTTATAAAACTGTTGAGATGATAGGGTTTCCCGGCGAACCACGGCTGGAAATTTACCACACGCTCTGTGGGGTCCGCGGCACGGAAAACCAGGAAATCAAATCATTCCATCTGGAAAGCATATTGGACATGCCCTTAAAGCTTGGCGTTCTGAAGCACATCGTTTTCGGTGACAAGGTTGACGTTTTTGAATTCGACACGGTATTCAACCTGTTTGATTTTATCGGGGGAATCATCTGGGAACTAAGTTTTCAAGGAAATCCCAAAGAGTGCGCTATATAAGGAGATGACCCATGTTTAAGAAATTGTTGTTTGCGACTACGGCATCGCCCACTTGTGATAATGCGGCCAAAGTGGCTTTCGATCTGGAATTGAAGTGGGATGCAAAGCTGATTATCCTGCATGTGTTCGGAGTTCCCAGTCGTGGTTACAGTCCATTCGTGACCGATGCCAGAACCGGTGAAGCGGAAGAGCCGGACGCCGACTACCAGGATTGGGTCAAAGAAGAAATGAAGAACACCTACGGGGAATTGCTGAAAGACAGTGAAAACAACGTGATCGAAGCGGTTGTGGGAGCGCCCCACAGGGAAATTCTGCGGATGGCCCGCAAAGAAAAAGTCGATATGATCATCATGGGTGCGCACACAAGGCAGGAAGATGTGGGCGCAACCCGTTACCGGTCGATTGCCGGCAGCACGATGCAAAAGGTGGCCAAAGCCGCCCGGTGTCCGGTTGTGATCATCAGCCGGCCTTGTACGACTTGCTGGAAATTGTTTTCCAATATCGTCATTGGCATCGATTTCTCCAAAGCATCCCAGTACGCATTTCTATGGGCTTACAAATTAGCCAAAGAGGTCGGCGCCAGGCTCCATATTTTCCATGCCTGCGACATCCGCTCCGGTAATTTCGATGAAATCCAGGGACAGAATGAGATTGAGCAGGAGATTGCGGCGGCCAGAAAGAAGATCGAAACCACCTATATTTCAAAAATGAAGGACTATGATAATTTCGACATCGAGATATGGGAAGGCATTCCTTATGTGGAGATTTTGAAATTTGCCCGGGAAAAGCAGGGGGATCTGATTGTCATGGCCCATCACACCAGAGATATTGATCCGGAGCAAGCCCTGCTGGGCGGTACGGTAGAGCAGGTCGTACTAAGGGCTGCCTGCCCGGTGGCGAGCGTGAATCATCCGGATAAAGTGGCTGATGTGGATGTGTAAATTGACCACCGATCAGATACCGGAAACCAGAAAAAAGATCCTCATCGTTGACGACGACCTGGATGTCAGGATCTATGTCCGCACGCTGTTTGAAACCAGTGGATATGCGCCGGTCGTTACCCGCAACGGCAATGAAGGCCTGCAAAAAGCCAAAGAAATATCGCCTGATCTCATTATTCTCGATGTGATGATGCCCGAGGCAGGCGGCGTTACCATGTACCGGGAGCTAAAGACGGATCACGAGTTGAAAGATATTCCGGTCATCATGCTGACAGGTATTGGAGAAAAATCATTTTCCCATTACCTGAAGATGCTCAATATAAAAGTGGAAAATCCCATACCTCAACCGGATGCACATTTGGAAAAACCGCTGGATCATGAAAAATTGCTGAAACTTGCCAGGAAAATGATAGGCTAATGCAGTTTTCATTCAGCCTTCGGGGTTGACGGCTCACTTCAGCGTTCTTACTTGTACCCTTTTTCTGGTAAACACCTGCTGATCACATCTAACGTTGGATTTCGAGACTGTATGTTCGGCAAAAGTGGCCTTCAGGTGACGAAGGCAGCAAACACGCTGATAATTTATTATTTTTTTCTGATTTATCCAATACCTCTAAACCTCCTCACTACGAGGGCTGACGCTATGAATGAAAAAATATTGCTGGCGGATGACGAAGCAGGCATTCGCAAGGTCCTCGGTATATCGCTGGCAGACAGCGGATATGAGGTGCTGACGGCCGAAGACGGTGAAGCGGCCTTCGAGATTTTTCAGCGAACCAAACCACAAATTGTTCTGACCGATATTAAAATGCCGGGCATGGACGGGATTGAACTCCTGCAGAAAATCAAACAGGAAGATCCGGACACCGAAGTCATCATGATTACCGGCCACGGGGATATGGAACTGGCCATTCGGAGTCTCAAACACGAAGCCACTGATTTCGTGACCAAGCCCATCAATGACGATATTCTCGAAATCGCTTTAAACCGGGCCCATGAAAGAATCGACATGCGTCGCCAACTCAGGGAACACACCGAAAATCTTGAGCAACTGGTCAGAAAGCAATCGGCCAGACTGGTCGAAGCTGAAAGACTGGCGGCCGTCGGCCAGGCCGTGGAAGGATTATCTTCGGCCATCCGCGATATGGCCGGTGATTTCGGCGGCGGCATTCGCTATTTTAACGAAATGCCATGCTTTGTTGCGATCCACAACCGGGAACTCAAGATCGTCGCTACCAATCAACTCTACAAAGAGCGATTGGGAGACAGGGTCGGTGCCGGCAGCTGGGAAATTTACCAGGGAGAAGATAACCATCGTACCACCTGCCCGGTGGCAAAGACCATTGACAGCGGCCGCGGTCGACGCAGTGAAGCGACGGTACGGTTTCTAGATGGAAGCCGATCTCCTGTAATGGTTCACACGGCTCCCATACATAACAGCCGCGGGGAGATTGAGCTGGTGCTCGAGATTGCCGCAGATCTTTCGGAGATGGAGCGTGTGCAGGAAGAATTGCGGACAACCCAGCAAAAGTATCAGCAACTGTTTGATGAAGTTCCCTGTTACATTACCGTCCAGGCGCCGACGTTTGAAATTGCCGCTTCCAACAGACGGTTTAAGGAGGATTTCGGAGAGGACGCCGGTGCACATTGCTACCAGGTCTATAAGCAGCGTAACACACCTTGTGAGGATTGTCCGGTGGCAAAAACCTTTGAAGACGGTCAATCCCACCAGTCGGAGATGAGGGTCACCGCCAAAACCGGCAAGCAATACAATGTACTGATCAACACGGCACCGATCCTTAATACCGCCGGCCGGATCGAGCAGGTCATGGAAATGTCCACCAACATTACAGAAATTCGACAACTCGAGGATCGATTGTCTTCGCTGGGATTGATGGTCAGCTCAATATCGCATGGAATTAAAGGGATCCTAACCGGATTGGATGGCGGGTTGTACCTACTCAGCTCCGGTCTGTCTAAACATGAGCCGCGCAAGACCGCGGAAGGTCTTGAAATCGTCAGACAAATGGTTGATAGAATTCGGGACATGGTGCTGAATATTCTTTATTATGCTAAAGATCGGGCCTTGGATTGGAAGCGGATCAATGCGAACCAATTTGCCGCAGACCTGGTTGCCATGGTTCAATCCAGGTTTCAAAATCAATCCATCGAGTTTGAACAGGTCATCAGTACATCCCTGGGGGATTTTGAAGTCGATGCGGCTGTGGCGTTCACTGCACTGACCAATATCATCGAAAATGCCATTGAAGCCTGTGTTGAAGATCAATCGGGAAGACCCCATCGAATTATTTTTGGCGTCGACAAGGATGATAAGAACATATTATTTGATATCCGGGACAATGGGGTCGGTATGGACGATGAAATTCGAGAAAATATTTTCAACCTGTTTTACTCTTCAAAAGGGAAAAAAGGCACCGGGCTCGGCTTGTTCATCACCAGAAATATTATCCAGCAGCACGGGGGGACGATTGAGGTCGATTCCATTTTTGGTCAGGGTACGCACTTCCGCGTGATCATGCCCAAAATTCTTCCACAGGAAGCCAAGGGGAATGAGGATTGATGATTGAATAATGAATATTTGAGGAATTTTTTCCATTATAAAATCATCATAAAATGACAAAGCTCAGTGGTCCTCCGAACCGGGAATTCAAAACTTAAACGCAAAATCTGAAAATAAAATGACAGGATACATAAAATATTCAATCGACAATATTCAATATTCAATTTTCTCTTTTGGTTCCGACCTTTTCTTTGTCCATGCAGGCGACACGGACGGATTTATTGGTGTCAGGATTTTGCAGTCATGCTAAAATCTTTCAAGTACCTGCGTCACAGCCTTGTCACTAAGCTCATTGTCGGTGTGGGTATCATTTTATTGGTACTCATTTCAACCTGGGCCTACTTCAGTATCCGGTATCAGAAAGAACGATTGCGTAAAGACATCATGGCTGAAACCGAACGGTTGGGCAACACGATTAAGCTGGGCGCCCATTACGCCATGATGCACAATTCCCGCGATGATATCAACCAGATCATATTGAATATCAGCAAACAGGAGGAAATTGAGAGCATTCGAATCTACAATAAACAGGGAAAAATAAAATTTTCCAACCATCTTTCTGAAGTCGACCAGAGCGGCGATATTCAATCTGAGGCCTGTAACATCTGTCATCAAACCGATCCTCCTCTGCCTGACTGTGGCCTCGAAGAACGAACCCGCATCATCGGTTCCCGCCAAGGATACCGTCTGCTGGGGGTGATCAGCCCGATCCCCAATCAATCAGGGTGCTCAACAAATGACTGTCATTTCCATTCGCCGGACAAAAAGATTCTGGGTGTCCTGGATATCGCGATCTCTCTGGAAACATCCGATAAAGAAATTCTTTTGATGGAAAAAGGTATTATCGGACTTGCCGCTATGGCTTTTGTGGTTATCTCCGCGATTATCCTGGTTTTGGTTTTAAAATTCGTCAATCGTCCTATCCGACAGCTGATTAAAAATACCTGGGCCATTTCCAAGGGTGATTATTCCGGTGAGGTCACCATCGATCAATTTGATGAAGTCGGGCAGTTGGCGACGGCCATCAATCAAATGAGCAGAGAAATCGGTGAGAAGCAAGCGGAACTCAACAAACAAAGGTATCAATATCAGACTTTATTTGAAACCGTACCCTGCATCATTACCGTGCAAGACAAAAATTACAAATTGGTGGGTTATAACCGGGAATTTTCCGATAGATTTGCCCCCCAGCCGGGTGATTACTGCTTCTATGCGTATAAAGGACGTACGACCAAGTGTCCCAATTGTCCGGTGGAAAAAACATTCAAAGACGGTCGATCCCACCGCAGTGAAGAAACCGGAATCAGCAAGGATGGAACCCCCACATCCTGGATCGTGAGAACCTCACCGATTAGAAACGAAAAGGGTGAAATCATTGCGGCCATGGAGATGAACCTGGACATCACCCATCACAAAGAACTTGAAGAAGAGCTTGAAAGGTCTGAGAAAAAATATCGTGATATTTTCAGTAACATTCGCAATCCGATATTTGTTCTGGATGCCGATACGCTTGAAATTATCGACTGTAACAACAGCGTCCAGAGCGTTTATGGCTATGGCCGGAACGAGATTGCCGGACAATCGTTTCTCACGCTTTTGCCGGAAAGCGAAAAAAGCCGCTACATCGACCAACTCAAGAATGCATCCGTCATTAATCAGGTAAAGCAGATTCGCAAAGACAAGGAAATCATTTTTGTTGATCTATGGGTTTCACCATCCGAATATCCGGGGAGGGAAGTGCTGTTGGTTACCACCAGCGATATCACCCAACGTCTGGAAACCGAGCAGCAGCTTATCCAGGCAAGTAAAATGGCCACCCTGGGTGAGATGGCCACCGGTGTCGCGCATGAATTGAATCAGCCTCTGGCGGTTATCAAAACTGCCAGCAGGTTTTTTATGAAAAAAGTCAACAAGCTGGAAAAAATTGATGACGATATCCTGTTTACCATGTCCGAGGAGATCGACAGCCACGTAGATCGTGCCACCAGGATTATCAATCACATGCGGCAATTCGGCCGTAAGTCCGACCAGAAGCTGGATGAGATTCAGATCAACGATGTATTGGAAAAATCTTTTGAAATATTCAGCCAGCAGCTCATGGTCAGGGGCATTGAGGTCGCCTGGGAAATTGAGGAAAATTTACCCCCGATTATGGCCGATGCCGGCCGCCTGGAACAGGTTTTTATCAACTTGCTGATTAATGCCCGCGATGCGATTGAAGAGAAATGGGAGTTGAAATCACCCCAAAAGGGCGATAAGAAGATTACACTTAAGAGCCGATCAGAAGGGGAGCGGGTCTTGGTCGAGGTTCAGGATACCGGCGAGGGAGTTGCCGAATCTAATTTGGACAAAGTTTTTGAGCCTTTTTTTACCACCAAGGAAGCGGGCAATGGAACCGGGCTCGGCTTATCCATTAGCTATCGTATTGTGCATGATTTGGGCGGCAAGATCAGGGTGGTTTCTCGAAAAGGCAAGGTGCCCGTTTCATTGTGACCTTTCCGTCGGTACGGGCAGAAGTCGGATGACAGAGGGCAGGGGACAGATGACAGATAGCAGATGGCGGATGGCGGAGGGCAGATAACAGAAGGCGGATGGCAGAGGGAATTGAATGCGGAAGGCCTACTGAAAAAATGTAGCATTACATCGGAAATGATAAGGTTTCGTAAAAAGTCCGAATAGTGCTAAAGGTTTAGACTTTTTGAATCGTGAGCATTATTTTCAACTATAGCGGGAGCATGGCGAAGGTCTTCCGAAAATTTTGACTTATATACGAGCATTAAATCATAAATGCAACTCCTGAATATTTACAAAACAATTTAGCACCATGGGGCAAAAGCATGGATAACACGATTCTACTGGTCGATGATGAAGCCGGAATCCGCAAAGTTTTGGGAATTTCGCTGCAAGACAGTGGATACGATGTGCACACCGCCGCAAACGCGAAGGCAGCCTTGCGAATTTTTGAAGAGATCGCGCCACCCATTGTGCTAACGGATATTAAAATGCCGGATATGGACGGTATCGAATTGCTGCAACGAATTAAGAAGCTAAATCCGGATACCGAAGTCATCATGTTCACCGGACACGGGGATATGGGGTTGGCCATAAAAAGCCTCAAGAATGACGCCACCGATTTTGTTACCAAGCCGATTAATGATGAAATACTTGACATTGCCTTGATACGGGCGCGGGAGAGGATAACCATGCGACGCCGGCTCAGGGAATACACTGAAAACCTGGAAAGGCTGGTGGCGGAAAAGGCTCAAAAGCTTGTTGAAGCGGAACGAATGGCAGCCGTCGGACAAACGGTGACCGAATTATCCCACGCCATCAAAAGCATTGCCAACGGTTTGAAGGGCAGCATCTTTGTGCTGGGAAAGGGCATTGAGCTCGATAATAAACAGTATCTTCAGGAAGGCTGGAAGATGGTTGAAGGCAATGTCGAGAAGATTAAAAATCTTTCGCTGGATTTGCTGAACTACGGGAAATATTCGGATGTTATGTTCACAGAGGGTGATGCCAATGCACCTGCCGAAGAAGTAACCCAGTTGCTGGCATCAAAAGCCCAAGCACAAGGGATAACGCTAAAGGCCGATCTCAGCGATGAACTGGCACCTGTTCGGTTTGATCCGGAAGGCATTCACCGCTGCCTGTTGAATCTTGTCAGCAATGCCATCGATGCCTGCGGAGAAGATGATGGCCGGGGTAAAACCGTGACGGTCAGAACCCTAAAGCCGGAAAATTGGGCGGTGGAATACCAAGTGATCGATACCGGCAGCGGCATGACCAAGGATGTCCAGGATAAGATTTTTCAAAGCTTTTTTAGCACCAAGGGGACCCGTGGCACCGGTATCGGGCTGATGATGACCAAAAGAATCGTCGATCAGCATCAGGGCACCATCGAAGTCACTTCTGAAAAGGACGCAGGGTCCACCATTTGCATCAAATTGCCCTTCCCTTTTTCAAAATTCCTTGACACTTAAAAGCACGATTGGTAACCTACCCGATTCCATAAAAGGATCTTATTAAATCAAGAAGACAAGTATGACCAATTTCATTTATCAAGATATGTTTCCCGTCGGACCGGATGCCACCGAATACCGCTTATTGACCGAAGCGTATATATCCAGCGCTGCCTTTGACGGCCGAGAGGTGCTGAAAATATCAGCCGAGGGGTTGACGCTTCTGGCCGAAGAGGCATTTAAAGACGTTTCGCACCTACTGCGGTCCTCACACCTAAAACAGCTTGCCGGTATTTTTAATGATCCGCAAAGCTCTGCTAACGACCGCTATGTGGCCCTGGAATTGCTTAAAAATGCGGTGATATCCGCCGAAGGTGTTTTTCCGATGTGCCAGGACACCGGGACAGCCATCGTTATCGGGAAAAAAGGACAACGGGTGTGGACCGATTTTTCAGATGAAGAAACCCTATCAAAGGGAATCTACAATGCCTATACAAAGGGCAGCCTGCGTTATTCCCAGAATGCACCTTTGAGCATGTACGAGGAAAAAAATTCCGGTAACAATCTGCCGGCCCAGATTGAATTATATGCCGTTGGGGGCGACGAATATCGGTTTTTGTTTATCGCCAAAGGTGGCGGCTCTGCCAATAAAACTTTTTTATACCAGGAAACAAAGGCCGTTTTAACGCCGGAGAAATTAACGGCCTTCATGAAAGAAAAAATGAAAACACTGGGCACAGCCGCCTGTCCGCCCTATCATCTGGCTTTCGTTATCGGTGGCACTTCCGCCGAATTCAACCTTAAAACCGTCAAATTGGCGACAGCCAAATATCTGGATGATCTGCCGACCGAAGGAGGTGAATCCGGCCATGCATTTCGGGACTTGGAACTTGAGGACGAAATTCTTAAGATATCCCGTGATCTTGGCATCGGTGCTCAATTCGGCGGCAAATATTTTTGTCTTGACACCCGCGTGATTCGACTGCCTCGTCACGGCGCGTCCTGTCCAATCGGTTTGGGGGTCAGCTGCAGCGCCGACCGCAATATCAAGGCTAAAATTACCCGCGAGGGGATTTTTTTAGAAGAGCTGGAAAGCGATCCGACCAAATATTTACCCGAAGTTGAAATCGCTTCCCAAGACGCGGTAGACGTGGATTTGAACCGGCCGATGGCGCAGATTCGAGATCAACTCAGTCAATATCCGGTGGCAACCCCCCTGCTACTGACAGGCAAAATCGTGGTGGCACGGGATATTGCCCATGCACAATTAAAGAAACGTCTGGATAGTGGCAACTCCCTTCCCGATTATTTTAAAAATCATATTATTTATTATGCCGGGCCGGCCAAAACTCCGGCCGGCTATGCATCCGGCTCTTTCGGTCCGACAACCGCGGGCCGAATGGATCCGTACGTGCCCCTTTTCCAGCGCCAGGGGGGATCGCTGATTATGTTGGCCAAAGGGAATCGGTCGAAACTGGTGACGGATTCCTGTAAGCGTTACGGTGGCTTTTACTTAGGTTCCATTGGCGGACCCGCTGCGCGGCTCGGCAAAGATTGCATCACCAGCGTTGAATTGATCGAGTATCCCGAGCTGGGAATGGAAGCCATCTACATGATCGCCGTCAAAGATTTCCCGGCTTTTATCATCGTGGATGACAAAGGCAACGATTTTTTTGAAAAATTGCTGACATAATTTTTTCATTAACCTTTTTCTCAAACCTAATTCATGCAAAAGCAGCAATTTAGAAGACAGTCATTTCATTCTAAAACGCGAAAAAATTATAAGGAGTATTTTATGGCAGAAAAATTAAAAACCATGGATGGAAATACAGCAGCTGCTCATGTGGCCTATGCCATGAGCGATTTGTGTACCCTTTATCCAATCACGCCGTCTTCGCCGATGGGCGAAATTGCGGACGAATGGGCCGCCGACGGACGTCAAAACATTTTCGGACAAACTTTGACGGTGCGCCAGCTCCAATCAGAGGCCGGTGCAGCCGCATCGGTGCACGGATCCCTGGCCGCCGGTGCCCTGACCTCGACGTTTACGGCTTCCCAGGGATTGCTGTTGATGGTCCCCAACATGTACAAAATGTCGGGCGAGCTTTTGCCCGGTGTCCTGCATGTCTCCGCCCGGGCACTGGCAGCGCATGCGCTTTCCATATTCGGTGATCATCAGGATGTCATGGCGGTGCGGCAAACCGGTTTCGCCTTGTTGGCGGCCTCTTCCGTGCAGGAAGTCATGGATTTAGGGTTGGTGGCCCATCTATCCGCCATCAAGTCATCTCTTCCATTTCTCCATTTTTTTGACGGATTCCGCACTTCCCACGAAATTCAGAAAATTGCCGTGATCGATTACGAAGATATGGCCAAATTAGCCGACTGGGATGCGATCGCTAAATTCCGTGCCCGCGGTGCGAATCCGGAAAGGCCGGAACTGAGGGGAACCGCTCAGAATCCTGATATCTATTTTCAGAATCGGGAAGCAGCCAATCCCTATTATCTCAAAGTGCCGGGTATCGTCGACGAGTACATGCAAAAGGTCGGTGAGCTAACCGGGCGCAGTTATCGCCTCTTTGATTACGTGGGGGACCCGGATGCCGAGCACATCGTCATTTCCATGGGATCATCCTGTGAGACCTTAGAAGAAGTCACCAACTATCTGAGAGGGCAGGGTGAAAAGGTGGGCCTGGTCAAGGTCCGACTGTATCGCCCGTTTTCAACTGAACATCTTTTCAAGGCAATTCCGCAATCTGCTAAAAAACTTACCATTCTTGATCGCACCAAGGAACCGGGCGCACTGGGTGAACCGCTTTACCTGGACATTTGTACCGCTTATATGGAAAAAGCGCAAACGCCCCAACTTTATAACGGACGTTACGGCCTGGGATCCAAGGAATTTAACCCGGCCATGGCCATGGCGGTTTTTGACAATATGAAAGCCGCAACTCCCCGGAACCATTTCACGGTGGGGATTGTCGATGATGTTACCCAAACATCGCTGGAAGTGGGTCCAAGCCTGGATGTGACGCCGAAAGGCACGGTGCAGTGTAAGTTTTGGGGGTTGGGTGCAGACGGTACGGTGGGAGCCAACAAAAGCGCGATTAAAATTATCGGCGACAACACCGACATGTATGCCCAGGCTTATTTTGCCTATGATTCAAAAAAGTCCGGTGGCATTACCATCTCTCACCTGCGGTTCGGTCACAAACCGATTCAATCAACTTATCTCATTGACACCGCCGATTATGTTGCCTGCCACAAAGCCAACTATGTAGATGTCTACGATTTGCTGGAAGGCATCAAAGACGAAGGGATTTTTGTCCTCAATTCTCCGTGGACACTGGAAGAAATGGACGAAAGGCTTCCGGCTGCCATGCGCCAAACCATTGCCCAGAAGAAACTTAAATTTTACAACATCGATGCGGTTAAAATTGCCGGCCAGGTAGGCCTGGGAGGCCGTATTAATATGATCATGCAGACGGCTTTCTTCAAGCTGGCCAATGTGATACCGGTGGACGAAGCGCTTGCATACTTGAAAGATCAAATCCAGCAGTTGTTCGCCAAAAAGAGTCAAAAGATTGTCGATATGAACTTTGCCGCTGTGGATAAGACCCTCGAAAATTTGATTTTAATCGACTATCCGCAATCCTGGGCCGACGCAACTGCCAGTGCGACAGCGGGTAAGGACGAACCGGATTTCGTCCGCAATGTTATGCGTCCCATGCTGGCGCAGCAGGGCGATAAGCTGCCGGTATCCGCTTTTACCCCGGACGGAATATTTCCGGTGGGGACCACCCGCTATGAAAAACGCGGGGTTGCCATCAATGTTCCGGAATGGATTATGGACAATTGCATCCAGTGTAATCAGTGTGCCATGGTCTGTCCCCATGCCACCATCCGTCCGGCGCTTTTGACGGAAGAAGAATTGGGCGCTGCTCCCGAAGGGTTTGAGGCCAAAAAAGCCGTCGGCAAGGATTTGAAAGACTATTATTTCCGTATTCAGGTTGACACCCTCGACTGTTATGGTTGTGGAAACTGCGCGGACATCTGCCCGTCCAAAAAGAAGGCCCTGGTCATGAAACCCCTCGAAACCCAGACGGAAAAGCAGATCCCGCTGTGGAGTTACTTTGAAGATCTGCCGGTGCGTGACAATCTTGTCGGCCGCAATACGGTCAAGGGCAGCCAGTTCTGCCAGCCGCTGCTGGAGTTCTCGGGAGCCTGTGCCGGCTGCGGTGAGACACCTTATGCCAAATTGATCACCCAGCTTTTCGGCGAGCGCATGCTGATTGGAAACGCGACCGGGTGCAGTTCCATCTGGGGCGGTTCCGCGCCGGCCGTACCGTACTGTGTAAATAAGGATGGATTCGGTCCGACCTGGGGCAATTCGCTGTTTGAAGATTCTGCCGAATTCACCTATGGAATGTTTTTGGGTAATTTTCAGCAGCGCAACAAGCTGGCGGATTTGATGCGGGAAGCCCTTGGGACGGATGTGTCCCAGGAGATCAAAGATGCCATTTCCGGCTGGTTGGACAATATGAAAGATCCGGAAGGTTCCCGCAAATACGGCGACCAGCTAAAAGCGTTGTTAGCGGCCCAAAATGGTAACCCGCTGCTGGCCAAAATCGCCGAAAAATCAAAACTGTTCACCAAAAAATCATTCTGGATATTTGCCGGCGACGGGGCCGCTTACGATATCGGCTATGGTGGTGTTGATCATGTCCTGGCGACCAATGAGGACATTAACATGCTCATCATGGACACCGAAGTCTATTCCAATACCGGCGGTCAGTCTTCCAAAGCGACACCCACCGGTTCGGTGGCCCGCTTTGCCGCTTCCGGGAAAAAGACACCCAAAAAAGACATGGGACGTATTTCGATGAGTTACGGATATATTTACGTGGCCAGCGTATCCATGGGTGCCAACAAACAGCAGTTGATGAAAGCCCTGATCGAAGCTGAAGCATATGATGGTCCGTCAATGATCATTGCCTACTGCCCTTGCATCAATCAGGGTATCATGGCCGGCATGGGCAAGGCCCAGGAAGAAGAAAAGCTGGCGGTGGAGTCCGGCTACTGGCCGCTGTACCGATACAATCCTGCTCTGAAGGCCGAAGGGAAGAACCCGTTCATTCTGGATTCCAAGAAACCGGACGGAAGCCTGGATAAATTCCTGGCTGGTGAGGTTCGCTATGCCTCATTGAAGCGAACATTTCCGGAAGAAGCCAAGCGACTGCACACAACCCTTGTCGAACAATTCAACCAACGATACGAAGAACTGGCTCTCATGGCCGACCCATCGCTGGCCAGCAAACAAGAAGACCCTGCAGCGTAACTTCTTCAAGTAAATTCTAACAAAGTACGAAACGGCCGCCCGGTTATTACCGGGTGGCCGTTTTTCTTAATCAGAGGTTCAAAGGTTCAGAGCCCGTTGAATCGTTTACTGGTTGAATGGTTGATTAGGTTAATTTCGGGATACTTCCTTTAGGACTCTTCAGCCGGGAAACTCCGAACGTTGAACTGCTCAACCCAGCAATAATATCTTCCAATCTTGATAATCCTCCGTTTCAATCCTATGTTATAAGGCTTAGAACATCTACCTGATTTAGTATTTTTTTCACCAGCCCAGGCAGATACAGAGGTTGAATAATGCAAATATTTGTGTATATCTCCATTGTGACACTTATTGGTGTACCTGCCCGCGGCTCTGGAAGAACAGCCGCTGGAAGCATTGAAACGGGGGATTGACAAGGGCATCCGTATACTGGAAGATCCTCAATATCAAGATGATTCCCAGACGCAATGAACAGGCACAAAAACTCTGGGAGGTTACCCAGGAAGTTTTTGATTTTAAAGAATTTTCCAGGCGGGTATTGGCATCTCACTGGAAAAATTTTACCTCCCGACAGAGAGATGAATTTGTTGAGCTCATGGGTCAATTACTGGGTAAGTCGAATATGCGCAAATTACAATCAAGATACACGGGAGAAAAAGATCTATTACATCGACCAGAAACTAATCAGCAAACCAGGGCATGGGTTGAAATCAAAGTCCTGTGGAAAAACCTGGAAATTCCTGTTAAACTCCGAATGAAAAGCAACCATGGTAAATGGAAGGTTTATGATCTCACCGCCCTGGGAATCAGCGCTGTGGCCAATTATCGGGCACAATTGCATCAAATTTTGCAAAAAAAATCCCCCGAAGAGGTGATTGAAATTTTTAAAGAAAAAATACGTAAAATTGAAGAGGATGTCTAAATCAGCAACCCCCAGCGCTGCTGCTGGTCGCTGATTTTACAATCCTTTTCAGTCGCTGAAAGCGCTTGCAGACATGGCTCTAAAAAAAATTGAAAACCAATTCCAAAAATTACGTGATACCCGGTTTCTTATTCTGCTGATTCTGATTCTGTTCATGCTTGTTCTGACGCCATTTTTAGACAAATTTATCCAGACCAAAATATTGATGGATGTTTTCTTAACCGCCATTTTTATTTTTATCATATACACCATCCGATTGAAACGGTTGCAGGCAATCATTGCCTTAATTCTGGTTTTGCCGCTGATATTTACTACCTGGTCAGAATATTTTGTTGAAATCAGAACCATCAGTTTGTTAACCAGGATTTTCGGAGTCCTTTTTTTTGCTTATGCCGCCATCAATATCATGCGGATTATCACAAAATCGGAAGAAGTCAACAGGGAAACCATTTTTGCGGCCATTGTTGCTTATTTGTTAATGGCGCTGATGTGGGCATTTCTGTATATGATTCTGGAACGGGTGTCGCCCGGGTCCTTTTCTTTTCCGGATAAGGGGTCCTGGGGGGAGACGATGCGGTTTGAATATTTGAGTTTTGTCACCATAACTACCCTGGGATACGGTGACATTACACCCACAACGGACCAGGCAAGTGCCCTGGTTCTGACTGAAGCCTTCGTCGGTCAAATATATCTGGTGGTGCTGGTGGCATGGCTGGTGGGGATGTTTGTGTCACGGAAATCGAAGTGACTATTTCAATTTATTCAGCCAATCCCCCTCGGCAAACCACTTCAGCTTCAGTTCATCCAGGATACCGCTTCCCTCGATATTGTTAAGGGTATTGCGGGTCCAGTTCATTAACAGCGGATCATTGGCCGGAATCGCGATGCCGATGGGCTCATAGGTTAACTGGGTGACGACCGAAAGCAGGCCGGCATCGGGATAGCGGAAGACAGATACGATGCAGATGGGATAATCGGCGATCAATGCATCCGCTTTATCCTGCAAAACCATGTCGACAGCTTCGTCATAGTTTCCGGTGGTGAACAGAGTTGTTTTATCAAGGAAAGTTTCGGCAAATGCCTGGCTGGTAGAGCCCTTGAGGGCAACAATTTTTGTGTCGGGGTTATTGGCATCCGATGCTTCATCGGCATAGGCAATGGTTTTCATTTTGGTGAGAAACGCTTTGCCGGAAATAAAGTAGGGGCCGATAAATGCCACCTTACGATTCCGTTCCGGGGTGATGGTCATCCCGGACAACACCATGTCGACCTGCCCGGTTTGAAGCGCCGGCAGCAATTCGTTGAAAGGCTTGGTAACAAATTTCACTTTGACATCCATGGCCTCGGCCAACATCCTGGCAAGATCGGCCTCCAAGCCAAAGATCTCACCATCCTTGGAAGTCATGTTTAAGGGCGGCATGTTGCCCATGGTGCCGACGACCAACTCGCCTCTTGACTGGATGCGATCGATCACCGGGGATGCAGATGTGCCCCTGGTTGCTTGCTGCATTTGTGCGCAGCCGCTTAAGAAGATCAACGTCAACATCATCGCGAGCAAAACTTTTGCATACTTCATTCTCAATCTCCTTGTTTATTGGGTGTTAATTCAGATTGCTGCCAATATATTCATCATAGGTTAAATGTAAAGTCGCGAGAGACTCATCGTTAATTGGCTATTTTCTCATTTCTTTAAACGCATTGATCAATCCATTGGTTGATGAATCATGGGAGGCCACTGGGTTGTCGTTTTTAATTTCCGGTAAAATGCGGCCGGCCAATTGCTTGCCGAGTTCGACGCCCCACTGGTCGAATGAGAAAATGTTCCAGACAACTCCCTGGACAAATATCTTGTGTTCATACATGGCAATTAAACTGCCCAGGACTTTTGGCGTCAATTTCTTGAATAATATTGAATTGGTCGGTTTGTTACCTTCGAAAACCTTATGGGGTGTGAGCTTTTGAATTTCTGAATCTGTTTTACCGGCCTGTTTCAACTCTGCCACGACTTCTTCTCTGGTTTTGCCGGTCATGAGCGCTTCGGTTTGGGCAAAAAAGTTGGACAAAAGGATGTTGTGATGTTCACCGATAGGATTGTGGCTGACAGCCGGCGCCAGGAAATCCGCCGGTATGAATTTTGTCCCCTGGTGAATCAGTTGATAGAATGCATGCTGGCCGTTGGTGCCGGGCTCGCCCCAAATAACAGGGCCCGTTTGGTAGTTGACCCTTTTCCCGTCCCGTCCTACCGATTTTCCGTTGCTTTCCATATTGCCCTGTTGAAAGTAAGCCGGGAACCGATGCATATACTGATCGTAGGGAAGAATGGCTTCCGTGGCGGCACCAAAAAAATTGTTGTACCAGATGCCGATCAGGGCCAGTATTACCGGGATGTTTTGGTCAAATGGGGTTTCCAGAAAGTGCTGATCCATTTCGTGGGCGCCCTCGAGCAGATCGACAAAGTTGTCGAACCCGATATAACAGGCAATCGATAACCCGATGGCCGACCACAGGGAATAACGTCCGCCCACCCAGTCCCAGAATTCAAACATGTTGTTCGAATCAATACCGAATTCTTCAACCTTTGTGACATTGGTCGACAACGCGACAAAATGCCTGGCCACATGAGCGGGATCTTGGGCCTGTTTTAAAAACCAATCCCTGGCACTAAAAGCATTGGTCATGGTTTCCTGGGTTGTGAATGTTTTAGAGGCGATCATAAACAACGTCGACGACGGGTTCAATTTTTTCAATGTCTCTGAAAGCTGGGTGCCGTCGATATTGGAAACAAAGTGAACGGCTAGCTCCTTGTCTGCATAAGGACGCAACGCTTCGGTGACCATCACCGGTCCCAGGTCCGATCCCCCGATGCCGATGTTGACGATATCGGTAATCCGGCTGCCCGTATAGCCTTGCCAGTCACCGGATCTTATTTTATTCGAAAATTTATCCATCTTCTGCAAGACGGCATTGACCTGGGGCATCACGTCTTGGCCGTCGACATAGATGGGTAAATTTTTGCGGTTGCGCAGCGCCACATGCAATACCGCGCGGTTTTCGGATTCATTGATTTTTTCTCCGCTAAACATGGCCTCCACGGCTTTTTGCACGCCCGTTTCTTCTGCCAGTTGACCAAGGAGCTCGAGGGTTTCATCCGTTATCCTGTTTTTGGAATAGTCCACCAGGATATCGTTAAACCGGACATGAAACCGGTTTGCCCGTTCAGGATCCGTAACGAAAAGATCCTGCATGCGGACATCTTTGATTTGGGCAAAATGTCCCTTGAGTTTCTGCCAGCTTTGGGTCTGGGTGGGATTTATTTTTGGCAACATATGGTAACCTTTCTTAGTGCTTTTCTAGTTGTTATTATAGTTTTTTATCCACATTCGCGTGTTGAAGGAATCGATTTTATTTATTGACGGATTGACAATTGGGATTTTTTTAATTCCATTCGAACTTCGTAAATTGAATCTTAAATGAGACTTCCAGCTATGCCAAGTTTAGCATTATGCGGTTTTACATTTCAAATTTTGTACTTAAATTGGGATTGAAGTTGTCTAGAATACTTCCTGAAAACTCCCAAGTCAAGAAAGGCACCATGAATCCAAGCATGGCAAATCCAAAGTCCAATATCCGAGCTCAATCCGATAATTTCCGCATTAAAGTTGTAAATGATCTGGCGGAAATATGCCGCTCGGCAGCCAATGAAATCGTACACTTGGCAAACAGGGCTTCATCGGAATCAAAACAGTTTAGCGTTGCGCTTTCCGGCGGGTCAACTCCCCGGCGGCTGCATGTGTTGATGGCCGGCGACCCGGCCGTTCGCGATCGACTACCCTGGCAGCGTATGCACTTTTTCTGGGGAGACGAACGGCATGTGCCACCGGACCACCCGCAAAGCAATTACCATATGGCCTACGAAACGCTGCTGTCCTTAGCGTCCGTTCCGGCGGAAAACATTCATCGGGTGCCCTCCGAGGATCCGGACGCTGTCCTGGCAGCTGAAAAGTATGAGCAGGAATTGCAGACCTTCTTTGCCCTGGAAGCCGGTCAATTGCCGCGGTTTGACTGTATTTTGCTGGGAATGGGACCCGATGGTCACACAGCCTCACTTTTTCCGGGGACAGAGGCCTTGAATGAGACCAAGCGCTTGGTGGCTGCTAATTGGGTGGAAAAATACAAAACCTACCGGATCACCCTGACCGTCCCGGTGTTGAATCGCGCCGATTTGGTTATTTTTCTGGTCAGCGGCGTTGAAAAGGCCGCAGCTCTGAAAGAGGTTTTGCATGGCGATTATCGGCCGGAGCTTTTCCCGGCTCAGCTCATCCAGCCCGGTTCGGGAAAATTGCTGTGGATCGTGGATCGAGCGGCGGCCAGGTTGCTGACAAATTCAGTTAAAAATTCAGCCACATAGACTCGAAGACACAAAAAATTAAAATGACGACTACAGTGTCGGCCTATCCGATGGTGGCCGAAGCCACAAGTTTGATCTGAAAATGAAAGTTTACTGGAACGCTAAATAAGTTTTAAGATCATAACTTAAAAGATCTTGATTGGTGAGAACGGCTTCCAGCCGCGATTTTGTCGGTATGAGAATAGAACCCATATTGTCAAAGTTAGCAGCGGATAATAAATCCGTCTAATCTGTGTTTATCCGTGTCCCCAATAAAATCGAAGAAAAACCAAATCAAGAAAGGAAATCACATGGATTCACAATGCGATATCGGTCTGATCGGTCTGGCCGTGATGGGTCGGAACCTGGTTTTAAATATGGCTGACCATGGGTATCAGGTAGCGGTTTTTAACCGTACCACCCAAAAAGTGGACGAATTCATGGCGGGCGACGCCGATGGTAAATCCATTGTCGGTTGCCAAAGCCCCGAGGAACTGGTGCAGCATCTTAAACGACCCCGGCGGGTGATGATGATGGTCAAGGCAGGAGATCCGGTGGACCGGACCATCCGGCAGTTTGCACCCTTGCTAGAAGCCGGTGATATTCTAATCGATGGCGGAAATTCCTATTTCAAAGACACCGAACGCCGGATCGAAGAACTGGATTCCCATGGCATTTTTTATCTCGGCACCGGAATTTCCGGCGGGGAAGAGGGTGCACGACACGGGCCCAGCATCATGCCCGGTGGGTCTGGTGACGCCTGGCCCCATGTCAAACCCATTTTCCAGGGGATTGCCGCCAAGGTCGGTCCCAACCATGATATTGCCTGCTGTGAGTGGGTGGGATCCGGCGGGGCCGGCCATTATGTCAAAATGATTCACAACGGCATCGAATACGGCGATATGCAGTTGATATGTGAAGCCTACAGTCTAATGAAAGATGGCCTGGGACTTTCCAATGCACGCCTTTACGATATCTTTGCCCAATGGAACCAGGGTGAATTGGACAGTTATTTGATCGAGATTACCAGGGATATATTCTCCGTCATCGACCCCGAAACCGATAACGCCCTGGTGGACATGATTCTTGACAGGGCCGGCCAGAAAGGTACCGGCAAATGGACCGGTCAATTGGCCCTTGACCTGGGGGTTCCGACAACGCTGATTACCGAGGCGGTGTTTGCCAGAATCCTTTCGTCACAAAAAGAAAAACGATTACGGGCCGGCAAGATTCTTGCCGGTCCCCGCGGATCTCTTGCGAAATGGCGTGAATCGGTGAATCCGGAGCAGTTCATCGAATCGGTTCGCCAGGCACTGTATGTGTCCAAAATCTGCAGCTACGCCCAGGGATTTTTTCAGCTGCAGGCTGCATCGGATGAAAATGACTGGGGATTGAATTACGGCGAGATTGCAATGATGTGGCGCGGTGGATGCATTATCCGGGCGGTTTTTCTGGAACGGATCAAGGAGGCCTTTGAGCGAGATACCGGCCTGGAGAATTTGCTGCTGGATCCCTACTTCAAGCAGGCGGTGGCGTCGAATCAGGACGGCTGGCGGCAGGTAGTCGCCACCGCCGCCGGGATCGGCATTCCCGTACCGGCCATCAGTGCGGCCCTGAATTATTATGACGGCTACCGCTGCGAGCGTTTACCGCATAACCTGCTACAGGCGCAACGGGATTATTTCGGTGCTCACACCTATGAACGCATCGATCGCGAGGGTAATTTTCACTCGGACTGGATCGAATTAAGGCGGGAGCCGCAATGATAAATTGGAATGGATTCTATTATCTAAGGCTATTAGCACATCTTAATTTGGAGTCGGGTTCTCCACTGTGGGAGAAATTTTGAGGTTAAGGGAAATACCACAACGGTTTAAATATTTATCTATTTCATCTTGGCTAATTACGACAACAGGATGTACCTTCTTCATCATTTACATCCCTAAGCTTCCCCTGTATATTGAAACCAATTAATTCTGTTCCTGCTCCTTAAACCCTTAAGGGAGGATCAACATGGATTATCTGAAACAAAACCCCACTCTCATCTTGAGATGTGGGGTTTTTTATTTTCCGGTTAAGTTCTGTTAATGATCGTCATCAGGTACATTTGGTATAAAGGGCAGTGATCAGCAATCTGAATCTTATCGTCAAAGGATCGAATCACGGAAATTCCACTTTGCGATTGGTAGCGAGATGACTTAAAAAAGCCTCAGTCTAGGGCTTCCCCACATATTTAGGGTGCTTTTGGTAGCCGTGGAATTTGACAAAGCGTATAATCCAGTCACAGGAAGTTTGTTCGGTCCGATACGAATAGTGATGGTATCTCAGAACCTGGCGGACCTGATCCATGAGCCGCAATTCCGGATTGGGTTTGAATTTGGGCTTATTTTCCATGATATTAAGAAATAAAAGCAAAACATGGAAAAGCCAAGGGCTATTTTTCCATGTTTTATGTTGTAATATAACTATAGATGGAAAATTTTCCATGCTATAAGAGCAATATATGGAAAATTTTCCAGCTATCAACACTGATAAGCGGACCGTGAGCTCCGCTTGGCTCCGATATGCCCACGGTCCGCTTATCGGCGGCTGTTGAGCTTCGCTCTAACGCACTGACCGGCTCCGCTCACGCTCCGCCTATCAAGTGCGTTAGAGCCGACTGCGATTCTCGGCATGAAAAGAAAATAAAAAGACATTTCCTTCTCATGCCTGCGATTCTCGCGGCTCAACAGCCGCCGTTGGGTGATCCATCGAAAGCAACCCCAGTATTTATTTTATTGACATGATACTAATCTGTGATACTATTTCTTTATGAATAAAAAACAGCGACAGACGCTACAGAGAATATATGAAAAACCAACGCGTTCCGATATTTCATGGATGATATCGAGAGCTTATTTATTGCTCTTGGCGCTGAAGTAACCGAAGGTAAAGGATCTCGTGTAAGGGTGGCACTTAATGATGTTCGTGCTGTTTTTCACAGGCCCCAACCTCAGCGGGTGACAAACAAAGGTCTGTTAGATTGTGCAAAGATTCTTGATAGAATCGGGGGCGACACCATGATGGAGAACAAAGGAATTTGCAAAAGTTGAATTTCACGCGATGCCGTGTTTTCCATGGCGAAGTTATCAATTTGAGGGATGTAATTACTTTTGATGGCGAAACAGTAAATAAGCTAAAGGGGGCTTTTCACGATTCAGTTGAGGATTATCTGAATTCTGTGTTGAGCGAGGGGAGGAACCTGAAAAGCCATATTCTGGGAAGTTTGTCGTGCGTGTGGAACCTGAATTACATAAGAATATTGCGATAGAAGCCGTAAAACAGGAAAAAGCCCAAATATGTGGGTCAGAGATGCAATATCTAAGGGATTAAAAGAAAACACCCAAAAGGGTATTTACTCTGATCCCAAAAGCCTGTCGGCTTTTAGTCCAGGTGATGCCCGGCGATCAGGACCGTGAGCTCCGCTTCGCTACGCCCCACGGTCCGCCTATCGGCGGCTGTTAAGCTCCGCTCTAAAGGACATGACAGGCTCGCACACGCTCCGCCTCTGGGTCGCTAGAGCCGACTGCGATTCTGACATGAGAAGAAAATAAAAAGACATTTCCTTCTCAGCATAGATCTCGCAGCTCAACATCCGCCGTTAGCTGTTAAAAAAGTTAATAGCCCATACGTTCAAGGCAGTTATTGGTAAATTACGTCCTATTTTTTTTAATTCGAAGGAGATCCCCATGATCCTTTTCTGGAAAATGGAAAAAAGTTTATTTAGCCTTGTTGAATTACCATAACGATCTAGGTGAAGAATTCAAAGAAATTTTCCCACCAAAAGTATTTAGTTACAGCATAATAGAAGCTTTTCTGTTCTGCTCAAGTCTAACATTAGCAATTTATGCAATATTGGCGAGAAACATAAATCAAGAAGCTCAAAATAAATTTGCCATATTCCAAATTGACAGTGTTTATCAACACCATTGTCCTCATGGCAAACCGACTACGTATGAGATTTCTGAAATGCTCGAAGAAAGACAGAATGATTTAATTGAAATAGTAGCTAAATCAGTTTCTGGTGAAAATAATGCTAAAGAGGCCTTGGAAGAGATGACAAATGCAGTTTTCAAGAATGTCTTTGATAACGATGAAGATCAATATGAAATTGTGTACCCGTTGTTATTCAGTACATTAGGTAAATATATGGACAAAGCATTAAATGCATTAACAGTTGAGTTGACCATGCCACTATTGGACAGCCAACCTTCGGGTTTACGAGGACTGGATTTTTTGCTTGACGCTCAAAAGCCAGCCTGTTACCAGACTCTTTACTGAGTAAGATATGACGAAAAACGTAGCAAAAGTTCGCATAAAAACACCTGAAGAGTTTGCATCGTAGGCGAAGCACTATGTAATTCCTGGTTTCGTGGTCAGGGTTGCGACAAATGGAGCTTGGAGTCTTCCCTCGAACGTGATGCTAATAATTTCGGAGTTCCTCGTGAAGCCCTCTGGGACCGGGAACAAAAAATGCTCCGTCTTTTTAAAAAACGTGCTCATCTATATACACGTGATTTCGATTACGGGAAATGATTTTGAATGGTTCTCGCTAATCCGCCATTATGGCGGTCCTTCCAGGCTACTGGATGTGACTGGCTCATATCTCGTCGCAGCATATTTCGCATTATGTGACTCCCGACCTAAACAGGATGCTGCAATATGGGCATTTCGAGAAGCAATAGTAGCTAACGAGGAAATTCAAGATTTTGATGTACTATTTAAAAACAATTCGAAATCTGATCTTAAAATCGGTAGTCCAGATAAACTGAACATCCGTTCGCATGCACAAAGCGGAAATTTTTTGTGCCAGGTTCGATAACCAGTCTCTTGAAGACCAGATCGCTGTGAAGTTTGATACAGATTTTAAGAAAAAGTCTACTGTCTATAGGACTTCTCGTAGAGTGAAGACTGAAATCGGCCATAGGATTTGGAAATTCATAATTCCTAACTCTGCACATAGTGAAATCTTTAGGTTCCTTTCCAGATGCAATGTGCGGGCATACTCGCTGATTCCCGGTTTCGATGGGCTTGCAGCATCCCTCAGAGAAATGATGAGAGCCTATGAATAAAAGTCAGCTAACAATGCCACTGGAGCAGACGGCGTGAAGATAGCGGTTTTCCGTAAAGGCCGTGCAAGCTTGAAATTTATTTAGGCCGCTGCTCACTGGCGGACGTTAGAATCGAGAACAATTGAAAATGAAAAAGTGTAAAATTCATCATAAGGTTAAGGAAGAATCTAGGGTTCGATGCGGATACTTCTTCTCAAATCATTTTAGAGCAATGGGATGATGCCATAAGATCTGTATGTAAACCTTGTTGGGAATTAAAATATTGCCCCTATGGTTATTTAGTAGAGGAATTTCCCTTACTTCCTTCAACAAGAGCAGCCGCAGAAAAACATAATGAATACTTAAAAAAATGCCTTGAAACCGGAATGTTAAATGATGGACGAGAATTAGACGATAAACGTCGACAGTGGTTTAAGCAAGAAGTTGGGGAATTTAATCCGGAAGATTATCCAGAATCAATACCACAACAACTTATAGATGCTTCATGTACAGAATGGGGACATATTTGCCCTGTTTATTACGCTCAGTCCGGTGCTTCGAGAGAGAATCGCGTAGAGAAGGGAGAAGTGTATCCTTCAAGATGAAGATCAAGATCCTAGACGGGACAATTATACATGCCAGATGTGTGGTAAACATCTTCAGTGACGAAGAACATGGAATTTGATCATATAATTCCTGTGTCTAAGGGAGGAGTATTGAAGAGCATAATTTGAGGTTGACATGCTTTGAATGTAATCGATCAAAATCAAATAAAATGAAATTTTAGAATTATAACAAAAAGCGTGGAGCAGACGGCGTGTAGACCGCGGTTTTGCGTAAAGGCCGTGCAGATTCGAACCTTATTTGGGCCGCTGCTCACGCTCAGCGTTCGGCTTAAACTTAGATCTTGACATTTTCCTCATTATAAGTACAATGTACATATGAATGAATTGCGATTTGAATGGGACAAACGGAAGGAAAAGGTCAATGTAAAAAAACATGGCATTTCTTTCGATGAAGCACGTACGGTTTTTTACGACGAGAATGCAATTCAATTTTTTGATCCAGACCATTCCGATGATGAAGACCGTTTCATCCTACTTGGAATAAGTTTTAAACTAAGGGTTCTCGTCGTCTGCCACTGTTTTCGGGAAAGTGATACAATTATTAGAATTATATCTGCCAGAAAAGCTGATGGCGATGAAGAAAATGAATATTGGGGGTACAGAAAATGAGAGACCATTACGATTTTTCCAAAATGAAGGGGCGCAAAAACCCTTATATGAAATATTTAAAGCAACCGGTTACTATGCGACTGGATCGTGATACTGTTTCGTATTTCAAATCCATGTCTGAGGAAACCGGTATTCCTTACCAAACCCTAATCAATCTTTATCTTCGTGACTGCGCCGTTACTCAACGGAAACTAAACATGAATTGGCATACTGAAAATACCGAACAAGGCGCTTCACATTGACCGGAAGGGCCGCACGGTTTTTGCTGTTAAAGCCATTTTTTTAATGTTCAGCATTTCGGTTATTTCTCCTATCACCAAGTATCCCTTCCGGCAAGTGAGCTTTTCGTTGGGCTTACAGATGAAGATCGTAATAATAGGCAACAGCGGAAGCGGTAAGACCTGGTTGACAAAGCGCTTAGGTATCATTTTGTCAGCACCAGTTGTCCATCTTGACGACCTATTCTGGGAGCCGGGCGGATTTGATAAACAGCGGAATATAGATCAAATTGAACTTCTCATACAACAACACAAAAATGAGGCTGCATGGATTGCGGAAGGCGTGTTTGGAGAATTAGCGGAGCACTATCTTGAAGATGCCATGTTTCTTTTATGGCTTGATATCGATTGGATCATTTGTAAGAAACGACTTGAAGAAAGAGGTTCTGAAGGCAAGAGACATATGGGCCGTCAGCAGTCCAAAGAAGGTTTACTGAGGTTGCTTGAATGGGCCTCCGATTGTTACAACCGGCAAGATTTGCGGTCATATGAGGGCCACAAAATGCTGTTTGAGAGAAATTTTCAGGCAAGAAATCACATCTCAGTTCCGAGACTGCTGTGAACGAATTTTTGTCGAAAACCCAACCAATCGCTTAACCTGACCGGAAAAAAGTATATCGATTTTCGTAAAATTTAGTACAGGCTCGAAAGTTATAGGGCCGGCTGGTTAGCTTCACGTTGGGCTCGAGCCCGGGCAGGGACAAGAAGGAGATGATATGATTAATTTATTGAAACATACTGCACCGATTCTTAGGAAGGATCATGTTTCCCGGGTACAAAATCTGAACCCTTCTGCGCTCAACCTCAGCAGAACTCTGGTGAAAAGACTCTCGCCATCAAGGAGAAAATCAGAAGCGACTAAAGAGTGTATACGGCCGCAGACCCAAGAAAGCCAATCGCTGGCGGGAGGTAGGCGGATTCAACCAGACTGTATCTTTGACCACCAAGGTTGTGGCATTTTCCCTCGTCATGGCAATGCTCCTGTCGCCGCACCTTTCTCTATCCGCCGAGCACAAGCTAAGGTCTGAGAATTGTGAATATATGGTCGGTGTTTTCAACATGGCCCAGGATCCTGTTGCGGCACACCTCCCAGCGGACTTCGCAAGAGGCTGGCTCTCTCGAATAGCGGCCAAGTGGTACTGAGGTTCGACGCCATTGCTAACTGCGAGGCTGTCTCCTATGATGGCGTGAACCTCAATGCTTCTGGTTTCGGTATGGCCATGGTATCTGCTCAAATAAACGGTCCCAAAGGAAGGCCGCTAAATCGTCCGTTCAGAGCATTCTTCGCCGTACGCCAAGCACCGCTACATGCTAATGGCATGGATGGCGGGTCCCAACATCGAGAGCGTCCGTGAGGCCATGGCCAAGGCGAAGATACCGACCACTCCTGCCAAAAGTGTTGCGATGACTTACTGGGGTGATGGCATGGGCGACGGCAAAATTGTGTCAGAGGGAAAGCCTGTACCGATCACCTGGGAAGAAGCGCTCAGGGGGCACAGGTTACAAGATGAAATTCGGCGCGGACGTCGATATTGCTGCTGCGCAGGCCATGATGAATATTCAATGCCTCTTCCCCCAACAGTTGGAGGGAACCTTAAGCCTCAAAGGGTTGGACCTTCAACTCGACGCCACGTTTGGAGAGCCGATCGAAGGCGCAGCATATCGCACCGCCGAAAGCAACAGCAGCTGTACCTTCAGTTTCGACGTCCCTGACTGACCGTCCATTAGTGGAGCCGGCAACAAGGGACGCTCCTGGGATTTTAATGGATGATGCCAATGCATGATTTTAAGCTGAAAAAAGCCCAACAAAAGCTGGAGTCAGACGCCTAACGTAGTGCCGATACTCAGGGTTTCGGTTTTGAAAACCTGAATTTTCGTTATAAACTTTCTTGCCTTTTACCCGGCGCTGCTCAAGCTTGGCGTTAGCCAGCAGCATATGAAAAAGCGCTTTTGAAAACAATCATTGTTGTGATATTGGTCTTGGTACCAATCACTATGCTTGGTTTATTATCTTGGATCTTTAGTCCTAAAATTCCTGAAGGTTCCGAAATTCTGCCGACGAAGGTTATCATAAAGAAAGAGAATCCAAATAAGAATATTACAGCTCAAATGCTAGAAGGGGAACAAATCGAAGGCTTCAACGTTTTGGGATCAAATTATCGTTTCTATCTAACATTAAAGTTTTCGAATGTACGGCATCTCATTTTGCGGGATCTTTCCGAAGGATTCGGCACCTATGAAGGCGGCGTAATTGATTTAAAGTGGATTGATTCGAATCGAATTTATATAGAACGGATTGTAAGTGATCAACGGGCCAATCTAATTTATGACCTATCAATAAATACATGGCAGGATGTTAAAAATAAGTAACCCCATGGCTAACAATGCGCATGCACTCTGCCACCCAAAGCAATGCCGCTTTCGATCTTTATTGGTAAACCGTAATAAAGTGCCTTTTACAAGCTACTCGTATCTCTGGGTGCAGGTGATGCGCGGGCGTTATGCGACAGACATAATAGGATTAAAGATATGCCAACTATACTTGTAATCTTAGGCTGGAGGCTGTTTTTCTACGCAAATGAAGGCAATGAACCAATTCATGTGCATTGCCGCAAAGGTGATATGGAATGCAAATATTGGTTGAATCGAGAAAACTTTGACCTTGATGAGGCCTTTGAATATAATATGTCACCAAGAGATAAAAGACAAATCCGAAAAATAATATATGAACATTTTGAATACATTGAACAACAATGGGACGAGTTTCAACGGAGGCGTCAACAATGAATAAACACCACGATCTCAGCGATCTTAAATTTGAGGATGGATTCCTTGTTATTGCTATTGATGGGGAAACAAAAAGATTTCAATTGAAGAAGATATCGCCCGTTCTTGAGAAAGCTTCGGACGAAGAAAGGAATAATTTTGAAATTTCTCCTTCAGGTTACGGAATACATTGGCCTCTATTGGATGAAGATATCTCCATAGATGGTTTACTCGGAATTGTTCATGCTCCACAGTGGAAGAAAAAAATCGCATAACCATCTGCTGCACTTGACCGCAGAAGCCGTGCCGTTTTAATCATTTGTTGTTTTACAGCAGTTTATAACTTTTTTGATAAATATCCTGTACTCGTTTGCGTCAAGTGAGCAGTACGTTATATAAATAAAATTAGGGGATTATGAGCAAGCGGGGTTCTGTTTACATTCTTGGGGCAGGTGCCTCATTTATTTCACCGGCACCTGAAGCAAAGTTGCCTCTGCAAAAAGGCTTTTTTGCACATATTTCTGCATCCAATTTTACACCTCAGAAAATGGTACTTGAATCTTTTATGCAACAACCATTGCTTGATTGGATTGTCAATGCTGGATATGGTAAGCCGTATGATCCAGACAGTCGCTTGACAAATGATTTCAATATCAATCTTGAAGAATTTTATTCTGAGATAGAAAATGATCCTGAAGTTAAAAATGAAATAAAAACCGAAATTCTGAAAATTTTGGAAAGGATTATTTTCGAATCAATTGCTTTTCCTGTCGTTGCGCTCCGTAACAATCCTGATAGGACCTGTCCGAATCACAAAGCGTTCGTTAATTTACTTAAGCCAGGGGACACTATTATAAACTTCAATTATGACTGTTTGGTAGATGATGCTCTTCTTCATTTTTGTCCATACTGGCATCCCGTAACAGGGCATGGTTTTACATTTAACAATATTTTCGGGGGTGCACTACCTAATAAAGCGAAGATCTTTCAAAGTCAGGTTCTTTTGCTAAAACCCCATGGTTCAGTAACATTTCGATATAAAGTCAAAAATAGCAATGAAACAGTAATTCGCTTGGTAGGGTTAATTGTCGGGATACAGCCCTTACCTATGCCGATGGGAAATGAGTGGGAGCCATTTATTGTTGCCCCCTCAACATCTAAATCAGGTCACCATGCTTACATGGAAAAAATTTTTTCCTAGCGAAGAAAAAGATTACAAGAGCTAAAAAAATATTAGTTATTGGATACTCATTCCCGTCAAATGATCTACCGTAAGAAAACCATTGAAAGGATTCGAGGGCGATTTAACGATAGTCAATCCATCTTGGGATTCAAAAGATTACAAAGATCGCTTAAGTAATATGGGATTTAAGAATTTTTCTGGATTTAGTGGTTTTGAAGAGTTTTTGCATAATAGAGCAAAATGAATCTCCCCGCCGCAAGCGGACAGGGTATCTAAAAGACCATAATAAATTTTAAGAAATATCATATAACCATGTGCTGGACTCCGCTTGGGATTTCACTGG
Source organism: uncultured delta proteobacterium (assembly GCA_963723215.1). GTDB lineage: Bacteria > Desulfobacterota > Desulfobacteria > Desulfobacterales > JAFDCJ01 > JAFDCJ01. The sequence continues at coordinate 90,465 of CAVRQG010000044.1, forward strand.
TGTTCAACCCCAAACGGGTCAGCACTACGAAGGCACATGACAAAAATATGCAGGATTACGGAACCAATCCAATCGTAATTGATCTTATTGATCAACTGCGCAAAAACAAAGTGATTCCGTTTGTTGGTGCGGGTGTTTCCGCAAATGCAGGACTTCCTGGTTGGGGTGATCTCGTTGACCGCGTTTCGGATGCTCTTAATGTCGATAGAAATGTAATTAGAGAGAAACATGACCTTCTCGTGGCAATAGAGTATCTAATGATTCAAGGGCAGGATGTCATTCCATCTATCCTTTCAGATATACTAGAACGTTCTCAAAATGTACCAGAGCCGCCTGATTCAATCATGGACATTGCGCGGCTCAAAGTTCCCGAAATTTATACGACAAATTGGGATGATCTTTTAGAAGAGGCGTATCGACGACTTGAGAAAGCGCACACGTCCGTTGCTCAACCTGCTGACCTTACCAGAATATCCCGAGCGGCAATTCCAATTTTTAAGTATCATGGCTCCATAAAGTACCCTAATACAATGGTCATTTCGGAATCGCAGTACTGGGCTACCAAGTTATTGCGGATACGAACCCGGCAGCTGTGAAGTTGTTTCTTTAATCGCTGACGAAATGCAAGCAGCGTGCGAAGATCGCGCAGCTTGATATCCGGTAGGTCATAGAATTGGCATTTTCCCTGGGCGATCAGATCTGCCGCATTGGCCGAATCCTTCGTATCGTTTTTGTCCCAACGGCCATCGAGTAGGGAGCGGTTTTTTTTAATCGCTTCCGTTGGTGACATAAACAACCAAATGGTCATGGGTAATTAAAAACTCTGCCAACGGCTTATGATACACACTCGTAGGTTCCAGACCAAAAACGATGTCTTTAAAACCATCGCGGTCCATGTAAAACTGTACCATGGTCAACAGATGTTCAAAGCCGCTGGCGCTGTTTTCAACTCGCATGCCTCGCTTGACTGTCTTGCCGTTAGCGGTTCCTAAAAAGGCGTAGTGCATGCTTTTACCAATATCCAACCCTGCGATCAAGAATCTGTCGGATCCCCTAATCTCATTCTTAAATTGACGAAACTCTTTGATTCTGTTAATGTCCAAAATTTTCATAGTAACCTCCTTTTAGCATTTTAAGGTTTAATATTATGCAACTCTATGCTATCAGGAGGTTATTTTTTTACCATGAGATAAATCAATTTTTCTCTACTACTTTTATAATAACTAGCAGAAGTATTTTCTTTACTTATTATAATATATAACGTCCATAAATGAATAAGTTGACATCTTTTGGGTCGATGTTATTTATGAATTTTGCCAAGGTTAGCTGGATTAGATGCTCCCGCTGTATTGCATCATATTTTTTTATGTCACCGGTATCAATTAAGTACAATTAATCCTATGAAAAGAAAAATTGAATTACTGGCACCAGGTGGAGATATTGATTCTATAAAAGCTGCAATTGTTGCAGGGGCGGATGCTATATACTGTGGTCTGAATAAATTTAATGCCAGAAACCGGGCAACAAATATAAATTTTGAAGATTTAAATGGGATTTTAAATCTTGCCCATAGAAATAATTGCAAAGTTTTTCTAACCCTTAATATAATTATAGTGGAAAGTGAAATCCCGGCCCTTATAAGCTTACTGAATAAACTGGTTAATACAAGGATCGATGGAGTAATTGTTCAGGATTTTGGATTGTTTTATCTATTATCTAAATATTTTAAAGGTCTTAAAATACATGCATCTACACAGCTTACTACTCATAATGAAGGTCAGATAAAGTTTTTAAGTAAACTGACTGCTTCCCGAGTTAATCTATCAAGAGAGTTAAATATTGATGAGATAAAAGCGTTAACATTGATTGGACATAAAAATAATATCTTAACTGAAGTATTTGTCCACGGTTCCTACTGTATTTCTTTTTCAGGCATTTGTTATATAAGTTCTGTTCATGGAGGGAACTCGGGAAATCGCGGCAGATGCAGTCAACCATGCAGAGATAGATATTTAACTACTCCTGAAGGAAAAAATTTCCCCCTGAATCTTAAAGATAATTCAGCATATTTTGATCTAAGGAAAATATCTGATGCAGGGGTTGACTCACTAAAGATTGAAGGAAGAATAAAGAAGTTTGATTACGTATATACGGTGGTAAATTGCTGGAAAAAACAAATCCGGAGTTTTTATGATCAAAACAGACTGAATAATGACAATAGTGATCTTTATAAGGTGTTTAACCGGGATTTTTCAAATTCCTATTTGAAGGGAGATATTAATAAAGATATGTTTATTGATAATCCCCGGGATAATTCAATTAAACATCTTTCCGAAATTAATAATTATTCTACGAATGAAGAAATGGAAAAAGAACAAATAGAACTTTATGAAGAAAAAGCAGAAATTACAGCTAATGTTAAAAATAAAATCAAACAATTAAGTATAGCTAAAGCTCCTTTAATAATAAGCATTTCAGGAAAACTTGATACTCCTTTAAAAGTATCAGTAAAAACTCCGGACACTTCATTTATTGTACTTTCAGAAATCAATCTTGTAAATGCCGGTACAGCCAGCCTAAACCGGACGCAACCAGATGACAAAACAATACCGAGAGCAAAATTTGCCAAAAAAACAAGAAAAGCACTGCTAATTGCCTGAATTACAACGTTTTATTGAAAAGATTTAAAGCCTTAAATAATACGGAATATTACATTAAACATCTGGAATTGGAAAATCTTCAAAGAGATCTTTTTATATCTTTTAAAGCGCTCACTTCAATAAAAAAAAGAATTTTATCCATCTTAAATGGTTCAAAAGAAATTATTGACCCAATTGACGTTCCCTTCTTAAAAAAACAAAGTACATTAAAAATTAAACCCGCTCTTTCTGTATTAATCTCCTCCCAAAAGGATTTATATATTTGTAATAAGACTTCTGCAGATATCTTTTTTCAACTTCCGAATTGTTTTAAAAATGAATATTCTGAGTTTATAGATCTTTTTTTAAAAAATAAAAAATTAATTCCCTGGTTCCCATCTGTTTTAATAGGAGAAAACTATACTGCTGCAGTAGAATTTCTTAAACAGGTGCAACCAAAACTTATTGTAACAAATAATACCGGAATAGCTTATGAAGCCTATAAAAAAGGAATTCCATGGATAGCAGGACCCTATCTTAATATTGTTAATTCCTTTAGTCTTTTATGTTTAAAAGAAAATTTTAACTGTTATGGTTCATTTATTTCAAATGAAATTAGTAAAAATCAGATAAAAAAATTATAAATCCTGAGAATTTCAAACTATACTATAGTATCTATCATCCTATTTTACTTATAACCAGCAGGCAATGTTTACTTCATCAGGTTATTGGATGTGAAAAAAACAGAATTGATGAGGAATGTATTCAAAAGTGTAATAAATTTTCATCAATTACAAATTTAAAAAAGGTTTCTTTTTTTATTGAAAAAACAAAGGGGAACTATCATTGTATCTATAATAATAATAATTTCTTGAATACAGATATTGTTACTGATTTACCGGATATTTTTTCCCGTTTTTTCATTGATTTAAGGGATATAAAAACCGAAACTAAAATAGAAATGGATAAATCCGGAATAATAAAGCTTTTTGAAAATCTTTTAAATGGAGATCCCGATTCAAAAAAGGAACTCAAACAAATTATTCATCCCTCAACTAACGCCCAATATAAAAAAGGAATCTAACAAAAATCAATTGAAAAGGTGGCAAAGAGGATCATGGAAATCCTTTTTGAGATAAAATTAAGGCGTGAACCGAAATGATAAATTGGAATCGATTCTATTAAATGATTTCTAATTACAAATATATACTTTTGGATATAGATGGTGTCGTGTTGTCTTCAATAAACTACTATACGAATTTATTTAGGGAAATCGCTGAAAGCCTTGGTGCTCCCAAAAACGTTCCGAATGAATTTTATAAAAAAAACATCGGGGTTAAAATAATGACATGGATGGTTAAAATAGTTCCCGCAGAAAACCACCATAAAATCAAAGATTTTTTCTTTGAAAAAAATAAAGATACAAGTGAAAATCACCAGTTTCCAATAATAGAAGGAACTAAAGAGACTTTGTCAAAAATAAAAGAAAATAATCAAAAATCCTGCTTCGTTTCTACGAAAACAAGAGTGTCCATAAATTTAATGATTAAATACAATAAGTTAGAATCAATATTAGATTTTTCAATATCAGGCGATGAAGTAAAAAACTTCAAACCTGATCCAGAAGGAATTCTTAAAACATTAAAATATTTCAATGCTAAACCCAATGAAGCTATTTTTATTGGTGATTCTTTGCACGATTTGGGTGCCGCCAGAAATGCCAATGTAAGATTCCTTGGGGTACTTTCAGGAATATGTACAAAAACTGATTGGGAACTTGAAAACGTTTCGTACGTTCCATCTGTAAAAGAAATTTATACTTGAGTCGGCTTATTGAAACATAAATTCTGGGAGAGTAACTATGCGTTGGCGTGGGAGACGAAAAAGCAGCAATGTGGAAGATCAGCGTAATATGCGTGTTTCCGGAGTCGGCGGCTCAGGCCGTGGAGGTGGGATGTTACGTCTGCTTCCCGTGGTATTTAAATTTTTAGGCTTCAAAGGTACTGCAATACTGGTAGTGTGTGTGGGTGCTTACGGTTTATTTTCCGGAAATCTCGGCAATATGTTAGATGGCCTTGGTCTACAGCAAGGCTCCCAATCCGGTATCTCCACGGAACCGCTTCAAGAAACTGCAGAAGAAAAAGAACTGGTTAATTTCGTTTCGGTCATCTTGGCTGATACCGAAGAAACCTGGACCACTCTTTTCCGACAGAAAGGAATAACCTATCAGGAGCCACGCCTTGTACTGTTTCGAGACGCAGTCAAATCCGCTTGCGGAATGGCTCAATCAGCCATGGGCCCCTTCTATTGCCCCGGCGATCAAAAAGTCTACATCGACCTGGGTTTTTTTGGCCAATTGAAAAATCGTTTCAAAGCCCCCGGGGATTTTGCCCAGGCTTATGTAATTGCCCACGAAGTAGGTCACCATATTCAGACCTTAGCGGGTATATCCGACAAAGTACACGAAGCTCGCAAAAAACTTAGTAAGGCAGAGGGCAACAAACTTTCCGTTCGGCAGGAATTACAGGCGGACTGCCTCGCAGGCGTCTGGGCCAATCATGCTAACCGCACCCGACAACTACTCGAAGTCGGTGATGTAGAAGAGGGACTGACTGCTGCGAGCGCCATTGGTGATGATACCTTACAAAAACAGTCACAAGGATATATAAGCCCGGATTCATTTACCCATGGTAGTTCGGCACAACGCGTCAAATGGTTCAAAATTGGTTTGGCAAGCGGCAATATGGACAGTTGTGATACGTTCAACAACTAGGCCACAAAACCGGGATGGGTCGTGCACAATCAGGTAATCTGATTAAAACGAAGTATCTTTAAGGAACTCAGATGACATCAATACACACCAGCATTGATAGTGATTTTGCATTTAGAGTATTGCCTGTAATTGAGAAACGGGTCTTCAGGATGGGTATTGCCGGAAACTACGGGATAGATTCTTCTGACATCAATTGGGCTGCAGAGCATGGAGCCAATTACTGGGTATGGGGCGCTAGTTTTAAAAAGGTTACAGCCGGGATTAAGGAGGTAATCAGAAAAGATAGAGAGAAAAATGTGGTAGCTTTGCTTGGCTGGGGATTCTTTGGCGGGCAGGTGCGCCGCAGTATTGAAAAAGCACTGCGCACATTAAATACCGATTACTTGGATGTTTTCAAACTAGGGTGGCTGGGGCGGACATCAATTTATAGCCGGGGGGTTGTCGATTCATTGTTGAAACTTAAACAGGAAGGTAAAATTAGGGCTATTGGAACCAGCATCCATGACAGGAAACGGGCCGGACAATTGGCCTTGGACTCAGAACTCGATTTGCTGATGATCCGCTATAACGCCAAGCACACCGGAGCAGAAGAAGATATTTTCCCGCATTTAAAAAAACGGAATCCTTCTGTTGTCAGTTATACTGCCTTGGCTTGGCAGCAGTTAATCAGCCCTGTGAAAGGTATTGAAATGGATCCCTGGCCGGGTGGCAGGGAAGAGGCTAAGATTCCTCCCCTGACACCTGAACTCTGCTATAGATTTGTCTTGTCCAATCCTCACGTTCACCTGGTTCTGACCGGTCCGAAAAACAGAGAGCAGCTGATGATGAATTTTCGAGCCGATGCAGCAGGGGGCTTTGACTGCGCAAGAATTGGACTGGATTCGACAATATGGAAAACTAATCAGATCTAAGAGAAAATTTGATTACATCAAATAGGATTGGCTGGGTTGGGCCACGCTAATAGTCTGGAATTATGCAGTATATCTGCAAATTATTAAAGAACTTATGCAACATTGGGGTGATTGCTGCATAATTACTCCCGCCTGAGATCGATGATTTCCATCCGATTGTTGCGGTTCGGGTGTCTGGTTGAAGGCCCTTCGGTCAATACTACCAAATTTTCCTGTATTTCATTGATTTGAAGCCATCTTTTTGTCCATGATTTCCAGTCTTCCGGATGATCGGGTTCATGTGCCGGCCAGACACCGTAGGAAAACAGGAGATCCTGAATGGTTTTTTTCTGGGAGCTGACAGCCGTGATCCAGACGGGAAGCTTGAAACGGGTAATACTTCTGGCGGTGGCTCCGCTGTGGGTAGGGACGATGACGACGGCCGGCGTGATCCGGTCCAGGGTGTTTTCGACACTCGAGGCAATCAAATCCTGGATCTTGATCCTGTCTTCTTTGCGATTTGCTTGCAGAACGTGCCGTTTGGTGTAGACCGTGCGATGCGGTTCTATCGCAGCGGCGATTTTTGCCAGCATGGCGACGGATTCCACCGGATACTCTCCCATGGCGGATTCACCTGACAGCATTACGCAGTCCGTTCCGTCCAGGATCGCATTGGCCACATCGGTAGCCTCCGCCCGGGTCGGACGCCGGTTGGTGGACATGGATTCCAGCATTTGGGTGGCGGTGATCACCGGTTTGCCCAGCATGTTGGCTTGACGCATTATATTTTTCTGCACCACGGCGATTTGTTCAATGGGTATTTCGACGCCCAGATCGCCGCGGGCGATCATGATGCCGTCGGCAGCTTGGAGAATGCCATCCAGATGATTAAGGGCGCCGGCACGCTCGATTTTAGCGATAATAAACGGATTGTGTCCCAGACGGTCCGCAGCTTCCCGAACCGCTTCAACATCGGCTCCGGTTTCGACAAAAGATTGACTGAGGGCATCCACGCCGTTTTCCATGGCAAATTTAAGGCATTCGTGATCGTGATCCGTGAAAGCGCTGATGCCCAGATCGATGCCCGGCAGGTTGAGCCCCTTGCGAGAACGGAGTCTGCCGCCGACAATCACTTTACAGTGGACATCGGTTCCGTCGATTCTATCCACTTTGACCTCTACGTAACCATCATTTATATATAACTTGTCTCCGGGTTTCACTGCTTTCGGCAGGGGCGAAAAGCTCACTGAAACGCGGCCGGCATCGCCGATGATATCCTCGGTGGTTAAGATAAATGACTCGTCAGGATTTAATTCAATGGGTTCCCCGGCAATTTGGCCGATTCGCATTTTAGGCCCGGGGAGATCGGCCATTATGGCCACCTGTCGACCGGTCGTCTGCGATGCCGCTCTGATTTTCTTGATCGTTTCCTGATGACTGGAAAAGTCACCGTGTGAAAAGTTTAGCCGTACCACGTTCATGCCGGATAATAACATCCGCTGCAGTATTGCCGGGGAATCCGAAGCCGGACCGATGGTGCAAACGAGTTTGGTTTTGTTGGCTGGAAAGATCATGGGTTACCTCCCTATCTAACCAAGGTTGAGCGGTTCAGGGTTCAAAGTTCAGGGCTGAAAAACTCCCAACCAGCTCCTATCAAAGGGATTCATCCTGCATGTGTTAATAACACCTTTTCACCCATTGGGTGAAATCGAATTTTCCGGATCTTGATCAACATAGTATGCAGTCTCAAACAGTTGTAACCTTTGAACCTTGAACCCTGAACCTGGAACCGATCAGTTTAGATCTAAATATTCCAGGATGCCTGTGTTGTATTTCGCCCTGAACGCCTTATCGACTTTATCGATGGGATTGGCTCCCAGAAACAGCAGTAGCTGATCAAGCTCATTTTTTCTGTCACCGTCATCGACAGTATTTTTTAGATTTACGATCTCATCTTCGATTTTAAAATACTTTAGCTTGTCATCCAACGGCAGCTGCCAGAACAGCAAAAAGCCCCGGTCCGGAAAATCCACCTTCAACAGACGATAACAATATTGCATGAACGTTTTCTCCAACTGCTGTCTAATGGCGGTGATCTTGGTCCTTTCGTCTGCCAGGTTTTCCGGATCGCATGGCTTGCCAACCACCTCATAGTACATTTTTATTTTCGGTTCGGTGCCCGAGGGACGCACGGTTATTTTTATGCCGGCCGTCTCCGGTAGGTCATCAATGTAGTAGATTAGCATGTTTCTGGCGGAAGTATCCGTTTTGGACAAATGGGGCTGGGGATCACCCTGGCGTCGATCCAGTCGTTCTTTGACGCGAAAGCTTTCAAATCTTTCGATTTTCGTGTTTCTCAAATGATCCATGATAAGACCGATTTGTTCCATGCCCTTGGCCCCAAGTAACCGGATTTCGGTCAGATAATTGTGACAATAGCCGTAGGTTGAATAGATGTCGTTAAGATCATCCAGCAGGGTTTTGTTCTGTTTTTTTAATTCGGCGGCATGTTCGGATAACCAGATAGCCGCGCAGGCCGCATCTTTATCCCGGGCATAGTTGCCGGTGAGATATCCATGGCTTTCTTCGGCCCCAAAAATGAAATCGTTGATTTTACCCTCTTTTTCAATCTTGTTCATTTCATCTGCAATATATTTGAAACCGACCAAAAGATCGCCGATGCACTGTACGTCATTTTTCAGGGCGATTTTTTGCATCAGCGACGTGGTAACATCCGTTTTGATAACAACACTGTCTCGGTTGAGGCGACCGCTGGATCTGTATTTTGAAATGGCATAGTTGGTCAGGATGATTCCGATTTCATTACCGGTTAGAAACTGCCACAAGCCGTCGTGATTTATCATCACACCGATTCGGTCGGCATCCGGATCCGTGCTGATTAAAATGTCTGCATTCACTTTACGGGCAAACGGCAGAGAACTGTCAAAGGACTCAATCACTTCGGGGTTTGGAATGTTAAATGTGACATTCTCAAAGGCCCCACTTAAATTCGATGTCTGCGGGTCAAGGGTGATATCGAATTCCAGTTTTTTTAAAATCGGATAGACTGAGGTCAAGCCGGTTCCGTGCAGCGGGGAATACACGATCTTTAGTTTCCGTTCATCCGATAAGGACACCGGGCAAACCGCCTCATAGTAGGCCGTGTCCACCTGCTCATCGATCCATTCAACCATCCCTTTTTTTCGGGCCTCATCGACGTCGACAACCTTTATTTCGGTGACATTCCCGGTAACCTCGTCGACCAGGATCTGGTCATCGGGGGGAATCAATTGCCCGCCAAATTGATCGTATACTTTTTTGCCGTTGTCGGTGGGAAGGTTGTGACTGGCACTGAACATATCACCGGAAACTGCGTTTAAATGGCGAATCACAAAGGAAAGCTCAGGTGTACTTCTCTCGTTTTGGAACAGGTATACCTTAATATCGTTTGCAGCATAGACGGCTGCGGCGGCATCGGCCAGCCGGCGGCCGTCAAGATTTCTGACGGGGTTGGCAAGCGTTTCGTTATACATTGCCTTTTGGGTGAATTTTCTGACATCAAACGCCAGCACGACACCGCGCTGTTTGGCCTGCTCACCGTATTGCCGGACCAGGTACTGGGAGTGTCCCTGGGCCGATGCCTGAATGGTCCAGGTGTTGATCCGATTGGGGCCAATACCAACCAGCCCTCGACGGCCACCGGTGCCGAATGGGATTACTTGGTAAAATGAATCCAATAGAAAATTCCATTGTTCGGATTCAATCAAATACGCAATCTGCGGAACATAGTCTTTGAAGTTATCTTCGGTTAACCAGGTTTCCAACCACTTAAGTGCCGAGGTGACATACTTTTTCGATACTTCCAAACTATTGAAGCCGGTTTCCGTTTTGTCTAGCAGTGTTTTAAGGTTTTTCATTTATGACCTCTTTCCTCGCATTTAGTTCTGATCTAAGTTCAATTCAAATAGGAATCTTTTGTCGTTAACCAAACATACTGGTAAGGTTTCAGTTTCAATGCATTTGCATTGACAGCTTCACCGGTTATCAGATCCGTCATCCGGTCGGGGGTTGTTTCTCCCGCCAGCGATAGTGAGACCTCAGTAGAAGAGATATTGGTGAGGGCATATACCGTCTGATCGGCGGCATATCGTTTGATTGCAAATATTCTGGAATCGATGTCAAGCACTTCAAAGGCTGCGTTGGGATGAAAGGCTTTTTGGCGTTTTCGTATCTTGATCAAATCTATATAAGGGTAAAAAACCATTGAACGAAAGGATGCGGGATCTTTTAATTCCGCCAGCAGATATTCGGTCTGAATTTTTTCCCGGTTTACGGTCCTGGCCCGGCCCGTCTTTTCAACTCCTTGGATCCAGTTGCGTGACCCCAAGAGGCTGTGGATGTATGTGGCAGGAACACCTGGCAACACATACTGGATGGCCTGGGATGCCAGGAACTTATCCGCGCGGGTGGAGGTTTTGTCTGCCAAAATTGCATCGACATAGGTTATGTTCAATTCATACGGGCTATCCGTGCCGTCCGGATTTTGTTTATATGACACCTGTCCACCATTGGCTTTGACAATTTCGGTCAGCTCCTCCAGTTCCTCGGGCGGCAGAATTCCCTCCAGCGGGCGAACGCCGATGCCGTCATGGGAGGCGGTGAAATTAAAAAAGGTGTTGTTTGGTGATGCCAGATGAAGTCCCCGGGCCCAGTGGGAAAGGATTGTGCTGTCTTCTCTGACAAACGAATAGAAAAGCAACGGGGGCAGCGTAAAATTATAAACCAACTGGGCTTCATCCCGGCCGTTGCCAAAATAGCTGATGTTCTCGACATGGGGTACATTGGTTTCAGTGATAATCACGACATCCGGTGCCACCACATCTAGAATACTCCTGAACAGTTTGACCATGTCGTGGACCTGGTGCAAATGAATGCAATTTGTGCCGATTTCCTTCCACAAATAGGCAATTGCATCAAGGCGCAGGATGGTTGCGCCCTGTTGAACGTAGTACAAAAGTACCTCGATCATTTTTTCAAGTACATCCAGGCTGTTAAAATTAAAATCGATTTGATCGGAACTGAAGGTGGTCCATAAATGAACGCTCGTGCCGTCCTTTTTCCTGTATTCGGATAAAAGGGGCAGGGACCTTGGGCGGGTTACCTGGGATAGATCCGTTGCGGGGTCGATTTCGATGGCAAATTCACGAAACCCCTCTTTGCCTTCCAGGTAGGACTTAAACCATTTACTTTTTGAAGAAAAATGATTGAGTACGTAATCAAACATCAGGTTAAAATTCCTGCCGATGGTTTTCACATCCTCCCAGGTGCCAAGTTCAGGATCGATGGCGTAAAAGTCTATGACCGAAAAGCCGTCATCGGAAGAATACGGGAAGAAAGGCAAAAAATGGATACCTGATATGGCACCTTCTAAATACCCAACGGCAAATTCATTCAGTGCGGCAATAGGGGTCTGCCCCTCTTTTTTTATAGAGTCGCCATAGGTGATCAAAATAACATCTTCCTGGGAGAAGTATCCTTGCTTTTTTCTTTTTTTAGCGGGAAATTTTTCAATGATAGGGCTGATTCTCTCCAGAGCCAGCCGGCCGGCAGTTTCTCCGTAGATGTTGGTCAACAATTGCTTTATTGTTTCAGTACCTTCCATAATTTTTTCCTTACTCAAATTCCCCGGGCAGCCAGCCGCACTCCCGCATAAAGTTCCTCAGGCCCTGGTGCAGAACAGCGTAGGAAAAGAATTTTTTTCCCAGTTTATAATTGTGATCCACCATTGCTTGGCAAAGATCGGGATTATCCAAAATCTGTTTTGTTTTTTCGACCGCCTGGGAGGTCACGAAACCATCTATCTCGATGACGGAGAATCCTTTGGGTTTGATGTCCTTGGTATAAATTGAATACGTATTGACCACTATGGGTTTACGAAAATAAATGGCTTCCAGAAAAGCGTTGCCAAAGCCTTCAAAAGTGGAAGGATAGGTGATCAGGTCGGCATAGGGATATATGTCTTCCAGGGTGTAGATTTTCTTTCCGTCATCAGTGTAACCCCTTTGCTCATTAATGATATCTGAAACAAAGACCGTGTCGACCTTCATCAGCTTGGAATATTCTGTCAACCGCTGCTCATAATCATAACCCTCATCGCCGGATGCATGCGAAATGATCAATTTCGCTTTTCTTCCCAGCCGGTGTACCATCTCGATCGCATGCTCGATTCCCTTACGCTGCACTACCCGGGTCGGTTGCAGAACGAAAAGCTCATCATCCTCGATCCCAAGCGCCCGGCGCACATCCGTAGTATACTCGTCGGGCGGTGGCGGTGGATTTTCAAAATCCATGACATTCGGAGCAATTCGGGCCGAAACTCCCGTCCGTAGACCCAGTTGGGCATCGGCCACGGAGTTGATGACCACATGATGGATGGACGGCAATACCGGCGGGAAGGCCATATTCAGGTAATCCTGCACGGCGTTCACCATAAACCGATCACGTTCCCAGTAAAAATCATGATGATGCGCGATGGTTTGAATGTTGGTTTCGGCAATAAATTCGGTGATGGCGATTCCCAGGGGAATATTCAAAGGAATGGTCAGGGCGTTTTCGGGAATTATGATCTGAATTTTAAATTTCTCCACAAATTCATATAAATGATCTTTTAATTTGATGGCCAGCTGATAAATTTTCTTGGAAATCGCGCGATCTCTTCCGGTACTATCGAAGGCTTCCTGATAGACATCTTTGATATCAGGATGGGTAAAATGGGCTTCGGGAACCAGGTGGCACCGTTCCGCCGGCCGATCCAGTTCGCCGGCAAAATAATAGCAGGTGAATCCTTCTTGTTCAAAAATATCGGCCCATTTTTCGATTTCCAGAGAAACGCCGTCTGTTCCGGCGATTCGGGTGGAAATAAAGGCAACGTTCCTGAACTCCGCAATCGACTTGTAGTCTATCATTTTTGGCTCCTTTAACGACAGCAAGTTGAAATTGATTATCTTAATTAACTTTAAACCTATAGACGCTGTGTGACGTTCCGATAGAAATTGCAAGGCTGTCCGCGCCGGTTCGGGCTACAAATTCTTCGACCTCCTCCGGCTTGGTGTTATGGGAAACTGTATGGAACACTTCACCTTCAACTCCGGCAAGTACACCCAATTCCCCCTCTACGGTGACGTCCCTTTCGTGGGCATATGCTACCACTTGTCTGGTTATTTCAGCATTTTTATCAAACGGATGGTGTGACCCGTCCAGCATAACAGAAGAAAAACCGCTGTCAATGCAAGACCTGGCGAGTTCAAAGCTGTCTCCGTGATCAAGGTGCAGCGCGATGGGTATATCGGCAGCGGCATCTTTGGCCATCTAAAACATCTCCTTCGTATTGACCAATCCCAGATCTGTGTAATGGGTTGTAGGGTTCATTGTTATCTCCTTTTTATACATTCCACGGTTTGCTCGGCTATTTCCTGTTCTTCGTCGGTTGGAATGACAAGAAGCTGGACAGCCCCTTTTTTACTTTGAATCTCATGTGTTTTGCCGGTCTTTCGGCTATTCTTCTTTTCATCCACCACAATGCCGAGTTGAGAAAGATTGCTGCAGCAATGCGCGCGGATGTCGGCGGCGTTTTCCCCGATACCGCCGGTGAACACCAATGCATCGATCCGACCGATGGCTGCAAAGTAGGCACCGATGTATTTTTTTATTCGATAGCAGTACATATCGATGGCCAGCCTGGCCGCCTTATCCCCTTTTGCGGCAAGCCGCCCAATTTCGCGCATGTCGTTCAGCCCGCAGATCCCCTTAAGGCCGCTTTGCTCGTTCAACATCGATTCGATTTCTTGCAGCGAGTAGCCGGCTTGGCGGCCAAGGTAGAATATAATGGCCGGATCAATATCGCCCGAACGGGTGCCCATGATCAATCCTTCCAGCGGTGTCATACCCATGGAGGTGTCTACACTTTTGCCATTCTTTATGGCGGTGACGCTGGCGCCGTTTCCCAGGTGAAGGGTAATCATATTCAGAGAGGTCAGGGGTTGTTTTAAATGGGTGGCAGCTTGTTTGGCGACATAAAAGTGAGACGTGCCGTGGAAACCATAGCGGCGAACGCCATGGTCGGCATACAGGTCTTTAGACAGCGCATAACGAAAGGCGTAAGATGGAATTGACTGATGGAAAGCTGTATCAAAAACGGCGACTTGAGGTACATTCCGGGCAGACGCCAATGCGACTTCTATTCCAAGGAGATTGGCAGGGTTGTGCAGGGGTGCCAGAGGGATCAGTCGGCGGATGGCTTCGATCACTTCCGAATTTATGATCGTCGGTAGGCGAAACTTTTCACCGCCGTGAACCACGCGGTGGCCGATGCCGGATAATTCACCCGTGTCACTGCGCACACCGGTCTTTTGTAAAACCCTCTCGATGAGCTGAAAGCCTGCCTGATGGTTCTCAATCGGCTGGGTCATGTTGATTTCTTGCCTATCGCCCTGCTTACCGCGGGATTGATGCGTCAAACGGCTCCCGGTTTCGCCAATCTGCTCTATCAAACCGGTGGCCAACACACTTTTATCCACCATGTCGAAGAGCCGATATTTAATGGAAGAGCTGCCGGAATTTATCACCAGGATTTTCACTACCGAATTCCAACTTCTGTCCTCTGGGTTCTGTCATCCGCCCTCTGGTACAGCCGCCTGTGCCTGAATCGCTGTGATGGCTATCGTGTTGACGATGTCGGGTATTGTGCACCCCCGGCTTAGATCGTTTACCGGCTTGTTTAATCCTTGCAGCACCGGTCCGATGGCGACCGCACCGGCCGAACGTTGAACAGCCTTGTAGAGATTGTTGCCGGTGTTCAAGTCCGGAAAGATGAAAACCGTTGCACGGCCGGCCACTTCGCTCTGGGGCATTTTGGTTTTTGCAACTCCGACATCAACAGCAGCATCGTACTGGATCGGACCTTCGATTTTCAAATCAGGTCGCTTTTCTTTTACCAGCCGGGTAGCCTCGCGCACTTTGTCGACATCCCTGCCTTTACCGGATTGGCCGGTGGAATAAGAACACATGGCGATGCGAGGTTCGATACCATAGATTAAGGCAGTTTCAGCCGAACTGACGGCGATGTCTGCCAGTTGCCCGGCGCTGGGATCAGGATTTACCGCACAGTCCCCATATACGAGCACGCGGTCTGTCAGGCACATCAGAAATACACTGGAGACGATGGCAACTCCGGGCCGGGTGCGAATAATCTGAAGGGCTGGCCGGATGGTTTCACCGGTGGTGTGAACAGCACCGGACACCATGCCATCGGCGACACCCTTATAGACCATCATCGTTCCAAAATAACTAGAATCCGTCAAGGTATCCCGGGCCATTTTTTCAGAGATGCCCTTGTGTTTGCGCATCTCATAATAAATCATCGAGTATTCCTCGCGCAGATCCGATTGCAGGGGATCGACAATCTTGATTTCATCCAGTTTTAGCCCGAGCCCGCCTGTTTTCTGACGTATATCTTCCGGATTACCCAGCAGGGTAATATCCACAACCTGGCGTCGTGAAAGTATTTCACTGGCCTGCAGGATACGCCTTTCAGTCCCCTCGGGCAGAACGATGTGTTGTCGGTGGGCCTTCGCCCGTTCGATGAGATTGTATTCAAACATGATCGGCGTCACACTCGAGGACTGAACCACTTCGATATGGTCTTCGATTTCCGGTATATCTACATGGGTTTCGAAAAGACCCAGAGCGGAAGCGATTTTTCGTTCGTTTTGAGGTGTAAGTGCAGCTCTCACCTTCCCGGCTTTCATCGCAGCCGTATACGTGTCCGAGTCAACGCTGAAGATGGGTATGGGCGACGTTTTTTTAAAGCCTTCGATCAGCTTTAACACCTGGGGTTCGAGGGGCAACCCACCGGTTAATAGAAGACCGGAAATATTCGGATACGTTTCAGAAACCATTGCCGCCAGGCTGCCCAGGATGACATCGGAGCGATCGCCGGGGGTGATGACGAGGGTTCCATCGTTGATATAGTCCAGAAAATGCGGCAAATTCATGGCCGCAATCTTAATGTCGAGTACTTCGCGCTCCAGGCCGGCCGCATCGCCTTGCAAAAGGCGGCTCTTCAGATTCGCGGCAATTTCCCCGACAGTCGGTTTGCCCAACAGTGGTTCATCGGGAAGGATATACACCGGCTCTTTAATTGATGATTCCTCTTTCAGCCGCTCATTAATAAGGTCAACATCCTGTGGGTCCACCCGATTTACGAAGATTGCCAGGATGGTGCATCCCTGATTTTCAAAGGCTTCACGGGCAAATCGCGTCGCATTTAGAATTTCCTCAGGAGATTTGCCAGATCCGTTTACTACCGCTATAATCGGGCATCCCAAATTATTGGCCACTCCGGCATTAAAGTCAAACTCGAAGGCGGAGGATACTCCTGTGTAATCCGTGCCTTCGCATAGCACAAAATCACATCGACTTTCCAGAGCTTTATATTTGTCCAGAATGTTTTTATAAAGGATGTCATACTGTCCATCCGAGACCATACGTCGGGCATTTTCGTGTTTGCATGCAAACATGTCTTCATACGCCGATTTCAAATTGTAACGGTTCAGGATCAGTTGAATATTGTTGTCGCGTTTTACATCTGGAATAATCGGACGAAAATACCCGATATTTTGCAGACGCCTTGATAACATTTCCATGAGTCCGAGTGCTACTACAGATTTGCCTCCGCTGGGTTCCAGAGTTGCGATGAATAGACTTTTTGACATGTTGAGGTTCCAAAAATAATATCTATCAAATTTTTGCGGGCGTCCGCTTCACCGCCTAATAGTATGATATCATTTTACCGTGAACTCCGAATTCTTCTCGAAATTCCTAAATAAAAGCAAGGCAAGGTAACCATCTCATCGGTTGCGGATGAAGATAAGGTGAACCTATATCATGATGAACGCAAAAGCAACCTTTGTGCTACGTATTCCCAATATCACTTTTCGGATCTGAAGAAATGAATCAAAATCGCTAGTGAAGTATTGACAATTTCAGAAGAGATGTTTAATCTACCAGCATAACTTATGATTGTTGAGTTTAATCTAACCATAGAAGAAAAGGAGACAAAGAATGAAGAACAAAACTTTTTTTAAGCTACCTATGACTATGCTATGCGGCATAATTTTGGCGGGTTTCATGGTCGTCCAGGTTTCGGCTTTTGAAATCATCACGGAAGAGGATATTATCCAGAAAACTGTTGTGACCGAGGATTTCATCAAAACAGCGGATAATTTTATCGTTCTAATGGATACGTCTCAATCCATGAACCATCGTTGGCAAAAAGATTCGACCAAGTCGAAGCTCGAAGTTGCCAAGGAGATCCTGGTGAACGGAGAGCGGGCACTGCCGGATCTGGGATATAATGCCGCGCTTTACGAATTCTCACCGACCGAGGCCCTTTACCCAATGGGGCCGCTTGACAAGGAAAAGTTTGCCGAGGCCATCAACGGCATCAAAGCCGATGCCGAAGGCGCCACTTTCCTGCCGCGCGCGCTGCGTGATCTTGAACCGGTCCTGCAAGGGGCGTCCGGCAAAACGGTGGTTTTTATCTTCAGCGACGGCAGCTTCAGTGAAATCGGACCGGGGCTTGAAAGATCCCGGCGATATTACCACGGAACTGGCTGCAAAATACAATGTTTGTTTCTATGTCATCGGCGACGGCACTCAGACCCGGGATCAAAAGCGGCTGGAGGATATGGCGAGGTCCAATGAATGTTCGCGGTTGATTCCATTTGCAAAGTTTGTCGACAATCCGCAATATAACAGCGGCGCGTTGTTTATGGTCAAAACAAGCTCGGAAGTTCAAACGGTAACCGAAATGAAGACCACCGGGGCCACAGGCGACAATATTCTGTTCGATTTCGGCAGTGCTGCCCTATCCATGGAATATCATGATGGACTCGATAAGGTCGGCGAATATTTACAAAGCAATCCCGACAGCTACGCTGTCCTGGCTGGGTTCACCGACAGTGTCGGAAGCGAAGAATATAACCTGGGATTGTCACGCAGAAGAGCGGAAAGTGCTGCGGCATACTTAATGAAGAGTGCCAATATCGACGAGGATCGCATCGTTCTGCAGTGGTTCGGGAAACTCAATCCGGTTGCCGGCAATGATACGTCAGAAGGACGTCGTATGAATCGGCGTGTTGAAGTTGCGGTAGGCATTAACGAGTAGCCTGGTAAACTCAGCCGAACTCAAAACTTAGGTTAGACGGGGTCCCTATTTCAACTTTCCGATTTGACCATAGCGGTACTCCCGATTGAAATCAAAGCCGGCCTTGCGGGGCCGGCTTTTTTCAGTTTTGACTCTGCTATATCTATGCATAGCCGCCATGTCTTTACCTGGTTGAGAAATATTATCAGTTTCAATGATTTTTCTTGAGATTCGATTTTATTGTGATATATATGCTACATATACAATTGGATAAAATGCCGTTTTTCTAACAATTTAACTTCACCACCTTATAAACGACAGGCAAACCAAACACCCATCTGATCTAATTTTTGCTAAAATGAGTGGATTTTTTCCCGTTGAAAGTGTTCATCTTTTCTATGATTTTGCGCAATTGATTCAATTTAGCTATAAAGCTCATCAGAAATTTCCTCCATTGGGATTTAAATTTGATTTTTAACAGCGAAAGTATTGGCGCCACTCGAACAAATCGACTGCTAGCTTTAACTTTCTTAAACAGTGCGGAAAAAATGGAAAACTTCTTGGACAAGCAATTTTAAAACCCAATTTCAACGAATCCCTCAATCTAAGGAAGGGGAAAATCACAAAATGGCAGATAATTCCACAGTTGATGATACCACAGGAACGCAAGCGGTGAAGCCGGCGAAAGGGTTATCGACATCCGTTTTTAATTTTTTCGGCGGCAAAACACTCAGGCTGAACAACGACATTGGGGCCATGGCCATATTTTTCTTCCGGTCCTTCATTATGATGTTTAGAATTAAAGCGATCCCCGATATTATCCAACAGATTTACTATATTGGCGCAAAATCCGCTCAGATTGTAATGCTGGTGGGCTTTTTCACCGGGATGGTGCTGGGACTCCAGCTTTATTTCGTTTTGGTCGACTTCGGTTCCGTGGGAGTGCTGGGCACCGCCATCGCCCTAACGCTGATCCGGGAGATGGGTCCGGTTCTGGCCGCCATCATGATCACCGCCCGGGCGGGTTCGGCCATGACTGCGGAGATCGGCATCCAGCGTATTTCTGAACAGATCGATGCGTTATCCACCATGCGTATCGATCCGCTGGGGTATCTGATCAGCCCGCGCATTGCGGCTGCCGTTATCAGTTTTCCGATTTTAACCGCTTTTTTCGACCTCATCGGCATTATCGGCGCCTGGGTCAGCGGTTGCCTGATCCTCGGGGTCAACTCAGGCTCTTATTTTTACCGGGTCGTGTCAAGCACCCAGATCGATGACATCATGGGGGGATTCTACAAGTCGATCGTGTTCGGGATTTTGATTATTACCATTTGCTGTTTTCAGGGTTATTTCACGCACATGCGCACGGACAGCTTCGGTGCCAAAAGTGTCAGTCTGTCCACCACTTCAGCGGTGGTCATATCTTGCGTGATGATCCTGATTTCCGATTATATTGTAAATTCTTTTATTTTGTAAGATACTATGCTTTTTTTCAAGTCTGCACTCGAAAAAAGTGGCCTCTGAAGGGCAACAAGCACGCTGGTAAGTTAATGTCGCAAATTGTAGGTGTCAGGTTTTCTGCCGGAGGCAGATCAGGAAGGCGAGCCGCATAGTCCTGAAACCCCTGGCCCAGACCTAACCTAACATGAATTTCGTGATCAAGGCATTATTCGGGTCTCCGACGGTGAACCGTAAATACTAGAAATATCGCACTAGGGCGGGCTGAACACTGACACCTGTCTACGATCCCGTCTGAAGCGAAGCGTAAGCGGGGAAACCTAACTTTCCTTACAACATGTTGTCAGAATAAACCCGATAAGGCCCTAACCCGGACGAACCGGAAAAAATGACGAATGACTAATTAAATAGGGATCACATGGACGGACAAAGAGAGCCAATTATTGAATTTAAAGGGGTGAGCAAAACCTTCGGCAACCGCAACATCCTGAACCGCATTGACTTTTCAATGTATGAGGGTGAGGTGACGACGCTGATCGGTCTTTCCGGTACGGGCAAGAGTGTGACGCTCAAGCATATTATCGGAATGCTCAAACCGGATGAGGGACAGATCCTTTTTCGCGGCAAGCCCATCGATCAAATGAAAAAAGCCGACTGGAACAATTACATCGGCCAGATCAGCTATATGTTTCAAAACAATGCCCTGTTTGACTCGCTGACGGTATTCGAAAATGTGGCCCTGCCGCTCAAGTACACCACAAAACTAAAAAAGAAGGAAATCGAGCGCAAGGCCATGGCCCGCATCGAACAGACGGATCTGACCGAAGTGGCCGACAAATATTCCTCCGAGATTTCCGGCGGCATGCAAAAGCGGGTGGCTCTGGCCCGCGCCCTGGTGACCGATCCGAATATTGTGCTCTTTGATGAGCCCACCACCGGTCAGGACCCGATCCGCAAAAATGCCATCTTGGGCATGGTGGCCGATTACCAGAAACGCTTCGGGTTCACCGCCCTTTTGATCAGTCACGAAATCCCGGATGTGTATTTTATCTCCAACCGAATTCTGGCCCTGTACGGCAAAAAAATCGTTTTCCAGGGCAATCCTGAAGATTTTGAATCTCTCGATCATCCGTTCCGCCAGGAGCTTATTTCGAGTCTTGAAAGTCTGGGGCAGGAATTGACCGGGTTGTATTCCCGGCGTCAGTTCAAAGTTCGTTATCAAAGCGATTTGAGTCAGAGACAAACCGATGCGTCCTATGCAGCGGCGGTCTTTACCATAGATGACCTGGATACCATCAGTGAAAAACTGGGTCATGATGTGGCCCAACAGATTATCCGGTCTCTGGGATCGTATATCAATAAGCATTTTGGTGCGGTGGGCGGATTCTCATCGCGGCAAACCATCAATGAATATGCCACGGTGCTGCCGTATTCCAATCTGGAGGAATCCGAACGGATCATGCAAGACTTCACCAAAGATTTCAAGAAACATGGGATTCAGGGCGTTAAAACTGACATCGAGGGTGAAGACGAGACGAAGGACTGCATTGAATTCAGTGTCCTGGCCGGACTGGCCCAGGGCAAGCCGCAGATCGAGATCGAGTCGGTGATGGAATTTGCAAGGTTTAATCAAAAAGAAATTGCACGCTTTACGTGTGCACGCGGAGGTGAAACGCAATGAAGAAGTATTCCAAGGAAACAGTGGTGGGAATTTTTGTCGTCATCGGGTTGCTGTGTATTGCCTATATGGCCGTCAATTTGGGCAATGTGGGATTTATCGGTGAGAATACCTATTCATTGTACGGCAAGTTCAATACCGTCACCGGCCTGCGGGTGGGCAACCCGGTCAATATGCTGGGTCTTGAGATCGGCCGGGTGGAAAAATTTACCATGGACCAGGAAAACCAGCTGGTGGTCGTGGAATTTAAGATCAACAAAGGCGTGGAGGTATATGATGATGCGATTGCATCGGTGAAAACCGAAGGGTTGATCGGTGACAAATTTGTGAGTATCGATGCGGGCGGTGGCGGCGACTTGCTGGCAGACGGCGACACGATCACCGATACCAATTCACCGACGGATATCATGGACCTGATCAGCAAATATGCCTTTGGAGATGTGGGCGGAGGGGAAGCAAAGAAAGAATAATTGGAATGGGGAAAGATGTTCGTTTCAGGTTGCGTGTTGCAGGTTGCGCGTTACGGGTTACGTGTTGCGAGGTTTGGAATATTAGAACATAGGTTATAGTTGATTCGGTTGATTAAGTTGATTAGGTTGATTGGTTGATTAGTTGATTACGGTCGATGGATTATATCCATTTTAACCCGTCAACTTATGCAACCCAATCAACCCATTCAACTAAATTTACCCAATAAACTTAATCAACTCAATCAACCCATTAAACTCAAACGGAGGCTAATATGAATAGGCGATTTACCGGATTGATAATGATTCTTGCACTTTTGATAGTGCTACCACTTCAAGGCTATGCTGCAACACCCAAAGAAACCGTGGAACAAGGGGTTGACAAAGTACTTAAAACCCTGGGCGATCCTGCCTTTAAGGCCAAAACCAAAGATGAGAAAATTGACACCATTGGCAAGGAGATAGATCATATTTTTGATTTTGAGGAACTTTCAAAAAGAACTCTGGGCCGGGATTGGAAAAAAATGAGTGCCGAGCAGCAGACAGAATTTGTAAAGCTGTTTAAGCAACTGCTTCAAGGTGTTTACGCCGATCGGCTGCTGGAGTATTCGGATCAGAAAATTATCTTTGACAAGGAGACCATGCTTAAAAAAGGCAGGGCCGAAGTTCAAAGTTTTCTCCAGACCTCAGACGGCAAGAAGATTCCGCTTTTTTACCGGCTGACCGATAAGAGCGGCAGCTGGAAAGTATACGACGTTATCATCGAAGGGGTCAGCATGGTGAAAAACTACCGGACCCAGTTCAAGCAGATCCTTTCAAAGGGCTCTCCCGATGAACTGATTGAAACATTGCGGGAAAAAGTCAAGGGTTAAGGGTTTCAGTGTTCAGGTTTCAGAATTCAGCATCTAATTTCCCTGACATCTGGTACCGACACCTTGCGTTTCTTACAACATGTTGTCAGATAAAGGCCCTTAGGGGCCTAAAAGGAGTTTCAACCTCCCATGAAAAAGCTATTATCCCTTGCCGCAGTCCTGGTTTTTTTTGTTGTCCTTTGTGGCCTCACACCGGCCGCTGCTTTTGATGAAAAAGGCAGGATGTACCTGGCACAGCAAACTGAGCAGAGATCAACCGATAAACAATCGGAAACACCCCGAGCTGAAGCCTCAGACGAAGCTGAAACCGAAGGGGAAGATGATGACGATGACGAGTACGATGACGAGTACGATGATGAGTACGATGATGATGCAGCGCAAGGAGACGTCCAACTGATCCCCGATCCTTTTATTGAATTGAATACCGGGTTTTATCACTTCAACGACAAGATGTATTTTTGGGTGCTAAAGCCGGTGTCCCGGGGCTATGGATTTATTATCCCCAAAGAGCTGCGGGTGGCCATTCGCAACGTATTTTACAACGTCCGGTTTCCGGTGCGTTTTATCAATTGCCTGCTGCAGGGTAAAGTGCGCAAGTCGGGTGCGGAATTCGGCCAGTTTTTCATCAACACCACAGCGGGGTTTTTGGGGCTTGCCAACGTGGCGGCCAATTACCCGGAGCTGCAGCCCAGTGCGGAGGACCTGGGACAGACCTTTGCGGTGTGGGGGTTTGACAGCGGCGCATATTTAACGCTGCCCTTTTTCGGGCCATCCAGCCTGCGGGACGGTCTGGGACGTCTGGGGGATACGTTTTTAGACCCCATCTGGTGGCTGTTTGATGACATCTGGACGTCTTTGGGCATTCGTGCCGGTGAGACGGTCAATGACGTCTCCCTGCGAATAGGGGAGTACGAGGCGCTGAAGGAAGCCGCGATCGATCCCTATGTGATGATTCGCAATGCCTATCGTTCAGAACCGCAATAAGGTGATTGCGGAATAGCAAAGGCAGATTATGACGCTACTAGCCGAACAGGCGATACCCATGCGGCAACAGGCCGAGGAGATTTTCAGGGCGGCCCTGAAGGCCGTGGATCCGATAGCGGCCGTTTTGCGATATGTCAAGACGATGGACGGCGCCTTGCAAGTTGGAGAGCGCCGATTCGAGTTTGAAGATTATGATCGCATTCTGGTGATTGGGGCCGGGAAAGCCGGGGCGCCCATGGCCATGGCTTTGGAGGACCTGCTGGGTGATCGCATATCGGATGGTGTCATTGTGGTTAAGGAAGGACATGGTCTGCCACTGCAGCATGTCCGAATACATGAGGCCGGACATCCCGTTCCCGACGAACGCGGCATACAAGGCGCTGAGGATATTCTGTCTCTGGTAAGTACGGCCGGTGAACGGGATCTGGTATTGTGTGTCATTTCAGGCGGCGGATCTGCGCTGCTGGTGGCTCCCGCACAAGGGGTTACGCTGGAAGACAAGCAGGAAGTTACGCGACTGCTTTTGGCATGTGGCGCAGATATTCATGAAATCAATACTGTTCGGAAACATCTCTCCCGCGCCAAAGGAGGATGGCTGGCGCGCTGCGCCCATCCGGCAACGGTGGTAACCCTGATTCTTTCGGATGTCATCGGCGATGACCTCAATGTGATCGGATCCGGTCCTACGGTACCGGATTCCAGTACTTTTGCCGACGCCGAAGGGGTTTTTAAAAAATATGACATCTGGGATCGTGTCCCATCGTCGGTGAGGGACCGCTTTCTGGCGGGGTTGAAGGGAGACACCCAGGACACCCCAAAATCAGACGACATTGTCTTCCAGCGCTGTTACTCCGAACTTGTGGGCACCAACATCCAGGCTTTGATGGCTGCAAGCAAAGAAGCCGAGCGCCAGGGTTACCGGCCTTTAATACTTTCTTCCACCGTGGAAGGCGAGGCCCGGGAGGTGGTGAAGGTGCTTATTGCAATCGCAAAAGAGGTTCGCAGTTCGGGGAACCCCTTCCCACCCCCAGCATGCATTTTGTGCGGCGGAGAAACCACCGTGACCCTTCAGGGTGACGGAAAAGGCGGCCGCAACCAGGAATTTGCCCTGGCTTCCGCCCCCATCATCGATGGTATGGAGGATATCGTTGTCTTAAGCGGCGGAACGGACGGCACGGATGGACCCACCGATGCTGCGGGGGCAATTGCCGATGGAACCACCGTTACAAGGGCCCGGGCCAAAGGCCTTGATCCTTTAGATTACCTCCAACGCAGCGATTCCTACCACTTTCTGCAAGCACTGGGTGACCTTGTCATCACCGGACCCACCCGGACCAATGTGATGGATGTGTATATGGTTCTGGTTGGAAAAAGGGAAAGAGCATAGGGCATAGAGCAGAGGGCATGGAGATCGTCGCCCAAAGCTCATAGGGAAATGGATTTGCAATCAAGGAAAAACCCGGCTGGGCCGCAGCCGGGTTTTGCTGTTATTTAATTCTGATGGTTTCGTAAAAAGTTGGGTTTTTTCGTTTTCTGGATTCTCGCCTGCACGGGAATGACAATAAGTCTATTAACATCGAATAGATACCATAGAGGTCATACCCGTGAAGGCGGGTATCCAGTCTTTACAACGGCTCTTTTATGATTTTGTCAGTTCTGAAAATCGAAGCCTCTTTTCTCTGCGCTTTATCGTTTCCGTCTTCTGACCTCTGTCAACTGACATCTGTCCTCTGCCCCTTGCCCTATGCGCTGCGCTATTCCACCGGTTTGGCTTTGGCCAGCCACCGCTCGCCTTTTTCATTGCCGATGCGCTGGATTTCGAATCCAAATTGGGAATAATCGGCACCGATCAGAAAATAGTATTTTTCGCCCTTTGCAAAGGGTACGGTGAGGGTCGGTTCGGGTATTCCCAGGGAGTGAAATCCGGGTTTGACATAAAAAGAGACGTACTCTCCCGAGCGTAAACGGGCGATAATGGCATCATCCAGCGCCACCTTTAAAGAAAATCCCCAGCCCATAAGATTGTTATCGCGGATAACATACACCAGAGCGGCGTCGGCCGTATCGGCGACGATTGGGAAATGATCGGTTTTGCCATGGGCACAGGAAAGTAGGAGTAATGCGAGTACTGTCAGGTTAAATGTTTTTTTCATGAGTTAAGCGCTTATCGGGTTTTATCTGACAATATGTTGTAAGGAACGCAAGGTGTCAGGTTTCAGGTGTCAGGCCAGCGGCTAGCTGACCCCTCTAAATCGTAAAAAGTCGTTTTATAGTCTGGCTACCCGCTCCCAGCCTCTGTGGGGACAGGCTTAGCGGGTATGACGATTACTCCCTAATCCCTCTGCTTTTTGCGCTGTGCGTTAAGGTGCACTCGTTTTTTTCTAACGTTACAAGCCGGGTCCTTTGGGCCAAGATTCTTTACTTCTTTGCAGGAGTTTTTCCTTCCGCCAGGGTTTTAATCGCTTCTGCGATTTCGCGGCTTAGATCCGCCAGAGTGCGGCTTTCGGCGGCGATCAATGCCTCCAAACTGTCATTTTCTATGGGTTGATTCAACACCGTATGCTTTTCAAAAAGCATTTTTTTCCTGTTTTGATCTAAAATTGCCCAGCGGGCCCTCAAATCGGCCTTTTGCCCCGGCATACCGTCAAATCGGTTCACATCCACTGTAACATTAAAATCAAATGACATAGCCCGGGTCCCGGGAAAAATGCCGACACTGTCTGTTGCCAGCAAGACAGATAAATTTTCGGCCAGAACTCTGCTGAAATTTTCCTGCAACGGACCTGCCCATTGGGAGAATTCGGCCAGGCGAATCTGATTTTGGCTGTCCCGAATGACGATATCCGCGCGATCGAGATACAACGCCAGTCTGACAGGACCTACCAAGATGCCGATATCGCCTAAATCTGCTATCGCCTGTGTCTTTGTCTCTTCGCTATACAGGGAGTTGAGAACATAGTTTTTGGTAGGTCGCCGGGTGCCACTTCCCATGAGTGCGCAACTTGCTGTGAGGCATAAAAACAACAGGAGAATAACTCCTAACAGGTGCAAACGTTTCATACTCATTTTTGACCTTCCCTTCCCACTTTTCCGCGAAACAACGCGTCGGGATTCCGTTCGAGATATGCGGCGAAACTCCGTAAAGAGCGGGCCATCAGGGCAATTTCTCGCAGAAAAATATCTATCTGATAGCGAAACTCGGAATTTTCCGATACCATTCCATCCACTGCTACAATTGCATCTTCGGCGGTCTGCAGGGCAGCCCGCAGAGATTTGGTGGTTTTCGCCAGGTCGGCTTGAATCGGCCTAACGCGTTGGTTGACATTGTTTACCAGTTTGCGGGTATCATCGGCGGTTTGTTTGATGCTGCCGGCCAGGGGGTCGACCTGGCTGTTGACATTTTGCAGGACCGCCTGGGCGGTTTTGAGGGTTTGATCGACATCGGCAAAAAGCGGGTCGATTTTTTCATCCACATGTCTCACCAGGTCCCGGGCGTCTTTCAACGTTTGTTTGAAATAGTGCAGGCTTTTGCCGAATTCCTCAGATGTCACGAAGCCTTCGATACCCTTCAGGGAATTCTGTAAGCTTTCTACAATCTCACCGATGGGGACTTCTTCAATTGTCTTGCCAATTTCCTGCTGAAACGTTTGAATCGTCGGAACTTCCCGAATGTCCTTGCCGAGGTCTATGCCTTCCGGTCCCAACAGTCTCACCGGGGTGTCCGGAAAAAAATCAATATTGATCATCTGCTGGCCGGTAACAAAACTTTGCATTACCATCTGGGCTCTTAATCCCATCTTTATCAGTGCATCCGTCTGTTCGTCATAATCCTCAACCGCCGGACCGATGCTGTGAAAATTAGCCGGGTCTATTTTGAAAATAATCGGAATTTCAACGGACATATCTTTGCGAAGGGAATAGAGCCTCATTTGGGTTACCTCACCGATTTTAACTCCCCGAAACACCACCGGCGCACCGACTCTCAAGCCTTTTACCGATCCCTGGAAGTATGCAACGAACAATTCCCTCTTAACAAAAAATTTGCCGGAACCGAAAACGATAATGGCGCCAACCGCCAGAACCACTGCCCCCACCACAAACACACCAATTGCCGTCTTGTTTGCCTGTTTGCTCATGATTTATTGACCCTCATTCATCTATCCTTCCCCTCGTGTTAAAAATTTATGAACCGTCGGATTTTTTGACTCCGCCAGCAGTTTTTTGGGATCTCCTTGTGCAATCATCGTTTTGGCCTCCGGGTCCAGAAACACCGAGTTGTTGCCGATGGCAAAGATACTGGCCAGCTCGTGGGTGACGATGACCACGGTTGCCCCGAGGCTTTCGCTGAGTTCCAGGATCAGATCATCCAACAGCCGGGCACTGATAGGATCCAGTCCTGCAGACGGCTCATCAAAGAACACGATTTCGGGGTCCAGGGCGATGGCCCGGGCCAGACCTACCCGCTTTTGCATACCGCCGCTAATTTCGGACGGATAGTAGTCATCAAATCCCGCCAAGCCGACCAGGGAAAGCTTAAGGGATATGATTTCGCGGATTTGATCCGGATTTAAATCCGTATATTGCTGCAGCGGAAGGGCGATGTTCTCGGCCAGGGTCATGGAGCTGAACAATGCACCGCTTTGGTATGATATGCCGATTTTTTGCATAAAGCGATCTCGGTCGGCGGGATCGGTATCCCAAAAGCTGACACCATTATAGAAAACCTGCCCTTTGGCCGGCGCTTTCAACCCGACCATATGTCTCATCAGCGTACTTTTGCCGCATCCGCTGCCGCCCATGATGATAAAAATATCGCCGTGGTTGATCGTAAAAGTGAGGTCGCGTTGAACCACAAAGCTTCCGTAAGCCATGGTGAGGTCTTTGACGGTGATATGGGCTTTCTTTTTGGTATTTGTTTCAGTCACAGCCATTTAAATCCCAATTACATTGCACACCACCGTGATGATCCCGGTGGCCACGATGATGGCCACAATCGAAGTGACGACTGCCGAGGTGGTTGCCTCTCCCACCGCCGAAGCACTTCGGCCGCATTGTATCCCCCTGAGGCACCCGGCCAGGGCCACCAGCACTCCGAAAACAGTGGCATGGATAATTCCGATAAAAAAGTAGCTCAACTTCAGTGCGCCCATTGTTTGATTGATATATTGCACCAAGCCGATATCGAGTACGCCGACGCCAACGATCAAGCCGCCGATGACTGCCATCAAATCCGCATAGATACACAGCAGCGGCATCATTAAAATAAGGGCCAGCATGCGTGGCAGCACCAGAAATTCCATGGGGGACACGCCCATGGTTTTTAAAGCATCGATTTCCTCGTTGCCTTGCATGGTTCCCAACTGGGCGGCAAAAGCCGCACCTGTACGTCCCGCCATCACAATTCCGACCATGACAGCCCCCATAACACGCACCATGGCGATACCTACCAAATCAGCCACGTAAATCTGGGCGCCAAACATCATCAGTTGGACAGCGCCTACAAAGGCCAGTATCAAACCCACCAATAGGCTGATCAGGGTAACGATGGGCAATGCTTCGGCACCGCATTGCTGGATGAACAGGATCAGATCACTGCGACGAAAACTTGCCTTTCCTGTGATAAACTTAAATAATGCGATGGACGCTTCACCGATAAATTCCAATAATTCAAGGGTGGCCTGCCACATATCGATGGCGGATGATCCAACACGAGAAAAAAAAGGCTCTTGGAATGATTCTTTGCGAGCTCCTTTTCTTTCCGGGACGGCTGTAGCCAGGACAATCAGTCTTCTGACACCGTCCGGCAATCCCTCCTTGTCGAAAATAATTTTATTTTTTGAACAATAATCACTTATTTTTAATAAAAATGTGAGCAGACTGCTATCCCAACCGGTCATATTCTTTGAATCGAATCCGACACGTCGGATGCTGCCGGCCGTCTCGATCTGCTTCTGAACGACATTGGCCGAAGGAAAGCTTGCTCCCATTTTCCAACTGCCCTTAAGTCGAAGACGCAAGGTATCCTTGGCCTGGCGATCGGAGCTGATTTCGCCGGTTTGAGCGACATTTACGTTTGCTGAATTTAAAATTCCATCCTCCGGCATCGGGTGTTCAACTCACTTTTTCTAACGCGCCTTCTTTTGCATTGAATCTAAATATTGGTCCAGCTCCTGGATATTGGCGAAAACCGCTAGCGTCGGAATCGCTTTGAGAATATCAAATACTTTTTTTATTTGAGGTTGGAGTTTCATAAAAACAACCCTGCCATTGGTCGCTTTCATGGCCTTTTTTGTTTTTAACAGCACCCGGATCCCGGTACTGCTGATGTAATCGGTAAACTCCATGTCAAAAATGATGACATCCGGGATTTTTTTTAAAATCTCATCGACCTTTGCTTCCAGAATATTATAGGTAGCGGCATTAATAGAGCCAATAGGAGATAAGATGATGACTCCCGGTCGGTTTTCGATTGATTTGACTTTCAGCGGCATGTGGCCTCCTTGGAAGCTGACTATGTAAGCGAGGTTGAAATTACGTTTAACGTTAGGTTGAGTTTACTGTCCGTTAGCCTGTCCCGAACCATTTCCTGAAAAGCCCGCGCAGCGAAATATGTTCTTCGATCTCCTCTTTTTCCGGGGGGTGAGTTTTTTTGCCTTCCGGCCACCATTCCACGGTATCAAACTTGCAAGGAAGAAGCTTTTCAATTGCCGGAAAAAGCTGTTGTTCAATTAAAGCCTTTTCCCGACCCTCGATCGTGTGGAAATAGACATTAATTTCCTCAATATACCAACCCTCGCTTCTTTCCAGCGAATCCAGGTCTACTTTGACCATCCTTTCGAATCCCTTCTCCAGCAATGGCCTGAGGGTTTCTTCGGTGAGGTTGTCGCACAACCGCTGATGCTTATCCATGAGCTCTTCATCTTGACCTCTGTCCACGATAAAGGTCAACGTTAAATAGCCGCCGCCATAGGGCCGGTGATAGGAAGAAATTTTAACGACCCCTTCTTTCGTTTTACCATCTTTTTCGCGAGCGATGACGAAGCCGGCATAAGCGACCATCTTCTCACTGGCTTTGACGGCAAGATAACTTTTTCGGGCGTCAAATTCCTGGGTCATGGAGATTTTCCTTTAGATGGCTTGGTTTATTGGATGATCGTGTTGACTAAGTTTATTGGGTAAATTGAGTTGAATAGGTTGATAGAGTTGAATAAGTTGAGTGGTTTAAATGGTTATCATCCATCGACCTTAATCAACCAATCAACAACTCAACCCATCAACCACCATGCTCGTAACCCGCAACCCGAAGAATTACCAGTCCGGCCGGTTAAAAATTGCATTGACCTCTTGTGACGGCGGATATTCCGTTTCTTTGGGTGACAGCATATTACCCCAGTTGGTCCTCTTCTCCATCTCCTCTTTGAGGCTAGCCGGAATAAAATCATTGTCCCCACGAATTTCCCAGCCGCCGCCCAAAGCCCGGTACATGGCTACCAGATTCAACCCCACGGATCCGGCCGTAAATACCAGGTTATCCTGTTGGCTTGTTAAATCACGCTGGGTATCCAATACGCGCTGGTAGTCCACCAGCCCCTCACGGTACTGGATTAGAGAAAGGTCAACGGATCGTTTGGAGGCTTTGACAGCATCGGCCAGGAAAAAAACCGCATTCTGTGATTGCAGAAAACCGACCATGGCGTCTTCGACTTCCTGGGCGGCTCGTAGGACCGTGTCTTCATAATTGACCGCCAGCTCCTGGAAACGGGCGTCTTCAACCCGAATCTGGTTTGTAATCCTGCCGTAATTGAAGAGATCCCAGTTAAAGCCGGCGCCGGTATTATAGGTAAAGCTATTCCGGCTCAAATAGATTGCTGGAATTGGGATGCATCCGTATAGTCGCTGGTTTGAAAGCCCAACGTGCCGAACAGCGAAAAATGGGGGAATAGATCCGCTTTGGCAAATCCGATCTGAGCACTTTGGGCTGCGAGCCGCCGTTCGGCAAACCGGATATCCGGTCTGCGGCGCAGCAGTTCAGTTGGAATACCCACCGCCACCTCGGCCGGAACTTCCGGTATGAGCCCCGGGCCGCCCAGCATGGTATCGATTTGGCCGGGAAGTTTGCCCAACAAAATGGCCAATGCATTTTTCGCTTGCCGAACATCGGTTTCAAAACCGGGGATCGTCGACTCGGTGGATCGTAAAAGTGACTTGGCCTGGGTGACATCGAGTTCAGTAACTGCACCGGCTTTGAACCTGACATTCGCTATCTCTAAAGACCTTTTCTGGATGACAACGTTTTGACGCGCAACCTCCAGGCGTTCTTCGGAGGTGCGCAACCTGATAAACGTATTCGCCACCTCGGAAGTCAAGGACACCAGAATATCATCATAATCTGCGATGGAGGCCTCCAGGCTGGCCACGCCGGTCTGCACCGCACGGCGAAATTTGCCCCAGACATCCAGCTCCCAGGCCGCATCCAAGCCAATATCGTAAGTTGAATAGTATCGATCGGCCGCAGCAACGTTGGGCGCATTTTTACTGATCTGGTTGAGTTGTGCCGAACCCAAACCCTGCTGCGTCTGGGGGTATTGAAACCCGAAGGCAATCCCCAGTTGGGCGCGGGCCTCATAGATGCGTAATCCGGCGATTTGCAGCGGCAAGTTCTGCTGGTAGGCGGCTTGAATCAGGTCATTGAGAACCGGATCATTAAATACGATCCACCAGTCTTTGAAGTCGGCCTCCTTGCTTTCGATTTTGGGGTCGGTTGACTCCAGCCACTGCTTGGGTTCCTGGGCCGTGGGTTTGACATAATCCGGGCCCACCATGGCACAGCCGCTAA
Source organism: uncultured delta proteobacterium (assembly GCA_963723215.1). GTDB lineage: Bacteria > Desulfobacterota > Desulfobacteria > Desulfobacterales > JAFDCJ01 > JAFDCJ01. The sequence goes on from CAVRQG010000044.1 coordinate 123,267, forward strand.
ATACTATCGCCAAGGCGATCATTCCAAATAAAGCGGGTTTAGTTATTTTGTTGGAGCGTCGAGCGGGTATCAGCAGAGCACGCTCTATGATAATTGAAGTTGTAAGCATATGCCACCCCCTGGAACTTACATGGTTTATGATTGATGGTTTCGTAAGAAGTCTTAAATCCTCTTTATAAGTTCATTCATTAATTCAATAAGTTGGATATTGCAATAAGTATTTGTCGATTAGCTACGGATTTCTTCCCCGAGTTTTCTTTTTGTGTGTTGGAGTATGGGTATCAGCACCTAACCCGGATAAACTGGAGATGACTATTAAATATGCATCTGAAACACATTCATTTTTTCTGACAACTGTTGTCAGATAAAGCCCGATATGGGTCTAAATGACGCTTCATTCCCGACCCGCAAGATACGCCGTTACAATGGCTTCCAGCTTATCGAGGTATCCTGCGTAAAAATGATCTGCTCCGAGTATAACCTCAAATTGAGCTTCAGCATTCCATCCGGCATAGGACTTTTTGATTAGATCGGGCGGGGCAATATCATCGCGGCTGCCGGTAACGATCAGCCTGAGACTGTTCAAATCGGAGATTGATTCAAAATCAATAAATGCTACCGGAGGAGAGACCATTATCATATTGGCCAACCGTGATTCATCTATAACTGTTAGCGCATTGACCCAGGCACCGAAAGAGTACCCGGCCAGGTCGATCTGGCTGACAATGGAGTTGGGAAATATATTAGCATGCTGCCGGTATTCTTCAGCGGTATTGACAAGAAATCCTTATCTCCGGGTGTATGGATAAGCTTTCAATTAATGATCTCCTGATTTTCAGAAAGCGTCTTTTATGCAGGAAACCCATACGATGACGGGTCGGCTCAACTTAATTCAACGTATCCGCTACTCAATTTTTCCCGGTACGCTGCAAAAACCAAAACCCAAAGATACTCATCGAAGGTTTTTCAATAGCCTGATTCTTCATTTTCGTCCCCGAAGTGTTCAGGAAAGCACCCTCCGGTTCACCTTGACATGGGGCCTGGGCGGCATGGCCGTGGTGCTGGTATGCATCCTGTTTGCTACCGGTTTGATGCTAAAATTCGTTTACCAGCCGGTTCCCGACCGGGCATACGAGTCTATTATTCATTTGCAGAACAATGTGCTCTTTGGACAGTTGATCCGCAATATCCATCACTGGAGTGCCAATACGCTGCTGGTCGTAGTTTTTTTTCATTTTCTGCGGGTATTTTTTACCGGTGCATTTCATCCGCCACGGCAATTCAACTGGATCATCGGACTGGCAATGTTCCTGGCGGTATTGATTTCAAATATTACCGGTTACCTGCTGCCCTGGGACCAATTATCATTTTGGGCCATTACCATTTGTACCGGCATGCTGGAATATATCCCCGGAATCGGCAATTGGTTTCAAAAGCTTATTCGGGGCGGCAGTGATATCGGCCCGGCGACACTATCCGTTTTCTTTGCCATCCACACGGCTGTCATTCCCGCCTGCCTTCTTGTTCTGATGCCGTTTCATTTCTGGCGGGTACGCAAGGCCGGTGGTCTGGTAATTCCCCCTATCTTGGATGAAGCACAAGGCAGCCGGGATGGGAAAGTGCCGACCATTCCAAATTTAATTTTAAGAGAGATCGTCGTTGCCGTGGTATTGGTTGCCGTCATTATGGTAATTTCGGTTAGTTTTAACGCTCCCCTGGGAGCCAAAGCCAACCCGGGGCTTAGCCCCAATCCGACGAAGGCACCGTGGTATTTTGCCGGCGTCCAGGAGCTGCTGCTGCACTTTCACCCGCTTTTTGCACTGGTCATCCTACCGGTTCTGATGGTGATTATCCTGATTGGTATTCCCTACCTGAATTATCAAACCGAGACAGCCGGAGTGTGGTTCGCTTCACACCGGGGCCGGCGCCTGGCGGTTCTTGCCGCGTTGGTTGCCGTTATCGTTACGCCCATCGCTATCATTTTGGACGAATTTGTCATCGATTTTGTTGCCTGGATGCCTGGCATGTCTCCGGTTGTCAAAAACGTGATTCTGCCGGCGGTCTTTTCCCTGGCTGGAATCACCGTGTTTTATTGGCTGGTGAAGAAAAAATACTCAGCGACCAAAAACGAATCGATTCAGTCCGTTTTCATCTTGTTAATGGTAGCTTTTATTGTATTAACGATTACCGGTATCTGGTTTCGAGGGAAGGGCATGGTATTAATGTGGCCCTGGGAGGTAGGAAGTTAGAATTCAGGAGTCAGACTTCTGACTTCTGGTTACGATTGCATCAAAACATAAAAAAATTATGCCGACGAAAATACAAAATATGGAATCCCAAGCTGAACCAACCAGAAGATCCTTTTTAAATACCCTCTGGGTAGTTATGGGCGGGGTTGCCCTGGCGGAGTTCATTGCGGTGATATTTGCTTTTCTGCGACCACCCAATTCGAAAGCCTTAAAAGAAAAGTCCGAAACCATGGTGATTGCGGGAGCGGTTGAAAGATTTAGGCCGAATTCGGTCACCGCATTTGTACGTGGAAAGTTTTACCTGGCACGACTGGAAGACGGTGGATTTTTGGCGCTGTCACGGACTTGCACTCATCTGGGGTGCACGGTGCCCTGGATTGAAAACGAGCTGAAGTTTGCCTGTCCCTGTCATGGATCAACCTTTGATATTGCCGGAAATGTCATCGAAGCCCCGGCGCCCCGGGCGCTGGCTATCTATCCAATCGCCATCGAGAATGAAATAATAAAAGTGGACACCCGCAAGCCGATCAAGCGCGACACGTTCCGTGTCGAGCAGGTGGTGTATCCCAAGAAAAAGGCATAAGGCGCAAGGGCCAAGGCTTAAGGCGGTAGGACCACGAAATGTATTTAAATTATCATAGTCTCCGTGATCTCAGTGGTAAAGTTTATGGGTAGCTGGAAAATAACTGGAATTATTGCAACGCTCGTTATCATTCTCGCCATCCCGGCTTATGTGCTGAAGGAAAAATACTTCCGTCGCCCCCCTGGGCCCCGGCCTGTGACCACTTTTGTCGGCGGCCAAAAATGCATGGAATGCCACAAGGCCGAATACGATAAGTGGCAAAATTCCCATCACGACCGCGCCATGGATATTGCCAGTGATGATACCGTTCTGGGTGATTTTAGCAATGTGACCGTTGAATTTCACGGTGTCATTACCCGTTTTTATCGCAGGGATGATAGATTTTTTACCCACACACAGGGGCCTGACGGTAAAATGGGCGAATTTGAAATCACCCATACCTTCGGCTGGTATCCCCTGCAGCAATATTTGGTGCCTTTTCCCGGCGGTCGCCTGCAGTGTTTGCCCATCACCTGGGATGTGAAAGACAAGAAATGGTATCACCTGTACCCCGATGACCCCATTGATCCCGAAGATTGGCTTTACTGGACCAATGCCGGCCAAAACTGGAACGGCATGTGCGCCGAGTGCCATTCCACGAATCTTAAAAAGAACTATGACATCCAAAGCGATGCCTACCGAACCACCTGGTCGGAAATCAATGTCAGTTGTGAAGCCTGTCATGGGCCTGGTTCCCGCCATGTAGCATGGGCCGAGTTGCCGGATATGGCTCGGCCTCAAACCGCCAACTTTGAACTGGTGGTCAAAGCAAAGGGAATGGACTCGCACGAACAGGTGGAGTTGTGCGCCCCCTGTCACTCGCGGCGGGCAATTCTAGGAGATTATACCCACGCCGAGCCCGATTTGCTGGACAGCATGTTGCCCAGTCTGCTGATGCCGGAGCTGTATTTTGCCGACGGCCAGATCTTGGAAGAGGTTTACGTTTACGGCTCTTTTACCCAGAGCAAGATGTATCGCCGAAATGTTCGCTGCAGTGACTGTCATGATGTGCACAGCATCAAAAAAGTCAAAGAAGGCAACGCGCTGTGCCTCCAATGTCACCGGGCAAGTGTTTATGACACCCAAGCGCACCACTTCCACAAAAAAAAAGGAGAGATAGGCACGCCTATCAAATCAGCGGCCGGCAAGGTTCTCTTTGATGTGGGCAGCGGTGCGCAATGTGTTCAATGCCACATGCCGGAGCGGCCCTATATGGGCATTGATTATCGTGCCGATCACAGTTTTCGAATACCGCGACCTGATTTGAGCATTAAACTGGGCACACCCAATGCCTGCAACCGCTGTCATCTCGATAAAACCGACCATTGGTCTGACGAATATATGACCCAATGGTATGGCCCCGGTCGTAGGGCCCATTACGGCACCATCATCGCTGAAGGGCGCAATAGATCGATGAATGCCCATCAAGATCTTATCAAATTGGCTGCAGATCCGCTCTATCCGGTAATCGTGCGTTCTACCGCCCTTTCGCTGCTTTCGGATTATCCGGCTGTAGAGACTAACCGGGCATACGAACTGGCGCTGATGGATGAAGAAGCTCTGGTTAGACGGACAGCGGTTGATCATATCAATGTCTCTGATCCCAAGCGACAGACCGCCCTTCTATCACCCCTGCTTTACGATCCGGTCAAGGCTGTGCGTTTGGAAGCGGCCCGGCGAATCGCTGAAATTCCCGATCCGCCCCTGGATAATTACCAGAAACTGGTCTTTCAGGAATCCCTGGGCGAGTACCAACAATCCATGGAATATTCGGCTGATTTCGCCTTTGGCCGATATAATCTGGCAAATCTTTATGCCACCCTGAAACAGCCGGAAAAGGCAGTTGAGAACTACCGGGCCGCGATTAAAATCGATAATTTATTTTATCCGGCAAAAGTCAACCTAGCGATGCTTTACAACCAGGCAGGGGAAAATGAAAAAGCGGAGATTCTACTACGTGAAGTCGTCACTTCCCATCCTGAAATGTATGAAGTTCACTATTCACTGGGATTGCTGCTGGCTGAAAAAAAGCAATATGAGGAATCTGCCAGGCATTTAAAGATTGCGTCCGAAGGCATCCCCGACCGGGCCCGAATTCATTACAACCTTGGATTATTGCTGCAGCATTTAAAACGTGATTCCGACGCAGAGGTGGCTCTGCTGGCAGCCCTCGAGATGGCGCCGGATAATCTGGAATACCTTTATGCGCTCGCTGATTTTTATTTGAAACGAAAGAAGTTGCCGGAAGCCAGAAGCATTGCAGAAAAAATGATCGCCAAGCATCCCAACCAACGCATCGGGCATGATATATTGAAACTTATCGAGAAAAACTTAGGAGTGAATTCGAATTAAATACGCAAATCAAGCTCACAACAAAGTCTGAATTCCTTCTAAGTTTATTGTTGGTGCGAAATGTAAACTAATTAGACTGGCATATTTTAAAGGATTAGAAAGTGTAATCCATCAGGTTTAATGGATATTGGATTTGACAAATTCATGAAAATGGAATATATTTTCATGAAATCGGTAGGGAGGATTGAGATAATGGCGAATTTACAGATAAAGGGAATGGATGACGGGCTTTATGCCAGTTTAAAGGATCTTGCAGCTTCAGAAAACCGATCTATTAGCCAGCAGGTCCTTTATCTTCTGAAGCGCTATCTCGGCAGAAAGGATCAATTTCAAAATGTTAGAACACCGGCACAGGTACTGTTAGAACTTGCAGGGTCTTGGGAGGATACAAGATCACCGGAGAGCATTATAAAAGATCTGAAAAACGACCGGAAAAACTCACATAAGCTGTCAAAGGGATTCTAATGTTTCTCCTTGATACCGATACAATTATTTACAATCTAAAAGGAAACGAGTCGATAAGAAGAAATCTTCAAGATCACTTCGAGGATCCAATGAAGATATGCGTCATCACATTAATGGAGTTATACTTTGGCGCATATCAATCCAAAAAGATAGCAGGAAACCTGTCAAAGGTCAGAGCAATTGAAAATGCGTTTGAGGTTATTTCCGTCAGTAGCCAATGTGCAGATATATTTGGGATGCTTAAGGCATCCTTGAAAAAATCCGGTAAAATACTGGATGACTTTGATTTGATTATCGCCTCTTGTGCTATGACCAACAATTTGACGCTCGTCACGAACAATACAAAGCACTTTGGTAGAATAGACGGCTTAAAACTCACAAATTGGACGTCTTATCCCCCATGAACACGAGATTTTAGCCTATGTGATTTTTGGTATGCTAAACAAACAGACCTGTTATGAACTCGATATAACAGAGAAAACAGTAAAGGCACACCGGGGGCGGATCATGGCGAAAATGAAAGCCGACTCCCTTGCAGTACTTTTAAGAATGGCGGAAATATTCGGTGTAAAATCAAACCCCAAATTCCCCAGACCATAATACTTCAAGGAATATTATCCTGTATCGACCCTTGCCAACATATCTGAATTTTTGGTGCTTCAGCCTGACCTAAATCCATTGCTAGTGGGCCTGTTTCAAAACATTCACGATCTGCCTGCCGAATTCTTTTCTTTGCCAGTTTTTCATTTCTTTTATCGCTGCCAACTCAGATACTTTTAAGGGCCTTTGCACGGCAATCGCGTTGATGAGCGCTTTGGTGCATATCAAGGCGGGATCGATGGCAAGCTTCTGCACTTGGCTGTCGCGCCAGTTTCTAAGGGCTTTGACTCGCCCGGCAACTGAAAGGGAAAACCTGGGCGACTTTTTTCGTGGATAGATCGGCAGTTCTTTGGTTGGAAGGTTCATGGCGCCTTGGATGGCCGTCAGCACTTCCCGGCCATACATGCTGATCTGCTTGGGGCTCAGTGCGGCGGTTTTTTCCAGCTGTTTCAAATTCAGCGGCTTTTTGCCGGCCAATGCCAGCAGCGAGTGGTTACCGAATATTCTGAATAGCGGTTTATCTTTTTTTCGAGCAACTTGGCGGCGAAAGCATAGCAGGGCTTCCAATACGGCGAGGCTGCGGGAATCGAGTTTGCCGGCGCCCTTGAAATTCATATATTCCGGCCGATCGTTTGCGGCAGCTGGGCGTACCTTGCTTAAATGCTCACATTCTTCATATACCCATTCAAGGCGGTTTTTTTCAGCAAGTTCGGCTTTCAACATCTCAGTCAGGGGTAGCAGATACCTGGCATCCGCAGCGGCATAGGCGATCATATCCGGGGGCAGCGGGCGTTTCGACCAATCTTTGCGCTGGAATTTTTTATCGAGTGTAACGTTAAACTTTTTTTTGATAACGGCCTCCAGGCCGGATTCCGGAAAACCCAGGAACCGGCATGCCAGTTCGGTATCAAATAAATTATGAACCGCAATTCGAAAGTCGCGGAATAGGGAACGGACATCGTAATCCGCTCCGTGAAAAATTTTACACACGTCCTTTCTTTTAAAAATCGGTCGAAGGGGCGACAGGTCTTTGATTGCGAGCGGATCAATAACCACATTGATATCCCTGGCGGCCATTTGAATCAGGCAGACTTTTTCCTTAAAATGGTACATGGAATCTGCTTCCAGATCGATGCCTAGGGCCGTTTCATTTTCGATGGTTTTGACAAAGTTTTCAAGTTCGCTAGATGTATTAATGATATTATAGACGTTATCGGTGGTCGCGTTCATTTTTTTTTCTTGACCCCTGGGATTGTTTTGCCTAATTTGCATTGTTGAATTCTTAAAATAGTAGTAACATAATTTTTTTTAACTATCCTACTTTAACGGTGAGTATGCAATGGTAAACATAACATTTCCAGACGGCAACATAAAGGCCTTTGAAAATTCATTAAGCGGCATCGATGCAGCCAAAAGCATCTCGGATGGGTTTGCGCGCAATTGCGTGGCTATGGAACTGGATGATAATCTGGTTGATTTGAGTACGGTCATCGACCATGACGCCAACATTCGGTTTGTGACTTCCAAGGATCCGGATGCGCTTGATATTTTGCGCCACAGCGCAGCCCATGTGATGGCCCAGGCCATTTTGCGCCTAAACAAAGATGCAAAACTGACGATTGGCCCGGCGGTGGAAAATCAGTTTTACTATGATATCGATATGGATCCCATTTCAGAAGACGACTTTCCCAAAATCGAAGCTGAAATGAAAAAGATTATCAAGGAAAAATTGCCGATTCGACGTCGAGTTGTGTCCAAAGCGGAAGCCCTGGAATTTTATAAAAACGAGCCCTATAAACTTGAAATGATATCGGATCTAGTAGACGAAACAATTTCATTTTATGAGCAGGGCGAATTTACCGATTTGTGCCGTGGCCCCCATGTCCCCCACACCGGATTTGTCAAAAACGTCAAACTGATAAAAGTATCCGGTGCTTACTGGCGGGCAGATCCATCCAAGCCGCAGCTTCAAAGAATATATGGTACCGCTTTTTTCGATAAAAAGGAGTTAAACGATTACCTGACATTTCTGGTAGAAGCCAAAAAGAGAAACCACCGAAAAATCGGCCAGGCACTGGATCTTTTCAGCTTTCACGAAGAAGCGCTCGGAATGCCGTTTTTTCACCCCAAAGGCATGGAGCTTTGGAATGCCTTGCTGGATTATTGGCGCTTTGAACACCGTGAGGCCGGTTATGTGGAAACCAAAACACCGATCATGCTAAACCGGTCACTGTGGGAGCGGTCCGGCCACTGGGAAAATTATCGTGAAAACATGTATACCTCGGCTATTGACGATATCGAGTATGCCATCAAGCCCATGAACTGCCCCGGCGGGATGCTGCTATTCAGCACCAGGCCTCACTCCTATCGCGACTTGCCGCTCAGGGTCGCTGAAGTCGGGCTTGTCCACCGGCACGAACTGAGCGGTGTGCTGTCCGGACTATTCCGGGTGAGAGCGTTTCATCAGGATGATGCCCATTTATATATGACGTCAGAGCATATCAAGGATGAAATCCTGGGTGTGCTTAAACTGTCGGAACGGATATACAGTACTTTCGGCCTGGGATTTTATCTGGAGCTGTCAACTCGGCCGGAAAAATCCATCGGGACCGATGAGCAATGGGAAACGGCCACCAGGGGATTGGCATCTGCACTGGACGCCTATGGCCAGGAATACCAGCTAAACGAAGGCGACGGTGCTTTTTACGGGCCCAAAATCGATCTCCATATCCGGGATGCTTTGAACCGCACCTGGCAGTGCGGTACGATTCAGCTGGACATGTCACTGCCCGAACGGTTCAATTTGCATTATATCGACAAGGACAATGAAAAACATCGTCCCATCATGATTCACCGCACTGTTTTCGGGTCCATTGAACGCTTTCTGGGAATTCTCATCGAACATTTTGCCGGCAAATTCCCGTTATGGCTGTCACCGTTGCAGGCCGTTATTCTGCCGATCAATGATGATCTGGTGCCGTATGCCAACGAGGTGCTGGCAACGCTGAAAAATGCAGGCCTGCGTGCCGAGGTCGACAGCCGGACGGAGAGTTTGAACAAAAAAGTGCGTGAGGCCCAATTGCAGTATGTTCCGATAATTCTCACCATCGGCGGCAAGGAAAAAGAGGCTTCGACCCTTTCGGTGAGAACGCTGGACGGGAATGTCAAATATGGGGTTTCCCACGAGACTTTTTTGAATACGGTGCATTCGCACATTCGCGATCGTGAGCTCTCTTTGGAATTTTGAGGTCTTTTGGATGGTCTGGATTTGGAATGGATTCGATCTTATGTTTTTTTATTATTAGACAGGATTTACAGGATATTGTGGATTCTTTTTTCGCCTACGGTGAGACGTCCTTCGGCCGAAGGCCGTTCCATCCTGACGATCCTGTTAATCCTGTCTTCTATTCCTTTTTTTGCGGGATCGTTCTGTTCAAAAGGCAAAATTGTAACTAAACGGTATATTAGATGGCTAAAAACGCCGGTGTAACCACCAGTAAAATCAGTTTTTGTGACCTGCAATGCGGACATGCCGATTTTGCCCGAATGGATGCACTGGATGGCAGTTGCCGGACATTCCAATCATTGTGGTGCAAAAAGTTGAAAAAGCACGTCACGAAAAACGCACCCTGTGAAGTTTCGTTCGGCAAAAGACGACCGACCACCGGGTTTTAGGCCGGTGTGTCGCGTATCGCCGCCCGGCTATGGCAATCAAAAAAATCAGCCATGAAGACACAAAGGCACCAAGAAAAGGAAATTGAAATTTCTGGTTTCAGCCTATAAGCCGGCGTGAATAACGGTCGGTCTGATTGACAATGGACCACTTTTTCCGAGCGTTGTCTTTCGAACTCTGCCATCTGATTTCTGTCATTCGGCTTCTGAAGAAATAAACCATGCCCAATAAGTTAAAGCGTTTTTTATTATACTGGCTGCCACTCATCCTCTATTGCCTGTTGATATTTATTCAGTCCGCCAATCCTTCTCCGGAACAGATCCCCTCATTTCCATTTGTGGACAAGTTGCTTCATTTTGGTGCCTATGCGTTTTTGGGGATTCTATTTTACAGGGCCTACCAGACCTTGAAGATTAAAAATAACCTCCAAATGCTGATTTTGTTAAGTGTGGTTTCTGCAACTCTTTACGGCATCAGCGATGAGATCCACCAGTCTTTTGTCCCCTTTCGGGAGGCTGAGGTTGCGGATGTGATTGCCGATATGCTTGGGGCGTTCAGCGGTGTTTTTCTGTATCAATTGTTGATAGTTTCCAGGATCGAAAAGCCATTTGTCAGGTAAGGCCCTACGGCCAACCTGACCTACAGCTTTATCCGATCACAGTGCCGCAGTTGTAAGTCAGGGTGGGAGCGAAGCGAGTTCCCTGACAATCCCATTTCGTGGGAATAGAAACCGAATTGACAAAAAATGGTGGTATCAGGTACAAGGAAAAATCAAACAAAATCTAAGGAGTACAAATACCGACATGTCTCTTCAAAACATTATCATTATCAATGGGAATGAGTTTTCTTTTGAAGCCGGAGAGAGCATTCTCGATATCGCGCGGCGCAATGGCATAGACATCCCCACACTCTGCCATCTGAAAGGGGCCGCCCCTACCGGCGCCTGCCGGGTGTGTGTTGTGGAAGTTGAAGGCGCCCGCAGTCTGGTCGCATCCTGTGCGGCCCCGGCCGCCAACAACATGGTTGTGCGCACCGAGTCGGCGAAAGTCATCACCGCCCGTCGCATGGTCATCCAATTGTTGCTTTCATCCGGCAATCACAATTGTGCAGTCAGCGGATCTGCCGGCAATAACTGGACCGAATTTCAGCTGAAAGCGCTGCAGACTGAAAATACCACCGAATTGTGTCCGGTTTGGGGGGACTGCAAATTGCAGGATCTGGCTTTTCGCTACCAGGTGAATGGTGAACGATTTAATCCCACCGAAACACCCTATCCGATGGAAACGGTCAATCCGTTCATCGTGCGCGACTTTTCACGCTGTATCCAGTGCGGCCGATGTGTGCAGGCCTGTAACGAAGTTCAGGTCAATCAGGCCATCCATTACGGGTATCGCGGCGCAGGCACCAAAATCATCGCCGCCGGTGACCGTCCCTACAAAGATTCTGACTGTGTTTTTTGCGGAGAATGTGTGCAGGCGTGTCCGGTGGGGGCGCTTGTCGAAAAAGATGCCCGCTATCAGGTGCGGCCCTGGCAAACTAAAAAAGTGCGCACCACTTGCACCTATTGTGGTGTCGGCTGCCAGCTTTACCTCCATGAAAAAGATGGCCGGGTAGTAAAAATCAGTGGCGTTGCGGAGGTTGCCCCCAATTACGGCAGCCTGTGTGTCAAGGGCAGATTCGGTCACGATTTTATCGGCTCCCCGGATCGGTTGACCACACCGTTGATTAAAGAAAACGGTGAATTCAAGGAAGCATCCTGGGAAGAGGCCCTTGATCTGGTCGCTCGCAAGTTGGGTGTTATCAAAACCGAATTTGGTCCCGACAGCATTGGCTTGTTGACCTCGGCCAGAATTACCAACGAAGAAAATTACGTTGCTCAGAAATTTGCCCGGGCAGTGCTTAAAACCAACAATGTGGATCACTGCGCCCGGCTCTGACATTCTTCCACTGTGGCCGGTCTGGCCGCAGCTTTCGGCAGTGGTGCCATGACCAATACCATCGCGTGTATCGAAAAAGCGGATGTTATACTGATTACCGGATCCAACACCACCGAAAACCACCCGGTTATGTCCAGCTTTGTCAAGCGGGCGGTTACTCAAAAAGGAACAAAGTTGATTGTCGTCGATCCCAGACGCATCAAGATCACACGCTATGCGGATATGTGGCTGCGGCAGAATCTGGGTACGGATGTCGCCTGGATCAATGGAATGATAAACGTTATTATTCAGGAAAACCTCTATGCCAAAGAGTATGTGGCAAGCCGAACCGTGGGTTTTGAAGAGGTCAAAAAACTCGTTGAAAAGTTTACCCCTGAATTTGTAGAGGAAATTACCGGGATTCCCGCCCGGCAGTTAGTCGAAGCCGCCCGTCTTTATGCCGGCGCGGAACGCGGCAGCATTCTATACTGCATGGGAATCACCCAGCACACCACCGGCACGGATAATGTCAAGTCCCTGGCCAATCTGGCCATGCTCTGCGGCAATCTTGGAATTGAAGGCGGAGGTGTCAATCCGCTTCGAGGTCAGAACAACGTTCAGGGGGCCTGCGATTTCGGCGGCCTGCCGGACGTATACAGTGGATACCAGAAAGTCATTGACCCGGCGGCGCGTCAGAAAATGGAACAGGCCTGGGGGGTGGACGATCTGCCGGATCAACCCGGCATGAAAGTAACCCATATGATACCGGCAGCCCATGACGGCAAACTCAAGGCCCTTTACATCATCGGAGAAAATCCGCTGGTTTCCGATCCTGATTTGAACCATTGCGAAAAGAGTATCGAAAATTTAGACTTTTTGGTCGTACAGGATCTATTTTTGACGGAAACCGCCAGGCTTGCAGATGTTGTTTTGCCGTCGGCATGCTATGCTGAAAAGGACGGAACATTCACCAATTCCGAAAGACGGGTGCAGCGCGTGCGAAAAGCAGTGGACCCACCCGGCCAGGCCAGGAATGATTGGAAAATTATCTGTGATATTGCCGGCCGCATGAACTATCCGATGGATTATGAGAACAGCCGGCAGATTATGGAAGAAATTTCCCGGGTGACGCCTTCCTACGCCGGCATCACCTACGATCGGATCGAATATGAAGGTATTCACTGGCCGTGCCCGACGGCCGAGCATCCCGGAACCCCAATCCTGCACCGGGAACAATTTACCTGCGGCAAGGGCAATTTTATCGCGATCGATTACATACCACCGGCTGAAACTGCGGATGATGAATATCCCATGTACCTTACGACCGGACGTCTGCTTTACCAATATCATACCGGTACGATGACCATGAAAACCGGGGGGCTGAATGAAATCGCACCGGATTGTTTTGTGGAAATTTCTTCCCAGGATGCCGGCAAATACGAAATGCAGGACGGGTCCATGGTCGAGATCGCATCTCGCCGGGGAAATATCCAGGCGCGGATCAAGGTTTCCAATAAGGCGGTTTCAGGGACGGTATTTCTACCCTTTCATTACGCCCTGGCGGCCGCCAATCGCCTGACAAATGCCGCCTTGGATCCTATCTCCGGCATTCCCGAGTATAAGGTGTGTGCGGTAAAGCTGACGAAGGCTAGGTTGACGAGCGCGGAGTGCATAGAGCGTAATGGAATGCAGAGGTGCAGATAGTAGGAGAAATCGTCGTTCGAGTCTGAAACCTCATAAGTTGAAAAGATTTGCAATCAAAGAAAAACCCGGCTGGGCAGCAGCCGGGTTTTTCTTATATAATAATTTCAATAGGTCCTATAAGTCCAATATGACCTATAATCAAAAGTTTTCTTTATCTATTCCTCTTCTTTGGAAAACAGCACATCCACATCCTTGAGATCATCTCCCAGGTACTCGCGTTCATTTTCACCCAGAATACCCATGGATAGACAAATCAGTGTCCAAAGGTGAACATTATGCCAGCCGCCCTCGTAATGCTCACTGAGGTCATGTATTTGTGAGTGGCAGTTGTGACAAGGGGTGATACAATAAGGCGCGCCAGTGGATAATATCTGATCGGCTTTGAGCTTGCCAAAAGCCCGCCGGGCTTCGGGCATGCCGTTTTGGAGGAACCCCCCCCCGCCGCCGCAGCAGTAGTTGTTTGAGCGGTTGGGTGTCATGTCAATAAAATTTTCTTCTCCAACCACGGCTTTGGTCACAAAGCGCAGGGCATCCGCCATGGGCTCGCCAAAAGTCTTGCGAACCAGCTGGCAGGGATCCTGGACGGTAAACTTTATTTTGCGTTCTTTGTTCCAATCGGAGTTGACCTTGAGTTTGCCTTCCCGGATCCAGCGGGCATACAGGGTGATGATGCTTTCAATTTCAAAGTTGTGGGGAATGTTGAATTTTTGCAGTCCGACCCGGACTGCGAACATTTCGTGCCCTCATTCCGTATTGAGCCAATACTTGCAGCCCAGATCATCGACGGCCTTGGCCTTTGTCCGCACGATTTTTTCCCAGTTGTCAAGATCTGCCATAAAAAGACAGTAGTTTTCGGCGGCCCATCCCTTGGTGCCGTATGTCCAGTCGCAGCCGACCGTGTGCAGGATCTTCCACAGGGGCACCATTTCATCCGGTTCGGTTACCGGTTCACGGGAGTTTTGATTCAAGAAATATTCGGCGCCTTCTTTGTTGATGGGCGCTTTGAGGTTCTTCAAAACCGGGTTGTGTTTGTTGGACCTCTTCCAGCACATCTTCCACCACAAATTGAAAATCTTCCTCTGAAGCGCCCATGGCACTGCAGGTATCGCTTTTGAGGGCCATATCACAGGATCCCACAATACCCTTGGGCCGTTGATCCCTTGGCCGGCTTTTTCTCACATTAAATACCAGCTGCGGGATGTCGATTTTCATGGGGCAGACATAAATACACCGCATACACAAAGTGCACATCCAGGCCCAATCCGAATTGAGAATCTCATCATCCATGCCGAGGGCTGCCATGCGTAAAAACTTCCTGGGGTCCATGTCCTCCAGACCCGTGGCAGGGCATCCCGAAGAACAGGCGCCACAGGTCAGACAAAGATTCAAGTTTCCGCCATCCGGCAGGATTTCCTTGACCTTATCTATGAACATGCTTTTCTTCTTGCCACCAATTTTGATTGCATCTTTCGCCATATTATAAAAGCCTCCGTTGATTTTTTTCCCTTACCTGCGTGCGCCGTGATTCAGTGGCACAAGTTTTAATTCATCCAAATTGTTCCGCAATTGCACGATGAAAAAAATATTAAAAAAGCTTTTATGCCAGAATATTTATAGGATGTCAATAAATCTATATGGAAATAGTATGGTTTTAGGCAATAATCTATGTTTACGAATCTTTGTGCTTGGTATTGTTACGTCTTATCGGGTAGCCTGCGGTTAACCCGGAATCAAAATCGTAGATCCGGTGGTTTTGCGTGCTTCCAGATCACCATGGGCCCGGGCAGCCTCTGCCAAAGGATAGGTTTGTTTGATATCAATTTTGACGGCACCGCTTGACACGACTTCGAATAAATCTTGGGCATGAACGAGCAAATCTTGTCTGCCGGCGGTATAAGACATCAATGTCGGCCGGGTTACAAACAACGATCCTTTGGCTGACAAAACGGACAGATCCAGGGGCGGAACCGACCCGGAGGCCTGACCGAAGGAGACCATCATGCCGAAAGGACGCAAACAATCCAAAGATTTCATGAAGGTTGCCTGACCGACGGAGTCGTAGACGACGTCCACACCTTTTCCATTGGTGATTTCCCGTGTTTTGGCCGCAAAATCTTCATCAATTGCCGACTAACAGTCATGGTATTTGTGATAGCGAGGGATCGGCCGATGATTTGCCTGATCACGTTTCCGATTTTAATTCAGCTTCTCGGGGGAGCGGCTTCCAGCCACGAAGGGGGGGAAGATGTGCAGATACTTTTTGTAGCCCTATCACGATCATTTATTGCATATAATTTTCATAGGAGAAATTCTGAAATTTTTCGGGTAAATTTTTTTTAAGTTTACCCTTATTACAATATAGAGGTGCTCCCTTTAGTGCCTTCCACTTCATTAAGGGCAAAGTAATTGGGTCGGGATACTTCTTTTGGGCCAATCTTATTGGACTCCAGGCCGCATTTTTGGCAGGTAATCTGTTCAGACGGCCTATTATCATAATTCATAAACCATTTGGTCTCTACGATCATGCAATGATTGCATCTATATTCAACTTTACGCATTATTTTAATTTCCTCTACATGCCCTGCTTTTTTTGTGGTTTTTGGTTAGGCTCTATATAGAGCAAGGGGTATGCCAATTAATGACTATGAATTAAAAGTCATTTGAAATCAGCAGGATAAGTGAATCAGAGGTGGGGTGACAGATTAGAATTGTAGGAAAAGAAATGGATATTTCTAGGAAAAAAAAGTCATAATGGTCTATGAAGGGAAAGGCGCTCTATCATATTGAAAAATCCGATGAGCGATTTTTTTAATCAGAGCGCCGTCCATTCTTACAGATGAATTCGAGAAAACGGCCGGAATCGAATCGTCTGGCCGATCGAGTTATTTCGATAGCGCAGCAAAAAGCCGAGCACCGGGCTTTTGCCCAGCGACAAATCGTCATGCAAACCGATGACTGGCTGACGGATGCCCTCTCTTTCGCCCGGTCTGAATCCGTCCAATAAATCTGAAGGCCGACAAACTTGGTCCAGCCGCGCAGTTCAGCCAGGGTATTGGCCCGCGAGACGATCCAGGCCGGTGTATCGGAAATGGCGAATTGGATTGAAAACAACGAAAGGAATTACCTGGCTTTTGCACGAGTCGGAGGCTTTCATATGCAAGATTCAGGAATTAATCTCTCAGGATCGGCCCCCCAAACTGAATGCAAAGCTTCCTAAATACAGTCACGTAAAAATATGCGGAATGGAATCTAAATAAATAAAAAAGACATTAAAGATCGAATCCATTCATTACTCAGTGTCCTGGGTGAGAATAAAAATTAGTGAATATATTGCCGGAATTCGAATAATAGCATTTAGTCTCGTCTTCAGAACCGATTGCTCCGGGA
Source organism: uncultured delta proteobacterium (assembly GCA_963723215.1). Classification (GTDB taxonomy): domain Bacteria; phylum Desulfobacterota; class Desulfobacteria; order Desulfobacterales; family JAFDCJ01; genus JAFDCJ01. Next base: position 140,235 of record CAVRQG010000044.1, read on the forward strand.
TTGAATCAAAGCTATTTCTGTCTTATGATAGACAGTAGATTAAGTTTCCAGGGAGCATTGAGAAAAAACGGATTTGGGGATCTGAACCCCGGAACACTACAGGCCATGTAACAAAAATCTGATAGGGAGGGTTAGCATGCGTTTTTGGCTTTATTTATTGATTTGTTTTTACGGGCTGACTACGCTCGCAATGGCAGGCGTCGAATCAAACCAAACTGAAATGATTGAAAGAATGAAAACCGGCGGCCACATTCTAATGATCCGTCACGCCCTGGCTCCCGGCAACGGCGATCCGGTCAATTTTCGCATCGGAGATTGCTCCACCCAGCGCAACCTGGATGATCGCGGCCGGGAGCAGGCCAAGGCCATCGGCGATTGGCTGCGTTCTAAGGGTATCGCTAGGGCCAGGGTCTATTCCAGCCAGTGGTGCCGTTGCCTTGAAACGGCAGAATTGCTCAAGGTGGGGTCGGTGGTGGAACTGCCGGCGCTAAATTCGTTTTATGAGCTGACACAGAATCGTGAACCCAATTTGCAAGCGCTGAAAAGATTCATCGCGGAACAACCTTCTGATGAGGAGCTGATCGTTTTGGTGACCCATTTAGTTACGATTTCAGCCATTGCCAATACGGCTGTTTCGTCCGGTGAAGGTATGCTTCTCAAGCTAACCCATAAAGGGGATTATGAGACGGTCGGACGGTTGAAGTTCGGTGCCCCTTAGTCGCTCTTTTTATCCTATGGCATCAATAAATTCGGCAGAAACATTGCGACCTGCGGCACGAAGGTGATGAGCAATAAGACGATCAGCAATGGCAGCAGGAAGGGCAGGGTGGCCGATACCAGATCCTCGAATGATATTCCCGCGATATCCGCAATCAAGTATAATACCACACCCACCGGCGGTGTAATCAACCCCAACATTAATGTGAGGACCATGACCAGACCGAAGGCCACCGGATCGATGCCCAACTGCGTCACCATGGGAACCAAGATTGGAACCAGGATAATCAAAGATGCCGTGGTTTCCATAAAACAGCCCACTATCAACAGAAACCCGACCAGTATCAGCAAAATCCAATGAGGGTTGGTGGTAATGGAAAATAGCAGGAGTGCCACATTCTGGGGCACCTGCTCCCGGGCCAGCAGCCAGCCGTAAACGGAGGCGGTGGAAACAATAAAGATCACAATGGTGGTCGTTAATGCCGTTTGCAGGAATATCCGAGGCAGATCCGCAATCTTAATTTCACGATAGACAACAACACCCAAGAACAAGGCATAGGCGGATGCAACCACCGCAGCTTCGGTGGGGGTGAAAATGCCCAGCATAATTCCCCCCAAAATGATGATTGGTGTGAATAACGGCGGCAACCCCTGTTTGAAAGAAACCCAGATTTCCTTAAAATCCAGTTTGGCATGCACGGGATACTTTCTTCTTACCGAGACGATGTAAATCATAACCATCAGGGAAATGCCCATTAAAAAACCCGGAACCGCCCCGGCCAAAAAAAGCTTGCCCACGGAGACTCCCCCAAAAGCCGCATAAATAATCATGGGGATGCTCGGTGGAATAATGGGCCCGATCGTAGACGAAGCCGCCGTAATGGCCGCACTGAATTCGATGTCGTAGCCTTCATCTTTCATGGCCTTGATTTCAATCGTACCCAGCCCGCCGGCATCGGCTATGGCCGCCCCGGACATCCCGGCGAAGATAATGCTGCCTACGACGTTGGCATGCCCCAGACCGCCGGGAATAAATCCGACTATGGACGTGGCAAAGCGAAACAGGCGCCGGGTGATGCCCCCGGTATTCATAAGGTTGCCCGCCAGAATAAAAAAAGGAACCGCCAGAAAGGTAAAATTATCAATCCCGGCAATCATTCGCTGGGGGATCGTGATAACAACCAAACCTTCCTTGAGAATATAGAAAAATGAGGTCAAACCCATTGAAAATGCGACCGGAAATCCCATGGCGATCAATAACAATAAAATACCGACGAGAAAAAACAATAGACCTTCTCCTTTGGTTACTCCTGGCTATCTTGGGTTAAATACCGAATATCGTCTAGGATTTGAAAAACGGTCGTAAGCATCATCAGCGTGGCCCCGAGGGGAGCGGCAAGATAAATGAGCCCCCAGGGCCATTCCATGGCTGCAGTCGGGATGGTCCAGGTTTTGCGAGCCAATAGAATTCCATAATAGATAATGGCCACTAAAAAGCCGATGATACAAAGGCCTCTCAAGATACTTAATATGTGGGTCGCCCGGGGGGATAAAAAAGAAATAAAATAGACGACGCGGGTATGGATATTTCTTCGCAGGCCAAGGCTGGCCCCAATCATTATCGTAAAAATAAAGCAGTAACGTGAAATCTCTTCTGCGAAGAAAAACGGATAATGAAAAATATAGCGGCCCGTGATATGCGCCAAGATAATGATAAATGTTATCGTCATCAAGAAGACGCAGACAAAGATTTCCGCTTTTTGCAGCCAGTCATTTATCTTTCTCATTCATTGCCTCGGCCTGGTTGATATCGCCTTTACCCTCTGAATTTTTCAATTCAGCGTTATCCGGGGATAAAGATTTCTTTTTTAAGAAAGAAACCTTTATCCCCGGTCTGATAGGTGTCTTAAGTTTTTAATTGTGGTTGCCTTGCCTATGGGCCGACAATTTTGTCGTCCCTATTCGACAGCGATTATCTTGTCATAAAGCCCCTTGCCCCATTGTTCTTCAAACTTGAGGTGAACATCTTTACAGGCTTCACGAAAGGCGGCGACATCCGGCTCCACCACCGTCATCCCCTTTTCCTTGAGCTTTTCAATCAGTTCTTTCTCCTGTTTAATCACAAGCTGGTTATTGAAGGTGGTTGCTTGGGCCATTGCTTTTTCTATCACAGTTTTGACGTCATCCGGCAGTGAATTCCACCATTCGGCATTGGCACCATTATAAATCGTCAAAATGATGTGACCGGTCAACATAATATACTTTTGCGCTTCGTAGTATTTATAGGTGTAGATGGTGGGGATAGGGTTTTCCTGGCCTTCCACCGCACCTTGTTTTAGCGCCATATATAAATCCGAGAAATCCACCGGAGTCGGCGTGCCACCCAGGGCTCTGACCGTTTCAAGAAATATCGGCTGTTCGACGCTCCGAATCAGCATGCCCTTGAGATCAGCCGGTTTGTTGATGGGCTTGCTTTTCGTGGTTAAATGCCGGCTTCCGTAATACCAGTTGTTGGCCACTAGCTTGATGCCGCGGCTTTTCAGCAACTTATCGCCGAGTTCCTGGCCAATGGGTCCGGCGGCCACCTTGAGCATGTGATCGACGTCTCTAAAAATATACGGACTGGCAAAGGCACCGAATTCGGGTTGAAATAAGCTGAGCGCACCGGAAGAGCATTGAAACATGTCAATCGACCCCAGCATGCACCCTTCCACCAGTTCTTTCTCGTTGCCGAGCTGCGCCGCCGGGAAGACATCCACCCGCACCCGGCCATTGGTTTCTTTTTCGACAATCTTTTTAAATTCCAGGGCTGCCAGATTATTGGGATGATCCGGTGCCACCGTATCGGCATACTTTATTACTATTTCAGCAGCTTGGGAATTTATTCCCCACAATACCACCCCCAGAACAGCCACAATACAAATTACCCACTTCTTAGTCATTTTCAATTCCTCCCTTCTTTTAGCATTTGTTTTATCAATGAAGATCCCTACAATGGACGATACCTCTCCATGTGGCTAAACCCTGCATGTCAATTTGGACCATAGCGATTGTTGAATTTCTGCTGTTCCGCGACCACCTCCTTTCAAGGCCGACAATTAAGTGCGCGAATTCGAGATTTAGGTTCGATTGTACCTCAGAGTCGTTGCCATGGCCCGCTGGTTTTCCAGGGTTTTTCCGAAGTAGTGCCTGCCCCGGTCGATAAAAACAAGGGGCCGGCATAACACGGAAAGAAATCCCAATGGCGGGAAAAAAAAGGTCCGGAACCGGCCCTCTTACCAGAGATACAAAATATAGACATGGCATACAAAGCACCCAATTTCAATGTCACACCCGAATAACCAAAGGGGGCTATATTGTCAAGCCTATTCTTTTATACCGGATTTTCAATTACCCGCGAATCAAACCATACTTTAATTTGACACATGCCGGTCGATTCATTATCATAAGTGGAACAAGGAGAATTTTACATTGAAGTCAATTATCATCAAACCAAAACAAATCCATAGAAATCTGCTGCGTCGTGATTTTCTGAAGTTGGGATTTGTGCTCACGGGCGTCGTGCTCAATCCGTTTTCAGCTCAGGCCGCCTTTGAGCCCAAGCCCCAAAAAAATAAGACACTGGCCTTCTATAATACCCACACCGATGAAAGGCTGCATGTCGATTTCTTTCAAAACGGTCAATATGATACCGCCGCTCTAAGAAAGATAAACGCCATCCTGCGCGATCACCGCAGCGGTGAAATTAAAGCCATTGATGTCAAATTACTTGAGCTGCTGCACGCCATTTCAAATAAAACCAAATCCCAGGCACCGCTTCACGTTATATCCGGCTACAGATCAGCCGCCACGAATAAATTGCTTAGAAAAAAGAGCAAAGGTGTTGCTTCCAAAAGTATGCACATGCTGGGCAAAGCCATCGATTTTCGTATTCCCGGTTTCAGCACCCGGCAATTGAAACATGTGGCCTGCAAAATGAAAGGCGGTGGTGTCGGCTATTACTCGAAATCTGATTTTGTGCATGTGGACACCGGACGGGTTCGATACTGGTAGCTTCACTCCCGGCGGCCCCCCTATTCAGCTCTCAAATTATGAGTCTTTATCCATATCGATACGCTGGTCCCGATAAAGGAGACGTTTAAGATGAAATTGCGACTGCTAAAAATATTGTTGTTGCTGGTCATTTTGACCCCCATGCTTTATTCGTCGAATTTTGCCGGGAAAGATCCCGTAAATGTAATCATTGAAGAAAAAATTGATGAGCTCTGGACCACCGGCAAACTCAATATCGGCCAAGCGAATATCGCTTCCAAGCACTGGCTGCCGGCCCTGTATGAACGAAACGGTTTTCAATTGCTCTGGCAAAATCCGCAAAATGTCACAGATTTGTTAGACGATATCGGAAATATTGCAGAAGATGGATTGAATCCGGAGGATTATCACCTTTCTCAGCTGCTTGTTCTTAAATTGCGTCTGGATGGAAATAAATCTCCCGATCCGTCACTTTTGAGTGACTATGACATCCTGCTTACCGACAGCCTGGTCCGTCTTTGCTACCATTTGCAGTTCGGCAAGGTGGATCCCGAAAGTCTTGATCCCGCCTGGAACATGTCGCGGCAAGTTCGCAACAAAAATCCGGTGGCTGCGATCGAAAAGAGACTTCAAACCGGCAGCTTGGCCGCAGGGCTCAATCACATACGACCGAAAATCGAATATTATCAAGGGCTAAAATCGGTCTTAAAGAATTATCGTCGGATCCAAGAAACAGGGGGGTGGGGAACCGTACCGGAGGGAGTGACCCTTAAACCGGGGATGACAGACCCGCGCATTCCTCTACTGCGTAAAAGATTAGCCGTCTCCGGCGACTTTGAAGGTGTGGTTACCGACTCAGATTTGTTTGATGAAGCGCTCGTAGCGGCAGTTATTCGATTCCAAAAAAAACACCGTCTCGAAGCTGACGGGGTTGTTGGGAAAAATACAGTTGCCGCCTTAAATATTTCGGTTAAGCAAAGAATTGATCAGATCCGGGTGAACCTGGAGCGCGCCCGCTGGGTGTTCCATAAATTGCCCTCGGATTATATTGCGGTGGATATCGCCGGTTTTCGGGCATATAATTTTGAGGGCGACACCGTAAACTGGGTAAGCAAGGTTCAAGTTGGAAAACCATTTCGCAGGACACCTGTATTCAAGTCCAAGATTAAATACATCGTATTTAACCCGACCTGGACCGTACCGCCGACCATTCTAAAAAAGGATATTCTCCCCAAGATCAAAAAGAATCCGGACTATTTGGGTAAGATGAAAATCAGTGTCATTGATAGAAAGGGCAGGACGGTTGACCCCAAATCGGTCGATTGGTCGCAAGTACAGCAAAAATGTACCGTATACGTTCAGGCAGGAGCCGGGACCGCACAATGCATTGGGACGTATGAAATTTATATTTCCCAATAAGCATTTTATATACTTACACGATACCCCGAGCCGGTCCCTCTTTGGGCGCCAAGATCGGGCCTTCAGCTCCGGTTGCATCCGGGTTGACAAGGACATTGAGCTGGCTGAACTTTTGCTCGACGATCCTGCTAAATGGAATCGGCAAAGCATATTGGAAGTGCTGGACACCAATGAAACCCTGAAAGTTTACCTGCCGAAACCCAAGCCTATTATGCTCCTTTATGTGACGATATCGGTCGATGAAAATGGACATTATATTTTCAAAAAGGATGTTTACGAACGCGACAGGCAGGTTTTGGAGGGCTTGAATGAAGAATTCACCATATGGCAAACCCGTGCGATCCAATAATATCTTTATGATGATCGCCGGAATGTCGGCGTTTTGTGGACTGCTGCTGCTGTTGGTTGGATGTTCAACAGCAAATTACGGTGGCCTGAAACACAGCCAGGAGGTTGCCCGGGCTTTTGAGACCTATCATGTTTTCGAAGAACATCGATATTACTATCTGAATCAGGAAAACAATCCTTTCGCGGTCATTGCTTTGCAAAACGATTACACCTTCACGGGTAAAAACCTGTGGCGGCAATTTGACCCGCATTCGGACATGTTGGCAAAAATCGTTGGTCTGGTAGAAGGTTTTCCGGTTCCTTACTCACGCGCCTATGGGTCCTATATTACGGATCCCCAGGGCAAGAGAATCGGATATTGGTATTCCAGCTTGCCGGGAGCCGGGGTGACGGTCGATAACGAAACCCGGACGGTATCCATCAGTACAGAAACCCCATGGTTGTGGGACGATCACGAAGGATCTTTCAGAAACCGGCGCGGGGTTCGGTTTAGGTTTTGAATGCCTAATAGATCAGCTTTGAAGAATTTTCCCCATATTAAGTGGTATTTGCTTATCTTTGACCTTCCTTTTTTGTCTATGAAAGGAATTAAGTTTAAGCGCCAATGGGTCGATATATATTTCGTATGGAGACAATATGAAATATTTATCGATCCTTTTGATTTTCATTTCTCTAATTTTTGGCGGCTGTAAAAGTGGTAGTGGTGGCGGTAGTGATGCGGATGAATTCATTCCTGCAGCCGGTGCTGAAGATTATACAACCCAGAATTATGCGCCGGACTTTAGGATGTGGGAACACAATGGGACACCGTTTGCCGATGCCGATAAGACCAAGGTGGGCGATCTTAACATGTGCTGGGCAGCTGCGGCGGCGAACCTGCTGGCATGGAGCGGTTGGGCCTTAGACGAGGATGATGCTTTCAATATATTCCGGGATCATTTTGCAGATAAACCCGGTTATGTCTATGATGCACTAAACTATTATTTTGCCAATTATGAGACCGGGGTCAGTGCCGAAATGGTTTCGGTCAGAGAATATCGGTCTCAAATGTTGCTTGATTTTATTGTGGACGCCGTTCATGAGGGCAAAGGCGTCGCAATGAAGATAACCTATCCCGGCAAAGAAATCGGACATTTTCTCACCATTTATGGATACCGGTATCTCGCTGATGAAGATAACTTTATCCTGTATTTTTCGGATTCCGATGACGGATTGCATCAAATACAGCAATTCAAAGTCGAATGGAATGATGCCAACGTCCGGTGGGAAATTCAACAGTTGTATCGCGATTACTATCTTGTATACGCGCTATCGTTAGCCCGAAGTTAGGCTGGTTTGATTGGTGCCGTATTGAATTATTGAAGATTGGGATCGAAGTTCTAATTTAGAAAACTTTAAACACTCCGACCCCTTTTGCCTGCGCCTTTCTTGCAGTTCAACTGATTATTTCTTGAGTGCTCTTCTGGTTCCTACCAAACCGATAAATCCCAAAATTAGCAGGAGCAAAAATACCGTTGTGTCGATTTCCTGCTTTTTCGGCTCTCCAACCGCAGCGGTGATGAAGCAACCACCACCACCGCCCCCTCCACTACCTTTCTCAGCGACGGGTTCATCTTCCGCACCGGCCGCCGGCGGGATCTCTTCGGCTGTTTTTCCAGCCTGTATGCCGCTGAAATGATTGAGTTGAATCTCGATCGTGGGCGGCTCCGTCGGCTCCGGATCATCGGGCCCATGGTTCACCCTCGACCCAGGTACAATGCAGCCATCGGTTTCCCAAGAAGCCTGCCATCCTATTGCAGGGTTGAAAACATAGATTTCGAGGTTTCCAAGATCCGTCTCCCCAGGGCATGGAATGAAAACGGTCACAGGGTTTACGAACACATTTGCCGGTTGCAAATTCAGTGGTACGCCAACACCCACGGCAATATCGAGGTCGGGAACCTCTTCCAGAGGGCCGAATCGAGGGGCAACCGGCTCGAGATAGTCGTAAATGATTTTGGCATTTCAATGGCTGTCGCCGGATCTGCCACAATTGTATTTTGTCCGCTGGCGGGATCATCCTCATACTCTGTGCTGGCGGGCTCCCTGGATAGTGCCGCTGTATGCTCTTCCTCGCTTTCAGTCTTAAAGCTCGAGTAGTAGGTATCCATCTCTATTCCGTTGAGGTTCTTGGCATCAACTGCAAAATTCACCTGGTGTTCGAAAGCAAACGGGGTCTTTGGAGCATGAATGATCCAGCAGTCGGTGTCATCCCCCTCATTTACTTCCTGCACCCTTATGGTGACAGCTTCATTTTCGATCTTCATCTCAATACTGTCTTCATCGATACCACCGTCATTCTTGATCCTGATTACGATTGAGGTGTCGATGGGTACTCGCAATGTCCCCGCATCCATTCCCTGAGCATCATGGGGATAGCTGTCTTTCTCAACAATTTCAGGCGGTGTACCCGGCGGGGTGTAATTCACCGTTAGGGTGTCCGAGGCCGTATTGCCGGCCGCATCCCTGGCGGTGACGGTGATGACATTCTGGCCGCTGGACAGGGTGATGCCGGTTTTGCTCCAGCTGCTGGTGCCGCTGCAAGTGCCGCTGCCGCCACGGCTGTTGGACCAACTGACAGCGGTGACTGCGACATTGTCCGAGGCGGTGCCGGCGATGTTCAGCGTGGATTGGCCGGTGGCATAAGTTGAGTTGCTCGTCGGCGCGGTGATGGATACTGATGGCCGGGTGGTGTCCGGCGGGGTGTAGGTCACCGTCAGGGAGTCGGTTCTCGTATTGCCGGCCGCATCCCTGGCGGTGACGGTGATGACATTCTGGCCGCTGGACAGGGTGATGCCGGTTTTGCTCCAGCTGCTCGTGCCGCTGCAAGCCCCACTGCCGCCACGGCTGTTGGACCAGCTGACAGCGGTGACTGCGACATTGTCCGAGGCGGTGCCGGCGATGTTCAGCGTGGATTGGCCGGTGGCATAAGTTGAGTTGCTCGTCGGCGCGGTGATGGATATTGATGGCCGGGTGGTGTCCGGCGGTGTGTAGGTCACCGTCAGGGAGTCGGTTCTCGTATTGCCGGCCGCATCCCTGGCGGTGACGGTGATGACATTCTGGCCGCTGGACAGGGTGATGCCGGTTTTGCTCCAGCTGCTCGTGCCGCTGCAAGCCCCACTGCCGCCACGGCTGTTGGACCAGCTGACAGCGGTGACTGCGACATTGTCCGAGGCGGTGCCGGCGATGTTCAGCGTGGATTGGCCGGTGGCATAAGTTGAGTTGCTCGTCGGCGCGGTGATGGATATTGATGGCCGGGTGGTGTCCGGCGGTGTGTAGGTCACCGTCAGGGAGTCGGTTCTCGTATTGCCGGCCGCATCCCTGGCGGTGACGGTGATGACATTCTGGCCGCTGGACAGGGTGATGCCGGTTTTGCTCCAGCTGCTCGTGCCGCTGCAAGCCCCACTGCCGCCACGGCTGTTGGACCAGCTGACAGCGGTGACTGCGACATTGTCCGAGGCGGTGCCGGCGATGTTCAGCGTGGATTGGCCGGTGGCATAAGTTGAGTTGCTCGTCGGCGCGGTGATGGATATTGATGGCCGGGTGGTGTCCGGCGGTGTGTAGGTCACCGTCAGGGAGTCGGTTCTCGTATTGCCGGCCGCATCCCTGGCGGTGACGGTGATGACATTCTGGCCGCTGGACAGGGTGATGCCGGTTTTGCTCCAGCTGCTCGTGCCGCTGCAAGCCCCACTGCCGCCACGGCTGTTGGACCAGCTGACAGCGGTGACTGCGACATTGTCCGAGGCGGTGCCGGCGATGTTCAGCGTGGATTGGCCGGTGGCATAAGTTGAGTTGCTCGTCGGCGCGGTGATGGTTACCGTTGGGCTAGTAGCATCCGGATTTATTGAATGATGTTGGGCTATGGCCGTCACTTCAGAATTGTATCCATTTGAGCTTTGAATCCAATTTGCTAAAAATTCTAAAAAATCGTTTGGTCCATCGCCGTAGACGATTGACCAGACTCCATTGCTTGAAGACCCATCAATGCCATTGTCAATATTATCCCAGTCCTCTGTGGCTGACACCGGGTCAAATATGTCCCATAAAGAAGCTGCAACGGCGCCTTCATCTTCAGGATGCTCGGCACTTGGTTTTGGTATTTCAAAATCTATGTGCACTCTTTGATCCTCGGTGTCATCGTAGAACTTGTCATTCTGAATTGCTGCCTGCAAGAAGTTCGCCCACCCTTCGGTCCATGCACACCCCAAACTAGATTCGCTGCCCCAAAAGTGGCTATAACAATTCGGTGACGGCGGCAGAGAATCGCCATATATTTTATACATCACAAAATGACTATATTCATGCAGGAACACATCAGAATCCCATCTGTCGCCGGCAAGCAGATCAATTGATCTTCCAGGACGATAATATGTACCTTTGCTTGTATTTGTAGGGCTCCATCTGACTTGTAGTTTAGTGAGATTTTGCCAACCGACATTGGCCAGAAAATCAAAAGCATCATTGGCGATAAGATCATAAATATACCAGGCCATTCGATTGTTCGCATCATCGAGTGTATAAGATCCCAGATCCACCTCCCCGTCGGCAACATTATTCTGCACGGGTGTGGCAAAATAATACAGATCGTTCGAAGCAGAAAAATCCGTCACCGTCACAGAGCGATCATCAGTGGAGACCACCTTTACATAAATATCCTGACCACCGTCCTCATCGGCAGTGTTTGAGATATTGTCTGAAGCATAATATCCGTTGTTATCTGTATAAGTGGTTGCAAGCAGGTCATCACCGGATGAATCAGCATCCCAAATCTCAACCCTGGCATCTCTAAGTGGTTGATTAACGCCGGCCTTATCCTGATAATACCAGTATCCTTTGACCATTATCTGGCCCGGATCCGGAGCTGCGAAATAGGAAACCTCTTGGCTTACGATCGGTTTTATGATCCGGTAGGGCTTGTGTCGGAGGTTCACTAACATTTCCAATTTTTGTGGCCTCCGACCAGGGATCAGCTGTTTCGGGAATAAAGCTGCTTTTGCTTAGTTCAGAAAAGCCATCATCTATATTCACATACAGTTCTTCCCTTTTACCGAATATAAAGTCAGTTTGTTCACTGGTAGCGCTTGCCGCTATTTTGTATTGACCTCTTGCGACCGGTAAGACTTCTAATTGATATATCGTTGTCGAACCGGAGGGTAGATCTTCATTTAGGTGGAGGTCCCCGGAAATAAGTTCAAAACCTTCACTCGGCAACTCGATATCGATCAGCGTGTTCGGCGCATCTCTCAATACCTTGATCTCAATGTTAAGTATCGTGGGCTCATTCAGCATCGGTGCTGAAGAGAAATAGAGCTCAATTTCCATTGGCACATTGATCTTTGTTTTATTTTGATGATAGGTTCCAGCATCCCCACCAGCCAGACCGACGTGCAGCAAAAAGCAAAATGATAAAACACCAATCTTGCTTATCTTCGTCAACTTTGTTTTCATCATGATTCATTACCTCCGTAATAATTGTCTTTGTTTTCTCAAACAAAAAAGCCAAGTGACCATACTGATGGCAACTTGGCTTTCTTTAAGACCGTCTGCATCCGTCCCGTCCTCTTCTCGGTGGGTTTGCGTCATCTTGCAAGTTAATATGAGCGATATCTAATGGGTACTATATTGATGTGCAGTTTAATGGTAAAAAAGGTATTATTTTGGGTTGTTTCGTATACTATTCGAGTAAGCAATTAATAGGGATAAGTCAAGGAATATTTTATAACAAACTGAAATAATTTACTAAATTAAGTTTAGCGACTGATTTTATATAATAATGAATATAGATTAATTTTCTAAATTATAATAATTTTATTATGTTAATATTTCATCTTTTAGGTGCCGGCAGCCAGCCCTTACGATGTCTCCAATGAGTTTAATTCAGTTATTGAAAAATAGATTTTTACGCTTTAGCTGAATCTACTAATGCATGGATTTGTTCATCGGTGGAAAACAATTTGGGGAAACAATCAGTTTGAAGACTTTTTCGGCTGGCAGGAGGAGAATCTGAACTTTAATCGGTTTTTTCCAAATCGATTCAACTCAGGCTTGATTAGCATCAATAGGGTAACTTTTCGCGCTGAAGAACCAACCTCGTAATCGATCATCCGCGCCGGGCGATGCGGGATCATTATAGATAATAAATGCTTCAAGTGGCGGACCGCCGGCGCACTGACGCGGTTTGAGTTTGACATCCCACAATACTAGGTGATACAGGATTCCGGATTTTATTCAGGAACGAATGTTTCGGTTATCTTGGGCTGAGCCATGCTTAATTTTGTCTTATATACCACTGCTACCTTAATCTGGGGGTCGACCTGGTTGGGTATTAAACTGCAACTAGTGCAGGTACCGCCGATTCTATCCGTAGGCTATCGGTTCTGCTCTGGCTGCGATCATACTGTTAATCTACTGCATAATTACGAGAAAGAATTTAATATTTTCCCGGCGTGACCATACTTTTATGGCTTTACAGGGTATTTCGTTGTTTGGGCTGGGATACATTTTGAGCTATCTGGCCACTTCATATCTGACCAGCGGACTGGTGGCTGTCATTTTTTCCACAATTTTGATGTGGAATATCCTGAATCTGAGACTGTTCATGGGACAGCCGGTTGCCTGGCGCGTTTTTAGGGGTGGCGTCTTAGGGCTGATCGGCATTTGCATCGTGTTCTGGCATGACCTTTCAGCTTTCACTGCGACGCGTGGGTTAATCGGGCTGATTATCGCACTGTTGGGGGCCTATCTGGCTTCGATCGGCAATGTGGTGGGCTCACGTAACGCCAAGAGCGGAGTTCCCGTCACACAAGCCAACGTCTACGGCATGGCTTACGGCGCCCTGCTGTGCATGGTTATTCATTTTGGGTTCGGCGGCGAGCTGACCATGGATTGGACTTTCGGTTATATTGGACCGATGCTGTATCTAACCGTCTTCGGATCTGTGGTGGCATTTGGATGCTATATGCTGTTGATTGGCCGAATAGGCGCCGACTATGCCGCCTATGTCATGCTATTGATGCCGGTAGTAGCGTTGATACTTTCAACCTTCTTTGAAGAGTATCAATGGACTGCCAGTGCGGTATTCGGCATCATCCTCGTTTTAATCGGCAACCTTATTATTCTGACCCCCGCGGAAACTCTGGAAAAAGCCTACCGAAAAATCGGACAAATTTAAATTCAATCCGGCATTCAGTCAAACATATTCAATTATTCGCTTTTTTCAAATAACCATATAATTTTTCGGAGCACGGGGGACAAATGCTGTGACTGAATTCTGCATTGGAGCGATCCCTAATGTAGACCTCGACTTGATTCCAATACCCTTTCAAAAAGCTTTTTTCTGTGCAGGTAAAAGACATCCTGATCATCTTTCGCAATGAACTGGGTGAAGCGTCTGCCTTTCAGCTTTCCTCTTTCCATACCCAGCATCGTTGCACCCCTAAGGTTCGCATCTAAAAACAACCGCTTCTCGCTTATGCTAAAATAGCCGACGGGCGCAAAATCATATAAATCTGTGTACTTATCCCGTGTTGCTTGCAGGTCCAGCTGGACATTTCGCAACTCTTCGTTTTGCATTTCCAATTCAACCTGATGCACCTCTAATTCGTGAATCAGCTGTTGGGCATCATCGAGAGCTTTCCCTGATACATCGCCCGCTGTATCGTGCAATCTTTCTTCTGCCTGCCTGCGCAGTTTCTTAAAGCCGGTTGAATTGTCTTTATTTTTTTCCATTTTTCGTCAGCCACACTTTCATTTTCTACCCTGGTTAAGTTGATGATATACGATATATTTTATTACTCACCAATTATTTTTACCAGCACCCGTTTGCGTCGGCGGCCATCGAATTCACCATAAAAAATCTGTTCCCAGGTGCCGAAATCAAGTTTGCCATCAGTGACTGCAACCACCACTTCCCGCCCCATGACCTGTCTTTTCATATGGGCGTCGGCGTTATCTTCACCGACATTATGCCGGTAACTTGAAACCGGTTCATGGGGAGCTATTTTTTCGAGCCACACATCATAATCGTGATGCAGCCCGGATTCATCGTCGTTGATGAAAACCGAGGCGGTGATATGCATGGCGTTGCACAAAACCAGTCCTTCTTTAATGCCACTTTCCCGCAGACATTCTTCAACTTCCGGGGTGATGTTAATAAAGGCACGCCGGGTGGACACCTCAAACCACAGTTCTTTGCGGTAGCTTTTCATTTTTTTGCTCCATTTTTTTTTTATAGCTTTTTTAAGAGCTGATTTGCCGCCGTCAGCGTGGGATCCCATGTCGGCCCGAAAGGCGGGGCATAGGCCAGGTCGGCCTGGCTGTATTGCGCCACCGTCATGCGGCTGTGCAGGGCCACTGCCGGGCCGTTGATGCGATGGGCGACACCCTCGGTTCCCACCATTTGCGCGCCCAGCAGACGGCCTGAACGTTTATCGCCAATCATATTCACCATGATGATGGTGCTGCCGGGATGGGCATGCGCTTTGGAACCGGATTTGATCATATTCTCGACGGGGTCGAAACCGAACTTTTTAGCTTCGTTGGTGTTCAGGCCGGTGCGCGCCACCTCAAAATCAAACGTACGGAACACGGCGGTGCCGGCAACGCCCTCCAAAGCAACATCTTTGCCGCAGACATTATCCGCCACCGCCCAGCCGGCCCGGTTGGCCCTCAGGGCCAGCGGAATCCAGGTTTTTTCGCCGGTCACAACATGGTAGGCATCTGCGCAGTCGCCGGCGGCATAGATGTTTTTATCGGATGTGACTAAATTCCGGTCTACCGCAATGGATTTTTGAATCCCAATATCGAGACCTGCGGTTTCGGCAATCCGGCTGCATGGGTTGACGCCGATGCCGACCAGCACCATATCGCCGCTAAGTGTTAAATCCGGGCAGATTACCTTCAAACCCCCGCCGGACATTTCGATCCGCTCAACCGTATGGCCGGCGTAAATTCCCACCCCTTTGGCTTCAAGCCCTTGTCTGACAACTTGGGCCATGGACGGCTCCAACCACGGCATAAACACTGAATTGGGCTTGACCATGTCCACGGCGATATTTAATCCGACCAGGGATTCGCACATTTCAAGGGCAATATAGCCCATCCCTAATATGATGGTTTTTTTGACATCATGGTCTTTTAGGAAATTTTTGATTTGCCGGCCGTCTTGGAGAGTTTTGACCACCATGACGCCCGGTAGGTCCAATCCCGCGATATCGGGCATGGCGGCAGAACTGCCGGTCGCAATCAACAGCCGGTCGTAAGGGTATTCAAACCGACCTCCTTCCAAGGTCATGCCGGTCACTATCTGTTTGGCCGGATCGATTTTTTCGGCGCAGTGGCCGGTCAGCAGATTAATTCCCTGTTTGTCGCGAAATACCTGGGCAGTTCGAACAACCAAATCCTCGATGTCTCTTTCCGGCACCGCCAGATTGTAGGGGATGCCTCAGGCGCTGTAGGAGACGTCCATGGTTTTTTCCAGGACCGTGATCTCCATTTCCGGCCGGTTTCGTTTGGCGCGACTGGCGGCACTCATGCCGGCGGCATCGGCTCCGATGACGACGAATTTCATGATATTCTCCTTGTGCAGTTTAATTTCATTTTTTATGTAAATCAACGGATAACCTTGATTTTTAGCTTGAGGATCGATATTTAATAAGCCAATCTTAAATAATTTTCAATTACATTATCATCGCATTAGGGATAATTAGGTTGCTAAGCACCGACAGGTTCATGTTAAAAAGTGGCTGAAATCTCAAAAATAATCAAAAAAATCGAGTCCTTTTTGCCGCAGGTGCTGGCTGTCGATCGTTTGGCTGCCAAGCGCGAGATCAGATATCTGGCGCGAAAATCAGGCAAATTCAAACCGGATCACAAGCTGCTGGCCAGAATAGACAGACTGGAAAAACGTCTGCAGGCATCCGTGCAAAAAAGAAACCGCCGCAAGGAAAAACTCCCCGCGTTGCGCTTCAATGATGAATTACCGATTTTTGCTAAAAAAGATGAAATCATCCGGACCATTGTCCGGCACCGTGTCCTGGTGGTGTCAGGTGAAACGGGTTCCGGCAAGACCACCCAACTGCCGAAATTTTGCCTGGCAGCCGGCAGGGGGATCGACGGCCTGATCGGGTGCACCCAGCCGCGCAGAATCGCCGCCACCACGGTTGCCCATCGCATCGCCGAAGAGCTGGGGCAGGAGACCGGCAATGCCGTTGGCTATAAAATTCGTTTCAGAGACCGCACAGCCGGAGATACCTATATAAAAATGATGACCGACGGCATCTTGCTGGCCGAAACCCAGGGTGATCCATACCTGAGTGCCTATGATACCATCATTGTCGATGAGGCCCATGAACGTAGCCTGAACATCGACTTCACCCTGGGAATACTGCAAACCCTGCTGTCTAAAAGAGACGATCTGAAACTGATCATTACCTCGGCGACCATCGATACGCAAAAGTTTTCCAGAAATTTTAACGATGCACCGGTCATCGAGGTTTCCGGCCGCATGTATCCGGTGGACATTCAATATCCGGAATCGGAGGGCGACTCCGGACAGGAAAATGAGCTGACCCATGTGGAGATGGCCGTGCGGGCCGTGAAGCGGGTGTTGCGTCAAAGCCCCACCGGCGACATGTTGGTATTTATGCCCACTGAGCAGGATATCCGCGAAACCTGTGAATTGATCGAGGCCGAAAATCCCCAGGGTGTCCGAATTTTGCCGTTATTTGCCCGGCTGTCCGCCAGTGAGCAGACAAGGGTCTTTGCCCGCCGGCCCGGACGCAAGATTATTGTCGCCACCAATGTGGCTGAGACCTCAATTACCATTCCGGGCATCAAATATGTGATTGATTCGGGTTTGGCGCGGATTTCACGTTATTCTCCCAGGACCCGGACTACTTCCTTGCCGGTGGTGCCGATTTCCAGAAGCAGTTGCGATCAGCGCAAAGGTCGCTGCGGCAGGGTACAAGACGGGGTTTGCATCCGACTGTTTGCCGAAGATGATTATGAAACCCGTCCGCAGTATACACCACCCGAAATTTTGCGGGCCAATCTGGCCGAAGTCATTTTGCGGATGATCTCCCTGCAACTCGGCGATATCTCGAAATTTCCCTTTGTCGACCACCCGGATTTAAAAAGCATCAAGGATGGATTTGATCTGCTTTTTGAGCTGGGGGCCATCGAGCAAAGGGCAAAGGGCAAAGGGCAAGGGCAGAGGGAGGACGGAAGCAGAGGGCAGAGTATTGAATGCGGAAGGTGGAATGGGGAATGCGGAAAGTAAAAAAGAGAAAGGAGGACAGAGGCCAGATGACAGAGGTCAGAAGGTGGAAGTTGGGGGGCATGGGGCTGCAGAAAGGTTTCAGGTGTCGGGTGTCAGGTGTCAGGGCTTAGAAAGCATGGAGCAAGGTGTGGCTTGCAGGGGAAAATCGCGGGGTCGCAATGTGTTGACGGAAAAGGGTCGGCTGATGGCCAGGATACCATTGGATCCCAGGTTGTCCCGGATGTTGATCGAAGCCAAAAAAGAGGGCTGTGTCGATGAAATGACGATTATCGTCGCAGCTCTCAGCATCCAGGACCCCCGTGAGCGTCCTGTGGAAATGGCCACGGAGGCCGACCGGGTTCATGCCACTTTTCAGGATGTTCAATCGGATTTTGTGACCCTGTTGAATATCTGGCACCGCTATCACCGCCACCAACAAATGGTGAAAAGCAATAACCAGATGAAGCGTTTTTGTCGGGAGCACTTTCTGTCATTTATGCGCATGCGCGAATGGCGGGATATTCACCAACAGATTTCACTCCTGTTGAAAGAACACGGGTTTCGGAATGGGGAAGGGGGAATGTGGAATGCGGAATACGGAAGTCGGAAGGCGGAGTAAGGAATTGGCAAATGACGTTACTTCCGCATTCCCCATTCCGCATTCCACCTTCGAAGGGATTCACAAGTCCGTGTTAAGTGGATTTCTTTCGAATATCGCTCAGAAAAAGGAAAAAAATATTTACCGGGCCACCAAGGGACGAGAGGTGATGATTTTTCCCGGCTCAGGGCTTTTTAACAAGGCTAAAAATTGGATCGTTGCCGAGGAAATGATGGAGACATCCAGGCTTTTTGCGCGCACCGTTGCCAATATCGACTGCGACTGGCTGGAAGATTTGGGCGGAGATCTGTGCCGGCGGACCTATTTGGATCCTCACTGGGAGAAAAATCGGGGGGAAGTTGTAGCCTCAGAGCAAGTTTCCCTTTTCGGGCTGATCATCGTGCCCGGCCGAAAGGTATCCTACGGTAAGGTGAACCCGGCCGAAGCATCGGACATCTTTATTCAAAGTGCACTGGTAAACGGTGACGTTAAAAAACCCTTTGCCTTTATGAAACATAACCTGCAGCTGATTGATGAGATCCAAGATATGGAAAATCGTTTGCGGCGCCGAGATCTTCTGGTGGATGAGCGGAAAATGTTTGAATTTTATCAGGAAAAGCTCTCAGGAATCTGCGATATTCGAAGCCTGACCCAATATCTGAAACGAAAAGGCACCGACCTTTTTTTACGGATGGAGAAAGACGCACTGCTTCAGTACCAACCGGACCATGATGAACTGGTCCAATACCCGAACCAGCTTGAACTCAACCGGCATGCATTTGAGTGTTCCTACTGCTTCGAGCCCGGGATGGAGGCTGACGGTATTACCATCAAAGTGCCAACAGCTCTCTCGCAATCCATTCCACCGGAAACCATAGATTGGCTGGTTCCCGGACTGTATCCGGAAAAAATCGAGATCTTGATCAAGGGGCTGCCCAAAGCCTATCGCAAAAGACTTGTACCGGTGAAAAATACCGTCGATATCATTGTCCGTGAAATGCCCAAGCAACGGACTTCGCTGGTAACCGCCCTGGGTGATTTTATCCACCGACGTTTCGGGGTCGACATACCGGCGGCGGCCTGGTCGACCGAATCACTGCCGGACTACCTGAAGATGCGAATTTCCATTACGGCACCAGACGGCCGGGAGCTTCATGCCGGCCGAGACGTCGCTTTGTTGCGGCAGGATGTCGGTAGCCGGGAAAAATCCGATGAATTCGAGGCGGCACGCCGCAAATGGGAAACAGATGGCATTACTTGCTGGGATTTTAAGGATTTACCTGAGTTTGTCGGTGACGCCGGTGATAAAAAAGCTAGCTGGGTTGCTTATCCCGCCTTGGAAGCAGTTACACCAACGAGCCCTGCCAAAAGTGTCAATCTTCGTCTTTTTCGTCAACAGAGTAAAGCCCTGGCAGCACATCGAGCGGGGGTGGCCACTTTATATGCGATTCATTTTGCAAAAAATTTAAAATTTCTAAAACGTCAATTGATATTACCCGCGGATGTAAGATTTAAGGCGGATTATTTCGGCGGTCCCAAAAAACTGGTGCAACAAATGTATGATCGTGTCGTTGAGGAGTTGTTCGCTAAAAATATCAGATCTCGAAAGGCATTTTATGCCTATGCCGATTCCGTGGCGGCAAAAATTTTTCCGGCCGGCCGGGAGCTGCTCGACAAAATCATTCCGATTTTAAACGCCTACCATGACGCCAGAAGTCAAATTTATGAATTTCAACAGGCCAACCGGACCAACAGCACGGCTTTATCCTATTTCGAGGGGCTCACCCGGGACCTCGAGCACCTGGTTCCGCAGGCATTTGTCGCCCTATACGATACCCGACGTCTGGAGCATATTCCGAGATACATTCAGGCTGCCGCTATTCGAGCCCGGCGTGCGGTCGTCGATTTTGAAAAGGATCGGGCCAAGTCCAACGAGATCATAAAATTCGCTGAAGGGTTGAATCAAATATTAAAAGAGCTTTCTCCATCGGTATCCGATGAAAAACGCCAAGCCATCGAAGCTTATTTTTGGATGGTGGAAGAATATAAAGTGTCCGTTTTTGCCCAGGAGCTTAAAACCGCCATCCCGGTATCTGCCAAACGGCTGGGTAAAAAGTTGGAGGAGATCGCGAGGATGGTATAGAAAGGAATGGGGAAGGTCGAATGGGGAAGTGGGAATTCGGAAAGCGGAAATTGGAAGGTTTACTTAAAAAATGGTGAGAACATCATCAAAACCGCTGGTATCCGTCATCATCCCAACCTACAACCGGGGATGGATCCTGACTGAGGCCATAGACTCTGTTCTGGCGCAAGACTATAAGGATTTTGAACTGATTGTTGTGGATGACGGTTCCACCGATAACACCCGGGAAATCCTTGACAGCTATGGGCGGGATATCATCGTGTTACGGCAGGCCAACCAGGGGGTCAGCGCCGCCCGCAATCGGGGCCTTGCCGAAGCGCGCGGTCGGCTGGTTGCTTTTTTAGATTCTGATGATATTTGGCTGCCCCGGAAATTGTTGCGGCAGGTTGATTTTTTCAATTCAACACCGGATGCGGTTATCAACCAGACTGAAGAAATCTGGATTCGAAACGGTATGCGGGTGAACCCCAAAAATCGGCACCGAAAACCATCCGGAATGATCTTTGAGCGTTCCCTGGGGCTGTGTCTGGTCAGCCCATCAGCCGTGATGATCCAAAAACCGTTGTTTGATGTCGTCGGTGCATTTGATGAGAATTTGCCGGCTTGTGAAGATTATGATTTGTGGCTGCGGATCAGCTGCCGATATCCGGTTCATCTGATCGATACTCCCCTGATCCTAAAACGGGGCGGCCACGAGGACCAGTTGTCGAAAGCACCGGGACTTGACAGGTTCAGGATTCAGTCATTGGAGAAAATCATTGCAAGTGGTCGACTGACAGAATCGCAATCCCGCGCTGCAGTCTCCAAACTGCGAGATAAATGTGCCATTTATGCCGGGGGCTGCCGCAAACGGGGGCGGGAAGCTGAAGCGAAATCTTATGAAACACTGGCGGAGCGCATGGGGCGCAGGGCATAGGGCAAAGAGAAGCAGAAGTTGGGAAGCGGGGAAGGTGGGAAATTGGGGGGCAGATGACAGATAGTAGAAGACGGATGACGGATGACAGATGACGGCGGGGATTGAATGTGGAATTCGGTCAACACCCCAAACATTTATCTGTTGCTTTTCAGAAGGCGGTTTGATAAACAATTAAAGATTATGAATTAAATTCAATCTTTACTGCAGCATTAGTTTATTAATTATTTAGAAAGAGTCGAAAAATAGTCTAGATTTGTTCGGGGATACAGTAGCGTTAACATTATCAACCAAAGGAGGTTTACATGAAAAGAACATTTATTTTTGTCCTAGCATTTACTTTTGGACTTTCCCTTCTGGCCGGGTCAGGGCCTTTTGAGAAAAATGTCGAGGCCGCAAAAACCACATTTGTCACCATTGGAACCGGCGGAATCACCGGCGTATACTACCCCACCGGCGGCGCGATCGCCAAGATGGTCAACCAAAAACGAAAAGAATATGGGATCCGGGCCACGGTAGAGTCCACCGGTGGATCTGCATTCAATATCAATGCCATAATGGCCGGCGATCTTGATTTTGGCATTGCCCAGTCGGACAGACAGTACCAGGCCGTTGAAGGTATTGCAGAATGGGAAGATAAAGGACCCCAGACGGATCTTCGCGCCGTTTTTACTATCCACGGTGAAAACGTTGATCTAATTGCAGCGGTCGATGCCAATATCAACAGTCTTGCAGGATCTCAAGGGCAAACGCGTTAACATCGGAAATATTGGCTCCGGTTTTCGCCAAAACGCCATTGATATTTTAGAAGCAAATGGTCTCGATTATAAAACGGATTTTAATGCCGAGAGCCTGAAAGCCCCCGAGGCCCCCGGGCTGATCCAGGACGGCAGGATCGACGCTGCCTTTTACACGGTTGGACATCCTAATGGTTACTATAAGGAGGCCACCTCTGGCGTACGCAAGGTGAAATTCGTCCCCTTCGATAATGTAGAAAGTCTAATTAAAAAACATTCCTACTACGCCAAAGCCGTCACCCAGGTGAAACAACACTACCCCGGCGCAGAAAATGATTCAGATATCAAAACATTTGGTCCTAAAGCCACTCTTGTAACCTCCGCCAAGGTACCGGATGAAGTCGTCTATGCGATTACCAAAGAAGTGTTTGATAATTTCGAATCCTTCAAGAAACTGCATCCGGCATATGTCGATTTAACCAAGGAGAACATGCTGGAAGGCATGAGTGCGCCCATTCATCCGGGGGCCATGAAATATTATAAAGAAGCCGGACTGATGTAATACCGCTAAATACGCACCCAGGTGGCGGCCAGAGGCCGCCGCCGATATATCCGCATTTATCCAGTCCCCGCAAGATGATGATTCAATTTCCCGCAGGGGAAGCCGTCACTGTTATAGATTGTATTTCAGGACCCAAACAGAACCATAGGTAGGCTAAATGACCAATCACCATACCGTTCGGGCGAAGGATGAAGGGCTTGAAATTGCCCGCAAGATGGCTGAAGAGGAAGAAGGGATTGCCAGAAGACCCCAGGGTGTCACACGCTGGGTAATTCCAACCATCGGCGTCATCTGGAGTTTCTTTCAGCTCTCAATTGCCAGCTGGTGGATTCTGGATACGGTATTTATCCGAGCCATCCATTTGGGTTTTGCCCTGCTGATTGTCTATTTAAACTACCCCGCTTTCAAAATAACCCGTTTGGGACTTAAATTTCTTTCCGTAAAGGATCGAATCCCCTGGTGGGATTTTGTGATTGCAATTGTCGCCTGTTTTGCCGCTGTTTATATCGCTGTGGACTATGCCGGGATCAATCAGCGCTATGGTTCACCCATCACCCGGGATCTTGTTATCGGGATTGATCCTGCTGGTCATGTTGCTGGAAGCTGCCCGGCGGGTTATCGGACCGGCCCTGTCGGTGATTGCAACATGTTTTTGTGTGTATGCCTTCTTTGGCCCCTACATGCCGGATATCATTGCCTTTAAAGGCGTTTCTGTCAGTCGCTTTATGGGGCAGATCACCATGTCCACAGAGGGAATCTACGGCATCCCCTTAGATGTATCCGCCACCATTGTATTTCTATTTGTGCTCTTCGGGTCCATGCTGGAAAAGGCGGGTGCCGGTCACTACTTTATCCAGTTGGCTCTGAGTATTCTAGGTGGGTTCAAGGGCGGACCGGCCAAGGCGGCTGTCATGGGCAGCGGGCTGACCGGACTGGTATCGGGTTCGAGTATTGCCAATATTGTCACGACGGGAACTTTCACCATCCCTCTGATGAAAAAGGTCGGTTATCCCCCTACGAAAGCGGCTGCTATTGAGGTTGCGGCCAGCACGGACGGCCAACTGGCACCTCCGATCATGGGGGCGGCAGCCTTCATTATTGCCGAATATGTCAACGTACCCTATGTAGAGGTGATCAAGGCTGCTGCCGATTCCAGCCTTCGCCTCCTATGCGGCGCTTTTTTACATCACTCATATCGAGGCGTCCAAGCTGGGTCTGAGAGGCCTGAGCCGCAGCGAACTGCCACAATTTTTCAAAACATTGTTAAGCGGCATCCATTTTTTGATACCCATGATCATGCTTCTCTATGAATTGATCGTCGTGCGACATTCGCCTGAGCTGGCTGCATTTAATGCCATCTGGGTGATGGCAATCATCATGCTGCTTCAAAATCCGGTGAAAGCCTATCTAAATAAAGAGCCCATAGGCCCGGCCTTCAAACAAAGCATCGTCCAGATTTTTTCGTCCCTGGCTACCGGAGCCAGGAACATGTGTTCGGTTGCCCTGGCCACGGCGGCGGCCGGTATTATTGTGGGGGTGGTTGCCATGGGTCTCGGCGGGCTGATCACCGAGGTCATCGATGTGCTTTCCGGTGGCAATATTTTCTTGCTGCTGGTAATCACCGCCGTCGCCAGCTTAATCATCGGTATGGGGCTGCCTACGACGGCCACCTATATCGTGATGGCCTCTTTAACTGCCCCGGTGATTGTTGAGGTGGGCGGCTATATGGATTTTATCGTGCCGCTCATGTCCGCCCATCTGTTTTGTTTCTACTTCGGGATCCTGGCGGATGATACGCCGCCCGTCGGACTGGCGGCATACGCGGCAGCGGCGATTGCCAAATCCCCGCCCATCCCTACCGGTTTGCAGGGATTCATGTATGATATCCGCACGGCCATACTACCCTTTATGTTCATTTTTAACAGTGATTTGATTCTGCATGAAATCAACAGCTGGATTCAGGCGCTGTTAATTTTTGCCATGGCATGTATGGGTAATTTTGCCTTTGCTTCTGCCACCCAGGGCTGGTTTGTGGCCAGAAATAAATTTTATGAAATTCCGTTATTCTTATTTGTCACCTTAAACTTAATGCGACCGGATCTGATTGCAAGATGGGTCGGTCTGCCCCATGGGCAGCGCTACTGGACTTATCTGATCGGCCTGGCCGTCTTCGGTCTGCTTTTTCTTATGCAGCGGCCAAGGATACCGAAAACGGCAGCAGTGGCTGAGGCCGCCTAAGGCCTTAATATCAAATCGATGGATTTAGGCCGGAAAGTGAATAAACAGCTTTATGGAAGGAAACCTTAAGATGGACACCATAAAAAAAATTATGGTCGCCGTCGGCTTTACCCATTATTCCGAGGAACTCCTGGGTTACGCCGCCGGCATTGCGGACAGCATCGGGGCCGAGATAATCGTCGTCAACATTATAAATTCAAGGGATGTGGACGCCGTGGGGACGATTGCTGCCATGGGATATGAGGTCGACAGTGAGCACTATGTGTCGGGGTTAAAAGAGGAACGCCGTCGGGCATTAGAACAAATGCTTAAAAAGATCTCATTTCCGGCCGAAAAGATACGTTCTGTTTTTAAAGTCGGCCATCCGGTCGAGGAGCTGCTTAAAATCGCCGTTAAAGAAAATGTCGACCTGATTGTGATGGGGATTAAAGGCCGATCGGATCTGGAACATATGCTGGTAGGTTCGGTGGCGGAAAAGGTTTTCCGACGATCTCCGATTCCTATTCTGTCCTACCGGGATACTAAGGATGCCCAACGCTTGAAAAAACATATTGGTATAAAATAACCGGTAAAAGCCGGCAGGCCTATATCTGTGACAGCTATCCGGGAAGGAGGGCAAAATGTCCGGACATTTTTTTCAAAGGCTGATCGTTTTAGTACTGCTAATTTTTGTTTGTTTCTTGCCGGCAGTGGCAGGTGAGCGTTTCACGGATAATGGTGACGGCACGGTTACGGATCATGAGCTCGGGCTTATGTGGTCAAAAACGGACAACAATGGGGATATCAATTGGATTCAAGCTGATAAGTGGGTTAAATACACCTTCCCACTGACTCTTGAGAAGATTTATGATAACTGGCGTCTGCCCAGATTGAAGGAACTGCAGGGCCTAGTGGTGAAAGATATAGAGGATAACGGATACGAAACCGACTGCGGCCAACGGGTTAAGATTACCCCAAAGATACGGCTTAGCTGCGGCTGGGTCTGGACCTCGGAAGTGAATGCCAGGGCACCTTCGGCAAGCATATTTAACTTTGACAATGTCTATCATTATACTGTTCGCAAAGCACAGAAACGGGGTTATCGGGCTCTGCCTGTACGTGATTTGGAGTAGCAGTAGACGGGGGACAGAAGATAGATGACAGAGTTCAGAAGACAGAGGTCGGAAAGCCAAATCCATTCTTGAGTTCTCAAATCTGCTGACCGCCCTTTAGAAACCAGTATCGAGCATCAGATATCCAAAAACCAGAACCTACTTCTGCGTAACCCGCAACACCTCCTCGATGGTGGTAACACCATTCATTACCTTTTGAATGCCGTCCTGGCGCAGGCTCATCATTTTTTCCCGGCGGGCTTCGGCCTGTATCTGATTGGAATCATAAGTTTTAAGTATGAGGCTCTTTAATTTTTCAGTCAACCGCATGATTTCAAAAATTCCCAGCCGGCCTCTATAGCCTGTGCCGATGCATTTGTCACACCCCACGGCCTTATATATATGTCCATCATTAAAGTGATCCGGGGCGACGCCGATGCTTTCAAGGTAAATGGTACTTGGTTTGTAGGCCTTTTTGCAATCATCACACAGAACTCGGATAAGTCGTTGGGCCGCCACGGCCAAAACGGATGAGGAAATTAAAAAAGGTTCAACTCCCATGTCCACCAGACGAGTAATCGCACTGGCAGAGTCGTTGGTGTGCAGGGTGGAAAAGACCAGATGCCCGGTCAGGGCGGACTGCACGGCGATTTCCGCGGTCTCGTGATCTCGAATCTCACCGATCAGGATCACATCCGGGTCCTGGCGCACTATGGATCTCAGCCCCCTGGCAAAGGTTAGATCAATTTTCGGATTTACCTGGATTTGACTGATGCCTTTTATCTGATATTCGATGGGATCCTCAATGGTGATAATATTGATGTCCGGCTTGTTAATCGATTGTAAAACGGCATAAAGGGTTGTGGTTTTGCCGCTGCCGGTAGGGCCGGTGACCAGGACGATACCATTGGGAGAGGTTACGAGGTCCCTGATCAGTTTTAGCCGCTCCGGGCTCAGACCGAGATCCGTCATTTCCAGCAGGGATCCCGATTTATTCAACAACCTGAGAACGACGCGCTCCCCGAAGGCAGTGGGAATGGTCGAAACCCGCAGGTCGATGCTCTGATCCCCGATCTTGACTTCAAAGCGACCATCCTGGGGCAGGCGCTTTTCGGCAATATTCATTTTCGCCATGACCTTTATGCGGGAAATCAGGGCCGGCTGAATCCATTTCGGGGGTGACAGCAGGTCATACAGGATCCCATCAACGCGGTACCGCACCGTGAAACTGTGCTGGTAGGGCTCGATATGAATATCACTGGCGCGAGCTTTAATGGATTGGGAAATAATGTGGTTGACCAGTTTAATAATAGGCGCTTCACTGGTGTCGTCCAACAGGTCCGCAGTTTCCTCAATCTCACTGAGGATATCACTGCCGTTTTCTTCCATGTTCTGTACCAGCTGTTGGGCTGAGTCCCTGCGCAGATCATATTGTAAGTTGATGGCTGAAAGAATGGACTCACGACTTGCTATCACAATTTTGAAATCAGTTAATCCCATGAGCCGCACCAGATCATCCAGGGCGTGAAAGTTCAGCGGGTCGTTGATCGCAATGACATGCCCCGGGGGGGATACCTGGTTATCGGATCCGGTTCCTTTGTTCGGCGACAGACCGCAATTTGCGGCCGTAATTGGGTTCTCATATTCCAGCGGCACCATGAAGTATTTTTTCAAAAATTGAATGGGAACCTTTTCAATGAATTCGGACTCGATATTTTCCAGGGGCAGTATGGGCCAGTACGGAAGATCATACAGGTTGCTCAGGGCTTCAAGCAACTGGGATTCGGAGATACTCTTTTGTTGAACCAGGATGTCGCCGATGCTCCCGCCTTTTTCTTCCCGGGTGCGCTGGGCTTCGGCCAAGACATTTTCATTCAGGTTGTAATTGTTGACAAGTATCTGGGATAATTGGGTTCTCATAGGTTTAACAAATTTCTTACTTAGGTTCCACTATCCTGCGCTGCCGAGTTTTGGGTTCTGAAATCGGCTCCGGATTTTTTTCTTCTTCGTGGAATTTAATACTGCCCTCTTTAATCGTATCGATTTGATCTTTTTTCCCTTTGAATATCTGGTTTGCTTCCTCCGGGTTTAATATTACCCTGGGGCTTATAAAAATATAAAGGTTGGTTTTAACATTATCTTTAGATTGGTTTCTAAACAGCCAGCCCAGGAGGGGAACATCACCCAATGCGGGGACTTTGTTTTCATTGGCCGTGGTGGAATCATCGATCAGTCCGCCAATGACGATGGTTTGCTCATCTTTGACAATTACGGTGGTGTCCACGGTGCGTTTCAAGGTGACGGGCAGGGTGGATGAGGTTGTCAGCGTGGCCGCCTGATTGATGGAAGTGACTTCCAGGCTGATTTGCATGCGCACCAGACGGTCTTCGGTGATGTGGGGGGTAATCTTCAATGTTTTGCCCACGTCCCGGTACTCAAACGATTCAAATGTGCCGCCGGACACATCGGTGGTGGATCGCGTCTGGAAGGGTCTGTTTTCTCCCACCGTGATGCGGGCTTCTTCGTTATCCGTGGTTAATACCTGGGGTGTTGACAGGATGCGGAAGTCATCATTGGTTTTTACGGCATTGACGATCGCAGTAATATTCGAAACGGTGACGCCGGCGATAGTGAGGGGTTCGGTCAGCAAACCCAGGGTAAGGCCGCCCTGCAGCAGGTCTGTCGGTTGTGGAAATCCGGGAGAAAAACCGCCGCCGACCAGCGTTTCCTTGCCACCCAGCGACGCTTGTCCAAAGGCCGTCCAATCAATGCCGATATTCAGACTTGTGCTCATATCGACTTCCATGAGCAAGGCTTCGATGTAAACCATGGATCGGGGGATGTCGAGTTTTTTAATGACATCTTCCAGCACCATGTAATCTTCCTTATCGGCCATGATAATCAAGCTGTTAGTGGCCTTGTCGGCCGAGATCCTAACATTGCCGGTCACCACCGGTGCCGCCTTTTTGCCCTGGGCTGCACCGGCTTCTTTGGTGGGCACTTCCTGAAGAACTTTGACCAGTTCTTCGGCCGTGGCATTCTTACAGTAATATACATGAATTTTGCCTTTACCGCGGGGCGTTTCCTTGTCGACCATGGCGATCAGCTTTTTAATCCTTTGGGTATCTATCTCGCTGGCCAGCATTACAATGGTGTTGGTCCTTTCATCCGCCACCATGGTAATGACATTTTCCTGCACGCGCTTGCCTTTTGTGACCGTGGGTTTGAAGACGGTGTTCAACAAATTGACCAGCTTGGTTGCATCCGAAAAGCCCACCGGGATCACGGAAATTCCCTGGCCGATGCCGGGTACGTCGATTTCTTTTAAGATTTTGAGCAGCCGCCTGATGTTCGAATACACATCCGTCACTATCAGAATGTTGGTCGGCGGATAGTCCAGGATCACACTGCTTCTGGAAACCATGGGTGTAAACAGCCTTTTGATTTCAACGGGATTGGCATAAGTCAAAGGAATCAGCTGGGTGACCACTTTGTCTTCGGGGGCCGACACCTCCTCCCGCAGCCTGGTTTCAATGCTTTTTGAGCGAGCATCCGGCGCAGGGATAATTTTAACCACCTCTCCGGATTTTACGGTGGTATAACCGTGAACTTCCAGCACCGATTCAAATACTTTATAGGCCTCTTGCATCGAAATCTTCGATGGGGATATAATCGTGACCCTGCCCTTTACCCGTTGATCCACGACAAAGTTGGTTCCGCTCAACTCGCTCATAAATTTGATGAACACGTTGATATCAACGTTATTGAAATCGATCGAGACAAATTGCGCCTGTTTTTCTGCCTTGCCGTTTGAGCTGGATTGCCCGGTGTCCTGTGCCAGGCTGAAATGAGACATCAGTGATAGGATCAGCACAGATGCCGTTAACATCAGGCTATATTTCATTGTGAAAGGAATTCGTTTCATATAAGTTCCGTTTAAGGCTTGTGAGCCTTTCTATTCGATAGAGTAATCAAGGGATTGCTCGCGACCCCTGCGTTTTATCTGGAGCTGGATATCGGATCCCGATGATAATTGTTCAACAACCTTGACGGCATCTTCAACAGAACCAATGGAATTGCCATTGACGCCGGTAATTATGTCGCCATTTCTCAAGCGCATCTTTCTGAAAATGGCGTTGGGTTTGATGCCGGTGATGGAAATTCCGGCCGATTGACCGTCTTCAATGTGGGGGCGCAGGGTTGCCTGTTCCATGAGCTCGCCCAGATTTTCCATTGCTTGTTCAATTTGACTACCTTGCAATTTGATTTTGCGGGGCGCCCTTGCAACCGGTAACCTTTGTGCGGAAGTGCTCGAGGGTGAGCGCACGCTCCTTTGGCCCGCCCGACCGCCGCCACGACCGGAAATTTCCTCCATTGCCAGGATTTCGTCGTTATCGCCGACCTTCAATACGACTTTTTCTCTTAATATCAGTTTGACAACGGCATTTTGAATGGTATCGCCGGCCCGGTATAGATTTTGTTCTCTGGCCTTGGTATCTTCAATCACCGCATAGGCCGCTTCGTTTTGTCCGGTTACCGTACCCCACAACTTTAGTTTCAGATCGGTCTGCTTGAGCTTTTCCAAATCCAATTTCTTTTCGACCACCGGAGCCGCTGCTTGTTCCTCTGTGCTTGAATTGAAAATGTTGCGTTTGGTAATCGCCATATAGTCCGTCAAGGGCCGGTGGGACAGCTCGACAGGGGATGATGAATTGCCCATTTTAGCGACGCCGGTTAAACTGCCGTAGTCCAGTCGGGCGGTGACAAAGGTATAAAACACGTTCACGCAGAGATAAATACCCACGGTGATGAGCAAAAAATTGGCGATGGTAAAATAGCGATTCATCATTTTTTAATTTAAAGAAAAGCCGGGTTCATCAAATGTGCCGTCGATTTTAAATGAAATGGCCCCTTTTCCGGCCTTTTTTCCCCGTAAAAGATCCATCGGAAGCGTTTTTTCGATTTTTGCCAGTAACAAATGGTGCGGCGTCACCGACACGTTCAAATCCAATGCATTTTGGCCGGTTAACACTATCGTGCCTGTAAGGTCGGCATCCAGCTGGTTTCCTCTGGCACTGGTTTGTTTGAGGGTCAAGGTGTCATTTTTGAGTATGAGGTCCGCATTAATATCTCTGAATTCCAATGATTTCAGGTTAAATACGGCCTCGTTGAAATCGATCCTGCTCTGCGACAGCGTCAGCTTTCCTTCCAGGGACTGGTTTGGCCCGCCGTTGGTATAGGTGAAGTTACCATTCAGCACACCGGAAATTTTATCAGCGGGCAGGCGCTCTAGTGCGGGAATTCCCAGTATCTGGATACCTGAAACCGTGCCGTCACATTTTATCGCTTGACTCCCGGCGTTGTCGGCTAAGTCGGGCTTGGCCCCTAAAGGCGCCGCCGTTGACCCGGCCATTGAAATTCACCGTGGTTTTATCGCTGAAGATCGACAGAATTCCGGGCATTATTTTAATATTATCGAGATCGATCAAGGCCCCATTCTGATCGACAATACCGACCTCATGCAGGTTGATGCCCGGCGGTAATACCGGACTGACGCGATCAATGGTGATCGTGATATCTGGATTTCCTTGGCTCAGCCGATAGGACAGATATGATTTCAACGTATCCGACGGGAAAAGATAATAAAGAAAAAATCCCGTGATACCGATGATATAGACTGCATATAACAGCGATTTTTTGGGTATTTTCATTTCAAGATTTTAGATTTCAGCCGTTTCAACCTGCAGTACAGCGGTGAGAAGTCCCTGTTTTTTATCTTTTTTCGAAATCGAGATCCTTTTGACGTCCACCATATTTTGGGAGGTTTCAACACTGTGCAGATAAGTTGTCAGCTGTTTCAGTGTGATGCCATCCAGCTTCATTTCCACGCGGGAAATCTTGTAGGGACTGTTTATTTGAGCCTTCGTCGTAGGTTTCATATAAATGATTTGATCCTTAATACCGGCCGCACCGGCCAATTGATCCATAAAGGAAAACAACTTAAATCCTTTCTGCCTGCGGCTAAACAGGGCTTTGGATACTTCCGCTTTTTGTGTCAGCGCGCCATACTCAGACTGAAGCTGCTGCATTTGCTCAAGTATCACCGCCTTGTCCCGCAGGCTTTTTTTCAATTGGTCCTTTTTGTTTAAAAAAGGTTCCACGATGAATGTGACCATCAAAAAAATACCAATGACACCGGCCGCCAGCACAATCGCATAACGTTCGCGTTTGTTCATTTTTTTTAATGTTGTCAGCAGCTTCATTTTATAATGCCACTTTCATCTGGAAACGGACCTCTTTGCCGGACCGATCCTTGTTGGTGGAGTTGATCGTCACTTTTTTAAAGGTATCAATTTGCTCCAGTTTACTTTTAATGTCGTCCACCGCTTCAAATGTGTCGGTCGTCCCCGAAATGATCACGCTATCCGGCGACATGACCATACGGGAAATGTCCACCGTGATGGTATCTGAAATGCTTTTACTGATGTTGTTTAAAATGTCGATGCTGAGAATCTGGGATGTGGTTGCTGTTTGAAATTCAGTACTTTTTTGGATCTCCTGTACTTTAATCTGCATTTGTTGAAAGGGGTCGACGATCCGTTTTATGTCTGGAAACGTTTGCTGAAAAATACCCGTTATCTGTCGATTGTAGCGTTCTATCTGTCGGTTTAAAGTATAAGAATCCGAAATTAGATTAAAAATCAACAAGGTCAATACCGCTGCGGCCAAAATT
Organism: uncultured delta proteobacterium; assembly: GCA_963723215.1. Taxonomy (GTDB): domain Bacteria; phylum Desulfobacterota; class Desulfobacteria; order Desulfobacterales; family JAFDCJ01; genus JAFDCJ01. Next base: position 173,062 of record CAVRQG010000044.1, read on the forward strand.
CCGGTTTTGATCAGATGTTTTTTATGTTTTACAATAAATTGTTTGGCGGCAAAACGGCCTTTGTGAAAATTTAGACCCTTAATCCCCCCGATTTCCATGAATGCCAGCGCCAGGGCGTTATCCATCAGGGCTGGATCCCATGGTTTGTTGGGTTCATCATCAATGGGAATACCCAGGCGGTCTGCAAAGTTTAGCCGCCTGACGGGTAGATCCAGAGATCTGGAGACATCCGTATCAAAATTGGCACCGTTCAAACCGGAACCGGTGACCACCATATCCGGCGGTTGATACTCCGCCTGTGAGATTTCACCAAAAGCTGAAAGGGTGCGGTGGACGAAAGCACCCAGGGATCCAGCGCGGGTGTCCTTGCTGGCCGGAGTCGGAAACGATCGGATCAGCTTTATTCCGCCGTTGATAACGATAAACAGTGTACTAACTGCTTGATCGACTTTTAGAAACAGCTGGTCATTCTCGGCATCCGCCTGGTTGGCCAGACAGAGGGCCGTGGGCAGTCCGCTCAGCGTTACCATTACGGGGTCAATTTTAATGGCACCCAGGATTCGCAAGATACGGGGTCAGTTCGGATTTCGGCACTGTCACGGCAATGACATCCGTATGATTATTGTGATCGCCAGACTTCAGGTCGATAAAGTCGATGAAGAGGTCATCGACCGGGTAAGGGACGGTGGGTTCCAGTTCAAATGGCAGGACCATTTTAATCTTTTTAGAATCCTTAAACGGGATTTGCAAAATCCGATAGGAAAAATGATCTGCTGAAATTGAGACCACACAATCACAGCCGTCGATATCGATCTCATTGCAAAGTGCTTCCAGCGCAATTTTAAATGGATTTTCGTTCTCGGCGGAATCGGATATCGGGATATGCACATGGGCATCGATCCGGCTTTCACGCAGGCTGGTTTTCACGAGCACAGCGGAAACGGATTCTTTTCGAATATCAATTCCAAGAACTTTTCTGCTCATTTAAATTTTATTCCTACTGAGTCTGCCAGCTTAAAACTTTACACGTCCATTTGCCGGATTGAGGGGTTTGAACTCGTTGCACGACAGCGGTCACATACGATTTGATATTGTCTACGGCAGCTTCGGATTCGATGCGAAACACGTCGCTTACGGTCGTAATCAGCCTGGGATCCATCGCGATATCGCCTAAACCCGGTATCTCCTTATACCACTTGGTGCTAGGAATGTCATTAGTATCTTTGCCAGCCGTTATTTCCTGGCGAAAATCAAATAACGACTGGGCCATTTCTTGGTTTTCGATCCCCAGCAGCGCAGCCAGCACCGGTATATCGGCCGTATTAATATTGATACGGCCCGGCCAGTTGAAAGTCGTACCTGCTCCCGCCGTCATTCCGTGGACGGTCATATATTGGGACAACCCCGGGGTCTCTGCGCTGCCGTAATATAGCTCAGGGGTGATGCCTTTTATCAGTAAAAGTTCGCTTAGTTCAGGTATCGGGCCATTTCGACTGGCATACGGTGAATCGAGATCTTCATAATAGGGTGACTCCGCCCCGCTCAAGCCGGTGGTGGCGTCATCATCACCGCTGTCAAGCCAATCCTTTACCGAATTGACGATGGCGACCGGGTCGCTGTCCTCTACTAGCTGCTCCTCGTTGCCGATATATCTCAAATAGCGATCCCACAGCATAACCTGGGACTGATTGAACGCCCGGCTGTCCGGAAACGATACCAGCGCGTTGACCTGGATTTTGCTCAGTTCATCTGAAATCGTGACGGATAATTTGCCTTTTTCAAACGAAATTTCTTTCAGGATTTCATCAATTTTTTCTGGATTCGCCCAGTCCTCCTGTAAAGAATCGATGTTGGATTCAGATCTATCCTTCGCCAGAAGGGCCATGGCGGCATATACGCCGGATGCGGCCATATTCGACATTGTAAAATGGTCGCGCACCGCTGCCGTCGAAATGACCGCAAAACGTGCCCTGCGGTTATATTCCAGCGCTGCGGCCACCAGAATCGTCGTCACCGATATCGTAATCAGCAGGGCGATGCCTTGATTGTTATTAAATATTTTCAGTGACTTGATCATATCTGCGTTATCCGGTCTATGGTTCTATTTTCTCCCGGTTCACCGCAAACCGGACTGTGGTTTCGAAGTTGTAGGAAACGGATTCATCACCGACTTCGAGTTGGATCCCGATGGCTGCCGGTGTTGCGTAGCCATATTCGTCTGAATCGGAGTTCCATTCTTCGAATTCGGAACCCTCGGAATCATAATATTTAAATGCCAAGGATTTGACATGGCCACTCAACACAGGGTCACCGCTGTTTTCCTCAAACGGCGGGTATGGATACAGATGGTCACCACGTCTCAGTACGGGTTGGCCGTCGTCTTTGCCCTGCACATAATAAACAATTTCGGCGACGCCACGCTTTTCGCTCTTATTCAAAGGGATATGGGCTTTGCTTGCAAACCTGATCGTTGCAAAACTTGTGCCATCAAATTCGCTAATGGATCCGACGATACGATAGGGGTCGGGGGGGTCGTCAAACTTCGGCGGTTTGTAAAGCGGCCGCTGTGCAATGTATAAGGCCCCCAAATCGAGAGTCATCCGGTTCAGGCAATTTTTTGCCATCTCATAATATTGAGAACTGTTTCTCAGAGTATCCGTAGTTGAAAATACTGCATTGAAAGAAGCCAGAATCGTGGTCAAAACGATGCCCAGTATTAAAAATGCGAGCAGGATTTCCATCAAGGTGAACCCGCGTGCATTGGTTAGCAGTGGCTGGATACTGGATGCTCGGTGCTGGATATTCGATGATGGATGCTCGATGCTCGATGCTCGATGCTCGATGCCGGAACTTCGATGTTCGGAACCGAATGCCGGATTCTCGTTTATGGATGTTTTATGATTATAGCCCATGGTCGACAGCCGATAGTTAAAATCGTTAAATCCATATTCCTATGCGCTATTAGCTTCCATCTATCAGCTAATTGCCATTTACTACATGCCCTTAAATTCCGAATTCCGCATTCCAGCTTCCGCATTCCCGTATCATTCTCTCAAAAACCAGTAGGTCCTGACATTGTAAACGTATTCGTCATTGTTAAAAGAGACCTTCATATCGATGCGTTTCAGGTCAGCGGCAATTTCCCCCAGAACCTCTGATGTTACTTCGTCCGTGGAAATGTTCCAGGTATAGCCTGGAAATTTATCACCGAAGTCGCCTGAATCTCCGCTAATAGATCCTGCTGAAACGGTTTCCAGTTGGGCCAGCTTGCTTTGAGCCAGCATCGGCGCCTGGGTATAAAATCTGGCGGCCATATTCATGGTCAAAGTTTGGGAATGCATCCGATACACACTGACCAGGACGATGGCCATAATGGCCATGGCAACCATCACTTCCAGCAAGGTAAAACCGGCGTCTTTACTTTGGTAGCTGCCTCCTATGCGGTGTTTGCTGGTCACGGGTATGCGGTTTCCGGGTTTAATTTAAAAATTAGGGTAAGGCCTTATCTTTTGCCATTAAATCTCTCACCGAGCCCACGGCGTCACAGAGAAAAAATTGAAAAAACTCCGTGATCTCTGTTGGCTCTGCGAGAGGAAGGGTAAATGTGTATGACGTCACCCTATCCACGATTACGTCGATTAAGGCACTTAATCTTCAAAATCTACATATTTTTCGATAACCTGAACGTTGGTTAGAAAGGGTTCTATTAAAAAACTCAGATATGTTTCACCTTCTTGCATATGGACGAAAGCCTTGTCTGTGTAACCGGCTTTGTAAAAGGTTATTTCAGTTTGGCCGGAAGTAATTTTTTCTTGGGCCGGATACTCAATATCTAAGATGCGGACATCCTCAGGCAGGGCATAGCTATTTAATGCTGCGTTTTCATTGTCTTCCTCGGACATTGATTCGTTGGTTTCCCAAATACGCCCGCTGTCCAGGTCAAAATGCAATGTGTATTGCTTCTGATCGCGGATAGCACCTTCTTTCAGCGCCTGGACTTTACCGATCAGCCAGCGGGCGCTCTTTTTGCTGTCATCCAGGAAAGGGTTATTCTGCAGCCGGGGAAGGGAAAAAAAGAGCATCAGGCCGATCAGCGCGATGACGACAATTAGTTCGATCAGCGTGAAACCGCGACAATTTGAGTTATGGGTCGTTCTTCCGGAGGTGGATCCGCTGCGAAAATTTACATTCAATATGAATCGTATTGATATCATGGTGGCAAATATGAAAATGGAGAGGCAATGACATCCGAATAATCCCGTATCGGGCCGATTGGTCGGCGTTATGATTAATCTATTTCCCAGTTGTTGATATCTTTATTTTCCTCTTCGCCGCCGGGCACGCCGTCCGCTCCATAGGAAATGATGTCAAAATCTCCTTTGAGGCCGGGAGACAGATATATAAAATCATTGCCCCAGGGATCTTTGGGGACCCTGCCCTTTTCAAGATAACCGCCTTTTTTCCATTTTTTGGGCACGTTCCCGGTTTCAGGCATTTCCACCAGGGCCTGGAGGCCCTGCTCAGTGCTTGGGTACGGGCCGTTATCAAGTTTGTATAATTTTAAAGCGGTTTCCAGGTTTTGGATATCCAAGCGGGCTTTCACCTGTTTGGCTTCTTCAGGCCGGCTCATAATCTTGGGTGCCACCCACATGGCGAGAACCCCGAGTATGATGATCACAACCATTAATTCAATCAGCGTAAACCCCTGGTTTCTATATTTCAATCTCTCTAGCATGGATGATACTCCTTGTGGTAGCTTTCTTACTACCGAATCAACTGGTTCATTTCAAATATCGGTAGGCATATCGACAGAACAATAAAGCCGACGATCGATCCCATCACCAGGATCATTACAGGTTCCAGATATGACGTCAGACGTAAAATGATGGTCTCCACCTCGTTTTCATATACCTCTGCGATTTTTGTCAACATATTTTCCAGCTGACCGCTTTGTTCCCCGACCTGGATCATCTGAATGGATAATTGAGGGAAAATGCCACTGCCGGACAGAGCCGCTCCCAGGCCCTGACCCTTACCGACTTCGATGGCGGCCGTTTCGACAGAATCGGCGATCAAAATATTACCTGCAATATTTTTGACGATATCCATGGCAATCAGCATGGAAACTCCGTTTTCCAACAGAGAACCCAAGGTGCGCGCAAACCGGGCGACTGCAAGTTTTTTGACCAAAATACCCATCCCCGGCAGCAATAACACGGTTTTATCTACCCAATAGCGTCCCTTTGTTGTTTTTTTGGCCCGGTTGAAAAATATCCCTATGGCCACCAGAATGATTATAATACTCCACCAATAAGATTTAAAAAATTCGCTTAAAAAGATCAGAATCCGGGTTGGTGTCGGAAGAACCTGGTCCATATCGGCAAAAATGGCAGTGATGCTGGGAACAATATAGATCATCAACACGAGCAAAACGACAGTGCCGATGACCATCATAAATATCGGATAGGCCAAGGCCGTCTGAATCCGATTCATCAAGGCCTGCTGCTTTTCAGTGATATCCGCCAGGCGCTCCAAAACTATTTCAAGCGTGCCGGATGTTTCTCCTGCGCGCACCATATTGACATACAGAGGCGAAAAAGCTCCGGGATATTTAGAAAGCGCCTGCGCAAAACTGTTGCCTTCCACAATCAAGTTCTTGATCTGGGCCAATATTTTTTTAAATCCATGGGATTTGGTCTGGGGGACCAGTGCATCCAGGGCTGACACCAGCGGGAACCCGGCCCCTATTAAAGTTGAGAGCTGACGGGTCATCATCGAAACTTCGACCGGCTTTACACGTCCCAGTCCGCGTGTCAGAGTGAAGGTCCTGGTTGCTTTTTTCGGTGTTGCTTCGAGGGTCTCCTTGATGGATACCGGAAAAATCCCTGTCATGCGCAGTTTCTGGCGGGCGGCTTGAGCACCCTCGGCATCGATAATACCGGAGGTGGTTTTCCCCTTGCTATCCAAGGCTGTATATTCAAATACCGGCATAGCTTACCATTGCATTTTATGACTTACCAATATTTTAAACAATATTAATATGACAATAATCTCCAAACGACTGATTGTTTAATATTATTCTTATTTCGTGTGATTTTCAACCGAAATCTCGTTTTGTCACAGTGTGATTTATATTAAGAATTCCGAAGGTTGCCCTTTGAGATATTTTAGCATATAAATTGACATAGTTTTGAAATCAAGGGTAAAAAAATGACGATGTGATCAACCTACGGTCCAAATTATCAGTGCGCAAATTGTATTAATCCTCTTGAAAACCCGAGTTACCTGAAACTGGCTTTATAAAGGAGGACCCGTATGCTCATTTCCCTAATCGTTGCCATGGCATCAAATCGCGTTATCGGCCACCAGGGAGATATCCCCTGGAAAATTCCCGGTGAACAAAAGATGTTTAAGAAGATTACCCTCGGCCATGCCGTGATTATGGGTAGAAAAACCTATGAATCCCTGGCCTGCCCGCTTCCCGGAAGAACCAACATCGTTGTGACCCGCCAGACCGATTATCAGGCGCCGGGCTGCATCATTGCCCAAGATCTGAATGGGGCCATCAATTCCTGTCCGAACAATGAGAGCGAAGTTTTTATCATCGGCGGCGGTTTATTGTATCATGAGGCGCTTTCTTTGGCCGGCAGGATTTATTTAACCTTGATACCCCGAGAGATACCCGGTGATACCTTTTTCCCTGAAATTCCTGAAACCGAATTTCAAATTATAAAATCTGAATTTATTGACGGTTTGGAGCCATATCATTTTTATATTTATGAACGAACGTGAATCAAATCTTAAAAAATTGGAAAATTTAGATCCCGTCGCACCCAAACTTGTAAATCCAGCTTTGCAAGAAGGTCAGTGTTGAAATGCTATAGGTGCAAATAAACAGGAATGGGAGATTATTATGGTGATTTATTTATGGGTTAAACAAAACTGGCTGAGGACGACTTTCTTTATTTTATGCCTGTCCGCCATCCTGTTTATTTCAGTCGGCCTTCAGGCTCAGCAAAGCAAACAAACAACGCAACCAAAGCATTGCCTCTGGCTGGTGAAAACCCCATCAAACAAGGCGGTTTTTCTGTTGGGTTCCCTGCATGTCTTTAAAAGCGATGGTTACCCTCTGGCCGAAGCCATTAATGAAGCCTACCGCCGAAGCCAAAAAGTTGTCTTTGAAACGGATCTGGCGGCCATGGTGGATCCTGCTGTTCAGGCTAAGATATTGGCTATGGGCCGTTATCCGGAAGGCCAAACCCTGTTTCAAAATATTTCCGGGGAATTGCGAAATTCACTGAAACTAAAAATGAATGATCTGGGGATGCCTTTGGAACAATTCGAGCGTTTCCGGCCCTGGCTTGTCGCCGTGACATTAACGGTATTAGAACTGCAGCGATTGGGTTTTAGCCCGGATTACGGTATTGATGTCCACTTTTATGGCAGAGCGGGCTACGGACCACAAAGAAATCGGTTTTTTTGAGTCCATCGACTTCCAACTGGATCTTTTAGGGAAAATGAACCCGTACGATCAAAATGCCTTTTTGGGTCAAACGTTGAAGGATCTGGAGGTTGCAGCCCAGATGGCAGAAGATATGCTGAAAAACTGGAAAAAGGGAGATGCAGACAAGCTTTATGCAATTCTGTCTAAAAGCTTTGAAGGATATCCGAAAATTGAGAAGCGCCTTTTGCGCCAGCGCAATATTGATTGGGTCAAAAAAATTGAAGAGATGATGGCAGAGGACAAAAATATTTTCGTCGTGGTCGGAGCCGGGCATTTAATTGGTCCCGGAAGTGTTGTCGCACTTTTGCAAGCAAAGGGTTACGAGGTGCAGCAGAAGTGACGGCAAGGGATTTGATTTTGGAATTCGGAATGGGGAATTTGGAATGAAGTAAAGAAAAGCTGAACAAGCTCAAAGCAAAGCGGTTGGAGGCGATTTAATAATCCGCCAACGTCTTCTGCCTTCCGGTAACCGCCATCTATCATCCATCTTCTGTCGTCTGTCTTCCGCCATCTGTCATCTGTCATCCAAAATCCGAGGGTTACCATGAACAAAAAAGGTTCTTCGAACCGGCTCCGCGTCAAACTTCATGAGATTATTTTCGAAGCGGACACCAGGGCAGGCAAAATATTTGATGTATTGCGGTTCGACGCTCTAGCGCTCTTTTAGGTCCTATTCGTTTGTGGTGTTACTAAAATCCGTCAATCAAGCGCTGGACAAAAAATTTTAAAAAAGTTAGGATGCTATTTTTGCTTTATTCTTAACCTGTGCGGATCTCATATTTAAATCGGAAAGGAACTCTCATGATCTACATCGGTAAATTTCTGCATGCCACCGATCAGCAGAAAAATAAGGAAGAAAACCGTCGGCATGGCGAATTCAATTTGATCATTGAAGCGGAAAATGAAAAGACCGCTCGCCAAAAATTCAAAGAGCGAATTGTGGAATTCAGGGAAACCAGTGACCTGTTTGAAGGCGACTGCTTCATCTATATGGTTCATTTATTAGAGCTTGAAGAATTCCCCAAAGATCACGCCCGACTGCTTTACTATAAATCCATTGCCGGTGACCCGGCCATGCCGTATATCAGTTGCTCAGCGCCTTCCGGCAAAGCCGATGGATGCAAAATTCTAAACTGGATGGAGAATGGGCCATCACTGGACGGGCAGGATACCAATTTGTTCTTCCGTTTTAAGGCAGAATAAAACCAGGAAAACATGTCCCATTCTGTTCTCCACATTGGGTTACATTTCTTCATTCCCGGCCTAATTGCGATCCTGTTCTGTAAGAAACGCCGGCGGTTAGCGTGGTTGATTATGGTTCTGACAATGGCAGTGGATCTTGATCACCTTTTGGCCAATCCTATTTATGACCCAAATCGTTGCAGCATCGATTTTCACCCCTTGCATTCATACCTAGCCATTATTTTGTATGGGCTTATGACCGTGGTTCCTAAAACCAGACTCATCGGTCTGGGGTTGCTGATTCATATGGCAATCGATCTTGGAGAATGCTTCCGGAATTCATTATATCTTAGGTCAACGTTTAGTGTTCTGAGCCCAAAGCCCTGACCTCTCTAGAAAAAGAGTAACACCGCCGGGAGTCCGCGACCGTAAAAAAAACAATCACAAAAAAGTAAACCGAGACCGGGGTGTTAACCGTACCCAAGCAATCTTCCGCCTTGAAATACCAGAAAGGCCGTTAGCCATGCGACTGTTGTGCTGTAGGCTATACTGAATAACATCCACTTATAGGAACCGGTCTCGCGCCTGATGGCAGCGATGGAGGCAAGACATGGTAAATACAGTAAGACAAAGACCATCATCGACAGGGCGGACAGCGGCGTCATGCCGGCTGCATGCAATGCGGTTGCCAGCGCTTCCGATGTGTCTTCGTCACCGACGGCATGAAGCACCCCCAGGGTGCTGACCACAATCTCTTTGGCCACAAATCCGGTCAGCAGTGCCACACCGCCGCGCCAGTCAATGCCTAACGGTGCAAACAAGGGCGCGGATATTTTGCCGATACGACCTATGAACGATTTTTCAGCATGTTCGGCCTGCCGGGCTTTTTCCACGGCCAGGAGTGATGCTGCTTTTTCCTTTTCCAACTGTGGTTTGGCGGATTCATCAGCATCGTCCCATTGGGCTGTGTACGATGCAATTATCCTTTTGGTTTTAGCATCGTAATCGACAGAGTAAGATATATTCCTGGGAAATGCCGAAAGCGCCCATATGATGATGGATCCGATTAGAATCACTTTGCCCATTTTCTTGAGGAATAATTTGCTGCGATCCCACATGTGGATGAGCAGGCTTTTTAACATCGGAACCCGGTAAGGCGGCAGTTCCATTACAAAAGGTGCGTCCGCACCCCTTAGCAGGGTGGAACGGAACAACCGGCCGGTGAGAATCGAAAGGATGATTCCCAATAGATAGATTGCAAAGATGACCGTCCCGGCCCTGGCATCAAAAAATGCGCCGGCCAGGATAATATATACCGGCAACTTCGCCGAACATGACATAAAAGGGGTAATCAGAATGGTGAGAATGCGGTCCTTTTCACTTTCAAGGGTGCGGGTGGCCATAATTGCCGGGACATTGCAGCCAAACCCCATGAGCATGGGAATAAAGGATTTGCCGTGGAGTCCGATCAGGTGCATGATTTTGTCCATGAGAAAGGCGGAGCGCGACATATAGCCTGTATCTTCAAAGAGGGCGATACAGAAAAAAAGGATTAAAATGTTCGGCAAAAAAACAACTACGCTTCCCACCCCGGCGATAATCCCGTCCAGCAGAAGTGCTTTAAAGAGGTTGTCCGGCAACAGCCCGTTCAAATTTGCTGAAAGCCAGCCGACACCGGCTTCGATCCAATCCATCGGATAGGTCCCCAGGGTGAAGGTCAGCTGAAACATGGCCCAGATAAAAAACAAAAATATCGGGAATCCGATAAATCGATTGGTCAGCACCAGGTCGATATTTCGTGATACATCAACGCGCTGTTTGGTAGAGGTGGTCTGGATTTCCTTGATGATGCCGGCGATAAATCCGTAACGTTCATCGGTCATGACAATCTGGGGATCGTCGTCGAAACGTTGCTCAAGATGCTTGCGCAGCGCCTGGGTGGTCTGAAGGATTTCAAGGCCGAGATCATTGCTGCTTTGCAGAATACGTTCCTTTATGATTTTGTCATCTTCCAGCAGCTTAATCGAGGTCCAGCGAGGGTTGTAGGGAATTTTGCCATCGGTTTTTTCTTCGATAAATTGTTGGAGACGGGCGATGGCATTTTCGATATCCGTGCTATATTTAACATTGCGTCTTTTAGGGGCTTTTGTATCGGTTTCCGCCAAGTTTAACCGCCTGCTTTAACAAACCATCGATCCCTTCATTTTTGTTGCCGACGGTAAATATCACAGGGACGTCAAGTAGCCGGGAGAGTTGTTCAGCGTCGATCTTCATTCCACGGGACCGGGCAACGTCCGCCATGTTCAGGGCGAACAAAACCTTGCAATCAAGCTCTCGCAACTGGGTTGCCAGATAAAGACTGCGCTCCAGATTGGAGGCATCGATGATGTCAACGACAACATCCGGCCGGTCGTCCAGCACGTAATTTCGCGCAACGATTTCTTCGATGGAAAAAGGAGTCAGGCTGTAGGTCCCGGGCAGGTCGATGATTTTAAGATCATAACCGTATTTTTGAATCCGGCCCTCTTTTTTGGCAACCGTTACCCCCGGCCAGTTGCCTACCTTCTGTCGGGTACCGGTTATATTGTTAAATATGGTGGTTTTACCAGAATTCGGGTTGCCTGCAAGGGCAATGGTGAGGTTTTTGGGATGCATGCGAAATGGCCTATCTGACGTTAGTCACCTCAACCTTGGCAGCTTCTTTGACTCTTAGAGAAACATGATACCCCTTAACGATCAATTCAAGGGGGTCTCGTAGCGGGGCATATTTTTCGATATAGATTTCGGCGCCCTTAAGGATACCCATTTCCAGTATCCTGCGGCGCAAAATTCCATCTCCGCCGACGCGAACAACCATCGCAGATTGTCCCTCTTTCAAATCACTTAACCACATGAACGGACTATCCTTTCAGGAAATTGGCCATTGTAGTTGATCGATACAAATACCAATCAAGAATAATGCTGTTGTGGGACGTTGTCAATCTATCGAAAACCTGCCTAAAAACGGAAGACTGAAATCCATAGTTGCATGATTATGGAAAAAATATTATGAAACGGGTTAACAATTTCAAATAAACATTTAAATCGATATTATAAGGGGGAAAAATGGGAACAAAAGAAGAGCTGGAAGAAAAAGAGGAGGCTTGCGATTCAACGGAAACTTATGTGGAGCTGGCCAAAGAGGTGATGGAGAAACTATCTGATAAGGAATGGGCTGCGCGCCTCATCGATGAAGCTGCCGACTGGGCGGAATATGCCGATGATTTTATATTATTGGCCGGCGCCACCTCCGAGGCGCTGGATGATCGAGCAAAAGCCAAGGCTTTTCTGACCCAAGGCAAGGATTATTGTACCAATGTTCAGGAATTTATGAATCTCGCCAAAGTCGCCAAGGACACGGGTGACACCGAGACCGCCAAGGAATTGTGTTCAGCGGCCCAGGGAAAATGCGTCAAGATAAAAGATTTTCTGGATCTCAGCAAAAACGTCCTCGAGATGATGTCTGACGCGGAACTCGCCAAAGAAATTTCCGACCAGGCATTGGAAAAATGCAACACCGTGGCGGATTACAATGATTTTGCGAAAAGCATCCAGCAAGTATTTGACGATTCAGCTCGAGCCAAAGAGGTCTATAACTCAGCGCTTGAAAGTTGTAAAAAGGCTGATGATTATGTGCTGTTAGCCAAAGGCGTCATGGATACTCTTTCCGACGCGGAAATGGCCAAGGCCATCTTTGCCAAAGCGGAGATGTCGCTTGATTCGGGAATAGAGCTGATGAAACTGGCTGAATCTGCTCTTGAGAATCTGGCGGATAAAGAATATGGCCGGACCCTTTATCAGAAGGCGCGGGAAAAGATGAAAAGCGGAGATGAGCTGATGAAGCTGGCCGGGTCAATCTCGGGGAAGCTCGATGACAAGGACCTAATCCTGGACGTTTACAAAAGCGCAGAAACCAAGTTCAGCTCCTATAACGATTTGGTCAAACTGGCCAAAGCAGTCTTAAAGGATACGGGGGATACCGGGTTTGCCGGCGAAATCTATCGCAAAGCGGCTGCGACGAATCCGGACTGCAGCCAATTGACGGCATTGGTTGCGGCTCTGGCAGACGACGTCGAAGATAAAAATGCCGCCTTGGATGTGCTAAAACAGGCGGAAATCGCTGTTAAAACACCCGCCGATTTTAAAAAAACCGCTGAAGCTATCCTCAAATATGCCGATGATGAAAAATGGCTGTCAGACACCAAACTTCAACTTGAAAAAAGAGAAGCCCATAAAGATCTTTATACCGGATTTGTCAAGCGTGAACAGGAGTGTATCAACAGTACAACGATGAGTCGTCTGGCACATGACGTCATGGAGCAAACCGGCGACATCCCATACACCCGGAAACTTTACACAAAGGCGGAGAGTTTATGTATTTATTTTCCCGAATATTTGGATCTGTGCCAGCGGATCCACAATGATCTTCAAGATTCAAGCTGGATTCATGCAATTTATGAAAACCTGCTGGGAAAATGCGATGATTACCACAAATACAACGGCCTTGTGGATGGCATACTATTGACTCTGAAAGATGAAGATTGGGCACGCAAAATATATTCGGGATTGGAAGAAAAGTGTGTCCAAGAGACTGATTTTGGTAAACTTGCCACGATCGTGAATGAGAAGTTCGGTGACAAGGAATGGGTGCAACGATTACTGACAACGGCTGAAGAAAAAGCTCAAGACCTTTCCGGTCGTATCTTTGTGGCCGGCTCGGTGCTGAGTTTATTATCCGACAATGAATGGGCCAAATCAATTTACACCAAGGCAGAAGCCGGCTGCAGTGATCGAGATCACTACTATAAACTCTTTACATCCATCTGGAACCAAACCCATGACAAGGAGTTGCTCAGGCAGATGCATCGCAGCGCTGAGGATAAACTGAATACCACCCATGACCTCGTTTATTTAGCCGAAAGCATCTTAAACTATTTTTCCGATACGGGGTGGGCGACCCGGGTCTACAACAAAGCCGAGCAAGCGATGGACATCCGTGCTTACGGTTATGAACTGGCCAAAAGTCTTGCCGATAAGCTTGGGGACCGGAAGTGGGCCATGCGGATAAGGCAACTATAAGCCTTTAACGGTTTTTATCCGACATTTTGCGGCAAAAAAATTGTATTGGGATATTTCTACTATTTTCAAATGATTGAATATTGTCGAATGAATATTCAATAGTCTATCCCGGTTTAGCCGGGTTAGATATGAGGAGTACGCAGGTTATGTTAAACGAAAAAAAGATTGCCTTCATCGGGGCAGGAAATATGGGAGATGCGCTGATCAGTGGTCTGCTTGGTTCCGAGTCATCTGTGCCTGACAATATCATCTGCAGCGATGTCAGGCAGAGTAAGCTTGATGAATTTAAATCAAAATACAAAGTTCGTACTGCCGGCAGCAATCTCGAGGCAGTAAGTGACGCCGACATCATCATATATGCGGTCAAGCCCCAGATTCTAGCGTCGGTCTTAATTGAAACCGCGCCCAAACTGGATATGTCGAAACTTGTGATCTCTATTGCTGCCGGCGTCCCGCTGGCGGCCATGGAAACTTGTGTCCAGAAAGATCTGCGGCTTATCCGGGTGATGCCCAACATTGCAGCCGCCGTGAAAGAGGCCGCCACCGCCATCGCCGCCGGTGAACATGCCACCCAAGAGGATGTTAACCTTACCATGGAGATTTTCAGCTCCATTGGTAAGTGCATTCTTTTGAAAGAGAATTATTTGATGGATGCCATTACCGGATTAAGCGGCAGCGGGCCTGCCTATATCTTTTTGATTGTGGATGCATTGGCTGATGCCGGCGTGAAAGTAGGGCTATCTCGCCAGGATTCGCTGTTTCTGGCGGCGCAGACGGTGATGGGTGCTGCAAAATTGTTAATAGAGACCCAGGAGCATCCCGGCCAGCTGAAAGATAAGGTGACCTCGCCCGGGGGCACGGCGATTGCAGGGCTGGCGACTCTTGAGAGTGGTGGTCTGCGTACCACACTGATCAATGCGGTCGAGGCCGCTACGAATCGGTCCAAAGAATTGGGCGTTATGATGATGAAGAGCTTTTCCGAAGCCAACTCCCACAAATAGGACGGATTTTTTTATCCAGAGTCGAGCATCCGGCATCGGTGATCCATTATCAGCTACCAGCCCTGATCCTGATAGACAGAAACCACCATATTTGCAAATCATCTGAATAAATGCTAGGATTTCAGATCAGTATCTGCCACATAGCGCTTGATGGATGGGAGAACCAATAGATGAAAATCAAATACATTTTGCTTATTACCCTGGTATCAATCACATTATCACTTGGGCTAATACATAATCCTGCGTTTTCCAAAGGAATTGAATGGCAATCTTATGCTGACGGGATTGCACGGGGAAAATTCGAGAAAAAGAAAGTTTTTCTCCATTTTTATGCCGAATGGTGTTCTGCCTGCAAGACTATGGACAATGTTACCTTCAAGGACCCCGGCGTGATTGCATCTCTGAATAAAGATTTCATTCCCATCAGGGTGGATGTCGACCAGCAGAAGCAAACCTCAGCCATGTACAGGGTCCAATTGCTGCCCGACACATGGTTCATAGCTGAAAATACCGACATCATCGGACATCAGCCCGGCTATATTTCACCGGGGCAATTAAAAAAAATTTTCAATTCGATTCTGGATGGCAATGGCGGCCAGTGAAGATTATTTCCAAATACCAAATTATGTCCACAATAGATTCCCCAAAAAAATGTGACATTAAATATGCAATTCACAACCGGAATGAAACCACATTCGCAATCAAATTTTGACGATCTCATGGGTGTTGATATTGACGAATTAAAAGACATCATCAGCAATGATCCGTCACCTGAACCTCCCAATGACCGAAGTCTATAAGCCGGCCTGTGTTTTTCTCCTTTTGTTTGACGCAGAGGAACCCTATATCCTGGCAATTCAGAAAACGGACAGCGAGGGTTACCCCTGGCGCAATCAGATCGCCTTGCCGGGCGGGCATCTTGATGCCGAAGACGCCAGCCCGCTTGAGGGTGCCTTTCGCGAGTTGGAAGAAGAGATGGGTATCAGCCGGGACCAGGTGGAATTTCTCGGTTCCATGGGCCATTTTCAAACCATCAACCACAGAGATATCGAAGTGTTTACCGGATTGTGGAAGGCTGCTGGGCCGGTACGGCACGACCCGGCAGAAATTTCAAGAATCCTTAGAATCCCCATGCGGGTGCTTGTCCAAACCCACAACGCCAAAAATTTTCATGGCCGCATACCCGACATTGATGAGCTGAGATATCCTTTTGAAGATGTCGTCATTTGGGGCGCCACCGCTCGTATCCTGCATCATTTTATTGAGCTAATTTTCTTGCGCTTCGAAATTACTTGAGGTAATGTCGCTCTATTAAACGGATGATGGCCGATATCATGACGCCAGTGCTCAATACGACGAGGACAAGGGGTACCCAGACGTAGCCATGGTACTGCCTAACTTCGCGGGTCACCGAGACACCCACCAATCCAAATAAAAGCACAAGCAACATGAAGGCAATGGTGAGACCATATACCATTCTGGACTGATACCAGGGATTGACAATCTTCCTGAATACGGGGATTTTGTTGGATAGCATAATAAATTATCAGGTTGAGCGGTTCAGAGTTCAACGTTCCGGGTTAAAAGTCCCATTAACGTCCTTTGTCCTTAACCCTTGAACGGTTACCTTAAATCTTATGCCGACCAGAGAAAAAAATCAAGCGATAGAACACGTTAATCCAGAACAGGCCGTAGATTGGCTTGCTAAAAAGCCGCTAGGTATTTTAGGCGTTTTGACCATAGTGCTTTTTTTATGGGGTTGTGCGGTGACACCAACCAAAAAACTTAGCATTCAGGATACCGACCAGTCTTTTGAAGAAGGTGTGATTATTTCTACGAAGTATGGAAAACCGGTATCCCTAAAGGATCTTTTAGCTGACTTGAATCGCTGCCGAATTATTTATATCGGTGAAAAACATACGAATGCCGCTCATCACCGCATTCAGTTGGAGGTCATACAGGCCATCTTTAAAAAACATTCAAATTTGGCCGTGGGCATGGAAATGTTTGATCATACTTATCAAGATGTGCTTGATATGTGGTCGGCTGGTGAATTGGATCAAAAGGAGTTTTTAAAAAAATCCCACTGGTATGCCAATTGGCGGTTTGACTTTTCTCTATACCGTGAAATTTTGGAATTTATCAAAGAAAATCATATTCGCCTGGTGGCTTTGAACATTCCCAGCCATATACCACCCAAGATTCGCGAAGGCGGTATCGGCAATTTAACAGAAGGTGATAAAGAGCATCTCCCACAGCAGATAAACACCTCCAACCCGGCCCACCGTGAATACCTTCAAACTGTTTTTGATGGCCACAAGCACCATTTCAGAGGCGAGGTTGAATTTGAAAATTTCTATGCCGCCCAGTCCGTGTGGGAGGAAGCCATGGCTGAGAGGATTTTCCAACATCTCAATAATGATGTCATGGTTGTGCTGGCAGGAAACGGCCATATCCAATTTAAATATGGGATTCCGGATCGGGCATTCAGCCGGACCGATGCATCCTTCCGGACTATTTATCTGGCTCCGGTGGGCGATACGGTTGAATTGGATATCGCTGACTATATCTGGGTGACGCCTTAGGCGGATGACGGAAGACAGAGGGCAGAAGACGGATGACAGAAGACTGAGGACAGATGTCGGATGGCAGAGGCTATTGATTGGGAGTATGGAATTCAGACCTGGTCGAATAATTTACTGGAAGAACGGTTGACTGGGTAAATTATAGTAATAATTTCAGAATGTTACAATCGTTAAAATATGAGGTGGCCAACTATTTTGCAAATATGGGATAACTCCATATTTACAAACCTAACCACTTAACCAATCAACTAATCAACTACATCAACGATATCTGGAATGCGGAATGAAGCAAAGAGGATCTGGGAGACTGGGAGGCAGAGAATCTCAAGGATCAAGGCAAATTAATTCACGAAGAAACAGCAAAGTTCATTTTTTTGTGATGGACTTAATATATTTTGGAGGTTTAGATGGATAACGATGCCAAAGTTTGGTTAAACGGAAATCTGATTCCCTGGCCGGAGGCCACCGTACCGCTTTTATCCCATGGTTTTTCCCGGGGTTCGGCATTTTTTGAAGTGTTTGGGGTTCATGTGGGACCTGAAGGTCCGATGGCATTCAGAATGAATCAACACCTCAAACGGCTTATGGGAAGTGCCGAACTGTTGGAGATGGAGCTGGCCTATTCTACCGAAGAGATCGTTGCGGCGGTAAAGCGCACGGTTGCAGCGAATAACCTCGGACGGGGATTAATTAAAATGTTGGCCTACTGGGGCGAAGAGGCGGTCATTAATCTGGTATTGGACTCCAAACTGGACCTGGCGGTCTTTGCCATCCCGCAAAGTGACGATTTGAAATTAGACCGGGCCACCTCGATATCCGCCTGCGTGTCGAAGTGGCGCAAGATTCACCCGGCAACGGTTCCCGTGGCCGCCAAGGCATGCTCCAACTATTTGAATGGTTATCTGGTGCGTAAAGATGCGAACAAACGCGGTTTTGATATCGGCATCGCACTGGACACGGATGGGTTTTTGGCCGAAGGATCCATCGAGTCGGTGTTTATCGTCAAAGACGGTGTTCTTAAAACGCCTCCCCTGGGACGAATTCTGTCAAGCATCACCCGAATGTCCATTCTTGAAGCCGCTGATAGAACCGGAGTCCCTGCCCAAGAAGGCCCGATCAGCGCCGAAGAATTATCGCAAGCCGACGAAATTTTCACCTGCCATACGGGGATTAAAGTCGAACCGATTTCCCGGTTCGAGGATCGGGAATTTAAAACACCCGGACCGGTAACCGGTCAGGTGATGCAACTGATGAATGATATCATTGAGTTTAGAGATGATCGTTTCATGGATTGGTTTCAACCCTTGAAATAAAGTATCCTTTCCTAAGGTTGAAAAAAAACCGCTAAACGCTTGATTTATAAATCATTCCCCCCAATTTTAGTGCGATTTCGGCTTAATTGCACAACATGTTGCATATATTTATTTGCATCCCCATATATATTGTGGTATAAAGAATCTTATCATCCGAATTTTTCGGATGATCTACAAATGAGGCCACGAGCCTCTCCATCCCCAGGGGGTTACCTTTAGTACCGGCGCAACGCCTTCTTTTTTTTCGGATTTAATTTCCGACCGATTACATTTTATTGGACACTCATCAGTTCCCCGCTGGTGTTATCAAAGCGGTGAGTGACGGTATTTTTTCGTGAGCCCTTAGCCGAGACAAAATTTTTGCGTGGTACGGATCGTGGATATCATTTTAATCTACTTCGAAAAACTGGGAGATATTCTAAAGTGTTTGAGAAAATAAAGAAAAGAGATGGAAGGGTTGTTGCGTTTGATTCACCAAAAATAACCACCGCCATAGCCAAGGCGGGTAAGGCGACTGCAGAGTTCGAGGAACGAGAAGCCAGGAAGCTGACCCTTCGCGTCTTAACCCTGGCCCACGAGCTGCGACTGGGCTCCGTGCCCGAAGTGGAAGAGATTCAGGATATTGTTGAACGAGTGCTGCTTGATTCCCCCTTTTACAGAACCGCAAAAGCTTACATTTTATACCGCGAACAGCATGCTCAGATCAGGAAAATGACCACCCGGGCGCATGTGGATCTGGTGAATCACTATATCCAGAAGTCTGACTGGAAGGTGAAAGAAAACAGTAATATGAGTTATTCGCTGCAGGGCTTGAACAACTACATTTCATCGGATGTGACCGCGGAATATTGGCTCAACTCCATTTATCCCCAGGAAGTTCGTCGCGCCCATAAGGATGGTGATATTCATATTCACGATCTCAGTTTGCTATCGGTGTATTGTGTGGGTTGGGATTTACAGGATTTACTCCGGCAGGGTTTCAGAGGTGTTGAAGGCAAGGTGGAAAGCGCACCCCCCAAGCATCTTCGGTCTGCCCTGGGACAGATTGTCAATTTCTTTTATACCTTGCAAGGGGAGGCCGCCGGCGCACAGGCCCTATCCAATTTCGATACGCTGCTGGCTCCCTTTGTTCGTTTTGACCGGCTTGATTACAGGGAAATTAAGCAGGCACTGCAGGAGTTTATTTTCAATATTAACATTCCTACGCGAGTCGGCTTTCAGACACCCTTTACGAATATTACCATGGATCTTTGCGTGCCTTCCATTCTGAGAGATCAACCTGTAATAGTGGGGGGTGTCGATCGGGAAGAAACCTATGCCGATTTTCAGCCGGAAATGGATCTGATCAACCGGGCGTTTGCAGAGGTCATGATGGAAGGAGATGCCAGAGGGCGCGTGTTTACCTTCCCCATCCCCACTTATAATATCACAGCCGATTTTGATTGGGAAAATCCGAACCTCGAACCTGTGTGGAAGATGACCGGTAAATACGGCATTCCTTATTTTTCCAACTTCGTCAATTCGGATATGTCACCCGAAGATGCCCGCTCCATGTGCTGCCGGTTGCGTTTGGACAACCGCGAACTACTCAAACGAGGCGGTGGGCTATTCGGTGCCAACCCGCTGACCGGCTCCATCGGGGTGGTGACCATCAATCTGCCGCGGATTGGATTCCTGAGTGCAAATTCAAACGAATTTTATTCCAATCTGAGAGAGAAAATCCAAATCGCGGTGGAAAGCTTATCCCTGAAACGCAAGGTCCTGGAAAAATTCACTGAGAACAATCTTTATCCCTACTCGAAGTTTTATCTGAGAGAAATTCAAAACAACAGCGGCCATTATTGGAAGAATCATTTTTCCACCATCGGCATCATCGGTATGAACGAGGCCTGCTTAAACTATCTGGGCGAAGATATTGCTACGGAAAAAGGACAAGCGTTTGCCATCGAGGTCATGGATTACATGCGGGATTTGATGACTGAAATCCAGGAAGATACCGGCGAAATCTACAATTTGGAAGCCACGCCAGCCGAAGGAACCTCTCATCGGCTTTCCATGCTGGACAAAAAGAAATATCCGGATATCATCAGTGCCAATGAGGCCGATGTTCGGCGGGGTGCGGCACCCTATTACACCAATTCCAGTCAGCTGCCAGTCAATTTCAGCGACGATATCTTTGAAACATTGAGGCTGCAGGATACCCTGCAGACAAAATACACCGGGGGAACGGTGCTGCATATCTTCCTTGGTGAACAAGTCAGCGACACAACGGCCGTGAAGGGATTGGTTCGAAAGGTTGCCGACAATTACCGGCTGCCCTATTTTACCCTCTCACCGACGTTCAGTATCTGCCCGTCTCATGGTTATCTGGATGGGGAGCAGAAAACCTGTTCGATCTGCCAGCAGGAAACCGAGGTCTATTCCAGGGTTGTGGGTTACCTGCGACCGGTTAAGCAGTGGAATAACGGCAAACAGGCCGAGTATGGTGATCGGAAGACTTTCAAGGTGGCGGAGGATGGAGATGACGAGTAGACAGATGACGGAAGTCGGAAGGCAGATGACGGATGAAGGAGGACAGAGGATATTGAATGGGGAGCTTGGAATGCGTAATGAAATCAGGAGAATTTGGGAGACTGAAAAGCTGAATGCTCAAAGTTCAAAGCTGAAAGTAGAAGAGGCTATAGACAGATCAGCATAAGGCTGGAAAGTTCGAAGCTGAAAGAATGAAAATCGGCACTATCCAAAAATTTAGCCTGATAGATTACCCCGGTAAAATCTCAACCGTGATTGGGACCCAGGGCTGCAATATGCGTTGTTTCTGGTGTCATAATTGCTATCTCATTCCCTACGACACTTCTCCTTCACATCAACCCATTGAGGAAGACGATTTTTTTCAGTTCCTGGAGGAAAGGGTCAATTTTTTAGATGCAGTGGTTATCAGTGGTGGTGAACCCACACTGCATGATGACCTGTTCGAATTTTGTGAAAGAATAAAAACGATGGGCTTCTATCTAAAGCTGGATACCAACGGGACGAACCCCGTCATTCTCCAGAAACTGATTGAAAACAAGTTATTAGACTACGTGGCGATGGATATGAAAACCTATGGTGATCAATACGATAAATTATATAAAGAGAAGATCGAAATCGATGATATTCTAGGCAAGCGTTAATATTATCCTGGCAGCCAACATTGCCTACGAATTTAGAACCACCTGCGTTAAACCATTTGTTTGCCGAGACAATATAGAAGATGTCGCCAAAATGATAAGCGGTGCCAAACTATATTACCTGCAAAAATGTACTGAACAGAAAAATACGAATGGGAGTGATTTTTACCAGGCTTTAGATGACGGGGAACTGGCTGAATTAAAGTATAAAGCAGCACCGTATGTAGAAGTGTGCGAAATTAGATGAGATGACCCGTTGGCCCGTTGAGCCGGTATTCCCGTTATGCCGGTAGGAGCGTCGGATAGTTTCAAGATTAAAATTAGAATCCACCTGTTGGTTGGTGCCGGCACAGAAAAACCTTTTAGATTATCTATTTCAGTATATATTTTTTCTGCCGCCGGGTTTTCTTCAAACCATTCAAAAACAGGCATGCCATGAACCGTATCAAAATCAGTTCGACTGTCAAGTTTTTTTGCGAAAAATCAGGGAGTGTCGTCTCAAATACCTCACCGGCTCTGAGGATCTTGCCTACGTAAGCCTCCCGACTGCGGGGAAAAAGGCGGCCAGCCGCCGCTTTGAGGGGGCTGAATAAAACAGGATCACCAGGCCTTAAAATGAAACTTGTCCCTCGCCATTCGAGATCATCCGAATCCAATCCGTTAATACAGGATCTAAAATCGAATAGTTTTTGTCTTTGTCCTTAAAGACAAGGTCTTTTAACGTAAGATTGGATAGGGCTTTGTGAAGGGCCGGAGTCCCCATTTCATAGGGCTGGATCAGTTTTGCTGTAAAGGTTCCTGTGGGTCCATGTTCCGAGAGAATGGTCATAACCTGGCTTTCCCGCAACGGCAGTTCCTCAAATACGCCTCTAAAGGAAGGTGTTAAGGATACAAGCATATGTCCGAAGCCTTTTTCAACGAGTTCTTTGTCTACGGTATTGGATTCCATGATATCGAATATATGGCTGCATAACCTTTGAGCGTAGTCGGGATGGCCATTGACTCGTTCTGCGATTCTCAATGCCAGTCGACCCGAAATGAAAATATCAATCTTTGCGAATCGCTTCTTGATAAATTGTGCCAATTCATCGGTTGTTATTGGTCCCAACTCCAGAATTTTGGCGGCATGGTAAAAAGGTCTATTTTTATTTATGAACATTTCTTTAAGCAAGTGCATGCGGCTTCCAAGAAAGGCAAATGCAATTCGATCCTGCTGCTGGATGATGGTACGAAATTCGGCCTCAAGACTTCTATCAATTTTGATGATTTGTTGAAATTCATCAAGTACAATGGCTGCTCGCTTATTGTTATTTTCCAGGTAGGAATTTAAACCGGTCAAGGCATCGGACAGACTATCCATTGATGCTGCACGGGACGACAGTTCCGGCAGGATAGAAATTGAGCCGACATCATCAGGCTCCAATCGTATGGAAAATCTGATACGTTTAAAAAGATGAGCAGCTCTTTTAATGAATTTATCAATACTCTCCAAATCGTCAGCAATGGCCTTTGCAGACGCCCGGGACACTGCCAAGAGGACTTTTTCAGTGGAATTGCAGGCGAAGAAATCAACATAACCAACAAGAATATTTTTAGATTTCAGTGTTTTGGATGAAGCATGCAAAAGAGACGTTTTTCCATACCTGCGGGGGCTGTATAAAACGATGCTCTGACCGCCTGCTAAATTTTCTGTAAGTTGTGATATTTCAGCTTTCCGGTTGCAAAATAATTCGCCGGAAACGACCTGGCCAAAGCGAAATGGGTTTGCCATGGTGCACGCTCCAGATATATCAGTAGTAAATTACCTTTAGTATACGAATTTATATACTACTGGCATAATAATAGCAATAAATATTTTTATATGCCAATGGCATATTTATGGGGTTGAACAGTAAGTTAAAAAGCTAATAAGGATTTCAAGTTTTCAGTCATCTGGTTTGAATATTGTTTCAACTGAAATCCAGAAGACGCCCGAGGTCTATATTTGGACTCCACGGAGAAACTTATTTCAGGCCCAAAAGCGTCCGATGGCAATGATCCCCCATACGACAGCAGCAGCGACCATGCTGATAAATGCCGCTGCAGAACCCATATCTTTGGTGCGTTTAGACAATTCGTGCCGCTGGGGCCCAATGCGATCCACCACCGCTTCCAAAGCGGAGTTCAACAGTTCAGTGATCAGAATCAGCAGGCAGGATGCGATCAGCAGGGCCCATTCGACGGTAGACCTTCCGAGCCAGATGCCAACAGGCGTCAATATTAAAATTATGATGACCTCGGTACGAAACGCCAGTTCATTTTTCCAGGCCGCCTTCAATCCGGCGAAAGTATAAACAAAGGCGTTCATTATGTGACGTATTAGCGTATCTTTTTTTTCGATCATATTCACCAGCCTCATTGACATTGCCCCTCGCAATTACTTATTTGCGGGGTTGCAGGTTTATCGCTTTGCGAAAATGCGAATCCCGAATTTCTTAAATTAGAATCAATTCCTCAGATTACGTTGCCGTATATTATGAAGCTATGTACTTGGTCAGATTCCCTACCATATGAACAGCCTCTAATAAAACGAAAAATTACTCAATCGCTTTACTTGATAGTGACAATAGGGCAAAATGGGTTGAAACGCCTCAGGTATTGGGATAGAAAGGCGTTTCATACAAAACCAATCTTGGATCTCGGATCATGTAAAAATTCTTGTCATCCACTATAATCCATGCTATCTGAGCATCTGAGAACTAATTCATTATATTCGGTATGAGGGTTTAACAAGGAGGTAGAGTAGATGGGCAGCAACAGTAAATTACCAACCATCGCAGCTGTCATTGTTGTGGCTTTTATTTTGCAGATTGTGCTGGTCTTGGCAGATCATCACGAATCCCCCGGTAAGGCAGCGGTGGATTTTTCCAAAGCATATTTTAAGTTGAACACAGCGATGGAGAAGCGTCTTTGCAGTGAAATATCAGAAGATGGGGAGAGTGATGTTGTAGACGATTATCTTCACCGCGTGGCCGATCAGGCCAGATCCGAGGGGTTTGATGCCAGCTGGATGAAAATGACGCTGTTTCACATAGAAACAGAAACTAAGATGATTGATGATAATGTTGCTGAGGTTCAAATCAGCTGTCGTCGCAGACGTGCCGTCAATCCGGTTTTTGCTCTAGTTGCCAAAATATTTTGCCTCGGTGAAACCCATAACGTCGAAGAAACCCTTACGCTGGTTAAAGAAAATGATCTCTGGAAAGTGTGTGGTGAACCCTTTGCGCTGATTGGAGGTTGACAAGCACCTAATCCCGATATTAAGCAACTACTTCCAGTGGTGGGTTCAGGGAAAATCAGCAAAGCCATGGAAATTTCGAAATGCCCTGGCCCAGACTTCAACAACCGATATAACATGCAACCGATTTATGCTCGCTTGCGCGAGCGTGCCCGCCAAATTGTTAATACCTTCCCGCCACCGGATTTCTATCGGGACCAATCCCGAGCCTGTGAATTTTCCGAGCGTTTTCTTAAAAGCGATCCAGTCATAAAAAAACTGAATAGATTTGTTGCCGATCACCTGGATGATAATTTGGGTCATGGTCTGGAACATGCCGTCAAGGTAACTGCCGACGCCGGTGCTCTGCTGTTCATCGAGGAGCAGGATGTTGATTACGGCAGATCCGTTTTGGAGCGCAGAATGCGCGTCGTCCAATGCGCCGGACTTTTACACGATATCAAACGTAAGAAAAAGGAACATGCCAAACTGGGAGCGGCACTTGCCCAAGAAATACTTAAAGAATTTCCGCTTACACCCGATGAAATCGAAGATGTTTGCCGTGCGATTCATAACCACGAAGCCTTTAAAAAAAATAACCTTATCACCACCTCCGAAGGCGCACTGGTCTCAGACTGCCTTTACGATGCCGATAAATTTCGTTGGGGGCCTGATAATTTTACCCACACTTTATGGGACATGATATCATTTTACAATCCACCCCTGTCCAAATTCATGGCCCGGTATCCCCAGGGGATGGAAGGGCCTCGAGAAAATTAAAGTCACTTTCCGGACGCAAACAGGTAAAAAATACGGACCCCGGTTCATCGATCTCGGTCTGGCTATCGGCGAAAAACTGCATGACGTCATTCAAACCGAGTTTTCAGAGTTTCTATAGGCACTCCGGTCGTCAGGTCGATCGGCAGCGATTCTAAATCAGAATTGCTGGTTGTCTGCTTTCTTGTTTGACACCCATGATGGATTTAAATATACTGCCGGGCAATCAAATCTTCAAAATGTTGCAACAGCACTTTATTTTAAGGAGGCAAACATGGCTGCAAAGACCTGGTCCACTCCCAACTGGCCCGAAGGCGTATCCCATGAGGTGTCGGATTATGAAAAACCGCTGTTTTCTGTTCTTGATGTATCTGCAAAGGCCTACCCCAATCTGGTTTATACTATCTTCAATGACGCCGAGCGAACCTTTGCCCAGGTGAAGGATACCGCTGACCGGGTGGCCAACTTTTTAGCTTCCCGCGGTATTCGGAAAGGGGATCGGGTCGCCATCTTTCTGCCCAATCTTCCCCATTATCCGGCTATATTTTTCGGCATCCTCAAGGCCGGCGCCGTGTGCGTCACCTGCAACCCTTTGTATACAGCCAACGAACTGAATTACCAGTTGAAGGACGCCGGGGCCAAGGTGGTTTTCTGTATGGATCACCCACAGTTTTATCCGACGACGGTTGCGGCGGTTAAAGATAGCGGTGTGGAATCGGTTGTCATTTGCAATGTCAAATCCTACCTACCCAAGGTTAAAGCAATCATCGGCGGGCTGCTGGGAAAGATTCCAAAAGCGCCAACATTACGAATCCGGTCACCTTTTCTTTGATGAGGTGGTGGCGTCGGCCCAGCCCCGGCCGCCTGCAGTCGAGATCAATCCCAGCGAAGACTTGGCCCTGATCATTTATACCGGCGGAACCACCGGCGTACCCAAGGGAGCCGCGCTGACCCATACCAATTTTACCTACGACCTGGAAGCTTCAAACGAGTGGATTCGCCTGGTGCATGAACCGGGTGCAAAGCCGGAAAAAGCCCGCAAAGGCGGGTTTCATACTTACCTTGGTGTTCTGCCCTGGTATCACAGTTTCGGCATGACCTGCGCCTTGCTTTCGGCCTGCTCCGGCGGCAGCAGGCTGATATGCGTACCGGATCCCCGGGCGGGAAATCCGCCGTTTACCGAGGTCCTGAAAATTGTCCAGAAACATAAACCGACCATCATGCCGGCTGTGCCGACCATTTTTGTTGCCTTTACCAACCATCCCCAACTCGACCAGTACGATTTGAACTCGCTTATGGGGTGTTTTTCCGGTGGTGCGCCGTTGCCGCCGGAAGTTTGCAGACAGTTTGAAGATAAAACCGGCGCCGTTATTTTTGAAGGCTATGGACTTAGCGAAACTGCTCCCATCGCTTCGGTCAATCCGACGAACCTGGCGCAGCGAAAGATCGGCACCATCGGCTTTCCGATACCGGGCACCGATATCAAAATAGTAGACATCGATACCGGGCTCAATGAATTGCCCCAGGGTGAAGACGGAGAGATTGTCATCTGCGGTCCCCAGGTCATGCAAGGCTATTGGCAAAGACCGGACGAAAACGAAAAAGTATTTCGTGAGATAGACGGCAAGCGTTATTTTTTGACCGGTGATATCGGCCATGTCGATGACGAAGGCTATATCCTGATTACCGATCGCAAAAAGGACATGATTCTGGTGGGCGGCTTCAATGTTTATCCACGGGATGTGGAAGATATTCTCTTCACTCACGCCAAAGTGGCCCTTGCCGCCGTGGTGGGGGTACCCGATGACAAGAGCGGAGAAACGGTCAAAGCCTATATCCAGCTCAAACCCGGCGAAACAGCCACCGAGGAAGAAATCCTAGCATTTTGCAAGGAAAACATGGCCGGTTACAAACGGCCCAAAATGGTTGAGTTCAGAGACGCCCTGCCGGTTTCAAATGTCGGTAAGATTTTGCGTCGTGTGCTCAGAGACGAAGAGAGTGAGAATACTAAATGAAAAAGTGGTTCATCGATCGCCCCTATACTTCTACCAGTATCATTTTTTTAATCGTTATCATTTTTGGCTGGCGGTTTCTATACTGGCAGGAGGAAAACTATGCGTTTATCCTCCTGTTGTATTTTATCGTCACCCTGGGTATTCGATTGGATGATATTTCACGCAAGATCGGAGGCGGCGCTGTTAAGTTGCCGCACGGCAGCGGCGAAAAAGAAACCATTGTCCGGCAGTTGAGTGACATCAGAGGCTCCCTTTTGGCTTTAAACACCACGTTGACCAAACTTTTGAAAGAAATAGAGAAAAAAGAGGATTAACATTTAATTTATTCCCACCGCGTAAAGCGATCCTAATCGATTAAAAGACGCTGTTCCTCAATTAGATTTTTTTCGGTCTGCAGCTGGAATTTTCCTTCCCGCAGCTGCTTTTCCAGGCCTGAGCCTGTTTTTACGCCGATGGTCAGAACACGGATGAAGTGAGGATTAATCTGATTGAATACCCTAGCTGCTCACCTTTTTAAGCGTAGGAAACTGCTGCTTGAGAAACGCCAGGATTTCGAGCAACTCCTCGGTTTTCATGATAAAGCTGTCGCCGTCCTGAAGAAAGCAAGAGTGAAACGGATGACCGTCAAAGTATTCTGCCGCCGCAGCGATGTCCTTTTTAATATCATCAACTGAGCGCTTGGAAAAGCGCATGTTCCTGTAATTGACACAAAATTCACATTTGCTCCAGGGGCAGCCGCGGGTGGTGCGGATTAAAAGACTGTCTGCTTCGTCAACGGGACGAATAGGGCCCAATTCATACGGCAAAGATTCCATGGTTGTACCTTATAGAATGTATAAAAATATCTATTAAATTTCTAACTCGAGCGCTCAACTTAGGCAAAAAATATCAATCCGAGTAGTATATTAAATAAAAACTTGGTGTCAATGGCCCTTTCAGGCAAGGCGAAATTCTCAAGGCTGCATTAATTAGTTACCCCGAAACGGCAGTAAAATATCTGAAGCCGATAATGCCCTCTATAATTCTAAAAATATTCCTCAATCGTTATTTTCGAATATTGAATTCTCAAACTCCAGTAATGGGGTAGGTTGAGATTAGCAAAAGATATACAAAATTTATGAAAATTGAATATTCCGGCTAGCAATCATGATATGATTTGTATTATGTTTACAAATCAATTTATTAAGCGCCTTAACAGCCCCGATTACACCTTGACTATCTCCAAATTCCATGTAAATTTCCTCCTCATTGGGCAAGATGTCTGCAGGTAACAATATCTATAAATAACTGATATAAAAAGGTTATGAGTATGTTTTCAGGAATTTATCTTGACAGAAGTCCTGGAAAATAATATTTATATTATTTACAGAGGGTTATATGAATTTAAGCGAATACATCGAACTTGAAAATCAATACGGTGCCCACAACTACAAACCACTCGATGTGGTGCTGAGCCGCGGCGAAGGCGTCTGGGTTTGGGATATGCATGGCAATCGCTATCTGGACTGTTTGGCGGCCTATTCTGCAGTCAACCAGGGGCATTGCCATCCGAAAATACTGCGAAAAGCTCCAGCAAAAAGGCCTGCTCTGCAAAGATACCCATGACAATATCATTCGTTTCGCCCCACCATTGGTCATCACCAAGGAGCAAGTGGAATGGGCCGTTGAAAAGATTGATGATGTGATCGCCACCAATCCTTAATTTATAAGATGCGAATTTACACTTCCCAGTTTTCACAACGATTTGATATAAAATGTGGAATCTAGTTCTTCGGCCGATCCCTCAATCCAAACCCACCATCGCCACCAATCATCACCTTTGTATGTATAATCCTGAGCAATTGAAGTATAAAAAGGCTTGACATGGAAGTTGAACATCGATAATCTTTATCCATCAATTGATGGAAACATTTCTTTGAACATATTTGATGGAGTCAATGATATCTTCTACCATTCATCTATTCTTCTGTACAATTCCGCTGCTAATTAATGATGTCCGCACTAAATGGAGCATGCTGAATGCCTTCACCTCTTGAAAAAGCCCGGCAGGATCCCAATTCAATGAAAGCCAGAATTCTGTCATCCGCACGCAGAATTTTCGGCGAACACGGTTACAACAATACCACCACCCGGATGATTGCCAAAGACGTGGGGATCGACATTTCAACCCTTTATTATCACTGGGGTGAAAAACAGGATTTATATGAAGCCGTGCTCGAGGATGTCGGTGATGAAATTCAGCATAAGTTAAATGAAATTGAACGCAAGGTCAGCGGTCAATCCATGGCCGCAAGGCTTGAAATGGCCCTGGACATGATGTGCGACTATCTTTTTTCCAATCCGGAAGTTCCCAATTTAATTCTTTACGGATATTTTAGCAAGGCTCCCAACGGCGTCACACTGGATATTAAAATCTCCGAACATATTGCCAACATTGCCGTTGCCATGAAACTGGCGCCCAACAAAAAAGAAATTTCGGTCCAGGCCCGGGCCAGAATTCTGGCCGTTTGGAATACGGTTTTAAATTTTATATCAGGGGAAAACTTTTTCCGGCCGATGCTGGACACCAATCACGCAGACTACATGCAGGTGGTAAAAGAGACGTTAAAATTTATTCTGGTGCCGGCCTTTACGGCGGAGAAGTAAAGGGAGGTCAGATAAGCGTGAAGAGGCTGGAATAGACTTGAGACATCGTACGCTTAAAGTTGAAAGCTCACAGCGTTAAGAGTTGAGATTCGGTTAAATTATGCAATCGGAAGTTATAGGCTCGAATAGGCACAATTTATACGAATAACCACTAACCATCTAAACGTTCCAAACGATCACAACGATTATAACCATCGGGAGGTAAGAACATGGCGCTAAACCTTGATGCGATCGGTAAAAAGATCGGTCCGTTCACCAAGGATTATACCTGGAAAGACGCCGTCCTGTATGCCCTGGGCGTTGGGGCGGGCTTTTCCGATCTGGACTATTGCTATGAAAAAGATCTGAAGGTCATACCCAGCTTCGGCATCACCACCATGTATGATTTCATGCCCCAGCTGGCGGCTACCAGCAATGTCAATCTGGCCGGCGTGCTGCATGGTGAGCAGGAGCTGATCTTTCACAACCCGATTCCAACCGAAGGGACTTTGACCACCGAAGGCGCAATTACCCACTATTATGACAAAGGCGCGGAAAAGGGCGCGCTGGTGGTGGCTGAATTTGATACCTTTCATTCCAACGGGGATAAGCTGTTCACCAGCATTGTCACCGTTTTTTCGCGCCTGGACGGTGGATTCGGCGGAGAGAACGCTCCTGCCAAAGAAGTTGAATTTCCCGAGCGGGATCCGGATTTCGTGGTCGAAGGCAAACCCACTGAAGATCAACCCTTGATTTACAGACTTTCCGGCGATGTCTTTCAGCTGCATGTGGATCAGGAATTTGCCGAAATGGCCGGGTTTGAAAAACCGATCATGCATGGCCTGTGCACCCATGGATACGCCTGCCGCGCGCTGATCGACAGCTTCGTCCCGGGGAGCCGGAAAAGGTCAGGCGGCTGGACTGCCGGTTTAAAAGACCTTTGTATCCCGGAATGCCCATCAAAACGGTCATCTGGAAAGATGAGCAGGTAAAGCGCTGTGGAGAGTAATTAACGCGGAAACCAAAGAGGTCGTGATCGACAACGGAATTTTCGAATACGGCGAAATTCCCAAAGAGGAAATCCGGTTTGATGACCGGGTGGCGATTGTTACCGGCGCGGGTGCCGGCCTGGGCCGGTTATATGCTCTGGAACTTGCCAGACGCGGTGCCAAGGTCGTGGTCAATGACCTGGGCGGGGCCCGGGACGGTTCCGGAGAAGGTTCTGCAAAACCGGCCGACAAGGTCGTTGCTGAAATCAAGGCCCTGGGGGGTGAAGCCGTGGCCAATTACGATAGCGTGGCCACTGCCGAAGGTGGTGAAAATATCGTCCAATGTGCCCTGGATGCTTTCGGTACCGTGGATGTTCTCATCAACAATGCCGGAATTCTGCGGGACAAGAGCTTTTTGAAGATGGAGCCGGAAAACTGGCAGGTTGTCCTCGATGTTCATTTAAACGGCGCCTATAATGTATCCCGTCCGGCCTTTGGCGTGATGAAAGAAAAGGGCTACGGACGTATTTTGATGACCACATCGGCGGCCGGTCTGTATGGCAATTTTGGCCAAACCAATTACACCGCCGCCAAAATGGGCCTGGTGGGATTGATGAATACCCTCAAGCTGGAAGGACAAAAATACGACATCAAGGTTAACACCATCGCCCCCGTGGCGGCTTCGCGACTGACCGAGGACATTTTACCGCCGGATTTTCTGGACAAATTAAAACCGGAGTTGGTGGCGCCCCTGGCGATTTTTCTGGTATCGGAAAAATGTCCGGTCAGCGGCAATATCTACAATGCCGGAATGGGCAGTTTTAACCGGGTCGCCATGGTGACCGGGCCCGGGGCTGTTGTGGGGACGGCCAGGAATCCCACCCCGAACAGATGCTGTCTCAATGGGACCGATCACCAGCCTTGAAGGTGCCAAAGAATATCAGAATTTGAATGAACAAATCGGAGATCTTCTGCCGCTTTTCGCAACCGGCTGCGGCGTCCGGGTCTGCCGGTATTCAGCGTCGATGTATTTGATGCCATGCCGGACGCTTTGTAGCGGATGCCGCCGCCGGTGTGATGTCGTTTTTCAGTACAGCATTCCGGAGAAGGCGGCGGTGACTGGAATTGTGCGATCAAGGACGGCAACTTGTCGGGTCGAGGCCGGCGCCACGAAAAACCGGGCTGCACTTTGAAATGTTGAGCGCGATTTTCTCGATATGATGAACGGCAAGCTGCCGGCCATGCAGGCCTATACGTCGGGCAAGCTTAAAATCAGATAGTGAAAATCTATGAAGTCGTCCAACTAATTGAGTATAAATCTAACCTGATGAACCGTTATCAAATTAAATTCGTGAAATCCTATACTGCATAAGGAGCTCAAGATGATCGGAATTACTTCATATGGCGCATATATTCCGCGACTGAGACTGGACCGCATGGCCATTTTCCAGGCCATGGGCTGGTTTGCACCCGCTATTATGATGGTGGCCCAGGGAGAACGGTCCATGTGCAACTGGGATGAAGATACCATTACCATGGCCGTGGGGGCTTCCCGGGACTGTTTGCGCGGTCAGGATAAAGGTAAGCTGGATGCCCTTTACCTGGCTTCCACGACCTTGCCTTTCGCGGATCGGCAAAATGCCGGGATTGTGTCGGCGGCACTCAATCTCAGAGACGATATGATCACGGCGGATTATACTTCTTCCCAGAAAGCCGCCACCACCGCCCTGATTACGGCCTTTGAATCCATTAAAAGCGGCGAGAGCAATAACATTCTGGTAGCAGCCAGCGACAGCCGGCAAACCAGGACCGCCTATTTTTATGAAATGTGGTTCGGTGACGGCGCCGCTGCTTTAACCGTGGGGGACACCAACGTGATCGCTGAATACAAGGGATCTTATTCTATATCCTGTGATTTTGTAGATCATTACCGCGGCGCCGATAAAAAATACGATTATGTATGGGAAGAACGCTGGACCCGTGATGCCGGCTATGGAGAGATTATTCCCCAGGTTGTCAACGGGCTTTTTGACAAACTGGGCATTACCATGGATGATGTCGACAAGTTCGTTTACCCGTGCTTTTTTAAACGCGATCATGCAAACATTGCCCGGGGGCTCGGCGCCACACCTGAGAAACTGGTGGACAATATGCATGAGGTCTGCGGTGAAACCGGTGCAGCTCATTCATTTATGATGTTTATTTCCGCCCTTGAAGAAGCCAAACCCGGAGATCGTATCCTGGTGTGCGGTTTCGGTCAGGGCGCCAATGCACTTTATTTCGAGGTGACGGAGAACATTGCCAAGCTGACCGCCAGAGACGGCGTTGCCGGCTCATTGGCCAATAAAAAATCCACTGATAACTACCTTAAATGGCTTAAATTCAGAGATTTGATTCAGACGGAAATGGGAATCCGGGCCGAGGCGCCCACCCAGACCGCCACTTCGGTGCTATGGCGTAAAAATAAAATGATCCTCGGGCTGGTGGGGGGTCAATGCCGGGAGTGCGGCACCCCTCAGTTTCCCAAAGCTGATATCTGCGTCAATCCTGATTGCGGTGCCATTCACAGCCAGGATGATTATGAGTTTGCCGATGTTCCTGCCAAGGTGAAGACATTTACCGGAGATTTGCTGTCGGTATCGGTGGATCCGCCGGCGATTTACGGTATGGTTCAGTTCGAAGGCGGGGGGCGGATCGTGGCGGATTTTACCGACTGTGAACTCGATAATATCAAAGTCGGGCTTCCGGTTCAAATGGCCTTCAAATGCAAAGGCGTGGATAAGGAACGCGGATTTGTCAACTATTTCTGGAAAGCCGTACCGGCGCCGGGGGCCCTGGAAGAAATGAGCCGCCTGCGGTTTGATGACCGGGTTGCCATCGTCACCGGCGCCGGCGCCGGTCTTGGGCGGGCCTATGCCCTTGAACTGGCCCGACGCGGCGCCAGGGTCGTGGTTAACGATCTGGGCGGGTCGCGGGACGGTAGTGGGTCAGGGGCTTCGACGCCGGCCGACAAAGTGGTTGCAGAGATCACGGCTCTTGGCGGCGAAGCGGTGGCCAATTACGATAATGTGGCCACGCCCCAAGGCGGCGAGAACATCGTTAAGACCGCTCTGGATGCTTTCGGTCGGGTTGATATCCTGATTAACAACGCCGGCATTCTCAGGGACAAGAGCTTCATAAACATGGAGCCCGACAACTGGAAAGCCGTGATGGATGTCCATTTAAACGGTGCTTACCATGTGACCCGGCCGGCCATGGCATCGATGAAGGAAAATGGGTACGGCCGGATCGTCATGACCACCTCGGCGGCGGGTTTGTATGGTAATTTCGGCCAGACCAATTATTCGGCCGCCAAGATGGGACTGGTAGGGCTGATGAATACCCTGAAGCAGGAAGGGAAAAAATACAACATCAAGGTCAATACCGTGGCTCCCATAGCTGCTTCCAGGCTGACTGAAGATGTCATGCCGCCGGAGTTGTTTGAACGCTCAAAACCGGAGTTTGTCGCACCCATGGTGATGTATTTATGCAGCGATGACTGCCGCGAAACCGGTGCCATCTTTAACAGCGGCATGGGCTATTTCAACCGGGCGGCTATTTTGACCGGGCCGACGGTTCAGCTGGGAGGTCCCGGAAATCCTCCCACCGCCGAACAGGTTGCAGAGAATTGGGAGAAAATCAACTCCATGGACGGGGCCAAAGAGATGGAGGACGCGAACAGCGCTATTTTTGCCCTCATCACACCGCCCAGCGCAGATGAGGGCGGCAAGGCAGCTGCCGATGCGGGAGTGAGTGATGTTCAGGGCATATTCGACAATATGGCAAACAGCTTCAAGACCGATGCCGCCGCCGGGGTGGACGTGATCTTCCAGTTCAATATTTCGGGCGCCGGCGGTGGCGACTGGTACTGCGTCATCAAAGACGCCACCTGCACCATTGATATGGGCATCCATGAAAAGCCGGTATGTACCCTTAAAATGGCCGATGGAGATTTTCTGGCCATGATGGGCGGCAAGCTTCCGCCCATGCAGGCGTTTACCTCCGGCAAGCTGAAGATCGAAGGGGATGTGATGAAGAGTCAGCTGCTGGAGAAGCTGTTCGTGATCGGTTAAAATGCAAACCGATGCACAGGTTCAAGGTTCAAAGGTTCAGGGTTAATGGTTGAGAAAACCTTGAACGGTGAACCTGCTAAATGCCTTAACCAATAAACGGTTACTATTGATATCAATTCGCTGAATTTTTAACTAAACTTAATCAACCAATCAACCTCTATCCGGGAGGATATCATGGCGACAGGGATAAAAGATAAAGTTGCAATTATCGGTATGGGCTGCACCCGCTTTGGCGAACGCTGGGACATGGGCGCTGAAGAATTGATGGTGGAAGCCTTTGAAGAGTGTTTGGCGGATGCGGGGATCGAAAAGAAAGAGATCGGGGCGGCCTGGCTGGGGACCTGTTTTGACAATATCAATGTGGGCAAAAGCGCGCTGCCGCTGTCGATGACCCTTCGGCTTCCCAATATTCCCGTCACCCGGGTTGAAAACTTCTGTGCGACCGGCACCGAGGCTTTTCGCGGCGCATGTTATGCCGTGGCTTCCGGCGCCTATGATTTTGCCCTGGCTCTGGGAGTGGAGAAACTCAAGGACACCGGCTACGGCGGTCTGCCCAGTTTCACCGGCTCCGATTCGGGCAGTCTGACCTGGCAGTGGTTTCCGAACATGACGGCCCCCGGCGCCTTTGCCCAGCTTGCGAGCGCCTATGGCGCTAAATACAAAATTTCAGATCAGGACCTGAAACGGGCCATGGCGCATGTATCCGCTAAAAGCCATGCCAATGGGGCCCTGAATCCCAAAGCTCATTTGCGTAAGGCGGTTTCGGAGGATCAGATTATGGCGGCGCCCATTATTGCCCATCCTCTGGGACTTTTTGACTGCTGTGGTGTCAGCGACGGTGCCGCCTGCGCCATCGTTACCACGCCGGAGCTGGCCAAACAGCTGGGCAAAAAAGATATCATCACCGTCAAAGGCCTGCAACTGGCACTTAGCAGCGGTGAGGAAATGGGCTATAACGATTGGGATGGAGACCATTTTGTAACTACCAGCAAGTGCAGTACGAAAGCCTACCAGGAAGCCGGGATCAAAAATCCAAAAGAAGAAATCAGCATGATGGAGGTACACGACTGCTTTTCCATCACGGAACTGGTTACCATGGAAGACCTGCATATTTCCGAGCGCGGCCGGGCCTGGCGCGACGTGATGGACGGAGTTTTCGACCGTGACGGCGATGTACCTTGCCAGGTCGACGGCGGTCTGAAATGTTTCGGCCATCCCATTGGCGCTTCGGGTCTGAGAATGCTGTATGAGATGTATCTGCAATTTCACGGCCTGGCCGGTGAACGACAAGTTGAAGATCCTAGATTCGGGCTGACCCATAACCTGGGTGGCTTCCCGGCGATGAATGTATGTAGTATATCGGTTGTTGGGAGATATGAGGAATGACGATTGACGAAGGACGAATGACGAATGTGAAAAGGATAAGCTGGAAGCTGGAAAGATAGGAAGTTGAGAAGCTGGAGGCTCGAGGGCCATAAAGCTGGTTTCAGTGTTCAGGTGTCAGCCCAGCCGCCGGCAAAAAACGGTCGGTCTAATCGAGAAAGAAACTTTGTAAATTCATATCTGTGTTTATAGGTTGTGGGAGCGGCTTTCCAGCCGCGATTAACTCGGTCTAACATGCACACATTAATGAGTAATTACTATGGAAATACTGAATTACACTGAGGAACACAACAACTTCCGTGAGCGACTGCGGGGCTTTCTGGAGAAGGAAATAACCCCTTACGCAGACCGGTGGGAGCAGGAAAAGATCGTTCCCAAAAGCGCCTGGAAAAAGATGGGGCAGGGTGGATATTTATGCATGGATGTCGCCCCGGAATACGGCGGGATGGGGGGAGATTTTCTTTACTCCCTGATTGTGGCCGAGGAAATGACCCGAACCCGGCAAACCGGCTTGGCAACGCCCCTGCATAGTGACATTGTGGTTCCTTATATCAGCTCTTTTGGTTCGGAAGAACTCAAGAAGAAATATCTGCCGGGTTGTGTCGCCGGTGATATCGTGACGGCAGTGGCCATGACGGAGCCGGGTGCAGGCAGTGACTTGGCCGGACTGCAGACATCAGCCACAGAGGAAGGTGAAGAAGTTGTCATCGAGGGTTCCAAAACTTTTATCTCCAATGGCCTTAATGCGGATATCGTGGTGGTGGCGGCCAAGGATCCGGCAACGAAAAATCCATATGAGGCATTATCTCTTTATGTGGTCGAGTCTGGAACACCCGGCTTCACAACCGGCCGCCATCTTGAAAAAATGGGGATGTGGAGCCAGGATACCGCCGAACTTTTCTTCTCTAAATGCCGCATACCTAAAAAACACCGGTTGGGCGACAAGGGTATGGGGTTTTTAATGCTGATGCAAAAGCTTCAACAGGAACGCCTGGTTTGCGCCATTATGGGCGTTACCGGCGCAGAGTATATTCTGGAATGGACCTTGAATTACTGCAAGCAGACTTCCATTGCGGGCAAACCGATTTCAAAATCCCAGGCGGTGCAGTTTGCCCTGGTGGAAATGGCCACCGAAGTGAAGCTCGGCAGAACCTTCCTCGACAAGCTGGTCGCAGATCACATGGAAAAAAAAGAAATCATCATTGAAACATCCATGGCTAAATATTGGACGACCGATATGCTGAATCGTATCGCCAACCGTTCCCTGGACCTGTGCGGAGATTTCGCTATTTCTGAAAAATGTCCGATTGTAAGGGCCTGGCGGGACGCCAAAATCATGACGATCTTTGCAGGTACCAACGAGATCATGAAGAATATTGCGGCGAAGTTTATGGGGCTGTGAGGGCATAGAGCAGAGCGCATAGGGCGAAGGGTAAAGATGACAGAGGGTAGATGACGGAGGACAGAGGGCAGGCGTCAGGTTTCAGGTGTCAGTGGATGGTGGATTTTATAGTATACAGTTTAGCGCGTGTAGCAAAGCGTGAAGAAAAGAAGTCAGAGGGATTTGATATTGGATTTCGAATGTCGGGATGAATTGAAATCCGGAGTCATGAATCGAATTCTGATCAAATTTTAGACACTTTTGTTTCAAGATGTTTGGTGTGCTTTTAGCGACAATTGTTTATCAGGGTTTTTACCTTTTCACTTTTCAACGAATCAACCCATAAACTCAGCTTGCAGGACTTAATATCAAAAATGAAATTGGAGTTTTTGGATTTATTTATTAACCAACTGGCTAAATAGGAGAAGATATGCAAGCTTACGATGCCGTTGTTATCGGTGCCGGCAATGGCGGCCTGACCGCGGCCGCGAAGCTGGCGCAGGAGGGATTGAATGTTTTGCTGCTGGAACGGCACAACATTCCGGGGGGTGCAGCCACGAGTTTTTGTCGCGGACGTTTTGAATTCGAGGTGGCGCTGCACCAGTTAAGCGGACTGGGTACCCCGGAAAAGCCCGGTCTTTTGCGGCTGCAGCTGGATAAGCTGGGCGTGATGGATGATCTGGAATTTGTGGAGATTTCAGATCTCTATCATGTTGCCACGGCTGATGGTTTTCGGATTACCCTCAAAACGAATCGTGAAGAAACCATCCTAGTGCTCAAAGACCAATTTCCCCATGAAAAAGACGCTATTCAGCGGTTTTTTGATTTAATGGCAAACTTTGCCAATGATATGATCGGTGCCTTCATATTCAGAGATCCCGAACCATCGCGTGCAAAATATCCCAACCTCTATCAATATGCATTGCGCAATTCCAAAGAAATCCTGGATGAATATTTCTCTGATCCTCTCTTGAAAGCCGTCCTATCTGTTTACTGGGGTTATATCGGCGTACCGCCGACCCGACTGGCATTTGCCTATCTCGCGATGGTTTTGTTCCAGTACATGGAGTTTAAGCCGTATCATGTAAAAGGCGGTTCCCAGGCCATATCAAATGCTATTTTAAACAAATTCATTTGTAACGGCGGAACGGCGCGCTTTAACTGTGGCGCAAAGAAAATATTGGTTCATGAAGGACAGATAAAGGGCGTGATTACCGAAGATGATGAGGAGATTACAACCCAATATGTTGTTTCCAATATATCTCCGATAACCACCTATAACCATTTGATGGACCCAGAACACATCCCGCAGGATGTGTCGGTTGAGATGAAAAGTCGCAATCTCAGCACCTCGGCCTTTACCCTGTTTATTGGATTTGACTGTGAACCTCACAAGCTGGGGATTACAGAATCCACCAACTTTTTGATGAGTTCCACCGATATTTCGGGGGGCCTCCTTGACAGAATGAACCGACTGGATATTAAAGACGAACTCATGGTTCTCAGTTGCTATGATGTCACGGATCCTGAATTCTCCCCTGCCGGTACCTGCCAGGCGAATGTGGTGACCTTAAAATACGGTGAGCCCTGGTTGCGAATTCCCCCGCGGCAGTATCATGATGTGAAATTCCGCTGCGCGGACGCCATGCTCAAGCGGGTCTATGAAATTTATCCCGCGGCCAAAAATCACGTTGAAGAAGTTGAAGTGGGTACCCCGCTGACCCATATGCGCTATCTAGGTCATCCCCTGGGTGCGATCTATGGATATGAAATGCTGACCAAGGATTCTCTCTTTTTTCAACCGGGACGCTACTCTCCGATCAATGGACTCAGTTTTGTCGGGGGATGGACCGGTGACAATGGTTTTGAACCGACGTTGCGATCGGGGATATCGGCAGCGAAATCTATCATAAGACGAATCGGGGCGAGGTGATGAGAACCCTGTGTGGGAGCGGCTTCCAGCCGCGATAAACAACGGCAGCACGGTGTTGCTGCTATATTCGCGGAATGTTGGTAATATTCTGAAGGTTTCAGGTGTCAGGTGTCAGGAGTGAAAACGCGGGGGCCGGCCTGAAACCTGAAACCCGACACCTGAAACCCATGCTCGGTGAAGTTTCCATCACGCCCGATAGGATTAAAAGATCCAATTATAAAGTAAATTACGAGATCGGACACCGGCACCGTGCCATAAATACAAGGTTTATCCGGCATAGGAGGCAAAATGAGAAAAGGCATCTGGCAGGAGTTTGACGGATATCAGGATATCGCTGAGGAAATCAAGGTCAGCAGGAGGTTGGGCGGCACAGCAGCTTCGGCTGTGATTGCCGCAGAAGAATACATTCGTCAATTGCATCCCGAGCGCCTGGAACTGCATGTCTCGGATATCATTGAGGAGACATCGTCTACGAAAACGTTACGCCTGGCTTCTAAGGATAACTACCTGCCACCGTTTCTGGCCGGTCAATACATTGCCCTCTTTCTTGAAGTCGGAGGTGTTCGCACGAGCCGTCCCTACAGCATATCTTCTCAGCCCAATCAAGTCGGATATTATGATATCACCATCCGGCGGGTTGAAAATGGATTGGTTTCCAATTATCTGCTCGATGAGGTCAAACGCGGCGATACGCTCATCAGTTCAGGGCCGGCCGGTAATTTCTATTTCAATCCACTCATTCACAAAAAGACCACAGTTTGTATTGCCGGTGGTAGTGGGATCACACCGTTTATGAGCATGATCCGGGAGATCATTGAATGCGGTTTGGATCGCACCGTATATCTATTCTACGGAAGTAAAACAACAGATGATGTCATTTTTAATAATGAGATCGTGCGCCTTGCGGAAAAGTTTGAAAATATTCATTACGTACCGGTCATTGAAGAGCCGGCCGAAGTATATGCCGGCGCCTGTGGGTTTATCACGCGTGAAGTACTGCGTGAAGTGCTGAAGAATATTGACGACAAATCCTTTTTTATCTGCGGGCCCCAGGGTCTTTATGATTTTTGTCTGCCCCAGGTGGAAGATCTCGGGGTTCCAAGACGGAAAATCAAGCAGGAGATGTACGGTGCGCCCCCAAATATTTGGGACTATCCCGGCTGGCCCGCGGATGTTCGCCCCGATGATGTTTTCTCCGTTCATGTTAAACATAGAAAGCAAATACCTGCCAAAGCGGGTGAGTCGCTGCTGGCCACTTTGGAGAAAAATGACATTCTGGTCCCTTCTTTATGCCGTTCCGGCGAATGCAGTATGTGCCGGGTGAAAATTCTGTCCGGCAAAGTCTACCAGCCGGCGGGCGTTCCGGTCCGAAAATCAGACCGACAATTCGGCTATGTACATTCGTGTATGGCATTTCCGATTAGTGATCTTGATATCCTCGTGTAGAGCATGGGGCAGAGAGCATGGGGCAAAGGACAAAAAGACATAGAGAGAGAAAAAGCTGGGAAGCTGGGAAGTTGGGAGGCGGAGAAGCGGGGAAGGTGGGGGCAGAAAAGCTAAAGACTGAAAGTAAAGGGTTCTGCGCCGGAGTAAACTGACACTTTGTTCTATCGCCCCTCATCCGAGCAAAGCGGTCGTCCATCTTCCATCGGTTTCCACAACGGTCTAAACTATCTTAACAAACAAAACGAGCCCAACGATCTAAACCATCCAATGAAAGTGAGGCGTTATGGCGGACAACTATCTGGTTAGTGAAAAATACGGCAACATTTGCACGATCACCCTAAACCGCCCCGAAAAACGCAATGCCATTAATGTTGAGATGTTGACCGGACTTTGCGATATGGTTGAGCATCAGGTTTCTGATCCTGAAGTACGGGCCATCATTCTCAAAGGGGCAGGAAAAGTCTTTTCAGCCGGTGTCGATTTTAACTCACTCGGAGCTGAAGTCGGCGCATGCCTGGCGGAAGCCGGAGCAGGCGGCGCCGGTCTGCGGGCCCTGATTTATAGATTTCAGCAATACTTGAATCGCCTGGAAGCGGCGGAGGTGCCGATCATATGCATTATGCACGGCAGGGCCCTGGGCCTTGCCGTCGAATTGGCCCTGGCCTGCGATATTCGTTTGATGAGCGCGGATTGTATCTGGAGCATGCCGGAGTTGAAAATGGGTGTTATTGCGGATGTGGGCGGAACATCCAGACTCTCAAGGATTCTGGGGCCCTCCCGGGCCATGGAAATCCTGATGACCGGCAGGGATTACAGCGCTCAACAAGCTCTCGATTGGGGCCTGATCAATTATTATCATTTGGCAGAAAATCTTATTGAGGAGGCAGAAAAAATGGCGCAGGATATTGCCCTAACTGCGCCTCTGGCCGTCGGTGCCGTCAAAAAAATTATTAAACGCGGTGATGGTGTCGATTTGATGACCCAGCAGGATATGGAGGCCAATCACAACAGCATTTTACTGCGAACCGAAGACTTCCAGGAAGGCATCGCCGCGATGATGGAAAAGCGGCCGGCGAAGTGGAAAAAACGTTAAGAAAATCCGACCTTAAAAGGAGCTGAAACATCATGGCACAGGTAATTGCCGATCGGCGGGACATCGATTTTGTACTCTATGAGCAGTTCAATGCCGAAGCGTTGACGGAAAATGAAAAATTTGCCGACTTTAACAAAAAAACATTTGACCTGATCATTAAAGAAGCGCGGAATCTGGCCGTCAAAGAAATATTGCCGACCTTTGCCGAAGGAGATCGGGAAGGCGTGCGGCTGGAAAACGGGCAGGTGAAAGTCCCGACATGTTACCATCGACCCTATCAGCTTTTTAGAGAAGGCGAATGGACCGCCATGGTAGCAGATCCGGAGGTCGGCGGTCAGGGGCTTCCCCATTGCGTATCCCAGGCGGCGGCCGAATATCTGGTCGGTGCCAATTATGCCTTTACGCTATACGGCGTTGTGGGTCATGCCGCCGGAGAACTGATTGAAGTTTACGGAACTGAAGAACAGAAAAGATTATTTTTAAAGAAAATGTATACCGGCCAGTGGAGCGGCACCATGCAGCTCACCGAGCCCCAGGCCGGATCCGATGTGGGAGCACTGACCACCTCGGCCGTAAAAAATCCGGACGGAACCTATTCCATCACGGGTAGCAAAATTTTTATTACCGCCGGAGACCAGGATTTGACCGAAAATATCATCCATCCGGTGCTGGCCCGTATCGAAGGGGCTCCCAAAGGCTCAAAAGGTATTTCGCTGTTTATCATCCCTAAAATTTGGGTCAACGAAGACGGCAGTCTGGGCGAACCCAACGACATTGTCTGCACCGGCGTGGAGGAAAAGATGGGCATCCACGGCAGCTCCACCTGTTCCATGGCATTGGGCAGCAAGGGCAAATGCCGGGGCCTTCTGTTGGGCGAAGAGAATAAGGGGATGCAGGCCATGTTTTACATGATGAACGCGGCCCGCCTGTCGGTCGGGTTTATCGGCTTTACCAGCGGATCCGCTGCCTACTTGTATGCGCTGAATTATGCCCGGGAACGTCTGCAGGGCAGGGATCTTGAGTTCATGCGGGACCCGGAGGCACCCCAGGTGCCCATTATCCGTCATCCGGATGTGCGCCGTATGCTGTTGTGGATGAAGGCCCATGTTGAGGGGATGCGCAGTTTTATCTATTATGTCAGTTCATTGTTCGACTGGATGGCATGCAGCGACGATCAAGAGAAAATTGAGTATTACCAGGGCCTGATCGATCTGCTTACTCCGGTCATTAAATCCTATTGTTCGGATCGCGGCTTTGATGTCTGCACCGAGGCCGTGCAGGTTCATGGCGGATACGGTTATACCCGGGATTATCCGGTGGAGCAGCTTCTGAGGGACTGTAAAATTGCTTCTATTTATGAGGGAACCAACGGTATTCAGGCCATGGATCTTCTGGGGCGCAAGCTGGGCATAAAGGGGGGGCTGGTGTTTATGAATTACCTTGGGGAGATCCAAAAAATCACCGGCAGCGCCAAGAAAATGGGTGAGTTGGAAGGTCCGGCTGATCGGGTTGACGAGGCCGTCAATCGGTTGGGTGAGATCGCTATGCAATTAGGTAAAATCGCGCTGTCGGCCGATTTCAAGGTGGCGTTTGCCTTTGCCAAGCCGTTTCTGGATGTTATGGGGGATGTCTGCATGGCATGGATGCTCTTGTGGCGGGCGACGATCGCCGTTCCAAAATTGGAAAGACTGGTCGGCGGTCTCGACCTCAAAGCCC
This sequence comes from uncultured delta proteobacterium, assembly GCA_963723215.1. Lineage (GTDB taxonomy): Bacteria > Desulfobacterota > Desulfobacteria > Desulfobacterales > JAFDCJ01 > JAFDCJ01. The sequence continues at coordinate 217,661 of CAVRQG010000044.1, forward strand.
GACAGGAACAGGCAGTCAAAAATAAAGAGATCGGCTTTCTATGAGGGCCAGCTGCAATCGGCCAAATACTTCATCAATTCGGTTCTCCCGATTACCATGGGCAAAATGAATGCGATCGAGGCCGGCGATGCCGCCACGGTCGACATCCCGGAGGCTTCCTTTGGGGGATGATGGGGAAAAAGATGAACATCGAACATTGGATACGAAATAATGCAGAAACTAAAAATGTAGCCATAGTACATTCGATCTGGGAGCGAGGCACGGACGACTCTTCTCATCTGTCGGTCGGCCGAATTTGTTTGGTCACATGATTAAAAAATGGCAGATAAGGCTTCAGTTTGGCATAAAGAACCCTTACGGCGATGTAAAGTATAATAAAAGGTGCAATGAAATTCAGTTCAAATCCGCCCGCCCACTTTGGTAATACGAAGACAATTTCACCAAAACGGCTGTTGAGCCAGGCGGCCGCGAAAAAAGCCGGCCAGAGGGATGCCATGCCCATGGCCATCGAAAGAAAAAATGATTTTCCATAGGCCTCATTGGCAAGCTTATTGATTCCCTTATAGGCGATTTCGTCACCAGCAGCTTTCGCTTTGAGTGATTGCTCGTGATAGTAGTGGGTCTGCTCCCAATTCTTGGCGATATGACGGCGGTTCATGAAATAAGCCACAGCCAACGTCAGTTCACCCAGCAAGGCAGCCCAGCCGGCGAGAATAAATGTTCCCACCCACCAGCCCAGCAATGGACTCTCAAACCAGCGGTAGGGCAGTATGAGTACGGGATCGATCGTGTTTAAAAACGAATTGATTATATCCATTTTGGGGGAAAATAATATTCGGCCTGACACGCAAGCCAGGCCGAATATTATGGAATGAATCATTGGAACATCAGAACGGAGGAACGATGCTGTAGCCCAAGAATCCTTTGGTGGTATAACGCAACCCTACATAGAAAGCCAGGATGAGGAATATGATTTTCAGAACCTTGTCCGGAATATACTTGGAGGTTCGCGGTCCGATCATGGAACCAATGAAGATTCCGATAAGTTCGGCCCCGATCAACCCCCAGGAAATGACGACACCCTTGCCGACCATGTAGGAGAAAATGGACACAATCATTCCTATCAGGACACACAGCGCCGAAGTGCCGGCCACCAGAAACATCGGTAAGCCAGCGACCGATGTTAGAAACGGCACGTACAGAAACCCGCCGCCGACGCCCAAAAACGAGGCAATCGCTGCAATGAATATGCCGCCGACCATCGGTATCCAGGCTTTAAATTCAAATTCCTGTCCGAAAAAAGTAAACCGGATATTGCCGATGAAAAATGTCAGGACCCAGCCGACGAGAACGAGAATGTACGCCACCCATTTGGCTCCGCCAATCAGATTAATCCAGAGTGCCGAGGCCACCACGGCTGCGACCGCTACCCACATGAAGGTCCAGGAACCCTCTATGATTTTGACTCCCTGATCGGAGATATCTTTTTTTTCGGCTACCGCCTGCTCAAATGCTTTTGCCGCTGCCTTGGCTTCCTTCTTGCGGGCTGCGCCGCGCGGGGTAATTTCGTAAATGAGGAAAAAGCCGAGGACAAACACAATGAGGCCGAAATATCCGATATAACTTTTAAGAGAAATCTTGCCGGCGGTCAGTTCCGGTACCAGCCAGGAGCCGCCGACACCGCCGATGGCCAAGCAGATACCCAGCGGTGCCACCAACCGTCCCATACGGTAATAGTTGAAGGACGAGATGGCCCCGCTCAAACCAACCAACCATTGGTTGGAGACCCGGATGGAATCCGTGATTAAGGTGTTAACCGGATTTCCTTTGCCGAAGGATTTGGCATAGTCGGCCATTCCGAAAATGGTGATATGACCGACGCCGGCCATAATGCCGCCGAAAGCCCCAACGGTTGAAAAAATCCACCCGACCCAAATGGCCCAGAGCAACCCAATGATGACATTCGGGCTGGGACCGCCAGGTATCCCCAGATAGCCGGGCTCCTCGCCGGCTTTGACCACTTCCTTGGTCTTGGTGGCAAAGCTTTCGTCCTGAAGGCTTTTTTCTATGGCCTGTTTCATTTTATCCGGCATACCGGGTGTCGTCAGATCAGTGCCCGATTGCGCCAGTGCCAGAGTGGCAAATGTTAAAAGAACCAAAATGCCCGTAATCCAATAAAATCTTGATAATTTCAAAGTTCTCCTCCTTTCGTTGCATTTTCCAATGCGATAAGTGTGATGTGAACAAATTCCTTTACCTAAAATGGTCCAAAATAGTTTACTGCAGAGTTTAGCCACCAATCTGCCAAGAATGGTTGGCTGAAAATTGAATAATTTTTCCATTCATGTTAGGCTTCCCTTTTTTTTGCCTTATAGTATAGGATTTAGATTTTGTAAATAATTGAAAAACATGCCAAGGTCGAATTCTGTAATTTATTCCCTATGATCTGGTATAACCATTGTCGCGGGAAGCTTGAATTTTGAGAGTTGGGGTTACAAAGTGTCGCCGTTTGGAATACAACATTCATTGATCCTTAATCAAGGATTTATTAAAAGGATTTATTAAATTGACCAATTCAATATTTTACCCATAGGAGAAAATAGCGTTATGAAGGAATCTGTTTACAGTATTTGTGGCATGTGTACGGTCAGATGCCCGATCAAGGTTGATGTGGAAGACGGCGTTGTGAAATGGATCGAAGGCAATCCCAACGATCCCGGGATGGCGGGACGGCTTTGCGCCAAGGGCTCCGCCGGTTTGGCCATGCTTTACGACTATGAAAGGCCCCAGCATCCCATGATCCGGGAAGGGAAACGGGGTGAAGGCAAATGGAAAAAGGCCACTTGGGATGAAGCTCTGAACTATATCACTGCTAAATTACAGGACATCATAAAAAAACATGGCGCCCGGGCAATTGCCTTGAGTGACCGCGGGGGACCGTTTCGGGACATTCATCGCAGTTTTTTACGAGCCATCGGGTCACCCAACTATTTCAACCACGACTGTACCTGTGCCCGCAATGTTCAGCATGCGGCTTTGTCGATTTTCGGTTCGGGCCGCAAAACATTTAATTATGACTATGGCAACTGCAAGCATCTGGTGCTTTACGGCCGCAATGTGTTTGAATCCCTGCGCGTCAAACAGGCCAATATCATTATGGATATGCTGGATCGCGGCGGCAAAATTACCTACATCGATCCGAGGGCGGCCGGTACTGCCATGAAGGCCACCCGGTATTGGGCCATCCGGCCCGGCACCGACTATGCCCTCAATCTGGGAATCATTCACACCGTGCTGCGAGATAAGCTTTATGATGCTGAATTTGTTAAAAAATGGGTGCTGGGCTTAAAAGAGTTGGAAACCGTTTGTGATTCCTTACACGCCGGAGTGGGCTGCCGGGGAAACCGGCATTCCCGCCAATGAAATCGTTGAGTTTGCCAATGAAATCGCCGCAGCCCGCCCGGCCGTGATTTTTCATCCGGGCTGGATGATGGCGCGTTACTCGGATTCCTTTTACTCTATCCGAACCAATTATATTCTCAATGCGTTGATGGGTGCCTTTGAAACACCGGGCGGTCTGTTCTTTCAAAAAGGCCCCGGCGATGTGGGTGCCAAAGGGCTCAAATCACTTTTGGATACCATCCCCAAGCCGGAAGAAAAACGGGTCGACGGCTGCGGTTGGAAACACAAGCACTTTGATGCCGGTCCGGGGCTTTTGCAATTGCTCTACCCTGCCATTTTGAGTGAAGATCCCTATGCGGTCAAAGCCTATATCGCCTTCCGGCACGATCCACTGCTGTCGCTACCGGATCCTGAAGCGCAGAAAAAGGCCTTCGATAAACTGGACCTGGTGGTGGCCATCGATGCCAACTACAGTGAAACCGGCTGGTATGCGGATGTGCTGCTGCCGTCGGCGACCTATCTGGAAAAGTCGAGCGTTTTGACCACCGGCAAGGGGCTGAAACCTCAATTCGGCATACGCAAACAGGCTGTCGAGCCGCGCAACGATGCCAAACCCGACTGGTGGATATTCAAATCCCTGGCCGAACGGCTGGGGGCCGGTGAATATTTCAAATTCAAAGATATGGAAGAATTCTGGCAATGGCAGCTCGAGGATACCGGCGTCACAGTGAGTGATCTTGAGAAAAAAGGATTTGTCGCACTTACGGATAAACCGGTCTGGTGGAACCGGATGGAGGATCTTAAATTTAAAACGCCTTCCAAAAAGATAGAATTTGTTTCCAGCCGTCTGGAAGCCAGCGGCATAGAATCCTTCAAACCATATGAAAGCCCGAAAAAGCCTGAAGAGGGGTATTATCGGTTGGCCTTTGGACGCAGTCCGGTTCACACCCACGGCCGCACCCAAAACAATCCGGTGCTCAGCGAAATTATGCCGGTAAACCAGCTGTGGCTCAATGACCAAGAGGCCCGGAAATTGGGCGTTGCCAACGGCGATCAGGTGCGGGTAACGTCCGCCGACGGCAGTCATTCGGGAACGATTACCGTGTCCGTGACCGAATTCATTCATCCGGAATCGGTCTTCATGGTTCACGGGTTCGGCAGAAAAGTGCCCTGGCAAACCCGGGGGTACAACAAGGGTCTGGCAGACTATCGCTTTGAAACCGGACTTTTGGGCGTCTATGACCCGGTCGGAGGTGCCAATTCACTGATGGAATGTTTTGTGAAGGTTGAAAAAGCTGAATAACACGGAGGAAAACGCATGAGCCAGTACTATATTTATCAGGATACCAAACGCTGCATTGGGTGCTATAGCTGCGAGTCGCACTGTAAAACCAAAAACAATTTGCCGATTGGCCCCAGATTGACCCAGATTATTCCGGTCGGTCCCAAAAAGTTAAACAATTTGCCGCGAATGTCATATGTATTTATGCCCTGTTTTCACTGCCAGGAACCCTGGTGTGTTGCCGCCTGTCCGACCGGCGCCATGCAAAAAAGGCCCAAGGACGGCATTGTCTTCGTAGACGCCACCCTTTGTGTTGGCTGCAAGGCTTGTATTACGGCCTGCCCATGGGGAACCCCCCAATGGAACCCGGAGACCGGCAAAGCCGTGAAGTGTGATTACTGCATGGACCGGGTCGACCAGGGTCTGGAACCGGCCTGTGTAGCCAAATGTATCACAAAATGTCTTCATTTCGGCGACCCTGCTAAAAAATCCCAATCCGAACGTGATCGGCACGCTAAAAAAGTCGCCGATTTCGGATAGAACATAGGTCGCTTCGCTCATCCGACGGCGGAGCAGAATGGACTATAGGAATGATGGTATATTGGGTTTACTCAATCCAACCTCGTTGAATAGTTTACTGGTTAACCAATCAACAAATCAACGATGCATAGCGAGCGATTGCGGTATACGAGAGGATAAGATGCCCGAAATAACATGCCCGGTAACTGAAATTATCAGTAAATTGAGCGCGGCCATCGATTCCGGTGGTCTAACGGATCCCAGAAGCAGACGCAGGGCAGAAGATATCCTGGCATTATTGAACGATGTGGCTCACGGCAGAGCCGATACCGAGCATCTGCCCGCCATGGAATCGTTGGCACAAAAACTGGTGGAACAGGGTAAAACAGAACCCTCCAAAAATACTGGAAAATTGGTGCAGACGGTACTGGCGCAACATCGCGAAGTCTTTGTCAGCCATATCGATACCCATAACTGCTCATCGGGAGATTGCCTCAGACTGGCCCCGGCGCCCTGTCAGATGACTTGCCCGGCAGGCCTTGATATTCCGACTTACGTCACCCTCATCGGAATGGGCCGCGATGCCGAGGCCATCGACGTCATCCGCCGGGACTGCCCTTTTCCCTGGGTATGCGGCCTGGTGTGTACCAGACCCTGTGAATTCATGTGTGTACGAGCGCGCATCGATACCCCGATCTCGATAAAATCACTCAAAGGGTTTGCCGCCGAAAGGGCGATGTCGGAAGGCAGTTACATAAATCCAGCAAAGGAACCGGACAAAAACAAGAAAGTATGCGTCATCGGCGCCGGTCCGGGGGGGATGAGCGCGGCTTATTACCTGGCCTTGAAGGGATATGGCGTTCGGGTCATTGAACAGCAGCCGGTGGCCGGCGGAATGCTGCTGCTGGGCATACCCCGCTATCGGCTTCCCCGAGAAGTCATCGACCGCGAAGTGGCCATGCTGAAAAATTTGGGTGTGGAATTTCAGTTCAATACCGGATTTGGTGCCGATATTACCCTCGAACAATTGAAAACCGAAGGTTTTGAAGCTTTCTTCTTTGCCATCGGTGCCCACCAATCGTTTAAGCTGGGGGTCCCTGGAGAATTGGATTTTCCCCAGGTCCAACAGGCGGTGGATTTTCTGAGAAATGTGGCCCTGGGTGACCGGCAGGTGCCGGGGAAGCATGCCGTTGTGATCGGCGGCGGCAATGTCGCCATTGATGCGGCCAGAACCTGTCTGAGACTGGGATGTGAATCAGTGACCTTGGCCTATCGTCGAACGCGTTCTGAAATGCCGGCAGACGTCGAGGAAGTCGAACAGGCGGAAGAAGAAGGAATTCGGTTCGAATTTTTAAATATCCCCAGCGAAATTATTGGTAATGAGGACGACCTGGAAGGTCTGCGATGCCTAAAGGCAGAATTGATCAGCAAGGAAGGGCAGGACCGAAAATACCCGGTTCCCATTGAAGACAGTGAATATTTAATCCATGCGGATGTGATCATTTGTGCCATTGGCCAGCGGGTCAATGAATCCTGTATGGAATCCGTCAAAGGCCTGGACTGGACGCGCCGCAATACGATTAGCGTCAACATGGCAACCATGGAGTCTTCACTACCGGGCGTTTTTGCAGCCGGTGATGCGGTCACCGGACCGGCGACAGTTATTGAAGCCATCGGCGGCGGTAAACGGGCTGCCGAGTCCATTGACCGCTGGTTATCCGGTATCCCTCAGCCCAGTATGCCGCCGGTGCCCACGCGGCGCAGAAGGGTCGAGTATCTGGAAGTTCCCGCCATTACCAAAATGACCTTAAAACGGCCCGAGATGCCGCTGTTAAATATTGATCGCCGACGTACGACGTTTCAGCAGGTCGAGCTGGGCCATACGGAAAACATGGTACGCGAAGAGGCCCGACGCTGTCTGCGCTGCGATATTTGCCTGCGCTGCGGCAAGTGTGTTGAAGTCTGCCGTGACAGGATGAAAGTGGATGCATTGCAAATGGGCTATTTTGACTTTGATCACCCTGTGGCAACTGATTTCAGAGTGACCGATGAACGCTGCATTTTATGCGGCGCCTGTGCTACGAATTGTCCTACCGGTGCTATGCGAATGGAGGACCGGGGAGACGAAAGAATTCTGTCGCTTTGCGGCACATTACTCAATCGAAAAAAATTGCTGTATTGTCAGAGTTGCGGCGCCGTTCTGGGACCGGCGCGTTATCTCGATTTTGTGCAGAAGCGCACCAAAACGGTTGCTAAGGTCGCCGATGATCGCCGATTGTGTGAAGTATGCGCCCGAAAATCAACCGCGAAGTTCAGCGTTGCGGATGCGCCGATAAAAAGGGCATAGGGCAAAGGGCCAGGGACAAAGAAAAGCAGATGACGGAAGTCGGAATAGGGATTGCGGAATTCGGAATGAAGAAAAGAGAAGTTGGGAAGCTGGGAAGATGAGAGGCTGAAGGCTCAAAGCTTAAATATTGATTCATATTAGGTGCTTAATTGTGACTTTTGTACTGTTTATGACAAAACAATTTTGCCACCAAGACACAAAGACACCAAAATTAATTATTAACCAAGGGATTTTCTTTGTGTCTTCGCGTCTTTGTGGCAAACTTTTTCTGTTAAACCAGGGAAGCGAAGGCAAAAAGAGGAGAAGTTAAATGGTTTTTCGTCACGGCCAGAAAGTGGAAATATTCCAAAGATCGGAAGATGAGAGCTGGGAAAGCTACATGGATGAATTCGTTGGATTGCATGGCATTATAACTGATCCGGATGCCACCATCAACGACCCGGATGCCCTGGTGGCGGTAAGCCTGGTGGGTAAAGGGACTCACCGCTTTCCCCAGGATTGTCTCCAGCGATTGGATGACTGAAACCTGCAGGTGTTCTAAGGCTGGGTTACCGTTCAGGGTTACCGTTTTTCGTAAATTTTCCTCGTAGGCCGGTCCGATAGAATAGGGTTCATTTCGGAAAATATTACAGGAAACCGGTTTTCGGTCAATCATCAACCTTTGAACCCTGAACCTCTGAACCCGTGAACGGTTACTAAAACCTTAATCGAGCGATATTTTTATCTTGATCTGCACCGATTAGGAAAAAGTGAAGGAAGGCTAACACGATGGAAGTGCTTGCCCTGTTAAAGGACAACGCCCGAACGGTGCATACCATCGCGAGCAGCCGAAGCGTTGAAGATGCCATCTGCCTGATGGCCGGCAGCAATGTCAGTACGCTGCTCGTGACGGAAGACGACCAGCCGGCCGGCATCTTCTGCGAAAGAGATGTTTATCACACTTATCTGAGGACTAAATCGACAGCGTTTTCCGAGATTGCCCTGGCGAATGTCATGACGCGTAATTTGGTGGTAGCCGAGCCCCAAGATGACGTCCCTGGAGTCATTGAAAGAATGATTGCGGCCAATATCACGCATTTGCCGGTGATCGCAGAAAAAAGAATTTTCGGCATGCTGACATTAATGGACTTGATGAAACATCAGATCGAGGCGCTTGCCGACGAGATTCAGCAATTAAACGACTATATAGATGACCTGCACGTTGCCGGGCAGTATTAATACCTGAATCTTGCATGAAAATTAACAAGGAGATTACCATATGGTAAAAATTACCATAGATGACCGGGAATACGAGGCAGAAGAGGGTATGACCGTACTTAAGGTGGCCAGAGCCAACGGCCTGAGAATTCCAACCCTGTGTTATCATCCATCTTTGAGGCCTTCCGGGTCCTGCCGGTTGTGCGCTGTGGAGGTGCCGGGCCGATCCAGCGGCAGACAAATCACCATGCTGTCCTGTATTCTGAAGGTCAAGGATGGGATGGTTGTAAAGACCCAAAGTGAGGCGGTCAACAGAGCCAGAGCCAGGGCCTTTGCGAATTTAATGCAAATGGCGCCCCAGGCCAAAACTATTATTGCACTTGCCAGGTCTTACGGTATTGACCCGGGACCTCCGCCCGATGGGTGTGTGCGCTGTCACCTATGTATCCGGGTTTGTAAAGAAATTGTGGGAGCCGGTGCACTTAAAATGGAAAAAAAGGATGGTGTGAATTTTGTCGTGCCGATGGAGGGCCTCTGCATCGGATGCGGAACCTGTGCGAATATCTGTCCGACGGATGTGATTTTGGTTGAAGACCACGAAAACATCAGAACGATCAAAATCCGGGACGAAGTTATCGGGAGGCATCCTTTGGAAAGGTGTGAAGGCTGCGGAAAGCTGTATGCAACGCCGAAATTTCTGGAACATATTCATCGTAGAACATCCTCTCACACGGATGTCAAGTCGCCCCATAACTATTGCTCAACATGTGCCAAACTTTTTTCAGATCGCATAAAGTCTTTCAGCGAAAGGGTGCAGCAATAAATGGTTAAAGTCTTGGTACTGGAGGATGTGTTAGATATTGTTTTGCTCAAATAGATCACTTCTATCAAACCCAATCCGATATATTCATACCAGCAGTCATCTCTTTTTGAGGAAACATTTGAAGCCTGCCGACGGTTTATCCGACTTTATGAGGAGATGTACTCAGAGGGGTTGCCCTATACGATTTTCGAGGTGCGTTTCACACCCGCGGGCCATGACCGCACATTGATCGGGGCCGGCAGGGAGCGTCAAAGTGCCTGGATCGACCTTGTGTGCAACGACTCCGCCGGTTTTGAGAAATACTATGCCACCGCCGAATCACATTTAAAGAACAATGGAATGCGGCCTCATCTCGGAAAGTACTGCGAGAGTATCGACAGCAGCGATTTGGAGCGACTGCATCCGGAACACTTTGTGAAGTTTAAACAGCTCGTCGAGCAGCACGATCCCGAGGGTAAATTTTCCAATGATTTCACGCTCAGGCTTTTTGGGACTTAGTACATAGATTCATATCAGGGAATATAGGCTGTGGGAGCGGCTTTCCAGCCGCGATTAATTCGGTCTAGCATGTACAGATTATGGAAAGTTTTTAAAGATCGCGCCTCAATATAAAATCATTCTGGACATCGCTGCCCACCACAAATTTTTGGCGTCCGGCGACTTTAAAGTGCCAGCGTTTATAGAACGCATTTGCCCGCCCATTTAATTCCCAGGAACTCAGCCAGACGGTTCGATAGCCCCTGGCGCTGGATTCATTCAGGCAGGCCTGCATTAAGGAATTGCCCACCCCGAGTCCGTAGCATTTTTTGAGCAGATAGAATCTGGTCAACTGGATTGATTTGGGATCTTCGATGCACCCGGGCGTTTGGCTTGGTTCTAAATATGCGTAGCCGACGGGATCTGTTTGGAGCTCGGCAATAAGATACAGCGAATCTTTGTCGTTCAATTCCGTCTTGATTTTATCGATGGAGAAAGTGGCTCGCAAATACGTTGCCATATCTTCAGGGGCTGTTTGTCCGGCAAAAGCTTCATAAAAGGCGCGTTTGCCGAGCTCAGCGAGCAATTCAGCATCTTTCCGATGGGCCTTTCGAATAGCCGTATCCGGCTGGTGTTTCTGCCGGTTTGATATATTACCAGTGTTTTTTTCCACAAGATCACTGAGCGTTGAATGGATTCGAATATTCTCTTTTTTTATTATAGAATCCATTCCTCAAGTTTTACGTTACTGTATTTATGATTCTTTGTACTAAATAGCCGGTACATGGGTGGTTGTTACCTCGGCCAGAAGATAGTCGTTGTCGCCGGTCACCCGGGTCCTGATGACCGTGACTCGCTTGCCTTGGCGCACAAACCGGGCTTCCGCCCGGATATCCCCACCGCGCTGGTTGCCGAGGAGATTGGCATTCAAATTGATCGCCAGCGGAAATCCCTGTCCTTTTTCACCGAGCTGTGATTTACCGATGGCAAGCACGGTGGCGGTGACATCGGCCAGCCACAGCATGGCACCGGCCTGAACGGTTCCGAAAGGGTTGAGCACCCCTGCTTTCACCGGCATTCGACTGACAACACAATCTTCCTTTCGTTCTTCAATAAAAAATTCGATTTCACCGGCACGCCTGGCTGACTTGAGGTGTTCCTGGATATCGATCATATCACTCCTTTTTCGTTGCGTTGAACTCGACCCATCTTCCAGCACCCTGGTTCGAAAGTTTTTGATAGATAAAATGAGCGGCTGCGACATCCTCGACTGCCAGACCCAAGGATTTAAACAGGGTAATATCGTTGACGGACTCCCGGCCCTTAACCTTATCAAGAAGAATATCACCGATTTCCCCTAGAACGTGTGCCTCATTGATAGCGCCTTCTTTTTGGGGAAAAAGAAAGTCACCCGCCTCGTTGAGGGTGGATTCGCGTCGGTCTACGAAAAGCTTTGATTTTACCACAGCCGCCGTATCGAGTTCCCTTGCAAAGGGAACACTGGATCCAACTGCGTTGATATGGGTTCCCGGGGCTATCCAGTTACCCTGTAATATCGGGTCCGTCGATGACGTCACCGTGCAAATGATGTCGGCCCCCTCAACCGCACCTTCAGCGCTTTCTGCCGCCTCAATGGAAAGAGAGAGACGTGCTGATTCCCGCTGGGCAAATGACTGGGCGTGATCGAAATTACGGCTCCACACTCTGACGCGCTTGATATTTCGCACCACCCGCATGGCGTCGAGATGCGTGGCAGCCTGCACCCCGGAGCCCAGGACCGCCAGATTTTCCGCATCTGTCGAGGCCAGTAAGCGGGTAGCGACCCCGCTGACCGCAGCGGTTCTGATGGCCGTGATTTTGCCGGCATCCATCATTGCCAGCAGGCGGCCGTTTTGGGTCTCAAACAACATCACCGTTCCCTGGTGGGAGTCATATTCGGTGGCGTGATTGCCGGGGAAGACACTGATGGCTTTTAATCCCATCACCTGGGAATCTCCCAGATAGGCGGGCATCATGCCGATCACACCGGTTTTATCCGGCAGCCACATAAGGTTTCGCAGAGGGTTAAGGGCGTTACCGCGGTTCAGCATTTTAAAAACCTCCGCCATGGCCTCTACGCACTCGCCCATTGTTAAAAATTGTTGAACTTCCTGATGATTGACCATGAGCACTTTCATTGGAGTTCCTTTTTATTTATTAAAATCGATCGTAACATCTCGACACTGATATTGGCCCCGCAGATAATCACAACAACATTTTTCCCGGCAAGTCGATTACGCCGTTTTACCATGGCGGCTACGGCAACGGCGGCCGCCCCCTCGATCAGCATGTGTTGGGTTTGCAGAAACTCCAGCAGGCTTTCCTTTATTTCATCTTCCGTCACCGTTTCATAGTCATCGACCAGTTCACGGCACAAGTCAAAGGTGACGGCACCCGGTTCGACCCCGCCCGCCGTGCCGTCGGAAATCGTCGGCATGGACGGCAAATCAAGAAGTTTACCGGCACCGACAGACCGAATCATTACCTGGGAATTCTGCGGCGAACAGCCGATGATTTCCACCCCCGGGCGAATTGATTTGAAGTAGCCGGCGATGCCGGATATCAGCCCGCCACCGCCAAGCGCGACGAAGACGGCATCGATTTTGTCGAATTCATTGGAAAGTTCCAGTGCTATGGTACCCTGACCGCCGATGACCTGGAGGTCATTGTAAGGGGGGATATAGGTCAAGCCGTTTTTTTCAGCAAAATTGCGGGCGTGAGCTTCGGTGTCGGCCGCATCGTCACCGAATTGCTGCACCTCGGCTCCCAGCCGTTTGATTGCCTGAATTTTGGCGGGGGAGGCATTTTGCGGTACGAAAACGATTCCGGTGGCGCCCAGTTTGCCGAGGCCATAAGCCATGGCTGCACCATGATTGCCGGTGGAGGCGGTAACAACGCCCCGCTCCCGCTGCGCCCGGCTTAGCGACAGCATCTTATTCATCGCACCCCTTAATTTAAAGGAGCCGGTATGTTGCAGATTCTCCAGCTTGAAACGGACGTCGGCATCTGCAAGTTTGCTGTAATAAGGGGAATATTCCAGTATGGTTTCTCTTATATAGGGGCGGATCCGTCGTTCGGCGGTGAGGACTTCTTGTGCGATATCCATAGGGCGTGTGGAGGTTCAGGGTTCGGAGGTTCATAGGCTCAGAGTTTGGGGCTCAAGGGCTCAACGCAACCGCTGGCCGCGAGCGTCCAGTCTGATCGGAAAGAAACTTTTAGGGCTCGGTTCCGAAATCTGCCGTTGTTGGGTTTCGCAATTCGCAATAACACCGGCAACATGTAGGTTGGGTTGAGTGCAACGAAACCCAACAAAGCCCGGCGTAGGCTCAACCCAACCTACAAAGGCAAAGTGGTCCAGGATGGAACCAACTCCAACTTTTGAAATGGTACCAGTTTCATACGAGCGCCGCCGCTGGCCTGAAAAGCGGCCAGTCTGAACATAGAAGAAACTTAGGTCAGTTAATCTCTCACAGAGCCCACAGAGTGCTCAGAGAACAATCAAAAAAGCTCTGTGTGCTCAGCGAGCTCTGCGAGATATTTAAATGTAGTTTCATAGGAGATGTTCAGGATTCAAAGGATCAGCTTTGAGCTTATATCTCAGAACTCAGAACCTTCGAATCCTTGAACCGCGGCAAATTTATCAGGATGCCTTGGGGACATCCACTTTTTTCATATCGTCGATTAAAAAGTCCATTCCCAGCTTGCGCAAGCTTTCTTCTCCGGGGATCGAGCTGTTAACATCCCATCCGACAAATTCAAGAAACTCATTGGTCATGGTTTTCAAATCCAACGTGATATTTTTCACATTGCCTTCGCTGAGCGGCGGATCACCCACCAGCCGTCCCGGCATATTGCGGGTCAGCGGATTGATCCCTTCGCGCAGGTTGAAAGCATGGCGCATGGTAAAGATCCTCAACCCGGCTTCAACGATGCTGTCCAGATCGTAATCCCAGCCGGTGGCCGCTGAAAGCTGTTCCGGCATCGACTGAATCGGATAGCATAAATAGCCGAACATGCAAAGCCCGGCAGCATTGCATACCTCCATCACCGCCACCAGCTTCGTTTGATTGGGCGCTTTACCGGAATAAGTATATTTATCAAGCTCATCCAGTTCGAGTCCGGGAGCCGGATTCATTTCCCCGCCCTGGGTGTGACGACCGGGTGTGGCGCACAAATGATAGGTCAGCGCCAGGCCGGGCGTAAATTTAGGATCATGGGCCGGTATTTCTTCACCATCAATGTGAACCGCGTACTCGGTACCCTTCTTGCCCAGTTTTTCCCAGGCAACTTTGATGCCGTCCGCCAGCAGCTCACCAAAGCCTTCTCGTTTGCCGATTTTTTCAGTCACTGCCACGATGGCTTCGGCATTGCCCCAGGTCATCTCCAGCCCGTCGGTGTCATCGGTGCTGATCAGCCCGTTTTCGAAACATTCGATGGCGTAGCCGATGGTGGCACCCACGGTAATGGTGTCTATACCATAATCGTTGCAAATTTCATTGACCTTGACGATGGAGGGCAGGTCGTCGTTCAGCAAGTTTGAGCCGAACATCGCCAGGGTTTCATATTCTGGTTTGTGACCGATGCCGTCATTCAGCTCGAGGGGGAATTTGCCGCCTTTTTGCGCCATTCTGCCGCCACAGGCAATCGGACAACGCCAGCAGCCGTAAGGCTTGTAGCCTTCCATCTCGATAACGGCGTCATCACTGATTTTGCGGCTCGTTTCGGATGGAAAATCCACCGTGCCCGCACCGCCCCAGTTTTTAACGGGTCCGTCTCCGCTCAGGATGGAGTCATGGGTGAATCCGGCGGTGCCGTATTTTTTGAATATATCATAGCCACCGCGTACCCTCTTTAAGATATTTTTTGCGGAGTTCCTTCATTTTGGCTTCATCGTGCATGGGAACCTTCATTTTACCCTTGACCACCACCGCTTTCAGTTTTTTGGATCCCATCACCGCGCCCAAGCCGGAGCGGCCGGCGGCACGTTCCTTGTCGTTCATAATACAGGCCGTCAAAGACATTTTTTCACCGGCCGGTCCGATGGAGCATATCTGGATATCCTTCCCATGGCGTTCAACTAACTTGTCTTCCAGTGAAGTCACTCCCTGGCCCCAGAGATCAGCGGCATCCAGAAGCTCTGCTTTACCCTCATCAATCATTAGATACACCGGCTTGTCCGCAATGCCCTTGAACAGCATACCGTCATAGCCGGCAAACTTGAGATGAGGACCGAAATAGCCGCCGCAGTTGGCGTCACCCCAACCGCCGGCTGTTTTGGGTGACTTGGCCACGGCCACAAAACGCGACCCAATGATGGCCGGCGTACCGGTCAGCGGCCCGGTTAAGAGTCCCAGGATATTGTCAGGTCCCAGCGGGTCGGCGCCGGCCGGTATGCGGTCATACAAAAGCCTGGCACCGATGCCATAGCCGCCGATGTAATCTTGACAGATTTTTTCGTCCAGTGCTTCGGTTTCAATGCTGCCGGTTGTGAGATCGACATTTAAAATTTTACCCATATAACTGTTTGCCATCTTCTTCTCCTCCTTTGTTTTTATGATTGGTTTGTATTTTTTTCTTCCATATTCCTGCCGGAATTGGCAAGTTTTTTACAAAAGTTCAACCTCGAGGATCTAAAACTGCCAAAACCGGTTTTATCCCAGTCAGATGAATCGCGGGCTACCCTCCGACGATCAGGGGTACGATGTAAACCTCGTCGCCGTCGCAAAGCTCGGTTTGCATGCCGTCTTTATAGCGAATATGTTCGCCGTTTACAAATACCGGCAAGGAGCTGCGAAGCCGCCCGTCGCCATCGCTCCAGCTTGCATATATTTTTGGATGGCTTTCCTTGACCGACTGCAAAACGGGCTCAATGCGAACAGGACCCTCTATTGCAAACTCCGAAAACAAAATTTTGTTGCCGCAAGCTAATGTTAACTTCATGATTCAAATTCTGGGTGTTGATATGTGTTGATATAAGTCAGATTTCAGATAATTTTTGATATTATGCTAAGATTGGATAAAAATACAAGGATTTTATTGCATGAGTTTGCAGGTTTTGGCGATCTTTGGGTAATGCAATGGTCTGAAGGCTCAAGCAAAAAACTCAAGGTTCAATGTAAACCCTATCGCTTATGCAACTTTGGGGTAAAAATAATAGAAGTTGACAGGGAAGCGCCGACTCTGGTACTGAAAATTAGTTCAGGTTCCTGAATTAAAATTAAATAAGTAAAACCGGTAAATACTGAGACGACGCAACACCCATCTTGGGGGAGGACGGGGAAATGCAGACTGTCTTGAATCAAAAGCCGAGTTATCCGTTATAGGATGGCTTGGCTTTTTTTATTGGTGAATGAAGGCTTGATATCGTTTAGCAAAATTAAATAATCCAAGTCATCCTGCATGTCGAGTCGAAGCTTTAGCGAAGGCTGATTGATCCTGTCAGATAAAATTATTTACACCGAATCCATTCCGTTTATTAGCTCACATTTGAGGCAATAATGATTCTTCATGTCATTGGCATTATCCTCGGTATCCTGGTTGGGCTATTTCTCACTGAGCTAATAGTTGTGGCATTGATTCCCGGCTTTTCGGCCCCCCGGCAACGGCTGGAAACAAACGAGCAAACGCCCGATGAGGTGAATGATGACTCATCTCACCTGAGAAAAGATGTGAGTTTTGAGGTCAAGGAAACAGTTGTCAGCGCCTGGCTGTATCTGCCTGAAAACTTACCGGCGCCGTACCCGTGCATCATCATGGCGCATGGGTTTGGCGGAACCAAAGATCTTGGATTGGAACCTTATGCCGTCCGGTTTCAAAAAACCGGCTATGCGGTGTTAATTTTTGACTATCGGCATTTGGGTGACAGCGATGGTGAGCCCCGACAGTTAATATGGATTCCCTACCAACTTGAAGATTGGCAGGCGTCGATCGACTATGCTCGAGGCCTCGAGGAGATCGATCGAAATAAAATCGCCTTGTGGGGTACATCGTTTAGCGGCGGCCATGTTATCGTAACCGCGGCAAAAGATCATGGCATCTCCTGTGTTTGCGCCCAATGTCCCGGTTTGGACGGCCGTTCATCGGCCAGGATGGTCTATCAAAAACAGGGTCTCAACATTCGTTTGATCCTGCATGGCCAACGCGACCTGGTCAGGTCCTGGATTGGCCTCTCACCCCATAAAATTCCGATTGTTGGTAAACCGGGTAGTGTTGCCTGTCTCACATCTGAAGATGCCTATGACGGTTATGCGAAATTGGCTTCAAATGGTTTTATCAACGAAGCCTGTGCCCGCATCGTCATACGCGGTGACAAATACCGGCCGGTCAAACATGCCCATAAAGTACGTTGTCCGGTCCTGCTTCAGATATGTGAACATGACAGCTTGACGCCAAAAAGTGCTGCGGAAGAAACGGTAAATCAACTGGGAAAATATGCAGAGCCTATATATTATCCAATCGGTCATTTCGATATTTATAACGGGGAAAACTTCGAGAGAAGCGTAAACGATCAACTTAAATTTTTTAGGCAATACATTTAGTGCCATTTCAGCAGATCCGGGATAATGCATGGTGATGCCTTTGATTTTTATCGATAAATATCAATATGATATCCTTGATCAGCCCCATTACGACAACTATTCATATCATAAATATCGCCATCAAATTTGATTGTCTGTAAGGGGGTGTGACAGAGAGAAAGAGTGGACCTTCGGGTCTGAACAATGAATTCGGTTCGACAGCGAACCAAACGTACAGCGAAATCGTCAAACTCTTCGTGCAGAAGAGCCGAGGCCTACGCGGGCAAGACGGATGAAGCGGTGAAGGAGGAAATCATCGCATTTGCCAAAGAAAAACTGGCGCCCTGCAAAGTCCCAAAGATCGTCGAATTCATCGACACTATTCCGCTTACTTCCGTAGGAAAGGTGAACAAGAAATCCCTGCGCGAGTGACGGATTTTGACATCTTTCTTGTTTTTTGCGCGACGTTGGGCTGGCCGAATTGACATTGTAGATATGTGAAGTTTTTAAGAGTTAATATTTCTGTGCTTTCATCTACGTATCTGTATTTTTAATATTTTGCATGTATTCATCTGATATCACAAGGGGTGCCCGAAAGGGATTCTCTCAACTTATTTTTACTGAGAAACAATCGTTTATTATCCGGAAGTCCTCATATAACATATTCTTTTAAAGTTAGAAAATTTCATATGCCGCATGATGAGTGATGATAGCCTGACTTGCACTATCTATGGAAGGCGTAAAATTCGGGATTGAATGCGACGAGCCACTAAGATTTCTTTATATGTTTTTTCGCTTCTCAACAACGCTACTCCGCCAGCGCATGTATGCATACTATAATAACAAAGGGGGGGAGGATGGCTGATACTAAGGATACAGATTTAACATCGACATCTCCAGAAAATAAAAAACGATACCAACCCAAAACTCAGCAGATTTCTCTATCAACTGAGGGCTATATTTTTATCAGTTACAGCAGGGATGATCGTGACTATGTGACCAAGCTAGCTGATTGGCTCGAAGGACATGGTGTGGTAGTTTGGTTCGACCATGACATCGACTACGGCGTAAAATGGGAGGATGAGATCATAAATAAGCTCGATAGTTCAGATGTTGTTCTGGTTGTAATGTCTAAGTCATCACGGAAATCGAATTGGGTCAGCAAAGAAATTGATCAAGCGAAAAAACGGAAAATTATGATCTATCCAGTGCTTCTCGAACCAGACGGTATGGTTGATCGAGTCGCTGATCTTCAGTTTGAGAACGTAATTGACGGCCAAATGCCTGGCCTAAGCTTCTGCCAAAAGCTTCCTGGTTTTCTCGTGCGTGAGAGTGACATAGCCGAAGCCTTGAGCGTCGAGCAACGCAATATTGCTCGACGCATTATATCTTCTGCAGGAGGTGGTCTGCATAAAGGTTCCAAAGGACCTGGGATTGCAGCTTTGCAAACGGAGTTGCATCGGGTTGGCCTTGATCCTGGGCCCATAGACGGCATTTTCGGAGAGAAGACGGCCAACACAGTTTTAGAGTTTCAGAAACGTCGCTGCCACATTCCCACAGCAGACGGTATTGTGGGCTCTCTCACATGGATAATTCTTGTAAACTCATCCTTGGGTGATTTAGCTCCATCTAAAACCTAAATAATGAGCAATTTAGATTAATGAACAATTCCAAATCGTATAGTCTATCGCGATCAGACATTAGTCGGGGTAATTATGGAAAAAAATCAGGAGTGGTTTAGACTATTAGTTGAGCACACTAAGCGTCAAAGTGATATAGCACACTTTCAGATATTGGTTAGTTTCGGCTTTGCTGGTTTTGTTTGGACCGGAAAGCCTCCTGTTAATACTGTTGTCTGGCTATTATTTTTTATCTACCTTATATTTGCATTGTATATTACTTTCGTCATATATCGAATTCAAGACCGTCGCCTAACACTATGGCGACTTATTGCTATTAACGAAAATATTAACCAAGAGATTCTCAATAAAAGTGAAGGCGGATTGTTTAAGGGGATTAGAAACTTATTCCGAATGCTTGATTCCTGTTATACCGAAACTGATCCTAAAAAAATTCAAACTCTTTATATTGAAAAAATAAAGCCCTCCAAAAAGCGAGTGGTATGTTTTTTACATATATTAGCAAATCTTTGCGCTCTTTCAATTATATTGTTTTATATATTTTATAACATCAAGAAATAGTTCGGTGATTGATGGATTTGAAGAAAAATATAACAAATAATAATTGGAATATAAAATTACGTACACAAAATTTGGTCAGGCCTTAGATATCAATATAAGTATCTGCAAAAAATCGGGACTTTCAAAAGTTCAGATAGTGTACATACCAAAAAGATAATGCACTTTGACATAAGGCAAATAAACAAAGGTCGGCAAAAGCAATGGCGGGTATCCGATTTTACATGATTATTACAATCAGAGGTTATATTTATGGGGGTAGCAAATTAAAACGCCAAGGCTCATTCGCATGCGCAATACGGTAATTGCCTGCGCCAGGCCACAAATGGTGAGTCTTGATAAATTAGGAGGGAATTATGAAAACATATAAATTTAGTTGTAGCAAATTTATATTTTCTATTCTGATTTTTTCCTTTCTTGTATTCCTATCTGAATATGGCGTTTGCGAACAACCCACCAAGCGGGATTACTGGCCCACAAGCGGATGGAAGACTTCTACCCCGGAGATGCAGGGTATGGATTCCGCTAAACTTCTGATAGCAGACGAATTTATCCAAAGTAGACTTCCCGATGCGTTTAGTTTGCTGGTTGTCAAGAGCGGCTATTTAGTCTTTGAGAAATACTACTCTTGGGGAAGTCCTGATAAGTATGCTGTCGTTCATTCCGTTACCAAAAGTGTTATGTCAGCCCTAATAGGTAAAGCACTGGACATGGGTTATATTGACAACTTGGATCAAAAACTATCCGAATTTTTACCTGAATATATCACAGACGAATCTGATCCGAGGAAAAAAACGATCAGTCTTAGGCATCTTTTGACGATGAGCGCAGGTTTTAAGTGGGACGATTGGGGACCTGAAATGCGGTTCTGGTATACTTCGCCGGATTGGGCAAAATTCACTATTCAACTTCCGCAAGAAAATAATCCGGGGGATGTATTTAATTACAATTCATCAACATCACATCTTTTGTCCATCATTCTTTCAAAGTCGACTAAAACCAGCACGTTGGATTTTGCAAAGAAAAACCTTTTTGAACCGTTAGGGATACAATCAGCTTATTGGCATCAAGACCCACAAGGGTACTATATTGGCGGTTTCGGTTTGGGCCTCTCGGCACGAGATTTAGCAAAAATCGGTTTCCTGTATTTGAATAAGGGATGTTGGAACGGTCAATCCATTGTCTCTGAATATTGGGTGAAAGAATCCACCGATCAACAGATCCAGGCTTTCAATCATCCTATATATGGTAGGTTTGGATATGGTTATCAGTGGTGGGTGAAAAAAGTCGATGGATGCCACAGTTTCAGGGCCTGGGGTAGGCGCGGACAATTTATTGTGGTCGTCCCGGAACTTGACCTTGTTATTGCAGTAACATCGGAAACAGCTCAACCTCATCCGCCAACTTCGATTCATTACAGCCCTTTATTTGATTTGGTTGCAGCCTCTGTTAAAAGGAACAGGCCTCCCCAAAAACCACTAAAAGCAGTGAAATTGCCCATAGATGTAAAAGCATTCATAACCGACTATAATCAAGCAAGATTTAATAAAGATGTGGTGGCAATGGCCGACTCAATTTCGGATCGATTCCTTCATGATGGCGTCACCAAACAAATGGCTTTGAGATTTTTATCAGGAACTTTATCTTATGCCTCCGAAGCTGAAATTATCTTCACAAAGTTCGAACCACAAGCCGATAAAGCTATAATTGATGTTGTTCTTAAAGATAAATATTTTGAGGCCCCCTTTATGATTGGCAGTAAATTAATCAAAGAAAACGGACAATGGAAATGGTATGGAAACCAAATCCAAAAATAGTCAGTCATCGTACTATCCATTACAGATACCGCTTACGCTGGAAATATCTGCGGTCTTTATAAAAATTCTTTAAGAGTTAAAGCTTTAATTGACTAAAGAAAGGAGAAGGAAAATGACAAAAGAATTCGATTCATACCGTCTCTATTACCACAGCGCTCCCCAATACCAATGGCAATATTGATTAATGGATAAAAAGGAGGATCCATATGACTGGAAAAGAAGTTGTAAGCGCCGCTTTTGATATGAGTTTCTCCAACAGGTGCATTCTTGTCGGGAACCCCGGAAGAGGTCATCAGGGAAGGAAAGACGTGTATTGAAGCCTGGGGACAAAAAGGTGGTTATGTTTTGGGCCCGGGATGTGATTTGCCCAAAAACGTCCCTTTTGAAAATATCCGGGCCCTCATGTCACTAAAAGAAACGTGAACTTTCTAATTTCTGATTTGAAAAAAGGATAGCTATGTCAATCCTATTCACTCCCCAAAAATAGGCCAAATGGAGATCAAGAATAGATTTGTACATTCAGCGACATATGAATGTATGGCAATATCCAACTGGTCAGCAAAGCTCACAGACGAAGCTTTTGATGCTGATTTGACGCTTGTTGTGGTCGATTTTGAAAACAGCTGAAAGGATAAGGAACTTCAGCCGGTACAAAAACCATGTACTGATTTAAAAGAGAGGAAAAGGGGAAAAAATAGGTTTTACTATGCTGCATTAAGTGGGTGGATTTTTATTAGCTCTTTTTGAAAACGTTTTTCGGATTCCCAAAGGTCCCATGAGTGTTGTACGTTAAGCCAGAATTCCGGAGAATTTCCAAAAAGACGAGACAATCGCAATGCCATAATAGGCGTGATGGACCGTCTTTCTCTCAAAAGTTCATTGATAGTTTGACGTGAGACCCCCAAAGCATCGGCCAATAATGTAGTTGTCAACCCATAATCCGGCATGAAATCCTCCCTTATCATTTCGCCGGGATGTGTGGGGCGGATATCGCGCTTAACTGTGTTCGGTATAGCCATTATGTTGCTCCTCAATGATAATCGGTTATCTCAACGTCAAACGCATCGCCATCGATGAACCGGAAACAGATGCGCCATTGGTTGTTGATGGATATTGAATATTGCCCTTCTCTGGTATCTTTGAGGGCATGCAATCGATTGCTTGGAGGTACCCTTAGGTCATTTAGCACTACTGCAAAATGAATGTATTCCAAACGACGAATAGCCCTTCGGATCAAATCCGGAGGTAGGCGTTTTGATTTGCCTTTAACAAAAACCTGGTGGGTTTCTTTATCGGCAAAGGTTTTTATCATGGCTTTAATGTAATCTGTCACGTGACAGTTGTCAATACAAAAATTGTTCAGGCAGTGGCGCACTAAGGTTTCAATATTGATTTTGTATTAAAAGGTGATGATAGCCAGATCCGCATACTAATTTGATACCGAGTAATAAGGGGGGAAAATATTTTGAAAAACATACAATTTCGGCCAAAAAGAGTAACCCGAGCATATCGCCAGACGATCAATGCACCACCCGAAAAAGTTTTCCCACTCTTGTGTCCAGTGCGAGAAGCTGAGTGGCTCGATGGCTGGCAATATGACATGATTTATTCCGATTGCGGCTTGGTTGAGAGGGGAGCAGTTTTCAGCACGCCGTATGAAGGTGAAGAAGATACAGTCTGGATTGTCACGAAGCACGATCCCCAAAATCATGAGATTGTATTTGCCCGGTTTACGCCTAATTCCAGAACATGTATTCTGGAGATAGCAGTCAAACCCAAAAATGATAATAGCTCATATTGTCGATATTTCCTATACCTACACCGGCATCACACAAGCGGGGAATGAATTTATCGATAAATTTTCCGAAGATACGTTTCTTGAGGCAGTGACTTTTTGGGAAAAATCGATGAATTATTTCTTAGAGACGGGCGAGAGATTAAAAAAAGGATAATGGTCAGGATTTGTAATATACTTTTTTTTGATCCCGATGGAATGGGTTAAAAGATTCCATTGGGCAGGCAGGATTTACAGGATAAAGAAGAATTTTTTGTCGTCTGCGACGAAGATACTCAAAGGGCGAAGGTTTTTATCCAGATGATACTGTAAATCCTGGTTCATATTTCTCCTGCCGCTGGATGGGGCAATTATATGTTCCATATATCCTGTTTGAGACCAAGCCCGTGTCAACGAGTGAAGAAGTGAATGAGTTGATAAAACACCTATCTGGTTAATGCCTGTATCTTGCAAAATACAGGTAATAAATTAGTAAAGGATAATTCTAAAATAGGCAGGGTCTATAATGGCCCTGCTTTTTATTAGGAAATTTCGCTTCCGACAAACAATCCAATTAATTCCCTTGACCCCAAAATTCCCTTAAGTTAATTATGATATTTGACGACCGTTTGATTCGCTCTCTTGGCCTGTGACTGATAAAGAAGAGCGGATTTATGGGGATTGCCCCAAAATTGCCGCGCTGACGGAGACAGGCGGCGGATTGTCCGTTTCGGTAATTGAATATGAACATCATACCAGCCAAAAAAAGCACAGCGATGACTCTCAAAACAGGTCAATTTCTGTGCATCATCGATTTGCAGGGCAGACAAGTTGCCGATCTAACGGCATTTCGACTGAATGATTCATCCGAATGGCTATCTAATGGCAGATCGTTTGACTACGATGGGACGCTTTGTTTTACGACCGGAAGCACGCTATTTTCCAACAAAAGCAATCCCATGCTGTCCATCGTTGCAGACGACGTCGGTCGGCATGACTTTTTGTATGCAGCTTGCAGCAAAGAAATGTATCGCATTCAATATGGGATCAAGGAGAATCACCCCAATTGTTTGGACAACTTACGGAATGCACTTGCGGAAGCAATGCAGGAACCCCTTGTAATTCCCACCCCCTTCAATGTCTTTATGAACGTGGAGATTGCGCCGGATGGTGGTTTGACCGTTCGGGCACCACTCTCAAATAAAGGGGATCGTATCGTTTTCAAAGCGGCAATGGACTTAACGGTTGCAATTTCCGCCTGTCCAGCGGATTTATGTAATGGAGGGTCTCAGAAACCCATCGGGTATGAGATTGTAAAAGATCTTACCGGAGGGGATACATGAAACGAATCGGGTTTTTCTTGATTCTACTGTTGATCGTCATTGGGTGGTGGGTGGTTGACCTGCTGATAGACACCGGGCAATTCAAGACCTTGCAGCCGCATTTTTCCGGCACCTGTGTTGAGGTTACGGGGATAAGCGGTCCTGAGGACATTACCATTCATCCGGGGAAACGGATCGCATATATATCATCAACCGATCGCTGGGCTTTAGATCAGGGCGATGCAAGCCGAGGTGCCATTTTCTCTTACGATTTGAATCAAGATCATCCCAAACCCATGATGCTGCAGCACGATTTCAGCGGCGACTTCAATCCCCATGGAATCAGTCTTTTTGTGGGGGAACAAGGCGTTGAGAGGTTGTTTGTGGTCAATCATCTCAATGGGCGACACAGCATCGAGGTATTTCAGCTGGTCGATAACCGCATGATTCACCTGCAAACACTGCAAAACCCCTTGATGATATCCCCCAACGATATTGTGGCCGTTGGATTGAATCAGTTCTATTTTACAAACGATCATGCCTATGCAAATGGCATGATGAGGACAATAGAGGACTACGGCAGGCTGAAACGGGCCAATCTTATATATTATGATGGCTCAAGCTATAAAGAAGCTGCCGCGGGATTTTCATACGCCAACGGTGTTAATGTCAGTCCGGATGGGGGGAAACTGTATTTAACCGCGACTACCGAACGGGTCCTTTACGTATTCAAGCGTGATATACCATCGGGTTCCCTTGTGCTGGAGGCAGAGATCGAGTTAGGCACCGGAGGGGACAATATCGAGATTGACGCCAAAGGTGGCATTTGGATTGGGGCTCATCCGCAGCTATTAAAATTCGTCGGCCACGCTGCCGACAGATCCAAACTGTCACCATCACAGGTGCTGTGGATTAAACAGAATTCGCCTGGTGATTATGCAGTTGAAGAAATATATCTGAACGACGGAAAGGAGTTGTCGGGGTCCAGCGTGGCCGCCGTTATGGGAAACAGATTGTTGATAGGCGCTGTTTTCGAACATCGATTCCTCGATTGCAGCATGTAAGCCATTTATATGTGAATAACAGCTCGCTATGGGCGACAAAGGTGAAGCGGATGGAAAAGAAATATAAGGTCCTGATAAGACGGTGTGAGGATTATGACGCTGAGAAAATTAGCGGCATTATCAAAGAGGGTATGGAAGAATTGGGTGTTCGGCCGGCTGGAAGGATTCTTTTAAAGCCGAACGTGGTTATTGCTCATTCTGAAGTGTTTCCACATGCTTTTACCCGCAAAGAATTTCTAGATGGCGTTCTTTCTGCGACAAAGGCGAAAGCTGAAAAAGTCCTTGAAATCGCTGTGGGTGAAAGATCGGGGATTACCATACCGACCCGCTGGGCCTTTAAAAATGCCGGCTACCCTGAAGTTATTAAAAAGCACAACGTCAAGGCGCATTATTTTGATGAAGTCACCCAGGTACCCGTAGAGCTCAAAGGAGAGGCAACGCTTAGAAATACCATTTTTATACCGAAGCCGGTCGTGGAGGCTGATTTTCTGATCAATCTGCCTAAATTTAAGGCCCATCCCTGGTGCAGGCTCACCCTCAGCCTCAAGAACTTTATCGGCATTCAGGATGACCGTCACCGATTGGTCGATCACAATCTTTTTCTTGAGCAGAAAATTGCCGATCTTCAGGAGGTGATCCAACCTAAATTCATAGCGGTCGATGCGATCATAGCCGGGCAGAAAATGATGCTCACGCCGACACCCTTCCCCATGGGAGCTATCGTGATGGGTACCAATTCCTGTGCCGTCGACACCGTCGGCTGTCACATGGTTCATGTCGATCCCAAAGATGTCATTCACCTGCAGTATACATCCGACAGGGGTTTTGGTCCCATGAATATCGAAGAAATTGATGTATCGGGTGATTTCCCGCTCGAAGAGGTTCAGGCAAAAGCCAAAAATTTTGAATTCTGTATGGAACACATTGACAGTTATTTTAAAAAAGACAGCAATTTAACCTGCAATGTCGGCACATTCCCTGAAAAGCATTCACCCGATTATTGCTGGGGTGGCTGCCCGGGTGCCCTTCAGGAAGCGATGCACATATTTAAAGCGTATTATCCTAATGTAACCAGGGATATGAAAAAAGTCCGGTATGTCGTTGGTAAGGTTGATGAACCCCTTGAATTAGATCCGGATGAAAAAGTGATTTTTGCCGGAGACTGCACACGGTGGCAAGGAACGATTAATGGTAAAGACGTAAAAATTGGAGATTGCTATAAGTCTCCAACAGAAGTAAATGAACGGGAGACCCCATCGAATGATATGCTATTAAAAACCTGGAAAACACTTTGGGCTTGTTTCAGACATAAAAATTCACGGTTTATCCACGCCAAAGGTTGTCCGGTCTCGGTAGGGGATCATGTCCATTATTTGTCGGCCATTGGCAAGATTAACAACGTTAATTTTGATCCCAGAATGCTCATTCCCGTCAATATTGCATACTGGAAGATGCGCGTCAATCGCCTGCTGAATAGATTCATGGGGCGATGATGCGATATCGGTCTGGAGTCTGAAAGGATAATAATATTAAAAGAAACATGTAAAGGATTGTAGCTTTATCTTTCCGCAACCCATAAACCGGAAATAATCTGAGTCTTGAAAGGAGTTTACGTATGGTTCCGAAAATAAAAAAAATTTTGTTCACCACCGATCTTTCGAAAGAATCTCGCCAGGCGCTTGACTATGCCATCAGCCTTGCGACGCAATATGGAGCGAGTATTACGATTCTTTATGTAATGGAAGACTCCCAATGGTCGACTGGCGATTTGATTAAAAATGTTTTAGGTGAAGAAAAATGGCAGCAGATTCGGGAAAGCCAGGAGCAGGAAGCCAGGCAAATTCTAATCGGCAAAAAAAAGGAAGGCGCCTTGATCAGGGAGGCCTTGAGTGAATTCTGCGAGGAGGCCCAAAAAGACCATAGAGAATGTGAATTTATTATGGAAGAAATTGTTGTCGCGCACGGTGTGGTAGTCGACGAAATCATCCATGATGCCCAACAAAGAAATTGTGATTTAATTGTTATGGGCTATCACGTTCGGGGTCCATTTGGAGAAGCTCTCCTGGGAAGCACCACAAGACGCGTCCTGCGTCGCAGCAGCGTCCCCGTTCTGTTGGTTCGGTTGGAGAAAAATAAGCCTTAAATTTCCCAGTTCCATGTTCGCTTTTTTAGTTAACCCCAGAACCTCTGAACGCTTACACATTTTTTACGCTGTGCTCTGGGCCACTCTCTCGGTGGGCGGCAGCAAGGGTTGTTTTATTTCCAGAATGTAACCTTTGCGAGCCATATAGTAAGTCAAAGGTGAATACCTTGGATTTCAGCCTCTGCCAAAAAATTATCGAAAACATATCACGTGTTATCGTGGGGAAAATCCACACGATTGAACTGTTACTGGTGGCGTTGCTGGCTGAGGGCCACGTGTTGCTGGAGGATGTTCCGGGGGTCGCCAAAACCCTGCTTGCAAAATCCCTGGCAAAAAGTGTCGGCGGTTCCTTCAACCGGGTCCAGTTCACCCCGGATCTACTGCCGGCCGATATCACCGGTTTTAACATTTATGATCAAAAGACATGTCGTTTTTCCTTCCATCCAGGTCCTGTCATCACCCATGTGCTGCTTGCAGATGAGATTAACCGCACCATACCCCGCACCCAGTCCAGCCTGCTCGAATGTATGGAGGAGCGTCAGGTGACCGTCGACGGACAGACGCATCTCCTGCCTTCCCCTTTTTTCGTTATGGCCACCCAGAACCCCATTGAACTGGAAGGCACCTTTCCCCTGCCCGAAGCCCAGCTCGACAGATTTCTTTTAAAAATCCGCCTGGGATATCCTGACAAGGATGAAGAGATCCGGATATTGAAGCGATTTCAGGAATCCGATCCACTTCAACAGCTTAATGCCGTGGCAACGCCGGATGATATAACGAAATTGCAGCAAGCCCGGAGAGGCATTCATGTTTCTGAACCGATCAGAGAGTATATTGCAGATATTGTCCGGGCAACCCGCGACCACCCGGTCATACGATTCGGCGCCAGCCCGCGGGGTTCTCTTGCGTTAATGCGGGCCGGACAGGCCCGGGCGGCGTTGCATGGACGCGAATTCATTCTTCCCGACGATATCAAATATCTGGCCCGCCCTGTTCTCGCCCATCGTTTGATTCTCAGTGAAGAGGAGCGGTTGCGGGGCGAAAACTCAGACCGCACTATCGACGAGCTGATCGGACAAATACCGGTTCCGGCTGCTGCAGGATAATGACATGACCATCGAGCTCGAAGAAAGCCGGGAGCCGACCATTTTTAACTCCTTGCTGATGTGCTTTTTTGTGAGTATCTTCCTTTTCATCGCCCTTTTATACCGACAGAACGAACTATCCTTGCTGGCATTTCTCATTTTGCTCGTGATGACCGCAACAAAGATCTGGAGCAGTATGAGTCGTTATCGGGTGGCGGTTAAGATCAACGTAGATAAACAGCGCGTTTTTCCCGATGAAACTTTTACCATCGAAACGATTGTTGAGAACGCCAAATTGCTTCCGATTCGGATCCGCATCCAGTGGTTGCTGGGGAGGGCTTTGAGTCGGATGGACGGTGATGAGCAAGCGTTCCGGCAGGAGGCCGGTCTTCTTTGGTACCAACGGGTGCAGCTGCACTCGGTTATTGTGGCGCGGCGCAGAGGTGTCTACCAGGTAGGACCGCACTGCATCCACTCAGGCGATCTTCTCGGCTTCTTTGAAAATGAAAAAAAGCCCCAAGAAACAACTCATATCATTGTCTATCCGCGACTCGCTTTTCTGAAATCGGTCAACCTTCCCATGCGCGAGTTATTCGGTATGCCCGGTGCCAAAAGCCCTGTCAAGGACCCGGTCTTTGTCCTCGGCACTCGGGATTACCAGCCTTCCAGCCCGTCGCGGCATATCCACTGGAAAGCCAGCGCACGTCACCTCAAACTTCAGGAAAAGATCTTTGAACCTTCGGAGCAGGGGAAAGTCCTGCTTGCACTGGAAGTGGGATCTTTCCGGGAAAACATGGCCACAGATGAATTTGAAAGTACCCTGGAAGTTATCGCATCGCTGGCTGTGCAGTTGCACGGCAAGGGCTGTGCCGTGGGTTTGGTGACCAACGGTGTCCTGACGGGCGGTGGGTCTTCCAACCTGACTGCAACGCGGGCTCCCGGGCAACTTCCCGCCATACTTGAAATTCTGGCGCGGTTGCAGGTAACGCAAAAAGGCGCCATTGAACCCATCATGCGCCGGATCCTGGGTTCGGGGCGTGGATTCAGTTGCGCTTATTTTTCGTATAATGTCGACCAGGCTGCAGCGGAAATCCGCAATGACTGCCGGCGGCGTAACATTCCCATCGGCTTTTTCATATGCCGCTCCCAACCGCTTTCCAGCGCCATTTGGCAAGAGAGCGGGGCCAAGGTGCAGACACTTGATGAGATCCGTATCCAGGAGAGCAGACCGGTATGAAATCCCCAAAAGAAAACTTGCTGGTTCTGACGAATGCCGGAATGGAAATAGCCTGGCGCTACGCCTGGAGCAACTTTTTGACCCTTTCTATCATCCATCGGCCCTTTCCTTTGCCCGTGGCCCTTGGCGCATTTGCCATAGCGGCGTTTTTTACCCGTTTAACCAGGAGAAGAAACTGGCGCAGAATTCAAGCCGTGCTCATTCAGATATCCGGGTTTGCATTTGCTGCGCTTTTAATGGTTAACCGGCTTTTTTTCAGAGAATTTCCATTTTTTTCGGACGTCTGGCTTATCGAACTGAGCCGGCAACTGAAGGCCCCACAACAATGGTTTGTTCTGCTGCCGTTTTTCTGCTGTCTGCTGCTTTTCTGGCTGGGAGGGCGGACCTTCGAAAAAAATCCCCGGACTTATTTTCCAGTGTGTCTTCAATTTGATAAAGGGCTGGGGGCCTTTTTCCTGCTTCTCCTGATAAAATTTCTTGTTCAGCTAAAAGGCGGTCTTCGATTGGAAGATCCGGCCACCAGGCTTTTGGTGGTTGCCTTTCTCCTGTTCAGTTTGCTGTCGATCAGCCTGACACGCGGCCGGGGTGATGTCAAAAAAACCTTTCTTGTCGGTTATCACGGCATCGGCATCATCCTGGGATTTACAACGGTCGTGGTCCTGTGCGGTGCAGCGTTGATCTTGCTGACTTTCCCCTATTTGACGCAACTAGCCGATTCCGCCCATGGCGTCCTCAAAGAAACAGCTGCGCCCTTGGGTCCTTTCTTTGTTCGAATCCTCCGATTCATATTCGGAAGGGCCAGATTTGGAATCGAAACCGGTACCCACGGAACCTCCGGTTCGGGCGGAGACATTGTCCTTCCTGCTCCCACCGGTAGCTGGGAGGAATCCCTCTTAGTGGTGATAAGTTGGGGCCTGATAGGAATTCTCGGCCTGATGGTTATGGGTGCCTTGGGCTACCTGATGAATTGGATAGTTCGCTGGCTTCTGAAACGTAATTCCCTTGATCCGGCAACCCCATGGTCATCGGACTGGTTTTTGAATTTGATATTTTTGTTGAAAACCCTCTCCTCAAAGTGTTTGGAAGCGAGTACGATATCTGCTTGGGGGTGTCGACAGCGCGGCATCGGTTTATGCCGCGACTCTTCGCTGGGGCTGCCGGAGCGGTAAACCGCCGATCCCAAGCGAGACGCCCGGTGAGTATGGGAGCAGACTGATTCATTGTTTTCCGAAGCTTAACGCAGAAATTGCGATGATCATTGAGGCGTTCAATCGCGAGATCTATGGAGACATCGCGACAGGAAAGCAGGCGCTTGGCCGCATCTCTTCGGCCCTGCGCAGCATGCAAAGCCCCCGCCATTGGCCGTCACGGTTGTGGGGGTGGTTTGGGCACACAGAGTTTACCGACACGCCAAAGAGGAATTAAGATGGCAAACATGAAACAGTCCGATCAGTGATTTTATTATGAGCTGGACATCAACTTTATCGGATTCATTTTGGGACGGAATCCCGGATTTTTATTAAACCCGAACCACTCGACTCATATTGCTTTAATTGTAAAACAACACAAGCATATTTGCGAAGTCTTTAAAGAGTTCTTTTGAGAATTTTCCGGCGTCAACTATTTCAGACTTCATTACCTCAAGTGCATTGAGCGGGGCAATTGATTTCCGATACAGTCTGTCATCATTGGTTAAGGCTTCATAGCAGTCTATGACAGACACGATTTGGGGAAATTCTGCAATATTCTTCACATGCAGCGGGTAGCCGCTGCCGTCTAATTTTTCATGGTGCTGAAGGGCAGTCATTTTGATTTCATTATTTGAAAATTTGCAATGGTCTAATATATTATACCCCTTTATCGTATGCTGCTGAATTTCTTTAAACTCTTCATCGGTTAATTGCCTAGCTGCCTTGAGAAGTTCGGCGTTTACCCGGATTTTCCCGACATCATGCAACAGCGCAGCCAGGCCTAAAATCCTTTTCCTGCCCCGCTCGTAATTAAGGTATGCTGCAAAGCCCAATGCTAAGGCCATTACATTCACAGAGTGAAGAACCGTGGTGTAATCCTTGGCGGTTAAATCTAACAGACTTTTGATTACGTTAAAATCTTTCGTGTATTCACTGACCAGAATACCGACCGTCTCTTTGATCCCCTTTATGCTTCCGCTGACGGGCTCTTCCAAAGTGACCTTGACGACATTTTGAACAATGTTTCGTACATTCTTCAGGTTGTTTTGCTGAATATTTTGTTTTAGCTGTGAATTGAATACTTTCTGAATCTCTTGAATAGCCTCAATCTTATGTTTTTTCTGAATATATAATTTTTTAGGAAGAAGTCCTTCCTGAATCCGCATTTCTTTTAAGGTTATCCCGGCTGGTTTATAAAGCACGAAATCCCCACTATCTGCCTGATAAAATAGTGAAAAATTTCTATAGGCAAAAAAATGCGAACTTTTTATCAGAGTAAACTCGGTATTCATCAGATTGAATGTGGTTTCCTCATCCGTTTTGATTATTCTTTTTATTTACCCATCGGCAATTTTTTTTTAATACTTTAAGCAAAATAGCCGATATAATTTAGCGACCCCGTAATTTTATGATCAGGTCATCGGGTTGCCATGGCCGTACCGGATTTTTTTCGATTTATAACTAACCTAAACCGGAAAGAATAGCCACAAAGGCTCCAAGTCACAAACAATAAATGTCTACTAGTAATTAAACTTCGTGTCTTTGTGTCTTGGTGGCGAAAATATTTTGTTAGCACCGACAATCATTACGAATCCATAAACGTGTATTATGACAACAAACCAAGTCAAGAGGGTCACGACCCAAATTAACACCCCCGAGGACATCGTCGACCACATTATAAAAAAAGATATTGTGCTTCATTCTTCTGAGATATTGCACAAATTGCTGAAAAAATATCCTGATGAGCCTGGTCTTATCAGGGTGCAGGCAGATCAGCTAAAAAAAAATGGGGCTATTGAATGGCGCTGCCGGTTTGTATAGCAAAGCTGCAAGACTATTCCTCGCAAAGGACAAGATTCCTGCAGCGATCGCCCTGAAAACCATGCAGTGGCGAATCAATTTCCCAACAAAAGAAGACGTCAAAAATTTTTTAGCTAATTTGAAGAAACCCGACGGAGGCGGTCTCACCTATAAGATCGTTTTTTTCTCAGCTAAATATTCAGGAATTTTTAGCACTATTTTCTCAGTTTAAAATCATTCATCTGCCGTCAGAACATACGGTGAAGAAGGTCGGCGATTTAGAAGACAGTCTCAATTTCGTCATATCCGGATCTTTGAAGGATTCGTTGTATGATACCATTGACAGCAGGGATAAAGTCTACCGAGAACCTGTCCTTTACTTTGATGAGAATGACTATTTTGGCGATATTTATCCGTTTGATCGGGACAAGAAAAGTAATTCCTACATTGAGACCAAAAGCCAAGTCGAGCTGTTGAGGATATCAAAGGAAAAGCTAAGGAAAATATGCACCAAATATCCCAAGATCGAACATGGGTTATTGAACCTGCTGAAAGTTCGCTCCAAGGAATCTGTGGACAATTCACGCGCAAAGCTGCGTGATATTCGGCGAATTCATTTGAAGCTGGAATTGGGTCATTGAAATTCTATTAAACGGTTCGCAAAACACATCCATCTATCTGTCAGGATTTTCCAGCGATATATCCATTGGCGGGATTCGTTTTGTTCTGGATGACATCGGTCTTGATTCATTTTCAGAAATATTATCTTTTGAGAATGGCATGAAAGATGCGAAAGTCCAGGTAAATTTCCCCATTGAAGATTTGAAAGTCAGCATCCCGGGCAAAATTGTGTGGTTGTCACCCGTTTCACATGAAGGGAGAAAAACAATTGCACTTGGCGTTGAGTTTGATAAAATGTCTCCCAAGTTAAAAGGGTTATTGATGATGTTCTTTAATTCCTTTCATGAAAAATAAACTTTATGGAATTACCAAAAGAAGGCAGACTCGGTAAAAACGAAATAATCGGCAAAATCATGCTGAAAGTATCATCTTTTCCAAGCATGCCCCAAGCAGCGGTCAAGGTGATGGCTCTGATCCGGCAAGAGGACATTGCAATCGATGAAGTAGCGCAGGTTCTGCGACACGATCCGGGTCTTACAACCAACGTTCTTAAACTTGCGAATTCTGCTTATTTTGGCATTCCTTCAAAAGTTGGATCTTTAAAGCAAGCCATCGTACTTTTAGGACTGAAGCGGTTTACCCAAATTGTGGTTGCTGCCTGCATTAATGACCATATGGATAGCGCAGTTGAAGGTTATGATCTGCCCCCCGGAGAACTCTGGCGACACTCGATTGCAGTCTCGACTGCGGCAGTAGCATTGGGGAAATTTAAAAATAATTTAGCAGCTGAGGATGCTTTTACCCCTGCCCTGCTTCATGACATGGGAAAGCTCGTTTTAGGCAAATTTGTAAAAGAGGAGTTTAATAATATCAAGAAAATCGCAGCACAAGGCGTTCCTTTTGAAGTGGCCGAGAACATGGTCCTTGGAACCGATCACGCTGAAATCGGCGCACAAATTTTAGCGAATTGGGCTTTTCCCCGTGATATTACCGATGCCGTACGCTGGCACCACAATCCGGAACGCATTAAGAACTCGAAATTGCATGCAGAAATCGTATATCTAGCCAATTTATTGTGCGAAGCATGTGGTGACGGTGAATTGACTGAAAGTAAACCTCTCATGCCATCGACCGTAGTGCTGGACCGTCTGGGAATTAAGGTGGAGCAATATGAATTAATTTCCAGCAGAGTGTCTAACTGGATGAACAAACTGGCCGATACACTGAGCTTTGATTGAGCAGCATTCCAGGTTCAATTTTTTTTTCTGGATTTAAGACTGGTCCTGAAAGTGTTCCAGAAATCCTTGTCATTGTCTTTCCAGGCTGCGCCCCATCTTCTTTCGAAATAAGAGGGGGGCAATCGATCCTGCCAGGGTTCCCAGGGGTTCTTGCCTTCTTGCTTGGCTTTCAGTATGTCAATCAGGTAATCTGCGATTTCCGTAATTTCTTCTTTAGGAATGTAGCAGGCTGCCCCTTCCTTGATTGACTTGACCAGGTTATCCGGTGTAAAAGCGTGGGCTGTCAGCATGAGTGCCGGCAGATTGTTACAGTTAGCGATCTCCAGCAGGCCATACCCATCAACACCCATAATGTCCAACACAACGATATCGAATTTTTGGGACGTCATGTATGATTTGGCCTCATCAAAAGAGGCGGCCTTGACAATCTCACACATATCCAGCAATTCTTCCAAAACGGCTAAAATATCCGGTTCATCATCCACCACAAGAATTTTTTTGCCTTTCAACAAACTGATTTCCGACATAATAATATCCTCCAGCAAAAGCAGATTAAACAACTTTTATAACAGATTACCATGGATTGACATAGAATCATATCTGCAGTGAAATACGAATCTGCTTTTATATATAGAGATTTGAACTGAAGGTCAAATGGTTGAATGGAGAAATGGTTGACTGGGGCGGCAGGATTAAAGCTAAATATTATACTCAATTAACCCAATCAACCCAATCAACTCGATAAACTAATTAACCACCAATCCGTTGAGTCGATCAAGCAGCAGGCCCGCTTGGGTTATGATATCTTCCATGACCTGCCCCACCGGTTTTATTTCATCGATTAACCCTGCAATCTGACCGCAGGCGATGGGAGCACCATCAGGATCACCATTATCATAAGCAATTTGGCCCTTACCTCCGGCTACTGTTTTGATGATTTCTTCAAAACCGGCGCCTTCTGCCTCTATCGCCAGGCATTCATCCGCCAGTTTATTTTTCATGCAGCGGATCGGGTTCATGATTGTCGTCAGCAGGAGGGCGGTATCCGTTTCCTTGGTTTCAAGCAGACGGTCTTTGATATTTTGATGAATCCGACATTCCCTGGTCATCATAAAGGCCGTTCCCATCAGCACCGCCTCGGCTCCCATGGCAAGGGCTGCCAAGAATCCTCTGCCGTTGCAGATCCCGCCGCCGGCGATCACAGGTATATCCAGAGCAGCCACCGCTTTTGGAATCAGGATATATGAGCCCACATTGTCGTTGCCGATATGGCCGCCGGATCCAAAGCCGATCATGGTGACGGCATCGACTCCCAAACGCTGGGCCGATAGGGCATGGCGTACCGATGTGAGTTTGTGGATTACTTTTACACCGCCCTCCTTTAGTTTCGGTATTAACGGCTCCGGGCTTCTTCCTGCAGTTTCAACGACTTTCACGCCTTCCTCAACAACGATGTCACAAAATTTGAGGGTTCTTTCCGGTAGACCAAATTCAGGAACCATTGATAGGTTAACACCGAATGGCTTATCGGTAAGGTCTCGGATTTTTTTTATTTCTTCCCGCAGATCTTCCGGGGTCTCGAGACTTTCGGCGGTGATGAAGCCGATACCTCCGGCGTTAGCGACGGCAGCTACAATATCGGCCCGGCTGATCCACTGCATACCCCCGCAAAGAATCGGGTGCTCGATATCCAGCATCTCGGTGATTTTGGTCTTGAATTTTTTGGCCATGATATGCGATGTCTCCTTTCTAATCTATTTTTACCGCAACACCCCCAACATTCGGCGGGCTTCGCTCGGCGATGCAGGTTCCCTGCCCACTTCGCGGGCAATTTTTACCAGCGTATCCACCAGGTGGCCGTTATCTTTTGCCCGATCACCATTGGGAAGATAAAACGTGTCTTCCAATCCGGTTCTCACATCACCCCCTAATTCCAGACAACGACGGTGGAGGTGCCAGATTTTTTCCCGTCCCGGACCTGTGGCGATCACCTGCCAGTGTGAATTTTCCAGCAATTCTTCTTTCAGGATTGCGATGAGATCCGGATTGGCCGGCATTCCGCTGTCCACTCCCATCACAAAGGACACGTGTGGTTCACCTTCAAACATTGCATTGGCTTTAAACATGCGCACACTTCGCACAATACCGGTGTCGAAACATTCGAATTCCGGGACGATGTTATTGGCCGTCATGACATCCAGAAATTTCTTAACTTTTTCAACCGGATTGTCAAAAAGAGCCGGGGGCCAGGCCCAGTTGCCATCTTTGCGGATTTTTAAATAATTCAGCGAGCCGGCATTGCAGGCTGCGAGCTCCGGTTTAAACGCTTCCAGGCATCCCACCGGTCCGGAAATATCATCGCCGAGGACTCCGGTACTCATGCAAATGATGATATCCGGAACCCTTTTCCGGATGGCAGATAAAATTTCGCCGACAGTTTTCAGATCCCAGGTCGGAAAGGCCCCCATTCCTGCTCCCTGATCTCTGAAGTGACAGTGCAAAACCGATGCACCGGCATCAAAAGACTGTTGGGCCGCATCAGCCATTTCCTGTGGAGTTACCGGCACGTTGAATTTGGCCGGATCGGTCAGCAGACCTGTCAATGCGCATGTGACCACAACCTTGCTTTGTGAAGCCACTTTTATTCTCCTTTCCTGTTTGGTGGATACTTGTCATTTCCCTTTGAATACAGGTTTCCGCTTTTCGATAAACGCCGTGATGCCTTCGGCCGCATCTTCGGTGGCAGCAACCTCCGCAATTTTTCCGCAAAGAAAATCAACCGCCTTTTCAAACGGCATGTCGCCCATGGCATAAAATGCTTCCTTGCCGATTTTCATCCCAATGGGACTCTTGGCGGCCAGGCTTTGCAAAACGTGCTCAACTTCATCATCCAGCTTATCCGATGGAACCGACCGGGTAATCAAACCCAATTCAAGCGCCTGGGCGGCGCTGAGCCGTTCTCCAAGCAGCACCATTTCCATGGCTTTTTTGCGAAGTACATTGCGGTAAATCAGCGCACCAATCATCATGGGCCAGAGTCCGACATTTACCTCCGGAGTGCCGAAAGTGGCATCATCTTTCGCAATCACAATGTCGCAGGCCAGCATAAGCCCCATGCCACCCGCCATGCAGGCTCCGTTGACCCTGGCC
Organism: uncultured delta proteobacterium; assembly: GCA_963723215.1. Classification (GTDB taxonomy): domain Bacteria; phylum Desulfobacterota; class Desulfobacteria; order Desulfobacterales; family JAFDCJ01; genus JAFDCJ01. The sequence continues at coordinate 255,903 of CAVRQG010000044.1, forward strand.
AAGACCGGTTTGGGATATCCGGCCAGTTTTTTTAGAAGGTCGGCATAATTTTTAAACCCTCGTTCAATCTTGCCATCTACTGCGCCCGCAAGATCCGCTCCTGAACAGAAAGCTTTTTCCCCGGCACCTGTGATCGAGACGACCCGGACATCCGGATCCGCCGACGCTTCTTCCAGGTGTTGTAAAAAAAGGGCGATGGCATCCAGGCTGATCGCATTGCGCTGGGGCTCGCGATTGATGGTGAAACGGGCAATACCTCTATCGACACGGTAAAGTAGATGTGGTTGGGACATGGGATGACGCTCCTTGATGGGATAGCTGAATGATTTATCGCAATATATTTTTTTTAATCAAATTCCTCTTCCTCCGTTACAAACTTGTGAATAAAGCCGGTATCAAAATCCCCTTCACGGAAGGCGGGATCATCCATTATCCTGCGATACAGCGGGATGGTTGTTTTTATGGGTGAGATTACAAACTCAGATAGTGCTCTTTTCATGATCGAAATGGCCCCTTTTCGGGTGAGGTCGAAGGAAATCAATTTTGCGATGAGTGAATCGTAGTAAATCGGCAGCTCATAGCCTTGGTACAGGTGAGTATCCAGGCGCACACCAAAACCGCCCGGTGGAATATATTCCTCGATGGTTCCCGGTGAGGGCAGGAAGTTCCGTGCCGGATCTTCAGCATTGATACGGCATTCGATGGCCCATCCGCGCCTGCGCAAATCGTCAAATGAATAGTCGAGCAGCCCGCCGGCTGATAGTCGTATTTGTTCTTTTACCAAGTCGATTCCGGTGGTCAATTCCGTCACCGGGTGCTCGACCTGGATGCGCGAATTCATTTCCATAAAGTAAAAATTGTCATTCGAATCCAGCAGAAATTCTACGGTCCCCGCATTGAAATACTTCACAGCCGCAGCTGCCCGTATGGCGGTTTCTCCCATGTCTTTTCTTAGCTCGGTGGTAAGTCTGGGAGAAGGGGATTCTTCGATAAGTTTTTGGTATCGACGCTGAATCGTGCATTCCCGTTCGCCCAGATGGGCAATATTGCCGGATCTATCCCCAAGGATTTGAAATTCGATATGTCGCGGATTTTCGATGTATTTTTCAATGTAAAGTTCATCGTTACCAAACGCGGCACCGGCTTCCGCTTTTGCTATGGCAAAATCCTCTCGAAGAATGCTTTCATCATTACAGATGCGGATTCCGCGACCGCCCCCACCGCCGGAGGCCTTCACCATTACGGGGTATCCGATCTTCTTGCAGATACCCAAAGCCTTATCCAGGTCTGTAATTCCCTCCGGGCTGCTCTCAATCACTGCAAGACCGGCTTCTGCCATAATTTTCTTGGCGGTAATCTTATCCCCGGCCAGCTTCAGGTTCTCCGGTGTCGGGCCGATGAAGACCATACCGCCGGCTTCACAGGCTTGCGGCGAATTCTCTTTTTTCTGCCAAATAGCCATAGCCGGGATGGACGGCATCGGCGCCGACTTTTTCAGCAGCATTAATGATATTTTCAATATTTAAATAACTTCCGGCACTCATGGCAGGGCCGATGCAGATCCGTTCATCCGCCGACTTAAGGTGCAAGGATTTCTCATCAGCTTCGGAATATACGGCGACACTTTTAATGTCTAATTCCCGACAGGCACGAATAACCCGCAAGGCAATTTCCCCGCGGTTAGCGACCAATATCTTCTTAAACATTGGAGACAAATCCTTAACTATATCACTTCAATCACAAATATCAGATCATCATCTTTGAGCGGGCTTTCATTTTCGGGAAAAATCGCCACAATTTCGCCGTTTACCGGGCTTTTGATTTTCTGATACACTTTCATCGTCTCCAGCAGACCGAGCACCTGTTTTTTTTTGACAGTATCACCGACCTCGACATAAACGGCTGCGTCGGGCGATGGTTTGCGAAAAAATACGCCTGACATCGGCGCTCTAACTTCTATTTTTTTAGTTTCCATTGTTCTCACCCTCCTTTTAGTAATTACGTCGGAGATGTTCCATGATTCTTGGCCCGCTGAGGCAATTTTTCGTGTTTACCTGCAGTCAGCTCCAATGCTCCGATGATCTTTTTGCGTGTATCGGCAGGCAGAATGATTTCATCTACCACCTGGGCGGTCCAACTGTGGGCGGTGTCAAAAACGTCCACTTTTTCTCGGGCACGGTTGAGGTACGTTTCATAAGCATCTTCTTCGATGCCCTTGCCGTAAACTTCACGGTAATCCAGCGTCGAAGCCTCCACGGCAAACCTGGCAATCGGCCAGGCGTAAGTCAAATCCGTGCCCATGCTTTTAAGGCCGCCCATTATCATGCTGCCGGCATCGGCATAAGCCTCGCGTAGAACAATACTTATTTTGGGTACGGTGCTCGTGGCATAGACGTTAACTATTTTACCCATGTGGCGGATCAACCCAGCGGATTCCTGTGTTTCCCCGGGAACCACAGGCGGCGTGTCCACCAGGTTCACCAGGGGGATGTTGTAGGCATCCAGGACCTGCAGAAACCGATAGTACTTGTCGCAGGAATCGATTTCCAGGATGCTGCCCGGATATTTGGGGTTGTTCGCTACCAGACCGACGACGTTACCGTTGAATCTGCAAAAGCAAGTAATCAGGTTTTTGGCATACTCATCTTTGATTTCAAAGTATTCACCATGGTCTACCAGGCGCTGGATGACATCGTGCATGTCGTAGGTCTTATCAAACTCGTCGGGAACCAGATCGGCCAGGTCATCTAGCGGTCGCAGGGGGTCATCGGAGTTTTTCCATGGCGGCGGCTTTTCTCTGTAGTTCTGGGGGAGGTAGCAAAGCAATTCACGGCATTTTTCGATGGTTTCTTCATCGTCTTTTCCAACAACATCACAGCTCCCGGTGAGCTGCATATGGTAATCGGCGCCACCGATGCTGCGATCGAATTCCTCGGATGTGGCAGCCATGGTCTGTCGCGGGCCGCCAAGCCACATGTTGGCCGAGACCCGGCTCATAAACAAAAAGTCGCACAAAGTCGGGAGATAAGCCCCGCCTGCAATGCAGGGCCCCATAAGTATTGTAATCTGGGGAATGACGCCTGAATACATGGATTGGCGTCGAAAATACCAATCTATGCCGGCCATGGCCACATCTTCGTACCCCAGCCGGCCCCCCGAGGAGTCCAGCAGGTTGACCATGGGGATACCCCATTGGGCCGCCATTTCAAGAGGCCGGGCAAATTTAATAAGATGCTGGGCCCCGATGGATCCCCCCAACACCGTAAAATCGCTGGCATGGATCATGATCAGACGTCCATTTACCCGGGCCGTGCCGACAATGGCACCGTCACATGGTGCCTCCGGTATGCGACCGTCGATACGTTTGCCGGTGGTGCCCACAAACGACCCCAGTTCGTTGAAGCTGCCCGGATCAATCAGGATTTCGATCCTCTCGCGGGCAGTTAATTTTCCCCGGTCGTGTTGCCTTTCGATATGCTTAAGGCCACCACCCAGGCGATTGTTCTGCCGGATCTTCTCATATCGCTCAATGGCTTCACCCATTCTTTTACCCATAAGAGTTTCCCCTATCTAGATTTTGCGCATTACCTTCCCGCAACGTTTAAGAATTCAAATTTCAGGCACCAAATTCAGATATGGAATGTTGATTGGTTAAGTGGTTGTAAATTTTCCGTTACACCAATCTCGCAGTCACTCCAAGTGTTCTCGACTATGCCGGTTTTATAAATCGTCTCTTTTCGGGCATTGTTTCACATTTATCAATGCAGGCTCGCAGTGCTTTGACGATCCTGGAGCGGGTTTCGCGTGGATCGATAACTTCATGGACCGTATAGTAAGTCGTGAACATCTTTCCCATGGTCATGACACTGAAATGTTCCTTCAGGATACTCAGAAAAAAGTTATAGACCTCATCATAATTGCCATCCTGCTTGGCCTTTTCCAGCTCCTTGTGGAAAACAGCCTGGACAATGGACTCCGGTCCGGTAGGGGCGAATTCTGCCGTCGGCCAGCCATAGATGAAATCGGGACCCATCTTGCTGCATCCCATGACAATATTCGAGCCGCCATAGGAGCGTCTCAGGACGAGGGTAACTTTCGGATTGGTCAGATGCGAATAGCCATGCAGGTTCTTGGCACCGTGTCGGATGACACCGCGGCGCTCCCATTTGTCGCCGGGCGGGTAGGCCGGCGTATCCGATAGGGTCAGCAGGGGAATGTTAAAGGCATCCAAAAACATGATAAAACGGTCGTATTTATCCGAGGCGTCCGGTTCCATGATGCCGCTGAGCTCATCAGGATTGCTGGCGGCGATGCCCGCAACCATCCCATCAAAGCGGGCAAAACCAGTCACCAGATTGGGTGCGAAGTCTTCCTTTAGCTCAAAAAATTCGCCGTTGTCCACGATCAAGTCGATGATTTCGTGAATATCATAGGTGAACTTGGGGTCATCGGGCATGACATCGAGCAGGGCTTCTTCGCTTCTCTCAGGGTCATCCGTGGATTCGGCGGCGGCCGGCTGCTGCCAGCAATTCTGGGGCATGAACTGCAGCAGTTGTTTGACCAGGTCGATGGCCTGCTCATCACTGCCGGCCATCAGGTCGCACTGTCCGCTTTTCTGCATGTGGAATTCAGCGGATCCGGCATGATCCGACGCAATATCACCACCCCACCATAAAAATCCGGTTTTCTCATTGATGATCAGAAAGTCGGATAGAACCGGCACTTGTGCCATGGGACCGGTGCAAGGTCCCAGAACCAGCGCTATTTGTGGGATGACGCCTGAATAGAGGCAGTAGTTTCGCATCAGCCGCCCCAAGCCGTTTAACCCGACGTAACCGTTTTTAAATCCAATTCTTGAGCCGGCGGAGTCGAACATGCCAATGACAGGCATCTGTTGCTTTCCGGCCATTTCGATCAGCTCCGCAATCTTCCAGATACCCTGATCGCCAATCGAACCGGACATTACCGTGAAGTCCAGAGAATATACCATGACCGGTCTGCCCTGCACCCGGGCCAAGCCCATGATGACGCCATCCGATGGACTGGGCTTTGCCTGCCCCTCCAGGCCGAAGCGAAATTCCCTGACCAGTGATCCCAGCTCCTCAAAAGATTCCTGATCGGCTAGATATTCGATTCTCTCCCTGGCAGTGAGTTTGCCCAACTGATGTTGGAGATCGATGCGTTGGGTGCCCCCGGCATCAATGTTTTCCCGGCGATTGGCTGCCAGTTTTTCGAGGTAAGCGTTCATCCATGTTCCCATCCTGCGAAACCTCCGGTTTATGTTGATTGGTTGATTAGGGTTGATTGAGTTGATTAAATAGATATCATCCTTTAACCTTAATCAACCCAATAAACCTATCAACTATACTTTTCCTAATCCTTTAAACTTAATCAACTATTCAACTTCTTTTTTTACCCTTTGAGCTTTCAGCTTTGAGCTATGAGCCCTCTTTTTTGATTCCTTTGAAAATAAATGCACAAAGCTGTTCGGTAAGAACATCCGGGTCGATATCCTTGCCGAAGGTGATTCCCGAAAGGCAAACTTGTTCAATGCTTCCGAGGATACTATTTCTGAGCAATCTGGGTGGCAGGTCATCGCGAATTTCCCGGTTTTGGATACCCTCACGAATTATTTGTAATACAATGTCACTATATTCTTTTACCCGACCATAGGTTTCGCTTTTGTAGTAATCCGGATAGTTTCTGACCTCGATCAGAAGTATTTTGGCAAAAACCCGGTTGGTGGCATACACATTAATGTGGGACCAGATAAGTTTGCGAAGCTTGTTGAGCGTCCCTTTAATCCCTTTGAGGTCATGGGTAGTCTGGCTGCGATATTGCTCGAGATATTCACTTAACACCTGGTGCAGTAGATCGCGTTTGTCTTTAAAATATTTGTAAATAAGGGCATCGGTAACGCCGGCTTTTTTTGCGATTTCTGCGGTGGTGATGGCATTGAACTCTTTTTGCTCAAGCAGCGCTTTAAGTGCCCGGGTGATTTTAATACGCCCGGGGGGTGGTGTTTTCTGCTTGAGACTCGGTGCAGGCGTCTTTGCAGCAGGTTGCATTATGGCTCCTTCCATATTAATGACAAGGCAGGGCTAAGGCAGAGGGCAGGGATCACAATCGACTTCTGATTCAAACGCTGGCTCTTGCGCTATGTTCTAGTACCCTTCCAACTTTGCCAGCACTTCTCTCATGACTTCATCTGCCCCACCCCCAATGGCCAGTCCGCGGGCGTCTCTGTAATATCTTGATATGAGCATCTCATTCATGAGGCCGAGGCCGCCATACATCTGCAGACAACCGTCGGCCACTTTCATCAACACCCGGCTGGCGAGAAGTTTTCCCATCGAAACTTCCCGGGTTGCATCCAGGTGCGCTTCTTTCATGCGTACGATATGATAGATCAATTGTTGCAGACCCTCGATTTCAGTGAGCCAGTCGGCAAGTCGATGCCTCAATACCTGCTTTTTAATCAAAGGTTTGCCGAAAACCACCCGCTGACGGATGTGTTCCACTGTCATATCGATGATGTCTCTGGCAGCAGTGCACGCAAACGGCAGCAGGGAGAAACGTTCATGCTGAAACTGCATCATCTGGTAGATAAATCCCTCACCTTGCTTGCCGATCAGGTTCTCGGCAGGCACTCTGACATTGTCAAAAAAAAGTTCGGCCGTGTCACTGATGCGGACTCCCAGTTTGTCCAGTTTTCTGCTCACTTTGACGCCGGCCGAATCGGCTGGAACCACAAACAGGCTGAACGAGTGATATCCAGGCTCATCACTGGTTTTGGCCAAAAGGGTGTAAAAATCCGCCTGGGCGCCATTGGTGATGTATATTTTTGAGCCGCTGATAATGTAATCAGCGCCGTCCTTTTTTGCCGTGGTGCGAATGGCGGCCACATCCGATCCGGCATCCGGTTCCGTGACGGCAATGGCACCGACCATGTCGCCGGCAATGGCCGCCTTCAAGTAGGTGTCCTTCAAATAGTCACTGCCGAACTCATAAATGGCGGGGGTTGCCATGTGAGTCTGCACCGTTATGGCGACGGACAATCCCAGGGCCTTGATATGTCCCAGCTCTTCCAAAAAAACGGTGTCATACCAGTAATCCAACCCCTGCCCCCCGTATCGGGGGTCATAGCGAATACCCAGGAAACCGAGGCGCCCCATCTTTTTAAACAATTCTTGCAACGGGGCCATGCCGTCTTCTTCCCATTGATCCACATTGGGATTGATCTCCTTTCTTACAAAATCGGCCACGGCTTGACGCACCCTGTCATGCTCTTTGGTGAAATAGATCTGGTTGCCGGTCACCATTTTGCGAAATCCTATATATTTTGGTTTAATTTTTTTTCTACAAATTGGTTTCAGGTGTCAAGGTTCAGAGGTTCAAGGTTCAAAGGTTAAAAAGATTCCGCCATAAGGCGTCTATGTTTTTTCCGAGCCTGCGCTCGGGAAAAGAGGACCCTGCGGGACAGTAGAGGCACCCAACAGCGATTGTTGATTGTGGGGGCGGCGCTTCCAGCTGCGATTAAGTCCGTTAGGCGACATGATCGCGGCTGGAAGCCGCTCCATCCCTTATTGACCCGCGAAACCTTCAATTTATGATCATGCTGTCAGATCGAAGGCTCTAAGCGGCTAAGAACGTCAACCCTGAACGCAGAACCCTGAACCTTTGAACCCGCAACCTGATTATCCCAACTCCATTTTTGCAATAATTTCCCGCATAATTTCATCCGCCCCGCCGCCGATGGCTATCAGACGGGCATCCCGATAGTATCGCGAAATCAGCATTTCGTTCATAAATCCCAGGCCGCCATACATCTGCAAACAACCGTCGGCCACTTTCATTAACAGCTGAGCAGCATACAGTTTCGCCATGGAAACCTCCCGGGTGACATCGAGTTGCGATTGTTTCATTCTTACAATATGGTATGTAAGCTGGCGCAAGCATTCGGTTTCAGTCTGCCAGTCCGCCAGCCGGTGTCTCAGTACCTGCTTGGTAATCAACGGTTTGCCAAAAACAATGCGTTGCCGCATATGTTCGACCGTCATGGCCATCATTTCTTCAGCAGAAATATATGACATGGGAATGGCTGCGAAGCGTTCGTGTTGAAACTGTCGCATCTGGTAGACAAATCCCTCTCCCGCATTGCCGATCAGGTTTTCGGCGGGCACTCTCAAATCGTCAAAAAAAAGCTCGGCCGTATCACTGCTGCGCAATCCCAGCTTATCCAGTTTTCGGCTCACTTTGAATCCGGGAAGGTTGGTGGGAACCACGAAAAGACTAAAAGAGTTATAGCCCGGTTCATCACTGGTTCTGGCCAGGAGGGTCAAAAAATCGGCCTGGGTACCGTTGGTAATATAGGTCTTGGAGCCGCTGATGACATAGACTTCGCCGTCTTTTTGAGCTGTTGTCCGGATGGCGCTGACGTCTGATCCGGCCCCCGGTTCGGTAACGGCAATCGCCGCAACCATATCGCCGGCGATTGCGGGCTTCAAATAGGTTTGCTTCAGATATTCGCTGCCATATTCATAAATAGCCGGGGTTGCCATGTGGGTCTGAACGGCAATGGCAACCGGTATGCCGGATCCGTGAATACGTCCGAGCTCTTCCAGGCAAACCGTGTCATACCAATAGTCCATTCCCTGACCGCCGTATTGGGTATCATAGCGAATGCCGAGAAAACCCAGTTCCCCCATTTTTTTGAACAAGTCGTGAAGCGGCGCCTCGCCTTTTTCTTCCCACTCGTCCATGAAGGGATTAATCTCTTTGTCGACGAATTCCCGCACGGCTTTACGAACCATATCGTGGTCTTTATTGAAATAAATCTGAGTTGCAGATTTGGATTTTGCAGCCATTGGGTACCTTCCAGGTAGTTTATTGGGTTTATTGAGTTGATTTTGTTTTTCTTCGAATCCAAGAAAAATTGCACAATTTCCTTGTGTTGCGGCGTCTGGAGAGCGATGGATTGGTGTGCGGCTTCCCAATCCAGGACCTCCTTCAAGGACATGTCAAAGCTCTTCTCAAGGCCCTCCTTAATCAATCTCAATGCAAGCGGAGATTTCTGCGCCAGGTTTGCGGCCAGTGCCGCGACCTCGCTTTCAATGTCATCTTCCGGCACTGACTTGTATACGAGACCGATGGAAGCGGCTGTTTTTCCATCGATTTCATCACCCAGCATTGCCAGCTGCCTGGCCTTGGCAAGACCCACGAGTCGGGGTAGGAAGTAGGTTCCGCCATAGTCCATGATGAGACCGATGTTAACGAATATTTCGCAGAATCTCGCATTATCGGCTGCAATGACAAAATCACCCGCCAGGGCCAGATTGGCGCCGCCACCTACGGCAACGCCTCTGAGCAGGGTAACCACCGGTGGGGGCATTTCCCGCAGGGTTTTCACGATCCGTCCCACACCCTTCATAGCCACCAACCAGTCATGCGGGGCAATATTTTCCGAGAAAAGCGATATATCCGCACCGGATGAAAAATGATCGCCGGCGCCTTTGAGCACCACAACATGGACGTCATCATCGACAGCGATCTTTTGGACGGCATCGTGCAATTCCACAATCATTTCTTGGCTCATGGCGTTCATCACCTCAGGTCGGTTTAACACCAGGGTCGCAATGTGGTCCTTTTTCTCAACAAAAACGGGTATGGTCGGCATGGATTTTTACTCCTGTTTTGATCTGCTTATCCTTCGACGCGGCGTCGGGGAGGCGGAGATTAATGGTTGACCGTCACCATAATTCAAGATTGGTGATACTTACCAACTAAGCAAGAAGAATGACAATATACATTAATATTAGGATGTATATATGGTTAGTGAATATCACTTAATTAAATTTTGTCAAGAAATTTCTCGCGAAAAATCCTGGCATGATTACCGATGCCGGCATGAATTTTGCGTCGAAAATAATTGGCGGAAGGCCGTGAAGAAAAAAAATAAAGGTGTGAAATACAGTGGCAGTCGGAGGATCCGAAACCCGGCAGCGGCACGGATGCTTTCTGGGAATCTACAAGTATTTCCGACCATTGGTGTTCGCGGTGAGCGGTGTCCTGTGTGTACCAAACTTCAGCCGGAGGCAGGTATTCGCTCAGATAATCAATGTGCCAGTGGGGTCGGCCGGCACTTTTGCGGTGATGCCCGATCCGTGCTCTTAAACCTCCCGGACCGAAGGCGCTGCCCACATAGACATAAAAGCCGGGTTGGATGTTGAGAGTGCCGATTTTTCCGATGACAATCCTTTTTCTTCGTTTGGCTGTAAAAACCAGCGCATATGTTCCGTGGCAAGGGGGCATGGGGGAGAGCCAATGACGAATTTCGAATTACAAATGACGAATTAAGGAATTCTATCTATTTTATTGTTTAGGAGATCGGCGTCCCGCTGATTGGTTAACCTGCGGAACACTTCGTGAAACTTCGCCTTATTGGAGCGGTGAACTGATTAGTGTTCTTATCTTCAAAGCGTCCGGTGTCCTTTGTGCTTCAACCCGTGAACGTCTAAACGGTTAAATATTTCCATAGAGCTTATGGGTATTGTTCCACACTGCTTCCATGACTTCTTGTTCGCTGATATTTTTTATTTCTGCAATTGCCCTGATAGAAACTAAAATGTTGACCGGCTCATTGCGACGTTTTGGATCGGGACCCAATACCGGACTGTCGGTTTCAACAAGTATCCGAGAAAGCGGGATTTTTTTGACAAGCTTTTGTTTCTGCCGGGAGCGGACCACCGAGGGCGGAATGGAAAAAAAATAGCCGGCCTCAAGCGCCGGCATAGCGGCCGAGGCTTTACCGTCAAAGGCATGCATCTGAACTTTGGCGGCATTGCATTCAAGCAGCAGGGCGACGGCGTGTCGACCAGCTGATCTGGAATGAACATTGAGCGGAAGACCTAGTTCTCTTGACAGAGTGATGAAACTTTTAAAGATTTCTTTTTGTAGCTCTTTTTCAAACGCTTCTTTCACGATCCAAAAGTCCAGGCCGACCTCCCCGACAGCAACGAGCCGGGCGCGCATTGCACGGATAAACCCGTGCATCTCTTCAGCCTTTGCTTCATCAAGTATCGTCGGATACAACCCGGCCGCCGGTCGCAGTGCCGAATGTTTTGCAGCCAGCTCAAGGTTTTTTTTGGCATCGGAAAGATTTTCACCCACGGCAATTACCGCAATGACACCCTCATCTCCGGCTCGTTCGAGCACTTCGCTACGATCCTCGTCGAAGACCGGATCACAAATATGAGCGTGGGTATCGATAATTTGCTGCATGGGCAAAAAGTCTATTTAAAGTCCATCACCATCAGCTCCCCGGTCAACTGGCACATGGCCGCCACCTGGGTGACAAAATGATCCGCATCGAACTCATCCAGACGTCCGGTGGTCGACCAGTAGGCGCCTTGGATGCCCATGGTGGCATACGCCGGTAGATCCCATTCCAGCGCGATTTTTCCCATGCCATACCACACCCCCTGGGGTCTATTGTGGATACCTGGCCTTTCGACACTTTGAACCATTACCCGGGACCATTTATTGTCTTTCACCGCCTTGATGGCCTTGTCGATCAGGATCTGGCTGTTTCGCGTCCAGAGGAAAGAAGGTTCGATGTTTCCGGTGGGCGCAAAGGCATTTCCGGCTTCCCTGAATTCCATCTGGCCCAGATGCTCCATGGCGATGAGAGCCACAATGGATTCCTTGTCCCCAGGATGTTTTGAAAACCAATCCTGCTTGGCGTTGCCGCGTTCCATTCCCGGCATGTAATGCCGATTGTCCAGGAAGACCATCAACGTTCTGGGCCGCGCCGACTTGGGAAAATGGGAAAAATAAGAGACGATGCCCAGCAAGCCGAAAGCTCCGTTATCCTGGGAAATGGATGGCCCGTCCGTATGGGTTATGAGGATGATTTTCTCATCCCGGGGCGTACCGTAATTTTTCCCGGGCAGGTAACCGATTAGCTGGTAGGTCTCGCTGGGCTCGATGCTGGCGACGAGCTTCAGGGTGGCGGTCTTCCCCTGTTTGGCATCTGCAATGACCTGACCACCGGCATTGCGGTCAAGATACAGGGTGGGATTGTTAAACATTTTGAGGATCGGAAAGGTGTACAGGCCTGCCAGGCGATTATAGCCCATGTCAAAGATTATAATCCCACCGGCGGCCTGACTCTTGGCCAGGATGGTGTTGATGTTGATAGTCTGGCGTAGTTGCCACCACACATCGTAGGCCACAGAGTTGCTCGTGGATACCTTGGTAAACATCGGTGGGAAAGTATCCGGATCGGACAGATACTCGTAATCGTTTAACGTAAACCATTTCTCATAATCTTCTTTTAGCGGTATGTCGGGATGCGGCGCAACCGGCACCACCAGTATTTTGCCGGCATATGTTGACAATGCATCCTGGGGGCTGAACAAAGCCATTTCGGCGGTGATGCCCTCGGCATCGGTCGATCCCGAATAGGCACCATAATGGGCAACTTGCACCGGGCGACCATCTGATTTCAGTGACCAGTTGCTGTCATCCGGCCAATCAGAGGTGTGCCAGCGGTTATAAGTCCATTTATTAAAGGTAAGATCTTGGACGCCAAACGCTTTTAATTTTTCTTTCGTGATAGATAGAAATTTATGCCAGGATTTATTGCCTGAATACGTCGGGCCAAATTGATCTTTGTATCGATGCCAGTCCAGAGCCTCTGAGGAGGTTATCATATATTCAGGATTAACGGTGGTGAGAAATTTTTGATAGTCCGTCGGTTGGGTGATTTCGCGCTTGTCAGTCGAACATGCCGAAAAGATACAAACTAAGAAGATGACGCTGGTTGTTTTAATCATCGATTTTAAACCCTTCTTCGGTCTTTTTGGTTTTTGGGGGGGACGACGGATGTCCTGGGCGCCGTCGTATATTTTGCAGCGTATGTGCGTTTGCCGCCTTTGCTCAAGGGGTTTTCTGCTTTGGTCAAATAGTTTGTCGGTTATGCCGGGTTGGATAGTTATGCACCCATCCGCACAATGTTATTCCAGATATGTATCGCATATCGCGTCGGGACATGATCGACGATGGGTTCCAGCATTACTTCGGTGAATCCTTTTCTGGTCTGGCCGATGGCATTAAATATATTTTTGAATTGGCCCTGTATTTCGTCGCTCCACCTTTCCCAGCGGTTGGTATTGTCATGGATGGCTCCCTCACTGTCGATATACTTCAGCTCTCCGACATGGAGATACATGCTGGCGGGGGGAACTTTGGTTACAATGTCGCTGTTGTTGACAAAGCGATAGGCATTCACGTTAAAATCTTCTTTGAAGTTCCGGTCACCAACGCGGGGGGATCCGTAAGTGTAAAGACCCTGTACATTGCCATATCGGTCGGCTGCAAGGGTTGCCAGAGCGGCACCCAAACTGTGGCCGGTCATCCAGATTTTCCGATTATTTTTCTGAAGATACGAGATATGATCTTCAAGGTCATCCCAGACTTCATCCAGCGCACTTTTAAACCCTCTGTGTACATTTCCACCTTGTTCCCACGGTTCCGGTGCAAAGTTGAAATTTGCCATCCAGTCTGCATATATATGGCCAACGTTCGAGTCACCGTCTCTGAGCCGTGCTTCGGATCCCCTGAAGGCCACAACTGCATATTTTTCGTTGCTGACAATGTAGCATTGGGTTGCTTTGCCGTCGAAATACTTAACTTCCGAAAATCCTGCCATTTGTTTGAATTTTTCAGTGGCAAATTCTTTGTCCGCATATACGAGGGTGGACGCTTCAATGAGCCACCAGGCGTTGACGATATCGAATAAATTGGATTTATAGCGGAAGGGAACCTGAGTGCAATCTTTAAAATATTCATAACCCAGGTACGGCGGAGCAAGGTTATCCAAAGTGGTTTCGTTTAGATCTTTCTCTTTTAATTGTACCATGATCCCAGTCTCCTTTCAGGCAAACATCTTCATGACCTTATTGCCACGTCCCCCAATTCCCGCTTATTCGGGAAATTGAAAGGTGACTTTTTCTTCGCCTTCTTCGGATTTCATCTTAACTTGAATTTGAATGCTGTCATTGCGGATACCCAACGCCAATGGTGTCTCGCCTTTGTCACCTTCGATGTGGGTGATTTCCCGCACAGCTTCCAATATTTTAGCGCCGACCTCCGAACCCGGGGAGGGAAGGTCTGACGTGCGATATTTGGCCGTTACGCTGATTTCACCGTCTTTAGAGCGGGTGATGGCAATTTTTTTCGCGTTGCCGTTTACACCATGCAGCGCGGTTAAGGCCAGCCATTTTAAAGCGGCCTCATCTTTATCGCCTTCATTTTTTATGGTGGACATCTCTTTGAGCGGGTCGTTTGTGGCATAACAGTCGCAAAGTTCCTGGACTTTTAGATGTACATTGCGTTTTTCTTTCATATTTGCTTCTCCTTTCGAACGGGTAATGTGAATGCTACTAAACTATGCATTTTTAAATAAAAAGCAAGATGAAGCATATGCCGGCAACCGACTCCCGTGACCCATCAGCAGGGTGGTATTCGTTCTAGTGGTATAATTGAAATTGATCCAATGTTAACGATAACTATGAATCGATTCACTAGTCAATTTTATTAAGGGTGAAACCTCAAAGCGTTTCCGGCAGCACCAGTTCATACTTCTGTTCCTTAATTTCCTGCCCCCATTGAGAAACAACGCTTTCCTCACATAAACGAAAACCCGCTGCTTCGTATACCTTGCGAGCGCTTTCAAGTCCTTCGAACGTCCAAAGGTATACTTTGGGATATCGTTTTTGTTTGCAGAATTCAACGGCTTTTCTGATCAAATTTTTTCCAATGCCACCTTTTTGAAATTTGGGTTCAACAATAAACCACCGCAGGCGCACCCCCTCAATGAATGCATGGCGACCGTCAATGGCAATGGCACCGGCAAATTCCTTCCCTTGGTTTGCCACCCACAGGCCGTCCCGGTTCTTATCAAATTTACTGACGAATTCGGAAAGTTCACGGCCAACCTGGGTTTCAAAGGAGACATCAAAGCCCCAGTTTTCATAATAATAGACGGCATGGGATTCGATTATTCTGCCAACGATACCCGGATAATAACCAAGATATTTGATCGCTTTCATTTCTGCTCCATTAGGTAGAGATAATATTCTAAGCACCCAAGTTACGGTCGCTTTGGACCCGGCAGTTTGCGTCGTTTCAGGGTATCCAACCACTGGGCGGCCCCGACCAGGGTTATCAAGGCATCGTCGACGGCACCCAGTATCGGAATACTATCCGGGAATAAGTCAATGGGGGAGATCAACCAGACAACGGCGATACCGGTTATAATAATTTTTCGAATCCATACAGCGATTTCATCAAAAAGGGATTCAATTTTAAAAATCGCTGGATAGGGTGCCAGGAAAAATCCCCTTTCATCACCGTGAAGCTCCAGAATGCGATGCTCTCGCACCAGCCGGTGGGAAATTGCCTGGGCAATCCCACCGGCCGTCGGCGGGTCCAGCTCATATTGTTTGCCGTATTCGCGCTGAACAATTGCGAGGACGCCATCTTCGGTGATAAAGCCATCCTCGACCGCTGTTTTGGCGATTCTCAGGCTACATTTATACTCCAGGCGATCAGCGACGGCGTGCAGCCTGGTGAGTACATTTTGCTGACCGATAATACTGCTGTATTTACTGAATTGCAGGGCGATACCGGCCAACATGGCGATAAAGCCCAGGCCGAATAAAAATGAAGGTCTCGGATCGTGCGATAGGGTCTGCAGGGCAGGGATGAGAAAAGCCACCGTGACCAATGCAAAGCGGCGACCGGCTTTTGTCTGGGTGAAAGCGATCGAAATGAAAAAAATCAGCAGCAATATTCCCGGATTGCGAAAGATATCCTGAATCCAAACCGGTAAAATGCTTCCAATACCGGCGCTGTCCTTCAGACTGATCACATAATCTTTGAGCTGGCCCAGCAGGCCGTAAGATGTTTCCGGGGCGGGCGGCAATCCCGCTATTCGACCAATTAGCAGGGTGACAGGGACGATCAGGAGGACGTGCAAAATGAGATTGATACCTACGGGCCGGCCCAGCAGATAAATTTCCCAGCAAAACCCGGCCACAAGGAAAATCGCAAGAATACCGACAAAAATACCCTGGTTATAGGTAAAGTATTTGTCTCCATACCAGGGGTCCTGCCCCATCAGCGCGATTGCCGCGATATAACACAAGGCAACCGCGATCCATTTCGGATCGCCGATGCCGGCTACGCCCGCAGGCCGCTCACTTTTGATTTGTCGATTTTTTTGGCCGACGGATGTCGCCGGCGCCAATTCATTCATAGTTTTTGGGTCTTTTCGAGTTCCCGGATAAGGGCTTCAAGCTTTTCCTGCAGATCTTTTCGTTTGTGTTTATGATCCTGAACGATCTGTCGGCCTTCAATCCAGTGCCAGCGATCAAGAATTTGGGTATAGATGACCGCTTTCAATGCTTTGGCCTCTTTCATGTCAACCAGTTCTGCGCTTTCACAGATATTCAGGGCCTTGTCTCTGTAGACGACATCCGGGTGTTCATCTTCCTCATAGCCGCCAATTTTCCAGATCAGAACATACAGTTTGGCTTGTTCCAGACGCAGTTTTTGATAGAGATCCGTTAAAGCGGATTTTTTATCCTTTGGGGTATGGGGGTGTTGTTTCTGAGCATCCAGCGCGCTGCAGGTGTGGTCAATTTGCTGTGCAACGGTTTCGGCTTCCTGCCGATAGGCAGTTTTGGTTGCCGGTGTGTAGGCTCGCATGCGGTCGGCAGCAGTCAAAAAGGCCCGGGCATAATAATAATTGGCAAAAGGATCTTCCGGGAACGCGGTCAAATAAGTCCGGGTCGAAGCTTTCAACACATGGATTCGGCCGGCGTCCGATAGAAGTTCCCAATAACGGTAAAATACTTTTTGCCAGACTTCCCAGTCTTTTTCCGGAATCCTGCCGAGTTCTGACTCCGCTATCTTTATGGCTTCGGTTAACTTGCCTTCGCGGAAATAAAGGCGGTCGATTCTAACCAATACCCCAAGCCAGGGCTTGTTGCGAATATTCGTGGGCATTGCCGCTTCTTCCATGATGGGTCCGCCGATACTCATGGGACCCAGATCACGGGGAATCGGTTTGAAAAACCGATAAAAAGGAAAAAAAACGATGACCAGGAGCGCGGCGACAATAGAGAGAACGAGTAAACGCAGTTTGTCCGCAGAGGTGGTTGCAGACGGATTCAAGGCCAATTCAATGGCCATGGGGTCATAGCCCTCTTCCCTGGCAATGGGTATCTTCTCATCTGCCTCGATGATATCCGTTTTGGGTAAAAAACCGATGGACGCACGGACATCTGTCGTCTGGTGAAGTTGAGTATCAGAGCGAGAATGTCTGGCAGGCAGCTGGAGTTTATCTTGATTTGAGTTCATCGCTAAAGTTCTATTGTCTGTTTAGATAAAAAGGATAGGAAAGATTTGGCCAATAGTCAAATCTTTTAACATATCGAGGAGTTTGAATGTGGAATGTTGCAGTTTCCGAAAAAACTTATTTCACATCGAAGAGTATAGTGACGTGGATTAATTTCATTTCAGCAGATCGTGCTGTTACCCCGGTGAAACGATAAATTCGCTGATGCCTGTAAAGCTACTTGATATTTGCCATTGATAAGTGTAAGTTTGATCGACAGTTTGTACCGGCACAACTATATCCATCCCAAAGCTATTCGTCCCGGGCAAAACCGAAGGAAGTCACATCCTATCTTGTTCCACACAGGGCGGGCGGCCGTCGAACCGCCCAAAGAGGACTTCACCCTGGACGATATGGTTTTGAGGACCATCAGGTTTTTTGCGACAAGGGTCCATTCAACAAATCATGCCACTTTATTTCCTGCCAGGAGAATGCCGATGGCTACGTCCAATCAAGAGATTTTACTGACCAACGAAGATCTCGATCTGCTTTACCAGGTTTCTGAGTCCATCCATTCCATTCAAGATCTGTCAAAGTTACTCCAGAATATACTGCTCAAAATCAAAGAAGTATTTGCGATAGAGGGGGCATCCATTGCTTTGCATGATGCCGCAAACAAAGAGTTTTATTTTATTCGGACTGTGGAGGAACAATGCGGTGCCGCCAAAAAAAGAATCGACCGGATGCGATTTCCGGATGATTATGGTGTGGCCGGCTGGGTGTTGCGTGAAAACCGTTCGGTGATTATTCCGGATGTTTCCCGCGATGAAAGATTTTCCGATAAACTTGGCATCCAGCATGATTTTATCACCCGTTCTATGATTTGCGTTCCCTTAAAGACGTGTAAGGGGTTAATCGGCGTATTGTATACCCTAAATAAGCTGGAGGGAGAATTTTCCCAGAAAGAGGCCCGATTGCTGGAAATTCTATCCGGCACAATCGCTATAGCGATTGACAATGCAAAACTCTATGGCGAAATAAGACAATATGCCAACAGTCTGGAAAAAGAAAATGTCAGGCTCAAATCCGAAGTACAGAACCGGTTTAACCTGCAGGGAATCATCGGATCAAGCGCTCCCATGCGAAGAGTCTTTGAGCTCCTGAATAAGGTCATAGGGACACCGACTTCCGTGTTGATACAGGGAGAGACCGGAACCGGAAAAGAGCTTCTCGCCAAAGTAATCCATTACAACAGCGCCTTGAAGGACAAACCTTTTATCGCCGAAAACTGCGGTGCACTATCTGAGAATCTTCTGGAGAGCGAGCTTTTTGGGCATGTCAAGGGTGCCTTTACCGGGGCGATCGCAGATAAGAAGGGCCTGTTTGAACTGGCTGACGGTGGAACCGTCTTTCTTGATGAAATCGCTGATATGCCCCATTCCATGCAGACTAAACTGCTGCGGGTCCTGCAGGAAGGGCAGGTGAGACCCGTGGGCGGGAGTCATTACCGACAGGTGGATTTTAGACTCATTACTTCCTCTAACCGTGATTTGCTGCAGGAAGTAAAAAAAGGGAATTTCCGGGACGATCTTTATTATCGTGTCCATGTTTTTCCGATTAAGCTTCCAGCCCTGCGGGAAAGAAAAGAAGATATATCTCTTCTATCAGTTCATTTTCTAGAAAAATTTGCAAAGAAGTTAAATGAGCCGGTTGCGCGATTGACTCCGTGGGCGTTGGATCTTTTGGTGCAATTCGACTGGCCGGGCAATGTCAGAGAGTTGGAAAATGAAATTGAGCGGGCTTTAACCCTGGCCGGGGGAGATCGCGAGATTCAGGCGGGATATCTTTCGGAGAAAATAACCGGTCCCGTCGGGCAAGACACCATCCATCCGGCGAATGGTATGACGCTGCATGATGCCACCGAACGATTGGAGCTGCAGATGGTCACCAGGGCGTTGCGCGATACAGACGGAAACCGCTCCAAAGCGGCACGTCTATTAGGTTTGACACGCCAGGGGTTATTAAACAAAATCGCCCGCTATAAAATAGAACTATAATCTAAACTATTTCTGTTTTTGTCCGATATCACAATAGGATTATCGTGCTTCAATTTCTCTTAAACTAAGGTGCTAAATGATTATAGAATGTTCGAGCTGCAAAAAAAAGTTCAAAATCCAGGAAGATCGACTGCCTAAGGGCAAGATTGTCAGCTTTCCCTGCAAAAACTGTGGTGAAAAATTCCGGCTCGATCTTCGAACCGAACAAATACTCAATGAAAAATCTGACGGATTTGAGTCAATTGATGCGGATTCTTCGCCCACCTATCAACCGGGAAATGCAAACGATGATGAGGGTTTAAAAGATAATATTTTAAAAAGCGTCAAAGATCTGCCTCCGATGCCCGAAGTTGTGAGCAAAACCCAGGAATTAATTTCAGATTCGAATTCAGATGCAAAAAAAATTGCCGAGATTATTGAAACCGATCAGGGCATTGCCACGAAGGTTCTCAAGGTTGCGAATTCTCCTTATTATGGTATGCGTGGCAAAATTTCTTCAATATCCCACGCATCGGTTGTTCTGGGTCATAAAATTTTGGGGGAAGTTGTTACACTGGCGGGAGCTGAAGGACTATTGGCTGGGAATCTCCCGGGTTACGGATATGATTCCAAAGACTTGTGGAAACACTCGCTTGCCGTCGCATTTGGCTCTAAAATACTCTCAAATCCAGATAACCCGGATCTGGCCAAAGAAGCCCATATGGCCGGTTTAATCCATGATGTCGGCAAAATAATTCTTGATAACTATATTGTTGAGAAAAAAGAAGAATTTGAAGCCTTTATGGAAAAAGAAGAAAAAACTTTTCTTGAAGCAGAAAGCCATTTTTTCGGATTCAACCACGCCGAAATTGCGTCTGAAGTCTGTAAAAAATGGAATTTCCCCGAATCAATAAGTTTCGCAATCAGACACCATCACCAACCGAGCAATTCGGAAGGCAACGAGTTGTCCTATATACTTCATATGGCGGATTACATCGGCATACTAAGTGGCATCGGATATGATAGCGATGATGTCCTTTATGAACTTGAAGAAGGGACCAAGGACTATTTAAAATTAAGAAATGAAGACATCAGTGCCATCGTTCTAAAAGTCACCGAATCCGTAAACCAAATTGCAGTTTAAAACGGATATAGGGTGTCGTCGTGCAAATTCCAACCACAGCGTTCGGTTCCGTATGGACTCTTGAGTGCATTATTTTCTCGCCGGATAAACTTGAAGGCTTTTGATATGTGCTGAAATCAAAACGCTGTTTCGCCCGCCTTTGTCCGCTGCCGTTCTTTTTCGAGGCGCTCTTTTTCTTCCTGCTCGATTAGTTGTTCTAAGTTCTGAACGAAATAGATGACAATTTGATATGTCTGATGGCCGAACTGGTCGGGCACCAGCGACACCAGCAATACATCCATGTTTTTTTTCCAAACCATGGATTTACCTTGTTCTTCCTGCCAGTCGATGAGTTGCGGCGGGCCGTATTTTGTTTTCAGCGTTTCAACGATGCCGGTATCATCTACTGGGAAATTGATTCTAACCAGTAGTGGGGTTTTTGAGTTTTCAGAGAAAAGAAGCTCCACATAATCAAATGGCGCGTCTTTTCTTTGTGAATACCGATACATGAGTTTAACGGTGTCATGCTCAACCCTTTCTCCGGGAGGAAAATTCAATTTTCGATTCAGCTCATCGATTTTGGGGAGATGTCTTTTGATAAACCCTGGATAGTTGGTATCTAAATCCAGGATGCTGCGACGCTCAATAGCGTCGCGACCTAGTTTTTCACCAAGTTCTTTCCTGATGTTTTCGGCCAACTTGGTATTCGTTCCGATTTCAAAAAACGTGAAGCTTTCAGGTTTGTCTGCCGCGGGTACTGTTTCGGCGGGGTCCTGATTGTCGCCGCAGGAAATTAAAATTGAAATAGATAAGATGCTAAAAAGTGCATAAATAACGGTGAATTTTTTTTGCAATTTTTTTTGCAATTGCATTTGAATACCTCATACAGTTGAATATCGTAAGAATTCAGCCACCAAGTGCGCCTATTCATAATTATGCATCTTAATATTTTGTGACTGGACGTTTACTTTTTTTTAGAAATATTGCCGATGTAAAACGGAAATAGACCGGTTGGGCGGTCTTTGAAATATTGAATCAAGGTTTTCTCAATCACCCGGAATGCTAATTCATCCCATGGTATCTCGGCTTCTGAAAAGAGACGAACCTCCAGGCTTTCGCTCCCCGGTTTGAAGTCTTGGTCCACCAGACGGGAACGAAACATCAAATAGATCTGATTTACATAGCAAATATTATATAGCGCATATGGCGCCAATATTTCAACCCTGGCCTGGGCCTCTTCAAAAGTTTCACGCCGGGCACCGGCCGATACGGTCTCGCCGTTTTCAAGATAGCCCGCCGGCAAGGTCCATTTACCGTAACAAGGTTCGATAGCACGCCGGCAGAACAGGATTTTATCATCAATTTCGGGGATGCAGCCGACCACCATGCTGGGATTCTGATAGTGGATTGTGTCGCAGGAATTGCAGACATATCTGGAACGATCGTCGCCCGGCGGTATATGGTAAGTCAGCGGTTGTCCACAGTTGCTGCAATAGTTCATGAGAAAATTCCGTTTGGGCTTATTGAGATCAAAATTCGCTGGTCATGTTTTGCTTCGAATCAACCATCAATATAATTATCTGTTGCGTGTCGTTGGTTGTTGGTTGTATGAGACAGACGTCAGGTAACTAAATCAAATCGATAACCCAACCCGGATAAACCGGAAAGAATAGCCACAAAGTCACAAAGACACAAACAATAACTGTTTATTATAATTCAACTTCGTGTCTTGGCGTCTGGTGGCGAAAATATTTTGTTAGATAAATCCTTCGCAAATATGATGCGATTTTGATAGATAGGTCCTAATACTCTTTATCGACCCTGCAGGTAATATTAGCAAGTTCTCCTCGCTGTGCTGCAGTCAGGGATTTAAAACCATTCATACACCAATGGAGAATTTTCCACCGGCCAGATTCCCTTATCCAGGCTTTTCCCGCTTTGGAATGCAAGATAGCTGTATTTTCCGTAGTGGGTGATTTTTCGGGCCACTACGTCTGCATATTGAGGTGATAACGGTAAAAATAGAGCAGCAATGCGATTTGGGTCCGCGGGATGTTCGAATACACCAAAAAAGGTATCGAAGGGCTCTTGGTACAACTTTTCATTAAGCGAAAAAGAATCCGTTTGAATATTGACCCGAACCGGCATTTTTTGCAAGAGATCATTACGCCGGGGGAGGCCAATCACCAAAATGTCATTTTCAGCCAGCATTTGCCGGTCCAGCTCTTTTTCAGTGACGAATTTATTATGTTTCAGGCCCAGTGAAAGCGCGAGGGTTTCGGCAGTTTTTATGATTTCCTGGTCCGATTTTTCGGACATTACGGTTATAACCGATTGCGAACCTTTTAGGGTATTGACGGCAGGCGGTATTTCCGAGGGGAAAAGCCGCCGGAAGATATTATCATCGGGATCCGCTGTGAGTCTCTGGGGCCGATGGTCACTGCTCAGCTCAAATGAGGTTGCCCTGCCGGAGATGAAAATTTGTCTATTGGTTCTCTGTTTGCCGGTTTCGAGGGTAAGCGCCAATGGAAAATTAAAATAGGGTCGGTTCTGGACGATCTGCCCCTTAACTTTCCAGGTGTTGCCGGTTTGTTCTGACTGAACCCCGTCCAGCAAAAATTGCGGCGCCCCCCGGCGGTAGACCCACTGGTCAAAAAAATCCTGCATCGATCGGTTGCCGCGGGTTTCAAATGCATGTTGCAGGTCGGACCAGGATGTCCGTTTGAACAGGCGGGTGTGATATATATCCCGTAAGGCTCCCCAGAAAGCGTCTTCCCCCAGGGTTTGCCGGATCATGTGAAAAACCATGGCCCCCTTGTCATAGCCAATGGTTCGGGTGACGGGGTCATATCGGCTTTGAAAACGGTCCAGCGCAAAATCGGTTTCCGGTGCAACCAGGGTTGAATAGTTTCTCAGCCATTGTCGTCTGTGATCTAAAGCGGCTTCAGGGGATTTCATCTCTTTGAACCGATAATCCGCTACATAGGTAGTCAGGGCCTCACTCCAGTTGCCCTGGGTATAATCCACATAAACTCCGTTTCCCCACCAACAATGAGCGATTTCGTGTCCCAGGCTGGTGTGTATGATAAACGGCAACCGCAGCACACTTCCTCCCATCAGGGTATAGGAAGGAAAGCCGAACCCGGTTGGAAAGAAATTCTCAACGACGGCGAATTTCTGAAACGGATATCGACCAAAAAGATCCGAATAAAGCGAAAGATAACCGGCGGTTGCCGCCAGGTATGATGCAGCCAGGTGACTGTTTTGGGGCAGTAAATAGGTCGCAACTTGCACATCGCCGACAGATTTCTCTTCAACCTCATACCTGGCGACGGATAGGGATAGACCCTCTACCGGATATTTCACCTCCCAATCTGAAACGGTTTTTCCATTTTTAATCCCATGCCCCAGTGAACGACCCGCCGTTACCGCAATCAGACCAGGTGGTGCGGTGATCGTCACCCTGTAGCTTGTCCGGCTGTCCGCAAGTTCCGGGTACCACCCGGATCCGGCCAGCAAAAAGGTGCCTTCGTCCGAGATGGTGGCCGTAACACCGAAGCCCGGGTTATCCATGTTTGTGGGGCGCACTGGAACAGAATCATCAAATTTGGCTGAATATTGAATGGCAACCTGCACTTTACCCGATAATTCACGTGGTTTGAGGCTTAGCTGCAACCGACCGTTTTCAAAATTGAAATTTCGGGATTCTCCGTTAACCTGCACGTCGATTCGGTTTGCGCGATCCGAAAGGCGAAAATTCAGAATTTCAGTCTTGTTGGTTTCGATGGTGATGTCATTTCGGCCGGTTAATGTCCTATCAGCCGGGAACAGTTCAATTTTAATGTGATGTGCCGCGCTCAAATCTGCTGCCTGTGAATTCGCGGCACAGCCTAAAATACCCAACAAGATCAACAATAGTATTAAATGAGGTTTCAGCTTCATTGACTCCATGGATCATTCTTTCTGCGTCTATTTTCAATATGCTTTCGGCTAAGACCGGATAGGCTGCAATTTAGAACAATTTAAGTACCTGTCAAGGATATGTCAAAAAATAGCATGTCATTGACTTCCAATCTTGCGGTGTTAGATTAATTCTGTGGTCTAACCTGCCATGCAAATTTAACTGAAGTCTAAGTACTAAACCTTATTTTGGAGGACCGATGGCAAAACAATCAAAGACTGTGGCTGCTCAGTATGTTCGCAAAGAAACATTCTGGCTGGTAACCCTGCTGGCCCTGGCGGTGGGTTTTTTTGGGGGAGTGATGTTTGGCGTATTTAAGTCCGATACGGCAGCTGTGCCGGGAAGGCCTGCGCCATCACCGGCGAGGGCCCCTGACTCCGATAAGTCAAGTATGATCGCGGCGCTTGAAAAGGAAACACAATCGAATCCAGGCAATCTTGAAGCCTGGGTTGAGCTGGGAAACGCTTATTTTGACTCGGAACAATACGAAAAATCAATCGCTGCCTACCGCAAATCCCTGGAAATTAATCCGAACAATGCCAATGTCTGGACCGATATGGGTGTCATGTATCGGCGCAGCGGCAACCCGCAAGAAGCGATCAATGCGTTCGAAAAAGCCATCGAGGTGGATCCCAAGCATGAAGTTTCTCGCATGAACAAAGGAATTGTGCTTCTGCATGACCTGCAAGATGTTGATGGTGCCATAAAAGCCTGGGAGGGATTGCTGGAAGTAAATCCTGTCGCCATGGCTCCCACCGGTCGATCCGTGGATGAAATTGTCCAGCAATTGAAAAAGCAGAAAAACCAGTAGCGTGGCGCAATAGTTGATTCGGAATTTCAATTATTCGGATAGCGTTGCCCATAAATTTTCCGAATGTCTTCTTTCTGTGAAATGATACGGCGGTATTGCAGTAATGGCAGCGCATTTCCAGCGGAAAAGGTCCCTTATCCCGGATGTCTTTAATATCTTCGATCGGCAGCAGCATCAGCAGGCTTCGAACCCGATTTTGATTGCAGTGACACATGAATTCGATGCGGTGACTGCCCAAAAAGTGCGGTGAATATTCCTTGAAATTCTCGTTGATGAGGGTTTCAGGATCATAATCATCGGTAAATACTTCTCCGAGTGAGGGCAGTTCGATCACCCGTTTTTCCAGACTATCCGCCAATGTATCTTCAGTCTGGGGCATGGCCTGTAAAAGTACACCTCCGGCACCGGTGACCCGGCCGTTGCGGTCAAATTTTATACTCAAGTTGAATGCGGTGGGGATTTGTTCGGATGTCAGGTAATAGTTTGCCAGATCCTGGGCGATATTACCGTATTTTAGCATCACCTTGCCGGTAAAGGGATGCTTGGCGTCCTCCAAATGCTTTGTCACCGAGAGAAAACCGGCGCCGAAAAAAGGGGATAGGTCAAAATTTTCCATGGGTTTATCAATTTGAATGGGGACATTTTTCAAATAACCACGTACTTCACCAAACGCATTGGCTTCTACTACCAGTCCTTTAATGGGTCCTGAACAATCAAATTGAATGGCGATGCGGTCATTGCTTTTCAAGCCCGCCGACATTAAGCCGGCGCCTAAATAGGCCCGCCCCAGCACCAGTGTTTCCAGAATTCCCAGTTCGTGGTTGGCCCGCATTTCGTTAACCATCCGCGTGCCGTTCATGATAACTCCACGGACTGCGCCGTCGGCCAGCAAGAATTTGTGGAGGCGGTCCCTGGCACCGGCCTTTAATTGATCTTTGAGCGTTTTTCCGTATGGTTTTTTCTTTTGCATTAATTTATTACCGCGATCCTTAGCTATAATCTATAAAATCCGTAATATGATGAAGGGGTTGCCTTGGCGACCAGGAAAAATTCATGGGGGAATGGTCAATAGCACACTACGGCCCCAATGCAGCAATCCAAAATATCCAAAGGCAGATAAAATCAGGGCGATGCATGGGAACCACAAGTACCTGTACACGGAGGACAATCTGGTCTGAAAATATTCGTTGGAAAGGACCAGACACAGGTGCAGTGGAGACAAAAGCACGCCAACAAATCCACAAACCATGGCCAGCATAATATAGGCGAGCATGTGCTGGGTCTCCCCCATCGAATTGATCATCGGAATCAAAATTGGAAATGTGCTGCCCACAACAGCAATGGCAATGCCGGCGATCAACCCCACCATGAAGGGCAAAAGCGCGATAATGATAATCAAAGGTATTTTTAAAGTGATCAAATCTTTGCTGATGGCATTAACAGCCTGGCCGTCTGATAGTATCCCCTTAAAAATGAATATCGCAGCCACCATATAAAACATGGTCAGAAGATGTTTATCTAATAAAACTTCGCGTATCCGGCGGCCGGTAAAATTGTTTTTCTGCCATGTCCAAAAATTGGCCAGTGCCAGACAAATAATCAGCCCCGTTTCCTTACCCATGGGAAATTCAGGTAAGAGTCTTGAGAGGAGCAGACCGGTGCCCAACCCCGGAATAATCGCAATCAGAATCGGTGTGAGCTCAGCTAAAAAGGGAATGATCGGCGGGCGACGCTTATGGGCGTCCTGGGGAATTGAGTCTTTCATGAATCTGATCGGGCCTTGCCCCAGCAGGATGGCGGCTAGAGTCAACGGCGCCATAGACAAAACAAAAACTGAAAGATTGATATCGGCCAGAACCACCGTTAGAAGCACAGCCGGGTACAGCGGCCACCAGTACTCCCAGATATGGCGAAACCAGTAGTTGACAAAGCTGAGCTGACCGCCGCTAAGCTTTGATCGAGCACCCAGCTCTTTGACCATCGGGGCGGAAAACACTGCACCACCCGGCATCGGGAGAAGCCCGATCAGCGCCGGAAAGATTGTTAGGTTCAACCGTGGGTTTGACACCAATCCCTGGAAGCTGGTCAAAAGACGTTGCATTTGTCCGGCCTTTTCCATGCTGTTGCTCAAAATCAGGATGAGACCGACAATTAGCGTCAGAGAGACCGTTTCCGGGTTCAGCAAAGACCCGGCAACAGAGCTTGCTATGGTCCGAGGATTTTCCCCAAAAAGGACACCTAAAGCTAGAGCCCCAAGCAAAAAAGCATTTCCGAGTGACAGTTTTTTGCGGATGGCGATGAGCACCAGCACAAATACAATGGCCACCCGCAGCAGCGCCGGTATCTGGTTCAGTATGGTCATAGAAGTTGTGGGTTACGGGTTGCGAGGTTGCGGGTTACGGGTTTCAACCGTTTGACTAAATACGAAATCATTTCTCATTCCAAGTTTCCCCTTTCAATTCATGCCGATTCATTTTTTTTAAGCTGCTGTGATTTTTTAAAATATTGCTTCAATTTTTTCTGGACGGCACCGTAAACCGTTCCCTCTGGGTAATTGCCGTCTTTATCTGCTTTGCCCGCCGGCACTCCGGTTAATATTTCGATGCCTTCTTCCACTGTTGAAACCTGATAGACATGAAATTTGCGTTTTTTAACGGCGTCGATAACTTCTTTTCTGAGCATGAGGTTTTTCACGTTTGCCTGGGGTATCATCACCCCTTGCTTTCCCGTTAGATCATTGGCTTTGCAAACTTCGAAAAACCCTTCGATTTTTTGATTGACACCGCCGATGGCCTGAATTTTTCCTTTCTGGTTGACCGAACCTGTGACGGCAATCTCCTGTTTGATGGGAATGCCCGAAAGGCTGGAGATAATGGCATATAATTCGGTGGACGACGCGCTGTCACCATCGATGCCGCTGTAGCTTTGCTCAAACGTAATGCTGATCGACAGGTTAAGGGGATAATTTTGGGCAAATGTCCGGCCCAGATACCCCGAGAGGATCAACACGCCCTTATCATGGGTGCTGCCGCTTAATTTCGATTCCCGTTCGATATTGATAACACCGTCCTTACCCATAAAGGTTTCGACGGTTATGCGGACCGGCCGCCCGAAGGAAAAATCGCCGATCTGGTAGACGGCCAGGGCGTTGACCTGGCCGGTGATCGCGCCCTCGACATCGATCATGATGGTTTTATCCAAATAGGATTCGTGCGTTTTTTCCTCGTAAAGGTTATGACGGAAGCGATGTTCGTGAAAGGCCGTGACGACATATTTATCGGAAATCAGCTTGGCCTTGTTCTTGCGCGCCCAATAGTCCGCCTCCTTTAAAACGCCCAGTAAAGGACCGAATCGAATGGAGAGCTTGTCTTTATCGGACACGTATTTTTCACCATACTCCACGATGGCGGCTACACCTTTGGGTGTGAAGGGCAGAAGGCCCTCCTCTATGCAAACCCGGGCAATAAACTGTGCGTATTGCTGAACCGTGTCCGGGCTTTTTTGTACTTCCCAATCAAAATCCGCCCGCACCTTGAAGATCTTGTTAAATCGCGGGTCATAGGTTTGCAGGGCTTCAAAATTGTCATAGCTTCCCAGCAATATCACCTTGACTTCCAGCGGGATGGGCTCCGGACGCAGGGAAACCGTACCTAATCCGGTTTCCTCGGCAATATCCTCGATGGTCAGGCATTTGGTCTGCAAGGCGCGTTTGAGTGCTTCCCAGACATAGGGATTCATCAGTAAAGATTCCATATCCATGATCAGGAAGCCGCCGTTGGCGTTTAAAAGGGAGCCGGCCTGAACCATGGTAAAGTCCGTCGTCACCGTTCCCATATAGGCACGTTTTTCGATGCGACCCATAACATTGTGATAGGTGGGATTGGTTTCGAAGATAACCGGTGCCCCCTTCATCGATTCCCGATTTGTTAAAATATTCACACGATAGCGCTCAAGTTTGGATTTTTGCGGTGAAGCAATAATGTTTTCCTCGCCGGTGCTGTTTTCCTCCGAGGGAATAAACAAATTGACGTTTTCGACGATGTCCTGTTCAACTTCAGCCAGATGGGTAAGTATGTTCGGGTTGTCATTAAATTCGGACCTGATTTTTTCCAGACGGGATTTTACGACTGACAGGGTCGTTTCATCCATCAGTTTTTCTACATCCGTGTGCAGCGCATATGTCAGTTTATCGACTTCCACGGATGCAAGTTCTATTTGAGACTGGATCAGGCGGATATTTTCTTGGATTTCAGCTTTTTTTCTTTTTGAAAGATTCGTGAAGTCCTCGGTGGTCAGCGGTTTGCCGTCCACCACCGGAATCGTTTCAAACTCATCCTCAGATTTAACAATTTGAAGGTGTTTGTCCTCGGCAAATTTTTCGATTTTCTGAAACAGTTGGTTCTGTTTATCCGAATATCTTTTTTTAATGACGGATAGCCGTTTCAAATATGGTTTGCTCTCAAATGCTGAAGGCAAATCCTTTGCTAAAGCTTCAATGAGTTTATTTATAGTTTGCTGAACTGGACCGCCTTTCCGTAAGAAACCGCGATGGCCTTGGGACGGAATCGATCTTTAAAATTGTTGACCAGACACCAGCCATCCGGGCCGGGCAGGGTTATCGCATGTTTGGTAACGATATCTTTAACGATGGTGGATTTTCCCGTGCCCTCGACGCCGGTAACAAAGATGTTGTAACCGGGGCTCTTCATATTCAGCCCGAATTCGATGGCCTGCACCGCCCGCTTTTGACCGATGACTTCGTTAAGTGGCTTAATCTCCGACGTATTTTTGAACTTAAAAACCCTGTGGTCGCAAATACATCGGAGGTCGGATGCTTTTAATTCATTCTTTTTTGGCATAAAAAGGCTCCCCGAAGATTGAATATTGTTATTTGAAAATTTTTTAATTGCTGAAACCTTACGTTACCTGCAACATGTTGTCAGAAAAAAGGGCTTATGGGCCTAATTACCCTGTAGATACTTCTTAAACCATCTTGCCGTGTGAGATTTTTTGACTGCTTTTAAAATTTCTTTAGGCGATCCGCTGGCCACCACCCGCCCGCCTTCGTTACCCCCTTCGGGTCCCAGGTCGATGATATAGTCGGCATCGCGGATGATCTCCATGTTATGCTCGATGACGGCTACGGTGTTGCCTTCATCCACCAATTTCTGGAAGACGTCGATCAAGCGTTGAACGTCGGCCATGTGCAGCCCTGTGGTGGGTTCGTCCAGGACATAAAGCGTGTGCCCGTTGGATCGTTTGACCAGCTGTTGTGCCAGCTTAATGCGTTGGGCTTCACCACCGGACAGGGTGGGGCTGGGTTGTCCCAGACATAGATACCCCAAACCGACGTCGCAAACGAACTGTACGGCACGCCGAATGGCGGGTATTGCCGTAAAAAAACGGGCCGCTTCGGCAAATGTCATCTCAAGGATTTCAGAGATATTCTTGCCGCGATACTGAACTGCCAGGGTTTCGCTGTTGAAACGTTTTCCCCGGCAGACTTCACAGAGCACATACACATCGGGCAAGAAGCTCATCTCAACTTTGGGCCGACCCTGTCCCTTACAGCTCTGGCAGTGTCCCGCGGCGACATTAAATGAAAAACGACCGGCCGAATATCCCCTGGCTCGGGCCGCTGGGGTCAGGGAGAAAAGTTTACGGATTTCCGATAAAAACCCCACATAAGATGCCGGCACGGAGCGTGGGGTACGGCCGATGGGGCTGTGGTCCACTTCCAACACGCGCGTAAGTGTCCGCCACCCTGTGATATTCTGACATTCACCGGCCGGGCGACGCTGCTTCAGCAGCCGATTGCGCAAACCCTTATAGATGGTTTCCTTGAGCAGACTGGATTTGCCCGAACCCGACACACCGGTGACACAAATCAGACAACCCAGGGGAAGATCGATGTTAATTTTTTTCAGGTTGTTTGCAGCGGCGCCTCGAGTCGAGATGCAGGGCTTTTTCTTATAGGGCCTCATGCGTGAGGTTATTTTTTTGGGATGGCTGTCGATCAGGGCGCCGGTCACCGATTGGGGAACCCTTTTCAAATCGGAAAGGTTGCCACAGGCTGTTACCCGACCACCGTCCAGTCCAGCCCCGGGGCCCAGATCGACAATGGTGTCGGCGGCCCGGATGGTTTCTTCATCGTGTTCAACGATCAGGATTGTATTGCCCCTGTCGCGCAGGGTTTTGAGGGCATCAATCAGGATATGGTTGTCCCTGGCATGCAAGCCGATGGTGGGTTCATCCAGAATATAGCAGACCCCGGTGAGATTCGATCCGAGCTGGGCGGCCAGACGTATGCGCTGGGCTTCCCCTCCGGAAAGCGTATCTCCGCTGCGGGCCAGGGAAAGATAGGACAAGCCCAGTTGATCGAGCAGCGAGAGCCGGGTCGACAGCTCGGCCACAACGGGCTCGGCTACCGGTTTTTCGTGGGCGTTGAAGATCAGCTTTTTGACGATCTCGTATACTTCCCGGGACGGTTTTTGTACCAGATCCCAGATGGAATATTGGTTGACCATTACTGCCAGTGCCTGGGGCTTCAATCGACTGCCGCCGCATTGCGGACAGATCTTCGTACCGGCGTTATCTTCATCCTCCGGTTCCCCGATCGTCCCCAGCCCGTTGCATTGGGCGCAGGCGCCCTGCTTGCTGTTGAAAGAAAAAAGGCGGGGATCGAGGCTTTCCAGACCGATACCGCAGGTGGTACAAATGCCGTGCAAACTGAAGACATCTTCCTTGCCGCGACGATCTAAAATCACCAGACTGCCGCCCCCCTCTTGCAGGGCCCGGTCTACCAGTGGTTCCAAATTCCTGTTCGAAAGATGTCCGATAACCAGATCGATGGTGTGCTCGTGATAGCGGCTCAAGGCCATGCCTTCTTTCAATGGCGTTAATTGGCCGTCGATGCGGGCTTCCTTAATTCCTTTTTTCAGGGCGCGGGCAAACACATCCTTGTGAAAACCTTTGCGGCCGAACACCTTGGGTGACAGCACCGTGGCGGCCGTATCGGGATAGCGCCGGCGGATCTGATCGACGATAGCGGCCTGGGTCTGGGCAGTCAATTGGCGGCCGCAGCCCGGACAATGTTGGATTCCCAGTTTACTGTACAGCAGTCTCAGGTAATGGTAGATTTCGGTCAGCGTGGCCACGGTGGATCGGCGACTGGCATAGCTGGATCGTTGTTCAATGGCCACCGTTGGTGCCAGGCCGGTGACAAGATCGACATCCGGACGTTCCAAAATTTTCATGTACTGTCGGACATAAGGCGCCAGGCTTTCTAAATAGCGGCGTTGGCCCTCGGCAAAAAGGATATCAAAGGCCAGGGTAGATTTTCCCGAACCCGACACACCGGTCAGCACTACCATTTTGTTGTGGGGCAAGGTCAGATTGATATCCTTTAAATTATGTTCACGGGCACCTTTTATGGTAATGGCATCGGAGATGGACGGTTCTGGAAACGATGCCACCGAATCGGCAACACCGTTAGGAGATGAGTTGTGACGTTTTAACCGCCCTGTTCCTTTTAGATATGCTTTTAAGAAACGGCCGGTGTGAGATTTTGCGTTTTGAGCCACCTCTGACGGTGGTCCGGTTGCCACCACATAACCTCCGGCATCGCCGCCTTCGGGACCCAGATCGATGACCCAGTCGGCGGTTTTAACGACATCCATGTTGTGCTCGATCACCAGGACCGTGTTTCCACTATCGACCAGACGCTGTAAGGCAGCCAGTAGCCTGCCGATGTCATCAAAATGCAGGCCGGTGGTGGGTTCATCAAATATGAACAATTTACGCGAAAGGTTGCCGGACCCGTTGCCGACGTACCGGGAAAGCTTGAGACGCTGAGCCTCGCCGCCGGACATGGTGTTGATCGGCTGGCCCAGGCGGATATATCCGAGACCCACATCCGCCAGTGGCTGGAGTGCCGATATCACCCCTTTGGTATTTTCGAAAAATATCAGGGCCTGGTCCACCGTTAGGGTCAAAATATCGTGAATGTTATGCTCCCGGTAACAGACTTCCAAAACATCGGGTTTGAAACGTTTTCCTTTGCAATCCGGACACAGAATGAATACGTCGGAAAGAAACTGCATCTCCACCTTTTCAAACCCTTCACCCTTGCAGGTTTCACAGCGGCCACCGGAAACATTAAAGGAGAAGTGACCGGGACCGAAATTGCCGGCCTTCGCCTGGGAGGTATCTGCCAGCAGCCGGCGAATTGGATCCAAGGCTTTGGTGTAGGTCAATGCATTGGCGCGCGGGGTGCGGCCGATGGCCCGCTGGTCCACCAGCACGACATCATCAATAAAACTCATCCCTTTGATGGCAGTATGCTCACCGGGACGACCTTCCTGGTTGCCCAGAGATTTTTTGGCGGCTTTATAGAGAATATCTTCCGCCAAGGTGGATTTGCCTGATCCGGACACACCGGTTAAGCAGACAAACAGTCCCAAAGGGATCTTCACATCGATCCTTTTCAAATTGTTTTCGGCCGCGCCTTCGATTGTCAGCCACCGGTCGCTGCGGGGGTTGCGTTGCCGGCCGTCGACGGAGATTTTGCGTCGGCCTTTCAAATACTGACCGGTGAGAGATCCGTTGACATCGGCGGTGGGGCCGAAATACATGACCTCACCGCCCTGCTCACCGGCTTTTGGCCCCAGATCCAGCAGATAGTCACTTTCGCGAATGATCTCCGGATCATGTTCGACCACCACAACGGTATTCGATAAATTGCGCAGCCCTTTTAATATCCGGATAAGCCGATGGTTGTCTCGCGGATGCAGGCCGATGCTGGGTTCATCCAGCACATAGAGGGTGTTTACCAGCGAAGATCCCAGGGCGGATGCCAGCGCAACCCGCTGAACCTCACCGCCGGAAAGGGTGCGGGATTGACGATCGAGTGTCAGGTATTTCAAGCCCACATCTCTGAGGTAATTCAGGCGATTGCGGACTTCCTCCAATACCAGTTGACCGGCTTCATCCCGGGGCGATACCGGCAGGGTCTTGAAAAAATTATGGGCCTGCTCGACATTCATGGCATAGATTTGCGCGATGTTCTGTCCGCCTAAACGGTAAAGCAAGGTCTCATCCTTAAAGCGCGTGCCGCTGCAGTCCCGGCAGACATCATAGCTGCGATAGCGGGCCAGAAATACCCGCACCGTCATTTTGTAGGTTCTGGATTCCAGCCAGCGGAAAAGCCCGTCGATCCCATAATAGGTGGAGGTTCCTTTAATGATGGCATTTTTGTGGGCGGCCTTCAGTTTTTTAAATGGAATATTCGTCGGAATTTTTTGTCGCCGGCAGAAATCCATCAAGTCTGCAAATTCCACACGTTCGTTTTCCGGATTGCCAAAGGCTTTAACAGCGCCTGCTGCAAGAGAGAGTGACGGGTCCGGTATGACGAGATCCATGTCAATGCCGATGGTGCGGCCAAAGCCACGACAGGTGTCACATGCACCCATGGGGCTGTTAAACGAGAAAAGGTTGGGCAGGGGTGCGCTGTATTCGATATTGCAGCGGGCGCACACCAGACGGTTGCTGAAGGCATAGTGATCATCCGGCCCCAACCAGACATCCAGTCTTCCGCCGCCGAAACGGAAGGCCAGCTCAAGGCTGTCCAGCACCCGCTCCTTTTCTGCGGAACGTAATATTAACCGATCGGCCAGCACCGGTATCTCTTTTGGGCTGCGTTTGGGTTGCCAGTCATCCAAGGCGATGATTTGATTTTTAAGAAACAGTCGATCAAAGCCCATTTGCCGCAGCAAGACCCGTATCTGTTCCAGGGAGGCGTCGCTGATCTGATAAGGAAAGGTGATGACCATGGTGACGTCCGACCGGCGGTTTTCCAGGATGCTCCAGATGTGCGCCGGCGTCTCCGGAATAACGGGCTTGCCGCATGACCGGCAGTGGAGTTGTGCGAGCCGTGCATACAGCAGTTTGACATAATCTGTGATTTCGGTCATGGTGCCCACCGTCGAGCGTGAGGTCCGGACCGGGTCCTTGCGATCGATGGCGATGGCCGGCGGGATGCCTTCGATTTTATCAACCCGGGGACGATCCATGCGGTCCATGAATTGACGCGCATACGGTGAGAAAGTCTCCACATACCGGCGCTGGCCTTCGGCATATAGGGTGTCAAACGCCAGGGAGGATTTGCCCGACCCGCTGACACCGGTAACCACGGTAATCTGATTCAGCGGGATGGCAAGATCCAGGTTTTTAAGATTGTGCTGACGGGCACCTGTTATTCGAATCGACTGGTTTTTCATTCTGTTGTAATTTCCGATCAAATTTCCACAGCGCATAAACTAATCCCCTTTTTCAAGATGGCAATCTGAATATTGATCGCAAAAGTTGGGGATGACTTGTTTCGCAGAAAACGGTCAACCACATAAGGCTATAAAAAAAATCATTGGCTATGAACTTAAGGTGTCAGGAAGGCAAGTTGCTAAATTCTCACTGATCAGGGCATACTCGGACAAGCATTTATCAGATTTTTTGTTGGCACTTGTATAGGTTCCTATTTAAATATCTTCATTGCAAAATTAGGATCACCGAATTGTTCATAAAAACCACTCAACTCTGGTATTCACCTCAGATGCTCACGACCTGATAATTTCACCAATTGTATCGGTAAGCTTCATAAAATTTATCTGCAATTCCTCTTCCAGAGAGGCCTTCTCGCGTCGGGTATAGTCCAAACCAAATCGCTGGTTAATTTCAATGCCCTTTGACCGGCAATACTTGGCCAGAGACGGCTTGGTCATGCTCCCGATCAAGCGAGCGCCGATAGCCGCGCCCCATTCGAAGTGGGGGCCGTCACCCCCGCTGTCCCCCAACAAAATTATTTTGTCGGCCGGGATGGCCCATTGGCGGGCAACTTTGCCGGTATTTGTGCTTTTGTCCTGGGTTTGCAATAGTTCATAAACGCGGAAGGAAGCACGGGTGTTCCGAGGGTAGCTTATCATGGGATGGGCCGAGATCACCGGTACCGGGGGCAGAAGGCTTTTGGCAAAAATACGCTGAAAGTAGCCGATCATGCCGGTGGTATTAATCATAAACAGAATGTTATTGCTTGAGCACCATTCGATCAGGTCCGGTACGCCGGTATAGGTGCAAAAGGATTCATCCAGGTAGGCATCCATTTGTTCCGCGGTGATGGGGTCAGGCAACAATTTCCGGATTTCTCCGGCAGCCTCACCCAAGGAGATAAGATTGCCGGTGTATTGCCGGAAAATATCAGCTAAATCAGATTTCAATCGTGGATATGCAAAAGCAATGCAATCAAACGGTCCGCAGGGTGCCAGACACCCGTTCCAATCCGATGACACCATGGCTCTGTATTTTTTGTGCGTTTTGTGCCTTTTTGCGGCCATATCATTTTTGATGGGTCACAAATTCAAATTGGGGCGGCTGGTCAAAATGTTTCTTTAAATAGCACAGCTCCATAGCGCGGATCAGGGCCGAGGTGTATTTTGGTGGAAATTCCGGCCCAAGATCGATATTGAAAATTATTTTTTCTACCATATGGGTTTTTTCGTGGGACTGCAATTCAACCATAAGTTTCAATTGCCCGGGATCGATTTTGCGGTTGGTACAAAAACCCAGCGCGTAAAACCCCATACAGGCCCCCAGCGCAGCAAAAAACAGGTCCGAAGGGGTCGGAGCGCTTTCGTCACCGCCGTCTTCTTTGCTTTGATCGGTTTGAATTGTGAAGCCCTTATAATCAGAATGAACTTTTTTTCCACCGGGGAAGTGAATTTCCATACTCGCACTCATTTTTTTCTCCTTATACTGGATACGTGATACCGGTTCTATTTTTTCAACAAGTGAGATATAAATTTTGACAACGATTTCTTAAAAGCATCCATAAAAAAAACGTTAGACATCCTATTTGCGCTTTATGGTTCAATTGAGGGTATAGAGCATCCCTTAATTGGTTAATATTTATCGAACGGTTTGAGATCTGTCAATTGTCTGGATTGATCTTATCTGCAAGCTTGACGATTCATTAATTAACGTTATATTTGATGACACTTGTATTAGCAGCAGAGAACAAAACTAATTTATGGGGGTAGAAAATATGAAAAATTTTGTCTTTTTTTTAAGTCTCATTTTAGCGGTTGGTATGCTGTCGGGTTGTGCTTCGAAGTCGACGCATCATAAAGAGAAAATGCCCGATCCCAAGGGCTTCAACGCCCATTTCCCCGACATGGATTCCGACGGAAATGATCTGGTGGACTGGACGGAATTTGAGAAATATTTTCCGAAGGCCGAGCCGAGCGTATTCAAGGCGATCGATCTGAATGGCGATGGAAATATCGATCATGACGAATGGCACGAATTTAAAGAAGCCCATGGGTTAGGGCACGTAGAATAACATGAAATATTTACCGATTGACGCCGACCTGTTTGTTCAAAACCGCAGGCGATTCGTTGAACAGCTTAAGCCGTATTCCATTGCTGTTTTCAATTCAAACGATATCATGCCCACCAGTGCGGACGGCTTCCACCCTTTCATTCAGCAGACCGACTTGTTCTATTTAAGCGGTATCGATCAAGAGGAGAGTACACTGGTCATCTGCCCGGATGCCAAGGAAGAAAAGCATCGGGAGATATTGTTTTTAAAGGAAACCAACGAGCAAATTGCCCTGTGGGAAGGGCAAAAATATACCAAAGACGAGGCCACGGCCGTCTCCGGAATTAAAACGGTTTACTGGAATAACGAATTTAACAATATTTTCAAACCACTGGTTTGTCAGTCCGAAAGAATTTATTTGAACACCAATGAACATCTGCGGGGGGATGCCAGGGTGGAGACAAGGGATAAACGCTTCATTCAGTGGTGTCGTGACGCTTTCCCGTTGCATCGTTACCGGCGACTGGCGCCGATCATGCAGGATTTGCGCGTGGTTAAATCAACGGCGGAAGTGGATCTGATCAAACGGGCCGGCAACATCACCGCTAAAGCATTTCGTCGTCTGTTGGGCTTTATCAAACCCGGGGTTTGGGAATTCGAGATCGAGGCTGAGATTTATCACGAGTTTTTGAGGAACCGTTCGCGGGGACCTGCCTTTGAGACCATCGTTGCTTCAGGAATTGATTCCTGCACCCTGCATTATGTCAAAAATGATAAACAGTGTCGGAAAGACGACCTGGTGCTGATTGACTTCGGCGCCGAGTACGGCAACTATGCGGCGGATGTTACGCGCACGGTCCCGGTAAGCGGAAAGTTTTCCAAACGGCAAAAGCAGGTCTACAATGCGGTTTTAAATGTGCATAAAGCGGCCATTCGAATGCTTAAACCGGGAAAAACGCTTGATGAATATGGTCGGATGGTCGGTGGCATAATGGAAACTGAACTGATAGAATTAGGCCTGCTGGATGCAGAGGAAGTGAAAAAACAACCTGAAGGGCAACCGCTTTATAAACAATATTTTCCCCATGGCACCTCCCATCATCTGGGCCTTAATGTCCACGACTATGGCGACAGGTACCGGAAATTTGAACCCGGGATGGTGCTCACCTGTGAACCCGGGATTTATATCAGAGACGAGGCCATTGGCATCCGGATCGAAAACGATATTTTAATCACTGAAGGCGAACCGGTGGATCTGACGGCCGATATTCCACGGGAGGCCGATGAAATCGAAGAGTTGATGAATCAGTAACTATTTAGAGGCGAACTTATGGGAAAGCATCTGGTTATCGTTGGCGCCGGTCATGCACATTTAACCGTTTTAAAAAACCTGAGGGAATTCAAAAATTCCGGTCACAAGGTCACCGTCGTGAGTGACAGCCCGCTTCACTATTATTCCGGGATGGGGCCCGGAATGTTATCGGGGATATATAGACCTGAGGAGATCCGCTTCAATGTAAAGAAGCTGACCGAAGACCGGGGTGCCGGTTTTATTGAAGACAAGGTCATCGCAGTAAAAGCGGAAGAAAGGATGATCGAACTGCAGTCCGGCAAAAAGATTCCCTTTGATGTTATATCTCTCAATACCGGTAGCTTTGTGCCTGTGGCCGAATCCACGCTTGCCGATGAAACCGTTTTTACCGTCAAACCCATCGAAAATCTTTTAAATGCACGCCGGAAAGTTATCGACATTTTAAAGACCCGGGAATTGAAAGCGACCGTTGTCGGAGGAGGGCCCACCGGTGTTGAGATCGCCGGCAACCTGGACCGCCTGGTCAGAAATGAATCGGGCAGGTGTCGGATTACACTGGTCGCCGGCAAGCAATTGCTGCATCAATTTAAAGGCAGCGTCAGGCAGCACGCTTTGAAGTCATTGGGCGCCAGGAAAGTGCAGGTGATTGAGGGTGCCAGATTTTCCGCGATCAGGGGCGGCGCCGTCGAGCTTACCGATGGCGCCGTTTTGGAAAACGATATTGTTTTTATGGCGGTTGGTGTCAAGCCATCCCGACTGTTTGAAGACTCCGGGCTGCCCACCGGCCCTGACGGCGGTATGCTGGTCAATCATTTCCTGCAGTCCGTCGCATATCCGGACATTTTTGGCGGTGGTGACTGTATCAGCTTTGAACCGCAACCCCTGGCCAAAGTCGGTGTGTATGCCGTCCGGCAGAATCCCATCCTGCTGCATAATCTTCTGAGTGCCTTAAACGGACATGAGCTGCGAGAATTTGTACCGCAAAAATCAGTTTTGCTGGCCCTGAATATGGGGGACGGAACGGCCATTGTTCATTGGCATGGCATGGTATGGGGGGGCAAACCCGGATTTGCCTTGAAAAATTATATTGACCGCAAGTTTATGAAGGCATTCCAGGTGTCGGGGGAGTTGGATTGACCCCATTTTCTATTCAATATTAAAGACGTCGTTCCAGGTTAATGGTTTTAGAGGGGCTAAATTGGTTCATGCTAAAAAAATGGATCAGTTTGGAATCATTCCAGTCGACCAGGGTGTTTATTTTCTGAACACCGACGTCTTTCAAATGATCTATAAATTCATTAATCAACTGCTCGCCGATACCCTTATGTTGGCAGGAGGGATCAACACCGATGGTATCCAAGGTTGCCTCTTCCTGAAAAATACCATATTCTCCCATGTAAATTTCCCCCATTACAAACCCCACCACCGTTCCGTCTCCTGCCTCTGCCACTAGCGACGCAGGCAAATAATCTTTGGAATTAAATAGCTTCTCAAATTTTAACTTATAGTACTCCGTTCGGGAAGCCTTGAGTACTTTTTCATCAATTTCAACCACAGCGTCAAAATCGTCAGTCTTCATAAGTCTAATTTTAATGGTGCTCTGGTTCATGGGCCTCCTTTCGCTATTCGGTCATAATTTAATGCAATATAGAAATGCCGGTCCTCCCTCCGAGCTTTAAACTTTGCATGCTGGAAGCAGATCTATCTTTTTATGCCTCGCTGAGGGGTAATGATACTTAAACACAATTTGAAAGTAAATAAGTGTTTTCGCCCGAACTGTTTGTGGTCCACACCCTCTTTCCATCTCATTTAGTTCTGCGATCAATTACCAAACCCCTCGCTGATAATGCGGATTATACCCATCGCAGTGCTCTCATCACCTCCTGCCGGGTCAGTGTCACTTTGGGGCTGAGGCGTAGTTCGATATTCCGTCCCTCCGCCACGAGCCTTCTCAATTCGGTGGTTACGACCCGCAGCCGATCATAGGTTATCAGGTTAATGCTCATTTGGCGGGTCCGAAATGATTTGCCATATCCCAAAGGTATCGGAGTTTTTTCTCCGGCCTTCAAATTCTTTCGCTCCAGAACGGATCCGTTTTTAAAAACCACCAGGATTTTATCATTGTCTCGACGATCAGCCGATGACCAGGCCAGCGAGGATTCGCTCAGCAGGCAGAACCAGCGGGCTCTCCTTATCAAATGAGCGCTGTGGCGTATCATTTTTTCGATGGCGTGTGCCACTTCCTCCGGTGTCCAGACATGTTCTTTGATGGAATTTTTCTGTTCCGATTCAACATCCCCATTATCGGTTTCATTTTCTGCTGCCATATCTGCAAGTGCGGCGGAATTCATCCGCTCCCGCCAAAGCATTGCACCCAGGGCGGTCAGGAACCCCAAGGCAGATTGTTGTGCCAGACGGCTGCCGTAATTTTTACTGAAAATTTTAAAGCCTTGCCGCATACAATCGATCTGCGGCGCATACTCTGCCGGAAAATTGAGAAGGGCGCGGACAGAATTCAGGTAATCATCATCATTGACCTTCATACCATCTGCAACCCATGAACCGAAAGCGAATACCGCTTTGATAAATCTACCGGCGGGCAGGGGTCCCACGGGGTGTTCCCTGTCGACCTCGGCGGAATGCCGGCAGAGGTCTTTGGTAAAAAATACGAGTTCACGTTGCCGCCGGCGCAGGGCAATATTATAGGGAGGCGAATATCGTTTGATTTCATCGGATTCCAGGATGGCGGCTTCCAGGGCGGAGCCAGTTTGGGTAATATTCAGCTCCCTTGCCTGGGACAGCATCTCCAAGGTACGTTCCGTGTGAGGCGTATTTTGTCGGAAATAGCTTTTTACCCGCAAGTTGAGGGATTTGGCCTTGCCGATGTAAAGCGGATCACCATTCTCGGTACGCAGCATCCGATAGACGCCCGGTTTGCCCGGTAAGCGGTTGTGGATTGCAGGATTCATCGGATATGACCGTCTGGATCGGCCGGGAGGTTTGGTGGCAACCAACCAGTCGATCAATTGATCGATGCTGGATATGCCGCAGGTTGTGTCTAATAGTTTGACCATCTTTTTCCAGATGAATGCGGTTGCGACAACATGGCCTGCACTCCGCTTGAGCTCCGGCGCGCTATGACCATAATAGCCTGCAATGGCCCTGATACCCTTGCGCGGCAGATCGGGTAAAAGGCGGATCGCGATTTCATGGGTACAGATGATCCTGAAGGGAAACGGGCATTCAGGGCTATATTTTTGGTGAAGTTGGTGTAAAAATGGTATGTTCAAAGCGGGCAAAATGAATAATCGTTGGACAGGCTATGGACGGGCTGCTGGCGGTGACCTGCTGTGCCGTTGCGATTAACCGTTCCCAGGCGGTTTTTGGTGAAATGCCGGCCGCTGAGAAATCGGCTGAAATCCCGGTAATCCGTTCTACCGCCCGCGGGATGGTCGCATCGGGCGGCAGACGAACCAGATAAGCCTGAAGGCCGGTCAGCATTGGATTATCGGCAGAAGTTGCCCGTGTCGGTATCCAACCGATCTCAAGAAGATGCCCTTTGTCCGGATTTGCTCCGGTTGCCTGACAATCAAGAGTTAAGACTTTTAATTCCGCAAGAGATGTCTTCATATACCAGACCCTCATGGTCCATCTTTCGATCCTGTAATTCTTCTCCTTTATCGAATAGTGTCTATCTTTTTCAAGTTTAAATTCTGAATTATCCGGATTAACGACAAGCAAAGGCGTA
This sequence comes from uncultured delta proteobacterium, assembly GCA_963723215.1. GTDB lineage: Bacteria > Desulfobacterota > Desulfobacteria > Desulfobacterales > JAFDCJ01 > JAFDCJ01. The sequence continues at coordinate 298,665 of CAVRQG010000044.1, forward strand.
TTTGGTCCTTTTTTTCTAAAAAATTTGATTTATTTTTGTTTTAATAATGTCAATATGTTATAAATCTTTCGAGGACTGGATAGATAGGGACGGTAAAATGGAATCTGCGCTGTATGACGCATTACAAAAACTCAGAGAAAATATTCCCCGTTTAGCTGATCGGCTCAAGCTTGGAAACGACGAGGAAATACGTTTCTGGACCGACGTTGTCGATGCCAAACTTCTTTCCCGGTTGACACCCGATTTTCCGCTGGTCGCTGCCATTTGCGGTGGGGGCTCTTCTGGAAAATCCAGTTTATTTAATGCGCTGGTCGGAGATCATCTCGCACCTACGGGGGGGACTGCAGGGTTGAATCGGCGCGTGCTTTTTTCCATTCCGGCGGGACGGGCCCAGCAAGCAGATCTTATTGCCGATTTGGCGCGACCCTTTAAACAGACTCCGGATCCCTTGAAAACCAGGGAAGATCTGACGGTGCCGGGAAAGCCGCTCTATGTTCTGAACCCATTACCTGGCCTTAATCTGGTGATAATGGATACGCCGGATTTTGACACGGGTGCAAAAGGTGCATATGCCAATCGGGAAGTCACCCGGATGGCATTGGAAGCTTCGGACATTCTTATCTACATTTTTACCAACTCCAATTATAACAACCGGGACAACACCGATTTTATCGCTCAAATGCTTACCGGGATCGGTAAACGAAAATGTTTTCTGGTGTATCGGGTGTACCCTAGTTTTACCCAACAAGAGGTTCTTGACCATGCTATGACGGTGGCGAAAGGTATTTATGGCGAACTGGCCGACAGGTATCTCTTGGGTGTTTACCGCACCGATGAAGACAATGATGTGGCCGCCGGTAAGGGGTTCATGAAACTTAAGCCGGTTGATGCAAAAAACCCGGATTTTGCCGCAGCGCTGCAATCGGTTGATGCGCCCACACTCCGTTCTGAATTATACGCATCCATCTTAAAGGACGTTTACACCCACGCCGAGACGATAAGTAATGGTGCACGGATTTCTCTCGATGAACTGCGCCTTTATTATGACGCGTTTCAAACCGCCCAGAGTCACTGTGTTCATGAAGCGTTGAAGCATTTTCCGATGGATCGCGTCATGCGTCGATTTGCCCGGGTCTGGGCAGCCACGGATCCGACCCACGTGAAAATTTTGCGCAAAACGGGCAGTTTCATTGAATTGCCGCTGAAAATGATGCTCGGTGCGGCAAGTTGGGCCAAAGATCAGTTATCTCCGGGCAAATCACGTCCATCGTCTTCCAAGGTGTTTGTAGAAAAAGTGAATGAGGATTTGGTGACGGCGGTGAATCACATGCACCATCAGGCGGTCAGCCAGCAGATATCCGTCGATGGATCTCTAAATGATCCCGTTGCTGGACGAATGATTGAAATCATTGATAAAATAAGGACACAGAAAGGACTGGTAAAAGGACAAAACCCCCAGACCGAACTTGCCGGCGAAGGTTCCAGAGTCACTTTTCTGGTTGATGTCCATCCGGTAGTGATACCGGAGCAGATGAAACTGCGTGCCAGGGAATTTAGCGCCATTCTCCAATCTATTCTGGCTGAAAAAGAGTCCATTACGGCGATTTCCCGAGATATGGAAAAGGATCTTGAACAACTTGCTGACCACTTCCGCCGCAAAATGGGACTGTGGCACAAAGTTAGCCAAACCTTCTGGGCATTGCTCAACGTCCTGCCGGCAACGGTTGCGGTCACCTATGTTCTTTCTACCGGAGATCCCATAGGAGCTGCCGGTATAAAGGTAAAGCTGATCGGACTATTCGGTGCTAAGGATTTATATGCGCTGTTTGCAATTCCGGTGACCACAGGGTTGAAAAAGGCCGACCGCAAACAGATCGAGGAAATGATCGGGCCCATTGTACAAACCTGGTTAAATCATAAATTAAAAGCTGTACAGCACCTTGTTGAGCAAAACATAACCGGTGGAATTCTGCGGTGTGCCCGAGATAATATTGCCGACATAGATCTGCTGATCAATGAAATCGGACATTCAATGGAGACCTGCATGAAGGGAGTCGAGAACTAATGCTACCCGCCCGACAATCTGCCGCACTCAAGGCACTCGGCAAAATCGAAGGTTTCAAAAATGACCTCAATATGCTGAGATTGACACTGGCGGGCCTGCCACTGTGGCTTCCAGCGACACCACTTAAAAAACAATGCGATGAAGCCATTCGGATGATCGATGACCTGGCCGAGCGTTTTGAACAAAAGCTGGTGGTGACCATTGTCGGACCTTGTGGTGCCGGTAAATCCACCCTGCTGAATGCCCTGGCGGGCGTCGATGATCTGTCACCGGCGGGACATCAGCGGCCGACCACCGGTCATATCATTGTTTTCGGCAGCGATCCCCAGGATGCTGGACAGCTGGTCAAAAATCTCGGTAGTGATTCCGTCGAGGTCAAATCAAGCCCGGCCGCCGCGTTATTGGAGCACGTCCTCATTATCGACACGCCGGACACTGACAGCAAGGCCTACCGGAAACACTCACCCCTTGTGCGGGAAGCCATCGCGCGCTCCGACATGCTCATTTGTGTGTTCGATTCTGAAAACCCCAAAAGAAAAGATCATGTTGATTTCTTGGCCCCCTTTGTCCGGAAATTTAATGGAGAATCATTGGTGTGTGTGATTAATAAATGCGATCGTCAGGATGAGACGGAATTGAAAAATCGCATATTTCCGGATTTTTTAGCCTATATTCAGGCAGCCTGGCAAACATCCGTGGACCGCATTTTGTGTGTATCGGCCCGGCAGCATCTCAGCGACCCACAATGGGATCCGACGGCAGGACCTAAGCACGGGTTTGATGAATTCGAAGAATTGCAAAGTCTAATTTTTAACAGTATCAACCGCGCCGGTTATGTGGTGGACAGACGGCTTGAAAATGCCCTAAGTCTGAGGGATTTTATCTTCGATGAGGTCGGGCAAAAGGTTTCCGGGTGCCGCACATCACTGGTGGCGGCCAAGCACAAAATCCGCGAAGCGGAAAAAAAGTCTTTTCTGGACGCCGTCTCCACCATGAAAAGTGATGATTCAAGACAGCTTTTCGGTATCGGCTTGATGGTATATCAGAAACTCTCCCAGCGTTGGGTCGGGCCCATGGGATGGATCATCGCCATCTGGGCGCGCCTGCTGATTTTTGGGACCGGTATGGCCGCCCTGTTAAGATTCGGCCGTCCTGTAACCCAGATACTGGGCATGATTTCGGCCTGGAGACACTTCAAAGATTCAAAATCGGCAACGGCCGACGCCCGCAACGATGAGCGGGTTGGGGCAGGCTTACGGACATACCGGCTCACAACGATGAGCCACTGGCCGGATATCGCTGAGTCTCTGATTGGCGGCGGGTTTAACAGCGCCGTTCGAAGAGTGGAAGAGATGCTGCCAGCCGGTGAGGCACTCAGTGAAAAATTGGCGGGGGTCTGGCGCAGGACCCTGGAGTCTGAGATTGAAAGCGTATCTCGCAGGCTTTCCGGACCATTGCTGCAAATTGTGTTCAATCTGCCGGTGGTCGGTATTCTGGGATACAGCGGTTGGATCACAGTCAAAGGGTTTTTATGGGGGGAATATTTTGCGGGGGCTTTTTTTCTACATGCCCTGTGGTCGATCGGCATTATACTGTTATTGAGTTTTTTCATTTTCCAGGCCTGTGTGCGGTTGGCTGCCGGTCCGGAACGTATGACCACGAAAGCATTCGAGAAGATGAAACACCAATCCGATCAACTTGATATGGTGACACCCAACCCGGTGCTGGTGCAGCTTGAAACCGTCATTGAGATGGATGCCATGATAGCTTCGCGGGACCCAGGGTGATTTTAGCCTTTGTTTTGGCACCTTGTACTACTAATGTGCTCTCTGTGATGAATTATTGAATGACGATATAAACGGATAGATGTGCTTATGAAAAAGTTTTGGGGTGACTTCCTGGAAGCCACCCCAATCAGAAAGGAGGTAAATGACATTGTGTTAACACGTTGCACAGGCCTGATAATATTTTCGGACCTTATGAATATTTCTTTAGCAATTTTTTTGCGCTAGCGACTTTTATGCTCGATTTGATCCTCAAGATGCTCAGTTTAGGCTATAAGTATGGAAGCGAGCGCGGGTGGTTTTTTCTAAATTGAACGCAAAATCAAATATTATAGATCCTTTCAAACCAATTCAAATGCTCCTCGTTTGCAATTCCCAGTCGTTTGGCCACCGCAGGAGAAAAAATGGCAAAGTTGGCGGTTGATCGGGTACAGATTGTACCATCGCTGTTTGACAGGATACCTTCCATCACAGCTTCATGTTTTCCTTTTAACTCCAGCACCTTTCCTTCGACCTTCAATGAATGACCGATATATACGGGTTTCAGGTAATCAATTGTCATCGACTTGGTTAAGGTGATCCGCTTTAAGAGATAAATTGCAGCCCAACTCATTATTTCATCAAGAATCGTCGATAGAACCCCACCGTGAATCAGATTATTCCATCCGCACAGATGTTTCGGAACCGTTACCTCGGAAAAGACGGCTGCATCGTTGGTGTAAAAACTCATCTGAAGCCCAGATGGGTTAATGGGACTGCATCCGAAACATTGATGGGTCTCGCTGTTGGGCAAGTGTTTGTATTTTTTTTCTAATTCCATCGCTATAAATAAATGAGGTTAAATAATTTATCCGCGGCCTCTTCGTCCAAGCTTTTTAAAATTTTGTATTCATCAAGGGCCGCTGCTTTGTCGCCCTTTTGAAAAAAAGCATATCCTAAGTTATAGTGAGCCGGTGCGAAATCGGGATCGGCCCGAATTGCCTCCTTGTAGGCACGTATTTCCGAGCTGGATTCCCCCAGTTTGCCATACACCACACCCAGGTAATAATGAGCCGGTGCAAAACCGGGATTGATTCGCAGGACTTCCTGATGGGCCTTGATGGCTTCCTGGTAGCGACCCAGTTGAGTATATGCAATTCCAATGTTGAAGTGAGCAGGAGCTGCATCCGGGTTTAGTCGGATGACATTTTCAAAGGCTTTTTTCCCGTCATCAATCCTGCCAAGCTCTGCGTAAATCATTCCGAGCTTAAAATATGCGGATTCATAATCAGGTTTTAGTCGGATTACCTGCTGATAGGATTCAATCGCTTCCTGATGGCGGCCGAGTTTGGCAAAATAATTTCCTAAATTATAGTGCATGGCCGCGTCATTGGGATCAATTTTAATCGCCTGCTTATATGACTCGATAGCAGCAGCAGGCCTGTTCAACCCAATCTGACAGGAGCCCAGGCCGTTCCATGCCATGACATTTTTCGGGTCCTGCTCTATTGCTTCCTTGAAAAGCTTGAGCGCTTTCTGGTCATCGCCGTTCATTGAAAAGCTGTATCCCTGGCGACAAAGTTCCTCTGCAAGCTTTGGCTGCTGTGAACTCTTGGTAAAGGTCCACATAGAAATCGTGAGGCCGAGCCGGGCCGGTTTCAGCTTCTGCACGGAATTCCCTGCAATTGCGAAGTTAAGGTTTTGTCCGCGCACAAACTGGAAAGTCGTGACACCAATGACTTCACCTTTCAAATTGATTACCGGACCGCCGCTGGATCCCGGGGAAATCGGAGCTGACATTTGAAAAAATTCTCCCACCGATGGAATTTCCCGTATTGAAGATACTATTCCCTCGCTGACGGTCTGTTCAAGCCCCATAGGGCTGCCGACCACCATGATTTGCTCGGCAATTGAAGGCAAATCTTCGCTGATTTTTATCCATTTAATCTTCTCGCGCGGGATATCCACCAGTACCTTTACCAGATCAACCGCTTTATTATCCGCCACGACCATTGCAATCGGATATGAGTTACCATCAGCGGTTCTCACCTCTGCGGCATATTTGCCATCAATGACATGGTAGTTAGTAATCATATGTCCGTATTTATCAATAAAAAATCCACTCCCAAGCCCGGTAACATGATGATTTGCATCATAGACAACCACGGTCACGACAGCGGGGCGAATTTCTTTCACTATCTCTGTAAAGTTTGTCTCGGCCACTGAATAGCCGACAGTCGCCAGCCAAACTGTTATTCCAAGTGCCAGGTTTAGTTTGTAATTCATCGTTAAACTCCCCCAAAATATTACCTTCTGAAACTCAAGTTAAGCATAGATTGTCAAATTTAAAGCAAAATCAAGGTTTATTATTCGCCCATCGTAAAAATATGTCGCGTTGTACTTTGGGGGCTTACATTTTTTAACAAAAAAATAGGGGTGGTCCGCATGGACCACCCCTTGCCCTAAGGAATTATATTTTACAGTGTACCCGCCAGCACACTGATACCCTGTAGATCGGTTTGCTTCTTAAAAACTTAAGAAAAAAGACAAGAAAAGGTCGGCAAATGTCAAATTTTTGACTGAAAATGGTCACAATTTAAGTTGTTCGTATTCTTGACAAAATTTGTTACTAACGGTACAAAACAAGGATAAGGAATCATTGCGCGATGGAAGCGATACTTAACCGACTGGTAAATAATTGGGACATATTCAGCATTTGGGTCACCAATCAACCCACTTTTGTTGAAGTGGCGTTTGGCATAGGGCTTTTTTACTTGATTTTACAAATATTAAAAGCGCTATTCAAGGTGATTCTGTTTTTTCTAACCGGCTTGTTCAGCGTTCCCCGCCGTTTTAAAAAACAGAAAGATATGAGAGTTAAACCCCATAGCAAAAAATCAGGTGCCACGGACGAGGAAGCCCCACCGTTTGTTTTCAGATAAAACCAGCCAACGCCCCAATCCAATCCGATGCGTGTCGCAACAAAGCGTGGGTTTGTCGACACGTCCCAGTCAAGGCCAACCCTTGACCGCCCCCTGGTCTTGAAACCTTTCGGTTTTTGCAACGTCAAGGCTGACGATTAAAAAGCCTTGTCAAGGATTTCCGACAGTTCCTCTTTTGTCAGTGTAACCGGGTTTCCCTTCATACTGCTGGCATTCTGAGATTTTGTTACCACTGCGGGTAAATCCCTTTTGTCAAGTCCGTAAGCTGCCAATGAGGGTATTTCCAGTTGCCGACACATTTCCTGTACCCAGTTTATACCTTGATTAGCTAACGCTTCGGGTTCTCCAGTGATAATCCGGGCGACCTCAGCATAGCGATCCAGCGCAGGAGCTTCCGGGGCCCGGGAATGCAAGGCCTCGATATTGGCTTGCATAACATGGGGCAACAGAGCAGCGCACAAAGCGCCATGGGGAGCCTTGTACATACCGCCCAAGGCACCTGCAAACCCGTGGACAGCACCTAACTTTGCGTTGGCCAATGCCAAACCTCCGAAAAGGCTTGCGAGACACATATCTTCGCGGGCCTGTTCATCATCACCGTTTTGATATGCCTGCTTTAAAGCCCGTGCAGCCCGCCTTAATCCCTGGCGGCAAAGGCAGTCTGTCAAAGGATTGGCTTCACTGGTTACGAAGGCTTCCAGCAGTTGTGTGAACGCGTCCAACCCGGTGGCGGCTGTTATGGAAGGCGGCATCGAGTAGGTTAACTCCGGGTCAATCAGCGCCAATTGCGGTAACATAAACGGACTGCGCATGCTGACTTTGATCCCGTGCAGGGGTGATTCGAGGACCGCATTGCGTGTGACTTCGGCTCCGGTACCGGACGTGGTCGGGATTGCGATGTATGGTGCGGACCGTCGCTTCAGCGGTTGACTGGCTCCGATTACCTCCAGATATTCCATTAATTCGCCGTCGTTGGTTAAAAGCGCAGCTACAACCTTTCCGGCGTCCAAAACACTACCGCCTCCCATACCTATCACGAAATCACAACCATCACGGCGGGCTTTTTCGACCGCGACAAGGGCCAGGTCAGTCGTAGGTTCCTCGGGTATGCTGAACAGCGAAAAACCGATACCCTGTTTTTCAAGCTGTTCCACAAGCGGCGCTGCCCGTTCCTGGTTTCGACCGGTAATGACAAACCCATGGTGACCCATTTCAGCTGCCGGGACGCCGATATCTTTTAGGGTTCCAGGTCCAAAAATAATTTGTGTGGCGGTGGCAAATCCAAATCGCATTGGTTTCTTTTTCTCCTCAAAGGGTTTGCTGTGATCGCATCAAAAGTCGAATAATCAATAATCTGACAAATTAGGGTAAAAAAGTTGACGATAATTGTCAATTATAAATATGCTGATATATTAAAATACCAATTAAATATCTGGAATTTATATAAATTATTAAAAATTGGGAAAATGGCACAAAATTTGTATTATAGACGTTCAAACTTAGCCAAACGGCTAATTGTAAAACTTCTCAAATGTGCGTGCATCTTCTCTGTCGGGCTCTCACGACTAAAGTTAATGAGGAATAGCGCCGCACGAGAATAACGGCATTGTGGGAAGTTTTATCTTAAAGCATGCCTCGAAAGAGTATTGACAGTTCAGGCGATTCAAAATTGTCGATCAAAACGAGGCTTAAAATAAAACCAAAGATTGTGCAGTATACCAAATCCCGTCTCGCGATATCTCGCTGTTAGACGGGATTTTATTTTTCGTCTGTCTTTGTATCGTCCTCCCTATCTCCCATCAGGATTTTTCAGTTTTACATAGAAAATTCAGATAGATCTGTATCGCATTGAATCAAACTCGAAGAAGACACTTTTTACCACTGAATCTTATACTTGCCTCCGTCGGTTGTCCCTGCTATTAACCAGTGACGAGTATTTGTCCCAACGTTGTATGAACAACCTGGCTTTGGACAGCCTATCAAATCAACATCAAAACAGATTACTGGAGAATAATTACTATGCCGGCAGATACACGCCTCAAAAGTCCCTTTCCATCGGCCCGTGATGCCGCACTTTCAGCCCGGTGCCACATTGACTCAGCCCAATGCAGGTCAGCTTCATATCAGTTGGCTTTTCAGGATCCGGATTTTCTTCTTCGGGATGAATTGCGACCGGTACGACTTCAATTGGAGCTTCTAAAACCTGAGCTGATTTTGCAGGAGCAACACATCGAGTCGACCGTGGTGATATACGGCAGCGCTCGGATTACGGATCCTGAAACTGCCGAGACCCGATTGGTTTCAGCCCAGGCAGAATATAGCAGGGCCAAGGATGATCCGCTTGCAGTCAAGAAATTGGCGTCTGCCCGTCGGAGTCTCGAAAACAGTCGATATTATGACGAGGCGCGCAAATTGGGTCATTTGATATCCAGCAATACCGGCAAAGATAAACTGGTGATAGTGACCGGCGGCGGTCCGGGCATAATGGAAGCTGCCAATCGCGGAGCCCATGAAGCCGGGGTGCCGAGTATCGGAATGAACATCGTTCTTCCCTATGAACAGACGCCCAATTCTTATATTACGCCGGATTTGAATTTTCAATTTCATTATTTTGCTGTTCGTAAAATGCATTTATTGATGCGTGCCAAAAGTCTGGTGGCATTCCCGGGCGGGTTCGGCACCCTCGATGAGCTTTTTGAAACACTGACCCTTATTCAGACCCAAAAAGTGCAGCCGATCCCCGTGCTTTTATTTGGCCAATCATTTTGGAAGCGGGTTATCAACTTCGATGCCCTGGTAGAAGAGGGAACCATATCAAAGAAAGATCTTGAATTATTTGAATATGTTGAAACCGCAGAGGCGGCCTGGGAGAAAATATCCGCGGCAGTCGGGATTTAGTAAGCATTAATTATCCAGGTCAGCTTTCCGTCCGATCTCACAGCAGGAGCCATACCGCTATCGGCCGTTTCGGCAGGGTAAACGCCGTTTCTCGTGGGCGGCACAATTAACGACCTGACAGCCGTTTAATTTGACTGGGAAATTTCGATGATTCGGGGGCTCGAACGTTGGGTGATTGATCGAATCTGTGTTGGAGGGTTACCCATAAACATGCGGTTGTCGGTGGATTATTTCGGATCCAAAAAGTCCTGCAGGTTGATGACTTTTTCGTCGCTTCTAATGGTTCCTTTGAGGCTCGTGATAGAACCTTTCACTTTTTCCTTTCGCAGACTGCTGATCAAAGACTGAAGCTCACTGTTGCCGTCAATAAGCTGATTGATTTGTTCTTTAAGCTTTTGCCAGTTATCTTCCAGGTCCGGGGTATCCAGCTGGAAATTACCTAGTTCGGCTATCAACCGTCCTAAATGAGATAAAATGCCGAAATGGGTGGTTCCCTGCAGGTAGTAGGGGCAATGAGACCATAAACTGATACATTCAAAGCCTTTTTTGGCACCTTCCGAGTGGATGATGGTATGAACGGAACTGGGTCCCTGATAGGCAATCGGGTTGATATCGGATTCAATTAGCCGGGAGACTATTTCTTTGCTTGATGCGACTCCCGAGACAATTCTATCCGTATGCAGCACGTTGTCATACATACTTCCCAGCGTAATAATGGTCCTGATACCCAGTTTTTGGCATAAAGAAAACAATTGATCAGCCAATTGAAACCAGCGTAGATTGGGTTCATCAGCTTTCAAAATGACAAGATCGCTTTGACCGGTATCGGTTTCGGCCGCGTAGAAAGAGCCCCCCGGCGGTTTAAAGCTTTCTAGAATGCCTCCGATGATACTGACCCGGGGACGCTGTTCATCGTAGCGATAAAAGGTGTCGCGGTCGAGGTCTGCAAAATGCCGTGCTTTTTTACGGCGGATGAGATAGCTGGCCATGCCGCTTGAAATGTTGAGCGCATTTCCCCATCCGTCAAATCCGGCGATGAGAATAGGATTCACTAACTGCGGCAATTCCTTGATATGGATTCCATGGTCGTTCATAGGCCAAATTTGACATTCTGATTATGAATTGTCAAGGTGATCCTGGGTGAATAATTCCATTTGGTCCCGATGGACTTCCTCAAAATGATCAATAAACAGCTCCACCTGGCGTTTCAGGGCCTCAACTTGTTTGAGATTGGATAGTTTCCAACGGTACAGTTCTTTATGGAGATTGCGACCGTAGCCGGCCAAGGCTTCGATGATCTGCGGTTTTGCAGGTTCCCAGAGAAGATGAGCTTCTTCAATCGCAAGACCGATTTTATCGAAATGACGCTGACAGTTGCGGTCCCACCATTTGGAGGGGATTTCACCATTTGTTTTGGCCCCCTCAAAATAGAAACAGGTCCATTCCAAATGTGGAGGAGGAATATGCAGATCTCTGGCGACATCCCGAAAAACAAGCTTACCCTCCGGCGTATGCTTGTCGAATGCGATCCAGTATGGAAAAGCCTGATCCGGCGGTGGTTGTTTGTGTCGGGATGGTATCGTTTCGATGGCAGCAAGATAGGCGGCCGCCTGGATAACAGCTTTGTCCCTGGGCAATCCTTCATGCTTGAAGTGCATTGCATTTTCCACCAGGGCAGCTTGTTCATCTGACTTTTCCCGGGCGGCAATCCATTGCCAGAAGTCATCCGGTCTTTTGATGGCGTCGGCTATAATCTTAACGTGTTTGTCGTCGGGTGAGCCGTTCAGAGCCGCTGTATCACCTTCAGCCAAGGCGCTTGCCAGATAGCCAAGCCCGGCGGCATCCCGGGATTTTACAGACCGGGTCACTTTGATCAAAGCAGCGACCTTGCTGTGAAATTTCCTGTTAAAAATGAGTTCGCTGCCCAGAGGCCAGCACTCTTCAAAGGTAATGATAGCTGTTCGGGTTCGGTACCATTTTTTCACCTCGGAGCTTAGGCTTTCAAGCAAGGCGCTGGTAATTAAAACCAGATCGACATGACCTCGCCGCACCGCCTTTTGCAGCAGTGAGCGGTATCGTATTTCGATATCGGACCGGCTTTTAATCATGAAATAGGGAGGAACGCCGATGGGCGCTTCATACTATTTTTTATGGTTTTGGCAAACCCGAATTAGACTCCAATATTTTATTTGCCACTTCGGAAACCCGGAACCTCAGGCGCCAGGACAGCAATCTCGTTGTTTTCTTCGATGATGACAGTTGTCCACTGTTTGCTCGAATACCAGATTCCAATCCGTTTGCCATTATTATCTAGAATGATGGAACCATAGGGTGGATAGCCATATATATTATCCATCTGGGAGACCCAGCTTCTCAGCAAAGGTGTGGTGAGTTTGATTTCCTGCCACAACCCCGGTCTCAGTTCATAATTATTTTGAATTCCGATGATAGCGTATGGAATATTCGCACGGCCGCTGGTGTAATATTTGTGGTCCGGAAGGACTTTGTTGTTTTTAAATATGCGGTTTACATCCCGGTCCCGTTTAAGCTTACCATATTTAAAGCTGGGTAATTTCAGGGATTTAAGACTTGGGAACTCCAGGGCACTTGCAGTTGACATCAGACCGATCAACAAGAGGCCGATAATCCACCAATTTAAAATTTTAGAATGAATTTTTCTTCCTCCAGTCATTGAGTAAATTTTTAAAAACGGTAGGAAATCTTAAACGGTTTTTAGTTTCAATCTATACGAGTTCAGCACGTGGATTTACCATTACTGCACAGACGACGATTTTGTCTATGAAACGGCAGGACTGGATTGTTCTTCAGGAGTCAGATATTCGAAAAATTGTTCTTTGCACACGACTTCTTGCAGAGACATAACATCGGCAAAAGTGATTTCGGTCAGCCTTGTATACATGGCCTTGGCAGCTTCCATCCATAGATAGCGCGTCAAACATGAATCTATTTGATCGCAGGTCGCAGGGTCTCGGTCACATTGAATCAACGTTTCGCCGCCTTCCAGCAGGGCCACGACCTCGCCTACCGTAATTTCTTGCGGCGGCTTATTGAGCATATGACCGCCTTTTGCTCCCCGAAAGCTTTTGACATAACCGGCTTGTTTCAAGGGCCGGATGATTTGCTCCAGATATTTTAACGAAATTTTCTGCCGTTTGGCTATTTCTCCCAGTTGAATGGCACCCTGCCCATGGTGTTGGGCCAGATCCAGGATCATGCGAGTGCCATATCTGCTCTTTGTCGACAGCTTCATAACAAATCTCCGAATGTCGTGCGTAATATTAGGTCACAAGCAAAGACTTCTGCCTGCCTTGAGTCCCATTCCCATGAGAAAAAAAATGTATTAAATCCAAACTAAGCTATAAAAATATGACTCAACAGTCAAGTTAATAAAAGGGCAAAATTGATATTGACAAGCCCTCCTGTCCAAATTAAACATTCGTGGTGTCAATTAAGGGCTCACTTAAAATGGCATCACAATATTTCGGATGCCCCATTTAGAGAATTTAAGGGATGGGGGTCGAGTTTGCCATGGTGTTTACCCTGGAAACAACGTGGAATACCGGAGGAATTCCAATCCAGTGTTGTTCTGTCTGAGGTGGACGGCAGCCGACTTCTGCGTGACCCCTGAAGCTTGGCCCTGAAGTTCTCCAACCTCCGCAATGATAGGGTCAACTTAAGATTACTCTTCCCGCGCAGTGGGACGGGAACTCAAAGATAGTTTAGGAGATCCATATGTATCAAGAACTGAAAGGAAAAACCGCCCTGGTGACCGGTGCCGGCAATAAAAACGGCATCGGTTACGCGATTGCCAGAAAAATGGCTGAAAGCGGTGCGAACGTCGTTGTTGCGGATTTAGTGAAAACAGAGGACGGGACCAATCCGCTGATTACCGGTATGCGAGATGAAATGTTAAAACTCGTGGCGGATTTGGCAGAAGAATTTAAAATAGAGGCTTTATTTGTTGACGTGGATGTGACCCGCAGCACATCCGTTAAGCAGATGGCAGATGCTGTTAGTTCAAAGTTTGAACACATACATGTTCTTTGTAACAACGCGGGCACCGTGCTGGGGGTCCCCAATGCCGTCCACACCTATGATGAAGATGCCTGGCTGAAAACGGTGGATGTTAATCTTCACGGGGTATTTCGGGTTTCTAAGGCCGTTGTTCCTTTGATGATGGAGACGGGTGGCACCATCATCAACATTGCCTCCAGGGCTGCAAAGGTTCCACCGTTGTTTAACGGTGCATACGCTGTCGCCAAAGCAGGGGTCGTCATGCTGACAAAAGTCATGGCAAAGGAACTTGCCGGAAGTGGTATTCGCGTCAATGCCGTCTGCCCGGGTGTTATTGCAACAGACTTTACGCAATGGCGATTCCGGCTGGAAGCACAAATATTAGATTCAACGCCAGAAGATCGTCAAACGGAAATGGTTCAAACAATTCCCCTGGGTCGTCTGGGTACTTCGGAAGAAGTGGCCAAGCTGGTTGCATTTCTGGCCTCCGGTGCGTCTTCATACATGACCGGGCAGGCCATCAATGTTACGGGCGGGCAATTGATGGAGCTTTGATTCACGAAACTTAACAGAGGAGGATCATATGGCTGATATAACCGGAGGAGAACTTCTGGTCAGATGCCTTCATGCCGAAGGTGTGCAGTTTATCCATGCTATTACAGACGGCACTTATATGATGGTCATTGAAGCGCTCGAGCGTCTTGGTAAAGACCTGGGTATCCGACTTATCGTGCCGCGCCATGAGGCCGCCGCCGCCCATGCCTGCGACGCATACACGCGGGTGACGGGAAGCCCTGCGGTGGTTATGGCCTGTGCCGGTCCGGGAGCCGCCAATCTTCTTGCCGGCTTGATGTGTGCCGAAGCTGAAGGTAGTCCGGTGGTAGCCATCACCACGACCCGCCGCAGTGAAATTTCTGACTCCTATGTGCAGCAGGGGGGTATGCAGGTCAGCCGACATCTCGATATTTTTAAACCGGCGGTAAAATGGAATGGCAAGGTAGACCATTGGAGCCGAATTCCCGATATGGTGCGGCACGCTTTCCGGGTAGCGATCTCAGGTCGGCCGGGGCCCGTCCATATTTTGATTCCTGAAAATATCCTGGGCGAACGCAATGACGAAGATAGCGTTCAGATCTGGAAACCCGAAAAATATCGTGTCGTTGATTCTGCCAATTATGATCCGGGTTCCATCCGGCAAGCCGCAGAGTTGCTGACGCGGGCAGATCTGGTCAACATCCACTGTGGCAACGGGGCCGAGCGTGCCGGCGCGGGTGAGCAGGTGCGGGAGTTGGCCGAGTACCTCGGATGTGCGGTTACCAATACTGTCAGAGCGCGGGGGATTGTTTCCGATGAGCACCCTTTGTGTTTTCACCCCACCTGTTTATCGAGGATCATGGCCAACAGCCAGGCCGATGTGGTACTGGCCGTCGGTACCCGACTCGGGGAGCTGAATATGTGGGGCCGGCCCCCGATGTGGGGCGAACCGCAAACCCAGCAACTGATTCAGATTGACACCGAACCTACAAACATCGGATTGAACCGGCCGGTTGATGTGCCGCTGGTGGGCGATGCTGCAGTTATTCTGCAAAAGTTGCTGATTGCCGTAAAAAAACTCACCCAAAGGCGCGAATCCCACCCCAAGATTGCCGAATTCCGCAGTGTTCAGGATGATTGGCAGAAGGAACTCGACACCTCGGTGGAGGACATGGAGCGCTCTCCCATGCTGACGGGTCAGATATTGAAAGTCTGCAACGACTTTTTTCCCGAAGACGCAATTTTTGTCATGGACGGCGGCAACACAACTTTGTGGAATTTGCATTATCATGTCCCCAAAATCCAGCGAACGGTTATTTATTCAATGAACTATGGCCATCTCGGCACCGGCCTGCCCTATGCCATCGGTGCCAAACTCGCCCGTCCGGACAAACCGGTTTACTGTGTAACCGGTGACAGCGCCTTTGGTTTTAATATTCAGGAACTCGAAACCGCTGTGCGCAATAATTTGGCGGTTATCATTATCGTGGCCGTGGACGGGGCCTACGGGATGGAAAAAACAGCCCAGCGGCGAATGTTCGGTCGCCAGGCCGACTGGTTCGGTCATGAGCATGCCCCTGTCAGATACGACCAGGTGGCCGTTGCCATGGGCTGCCACGGTGAATATGTCAGCAAAGGTTCGGAGATAAAATCTGCGATTGAGCGTGCGCAGTCTTCGGGCAAGCCTGCTGTAATCCATGCGGTGGTCGATCCGGTGGCCAACGTGGATCCCCCCGGCAACTGGCTGTGGACGGCGGCGCGTACAGGGAAGTTGGAAATGTAAGTTGGAGAATAATGCTATGGACGTTGCGGCGCTCGATCAGGCGCGTCTTAACTTCAATCCCCAGGGGATTTTTGCGATCAATGCGGCCATCGGCCTGATGATGCTGGGCGTTGCCCTTGAGTTGAAGCTGGATGACTTCAAGCGAATATTCATTGCGCCCAAAGCACCGGTCATTGGATTGGGCGCTCAGTTTATTCTGTTACCCGCCTTTACTTTTTTGTTAACTCTGATATTGCAACCGCCGCCGTCAATCGCCCTGGGCATGATTCTCGTGGCAGCCTGCCCTGGCGGTAATCTTTCCAATATCATTACCTACCTGGCACGCGGTAACTGTGCCGTGTCCGTTAGCATGACCGCTGTCTCAACTTTGGCAGCCATTCTTATGACCCCCCTTAACATATCCCTGTGGGGCAGTCTCAATCCGGATACAGCCCGCATTTTAAAAGCGGTTCATCTCAGTCCGTGGGATGTTTTTTTGACTGTTTTTATCATCCTGGGAATACCGCTCGGTGTCGGCATGCTGATATCAAGATCGTTTCCTGCCCTAGCAGATAAGATTCGACGGCCTTTTAAAATATTTTCATTGATATTTTTTATCGGCATCGTCGCTGCGGCGCTGGCCGTTAACTGGCAAAACTTTGTCAACTATATCGGGTTGGTTTTCATCGGTGTGCTCATCCACAATGCTCTGGCGCTCAATCTGGGCTACTGGACCGGCCGTCTTTTCCAATTAAGCGAGCAGGATAACCGGGCGGTGTCGATTGAAGTCGGCATCCAGAATTCGGGGCTGGGTTTGGTTTTGGTATTTAATTTCTTTAATGGCCTTGGCGGCATGGCCATCATTGTTGCCTGGTGGGGGATCTGGCACATCATCGCCGGACTTATTTCAGCGTATATTTTTTCACGACGCCCCCTGCCTGACGCCTCTCAGACAGATATCGGAGACACTTCAGCAACGTAATCAGGGGATTGTTGTACTATTCCGGATCAGAAGCGAGATACCCTTGGTTTGGGAAAACGGCTGTGATTCTCTCTGCTTTTATTCTTGATGCTCCTCAATCACCTGCCCCCGTGAAACAAAGGATATGCCCTGGCCGGAATGGGTCCCGATCATTACCGCTTCAATGATGGGAAACGTAATTTTTTGATTAGATTTCCACTTGACAATAAAATTTGCTCCTGAGCCGCCGGTTTTGTCGCCCTCCTTAATAATATAGCGCGTCGATGCCAGTGCCTTTAGATCTAAAGGCTCATCCAAATACTCTTTGAGCAGTTTACCTTCGGTATCATAGTATTTGACCGAGACAATGGTGACGGATTGATTGATGTCCGTGTTGCGAATGCTGAGAATTGCCGCCAAATTAAAAGGGCGGGCTTTACTGCCGCCGTAAATATGAGAATATATCGCAACGTAAACGCTTTGTCCCATGGAAAGTTGAACGTCATCAGCAGAACTGCCTGTCGGCGTCAGTATGCCGACTGAAAAAATCAGCAATAAATAATAGATAAAATTTGGTGGGCGGTGTTTAATTTTCATGAATTTGCTCCCTCCTATCGTTAGGCCTCTGCCTTTGTATCTATGGCTTCGCAAACATGTTCGGCAAAGCCGTAGCCGGCTTCGGCATATAAATTAAAAACAGCATGCACACCCGCGTCTTTCAATTCTTGGACCTCATCATCAAATTTTGCGGTGGCAGCAATCGATCCGGTAAACCTCATTTCAGTCAGCTGGGCCACGGCGCTTATATTCGCCGTATGTTCCGGCAGGGTAAGCAGGACGATCTTTATCTTTTCACCACTTTGGCGAGTCTTGGCCCAGAAATCATAATCCGTAGGGTCTCCGAGGATGACCTTGCGGCCTGTTTCAAGATGCTTTTTGACGGTTTCTTCATCAAAATCAATCCCGATAACCACCTCACCATGACGCCGGCGCATGTCTTCATAAGCGCTGGTGCCGACGCGCCCCATGCCGAAGATGGCAATTTCGGCATCGCCGGTATCAATGGGCTGGTCCTCGGGGAGTCGTGTTTTGGTTTCAAATGGTTTCAATCGCCCGGAAAATCGTGAATAAATTAAATGGACGTAAGAATTCAAGGGCGACGCCATCACCAGGGTCATCGACAGGGCGATAGCGAGAATGGTGAGCCACTCACTTCCTATCCAGTTGTTTCGGAAACCCGTGGCGGCAACCAGAAGACCGAATTCGCTGTAGTTGGCAAGACTGAATGAGGCCAGTAGAGAAGTTCGTGCCCGCAGTTTAAACCGGGTCAGCAATACAAAAAAGAGGACCACCTTGAAAAATACGCCGACTGTCAGCAGTCCGCCAACAGCGACGGACTGCAGCGTGGGAATCCCGGACAAGCCGATGTTGAGAAAAAAACCGACGAGAAACAAATCTTTAAAACTTAAAAGGCCTTTGGCCATTTCTCCGGCTTTCGGATGACCGGCTGCCAGCACACCGACGACCAGAGCTCCCAGGTCGGGTTTCAACCCCACAGATTCGAAGCCGCCGGCTCCCAGGCCAAGAGCCAGAAACACACTGAAAAGCAGCAGGAGTTCCCGATGGCCGACCCGGTTTAAAATGGTAAAGAGTAGCGGCCTTGCAATCAAAAGTCCACCGATCAATGCGATAGCCCAGAGCGAGGGGATTTTGCCGGTGGAGAAAGTCAAGAAAAGGACAGCGAAGATATCCTGCATGATCAGAATGCCGATGGAGATCCGGCCGTGGAGAGAGGGCATCTCCCCCCTTTCTTCCAGCACTTTAACGGCGAACACGGTGCTGGAAAAACTCAAGGCAAACGCAATCATCAGTGATAGTTTGAAATCCAGTGCACCGAATACCGATAACCCTGACAGACCGAGGGCATAAATACCGGCTCCGAAAACAATGATGGTCACCAGCATGTGAATCGATGCACCGGCCCAGATTTCGGGTTTTGCCAGACTGCGCAGCCGTAGTTTCAACCCGATGGTAAACAACAGCAGTGTCACCCCCAGATCGGCAACGGTTTCAAGGGTCTCTCCGCCTTTAACACCGAGTGCCTGGAGGACGAAACCGGCGATCAAATATCCCACCAGCGGCGGCAGGCCCACACGGTTGGCTGCATAGCCCAGGATGAAAGCAACCAGTATCCATAAAGGGTCCATGAAATTGTTCCTTTTGAATTATGCTATCCTATCACTGAATCGGTAATTAGATATTATTGCGTCCTTATTCGGAAGGAAGTTGTTGACTAATAGAAAACCTTGCTTTAGTTTAGGTATCCACTTAATCATCATAAAACTTTTTGTCCAGTTAATTTTGTTTTGCTCAAGAAAAATCAGTCCTCCGGACTATCATTGTTTACGATTAGATTCCTTGATTCAGCCGTTTTATAGAAATACCCGCCAACCGCATAGGAATGGACACTGAGGAGGTGCCAGAATGAAAAGTAAGATCGCATTGAGTATCGCTATTTTTGTGCTGGTTTTAGCGGGATGTGCCAAAGAGCAGATCTACAGCAGTAGTCCGCCGATGCAAACCGTCAGCACTTCAATTTTCGAGGTCAAACTGGAACCGTTGAAGGCCGAAGGCTACAATTACTATAACAGATTTCGTTATCAGTTTACAAACAAGACCAGCGGAGACCTTGTCATTGACTGGTCAGAAACATTTTATTTGCGAAACGGCAATAACTACGGCCGTTTCGGCTGGGAAGGGTTGACCTTCGAGCAATTGAGAGAAGTCCAAGAAGAGCCGGATGTTACCATCGCTGCGGGAAAAACGGATGCAATTGAACTCTTTCCGATAAAATTAATTGGTTGGAAGGAAGAGGGCGTCAGAATGAAGGCATCCACGCCCGAGGCGGGTTTTACCCTTACCCCTCTGCCTGAGGGAGAAAACGGTATGAGTATTGCGGTTTTACAAGATGGTAAATTGCTACGTAAAAAAATAATTGTTAATATAAAATTGGAGTAAGCTAAGCTAATCTTCAGTTAGCCACGCGGGGCCGTATCCTCCTTGTATTCCTACAAAAAATTCAACGTCCTTTAGGCTGCCATGGGTGATTGGTGGGAGTGGCTTTCAGCCGCGATTATCCAGGTAATCGCGCTTAAAAACCGCTCCCACAAGCTTAATAAACAACCGATACAAGATTACAAAGCTTCTTTCTCAGCCAGACGGGGCGCTGTTCAGGCCGGAGACGGCGCTCGTGTGGCTCCCGTCGGCCGCAGAAATGTTATCTCTACTACTTCCCAAACAACCGCTTAAAAAACCCACCGGATGTTTTCTCTTTTTTCTTTTCATCCGGTTTTTTTGCATCTGAAGGTTGGCCTTTTATATCAGTTTTTCCCAGCGCGACAGCACACGCATCTTTCTTGCCCACGGACACATCCGCAAAAAAGGCGGCCCAGCCGATCGGACCTAAGGCCAGGGCACCGGCCATTTTGCCGATCACGAACGCCGTTCGGCCGGCATCGATGGCGAGATGTGGGTTGGCCAGGGTGCCACCCAGTCTAAACGGCTGGGACAATTCCTTGAAGCTGAAGCTGATATTGGCGGGCAGGGCCCCTTTTTTGGGTGTCGGCTTGATACCCAGATCCAGGCCCTCGGTTTTCAAGTTGACATCACCGGCGCCGAAAATGCTCGTGCGGTCGGTATCCAGCAATATCTTGACATCTGCCAGACCGTCTTTAATTTCGATATTATCGACAAAGCAATTCACCGGGGTGTATTCTCTTTTTTCCTCAAAAGGGTTGAGCATTCGCAGGATACCGCTGCCAAGATACTTCTCAAGCAGATCAAGGTAGGCGCTGGCCACGCGCCCGTTGCTCATGGCGATCCGAATGTTGCCGTTGAGACCTGCCATCAAGTCGGCAACCGAGTCTCCGGAACCATCCAGCTTGAAGTTCGCGTCAAGGTTTCCTTCAACACTGCGTTGATATCCCAGCTTATCGAGCATCGGGCCTATTTCCAACTGATTGATCTCCAGCGTCGTGGCCAGCAGGGCTGGTTTATCCTGGGACCGCAGAGCGAACTGGACGTCGGCTTTACCCCCACCCGTGGTGAATCTAAAGGGTTTTATTTCAAGATTACCGTCTTTTAGCAACACATCCACGGCCACATCATCGAGTGCCAGGGATGGCACCAGAACCTGTTTGTTGCGAAATTTTAAATCGGCATCAATCGCCTGAAGTCCCTCCAACTGGATCGGTGCAGCCGAAAAAACCTTGGTACTTTTAATGCCGGATTTGGTGGAATTAGCTTCCGGTTTCGATTTTTTATCTTTTTGGACAGGGGGCTCGACGGATTTAGTTTTCTCGATACTTTTCTTTTCATCCCCTGCGAAAAGCGGCCGCAGATCTAATTTGTCCGATGACAGCTCGCCTTTCAGTCGCGGTTTTTGGGCAGTTAAATCCAGCTCGATCCAACCGCTTTGATCGTTTTCGCCCACAGCAGCCTTGAAAGAAGGGATTTTGTAGACTTTAGGCGCCGGGTCGATAAACTCGCCGGAAACAGCAAAGGCCCCTTGAAAAGGTATTTGCGGTCCTCCCAGCTTTTTAAAGTTGGACATGTCTTTGCCTTTGGCACTGAATTCGAGCTTCATTCCTTTTAAGGCCGACAGATCGCTGATCGTTCCTTTGAGCAAAACTTCGATTAGATTTTCACGACCTAGTTTAAAATCCAGATTGTCGAGGGTATATTTTTGGTTGCCGCCGGCAAGTTTAAAACCCATTTTCAGCGGGCCAAGGTCTTCAATGCGGGAAAGTGTTTCCAGGGCCGGGAGGGTCAGCGGCTGCAGGGTAAATCTGGGGGCCGCGAGGTCGGCTGCCAACTCTATTTTTTTGCCGCTTAAATTTAAGTCGATTGAGCCGCTAAGGTTATTTTTCCCCAGTTTGAGCTTCAGATCGTTGAGTTTGTATTTTTTCTGAGCCGGATCGGTCAATTTGCCGGACAGTCCATAGGCTCCTTTGAGGGGTATCGAATGACCTGTAATTTTTTTGAGGTTGGCAACTTCACTGCCCCGGATATTAAAATTTAGGTCGATGCCGCTTTGCTTGGTAAGATTTTTTATCGAACCTTTGACTGCAATCGAAGCCAGCTGAGCACGGCCGGCTTGCATGTCCAGGTTCGCCATGGATAGCAGTCCACCTTCGACGATTACTTTTGAGTGTATTTTTAGCGGCCCCAGGTCATCTAATTTGTTGAGGTTGGCGTAGGCTGCTTCCTTGGGAATCGGAAACGGTTTCAGGCTAAATTTTGGACTGGACAGTTTTACGTCGTATACTGGTAATTGGCCGGCCAGATTTAAATCCAATCGTCCGGTCAATTTCGTATCAGCCAAAGTGAACTTGAAATCCTCGACCTTATATACTTTAGCAGTCGGATCACTTATATGGCCGGATATAGCATAGGCCCCCTGACCCGGTACGGGGGCGAAAAGGTAAGGTTGCGCAGTGATCTCCTTTAATTTTGCCAGTTCATTGCCCCGGAGGGAGAAATTAAGATCGATGCCGCGTTGAGCCATCAGGTTTTCAGCCGACCCATTCAGACGAACCTCGGCCGATTTTAGAGTTCCGGCCCTCAAATCCACTTTTTTGAGGGTAATCTCCCGCGAAAATCCAGCTAACGTGGCATCCAGCTTGAGGGGGCTGACCAGGCCCAAACCCTTGACCCATCCCTGTTTGGCGAGTTCCGGCAGAAGAACACTCGGCAGATCCAATTTCGGCAAGGACAATTTTGCCTCAAGTTGCGGTCGGTCACCGCTTAAATCCAAATTAAGGGATCCCGTCAGATTATTTTTTCCGGCAGTAATTTTCAGATCGGGGATTTTGAGATTCTTATGGACCGGTATGAGGACCTTGCCGGCGGCACTGAAGGCACCCCGAACCGGGAATGGCTGCCCGATGACTTGCTTTAAATTGGCCAGATCTTTGCCGCTGGCCTGAAAGCCGATATCAACCCCTTGCAGTTGCATCAGATCGTCAACCCTGCCGTTTAAGTGAATCTTGGCCAGATCCGGATTACCGATTTTGAGGTCTATCTTTTCGATGGCTGGCTTTTTAAACGGATCCGTCATTTTCAGATCCAGATTGAATTGTCCGAATCTAAATTTTTGCGATGTCAGCTCGGTCGTTAAAAAGGGAACTTTCTCCGCCAGGTTTAAATTTAGCTGTCCATTGACCTCATTTTCGCCCAGGACAACCCTTAAATCGCTCACGATAAACACTTTGGCCTCAGGATCAGCAATTTGAGCAGTGACCTGGAAAGCACCTCTTTCCGGCAAGCGCCGGGAGGCCGAATTGTGTTAATTTGGCGGAATCCTGGCCCTGTGCGGCAAAATTCAGGTTGACTCCCTGCAGGGCGACCACATCTCTTAGTTCCCCGGTCAGCGATATCGCAACAAGCTCCTGGCTTCCGATCTGAACATCCAGCTTTTCGATTGCCAGATTGCCGGTGGCATCACTGACCTTGGCTGTCAATTTAAAGGCGCCTGATGTCCGGCGCATCTGAAAGTCCGGCCAGTTTGGCGATTTCGGCAATTGACGGTCCCTGGGCTGTAATATCAAATGCCAGATTTTTTAAATTGATGGGATCGCGAATTTCACCCATGATCGTTGCGGTTGCTCCGCCTGCAGTTGCGGTGAGGTTGGCCGGCAAGGAATATCCCGGTTCGACCCAGGCCCAAATGGGACCGACGGTGCCCTTTAGAGTCAGATGGAATATCATCAAATTTACCCTTAAAATCCAACTGCAGGGGTTCATCAAAACCGGGAATTTCAGCTGCCAGGCGGTCAATGCTAACAGAGAATTTAAGCCCGACTGTGCATCCTTGTAAGTAAAAATACCTTTCTCAATTCGTATATCGCTGAATATCAGGGGCGGCGGGGGTATCGTTGATTCATCTTGTTCTTCATTGGCGGTATCAAATGAAAAATTGGATGTTCCCGCTCGGTCAAATTCGACAATTACATCCGGTTCAACCAGGACCAGGTGGGCAAAATCAATTTTGCCTAAAATCAGAGGCCAAACGACCATTTGGACTTCCAGGCGTTTGGCCCGGCCCAGTTCCGGCCGTGTGCTCCAGGCTGCGTTCTGGAAGCTCACGTCCTCAACCACAAGGGTTGGGCGAATGCCAAAATCGATCACGATATCGCCCTTAATGTTCAGTTCGCGGCCGGTGGCACTCTTGACTTTCCGGGCAATCAAGGGTTTAAATTTGTTAAAGTCGTAAAATTCGACAAACGCATAAAGGGCTGCCATCAAGGCGACGAAGAGCAAAGCCGCTGCTATCAGTATTTTTTTCCAGTGCATGGATTATTTTCCTAATTTGAAAACGCCTTAACGAAGTGCGGACCTCGTTGAATAGTTAACTGCTATGGTTAGACTCCCATACTAAAACCTCTTTAATTTAAAATTAATTAAAATCAGTAAGGAAGATCAACAGGCGAGGCTTGCGGTATTAGAAGACTAAAAATTCAGCTCAGGTTATCGCATTCGGCAAGCACTTAAAAACTGAATTTGATTCCGCCGCATACATAGTTCGATCCACCGGCGCCGTATAATCCGAAGATCGAAGATCGATGGTGAATGCGCACCACTAGATCCCAGCGTGGATATTGAGGCAGACCCAGGGCAAGTTCGAACATGAGATAATTGAGCGTTTTCTGGGCATCTTCGTCATCTTCTTTTTCCACTTTAGAAACTTCGGTGTAAAAGGATAACCCATCACCTACCGCAAAACTGGTGTCCACGTACTTGTTCCAGGGAAATGCATGCCAGCGTCCGACAATCAGACCGTTAAATTCCCAGAAGGTGTCGTTGTTGAAGTGTTTGCCGATCTGGCCTTCGACTTCGAAGCTGATAAATTTTTTATAGTGCCAGAATTCTCGGGCCAGCGCGGCTACGGCTAGATAGTCGTTATCCTCGAATTTGGCATTGAATGAGAAAACGTCTCCGATATCATCCTGGGCATGGGCACCGCCATAGACGGTCAAAAACCATTTATGACGTTTTATGTCATCCTCGGGTATGTCGTCATCCGCCAGGGCGTCTGATCCAAAACAAAGCAGCAGTGCGAATACGAACAGGAGGAACCATTGAAACCGGATCAAAATCAAATTCTAAACCCCTATCCATTTTTAAAGAACACCTTCTATCTCAGATTTTTCTATAGGCGTCAATGTTAAAGCGGCCATTTTAATCGAAAATGAAACCCTTTCAGTGTAGTAAAATACAAGGGCTCAGTCTTCAAGTCCCGATTGACCGGGTTCGGCCGCTTCCATGATGCTATGTTCGAATTCTGCAATCACCTGGGCGCCCAGCAGCAGGATAATCACTGCGATTTCGATGCTCAGCAGTGCCACTACGGCGGTTGCCAGGGAACCATAGATCACATTAACCAGGGATATGGACGCATAATACCAGACCAAAATATGGCGGATAATTTCCCACAGTACCGCTGCGGTTACACCACCGGCAAGGGCATAACGGATCGGAATGTGCCCTACAGGCATCACCAGATACAAAGACGTCAGCATGACCACCATGCCCGCCATACCCGACAAGTACAGCATGAACCTGGAAGTGCCTTCCAGGCTTAAATCCCAGCCCAGAAGAATTAAATGTTTGTCCGACAGCGCACCCAGTGCACCTGCGACTATGGTGATTATCAACAATGCAATCCCCAACAGGAAAATGTAGGCGTACGGGATGATGGCCGAAATCAGAAAATGACGGCGGTGTTTTCTGGCCCTATGAGAGAATATGATGGCCATGGCGTTTTCGAGCACGGTAAATGCCATGGAGCTGAAAAACAACATAAATAGAATCCCGATGATCCCCACAAGTTGGCGCCTTGCCAGAAATCCCCAAACCTGGCCGGTGACACTTTCCGCATAGGCGGGGATTACCAGCTTCAAATTGCTGAGTATGGTGTTATAAAGCTGCTGCTGCTCTATGAAATGCGACAGTCCAACCAGTATGAGCGCCAGCATGGGGATTATGGATAAAAGGGTATAGTAGGCAACCGCCCCGGCTAACAGCAATCCCTGATTGCGTTTAAAGCCAACGAGCACTCTCCACAAAAATTTCCCGGGGCGCTGTAGAATTAAGTCGATATGTTGTTTGCTGCTCACCATGGGCTAATCTGATTTTTATTTCCCAAGCTTTAAATTTTTAAGGACGTCAAACTTGCTCGCTGAAGACCTTCGGTCACAATCGCAAGGATCATCATTTAAATCCGTGCCACATCTGGTACACAGGCCTTTGCAGCCCGGTTTACAAAGGACTTTGAGGGGCATTTCAATCAGCACCTGCTCCTGGATCGTGTCATGTAGATTGATTTTTTCACCCTGGAAGTAATCGATCCCCATATCCTCGGCGCTCAGTTCAACTTCCTGAGGTTCGCTATCCGCCTCGATATCCCCTGCCCGTTGGATGTAGGTGATTGAAAAATGGGTTTTTAATGGCGTTTCAACTAATAGCAGGCAGCGGCTGCAGGGCAGGCATACCAACGTTTCGATATTGCCATCTATTTCCACCATTTCATTGATTCGTTGCGCCCCGATAGCAGTTTTTATCGGTACCGGGAATTCACACTCGCCGGCGGCAACCATTTCCGCCAAAACAGGGAAGTTTGCCACTGAATTTTCAAAATTCAGGGATAGACCCTCCGGGTTTATTCTTTCAATATAGATTTCCACTTTTTAAGACCATCCATTTATTCGTTTGGTTTTTGATTTACTTAAACGGGTCATGCGGCCATCAGGCGGAATGCCAATAAATACAACCAATATAATGCTCGGATATGATAATTCAATTAAGTTTAAGAAAACGATATCTTAAAGCACATCTTCTTGAACAAGTTTTTGGATTTGAGGAATTAAGACCACTTCAATTTTTATTTTCCATCCAACCAAAGTGTGTTATTTAAACGGGAAGAGAGCGCCCGTTAAAAAAGCGACCGCTGTTGACCTGGTGCGACAGCTTTTCGACAACCTTGTTCAAGGTTTTTTACTAAACAGGTCACGCAAGTAAATAGTGCCGAAAAATGGAAGATGGATTCTAAAACTGAAAAACATAAAAATAGTCATAATCCGGTGATCCTCAAGTCCGGAACAACCCTCTCAGGATGCACCCGCTGCGGGATTTGTTGTGAAAAGGGTGGGCCCTGTTTTCACAAAGAAGACCGGATGCTGATTGAAAAAGGGAAAATTCCTGCCAAATATCTTTACACCCTTCGCAAAGGCGAACTTGCCCGTGACAACGTCAAAGACTGTTTGAAGCCGGTGGATTCGGATATTATCAAAATCAAAGGCAAAAAAGGTAGTTGGACGTGCCTATTTTTTGATGAAGTCAGAAAAGAATGCACCATATATGACGACCGCCCGCTGGAATGCAGAGCTCTCAAATGTTGGGACACCCGCCAGCTTGAGCAAATTTATGCAAATACGCGGCTGACACGAAACGATCTCTTATCAGACGTTAAAGGTTTGTGGGATTTGATCAAGGACCATCAGGCCCGCTGCGATTATAAAATACTCGAACCGCTGATCAAAGATTTGGCCGGCAGCAAAAAGAAACACGTCCGACGGAAACTTCTGGAAATCATCCACTATGATGCTGAAATTCGAAATCTGGTGGTTGCCAGAGGCGGAATGGATGCTGAAATGCTTGATTTTTTATTCGGTCGACCGTTGAACCAGAACGCTGGGAAACTATTGACTTATTTTCAACGGTCCAATCGATGTGGAAATTATTTTGGACGATGGATGCGATGTGCCGGTTATAAAAGAAATGCTCGATCAGCCAATCTTGGCCTTCATAATGAATACAGAGATGGCGTTCGTCCAGGATTCGACGAACCTGACATTTCAAAAGGCCCTTAATGCCAATACCGGTTGCCTTGAGCACAGCTTCTTTCGACGTCCAGAAGCGGAAAAACGTCATTAAAGACACTTCCTCCCTATCTGCCAGAGCCCATTCCCGAGCAACAGCGGTTTTTCGGAAAAGACCCCGGGACACCTCACGGATTTTTTCAATATCGATGCCGATGGGTGTCGGCGCCACGACGCCAGCGACATATTGCGTTTTGTGAGTAATGGACCAAAACGTGCCGTCAAAGGGCAGGGGCATGCCGCTTTCATCCTTGAGCAGGTCACCCGTACGGATTCCGCTCTTGTCGGCGGATTTTGTCAGAGCGCGGCGGGCATGCCGGCTAAGAAAGATGACGCGGTCCTTGGGTTTAAACGCTTGAGCCTGTCCCGGAACCGGGAGAATGACGGGGTGCAGGATTTGATTGCCGGTTGTTTCAAGTACCATACGAACTCTGGGTGATGAGGGTGGAATTAAAAAAAGCGAATATCATTCGTCCTTCTCTACCTCTCCTTCCGGCCTTTTCAAGATAATCCTGCAATCCGCTGCAGTGGCACCATGGCCCCGGTCGTGGACCAATAGGGGGTTGATATCCAACTCCATGATTTCCGGATGGTTGGTAGCCATGTTTGACAGACTTACCAGTGATTTTTCGATGGTTTCGACATCGGCCGGGGGCCGGCCCCTGAATCCTTGAAATAAACGGTAACCTTTAATCTGTCGAACCATGCGACGGGATTCGTTTCGGCCGATGGGTGCCAGACGAAATACCACATCCTGAAATACCTCAACAAATATTCCGCCGATGCCGACCATTAGCAACGGACCGAAGACCGGGTAGCGATTCAGGCCCAATATGACTTCACTGCCGGGAGGCGCCATCTTCTGGATGAGCACGCCTTCAATGATGGCAGCCGGGTCGTATTCACCGGCGCGTCTGACAATATTTTCGAATGCTTTTTTGACAGCTTCCTGGTTTTCAAGCCCCAACACGACCCCACCGGCATCTGATTTGTGCAGGATCTGGGCGGAGACGATTTTTAGTACCACCGGAAATCCCATATCCTCTGCCAGGGCGGCCGCTTCATTGGCGCTTTTGGCCAGCTGGTTCGGTAGCACATTAAATCCATAGCATTTAAGCAGTCCGATACCCTCCAATTCGCCGATATGGGTTTTACCGGCGCTCAGGCAATCTTCAATAATTTGGGCCGCGCCCTGCCGGTCGTGCTGCAGGTCGAATTGGGCCAGCCGCTGACGGTTTAACCACCGGGAGTACTGGTAGAGAGCGCCAAATGCTTTGGCGGCATTTTCCGGGAACTTAAATACCGGAACGCCTTGCTCCTGCAGATATTTGACGCCCGAAGACACATCGATAATTCCCATGAAGCAGCACAAAATGGGCTTGTAGGATCGTCTGGCAATGCGAACAATGGCTTCCGCGGTTCCCAGTACATCGGTCATGGACTGGGGGGTTAAAATCACCAGGGCGCCGTCAACGCCTTCATCTTTGATGACGGCGGCCAATGCGTTTTCGTAGCGGTCCATGGGTGCATCGCCGATGACATCCACCGGATTTTGCAGATTTGCTGTCTTGGGCAGGTGACTGTCAAGGGCTTCGATGGTTTCTTCCTGGAATTTGGCCAGCTGCAGTCCGGAGGATTCGGTCATGTCGGTGGCGACGATACCCGGTCCGCCGGCATTGGTGACAATCGCAACCCGGTTGCCGTCGGGGACCTTGCGGCGCAGTTTTCCCAGGGCATTTTCATTTTTATAGGCAAAGGCCGTGGCAAAATCGAAAAGTTCATCAATGGAATCGACCCGGATGATGCCGGATTGTTGGAAGATGGCATCATAGACACCTTCCGTTCCGGCCAGTGCCCCGGTATGAGAGGCTGCCGCCCGGGCGCCGGCGCCGGTGCGACCGGATTTTATCACCAGCACCGGCGTCGGCCGAAAATCGCCGCAGGTAATCTCCTTGACCGCCTCAATAAATTCGGGTCCTCGGCGCAGCTCCTCCAGGTAAATCATGATGACCTCGGTATCTTCGTCCTTGTGAAAATAACGCAGAAGATCAAGCTCATCGACATCCGCCTTGTTGCCGATGGAGATAAATTTAGAAAAACCAAAGTCACGATCGGCGGCAAAGTCCAGCACCGCCGTACACAAAGCCCCGCTCTGGGAAATGAAGGAGATATTGCCGGCCTTGGGCATGCGGGCCGAAAAACTGGCATTTAGCCGGACATTGGAAAGCGGATTAATTACCCCCAGGCAGTTAGGACCGACCAGCCTTACGCCTGCCTGTTTGCAAAGAGAGACAATTTTATTTTCGATATCAAGGCCTTCCTTGCCGACTTCCCGGAAACCGGCAGAAACGATGACAATCCCCTTGGTTCCCTTTTCAATGGCTTCTTCGGTGGCTGCCAGTGCAGGTCCGGGCGGTAGGATAATCATGGCCAGGTCCACACTGTCAGGAATATCAGCAATGGTTGGGTAAGCCTTGACGCTTGAAACAGAGCGGGCTTTCGGATTTACCGGATACAGGGTACCTTGATAGCCTCCTTTTAAGATGTTGACGAAAATATCGTGGCCCACTTTTCCGGGAGTTTTAGATGCCCCAATAACGGCCAGGGACTGTGGGGAAAATATTGCATCGAGTTTATTCACGCTTGAGCTCCTTTTCTATTTTTAATGCCTGTGTATATATCTTGTTTTTGGAAATTCCGGATTCTGCGGCAATCTCCCGGGCAATCGACGTCAATGAATCCTGGCGATTTATGACGGCAGTTCTAAGTCGTTGCATGACGACTTCCCAGGGCTGACTTTCCTCTCTGTCACATCCGGCCACCAAGAGTGTACATTCACCTTTAATATTGTCCCGGTGCTTAAGCCGGCTGGCGATCTCCGATAGCCGGCCCCTCAAAAATTCTTCGTGAAATTTGGTTATCTCCCGGGCGAAAACAGCGTAGCGATCCCCCATGGCGCTTTCGATTTCAGCCAAAAGCATCAGGACTCGTCTGGGAGATTCATAGAATATAAGGGTTCGGGGCTCTCTTGCAAGATCGTTTAGTTGGTGCAAACGTTTAGCTCGCTTTTTGGCCGGGAAACC
Source organism: uncultured delta proteobacterium (assembly GCA_963723215.1). Classification (GTDB taxonomy): domain Bacteria; phylum Desulfobacterota; class Desulfobacteria; order Desulfobacterales; family JAFDCJ01; genus JAFDCJ01. The sequence continues at coordinate 329,645 of CAVRQG010000044.1, forward strand.
AAAAAATACAAATGAATCCGTCGGCAGTCCGGCAGCGCTCAGAGCAGCGGTGGCAGCGGATACACCCGGTATGGGTATGACATTCAAATTGTCGGCCAGGGCTGCTGTGATCAATCGGTATCCGGGATCTGAAACGGTTGGTGTACCGGCGTTGGAGACCAACGCAATGGACATTCCTTTTTTGAGTTTTGCAACAAGCTTTGGTGTTCTTTCAGTTTCATTATGTTCATGGTAGGAGATCAGGCTGCCTTTGATGTCATGCAACTCCAAAAAACTTCGCGTTTTACGGGTGTCTTCAGCGGCTATCAGATCGACTTCGCGCAATATATTCAGCGCCCTTATGGTAATATCATCGCGGTTCCCGATGGGTGTAGCGACGACATAAAGCGTCCCAGGACGGATGTCAATCATGCTTTCCTTTGGGGAGTTATTCATAGGCAAGTTCGAAGGCATTTTTAACGATTTCTATCTGAGGTTCGTCCTGATTGGAGGTGATGGCGACCACATCAAACCTGGCCTTGATATCCGTTTGTTTGGTGGCTTTAAGATAAGAAAGGGCTACCATTGATATTTTGCGTTGTTTTATTGGCGTAATCGCCCATTTCGGATTTCCATATCTTATGGATCTTCTTGATTTCACTTCCACAAAAACAAGGGTTTTCTTTTCTCTGGCAATAATATCAATCTCACCCAATTTTGTCCGGTAGTTCTGTTCAAGAATTTTATATCCGTTTTGTTTCAGATACCAGACGGCCAGGGATTCGCCCTGTTCACCGAATGTCTGCCGGTTGTTTTGCATTTGTAAATTCCTTGACCCCTCTAAAACTTTTTCGGTGGATGGGGCAGCAGCCGAATTTCCGAATGGCTTCCCGGTGAGCCCGGGTGGGATAGCCTTTGTGTTGTGGAAAATTGAACTGGGGATAGTAATGGTGGTATTTTTGCATCAGTCGGTCTCGGGTGACCTTGGCGATGATCGAGGCTGCGGCAATCGAAATGCTTAATGCGTCACCTTTGACAATCGGTTGTTGGGGCAGATTGGATGAGATTGGGAAATTACCGTCGATAAGCAGATAATCGGGCTGGGGGTCAAGGTTTTCAACGGCCATCGCCATGGCCAACAATGAGGCTTGCAAGATGTTGATTCGATCTATTTCTATTGGATCCACAATACCGATGCCGATTGAGACGGCATGGCGATAGATGACATTGTACAGCTGCTGCCGCTTTTTGGCAGATAATTTCTTGGAGTCTGTAATATCTGAATCTTGAAATGTGATTGGAAGGATTACAGCCGCTGAAACAACAGGGCCGGCCAGGGGACCCCGGCCAGCCTCGTCAATGCCGGCTATATCCTTACATCCTTTATTAACGGCTTCTCTCTCGAATACCCACAAATCTTTCATCGGATTGCAGATGACAGCTGACTGAAGACTGATGACAGAAGTCAGAAAACGCAAGTTAGAAGCTACGTTACAACATGAACTTTGACTTCTGTTTTCTGTCCTCTGATTGCCGGATTTAATTATATCGGCGTTCTTTAATTCTAGCGGCTTTGCCCCGGAGTTTGCGCAGATAGTAAATTTTAGCGCGTCGCACCCGGCCCCGGGTAATGATCTCTATTTTGTCAATAACGGGAGAATTTGTCGGGAAGATACGTTCCACACCAATGCCGTAAGAAATTTTGCGCACCGTAAATGTCGCATTGGTGGAGCCTTTGCGCTTGGAGATGACGACGCCCTGGAAGGCCTGAATCCGCTCTTTCTCGCCCTCTTTTATTTTTACATGGACTTTGACTGTGTCACCGGGCCCGAAAGCGGGCAAATCCATGCGCAAATGTTCTTTTTCAAATTTTTCTATTTTATTCATTTCTCCTCCAAAATTTTTTTAATTTTCCGGCCTCAAAAGTCTGTCCAGTATAATTGACACCGCTGAGCGAACCGAAAGATGATTATAATCCGTAGCGCCCGTAATCGGTTCCAACAAGAAATTTGCTTCGGAAATCACCGATTCGGCCAAACCCCAAGCAGTACCAAAAATCAGAAGATGCGGTAAGCCGCCTTCGAGAATATCTCTTAATTCCGGATAACTGATGCTTGTCGGATACCTTCGGGCACAAGTCGTAATTGTTTTTGGGAACCTGTTTTCTATGTCTTCAATGTCTTTGACGACATCTTTTATAGAGTCCTTAACCTTGGTCAATTCAAATGCACTTCGTCTATCCGGGTTATAGACCGCTCCGGCACCCCCGGTCCAATGAGCAATAATCTTTTTTGCAAGGACCCTCTGATCAGAAAGCGGGGTCACCACATAGAACCTTTTTACCCCATATGTCTTTGCCGCCCTGGAAATGTCGTGTATATCCAAGTTGGTCAAAGCCGAAGCGATGATGTCACCCCTTTTATTAATAACCGGATAATGGGTCAGTGCCACGTAAAGATTGGGCATAAATTGTCATTGTTATTGGTTCAGCCACTAAGGCACGAAGAAAATAAGATATTAATATTATTATGTTTTTATGACTTTTTGTGTTAGGGGCTGAGGTTTTTGTCTTATTATTTTTGATGAAATTCTAAAATTTTGTTGATCTCACGGCCCCACTTATCCAGAATTATAATTTCCTGCTGGCTCAGTCTTTTTTGCTGCAATAAATCCGGCCTTTTTAGCAGCGTCCGCATCAAAGAGGATTCAAGTCGCCAGCGTTCAATTTCCTGATGATGCCCTGACAGCAAAACTTCGGGGACTTCCTGGCCCTCATAGCTTTGTGGCCGCGTATAGTGTGCATGTTCCAGCAGACCGTTTGAAAATGAGTCGTTTTCGGCTGCATCTTCACCACCCAGGGCACCGGGAATCAACCTTGTGACGGCGTCAACGATGATCATCGCCGCTAACTCACCTCCGGTGAGCACATAATCACCGATTGAAATTTCATAGTCAATGAGATCGTGACAGATCCGCTCATCGACACCTTCGTAGCGACCGCAAATCAGGACCAGCCCATCAAATGACGCCAGTTCTTTGGCCATATTCTGATGGAAGGGCCTTCCCTGGGGCGTCAGTAAGACGGTCCCGGCCGTCGGCAGTTTCTGAGTGGCAGCTCGAATTGCCCCCGCCAAGGGCTCGGGCTTCATCACCATACCGCTGCCGCCGCCATACGTTTTGTCATCGGTAACCTGGTGTCGGTCCTGGGCGAAATCTCTAATGTTTACGGTTGAAGCAGAGATCTTTTTATGTTCGATCGCCCTGCGAATAATCCCGTGGGCCCAGAATGGGCCAAACATATCCGGGAAAATCGTCAATACAACAAAATCCATCATTTTTTAGTTGATTAGTTAACTGGTTGATTAGTGATTGGATCAAATTAATTATACTTAATCAACTTTTCAACTAATTACCCAATCAACTAAGACAGGCCTTCAGGCAAATCGACCTGCATTCGTTTATGTTGTAAATCGATTTCCAGAACCACCGATTCGAGAGCCGGAATGAGCACTTCTTTTTCAAGCCCCTTAACGACGTAGACATCGTTGCTGCCGGTTTCGATAATGGATTCAATCCGACCGAGAAATTCTTCTGTTTTCGTATAAACTTCCATTCCGATCAGATCAAACCAGTAGTAGGTATCCTCATCTAAATCGGGCAGTTCAGATTGCGGGATGAACAACTCACTGCCGATCAATGTTTTGGCCTGATCGCGATTCGTAATCCCTTTAAACGATATCAGCGGGATACCGGTATGCGGTTTCACCCAATTAATTTCATAGCTTGCTTCTCGTCCGCGAAGATCACGCAAGAGAATCGAGCGGTCGGGTGAAAACACCTTCAAAGACTCCGCATAGGAACGCAACTTATTCGTTCCCTTGATACCGTGGATACCGACTATTTTTCCGATGAGCACATGGCCCTGTTTTTTGTCGGGTTTATTCAACAATTTCCAGGACAGTGCGGTTTTTTATCTTGGCCGAAGCAGCACTCAGCACGGTCCGCATCGCTTTCGCCGTTCGGCCCTGTTTGCCGATAACTTTGCCGATATCCTCTTTGGCCACTCTAAGCTCCAGAACGGTGGCCTGATCTCCCTTCACCTCAGTGACACTAACCTGTTCCGGATGGTCCACCAGTGCTTGAGCGATGTAGCCGATCAGATCTTTCATGGTGCCATCTCCTTTGATAGAAGAGGTTTAGAAGTAGGTGCCACGAAACAATATTCAATTCAAAGTTTTCCGGGTTATGCGTTGGCCGTAAAAAAACCTTCTTTTTTTAACAAGTTCTGAACCGTAACGGTTGGAAGGGCGCCTTGATCCATCCAGTATCGAATCCTCTCTGTTTTCAGGGTGATCTTAGCCGGATCGTACAGAGGATCATAGGTGCCTACATTTTCCAGGAACCTGCCGTCACGTGGGCTCTCGCTGTCAGCGACGACGATTCGGTAAAAGGGTTTTTTCTTTGCGCCATGTCTGGCCAATCTGATTTTAACTGCCATAGTTTCCTTTCTCCCTCAAAACGGCATCATTCCCTGGGGAAATCCCTGCATGCCGCCTTTGTTAAGCTTTTTAAGCATTTTCAGTACTTGAGTGTAATTTTTTAAAAGCCGGTTGACATCCTGCACCTGGGTTCCGCTGCCCTTGGCGATTCTCCGACGACGGCTGCCGTTAATGATCCCATGACGTCGTCGTTCTTGGGGGGTCATCGAATTAATTATAGCCTCAATCCGGACGAGCTCATTTTCGTCCATGTCCATATTTTTCATTTGTTTGAGTTTACCCATTCCGGGAATCATCTTCATGATATCGCCCAGTGAACCCATTTTGCGGATCTGGACCATTTGATCGCGAAAATCTTCCAAGGTAAATTGGCTTTTACGGAGCTTTTTTTCGAGTTCCGCAGCCTTTTTTTCATCGACCAGGCCTTGGGCTTTTTCGATCAGGGTTAAAACATCTCCCATGCCCAGGATGCTTGAGGCCAACCTGTCGGGATGAAACGGCTCAAGCGCGTTCAGCTTTTCACCGACCCCGATGAATTTGATCGGTTTGCCGGTAATTTCCTTGATGGATAGGGCGGCACCGCCCCGAGCATCCCCATCCATCTTGGTGAGGACAACTCCGCCGATATCCAACGCCTCATTAAAGGATTGGGCGATATTTACGGCGTCCTGGCCGGTCATGGCATCCGCCACCAGGAGAATATCCGCCGGTTTTACCGCCTCGTTAATGCGGATGAGTTCATCCATCAATTCTTGATCGATATGGAGACGACCGGCGGTGTCCAACAGCAGTGTGTCACATCCTTGCTGATGCGCTGCTGTCCTGGCATCGAGGGCGATCTGCACGGGATCCATTTCTACACTGGAAGAAAATACCGGTACTTTCAGTTGTTCTCCCAATTTTGTAAGCTGATCGATGGCAGCCGGGCGATAGACATCCGCAGGCACCAAATAAGGTTTTCTGCCTTTATTGCGCAGGAAAACCGCTAACTTGCCGGCAGTTGTTGTCTTACCGGACCCCTGCAGGCCGACCAGCATCAAGGGTACCGGACTGGGGCCTGAAAGATTCAGCTCTTCCTGCTGTGACCCCATCATTTCGGTCAATTCTTCGTTAACGATCTTGATTATCTGCTGACCAGGTGTTAGACTCGTCAGGACTTCCCGGCCCAGAGCCCTTTCTTTGACATCACTGATAAACCTTTTGGCCACTCGATAATGAACATCGGCCTCCAAGAGGGCCATTCGAATTTCTTTTAACCCCTCTTCGATGTTCTTTTCCGTTAACTTTCCGCGTCCTTTGAGCTTTTTAAACGCAGCGTCCAGTTTGTCACTTAATCTTTCAAACATGATTATCCCAGCCGGATTCCATAAATTCTTGAAAATATAATCTTAACAATGGTATGTCAAGTAAATAATATGTTGACTGAACCTATGAAAAAAAACATCCTCGAATTTTCCGGGGATCAATTACGCTCATGGTTGGCCGAGCGGGAAATTGCCGCCTATCGTGCCGATCAAATCCAAAAATGGGTTTATCTTCGCCAGGCCGACAGCTTTGATGACATGACCGACATATCCAAAGATATCCGGGCGCTGTTGTCACAGCATTTTGTGATTGGACGGCTGGAAGCTGAAAAAATCGAAACCTCACGGGATGGTTCCTGCAAGTTCCTTTTTAAATTGGTAGATGGCAAATATATTGAAAGTGTCCTTATCCCGGAAAAGAATCATTTTACCCTGTGCATATCGAGCCAGGCGGGATGTGCTCAAGGTTGCCGGTTTTGTCTGACTGCCGCGGGAGGCTTCGAGCGAAATTTAAGCCGGGGCGAGATCGTCGCGCAGGCGCGCGATATTAAAAAGGATCTGGGTGACCAAAAACATCTGACCAATATCGTTTTTATGGGAATGGGCGAACCTTTGGCCAACTATAAAAACCTCGTGAGTGCCATCGGCGCCCTTACCGATAACGATGCCGGACTCAGATTCGCTAGCCGCCGGGTAACGGTCTCGACGGCCGGTTTGGTTCCTTACATTTCCGCGCTTGGCCGTGATACCCGGGTAAATCTGGCTGTATCGTTAAATGCAACCGATAATAAAACCCGCAACAGGTTAATGCCGATTAACCGCAAATATCCTCTGGAAAAATTAATGGAAGCCTGCCGCCAATATCTTCCTGCTCCCGGCCGCAGAATTACCTTCGAATATATCCTGATCAAAGGGATCAACGATTCCATAGATGACGCCAAACGCCTGGCAAAATTGTTACAATCGATCCGATGTAAAGTTAACCTCATACCTTTTAATATATATGAAGGCTGTGCCTTCGAGCGCCCGGCCGAAGCCGTGATACAGGCATTTTATGATATTTTATTCGCCCAAAATTATACGGTCATCATCCGTCGCAGTAAAGGGCAGGACATCTCGGCCGCCTGCGGACAGCTAAAGGCACGCAGCGTGGGAACAGAGGGTTCAGGGTGAAACACACCCTGGTTTCAGGTGCCAGCTAAACCACTAGCGGAAAGGATTAAAAAATCCGCGCGCGCGCCAATTCTTACAATGTCGATGTTACGCCGCATGCCTGGGGTACCTGTTGAAGAAGTTTGAAGTGGTGCGATGAGAGTTTTCAGTTCTCGTTATCTTAAGGAAAGGGTTCTCCATCTCTTCGGTTTTTAACCTTGCAAAAAGTGCTTAAGGCCCTGAATATAAAAATCACTTTCACAAGTCCGCTAATGGAGATGCTAAATGAAAAGCGCTGAAGTATTGATACATGGTATTCCGGCCGGCATTTTAGAGGAAATAGAAACCGGAAAAAAATACCGGTTTCTATATTTTTAAACCGCAAACGAATAATTACAGTGAAGTTCCGGAAAATGAAGATGTGACCATGCGGTTGGCTAAACTCATTGGGATCGATGTGCCCTTACATGGTCTGGTGTTTTCCAAAGATAACACCATGAATCTTTTTTTATCTGCTGCACCCCCGCGACTGAGAGTATCCCAGTTATCTTAGTCTTCTCAAACCACCTCACGATGATTTTGGATCGGTTGGAGTTTGCAACTTTGATTGGGGGATTCATTGCCGATAAATAGTAAGACTGTCGAAAAGCCCTAAATGAGGGTTTTTCGACAGTCTTATTAAATACATCAGATTTGAAATTTTCTCACTGGTGATTTTAAGCGAATTATTTGAGTGCTTCAGCCGCCTTTAGATATTTTTCGCATTCAGCCTCCTTATCCTTGTCCCCTTCGGCTTTTTTCATACATTTTTGGTATTCTTCGCTTAGTTTGATTTTTTCTTTGTTTAGTTCTGTTTGTGATCTGGTGTGCCTTCTTTCTGCGCTTTGGCAAGCTGACATCATCACTGCAACGATAACGACCAGAAAAATCCTCATTAATTTCATAGCACCTCCTTGTTTTTTGAATTTAATTAAAAATCGAATAAAAAACCTATTTTTAACATAATGATATAGAAAAGTGAGCACGTCAAGTCAAATGGAAAATGGGATGTGAAGGGGAAATGCAAAACAGTAGTGATGCCATAAGGACAATACAGATACCGACAAATTGCTGCTTTTTGGTCATGATCGCTTATATTTCTTGGTTATTTTCTTTTTAAATAAATTGCGATAATCTGGTGAGCTGAACCGCTTCGCGGAAGATGTTTTCCCACCGACTGGATTTTACCCACCGATCAATTTTATCCTCCTGATCCCAGTGAAATTGGTTTATAGTGCCTCCAGGTAAAGTGTCCTCGTTCTATTTTATTAACTTTTTACCAAGGAGGTATCCTTATGTCCAGTGAACTGAAAACCCAATTTCTCAACTACATGACCTTGCAACGATTTTCCGATCACACAAAGAGAAGCTACGTAACCGGTGTTAAGCTATTGTCCAAATATTACATGCAATCACCCGACACCTTAACCAACGAGCAAATCCAGGACTATATCCGCCATCTGCTTGAAGAACGAAAATTGTCTTGGGGTACCTGTAATTCTTATTTGTCCGGCATGGTCTGCTTATTAAAAGATTAAAATCCAGCAATTGAACTTGAGGTCTTGACTTTGAGAATAGTATTTATTAGTTGGGTTCTATTGCGCTTATTCAAGCGCAGAATTCTTTAAT
>CAVRQG010000045.1:0-55540 GCA_963723215.1 uncultured delta proteobacterium
AAGCAATCCTGGCAGTTTGACGGCAAAAAGTGGCATGATCTTCAAGGAAACGAAGATCGAATTGCCCTGTTATTCGAAATTACCCGGATAAACAAGTTTGCCACAAGAGGTTGTGCTGTGACCTGCCATAGTCCAGCTGACGTGCCAAAAGACAAATGGAAATTTGCCACAAAGACGGCTGTCGAGAAAGGTGATCTATGGCATTGGAAGGCGGCTCGCTCCGCTCCTTATAAATATGCCGATGATGCCTGGCTGACGTTGGCCGGCAATCCTACCGGATCATATCGCGAAACTGGACGAAGAAAAGACACTGGAGCCGGGGGGGATGTAAAGAATCAAACTTCAGATGGATCACGGCCCTTATATATACAAGATCCAAATAAAATGCCCTCAGTTCCGGGATTTCTTATTTTGGAAGAGGCAATTGAGATTAATGACTATTCTATTTTTAAGGCTGGAGATATCATCCCTTACCGTGTTCCGATAAAACCTTCCGGATCTCGATTTGATGTGAAAGCAATTAGTCGCTATGTAGATGGGGGTTGGATGGTTATGCTTTATCGAAAGTTAAACACCGGTTATGAAGACGATGTTGTGTTCAATTCAATGAAAAGCTATAGTTTTGCTTTAGCAGTGTTTGATAATTCAGGATCTGACCATTCCAAGGCAACTGAGCCAATGACGCTAAGATTCAGTCGGAAATGATTGATTTGGTCAATCTAATTAAAATTTAAGTTTGCATTAAGTAGGTTAATCATGGAGAAACAGCTTTAATAGTAAGTTTACAAACCTGCCCTGATGAAAACATTGATTAAGATTTAGATTAGTTGTGTGTTTGATAAACTAATCCGCAATAACGCCGGGATCAAAATGTTAAGGTTTGTTGGACAAACCTAAAACGCCCGACCATTGTGGATTTCCCCTGGCCAATCCACAAAAAGGGTTCAGTATAGATTACGTAGATCAATCGAATCGGTTGAATCAATTGATATTATTGTGTATTATTTCTGGAAACACACAACTGTTTCGCCCCTTTTTCGAAAATGATTGAGCTTTCGATTTTTTTCACAGTATACAGCTGGAATTCAAGTTTAGATTGAATTATTGCGGGTTCCCACCCAAACGCAGAAAGCATAACTGGAGTCAGCCGGTAAAATGATATTAAATAATTTCTCATTATATCGGCTTCTTTGGGAGGGTAATCCCGCCTCTCCAGTTATGACCTTTCTCACCGCGTTGGTCATTCTTGGCAGATGCGGCAACAGCGGCAGGCTGTGAAGCTCGCCTTGCACAGCAATGAGCAATCAGTTCGAGATGACCGCAACCTTTACACTGATAGATATGGCAACCCAAAACGGGTGTACGGCAAGCCAAGACCTTGCGGACATTTTCAAAAACAACCGGTTTGATCCACCGTTTGTATTGAGCATGGTTTGTTTATCCGGAAACAGGTTTACGATCTCGTTTGCAATTTTAGGAAAGGACGATATCTCAATTATTTTATTACAGATTTCTTTATTTCTTTTTTTAATTTATAAATTTTATCTTTTTTGTAATTTATAAATTTTTTCATACCGCATCTCAAGACGTATCGCTCATCAACCCACTGTTCCGGCATCACCGGTAATTTCGTCTGCATAAGTCGAAATCCTGCCAATAATTTCTTGGGTATCCTGGTCAGTGATCCCGTGATCTCGCAGTGTTTCGAGTAGATGATCAACGTACAGAGCAAAATGATGTTTGGTAATGCCTCTTCCATGGTGGACATAACTCAGAGGCCTACCCGTGTATGTGATGGGGCCATCAAGCGCCGCACTAAAAAATTCGCGTTGCATTCGACGAAGCTTAACCATAGTGGTATTTTTAAAAAAAGGCTTCAATTCAGGGTCGGCTATGACGCGATCATAAAAATCACCGATAAGTTGATCGATGGTCTGTTCACCGCCGATTCTGGCAAATAGTGTCTGTCGTTTATCGAGCATTTTAAACCTCCGCATTTTATTTCACAAGTGGCTTTTTCAGCGTTGGTTTAGGGCACCATTGGGGCATAGACATCGTATTTTGCTTTTTGGCCGGCCAATGCCTCGATTTTCCTTTCCATTTCAGCTCTTTGGCTGCTATCAAACCATTTTTTCCAGTCATCAATTGATTCCCATCTGCTGATGACCAAACAATCCTCTGGTTGATCTAAATTGCTTAAAGTGGTGCCGGATATATAGCCTGGTTGATGCATGGCCAAGCTTCGCATTTGTAAAATCAAAGGAACCAATTTTTTTGCCTGGACGCCCTGTTTGACCCGCCTTTTGATCATAACTTCAATCGCCATTTTATCCTCCTCTATTTATATTAAAAATAGCGCACTTAGGTTCTATTTGGTCGTTTGAAATATACATTCCATTACGGATTTTTCGGCACTCCAGGCTGAATCAAAAAAATATAATTATAGAAATCCTATGAAAAATATGGTGTATTGACTCTGTAGATGTCTAACTGTGAGCAGGAACCGATGATACGTATATCTGGATAGGCTATTGGCAAGAATTTTTTATAAATTTTTAGCACTCATAGTGCAGTGAGAATCAGCTCTGGATGGAATGCAGAGGAAAGCAGATGTTGTCCAATTTGAACCTATCCCACCTTTTTATTAGCCACACTTTGTGGTATTGTCAAGAAGATAGTGAAATAAAATGGTTGAACATTGATATTTTGGTTTAATCAAAGTTTTACATGCGCAAGCGATGAACTCCCCAGCAGGAAACAGTGAATTACGGATTAATAGGAGGATAAAATGAATGATAATATTTTGAATAACTCAATCCGATTCCATGAATTACAAAAACTCTCCGACACTGAAAAACAAGCACTTCTCAAACGAACCGAAAGTGATCTTGGACACTATATACAGTCTGTTGAACCGATTTTAAAAGCAGTCAAAGAGGAAGGGGATCGAGCACTGGCCAGATTTGCCCGTGAATTTGACCGGGCTGAACTAAAACCGGATGCCATTAAAGTGCGATCGGCAGAGTTTGAACGAGCATTTGAATCCGTCGAGGATGATGTCATCGAAGCCATTGGCTTTGCCGCCGAGAATATTCGTGTCTTCCACCAAGGCCAACTGCCCGAACCGATGCGAATGAGCGAAATTCGGCCCGGGGTGTTTTGCGGAGAAAAGATTGCGCCTATACCATCCGTGGCCTGTTATGTGCCGCGCGGCAAGGGTTCTTTCCCCAGCGTGGTGTTGATGACCACAATTCCCGCGGTGGTGGCGGGGGTCCCCAAGGTCTGCATTCTCACGCCGCCCGGGCCGGACGGCAGCGTGGATGCCGCCACGCTGGTTGCAGCAAAACAAGCCGGCGTTGCGGACATTTACAAGTGCGGTGGCGCCCAAGCCGTGGCTGCGGTAGCCTATGGCACTTCAACCATTCCCAAATTCGATAAAATCGTAGGGCCCGGCAGTCCCTGGGTGGTGGCTGCAAAACGGTTACTGGCGGATGAAATAGATCCCGGAACGCCGGCAGGTCCAAGTGAATCGATTGTTTTCGCCGACCATACCGCCGACGGCCGCCTCGCTGCTCTGGATTTGATCATTGAATCCGAGCATGGCCCCGACTCATCCGCCTTTCTGGTGACGAACAGCAGAAAAGTCGCTGAGAGGGCTTTGGAAGCCATTCCGAGTTACTGGCAATCTTTGGGAGAAACTCGCAGAAATTTTTCGTCAGCCGTTTTATGCGGACCTCATGGCGGCATCGTATTGGCCCGGGATGAGGACTCCTGTATCCATTTTATTAATGACTACGCCCCCGAGCACCTGATGATTCATAGCCGGGAGCCTTTTAAATACCTGGGCTCTATAAAGCATGCGGGTGAAATCCTCCTCGGACAGCACACGCCGCTGACACTCGGTAATTATGTTCTGGGACCCAATGCGGTTTTGCCGACATCCGGTGCAGCGAGGATCCACTCACCGCTGGGGGTTCACGATTTTCTCAAAAGGACCGGTATCGGTTATGTGACATCCAATGCTTATGATCAATTGGCCAAACATGCCCATACCCTGGCCGTATATGAGGGGTTTGACGGTCATGCCCTGGCTGTTTCGGAATTGAGAAAAAAACTCATATCGGAAGATCTCAAGGGAAACAATTTATAATAACGCCGTTTAATGGCAGCTTATGTAGAACCATTGTAATAGCGGCCTTGCGAGGTGTTGTCCCGGACATTAACCTTGACAAAATCGAATTATTATTTGATAGTGGCCCGTATTTTTAGGGGCAGCCTTCAAAAAACCCATTTCTTTTTTGAGTTGTCAAGTGTCCGGGATTGACTATCGTGTATTGAGTATCGAGAATATAGTATCAAGCATTCAGTATCGAAAATTTACCATCAATGAAAGCAAAACCTGTGATAGAGCCATCTTCGATGGTCGAACTCCGCAATGTATCTAAGCATTTCGGACAAGTGCAAGCAGTTAAAACGGCCAGCTTTACCTTACCCCAAAAATCGGTTTTGACGATTCTTGGGCCAAGCGGCTGCGGGAAGACAACCCTACTGCGGATGATCGCCGGTTTCGACACCCCCACCAGCGGAGAAATTTTTATACACGGCAAGCCGGTCTCATCCATACCGCCGCACCAACGTTCCATAGGGATGGTTTTCCAGAAACTGGCATTATTTCCCCACATGACAGCGGCCCAAAATATTGCTTATCCCCTTAAAATGCGGCGCTTTGATCCCAAGACCATTCCGGACCTCGTCGATCGGTATCTGCAGATAGTCCGTCTGACAAATTTGGGCAAGCGGCGTATTCACCAACTTTCCGGTGGTCAGCAGCAACGCGTCGCCATTGCCAGAGCACTTGTTTTCAGCCCTGATCTGCTGCTGCTTGACGAGCCGTTGTCGGCACTTGATAAAAAGCTGCGGGAAGAGATGCAGCTGGAATTTCGGCAAATCCAGCAGGAATTAGGGGTCACCACCATCAATGTCACCCATGATCAGCGCGAAGCCCTGGTGATGTCGGACGAAATCATCGTAATGTCCGACGGTGTTATTCAACAAACAGCCGATCCGATCCGTCTATATCGCGAACCATCCAACCGATTTGTTGCCAACTTTATCGGCCTGACGTCCTTGCTGACGGGTCAAGTAGCAGAGATCCAGGGTCCGGATGTCGAAATTCATATCAGTGGCATGGCCCTGAAGGGCCGCACATCGGACGCTGAATTGTTGGGCGGATATGCGGCCGAGTGCGCTGTGCGTGCAGAACAGATCCGTATTTTTCGGCCGGGCGAGCGCTCGCCGGTATTCGATAATGTCTTTAACGGTGTCGTCGCTCAAACGATCTTCGAAGGAGATCGCATGGTTTATCAGATCCGATGTCCGGCTTTGGATGATGCAATGATCTTTGCCTTTGATCACGATCCGAGCCATCATACATTTTATCGAAAGGATGAAACTGTCGGTATTGGCTGGAATGCGCGGGACATGTTTGTGTACGCGTGTTCTAATATGAAAAATAACTAAATCGATGTTATACAAAAAGGAGGTCGTTATGAACAAAAAATCTGGATTCAACCCGACCATGAATCGGCGTGATTTTCTGACCGGTACAGCAGCACTTGCCGGCAGCATGCTCCTGGCTCCCGGGATTGCCTTCGCAGAACAAAAAAAACCCAAAGAAATTATTGTGCGGGCCTGGGGCGGCGCCTGGGGAGAAGCGCTTAAAGCGGGCGTGGCGGATGGATATTCCGCCGCAACCGGCATCAATGTCCGCCTCGATTTCACCGAAGACAATGAAATCAAACCCAAAATCTGGGCCGCCGTCGATCAGGGACGTATACCGCCGATCCATGTAAATTGGGACACAACCACAAATGCCACCATCTCGGCCCTGCGCGGTGTCACGGTCGATCTCAGCGATCTGCCGAACCTGAAAGGCCTGCTGCCACTTGCCAAACCGGTCGGACTCGAAGGGTACCCCATTGTTAACACCTATGCCTATGTATATGTATGTGCCTATCGGCCGGAAGCATTCCCGGAGGGTCCACCGAAATCCTGGAATGTTCTGATCGATCCGAAATTTAAAGGCCGGATCGCACTTTACGATGACGGCATCGGGTTCAATCCGGTAGCCGTCATTGTCGGCGGCGGCAAATTGGCGGACATCCCGGACAATATGGAACCGGGATATGCGTTTTATCGCAAATTGAAAGAAAACAAGCCGCTGTTGGGAGAAGACGCCGATTTCACCAATTGGTTTCAGAACGGTGAGATCGATGTCGCCTGTACCATCAGCGTCAATGCACGCGCCGCCAAGCAGAATGGAATCAACGTCGCCTGGACCGTCCCCGCCGAGGGCTGCAAAGTCGATACCGACGGGTTATGGGTACCAAAGGGATTACCCGCCAATGAAGAATATTGGGCCAAACAGTTCGTTAATTATGCCCTGACCAAAGATGCCCAACAAAAGTGGTGCTCGATGCTCGGTTTGCCGCCGGTTTATCCCGGTATTCAGCCACCGGCCGATCTTGTCGGCGATGTCTCATATCCGACAAAACCCGAAGATTTCCAAAAACTTCTGCGCATTCCGTCCAAAGTTTTGGTCGAGAATCAGCCCAAGTGGTTTGCCAAATTCAATGAAATCTTCCAAGGCTGATGTAGAAGTGGCCCGGTTTTCTGTGAATACCGGGCCTTTTCTGATTGAGAATGGAATAGAGCCCGGATAAACGGAAATAACAAATTGCAAGCACCAAAAAACAAATAAATTCCAAATTAAAATATCCAAATCTCAAACAAGATCAAACGCCAATGGCTTTGGAAATTTGAATTTCGGTCATTGTGATTTGTTTGGTATTTATAATTTGTTGCTTGAAATTTTTTTTATAAAGCCCGAATCTACCTGCGGCGGAACACCTGAAACCTGGAATTATACTCTCATTCAGCAGGTACCCATTTGTCTTCCGAAAATCGGTCATATAAATATCCAATCAGCTGGCGCATTCTCGACCGGGCCGAATCCGTCGCCGCTGTCTGGCCCCGGCGCTGGGCTTCGTTGACGGGCTACCTTCTCCTGGTTCCGGCGCTGTTATTGGTGTTTGTTCTGGTCATCGGCTTGGCCTACATGTTTGAGTACAGTCTGCATGAGCTTGATATCACCACCTATAGACTCAAAGACATCTACAGCCTGCTGAATTATCAAACATTTTTCAAGAGCAGCGCCTACCAGACCGTGGTATTCAGAAGCCTGGCGGCATCGGCCATCGTGACCGTCATCACCACGATTCTCGCATTTCCCTATGCCTATGTCATGATCCGGGCCAAATCGTCCTCCACCCGCAAGTTTCTCTTAATCTGCCTGTTTCTGCCTTTTTTTATCGGCCAGGTCGTTCGTGCCTACGGATGGCTGATCATACTCGGCAAGGAAGGCCTGCTAAATTCCTTCCTCACCTCCCTCGGCCTGCCTGCGGTGGATCTGATTTATAATTATCCGGCGGTGCTGCTCGGGCTGGTACAGTACATGTTGCCCTTCGCCGTGCTGCTGATCGCACCGGCCGTTACGGCGATCAGCGAAGATTTCGAGCTTGCCTCCGAGGGTCTTGGCGCCAACTGGATTCAAACCTTCCGGCATGTGGTGATACCGATGGCACGACCGGGGCTCATCGGATCCTCGGTGGTGGTGTTTACCCTGACCCTGACCGATTTCGCGATGCCGGAAATCCTGGGAGGCGGTACGACGGACTTCATCGCGAATTCGATATATGACGGCTTCTTTCAGATATCCAATCCGGGGCTTGGTGCGGCCCTGGCCATGATCCTGGTAACCCTGGGCAGTGCCTTTGTGACCGTAATTTTTGCCATGGCCGGAACCGGCACACTCGGTTTTACAGGGAGTGTCAAATGACCGGTGCCCGCGGAAAAAAAATCACGCTCTGGTCCATCGTGTGGTTTAATCTCATCACCTTGAGCCTGCCGACCGTGATTATCCTGGGAGCGTCTTTCACCGCCGGCGACATTGTTAAATTCCCTCCGGATGGCTTTTCCTTGAAGTGGTATGGTGAACTCTGGCTCTTGGAAGATTTTAAAAATGCTTTTTTTAGAACCTTTTATGTGTCTGTTATTTGCACGATTGTCAGTATTCCGGCCGGAACACTGGCGGCCATTGCGCTGGCGCGCTACCGGATCCGGTTCAGGACGACCCTGCAGGTTTACCTCCTGCTGCCGTTTACCATACCACTGGTCGTCTCCGGATTAGGAATGATGATTGTCTTCGGCGAGGTTCGCATCCTGGGTCAATTGTGGCCGGTGGGTATCGGTTTATGCATCATCAATTTGCCTTTTATGATTTGGGCCGTCAGTGCAACGGTCAACGCCCTGGATGATGAACTGGAAAACGCGGCCGCTAACTGCGGCGCCCCGCCATTGCAGACCTTTTTGACGGTGACGTTACCCGCAGTCATGCCGGGTGTCATAACCGGCGCGCTATTGATGTTTATTCTCGCATTCAACGAGTTTCTCGTCAGCCTGTTTTTAACGGATGCACGCATCGTCACACTACCGGTCTCAATCTACAATTCCATCCGTAGTGTCATCACACCCGATCTGGCGGCCGTTTCGGTGGTCTATATCGTCATCGCATTCCTGGCGGTTTGGCTGTTGGATAAACTGGTCGGCCTTGAATTATTCCTAAAGTCAAAATGACATGAATATAGTTAAACTCACCTTCGGCGACGTCCGATCCAAGCGGATTAAAACCCCCAATGATTTCATCAGCCACATGGTTGAACACATTGCCTGGCGTTTGGGATGTTCAATTGACCTTCGAGTGGTCAAATACGCAGTGGGAGTTGCTGGGCGACACCCTTGGCGCTCAGATACGATCTTTTAGGCCGCGTTGTCCATCGGCGGCAGCCTTGGGCATGATTGACGACGGCAGTGCCGAGGTCTTGATTGATTTAGATAAAAATGGCGAGCTGGCAATTAGCGCCGGCGCAACTATCGATCTGGAATGGTTTTTATCCTTGCGCTGCGAGCAACTGTCATCCGGCCGGCATCTGGTCGATCTACTATCCGGACTTGGCCAACGGCCTTTCCGCCAAGATATCGCTGAAGATCTGCAGCTTTGAAGACCCGCACCACACCTGGGAGGGTATCTTTCGAGCGGTTGGTATGGCGTTGAATAAAATATTCGCACCGTCCAATCCGCCCGGGATATTTTCATCCCCGATGGAAACGGATATTGAAGGACGGTGATATCATTATCGCCGCCCGTTCCGGCTATCGGGCAGAAATAAGAAGACAAACGGCGGAAAGTGAATTGTCCGCAGTGGTCGATTTCGAAAAAAAACAACCGATTGTTTTTCAATATGAAGGTGCGCCCATCGCACACTTTCGGGGAACCAACGCATTGAAAGGCCTGCAGGAACTCTTGCAAATGGTTGCCGGGGAAGCCGGGTTTACATTGCAGGCCGTTTTTAGGTCCAAGGTATTGAATTCGAGCCATGTGCTTTTGGAAGACACGGGAATGGTCATCGGCAAAGCGCTGCGGGAGATCCTGGTTAAGCGGATGATGGATTTAGGCATCAACGGCGCGGGCAGCAGTATTCAAAAACCGCTCGATTTCACGGATCAGAGAATAAGTGTCGGCGTCAGTGTGGAGGGCCGCAAATTCTGGCGATTCGCACCGCAGAACACAACCTATCAGGAGATCAGGCAGCGACTCATCATCGGTCATACCATCAAGGGCGGCCTGTTTACAGAAGATCTGGATGATTTTTTAGACGGTTTGTCCTGGGGCCTCGGTTGCAGCCTGATCATTCACATCAAGGATCTTCCGCCGGCCGCAGACGCCTGGTCAATGATTTTTAAAAACCTGGGGATCGCACTGCGAGAGGTTTTTGAAATCAATCCATACCGCAAAGGCGTAGCGCCCGGGGTAAAAGCGAATTTATCCTGAAACAACCATTTCGATATATGAAATTGGGCGTTTGACACATCCGCCCATAAGTGTATAATAAAATACAACTAAGTAACGTTGCACCATCGGGATTCTGATTATAGATTCCTAAATATCTGATCCACGGTCACAGAGGAGACACATGAGAAAATGCGCAATGAGCTTACCGATGAGGAATTAGAGACATACTCCAGACAAATCGTTCTGGCCGACATTGGCTACGACGGGCAGTTGAAGCTCAGAAATGCCAGGGTTTGCATAGTCGGGGTGGGTGGACTGGGATCGCCGGTCGCGCTGAAACTCGTGGGTATGGGTATCGGATATCTACGCGTCATTGATCGAGATATCGTCTCCCGTTCGGATCTGCATCGGCAATACCTTTACGATGCCGATTCCATCGGTATGCCCAAAGTTGAGGTACTCCTTAATAAATTAAGCCGACTAAATCCCGACGTGACCATCGATCCCGTGCCTGAATCATTGAACTCCATCAATGCTGAAGAATTGCTGACGGGCATGGATGTGATCATCGACGGTCTGGATCGGCCCGAGCCACGTTACATAATCAATAGAACCTGTCATCGGTTGAAGATCCCCTATGTTTTCGGTGCCGCCATCGAGGCTTTCGGCAATGTATCGACCCTATTGCCGGGTCAAACGTTTTGCCTGGAATGCTTTATGCCCGGTCTTCAGGATGAAGACCTGCCGGCGTGCGGTGTGGTCGGCGTCCATCCGTCCGTTTTGGGTATTGTATCCTCCGTGCAGGTATCCGAGGCTGTCAGGGTTCTGACCGGCCGGGAACCAAAACTTTTTAACAAGCTGCTGTATGTTGACCTCAGGGAATTCGAGTTTAACATCCTGGACATCCCGATGCTGGAATCCTGCAAGGTGTGCGGAACGAAGCCGGATGGTGCACCGCAAGAGATTAAAGACAGATTTTTTGAAGAGACCTGCGCCCGTGACGGACGCCGGAATTTTGTTATCTCCCCCAAAAAGCGACTGGATATCGACATGAAACACCTCACGGATATAATCGCGAAGCAGGGCATGGGGTTAAAAACATCGGGGCATTTGGGGATCACGTTTGAAAAATCAGCTAAAATCACCGCCTGCATTCTCAAAAGCGGCATCATGATCGCACAGACCCCTCCCCAACTGGAAGACGCCTTTAAAACGGAAGTATTTGAAATCTACAGGTCCATTCTCATGGATGGTCTTGGGTTATCAAAGGATATATTGCCTGAAGTTTAGTCTTGTGATAATCGCAGCGGGCTGGGTTTCTTTCGGTATTTTTTATTAAGCTTGACATATTGCATGATTCGCTTATTCTTCGGAACGTTATCTTCTGATTGAACAATCAGCCGACTGTTAATATCTACCCGTGAGGGTTGCATGGACCAAGACAATCGATATGGAAATTGAAAAATCCGTCATAGATCGCATTAGCACCCTGAAGGATCTACCCAGCCTTCCCCACATTCTAGTGAAACTGATGGAGGCTTGTCAGGACGAAAACGGATGCCTGGCAGACATTGCCGACATTCTGACGAATGACCCGTCCCTTTGCACCAAAGTGCTGAGACTGGTAAACTCAGCCTACTATGGACTCGGCGGCAAAGTGGAAAGCATCGATCAGGCGGTTGCCTACCTTGGCACCAATGCGGTGAAAAATATCGCGATCTGCTCGTCCGTCTATCAAGTTTTCAATTCGCGTAAAGGCAGCAATGACTTCAACCTCAAGATATTCTGGTGGCATTCTCTGAAGTGTGCGTTGCTGTCGAGAATTTTTGCCAAAAAGATCGCCTACGATAGTCCGGACGAGGCGTTTGTCGCCGGCCTGCTCCATGACATCGGTAAGTTGGTATTGTGGGTGAACTATTCTGATAACTATACTGAGCTTATTAAAAAATATGGGAATCGTCCCGACCTGCTCGCAGCGGGCGAAAGTCGATTGGGTGCAACCCACAGTCAAATAGGCGGCTGGTTGCTGGATCGATGGAAGTTTCAGTCGTTTGTTGCGGATTCAGCGCTCTACCACCACGAACCTTTAGAGAGAATCGCAAACGCTCTTCCGCTGGTACAGATTGTTTACACAGCGAATAAACTATCGGAGCAGACAGTGGACCGCCAGGGGGATGGGATAAAAATTGCGGAACAGCTCTGCGGATTTTCCAAAGAGCAGGTTATGGGATTTTTAGCACGTAGTGATGATGAACTCAACGAAGTGGCACGATCCTTCGGGATAGAAATTACGGCGCCGCAAGGATCCGGTGCGGAATTATCTGCAACAGATCACGAGATCCAGGAAAATCTGGCTCGGGAGGTACGTGATATATCACTGCTGCTGGGCACAACCCGGAATCTGGTTGCAGCACAAGCGGAAAAAGACATTTTAATAGTCTTACAAGAGGGTCTTCAAATCCTATTTGATATTAATCATATTCTTTTTTTCCTTTACGACGATAAAAAGCAAGTGCTGGTCGGCAGACAGATTGAAGGCCGGCAAGACGCCTCAAGGATTCGTGACCTGATCATACCGATGGGGATGGAAAAGAGCTTATTGGTATCTTGTTTGAGGGAGGCGAAAAACCTTGATTCTTTTAGCCGCGGGCAAAGTCACGACTTGGTTATTACAGACACTCAGATAATTCGATTTTTGAAAACGGAGGGTATGCTGTGCCTGCCGCTGGCGGTCCGGGAGCGAATACGTCGGTGTGATTGTAGTGGGATTGGACCGTGCAAAATTTTCTCATCTTGGGAAACACCTCACGCCGTTGGAAATGTTTACCAGTGAGGCAGCTCTGGCCCTGCGCGCGGAGCAGCTCAGGAAAAGGCAGCTCAGAAGGATACAGTCTGAACGTGCAGGTGCCTCCTTTGCCATGGCCCAAAAAGTCGTACATGAGGTCAACAATCCCCTCGGCATCATGAAAAACTATCTGAAAATATTAGGACTAAAACTAAAGGATCGAGCTATAGGGCAAGACGAGATCCGGATTTTAAACGAAGAGATTGACAGAATTTTAAATATCCTCGGGGGATTAACTGCCTTTGCCGAAAAAAATTCTCCCCAATTAGCTCCGGTGGATATAAATACGCTAATCAAAGATCTGATCAAGGTCACCGCAGAGTCCTTGATGAAAGAAAGGAAAGTGGCGCTCCATGCGGACCTGGATCCGGCCCTGCCCAGGCTGATGAGTGAAAAGGATAGTTTGAAACAAATCCTGATTAATTTGATAAAAAATGCCTCTGAGGCCATGGCTAAAGGAGGAAACCTTTATTTAAAAACGCGTCATCGGGGCAAGTCTCTTGCAGAAACTGAAAGCAGTGGGGTTTGTGGAGGTGACAATCAGCGATGACGGACCGGGCATATCAGATGAGATGCAGCGCAGGATCTTCGAACCGTTTGTAAGTTCTAAAGGAGGCGGGCACTCGGGCCTGGGCCTTTCAATCGTACTCAATTTGATCAATCGCTTAAATGGGAGCATTTTATGTCAAAGCGAGGAAGGAAAGGGTACCCGGTTCAAGATAGAATTGCCTGTTACGAAATAACAGTTCCCCTGCAACATGTAAAATACGTGGAGATTGAGAGGTCATGGCATTTTCACCCCAAATCTTGATTGTAGATGATGAACCTAGAATGTGTGAAAGCCTCCGCGTGTTGTTAAGCGGACAGGGATATGGTGTTTGCACGGCCGGTACCGGCGCAGAAGCCGAAGTGATATTACAGAACAAACAGTTTGATGTGGCGTTAGTGGACATGGTGATGCCCGATACGGACGGCAATCATCTGATGGACCTTATCAATCAAAAGACCCCTGATACCGATGTGATTATCATCACAGCTTACGCGTCTTTGGAATCTGCCATCGGCGCCTTGAAGAGAGGCGCCTATGATTACGTGAAAAAGCCGTTTGAGTTCGAAGAACTGCTGAGGACAGTGGAAAATGCGTTAACCCGCAAGAAGCTCCAGAGAGAAAACAAATATATAAATGAAAAGCTGGAGTGGTCGGAGAGCCGTTACCGCCGTCTGGTGGAAAATTCACCCGATATAATTTACGCACTGGATGAGGCCGGCAACTTTACCTTTATCAGCAACGCCGCCGAACGCCTGCTATGTGTGGATCGGCAAGATCTCGTCTCCAAGCACTACAGCACCATTATCCATAAAGATGATCAGGAAAAAGCCAAGTGGTTTTTCAATGAGAGGAGAACGGGGGATCGATCCGCCACCGGGGTTGAATTGCGGCTTATCGCCTCTGATGAATGCGGCGAACCTAAAGCTTACGAAGTTAAACACCTGACCATCGAACTGAAATCCACCGGAATCTATGATCGGGATACTAAGGACCATTCCAAGAATTTTCTTGGAACCTACGGAATAGCCAGAGACATCAGCGATCGGAAACGGCTGGAAACCCAACTGAGACATGCCCAGAAAATGGAGGCTGTGGGTACGCTGGCAGGAGGCATCGCCCATGACTTTAACAATCTTCTTATGGGAATACAGGGATACACATCTTTAATGCTTTTAAAAACCGACCCTGAGCACCCACATTTTGATAAATTAAACAGCATCGAACAATTGGTGCAGAATGGTGCCGATTTGACCAAACAGCTGCTGGGCTTTGCCAGGGATGGTAAGTACAATGTCAAATCCACCGATATGAATGAAATCTCCCGTGATACCATCCGAATGTTCTGGAGAACCAAAAAGGAAATCAGTATTTATGAGGAGTATGAGGAAGGTATCTGGACCGTCGAGGTGGACCAGGGGCAGCTTCAACAGGTGCTGTTAAACATATTCGTGAACGCCGGACATGCTATGCCCGGAGGGGGTAATCTCACCCTGGTAACAAAAAATGTCATTCTTAGCGCACATGAAGCCAAAGTTTTCGGCCTGCCGCCGGCCAGGTATGTCAGAACATCCATTTCCGACACCGGCGTCGGCATTGACGAAGGAACCCAACAGAGAATTTTTGAACCATTTTTCACGACCAAGGAGTTAGGGCACGGCACCGGCCTTGGGCTTGCATCCGCCTATGGAATTATTCAAAACCATCAGGGAACCATTGATTTAGACAGTCGGGTGGGTGAGGGAACAACATTTCATATTTACCTGCCGGCATCCGAAAAAGTCAGAAAAATCGAAAAGAAATTTTTTGAACGCCATCATAATGGCCCGGAGACTGTTTTGCTGGTGGATGATGAGGATGTCATACTTGAGGTTGGATCGCAAATTCTGCGAGAATTGGGCTACACGGTGTTGACTGCCGGCAGCGGCAAAGAGGCTCTTGAAATCTATTCTGCGAATAGGGATAGAATCGACGTGGTCGTTCTGGACATGATTATGCCCGGTATGGGTGGCGGGGAAATCTATGACAGCATCAAGGCGCTCAAACTGGACGTGAAAGTTCTTCTTTCCAGCGGCTACAGCATCATGGGTGAGGCAAGCGCCATCTTGAAACGGGGCTGCCATGGGTTTATCCAGAAACCATTTACCATGAAAAACTTCGCCGAGAAATTAAGAGAGATCTTGGATGGAGAGAACAATTCAATGTATCAAAGCTTGCCGGCCCAATAGTCAGCAGTAAATAACTGGCGACAGGCTTGACAGCACATATCGACCAGCATGGGTGCCAGCTCTCGTGCAGTCTCCGTTTTCTCTCGGGGGTGCACCCAGCGCCAGGCTGGTAAACCTGCGAGCAGCCGTAAACCGCGGCAACTGTGCAAGTTCTTCATTCGCTAGCGGCCGAAATTCTCGATATCCTTCAATGAATGCCGAACGGGCGATATCGTAACCGGGATTATCCTGTATAAAATACAGCGCTGTTGCCAGATCAAACAGGTGCCAATGGTGATTTCCTTTATGGTTCGCGTAAAAATATTCCATCACCGGTCGGCGTTTAGCTGCCGCTCAAGCAGCTGCCGAAACCAGTCCGGAATTTCCAGTTTTTTAAAACTGTCCATCTCCAAACAGACGGTCACATTGTGGCCCACAATCCTGGGTTCTATCTCGTCTTTTTTAAATGCCCGGTAACCAAAAGTAATGGAGCTGCGGCCGACCTTAAGCACGGATACTTCCACCGCCATATTATCCCCGTAACTAAACGGTCGGCTGAAATCCGTTTCCAGATGAACAGTGGGCAAGCCGATATGGTGGGTCTCAACCATATCATGATACTCAATGCCCAACTCACCTGCAAAGAATTCCTCCAGAGCCACATGGAAGTAATGCATAAAACGCGGATAATATACGATTCCTGCCCGGTCGATGTCACCAAACCGAATTTTGAGCTGTGAACGAAATGCCATGATTTTTTTTCCTTTTAAAATTGAGAGCATCCATTAAATCGTTACATTATATTTGCTACCCTGAATATATATAATCAAAATGTTTATTCTCCTGTAATATTAATTTCAATTACCTTAGTCTATAACAAGATGTATTTACAATAAAAATTAAATGGTTTTCAATAGTATTGTACTTTTTGAATTGTAATCATTTTTTTCTTGACATTCAAAATTGTATAAAATATTAAGCAATTCTATCATCATTGAAAGAATAATTACATTTCCGTATAAACCCGCAAAAAACAAAAATTTCCGATTGGCCGAGCTGGCACAGGTTTTCCGATAATGTCTTTGGCAGAGCGAGAGGCGTTCTCTAACCTTAAGATAAGAAAGGCACGGATTAAGTGCGTTGTTCAAAGGGGGACTGATAAAGCATCCTAAAATTTTATCTGTAAAACCTTGGGGGTAAGATCCACGCTTATCTGAATTTTTCACAAAACCATCAAAAGTCTTATTTAACGGCTAAGTCGTTAACATACAAAAAAGGAGGGGGAAAATGAAAAAAAAATCGTTACTGACATTGGTGTTACTTCCAGTCTTTGTCTTCTTGCTAATTGCCTATACCAGCCCGGCATTTTCTGCATCTGACCAGCCGGTGGTCATTGGATTTATCGGGTCTTTTGACAGCGATGCCGGTAAGAGCACCTTGAGAGGCGCTGAAATCGCCATTGAGGAAATTAATGCGGCCGGTGGAATGCTGGGAGGCCGCATGATTAAACTGGTCAAAGCCGATACCGCCCAAGACGTAACCGAAGGTATTAAGGCCTACGAATACTTAAATGAGAAGGAAAAGGTCGATTTTATTATATCGGGCTGTGTGGATGATGTTTCTTTAGGATGGATGCCGCGCATGGTGGAATACAGAACCCCGACACTTGACACTTGGACCTCATCCTATTCTGGCCATTGAAAAGGTACGCAATGAATATGAAAAATACAAGATGTATTTCATGAATGTCCCCTGTGATTTTGCTTTGGGTACCCAGTATGTCGATTTCGGCAAGGACGTGCTTGCCAAGGATTTGGGCTACAAAACGACGGTTATTATGCAGGAAGACACAGCCTATGGTGCTGGAACCTTTGAATTTATCAAAGGTGACATCTTGCCGACGGCCGGCATTAAAATGCTGGATCATATTGTATATGATGTCAACACGGTGGATTTCAGCCCGATTTACAATAAAATTATAAAAACCAACCCTGATTTTATTTACATTATATCCTCGGTGAAATGCGTGGTACCCACTTCTCAATACGTAAAAATGCAGGTTCCGATACCCATCACCGGCATTAATGTGGCCGCCGTCGGCCGTGAATTCTGGAAAGACACGGGCGGTATGGGGGGTGGCATGTCCACCTTAATGCCGCCGCCGACTATTGGAATGGATATGGACCCCCGCACTGAAAAATTTGTCGAAAAGTATCAGGCTAAGTATAAGAACCGTCCGGTATATCCTCACTTTAACGGATTTAACGCCTATTACGGCATATACAATGCCGTCAGCGCCGCCGAACGCGCCGGTGGGTTCAAGCCCCTGGATGCATGGGTTAAGGAAATGGAAAACGAAGATCTCAAGCTTTATAAAGATGGCAAGCTTTGGCTGCGCTATGCCTACTGGAAACCAGGCGAGATCGAACCACGAACCAAATTAGCCTGGCCTCACAATATTAGGTTTGATATCACACCGCCTCTTGATGACGGCCATCCCTCGCTGATCGTCATCCAATGGTACACGGACGGAACGGTAAAATGTGTCTACCCGCCCAAATACGCCAACGGTGAGTTTACCGTCCCGTCATGGGTGAAGAAATAATTAAAAAATATTAAGTAAATAAACACAGTGCCTGGAAGGAGCAAAAGGCAAACTATCTCTTTTGCTCCTTTGACACCTTCTTCACTTTTTGGTGGGCGCCTATTTATTTTCACACACCCCCTGGGTCAATGTCGCAGAGCCGGTCCTTATTGTTATATGTCATTAAGGCTATTCGAAGTGATTTAGATCAGCCCTGAAAATTTTTTGGGCATTAAGGTTATTGAAGATGAGTGGAATAATTATTCAGGGGTTTCTCATAAGCGGTCTATATGCCCTGGTTGCGGTGGGATTTACCATGATCTTCAGCGTAGGCCGCGTACTGAATCTGGCCTATGGCGTATACATTATGTTGGGAGGTTACGCCTATTATAGCCTGGCCCAGGTGCTGGAGATTTCTAAAGTAATCAGTTTGCTGGGGGCCATCGCGGTCGGTATACTTTTCGGTATTATCACCTATTTTGGCATTGTGAAACGTCTTCAAAACAACCCCATTGCCGTTGAAATCTCAACCCTCATCCTGGCAGTCGTCATGCAGGCTGTCATCATCTTAATTTATTCACCGGCGCCCAGGGCTATCTGGCCCATCATTTCCGGCATCACGCGGGTACATGAAGTTACCATTTCATGGAACATATTTTTTGCCATGATTACCAGCTGGGTGGTGTTGGCAGCATTACTAATCTTTGTGAGAAAAACCCAGCTCGGCCGGGCAATCCTGGCTGTCTCCATGGACAAGAAAGGCGCTTTGCTGTCAGGCATCGATCCTGAACGCATTAATATCCTGACCTGGGGGTTATCCGGGGCGTTGGGGGCACTCGCCGGGGTTTTCTTTGCGACCTACACCCAACTGGACCCCACCATGTGGGTCTCCCCCCTTATAACTGCCGTTGCGGTTGTGATCATCGGCGGTATCGGCAGCATTATGGGCAGTCTGGTGGCTGCCCACATCGTCGGTTTCATGGAAACCATCACGACGACGTTGATCGCTCCGGAGTTAAGAGGGGTCTTCACTCTGCTGCTGATAATTATTATTCTCGTCATTCTTCCCAAAGGGCTGTTTGGCAAAGCAGAAGCGTAAAAAAGGAAAGATATTGAAAAAATCATTGCCCTGGTGGCTGCTTTTTGCTGTCGCAATGAGTTTAATGCCCCTGTTGCTTTCCACGGGATCTCTCAGGATCTTTATTTTCGCCAATTTCATAGCGATTTTTGCTATGAGTTGGGATATCCTGTCGGGATATACGGGTTACATCAGTTTTGGCCATCCTTTCTTAATCGGCATTGCCGGATACACAAGTGCCATATTATCCCATCAGTATGCTGTGCCACTTTACATCAGCATGCCCCTGGCAATTATACTCACCTTGATCGCCGGCTCTCTTTTCTTCTTTCCCGCTTTACGAACCAGAGGGACTTATTTTGCATTGGTCACCCTGGCATTTATGGAAGTGACCTATCATCTGGTGCAGGTTGTCAAGCCGTAAGTGACGGGGGGCAGCAGGGGATTGACCGGTTTGCCGCTGCTGATCACGGGTGCCGTATCGAATTATTATCTCTCTCTTTTTGTCATGCTTCTGATTGGCTTCGGGCTTTGGGCGCTGACCCGATCCGGTGTGGGAACAGTGCTCAGTGCCATCCGCATGGATGAAGATGCTGTTAAAAGCGCCGGATTGAACACTTCCAAATTCAAACTGTTTGCTTTTATGCTAAGTGCTCTGGTGGCAGGCATCGGCGGTGTTTTATACACCCATTACCTGGGGTCGATTTCTCCCCGGGGGATGTTCGACATCAATTTTCTCTTTACCATTTTAATCGCGGCCCTAATCGGGGGCGAACATACCATCATAGGTCCCATAATAGGCGCTTACTTTTTGACTTTTCTGCTTGAATTTTTGCGTCCTTACATTCCAGGCGCCTGGCGCTATTTAATTTATGGCTCGATAGCATTAATTGTTTATATGTATGCACCGAAAGGACTTTACACGATTGTCGAGGCCGTCGGCAACCGCATAAAGGGCAAACAAACAAAAGGTGAGGGATATGACAGCCAAACTGCTTGAATTGAATTCTCTTACCAAAAAATTTGGTGGTATTTTTGCCGTCTACAATTTGAGCTTCCACGTTGAGGAAGGTGAGTCGCTGGGTCTGATCGGTCCCAATGGGTCAGGCAAAACCACAACATTTAACCTGATTATGAGCGAGCTCAAACAGGATGAAGGGGAGATCTTTTTTAAGGGAAAAGAAATTTCCAGCTATCCGACCCATGAACGGGTCAAAATGGGTATTTCCCGAACCTACCAGATTCCAAGGCCGTTCAGTGAAATGACGGTTACCAAGAACATTCGCGTAGGTCTTATGCCCGATGACATATTGCGCGTTATGAATATGAATTCCGCAAGCAAACGGGAAAGGGAAATCGGAGCAAGTGTCGGCTTTAAAGAACGCCACCTGCAGGCACCCCCCAGTGAACTGTCCATGGGGAACCTTCGCAGACTCGAATTGGCACGGACCATCGCGACCGGCCCCAAACTGCTTTTGCTCGACGAGGTATTTGCCGGACTGACGGCCGGAGAAATCGCGGACTTATCCGAACTGCTCAAAGAGAAGAAAAAGGAAGGTCTGACCTTTATCATTGTCAGTCATGATTTGAAATCATTGGCGCCTTTGGTTGACAGGGTCGTGGTCGTTTCATTTGGTCAGCTCATCGCCGAAGGTTCATTTGAAGAAGTTATCGCCGAAAAAAAGGTGAAAGAGGCATACCTGGGGACTTGAAAAATGATTCAGCGAAATCCGCCTAACGGTTGATCGTGTTTAGCACGCTGAAATCATCATTTTTAATTTTTAATTCAAAATTCAAAATTATTAAATGGCATTTCTGGAAATTCAAAATCTCGAGGTTTTCTACGGCAAAGCATGCTCCCTGCATAACGTCTCGCTTGCCGTTGAAAAAGGCGAGATTATCGGAATTATCGGCCCCAATGGTGCCGGCAAATCGACATTGCTGGACTCGATCATCGGGCTGACCCATTGTCGTGGGGAAATCCTATTTGAAGGCACGAATTTGCGGGAATTGTCTTCCACCGAAATTGTGCGCCGGGGGATTGCCTACGCCCCGGAGGCCAGAAATCTTTTTTCCTATATGGGCGTTAAAGACAACCTTTTAATCGGCGCCTATCGTGCTAAAGCAAATAAGGATAGAAACCTTCAGATGGTCTATGATCTGTTCCCGATTCTGGCCAAACGCGGCAATCAGGAGGCCAAGACGCTGAGCGGCGGCGAACAGCAGATGCTGTCATTGGGACGGGCACTGATGTCCAATCCCAGGATGTTGTTGGTCGATGAACCCACCATCGGTTTGGCGCCGCTGGTTTGCAAAGAAATAGCCCAGGTCCTTAAAAGTTTAAATCAAGAAAAAGGCATTACCATCGTTATCACCGAGCAGAATGTGAATTTTGCCCTCACCCTTTCAAAGGAAATTTACCTACTGGAGACCGGTACTATCAAGATGAAAGGCCGTCCCGAGGAATTGAAGCAGGAAGCCTATATTCAAGAAACCTATTTCGGCAGCTGATTTTTTTTTCCTTGACATTGCATGCTGAATTAAATATTACAACCATCAGATTAAAATGTAATTTTTATTACATATTAATCCAGAGACAGGAGGGATGACCACCATGGAGCTAAGAGAAATTCAGGAAATTATCAAGGCCCAAAACATTACCACCTTGCGGATGGAATATCCGGATCTTTATGGAATTAGCCGCTGCAAAATGATGCCGGCCAAACACCTGGAAGCGGTGGCCGAAGAAGGACTTGGCTTTGCCCAGGCGATATATGCCATCCACCTGGCAAACGACGTGGCGGCGGAGACCGGATGCGGCTATGAAATCGAATGGAAAGACATGACCATCATGCCGGACCTGAATACATTCGCAGTTCTGCCCTATCTTGATGGTACGGCTCGTTTAATCGGCAACGCTTTCAGAGATGGTAAGCCCATACCTGTTGATCCGCGCAATTGCCTGCAACGCATTCTGAAAAAATACGCAGAAAAAAATCTGCGGGCAGTCTGCGCCTCTGAACTGGAGTTTTTCCTCTTCGATCCAAGTGCCGGCAATCCCACGGAGTTATATAATTCCAACCTCGCTTGTGTGTATCAGCTGAATCCCACCAGCGACAAGGCCGGCTTTTTATATAAGCTTCAGAATACTTTGATGGACCTGGGCCTCGACATTCTTTACATGAATCACGAATTTTTCCCCAGCCAGTACGAAATCAACTGGAAGCATGACGAAGCCCTCAAAATTGCTGATGACAGTTTCACTTTCAAATATATCTGTAAGGAAATGGCGGCCCAGGAAAATTTGCATTTGACCTTTATGGGCCGCCCCACCACCGACGGAGGCGGCAGCGGATACCACATTCACCTGTCGTTAAGTGATCCTGAAACCCGCAAAAACCTTTTTGATGATCCGGCCGGAAAGCATGGCATTTCCGATCTGACACGCTATTTCATCGGCGGCCAAATGGCCCATGCCAAGGGGATGTCGGCCCTTTTTGCACCCACCATTAATTCGTACAAACGCTATGTCCCCGATTCCTTTGCGCCTTACTATCTGGCCTGGGGATTGGACAACCGCACGGTCTATTGCCGCGTTCCCGGCGAGAGGGGTCCGGCAACCCGGGTGGAAAACCGCGCCCCTTGTGCCTCGGCCAACCCGTATCTGATCTTTGCCGCCGCTTTTGCTGCAGGCCTCGATGGCATCGAGAACAAAATTGATCCGGGAGAACATGCGGTTGGTGATATTTACGGCGTCGAACCCGGAACCTATGATACCGTACCTTTTTATCTGCGTGACGCTTTGGATGAACTCAAAGCAGACAAGGTGCTGTGTGATGCCATGGGCCCGGAATTGATTCAGGCTTTCGTCGCCCTTAAAGAAGACGAATTGGACCGTTTCCGCAAATATGTTACGGATTGGGAGTTTAATGAATACTCCTTCCAGTTATAAGATACCTGGTTTAGTTGAGTGGATGATTCGTTTATTGGGTTGACTGGTTTGAATGGATTGAATCCTTTAACCTAATCAACATTAACCAGTAAACTAGTCAACGCGATCTTAAGTATTTATAATTAACAAACAATCATGGGAGGTTCGCCATGTGCGGAATAGCAGGACTCATCGTCCATCAAAGTGATACGCTGGATTCCGATCTGGTCAATATGCTCAAAGAACTGGTCCACCGCGGTCGAGATGCCACCGGTCTGGCCCTATATGAGCAACGCGACGATATTCAAGCCCGGGTCTCCATGACGGACCCGAATTTTGAAACAAATCTTCACACTATCGTTGAAAAATACGGCCGAATCACGAATTCGAGAGTCTATCGTGGAGGAGGCATATTCAGCTTCTTCGAAGGGTCAATAGACATGGACCCAAGCCAAATATCCAACTTGCACTGGGATATAGACTCCGATGCAAACCTATGTGTCCACTCACTGGGAAAACAAATCAAAGTTTACAAAGATCAGGGCTCGGCCGAAGATCTTATAAAAGCCCATGAGATCAAAGTCGGCAGGTGTACCCACGGCATCGGTCATGTGCGCCTGGCAACCGAAAGCGTTGAGAACATCAACTTCGCCCACCCGTTTGTGTCCTACCTCTACCCGGAACTGTCCCTCGTACACAACGGCCAGTTTACGAACTATTTCAAAATGAGGAGGAAACTCGAAGCCCTCGGGATTCGCTTCAAGACATCCAACGACACTGAAATGGCTGCTCATTTTATTGCCTATCAGATGAAGGAAAAGGGACAGGATCTGGAAGGCGCCCTACACACGGCCCTGGACACCTTTGACGGGCTCTTTACCATTTTGGTCGCCACCGGTGATCAGATCGGTGCTTTCCGGGATCGACTGGCATTTAAACCGGTGGTATTTTATGAAGGAGAAGACGGAACTGTTCTTTTCGGGTCGGAACAGATCTCATTAACCCCCATTATCTCCGATGTCTATGCAACGGAGATGGAACCAGGAGGTGTCAGGATATGGTCCGTTTAGATATAGCTGGGATGAGCACCCGGGATGTGAATCGCAAACTCAGGGAGTTGATCCGGCAAGACGACGATATAGTAGTGGAGAACCCCCACTCCGTCCATAACTTTGCCACGGCGCTCAAAGGCACACGAACGGTGTCGGTGGAGGGCAGCACCGGGTTTTATACCGGAGGCTTTTTGCAGGGGCCGGCCATCATCATCAAAGGCAATACCGGTTTGTATACAGGTGACAATATGAGTGCCGGTGAAATTATCGTTGAGATGAATACGGGCAGCAATTGTGCGCCTTCCATGGTGGGCGGCACCATCGTGGTAAGGGGCCATAGCGGCAGCCGCGCCGGTTATGGCATGAAGGGCGGCAATCTGATTGTGTGCGGCAATGCGGGTCTTTGGTGCGGCAAAATGACCCTGGGCGGTCGCATCATTTTCCTGGGTAAAGTCGGCCAAGGAATTGGAGAGTCGATGTATAAAGGTGTCCTCCACGTTCTCGATCCGGAGGTTGAAACCAAACTCGGGGGGAATGTCACCCTGATCGCCATTGAAGACAAAGAAAAAAAGGCCGTCGAGGCGCTTTTTAAGAAATACAATATTGAACAGGGAGTGGATGAGTTTAAAAGTATCGTGCCGAACGTCTCCGGTCGGCATGAATACGTTTTGTTCAAACCAACTCATAAACGGACGGAGGCGCCAAAATGACCGAAAAAGCAAAAAAAATAAAGATTAAAGATGTTCAGCGCGGGGTCTGGAGTCCTGAGACGATTTCTGAGATCAAACACAAAGCCGAGACGGGCAAACATCGTATCCGTGGCTGCGGATCGACTAAAAAATATCCCTCCTTTGAGGATCTCCTGGTTTTACCTTCGCAGCTCTCACGTCTGTCCATCGACACCTATCGTGAGGACTGCAAGACCCAAACCGTCCTGGGGTCACGCTTTGCCAAGAATCCCCTGATCATCGAAACCCCCATCATGATCTCCGGTATGTCTTACGGTGCCCTCAGCAAGGAAGCCAAAACCGCTTTGTCAAAAGCCACCCAGATCGTCGGAACCTCCATCAACAACGGAGAAGGTGGCCTGTTGCCCGAGGAGAGAGATAATTCCTACAAGCAGGTCGTCCAGATTACCCCCAGTCGCATGGGCTTCTCCCTTAAAAATATCGAAGCGGCGGATGCATTGGAAATCATCTGCGGCATCGGCGCCAAACCCGGTCTGTCCGGTCATCTGATGGGAAGCAAAATCACCAAGGAAATCGCCGAATTTCGTCAGCTTCCGGAAGGCATCGACCTGCACAGTCATCCGCGTCACGGTGATATCTTTGGTGCGGATGACATGGTCCTTAAGATCCAGGAACTCAGGGATGTTACCGATTGGAAGATACCGATATTTGTTAAAATCGCAGCCGGCCGTGTCAAAGAGGATGTCAAAATTGCCGCCAAAACCGGTGCCGATGGGATCGTCGTTGACGGATCCGAAGGCGGCACCGGCGCAGCCCCCGTGGTTGCCTCGGCTCACCTTGGGATCCCTACCCTGCCCGCCCTGGTTCAGGCTGTCCGGGCTTTGGAAGAAATGGGCCTTAAAGAGGAAATCAGCCTGGTGGTCTCCGGCGGCATCCGGGATGGGTCCGATGTTGTCAAAGCGCTGGCGATAGGGGCAGATGCTGTGGCAATTGGAACCGGAGCGATGATTGCCATGGGCTGCGTGGTCTGCCTGCGGTGCCATGAAGGCAAATGCGCGTATGGAATCGGCACCCAGGATCCGGAACGCCGTAAAAATCTCAATATTGACGAAGCCGCTCAAAGAGTCGCCAATTATATCCAGGGCATGACCTACGAGGCTGTTCTCATTGCCAAGGCCGCCGGCAAGACCGCTTTGGCGAATATGGAACGCGAAGATCTGAGATCCATGACCCTGGAATCCTGTGCAATGACCGGCATTCCACTGATGGGCACTAACTATACGTTTACCGATGCTTTTGGCTTTTTTTAGACCTTAAACAGGATCAGCAGGATCAACAATTATGCGCATAGAAGAGCACCCGGTTTTGGGAACCTTTGAAAAAGGCAGCAGAGTCCAATTTTCTTTTGACGGACGAACCATGGAAGGCTTTGAGGGTGAACCCATCGCCATAGCGTTGCGCAGCAACGGTGTCATGATTCACCGCTATACATCCCGCAGGAACGAGCCTCGCGGCATGTTTTGCGCCATTGGTCGCTGTACGGATTGCATCATGATTGTTGACGGCAGACCGAATATCCGTACCTGTGTGGAACAGCTGAAAGCGGGAATGGTTGTTGAAACCCAAAGCGGCAAAGGCCCGGAGATGAAGACGGAGTAAGTCATGCGCAGATATGAAATGATATGTGTCGGTGCCGGACCGGCCGGATTGGCGGCTGCGGTTGAGGCCGCCAAACACGGCGTCCAGGTGATCGTCTTTGACGAGAATGACCGCCCCGGCGGTCAGCTGTTCAAGCAGATTCATAAATTTTTCGGATCCCAGGAACATCGTGCCAAGGAACGCGGATTTAACATCGGCAACAGCTTTTTGAATGAAGCCAAAGAGCTTGGCGTGGAGGTCTCCTTGAATTCAGTGGTCCTGGGTATTTATGAAAACGGCGCCCTGAATGTCATGATCAAAGACCGCATCGAGCAAGTTATGGCTCAAAAAACCCTGGTGGCCACCGGTGCTTCTGAAAACATGATCCCGTTTCCCGGCTGGACCTTGCCGGGTGTGATTGGTGCCGGTGCCGCTCAAACCATGGCGAATATCCATGGAATCCGGCCGGGTAACGATATCCTCATGGTCGGCTCAGGCAATGTGGGCGTCATCGTCAGTTATCAGATGATGCAGGCCGGCAGTCGTGTGGCGGCGGTGATTGATGCCGCTCCCAAAATCGGCGGCTACGCAGTGCACGCCGCCAAGATCGCCCGAACCGGCGTCCCGTTTCTAATGTCCCACACGATTAAAGCCGCCCACGGCAGTGATCGCGTTGAAGGCGCCACCGTCATCCAGGTTGATGATTCCTGGCAGCCAATTGAAGGCACCGAAAAAAGTTTTGATGTGGACACCATTTGCATCGCCGTTGGGCTCAATCCCATGACCCAGCTTCTGCGCATGGCGGGCTGCAAGACGGCTTTCGTGCCGGCCCTGGGCGGCAGGCTACCCGTTCACGATGAGGACCAGGAAACATCAGTTAAAGGCCTCTACGTGGCCGGTGATGTGTCGGGTATTGAAGAAGCCAGCACGGCTGTCATTGAAGGCCGCATCGCCGGACTGGCCATTGCCCACAGTCTGGGTTATCTGGACGATTCCTCTTTTCAGGAGCAACGCGCCCACCAATTTACGAGCATGAAAGGTCTGCGCAGCGGAAGTCACGGTGAGCGACGTGGCATCGCCAAAGAGTATTTAAACGCGGTGATGAAAGGAACGATGAATGCCCTCTGATTCCTCAACAACCGGATTTTTAACGGAGGAAGAACTCAAAACCAGTCCGGGTGTTCCTTCCGAGGCCAGACGAAGAAAAGGTCCGGTGGCGACAATTGAATGCCTGGAAGATATTCCCTGCAATCCCTGTGAATCCAGCTGCAACGTGGATGCAATTTTTGTGGGAGAGGACATTACCAATATTCCTCATTTGGATGGAGATAAATGTGTCGCCTGTCAAACGTGTGTCTACATTTGCCCGGGTCAGGCAATTTTTATGGTAGACGAGAGTCTACCCAACGGCCTGGCCACGGTAATGATGGCTTACGAGTATAATCCCCTGCCGGAAAAGGGCGACGTTGTTGCGGCCCTCGATCGTGCCGGGAAAACACTGGGGGATGCCAGGGTTGTGGCTGTCAGGAAAACCCAGCGAATGGACCGGACCGCTACGGTAACGATTGAAGTACCAAATGAATGGTCTATGAGGGCCAGGGCAATTAGGTTGAAACGCTGATTCTGGATGGGAAATGTGAGTTGTGAGTTGTTGGTTGGAGTGATAGGAGCTCATGGTTGATTAGTTACGTGGCTGTAAACATGGATTTATCCAATATTTACAAAGTAATTGGTCATCTCATGTTTATCAATCATGAGATTCTAAAATTATGGCTAAAATTTACTTAATCAACCATTCAACCAGTAAGCTAATCAACGGGGTCTGTAATATAAGCCACAAACTAGTGACAAGTAACCAGTATCGAGAAACCAGTAGCCAGCATCATATAGTTGTGTATTCTAACCGGATGAGCCGGAAAATTAGAAGTGAACTAAAATAAGAAATTTTAATTCTAAATCAGGAGGAAAAAAAGAATGGCTGAACAAGCATTGGGAATGGTTGAAACCAGAGGTCTTGTCGGCGCTATCGAAGCGGCTGACGCCATGGTAAAGGCAGCAAAAGTAAGATTTGTCGGTAGAGAATTTGTCGGCGGTGGCCTGGTCGCCATCTTTGTGCGCGGTGATGTCGGTGCCGTGAAAGCTGCCACGGATGCCGGCGGAGCAGCCGCTGAACGGGTCGGCGAGCTAGTGTCCGTGCATGTCATCCCCAGGCCCCATAGCGATATTGAATTTACCATTCCGAAAGCCGAGTAGTGCTGTTAATCGTGCATCACGAAGGGGTTCATCATGGCATTTAGTGTGCGCATAATATCCCATCCTTCCCCCGGTGTCTTTGAATTTCTGAGGCAACGCGTGGGAGCGGTCGGCAAGAAGATCTTCGCTGAAGCGGAGATCTCTTTTACTGCAGTCGGGCTCATTCAAGGTAAAGTCGTGGATATGATCGCCGCTGCCGATGTGGCTGAAAAGGCTGCCGACGTCCGTGTTTTTGATCTGAAAGGCATTTGTCCGCAGCACATCACCATGATCGGTATTTTTGGAGATATCGCTGAAGTAAAGGCCAGTATTGCAGCCATTGAACAGGCTGAAGATCTCCAATGACTTAGCCTAATTTAAAACAGGGACACGGATGGCACGGATATTTTTCGGTTTTTCATCCATGAAAAAAGAACCACAACCGGTCGTGAAAATCCGTGGAGATCTGCGCAAAACCGTGTCCTAATAAAAAAACCAAAATGGCTCATTCTCAAATTAATACCTTTAACAAGGCCGGAGGATAGTAATAATGTTACTCGCAAAGGTCATCGGCAATATTTGGTCCACCAAGAAAAAGGACGAGATTTCCGCCCTCAGGCTACTGCTCATCCAGCCTTTGGGTGAAGACCTGCAGCCTGACGGCAAGGTAATCGTCGCCGCTGATGAGATCGGGGCCGGATTTGAGGAGATGGTCATCGTCACCCGCGGGGCACCGGCCATGCAGGCCTTCAGCAAGGAAAAACTAATCCCTATCGACGCCGTGGTCATCGGGATTGTGGATAATTTAGAAATGGCGGATGAGAGCACGGGCAGGAAAAGATGAGAGAGGAAATTGTCGATAAAGTCCGCGCCGCTGGAGTTGTGGGCGCAGGCGGAGCCGGATTTCCAACCCATATAAAACTGCAGTTTGATGTGCAGCGGGTCCTTGGCAACGGCGCATCTTGCGAGCCCTTGCTTCAAAGTGATCCGTACCTTATGGCCCACCAAGCCGACCTCGTTTTAGACGGTCTGCTGGCGGTAATGAACGGTACCGGTTCCGACCAGGGGACCATCTGCCTGAAATCCAAACACAAAAATGCCCTGGCAGAGCTGAGTAATAAGATTTCCGGCAACGGATTCGCCGGACGAATTAACGTGTTTGAACTGGATGACTTTTACCCGGCCGGCGACGAGTTTATACTGGTAAACGAAGTTTTGGGCAAAATTGTGCCCGAAGGGGGTATTCCCCTGAATGTTTTGGCCGTCGTCAGCAATGTGGAATCGCTGTTAAATGTCTCCCGGGCCATGGCTGGCATTCCGGTCACAGACCGTTATTTAACGGTCTGTGGCGAGGTCAACCAAGCGATTGTTTGCAAAGTACCCATCGGTGCACCCGCAAATGCTGTCATCGATCTGGCCGGAGGTCCAAAAATTTCCGACTTTGGCATAGTCATGGGAGGGCCCATGATGGGTAAAGTCATCGCCGATAGTTCTCAACCGATAACCAAAACCACCAGTGGAATCCTCGTTTTACCGCCAAACCACAACGTCATCCGGGACAAACAAAGAAGCCTGGATCAGATGCGATTTATCGCCAAATCGGCATGCACTCAGTGTTCCAGGTGCACGGATCTTTGCCCGCGGTACCTGATCGGGCATGCCCTGGAACCTCATAGAATCATGCGGCATCTGGCTTACAATCCGGAAATGGTGGGAGAGGTTTTGGAAGATGCGCTGATTTGCTCGGAATGCGGCGTCTGCGAAAAATTTGCCTGCCCCATGATGCTCTCCCCCAGGGAAATCAATGCCGCCATCAAACAGCACTTATTGAAAAACGGCGTCAAAAGAGACCCTAAAAAAGAGATCTATCGTGTCTCTCCGTTTAATGACACACGCAAAATTCCGTTAAAACGTCTCATGGAAAGACTTGAGGTAACCCGCTACGATACCCATCCAGCTTTTTATGAGGATGAAATCCGGGTAGATCGGGTCAGCATTCCACTGCTGCAGCACATCGGCCAGCCGGCCTTGCCTGTTGTAAAGGAGGGAGACCGGGTCAAGAAAGGCGACCTGATTGGGGAAATCCCCGAGGGCGCCTTGGGAGCACGGGTGCATGCCAGTATGGATGGAACTGTTGAGTCAATTGGTGAGAATATAGTGATAAAGCAATGATTTCTCAATTATAAATTTTTTACTTCCTTCAATTGATTGAATATTTTCAATAGTCATTTCTCCGGCGGATCCAGGATGGGTATGTGATAATTAATTATATGTGTTTTCCTGAATTGTTCGCTTAAGGATCATAAGTATGGAACTCAAAGCCATCGCCATGATAGAACTCAACAGCATCGCCAAGGGTGTCGAGGCCGGTGATGAGATGGTGAAAGCCGCGGCTGTCGAACTGATCATGGCGCAACCGATTTGTGCCGGTAAGTATATGGTGCTGGCGTCC
Organism: uncultured delta proteobacterium; assembly: GCA_963723215.1. Lineage (GTDB taxonomy): Bacteria > Desulfobacterota > Desulfobacteria > Desulfobacterales > JAFDCJ01 > JAFDCJ01. The sequence continues at coordinate 31,166 of CAVRQG010000045.1, forward strand.
GGTGATGTAGACTCGGCCCAACGCGCATCAGAGGTCGGCAAAGAGGTGGCCGGTGAATTTCTAGTGGATGACTTTGTGATCGCCAATGTTCATCCCTCGGTTTTTCCGGCATTGACGGCCACTACCAGGATTCATGACGTCGATTCACTGGCGGTCGTCGAAACTTTTTCTGTCGTTTCCGCTATCATGGCGGCAGACGCCGCAGTCAAGGCGGCCGACGTTGACATTATTGAAATTCGGTGCGCCACCGGTCTAGGCGGAAAATCCTTCTTTTACCTCACCGGTGATGTGGCTTCGATAAATTCCGCGGTTCAAGCCGGCCTCGATCTTTTGCAGGGGACCGGGCTGGTGTTGAGTCATGTAACTATCCCCTCGCCCAGTAAAAACATTATCAGGTTTGTTCTATGACGGACTTTGCCGATCATTTAAGCAGTATTGTTAATCAACCGCAAAATTGGGATTTCACCGGTGCCGGGCAATTGTATGCCGGGGTTGATATAGGCACCTATAAGGCAATCGTGATTGTCGTAGATGAAATGGGTGTGCCCCGGGCAGCCACGATGAGACGGGCGGAAGTGGTTCGCAGCGGTCTCATCGTCGATTACGCCGGGGCCCAGAATATGATTCAGGCAATGATTAAGGACATCAGGGATTCCAGTCCCCTGCCCATCGAAAAAGGCGCCACCTCCTATCCGCCTCAGACGGAGCATGCAAATATTAACGCGACCCGCTATATTTTAGAAGGAGCGGGATTGGACGTTTTGAAAGTTTTGGATGAACCCTCGGCCGCCAATTGTGTGCTCAAACTGGAAAACGGGGCCATTGTCGATGTCGGTGGCGGAACCACCGGAGTTGCGGTGATCAAAAAAGGAAAGGTCGTATTCACCGACGACGAAGCCACCGGCGGGGTGCACCTGTCGCTGGTAATCGCCGGCAATTACAAAATCAGCTATGAACAGGCCGAAGAATTAAAGATGGACCCGCAGCGCAACCGGGAAATACTTCCCATTGTCCATCCTGTCATTGAAAAAATTGCCAGTATTGTGTCGTCTTACCTGCAACCCTTCGATGATTTAACCGAGGCGTGTCTGGTCGGGGGAACTTGCGAACTGGAAGGCTTCACGGAAGTTGCGCAGAAGTCCTTGAACCTGGAGACTTTTCGTCCAAAGTTTCCAGGGTTTATTACCCCGTTGGGGATTGCCCTGTCTTGCTTGAATAGGGAATGAGGTCGAGTTCAGGATAAAAGAAAGTTTCACGATGTCAGGCCAGCGGTGGCGCTTGTAATAAAACTTCGACTAAAAGCGGGATTCAAATGCTCAATAATTTGGAGTACCAATTGATCGTGGTGAGCGGCTATCCGACACTGGTAAAATGGCATCAATTCATCAAGGCAACGGCCGTTATGCAAAAAGAGTTGATCCGCAAAATTGTGCGTGAAGTCCTGAAGGAAATAGGAGTGTCGGAAAACCCCTCGGACAGATCGGTAAAAAATCGTGTTCGCCGACCGCGGGCGGTACCGGCGGTTCTATGTGTTTTTCATGCGGGTGTGCGCAAATTGGAGCAGGCTCTCGAGCAGGTCTGTGCCATCGAAAAAATCGCCGGCAGATCCAGCGTGTTTGCGGTAAATTCGGCACGATCCTGGGTATGCGGCGCTGATGTTAAAGAAAAAGCCGGCACCCGCTGCATTCTCGACACGGTCAAGCCGGACGGCCTCGAAAAAGCCCTCTTAAAATCTGATATCCTGGTGCTGCCGACCTTCTGCTTCAAAACAGCCGCGAAGACGGCTCAGCTGATCAGTGACGACCAGGAGAGCGCCATTGTTATATCGGCTCTGGTCCAAGGCAAAAAGGTCTTGGCCACAAACGATGGGTTCACGGTTTGTGACCTGCTCCTGAATGATGGGATCAGAGATGAGATGAATCGCATCTTGACCAAATTGGAAGACTTCGGCGTGATTTTTTGTGAGACCGGTCAGCTGTGCGCCACATTTCAAAAGATCGTAGACGGCGGAAATAAAATTGAATCTCTGCCCAAAAAGACACCATCTGCAGCCGGAACATCGGCGACCTGTAAACTGGTCACCGCCAAAGATATCCAATTGGCGGTTGACGGAAGCCGGGATTCGATCGAGTTGGCTCCCGGTGGAATTATAACACCACTGGCCAAGGATCTTGCCAAAGAGTACGCCATAAAAATTATTAAAACCTGATAAAGGAGAGTGATAAATGGCTGAACTGAGAGCCTACTGCTATCTGGATCGCCTGCAACCCCAGTTTGCTTCATTATTTGCAAGTGCCTGCCGAGGATTTCTTTCCGTCGAAGGCATGGCGGCTCTTTTTGTCGAAGTGGCGCCCGGTATTGAAATCAACCGATTGACAGACATTGCGCTGAAAATCACCAACTCCCGGCCGGGTGAAATGATTGTTGAACGACGGTACGGCATGTTGGAAATCCATTCCTTTGACCAGGAAGAAGTCCTGCATGCCGGACAGATGATCCTGGACGAACTGGGAATGAAGGTGGAAGATCGCGTGGCGCCGCAAATTCTGGCTACCAGTATCATCAACAAGGTAGATCCCTACCAGGCAGTGATCATCAACCGTAACAGCAAGGGCATGCTTATTTTGGGAAACGATGATGTTTACCTGCTGGAGGTCACCCCGGCGGCATATTCATCCATTGCCGCCAATGAGGCCGAAAAGCACTGCGATGTGCGCCTGGTGGATATTCGCTTTTACGGCGCTGCCGGACGCGTTTATTTGGCCGGAACCGAGTCCGAGGTTTTAACAGCTGCCCAAAAAGTTGTCGAAACCTTAAATGGGTTAAAAGGACGTTAAGCGTTCAAATGAATGCTGAGTTTCAGGATGTGTATGATCATGCCGGACGCACCCGCGCTGCTATTCGAGGTTTCATCAAGTACTTGATAGCCTATGAGAAAGATCAACGCAAGAAAGGTAACCCTGAACAGTGAACTCTGAACCTGTGAACGTTTAGGACTAAATATTGCCAATATCGGGTCTTAACGTTGCAAAATTTGGATTAGACCCCTTGAAAGGAAACATAACATGCAGCAAGCTTTGGGACTCATTGAAACCAGGGGATTGGTGGCAGCCATCGAAGCGGCTGATGCCATGGTCAAAGCGGCCAAAGTCAAGTTTTTAAGCCGCCAGAAAGTCAAAGGCGGCCTGATGGCCATCATGGTGGCCGGCGACGTCGGTGCGGTTAAGGCCGCCGTGGATGCCGGGACGGCAGCCGGTAAACGGGTGGGCACTGTCGTTTCATCACATGTCATCCCGCGACCCCACAGTGATATCGATGCAATGATACCCGACCGTCCGGAAGAAAACGCGCAGCCTGAACCTAAAAAAGAAACGCACTCAAAGTCGGGACCCAAAAAAGCGAAGAAGGGTTGATCCCAATGTATGGGTCATTGTGTATTGTAATTTGGACCTCGTAGTTTGAGATTTATTACTGGGAGTACCGTAATGGCACCTGTTTTCATATTCGCAGAACAAGTCAGAAAAATCTTACAGTCCGGGGAGAAAGAAATCGAGATTCCCAGTGGTGCACGGATATCCGCGGCCGCCCGGGAACTCATCAAAGATCATCAACTCCGGATCAAAACCGTCCCGCCAGAGACCGTGACGACGGCCGAAAAACCAGCCGGCAAAATTGAACCGCCCGAGGCTCAGCCGGAAGACCCGAAAATCATTCCGGATGATACCGCAAGCCGCGAAGTCAAGGTAGACCCGCCGGCGGAAGCGACTGACCAAATTTCTGAAGCGGCCCTGGAAGATATTGTCGAACGGGTCATTGCTCGCTTCAATGAGATTCGGGGTCTCAAACCGACGGAAACGACTGTCGAAACAGGCGCTGTTCTGAAAGAAAAATCGGAACAACAGGCAGACCTGGATGACTTGGTTATCTGCCGTTGTGAGGAAATCACCCGGGGAGAGATTAAGGAAGCCATCCGCAACGGCATGCGCACTTTAAACGGCGTCAAACGCATCACCCGCGCCGGTATGGGGCTTTGCCAGGGTCAAACCTGCCAGCGTCTGGTAGCCCAGATATTGTCGGAAGAACTCGGTATCAGTGCGGCGGAAGTGGACCCTACCACCGCCAGAGGGCCGGTGCGGCCTCTTAGACTCGAGGTGTTTGCGAATAGCTAAGCTATAAGAAGGTTTCAGGTTCGAGATCAGGATTAATGATAATCGAGGAAATTTACATTACCAGTGAGGAATTAATATGCCAATCAAAGCAGATGCAGTCATCATTGGCGGCGGTGTTATGGGATGCGCCATTGCCTACAATCTGGCCAAAGAGGGTTTAAAACCCGTCGTCATTGAAAAATCAGATATCGGCGGCGAGGCCTCTGGCAGCAATGGCGGCGGTGTGCGGCAGTCTGCCCGAAATCTTAAGGAAATGCCCCTGGCCATGGAGAGCATCCAAATCTATGGCGGGCTCCATGAAGAATTGGGTATGGATGTAGAATACGTGCGGGAAGGTAACCTCAGGCTCTGCACCTCTGATGAAGAGCTTGAAACCATGAGACAGTCCATTGAAAATCAAAAAACCACCGGATTGGAGCTGGAGATGCTCGATCGCAAACAGGTGCTGGAGATCAATCCCTATGTGGGCGAAAAGGTCATCGGTGCCAGCTTTTGCGCCACCGATGGTCATGCCAATCCCCTTCTTGTGACCTATGCTTTTTTTAAAAAAGCCAAGTCCCTCGGAGCACAGTTTTACACCCATGAAGAAGCCAGAGAAATTCGTTTGCGGAAAGGTAAAGTCACCGCCGTGGTGACGGACAAGAATACCTTTGAAACCGACCTGGTGGTCGATGCCGCCGGCACAGCCGGTCGCAAAGTGGCCAACATGGTCGGGTTGGACTTTCCCATGCGGCCTCTGTTTTCGGAAGCAATGATCACCGAACCCTATCCGGCGCTTTTCAAACAGATGATCGGCCATGCAAAGGGATTGTTTTACGGTCGTCAGACGGTTCACGGCCCCTTTTTCTGGGGAGGATTTGTGGGCACTGAACAGTTCATTTACCGTCAGGGGAAACCTAGTTTCCATTATATCGGACCGGCAATCTCCCAGCTGGTGTTAGATTTTTTCCCTGTCCTCAAGGACATCCACGTGATTCGGATGTGGTCCGGCCTTATTGCCCAGATGTCAGACGGTCTGCCGGTGCTTGGATTTGCCCAGGAAGTTCCCGGCTTTGTTTTTGCCACCGCTTTTAGCGGACATGGGTTTGGACTGGCCCCCGTCATTGGCCGTTTGATTTCGGAATTGATCATGGATTGCACGACCTCGATACCCATATCCGATTTTTGTTATGGCCGTTTCAGCAGAGGATCGGATCAGGAATGCTCGTGTCAGGGCAATGCCGCCTGCACCACAATTACGGCGATATGTCCCATGAAACGGGAGTGGTTGAAGAGCATTTGATATGAATGACGACTGTCGATTGACGAATGACGAATTGTGGAATTCTGTCGATTAAAAAAAGACAGAGAATAGCGATTCATCAAATCTTCAATTTTCATTATTCAATATTCAATTCCGGCTCTCCAGGCTGGGATTAGGGAAGTATAACTATGGTAGAACTCAGAGCCTTTGCGTTTATCGATCAATTACAGAAACAGCTGGCCGGTTATATCGGCAGCACGGCCCGTGGTTATTACCCCGCAGCGGGTCAGGCTGCTCTTTTTATGGAAGTCGCTCCCGGCATTGAAATCAATTCCATCACCGATGCCATCATGAAGAAAGCCAATGTGCTTCCCGGTGCTATGGTAGTAGAAAGAACTTACGGCATGCTGGAGGTGCACGCCGACTCTCCGGCGGATGTCAGGGAAGCGGGCGAGGTGGCCATGGAATATCTGGGTGTCAAAGAAACCGATCGTTTAAAACCGAAAATCCTGGCAGTGGAAACCATTGAGAGAATCGACCCGTCTATGAGTCAGATCGTAAACCGCTTTCGGGCCGCCAGTATGATGCTCGTTGATGAAACCTTGTATATCCTCGAATGTCTCCCGGCAGGCTACGCCGGATATGCAGCCAATGAGGCCGAAAAAGCGGCCGATGTCAAACTGATCCATGCGACGGTGTTCGGGGCCAGCGGCAAAGTTTATCTGGCCGGCAGCACCTCTGATATCCAGGCTGCCAAAGCGGCCGCCGAAGATTGCCTGCTTGCCTTGGATGGCAAGGATCATTAACAAATTGAATATTGAAGATTGATGATTGACTATTTAAGGGCCACCTCCGGTGAAGATCAATTTAAAAAATCACTATAAAAAAATGACAGAGCGAAGCGCTATTCCAAAAATCTACGGGTATATGGTTTCAGGTTTCAACTCACGAGTGCCTCCGTCCTGACACCTGACACCTGAAACCTTTTGAAAGTCGGAATAAAGGTGAGATCAGAATATAAATCCATATGGAGTCTATTTGAGGTAACTTTTCAATCGTCAAGGATGTATCCATGAACTCTGCCAGAGAAGATCTATTCAATAAAATCATTAAGGTCTATCCTGCGCTGTCTCCTAAAAAAAGGCGTGTGGCGGACTTCATCCTCAAAGACCATAAAAAAGTCTTTCTCATGACTGCCAGGGAAATTGCTGAGGAGTGTTCCATCAGTGAACCGACGATCATTCGTTTCACAAATGACCTGGGATTTTCCGGCTATATGGAATTTGTTCAGTACATGAAAGGACTGCTTCACATCGAATTAACGGCCGTAGATCGACTGCAAAAGGCCAGCCAGCAATCTGATGAAAGCAATACCCTCGATAAATATTGCCAAAATACGATTGACAACATTGAAAATTTAAGAAACACAATTTCCAAAACAGACCTTAAAAAAATTGCCGCGACCATCTTTAAGGCGGAAACAGCTTATGTCGTCGGGTATCGTGCTTCAGCAACCTTGGCCTATTATTTCGGTTACCTGCTGAAAAAAATAAAAGACAATGTTTTTCTGGATACATCATTGTCCTGGGAAATAAGGGACTTGATCATCAGAAATGGGAAATCCCGTATCATGTTTGTCATCGCCTTTCCGCGTTATGCGCGTAAGACGATTGAGCTTATGGAATTGGCCAGGAAGTACAAGGTCAAAATCATCTGCATCAGTGACACACCGAAATCACCGATCATTGCCCTGTCCGATCAATACATTATTATCGATCTCGAATCGGTTTCTTTTATAGACCCTTTTGCCCATATTATAACCTACTTGGCTGCCCTGATTCATGAGATCACCTTTATGGACAATGCCAAGGCAGTCAGATATCTTTCAAAATTTGACGATGGCATGAAAATCGCGAATGAATTTTATACCGATAACGGATTCGGTTAACCCTTGGGTGATGAAAATCAAGCATAACCTGGCGCTTAACTTTGATCCCATTTTTATTTAGATAAATCAGCTTTTTCGGGTAAATTTGGATTTTGAATTTTGAATTGCGGATTTGTTGCATCGCTTTGCTCTATCATTTTTTTAAAAAAAAGGTCATAAAAAGGACAGATCGACACGCGGCGCAAGCGACATCCACAAATATTCAATTTTCATAGGTCAATAACAGAACGAGAGGTAGAACATGGGTCTGGACGAAAGACGGATCGAACAAATCGTTGAGATAGTGGTCAGCAGGTTACAGCAGCAAGGTGCTGATTTACCGAGCCCGGATGCGGCCCCTTCCCCGTCTGCTGTCGATAGGGATGGGATTTTCCAGGATATGGATGAATGTATCCAGGCGGCTTCCACGGCTCAGAAGAAATTGGTGGCCTTACCGTTGGCAGTTCGTAAAAATATCATTCAAGCCATCCGGCAAGTCGGCTTAACCAAAGCGGATCAATATGCGCAGATGGAATTCGAAGAAACCGGCCTCGGCAAAGCCGAAGACAATGCCAAGAAAAACCAGGCAGCCTGCCAGGTCATGGGTATGGAAGATCTTAGCCCCGAGGTGTTTAGTGGTGACAAAGGCGTGACGATCATCGAGCGTATACCGGTTGGCGTGATCGCCTCGATAAATCCGGTCACCAACGGCTCGCCCACCATCCTGTTTAATGCCATCATGATGCTGGCCGGCGGCAATACGGTGGTCAACAATCCCCACCCGAAGACAAGCGCAGTGGCGGCACGGGTGATCCGGGATATCAACGAAGCTATCATAGCTGCCGGCGGTCCGCCAAACTGTGTTTGCTGTCTAAAAGAGCCTTCCGTGCCGTCGGCCCAGATGCTGATGACCCATCCGAAAATTAAACTCATTGCCGTCACCGGCGGGCACGGTGTGGTGGCCTTTGCGACCCAGACCGGCAAACGGGTCATCGCCGGTGGTCCCGGTAACCCGCCGGTGGTGGTTGATGAAACCGCCGATCTTGACCGGGCTGCCAGGTGTATCATCGAGGGAGCATCCTTTTCATATTGTATGGCCTGTGCCAGCGAAAAAGAAATTTTTGTCGTTGAATCCGTCGCGGATCAACTGAAGGCAAATCTCAAAAAATACGGTGCCTATGAAATCTCTGCCGCCCAGTCTGAGCAGTTGCTCAAACACATTTTTAACGAAATCAAAGGCCCGGTGAACCCGGTGTCATCAATATGGATTACATCGGTAAATCACCCACGTTTATTCTTAAATCCATTGGTCTCGATGTCGGAGCTGAAGCTAAAATCGTCATTTTAGAGGCCGATAAGAATCATCCTTTAGTTTGGACCGAACAAATCATGCCGGTTCTGCCGTTTGTCCGCTGCCGCAATGCGGATGAAGCCATTGACGCCGCCCTGGCAGCCGAACAAGGCAACGGCCACACCATGGCGATTCATTCCAACAATATTCAAACTATCCAGAAAATGACCAACCGGGCCAAATGCGCTGCTTTTGTCAAAAACGGATCTTGCGGACTGGCCAGTGTCGGCGTCGCCGGCGAGGGATATACATCATTTCACATTGCTACTAACGGAGAGGGACAGACCCGGCCCAGGATGTTCACCTTAATCCGGCGCTGTGTGCTGACCAACGATTTTCGTTATCGATATGGAGCTTAAAGGATTGAAGAATGAAAATTGAAGATTGAGGATTGAGTATTGCTATCAATCTTCAATATTCTATCAAGAGGAATTTATATGGCTGTTGATAAAAAACAGATAGAGCTTATCGTAGAGCAGGTTTTGGAAAAGCTGTCTACCGTCGAACCGGCGACATCCCCCGGTACTCCCGATGGAGGTACCAACGGTGTCTTCCAGGAAATGGCAGACGCCATTCAGGCTGCTATCACTGCCCACCAGCAACTGGTGCAGCTGCCACTGGCCCTGCGCGAAAAAATTATCCAGGCCATTCGGGATGTCGGCTGGGCCAACCGGGAAGAATACGGACGGATGGAATTGGAAGAAACGGATTTGGGTGCGGTCGACGGCACGGTGCTAAAACTGGAGACCGCCTGCGGGGTGCCCGGTATCGAAGATATAAAATCGGAGGTATTTACCGGCGACCGTGGCATCACCATCAATGAACGCATACCGGTGGGGGTGATCGCCTCCGTCAACGCCATCACCAATGCAGCGCCGGGCATCATCCACAACGCCATCATGATGCTGGCCGGCGGCAATACCGTGGTCAATAATCCTCATCCGAAAACCAAGGTCATTTCCGCCCGCGTGGTCAAAGACGTCAATCAAGCGATTATCGCAGCAGGTGGGCCCGGCAACTGTCTGACCACTGTCACTGCGCCGGACATTCCCACCGCTCAATACCTGATGACCCACCCTCAGATCGACATGATCGCCGTCACCGGCGGTCATCGCGTGGTGGAATTCGCTACCAAAACCGGCAAACGCGTCCTTGCCGGCGGGCCAGGTAATCCTCCGGTGGTGGTTGATGAAACCGCTGACCTGGATCATGCCGCCCAATGCATCATTCGAGGCGCGTCACTCAGCAACTGCACCCCCTGTTCGAGCGAAAAGGAAATCTTCGTTGTCGAATCCGTGGCAGACAAGCTGAAACAACTTCTGATCAAATACGGTGCTTACGAACTCAGCGACGATCAGGGCAGATCTTTGGTCCAAGAAATTTTCAAAGAAATTCACCCGGGCCGGGTACCGAGCGTTATCAACATGGACTACATCGGAAAGCCGCCGGGAGTCATATTGAAACGAGCCCTTGGACTGGATATTCCACCGGAAACCAAAATTGCCATTTTAGAAACCGACAAGGAGCATCCCCTGGTTTGGACCGAACAGATCATGCCGATTTTGCCTTTTGTGCGCTGCCGAGATGCCAAAGAAGCTATGAATGCCGGCGTGGCGGCTGAACAGGGTTTGAGGCACACCATTGTCTTTCACTCCAATGATCTGCACAATATCGCTTACATGTCGAGCATTGCCGACGCCTCCCAGTTTGTAAAGAATGCTTCTTCCATCGGTGGTCTTGGCATCGAAGGAGAAGGTTTTAAATCGTTGCACATCTCCACCGGAGGAGAAGGACTGTCGCGCCCGAGTACCTTCACTTTGATCCGGCGATGCGTTATGAACGATGATTTTCGCTACCGATATGGAACCAATGTATGAGAATTCAGCTGATAGAGCATGATGCGGAAGATTTTTCACGCACCAATATCTCTTTTTGGGCGGCCAAGAAGGGTTACCCGGTTAAGCAGACATATGTTTGCAACAACGAAAACCTGCCGCCGATGGATTCCTTCGACTGGCTGATGGTTATGGGCGGTTCCCAACATGCCTGGGACGAGCAGGGCAACCCCTGGCTGCAAAGAGAAAAAGCGTTTGTTGGCGAAGCTTTGGCCAAAGGCAAATTGTTTCTCGGCATTTGTTTTGGTGCCCAATTACTGGCGGAAGCCCTGGGGGGGCGAATTTTTGCCAACACCTACAAAGAGATCGGCTGGCATGAAGTGTCAGTAAACCGGGAGGGCCAGGAGTCCTTCCTATTTCAGGATATCCCGGCCACCTTTACATCTTTTCATTGGCATAGCGACCACTTTTCCCTGCCCTCCCATTGTACCAGACTGGCCGCTAGCAAAGCATCTGAAAATCAAGCCTTTGTCTGTAGTGACCGTCCACTGGTGGGACTTCAGTTTCATCCCGAGTACACCCTCGACATGGTCAGGTATTACGCTCGGGAACACAGTCAAGATTGGGTAGCGGACACATTTGTCGACGATAAAGATAAGGCTCTGGCCAAGACGAAAGAAATTCCGGATACCTATTGGTTGATGGAAACCTTGTTGAATAACATGGAGCAAGAATTCACAGACGTTATCGCCGGACAAAAAAAGACCGGTTAATCGAATAACGCAACTTAGGAGAATCAAATGGAGCTGTTAAAACGCCAAAACTTCTCATCCGGCGCTCCGTTGGAAGAAAAAATAGGGTACAGCCGGGCGGTCAGGATCGGCAATATGGTGTTCGTCGGCGGAACCACCACGACCACCCCGGAAGGCGTGGTAGAAGCGGAAGGCGACGCCTACCTGCAAACAAAAATAATACTGCAAAAAATTGAACAGGCCCTGACCAAGGCCGGCGCAAAGTTGTCCCAGGTCTACCGTGTGCGGATTTATGTCACGGACATCTCCAGATCACAGGAGTACATGCAAGCCTATGCCGAATTTTTCAAAGAGATAAAGCCGGTCACGATCCTGGCCGAGGTCAGCGCCCTGGCAAGACCGACCCACCTCGTCGAAATCGAAGCGGAGGCGATGATCGGGTCCTATCTGGTAGGCAAAAAATAAAAATGCCGAAACTCTTCGGGCCGACAAAGATAAAGAACCTAACGCTTCCCAATCGATTCATACGCTCTGCCACCTGGGAGGGGTTAGCCGCTGAAAACGGCGATTGCACCCCGGAACTCGTGGACCTCATAGCGGATCTGGCCGGAGGCAACCCAGGTCTGATCATCACCGGTCACGCCTATGTGAGTCCGGCCGGGCAGGCGACCCTGCGCCAACTGGGCGTTGACCATGATGAACGCATTAAAAGCCTGAGCGAAATGACCGCTGCGGTCCACTGCAAAGGCGGCCGCATCCTCATGCAATTGGCCCATGGCGGCTTGAGAGCCGATATGAAATTCAGTAATGTAATGCCTTCGGGGCCTTCTATTTTCAGAAGTCTATTTGGATTTCCCCACCGCGAGATGTCTGTGGAGGATATCCAACAAGTAGTTGACGACTTTGGTCAGGCCGCCCGCCGTGCTCAAATGGCAGGTTTTGATGGGGTTCAAATCCATGCCGCCCACGGATATTTAATTAGCCAGTATTTGTCGCCTGCGTTTAATCACCGTGATGATGATTACGGTGGCGACATTCAGAATCGTGCCAGGATTCTTTTGGAAATTTTCAACAGCATCCGTCAGGCCGTGGGCCTTCAGTTCCCGATTTTTGTCAAAATCAACTCCGAAGACTTTCTTGAAAAAGGACTGACCCTGGCGGACTGCATCCAGGTGGGGGCCATGCTGGACAAGGCCGGGGTTGACGCCATCGAAGTCAGCGGCGGGACATTTTCATCCGGCAAGTACATCCCTTTTCGCAAAGAGATAAAATTTGATCGCGACCAGGCCTATTTTCGTCGGGCAGCCAAAGCCCTTAAAGCCAATATTAAAGCGCCGGTGGTTCTGATCGGCGGTATTCGTTCATATCTCCTGGCCGAACGTCTGGTGGATGAGGGCTTTGCCGATTACATCTCATTGAGCAGGCCCTTCATACGTGAACCGCGGTTGGTTGCACGTTGGCAATCCGGTGATCTGCGCAAAGCGACCTGTATTTCCTGCAATGGGTGTTTGGGTGCTGCCAGATCCGGCAGGGGTATCTTTTGCATTCTTGATAGAAAAGGCCCGGAATATTAAACCGCCTATGCGAGGAAGTAATGAGCTGTCCCATCTCTATCGCTGACATCAAAACAATCGAACAGGATATCATCCAATACCGGCGATCCAGTCACATGTATCCGGAAACGGGTTTTGAAGAATTCAAAACATCTGAAATGATAGCGGGTCTGCTTGAAGAATTCGGTTTGGAAATCATTAAAGGGATCGGAAAAACCGGGGTTATCGGTATTTTAAAGGGCCAACCGCGAAGCAAAACCATTGCCCTCAGAGCAGATATGGATGCCTTAAATATTCAGGAGGAAGTGGAGACGGAATAAAAGTCCAGGGTTGATGGGAAAATGCATGCCTGCGGACATGATGCCCATACCGCTATGCTGTTGGGTGCCGCAAAAGTCTTGGCTGCAAAAAGGGACCATTTGCGCGGAACCGTCAAATTTGTTTTTCAACCGGCAGAAGAGGGCCCGGCCCCCGGCGGTGGATCTCTGATAATGGAAAGTGGTCATTTAGACGATGTTGATACGATCTTTGCCATCCACATCAACCCGATCTTTGAGACCGGGCAGATCGGCATTTACAAAAAGGAAGCCATGGCATCGACGGATTTTTTCAAGGTCGATCTGATCGGCAAAGGCGGCCATGCGGCCGAGCCTCAATCCTGCATTGACCCCATCATAATGGCAGGCCAGACGTTGTGCGCTTTTCAGAATATTACCAGCAGAGAACTCAGCCCCGTCGAACCGGCAGTATTGTCGGTTTGTACCATCAACGGTGGCAACCAGTTCAATGCCATACCTGAAAGAGTGACAATGACAGGTACGGTCAGAACCCTTTCCGAGGATACCCGAGAAAAAATATTTAACCGGATGGAAGACATCATCACGCATATCTCTGGTATGCACAACGGCAGGTATGCCTTTGATAGACAAAGAGGTTATCCTGCACTTGCCAATCACGAAAATAAGGCCGAATTTGTTATGAACATATGTAAAGAACTCCTCGGCGAGAAAAATGTCATTTTGCTGGATAAACCCACCATGGGCGGTGAGGATTTTGCTTATTATCTGCAAAAAATACCCGGTGCCATTTTCTGGCTCGGCTGTGGCAACAAGGAACGAGATAAAACAGACATGTTGCACAACTCTAATTTTGTGATGGATGAAGATGCCTTGATCCTGGGGACGGCAATCCATGTGAATCTGGTTTATCATTACCTGAACACGTAACTAAAAAGGAGGTCTATTGAATGAATTCTGAAGAGAAGAAAGCTGATTTGGTGTTAACCAACGCAGAGGTTATCACCGTTGACCGGGACTTCAGCATTAAAGAAGCAGTAGCCGTTAAAGATGGGAAAATCCTAGCAGTCGGAACCGGCGACAACATCAAAGCCTACATCGGATCCGACACAAAAGTATTGGACCTTAAAGGCAAACCCATTTTACCCGGAATTAATGAAACCCATCTGCATGCACCATTTTTCGGAGCCACCCGGCCCCCTTTGGCCCTGGACTTAACCTACCCAAACATAAAATCTATTCCGGATATGGCCGAAACCCTGCGCCAAAAAGTAGCGGAAGTAAAACCCGGCGAATGGATCCGCGGATTTGGCTGGGATCAGGGGTCCCTCGAGGAATGTAAAAACGACCCCTCCAAGCTGCCCAGAAAATCCCATATCGATCCCGTCTCCCCTGACAACCCGGTAGTTTTTTCTGATTTCTCCGGCCACACTCTGTTGGTCAACAGCAAAGCCCTTGAGATGGCCGGAATTAGCAAAGAAACCCCTGATCCCGACTCCGGGGAGCTGGAAAGAGACCCAAATACAGGAGAGCCGTCAGGAATCTTAAAGGAACTCGGTGCCCAGGCACTGGTATCCAAGGCAGTTCCGCTTTTAAGCAGGGAAGAAAAAAAGCAGGCATTGCTGACGGCTCTGGAGCATTTCAAGGCAAACGGCATTACCAGCTTTACCGATGCAGCCATTGGCCCCGGAGGTGAGGCCTATGTCTATGGTGTTATGAGTGCCGAATTTGTTAGTATCTATAAAGAGCTATTGGATGAAGGCCAATTGACCGCTAGGGCCAGCGTACTGCTGCTTATGGGTGATTACGGCGCATTGACACTGGAGGATTTGAAATCCAACATCGAAACCTTCAAGGTACCTACGGATATAGACAAAACCTGGCTAAATTTTCCGGGAATCAAAATTTTTGCCGACGGGATTCCGTTGACCTACACCTCATGGATGAATGAAGACTATATCAGCGGCGATGCAGGTCATGGGATATCGGTGATTCCCGGCACAACCGATCAGGAACAGCGGGATAATCTCATTGAAATGATCGAATACGTCCACTCGAAGGGGTATCAAATCGGCGTGCATGCCACCGGAGATCGCGCCATCGATGCGACCGTGGATGGATTTGCCCAGGCCTTTGAAAAGCAACCCGGTCAGGATTTGCGACATTATATCATCCATGGCGACTTTATCAGTGCCGACAAGGCCAAAATCCTTGCCAAACACAACTGCGGCATAGCCATGCAGCCTTTTATCGGTGCCATGATTGCCGATTTTGAGCCGACCGTAGTCGGTGAAGAACGCGCTGCTTACGAATGGCCCACGCGAACCGTGTTGGATGCCGGCGTTAATCTGACCAGCAATTCAGACGCTCCCATAACCTACCCCAACTGGAGACTGGGCGTTCAGGCGGCTGTGCTAAGAGAAGGCTTAGTGTCTGGCAAGGTGAGTGGGCCGGAAGAATGTATTACGGTCGAAGAAGCCATCCGATCATATACCATCAATGGTGCCTGGCAGGATCGCATGGAAGATATCAAAGGCTCCATAGAGGTGGGGAAAGTAGCGGACTTTTGTGTTATTGGAGACGACATATTATCCGTTGATCCCCACAAAATAGGCGAAATTCCCGTATTGATGACCATCGTTGGTGGCAAAATCGTATTTGATGAAAGCGGTGTATAACTCAGCCGGTAACATTTAAAAAGGAGGTGTTAGCATGAAATCAAAAATGGGAAATTGGATTATTGTGATGTTGGTCGTGGCCTTCTCGGCAGCGCTGATGGTTGGACCCCACACGCATGCTCAGGCATCAACCAAACAACTCAAAGTCGGCATGCTGATGCCTTTATCCGGGCCTATCAGCATTGTTGGCGTCGGGTTAACCAGAGCCGTCGAGCTCTATTTTGACAAAGTCAACGAGGCCGGAGGACTTCAGTTAGGCGGTGAAACTTACATGCTCGAACTCATCGCCGAGGACAGCAAAGTGGATCCAACGGTTGCCGCAACCGCCACCAAAAAATTGGTCTATAAAGATGGCTGTCGATTTGTCTTCGGGGCTATTGCCCCACCTGTTGCCGCAGCTATCTATCAGGTCTGCGCCAAGGCCAAGGCGCTTCATCTGATTACATGGATCGATGCGCCGGGCCTTCCCGGCGATGTCAGCGCCAAAAAGCCCTATGCTGTCAGGCTCTGTATTTCTTCCGATGCCGGTTGGGAACTGGATTATGATTTCCTCACAAAGACATATCCTGAAGCCAAAAGGCTTTTTATCGTTGCACCGGACCTCAGCATTCCAGTCGACCGGGCTAAGAAGATAGCCGAAGAACGGGGTTTAGAAGTGGTTGGTGTGGAACTATGGGAAGAAGGCACAGTAGACTTCCTGCCTTTCTACACCAAAGCATTGGCCGCCAAACCGGATGTTATTCAGGCGATGGTCAGTGCCCAGGCCGGCTATCAACTCCGAACGGCACGCCAACTCGGCTTTGAAGGCATTTTTATTTCAGATGCGCCGACTGCACCAGCTTTGATTTTGTCTCTGGTCGGGCCGGAGGGTTCCCATAATGTCATTAGCAATGGCATGGATATGAACAATGCCACTCCGAGCATGATAGAATGCATGGAGCGCTGGAAGCAGAAATACAAAGAACCCTTCTTTTCCGACGCCATCATTACCTGGAGCGAGGCCGAAGTTTTTGTTCAAGCCCTCAAAAAAGCCGATAGTGTTGATCCGAAAAAGGTCGTTGCCGCCTTTGAGTCTATGACAGCACCGGGAAGTTTTCAGACCGCATTCGGACCGGGTCATATGGGTGGAAAAGAGCGATTGGGCGTCAACCGTGTTGTTGTCAGACCCATGCCAATCAGCCGCTTGATGAACGGAAAAATAGAATTTGTCGGATTCGAGATGCCTGTGGTCGATAAGTAAGCTCTCACAGTCATTTCAGTTAGGATATGGGAGTTTGCTTTGGATTTACCGGTACAAGCAATCTGGCAGGGTATTATCAACGGTCTGGCCCTGGGCTGGATTTATGTCCTGATGGCCCTGGGCCTGACCCTCATTTTCGGCATCATGCACATCATGCAGTTCGCTCACGGCGAAATTTACATGATTGGGGCCTATGTCGTCTATTACCTGACAGCCTCGTTCAAGCTCCCCCTGGTTCTGGCCACCGCTTTGAGTATGGTTGTCATGGCGGCTGGAGGCCTGACGCTGGAACGATTCCTACTCCGTCCGCTCAAAGATGATAGGCTATCGGCAGTCGTTGCCACAACAGGTTTGACCTTGATTCTTCAGAGCGGTGCCGTCGTGGTATTCGGCCTTTATGAGCGTAGTATCCCTATGCTGGCTCGCGGACCCTTCAAGATCATGGGCCTTGCTGTACCCAAGGACCGAGTGGTGGCTGTCGTAGTCGCTTTAATGTTGAGTATCTGCTTATATCTTTTTCTTAAATTGACAAAATATGGTCAGGCCATGGTAGCCAGTGCCCAAAATGCGGAAGGAGCCATCCTTCAAGGTATCAGTCCTGCAAAAATGGCTTCCATGGCCATGGCCATCGGCTGTGCGCTGGCAGCCGCAGGGGGAACATTAGCCGGGTCATTGTTTGCCTTGAGTCCTTTTATGGGGCTGCCGCCATTAGTCAAGGGCATGACCATTATCGTCATCGGCGGTATGGGCAGTTTGCCCGGTGCATTCATTGCAGGGATGATTTTAGGGCTTATCGACGGCCTGGTACCGATCCTGTTCGGGCATGTCTGGGCGGCTTTAGGCCCTTTGTTTATGGTGATCCTGATCCTGGTCATCAGGCCCCAGGGGTTTTTCGGCCATGCAGAATAACGCGTCTATAGCTAAGGTTCTTCTGTTGGATCGCGATCGCCGCTGCTGCACTCGCCGCACCACCGGTTCTTGCCAGTATTTACTGGACTTCGGTTTTAACCATGATCGTTATCAACACACTTATGGCAGCTAGTCTGCGAACCATCTTCCTGATTGGTGAATTTTCTTTAGGGCATGTTGGATTCATGTGTATCGGTGCTTATACCTCGGCCCTGTTGGCAATGAATGTCGGGCTGCCCTTTGGAATTACGTTGCCGGCCGGCGGCTTTGTAGCGGGTCTGATAGCCCTTATTTTGGGTTTTCCATTCATGCGCGTGAAGGGTATTTATTTTGTCATTCTGACGGTGGTGACATCCGAAAGCTTCCGCCTGTTGGCTTATAACTGGCGCAGCCTGACGGGTGGAACCAATGGGCTGATCGGCTTCCCGGGGGCTGGGGTGTTATCCATTCCCGGTTTCGGTCATGTCGATTTTGGTGGATTTACTGAATATTATTATTTGACTCTGGGCATAGTGAGTTTATCCCTATTCATCCTTTACCTTCTGGAAAGATCAAATCTTGGCTTCACCTGGATCGCTATCCGGGAAACAGACAAAATGGCCGCCGCCGTGGGAATTAATGTTCTGTTATATAAGGTCATTAACTTTAGTATAGCCAGCTTTTTTGCCGGGGTGGGGGGTGCTCTGCTGGCCCATTTAGAACAGACATTGAGTTCACAGGCCAGCTCGGTCTTTGGCGTTATGACCACTATATACTTTTTAGTCTATGTGGTTGTCGGCGGTAAAACGAGGTTCATGGGACCTGTTGTTGGTGCGGTGGTTTTATCACTGATAATGGAATTTACACGCCCGATGCAAGAGTATCAACCAATGATAATTGGGACCATTGCGGTCGCCGTCGTCATGGTCATTCCTGAAGGACTGGTTAGCATACCCTCAATATTTAGTGTATGGCGATCGAAATCCTTTAACCCTATGCAGAAAACCGACCTGACGGGTTCTTCTTAGAAATTGGACTTTTATGAGTTTTCTCGAAATTAGAAAACTGAGCAAAATTTTTGGTGGTTTAGCCGCTGTAATGGAACTCGATTTAAATGTCAACCGCGGCCAGATCTTTGGCCTCATCGGTCCAAATGGAGCAGGCAAGTCCACCGCCCTTAACCTGATCGACGGTAGCTTGCGACCGAATCAGGGAGAAGTCATTATCAATGGGGAAGATATAACAAAATTCCCGCCTCACCGCCGCGGGCGAAGGGGTATCGCCCGTGTCTTTCAGGAAAACCTGTTTTTCAGTAGTTTTACGGTACTCGAAAATGTGCGTACGGGTTACCATCTCCAGTCAAAGATTGGGCTTTCAAATATTTTTTTAAATACACGTTCAAATAAAAATCATGAAGAGGTGCTTAAACAAAAAGCTTTAGAAATATTGCAGTTCGTCGGTTTGACCGAATATGCGGGTGAATCAGCGCTCACCCTGCCCCATGGAAGACAACGACTACTGTGCTTGGCCATCGCCTTGGCCACCGAACCTCAGCTGCTCCTCTTGGACGAGCCGATAACGGGTATGAATGCCGAAGAAGTTGAAACCATGTTAGGCATTATAAGGGATGTCAGAGAAAAAAAGGGAATCACATGCATCATCATCGAACATAACCTGAAAGCCGTCATGGGACTTTGCGATCAAATTGCCGTGCTTAATTTCGGCATAAAAATCGCAGATGGAACTCCAAAAGAAATTGTTGAGAATCCAGCTGTGATAGAAGCTTATGTAGGAACTGAAGAAGATGCTGCTTGAAATTAAAGATATGAAGGTTCAGTATGGCGGCGCAGACATTTTAAAAGGCATCACTATTGGAGTTAAAGAGGGTGAAATTGTTACGATCATAGGAAGCAATGGTGCCGGTAAAACAACTGCCCTAAGAGCCATATCGGGATTGAAAAAACCCACATCAGGCGAAATCCGGTTTCAGGGAAGAACACTTCATGGAATACCGGCTCAGGATATTGTCAAAATGGGTATTGGACATGTTCCTCAGGGCCGACAACTTTTCCCCTACCTGACTGTCCTGGAAAATATCAAGTTGGGCGCCTACTTACAAAAGGATAAGATTAGAATAAAAGACGATTTAGAAAGAATATTCGAAACATTCCCACTGTTGAAAACACGGAAAAGACAGCAGGCAAGTACATTGAGTGGCGGTGAACAGCAAATGCTCGCCATCGCACGTGCCTTAATGGGAAATCCTACTTTGCTCTTAATGGATGAACCCTCCATTGGCCTTGCACCATTGGTAGTTCGTGAGATAGGTAAAATAGCCGTTAAAATAAATAAAACCGGTACAAGTATTCTGTTAGTTGAACAAAATGCCAGACTTGCTCTCAAAATTTCCCATAGAGGGTATGTGCTCGAGACAGGCAGCCTTGTTTTGCAAGGCAACTGTGAGGATTTGATGGATGATGAACGTGTGAAAAAAGCATATTTAGGGCAGTAAATTATTGAAAACATCCGAAGTTTTTTCTGATACGCCCGGAAAAAGTGGCCCTGCGAAGCAACAAGCAGGTTAATTATTTAATATCGCAAGCTATAGGTGTCAAGTTTCAGCGCGGCCTCCGGCTAGAAAAAATCAGCCGGTCTGATCATTAAAGAAACTGTGCCATTTTGACCGGCGGCTGGGCTGAACATTGACACCTGAAACCTCAGCTCATGACAACATGTTGTCAGATAAAATTATGATAAGGGCCAACATAACTTCTTTTCCATCATTTTTCGGTGTCTATATCACTTCCAGGTTGACATAACTGCCTTTTATATATTAAACGTGATTCAAAATACTGGATACAAATCAGACATTAAAGTTTCCAAAAATTTAAAAAGGGGGTGATATTTTCATATTAACTAAACTGATGTATTTTCTATCAACCTCAACCCAAAAGGAGGGCTGTAAAAGTGAAACGCTTTATTCTATTGATTTCTGTCATCGTGGTTGCAATGTTCGCCATTACCCTGACAATCGGCAGTGAGACCGCTGACGCCGCCGATAAGGTATACCGGTTAAAAATTCAATCCGCCTACCCGCGCAGTGACCCTTCCATGGAGCTCTTGAATGATTTCGCCAAAACAGCAGATGAAATGAGCAAGGGACGTATTAAAATAACAGTGTTTGCCGACCCGGAGCTGGTGCCGGCCGAGCAACTGTTTGAGGCTACCCAGAAGGGAACCCTGGATATGCTGCATGCCGTCGCAGCCATGTGGGGCGGCATCGTCCCGGTCGGTGAAGTGGAATTTGGTCTGCCCTATGCCTATAATCTACCCGGCGAACCCGATGTCTTTGAAGCCGGCAAGATGATCCGCGATTTGTTTTATAACACGGGTTATGTAGATTTGCTGCGCGAGGAATACGCCAAACAGGATCTCTACTGGCTGGATGTACATTCCTACGGACCCATTTTCACCCTGTCGACCAAAAAGATTACGACCTGTGAAGACATGCAAGGCCTGAAGTTCAGAGTCGAAGGATCCTGGGCCGATTATTACAATGCTATCGGAGCCCGCGGGACCTATATCAGCGGTATGGAAGCCTATATGGGCTTGAAACTGGGAACCATCGATGCTTCGCAGTGGGATGTCAGTGCCATCACCGCCCTGAATTGGCATGAGGTGGCGCCTTACTGGCTACTGGGCGGACAGAATGACGTCGTTGTCGGTCAAATCCTGTTTAACATGAAATCCTGGAATGCACTTCCGGACGATCTAAAAAAGGTAATGTCCGATGCTGCCGAGGACTATTTCAATAAGCTCCTCAAGATCTATGATGTCGAGCTGAAAAAAGTGGACGAACTGGTGAAGGCCGGGAAAGTCATTCGCAGCCCGATCGATGAGGCCTGTGACCGCAAACACGAAGAAGCTGCCTTGGTGCTCTGGGATAAAATAGGACAGAGAGATCCTGCCGCGGCCAAAGCCATCGGTATTATTAAAGATTGGAGAAAAACCTTGAAATAACGGGTAACTACGAATTTTAAAAAATACACGGATCGCGCCAACAATTTTTAAATAAAACCTAGGGAGGGTGCTTGGGCACCCTCCTGATGTTTTATCTGGGTTTAATCATCGTTTCAGCGTTGGCGATTATCTTTGGGTGTTATCCGAATGTGAGGCGGCTGCAATGATTCAATTCATCGATAGTTTCTTTGGCTGGGTCGATAAAGTGGTTGAGAAGTCCAGCAAGATTGTCTGTTACCTGGTCTTTGTGATCATGGCCATCACCGCTGTTGATGTTACCGCCAGGTATGTTTTTAACCAGCCGCTTCTCTGGGGTTGGCTCTTGAACCGGTTATTGTTTGGCGTTTTTATCTTATTTGCCGGTGTCTATACGCTTTATAAGGGCGAACACATTCGCATAGAAATTTTTTACGACCATTTCCCACCGGCAGTTAAAACAATCTCACGTTGGATTGGGCTGACAGCCTTTGTGGCCTTCATGGGGGTTCTAGTGTGGCAAGCCGGATGGATGGGATGGAATTCTCTGATGATGAAAGAAAAAGCTGCCGGAGCCTTTCGGATCCCCTTATATCCGTTTAAGCTGCTGATACCCATAGTGGCTTTTCTATTTCTGCTAGAGGGAATTTCCTATTTTCGACGGCGTCGGGAATGATCAACGAGGATAAATCACTATGAGTATAGAATTGTCAACCGCCCTTTTGTTTGGCGGGCTTCTTTTCCTCCTGGCCATGGGCGTTCCGGTTGTTTTTGCCTTGGGTGGCATCAGCGTCCTGATTACGTTTTTGCTGGAC
The DNA here is from genome assembly GCA_963723215.1 of uncultured delta proteobacterium. Classification (GTDB taxonomy): domain Bacteria; phylum Desulfobacterota; class Desulfobacteria; order Desulfobacterales; family JAFDCJ01; genus JAFDCJ01. Next base: position 53,909 of record CAVRQG010000045.1, read on the forward strand.
GGGTCCAATGGTTTGTACATCATCGCAACCACTACCTACCGCCAAATTACAGATCCGGGCCTGATCACCATCCCCCTGTTTCTTTTGATGGGTAATTTTCTAATCTACTCTGAAATTTCCGATCGTTTGTTTAAGGCCCTCAACGTATGGCTTTCGGGATTAAGAGGCGGCCTTGCCGTCGTATCGGTGGGGGTCTGTGTCGCCCTGGCCATGTGCGGTGGCTTCGGCCCGGGAATTCTCACCATGGGACTTATCGCCGTGCCTGCCATGCTTAAACTGGGCTATAACAAGTCCCTGGCCCTTGGCAGCGTCATGGCCGGCGGGGTTTTGGGGGAAATCATCCCTCCCAGCATCATTATGATTATTTTTGCCTATATTTCGCGCATTTCCATTGGTAAGATTTTTTTCGGCGGGGCCATCCCCGGATTTATGACTGCCAGCTTTTACATCATTTACATCATGCTGCGGTGTCATCTCCAGCCGGAGCTGGCACCCGGAACCGTTGGGGAGACCACCTGGAGAGATAGGTTGGTTTCACTTAAGGATATCGTTCTTCCCGCCCTGCTGGTGGTGCTGGTATTGGGCTCGATCTTTTCAGGCATCGCTACGCCCACCGAAGCTGCCGGCGTGGGTGCTTTCGGCTCTTTTATTATCTGCATCGTCTATGGCAGATTAAGCTGGAAGGTGATCACGGATTCCTGTCTGGAAACCATGAAAATCAGCGGCATGGCACTGTGGATCCTGGTCACGGCCACGCTTTTCGGTGTGGTGTACACCAGTGCCGGCGCGCAGGGTATGGTAATCGAGCTGATCGAAGGAATGACGGTTAATCGGTGGTTGATTCTGGCCGCTATGCAGTTGATTCTGCTCATATTCGGCATGTTTATGGACGATTATGCGGTATTGACGATTTGCGCACCGATTTTTATCCCGATTGCGGTGATACTGGGATTTGATCCCACCTGGTTTGCCATCATTTTTATTCTCAACATGCAGGTGGCGTACTTGACGCCGCCCTTTGGCTGGGCTCTCATTTTAATGAAAGGGGTTGCTCCGCCGGAGATTCACACCAAGGACATCTGGCGGTCAATTCCGCCCTTTGTCGCTATTCAGTTGATAGTACTGCTATTGACCATGCTGTTTCCCCAACTCGCTTTGTGGCTGCCGGAGAAGATGTTGTAGTTTTTCTTGTTCTGGACATGAATCAACCGCCCGCTTCGCTCAAGTCGCAGAGACTGCAGAGAGACTACTTTTTAACTTTCTGCTGGGAGGCACAGTTCAACAGTCTTTACATGATCTGCCCATCCATCCCAAGAATTTGTGGCTGGATCAGGACTCCCACCCTATGAAAAAGTGGATGAAATTTACCGGGGGAATATTCGCGGCCCGATAAAACGGGGATCTTTCACTGCGACCGCCCATCAGTGCAAGGGCGCTAATTTCCAATCCAGCGCCTCATTTCCCGAGGAAGAAATGTGGGAGAATATCAAGACTCTCTGGGATGGATGGGGGGAAGAAGAAAGTTGAAATAAAGATTAGTACTACAAATCTATATTTTTTTTGCCAGTGCGAGAAGATTTTCTTCATAGCCGAAATCTCTACTCGGGACTAAATTTGGATTCCTTTCGGTAA
>CAVRQG010000046.1:0-178054 GCA_963723215.1 uncultured delta proteobacterium
GAATTCGCGATTTGCCGGCATCAAGCTTTCTGAAATACCCGACAAAATTACAGATGCCAGATTGCTTATCGCCGCGGTGGTGCGTGAGGAAGAATTAATCATACCCAGGGGAGATGACTGCCTGATGCCCGGCGACCTGGTCTATTTTATCAGCGAGGAAGATAAGCTGCATGAAAGCCTCTCGGTTTTTGACAAATATTATCAACCATGGAAGCGGGCGCTGATCATCGGCGGTGGAAATATCGGATTCCGCCTGGCCAGAAACCTGGAGGGAAATAGTATTTATTGCAAGATCATCGAAAAGAATCCCGACCGCTGTGCCGAAATTGCCGAAGGATTAAAGCGGACGGTCGTGCTTTGCGGTGACGGATCTGATCAAGCACTTTTGGCCGAAGAGAATATTCAGGATATCGATGTGGTCATTGCCCTGACCGACAACGAAGAGACGAATATACTGACCTCGCTTCTGACAAAACGGATGGGGGCCAAAAAGTCCATCACCAAGATCAGTAAATTCAGCTACTTTCCCTTGATGAAAGCTATCGGCATCGAGCAGGTGGTCAGCACCCGGCTTTCGGCGATCAACACGATTTTGCAGCACATCCGCAGGGGTAAGGTCCTGTCAGCTATTTCCATTAAAGGAGAACAGGCCGAAGTCATGGAAGCCTTGGCGCTTGAGACCTCGGACATCGTGGACAAACCTCTCAAAAAAATTTCCTTTCCCAAAGGGGCGATAGTGGCCGGCATTATCCACAACGATGAGATCATTATACCCACCGGCGACAGTGTCATCCGGCCCGGGGACCGCGTCATCATATTTGCACGAAGGCAGGCGATCCCCAAGGTCGAAAAAATTCTTTCCGTCAAACTGGAGTATTTTTAGTTGGGTTGGCGGTTTATCCTGATCATCCTCGGGGTACTGTTTGGACTGCTAAACCAGGGCCTTGTCGATTGGGGTCCGGTTTAGGTCCGCCTGTTCCAAGCAAAATAACTTTCATTGCTTTTTTCTTTTCGTCGGACGGATGCTAAACCAATACACCGAAGAGATTGCCAGGGCAAATAAAACGAGCGCGATGGGATGATAAATCAATATGGCAGGTTCACCATCGATTAAATTCAGCGATTGAGATAAGGTCAGTTCAAATCTTTCCCCGAGAAAAAAGCCGATAACAAACACAATAGCCGAGTAACCGAACGCATTCATCAGATAACTGATAAATGCGAAGATGAACATAATGGCCACGCCAAGCAACCCGCCTGTGGCCATATATACGCCCACGATGCAAAGCAGCAGGGCCGTTGGAAAAATAAACGATTCAGGCGATCTAATCACCCGGGACCAGAGACGCAGTCCTAAAAGCCCCGATAATAGATTCAAAACATTCGCCATCATCAAGGCGCCGAAAAGGCCGTAAATCAATTGTCCTTGCTCCCGAAAAAGAAGGGGGCCCGGCTGGACGCCGTGGATCATGAGGGCGCTGATAATCAGGGCAGCGGCAATATTACCGGGTATGCCCAGTGTGAGCATGGGGATCAAGTTGGCCCCGGAGACCGAGCTGTTGGCCGATTCTGTTGCCGCGATGCCATGAATATTGCCCTTGCCGAAACTATCCGGGTCCTTCGATGTCTGTTTTGTCGTGGCGTAGGTCATAAATGCCGCGGCTGAAGAATCGAGCCCCGGGATCGCTCCCATGATGGTTCCGATGATCGAACCCCTCAGCATGGTATAGCGGCAGGACCAATACTCGGCCCAGCTGACCCGGCGATCTTCCCTCTTTTGCGTTTTAGAGAACTTTACGGCCGAACTGATTTTGCCTCGAATTTGGGCCAGCCGGCGAAAAATTTCTGGCACGGCCAACATGCCCAAAGCCACAGACACCAGCGGCAGCCCGTCATAAAGTTCAAAAAAGCCAAAAATAAAACGTGGCGTGCTATGTTCCGGATCCAATCCCACGGTAGCACAAAACAGACCCAAGGCCGCCGATACGATTCCTTTGGCCATGGAATCTCCCACAAGCCCTGCGATGACCGAGAATGCAAATACCATGAGGGCAAATATTTCCATGGGGCCCATTTTTAAGGCCACCGCCGCGATGAGCGGGGAGACGGTAAAAAGAACGATATCGCTGAAGGCATCACCGGTAATCGATGAATAAAGCGCCATTTTGGTCGCTTTTTCCGGTTTTCCTTGCTGAGTCATAGGAAAACCGTCCAGGGTAGTGGCAGCAGCATCCGGCGTTCCAGGGGTATTGATCAATATGGCGGGAATGGCGCCGCCGACCAACCCTCCCTTGTTAACCCCTACCAGAAAGGCGATGGCCGGGAGAGGATCAAGAGCGAAAGTAAAGGGGATTGCAATTGCCATGGCCATCACCGGTCCCGTGCCGGGAAGGGCGCCCACGAGTTGCCCTATAATCACTCCACTCAGAACGAAAAACATATTGTACAGGGTAAGTGCATCGGAAATACCGGCAAGGACGATGTTGGCATCAAACATAGTAGTAACCGTTTGCGTTTAAGGAAGCGGCCGATTCAGCAGCAGTTCAATGGAGCTCCACATCGCCAAGGGGATCAATACAATACCGGCGATCAACCAGAGCGGCCGGCGCTCTCCGATCGATAGCATAAGGACCATAACCAGAAGCGGCGCGGCAATGAGAAAGCCGACAAAGTACATTAAACAAAGGCCCATCAGGGCAATTACAAAAAACAAACCGGCACGCAGGGCAAGCGCTACGTCCAATTCGGCTTTTCCGGAAGGAAAAATGAGATGCACGATGCTTGATATAATGACAATAATGGTGGTGATTATCGGCAGTGTTGCCGGGCGCAACCATGCGTAATCCACCGTTTCGGTGTGCCGTGGAATAATCCAGAAAAGCAGAATTAGGCCTAAGACGGCAACAACAAGTCCTGATATACGATTGAGGGTCATCCGAAATTTCCTGCTTCGTTGTGCAGCGACTCCGCAGGACCAATCCCGCGGAGTCATTTCAAATCAAGGGTTTATTTTCCCGCATCGATGACGGTCTTTATGTCCTTTACCCCGTCTGAGAGCATTTTAAAGGTACCATCCGGCCCTAAATTATAGGGCGGGGTCTTCAATGTGTTCATTAGGGCCGTTTTCACTTTTTCGGCATGGATGGCTTTGTCGAAAGCCTCGACTATGGCGGTTTTTACATTGGCGGGCAATCCCTTGGGGGCGACCAGATAATAATACGGATCAAGGTAAAAATTGTACCCGCTCTCAATGAGGGTCTTCGTGTTAGGCGCATAACTAAACCGTTTCTTGCCAAAGGCCGCAATCATTTTAAGATCGCCACTTTCGAGATATTTGATATGGGCACCGGCGGGACAACCGACATCGACATGACCACCAAGAATACTCTGGATCTGCTCGGCGCCGCTTTTGTGTGTGACAAATTTAAATTCTACACCGGCCTGATTTTTGACGGCCGACATAATCATCTGTTGTGGCCCAGCATCAAATGAGACCGCTAATTTTTTTTGTTTTTGCATACGCTATTAGACCGTTGATATCGTCAAATGGTGCATCAGATTTTGCTACCAGTGCTACTTCACCCTTGGTAATGGTTCCGATGTAGTCAAAAGTATCGATTTTGAAGGGCAGCTTGTCTCCCCGTCGGGCCAAATTCAAGAGGATGGGCACATTAACAGCCAATCCAAGTGTCGAACCATCGGGTTTCTCATTCATCAGCCCCGATAGCATCGCCACACCACCTCCACCGGGTTTATTCTCCACAACGACGTTCCATCCCGTATTTTCTTCAACCTGGGCTGCAACCAATCGTCCCATGGTGTCAGTGGATCCACCAGCGCCAAAACCAATTAGGAGTTTAATCGAACCTTTCGGTGACCAGTCTTCGGCTATACCCATAACCGGCGAGAGTATCAGACATAAAGCAGCAACACCGACCCATAATGATTTTGTTTTCATAGTTCCCTCCTCCTTTTTTAAGATTTAGATTTGCCGAGCTTAGACAGATGTCCATAATCATTTGAAATTCTGTGCTTTTAATCAATATTCACCGCTGCATGTTTCGAAAATAGCGCCATGAAACAGCCTGCGGTGGCGGTGCCGGGTTTTGGTGGAACAACGATATTGATTAGATGAGTAGAAACGAAAAGGCAAGAAAAATATTGTTTTTGGGTTGTTGAAGGCGGGTTAAATCGATGACCCCACCAGCCCGATTCAGACGATGGAACAGCCCGGCACCACTGAGATTCAGCGAAAACCCGTTGGCTGAAATATCTTCCGAGATAGCAGTGGAAGCCGGCGGGAACCAGTCGACGATCATCAACCCTTTGACATTGGAAACATCGATCAGCGTACGGGCCTCGAAGTCCGCCTGGTCGGCTGCATAGCCAAATGGAGTGGCAAGACCACGAAACTTCACCACGGTCCCAGTCGTCAAACCGGTTGTGTCCAGGTCGCCCGTTTCCACTTGTAAATCGGCTTCACAATAATCCAGTTATAGTGTGGCCTCGACATATTTGACAGGAACTTGATAAAGCGCAAAATTATGGGTATGCTCGATTAACACAAAAGGTATACTAAAAATGGGGAGATACAAGTGTCAAAAGTAACAGCCAAATATCAAATAACTTTGCCGGTTAGAGTCAGAAAATAGCTCGGCATTGTTCCCAGGTCCGAAGTGGATATTGTAAAGAAGGGGACAAAATATGTGATAGTTGTCGACCCTATTGCAGTAATCAGGCAGAAATGGCGCGGAAAATTAAAGGACGAATCCCCGACAATGGACTATCTCGAACAGGTCAGAGGACAGATAATTTGGAGAGTTTGTATCGACAAAATCATTGAATTGAAAGATTTCAGCACCCTGCACTCATAGCTTATGCGGTCTATTTATCGTGCCACGGAAACACCTCGGGCCATTGCGCGGGCACACAGCGGGTGTACATTTTAGAATACTCGGTCTCGACTCCGAGTTCCTCGGCTGCATGCCAGGCCCAGCGCGGGTCGAACATCATGCCGCGTGCTAGAGCAACGATATCTGCTTTGCCGGCGGCGACGATCTCTTCGGCCTGACGCGCTTTGGTAATCATTCCCACCGCCCAGGTTGCTATCTCTGCCTGCTTGCGGATTTTATCGGAAAACGGTACTTGATAGCCAGGCCCTAAAGGAATCTTCTGACGCGGATCCAGCGCACCCGAACTGACATCGATGAAATCACATCCCAGGGATTTTAGCTCCCTGGCAAACACCACAGACTCCTCCACGGTCCAGCCCCCGTCAATCCAGTCAGTGGCGGAAATTCGAATGCCTAATGGTTTGTCTTCCGGCCAGGCGGCACGCACGGCCTCGAAAACTTCCAGCGGGTAGCGCATACGATTTTCAAGTTTGCCGCCGTATTCGTCATTGCGCTGATTGCTGAGGGGCGACAGAAACTGGTGCAGTAAATAGCCGTGAGCACCGTGCAGTTCGGCGAGGTCAAAACCAAGGCGGACCGCCCGTTTGGCGGCGCTGACAAACTCCGCCTTAACCGAAGCCAGACCCTTGCGGCTCAACGCCTGCGGCACATGCCAGTCGGCCCCGAATGGAATCGCCGAGGGCGCTAGTGTTGTCCAGGGGCTTTCTTCTGCCGTCAACGGTTTGCCGCCGTCCAAAGGTATCTGCACCGATCCCTTGCGCCCGGCATGGGCCAGTTGAACCCCCACGGCGGTCACACCGTACTTTCGGCAGAAGTCGACCACCCGTTTGAGGGCCGCTTCGTTCTCATCACTATAGAGGCCAAGACATTTGGGCGTGATGCGGCCTGTCGCAGAAACAGCTGTGGCTTCCGTCATTACCAGCCCGGCCGCTCCCATGGAAAATTGACCCAGGTGCATCAGGTGCCAGTCGACCGCCGAGCCGTTTTCGGCGGCATACTGGCACATGGAAGAAACCGCAATGCGGTTGTTCAAGGTCAGGCCTCGAAGTTCAAGGGGCGAAAAGAGTGCGCTGGACATGGATCGAAAATCTCCTTTGTTTTAACCGGATGCTTTAACGCTGAACATTCAGGCATTTAAACTTCTTCGCATCAAAAATTAAATAAAGTAGAAATCACAGGTATTGTTCGATGTCAATGTCTAATTTCTCCATGCCCTCAGTCGAAATTGTTATTGTTAGGCCCTGTTATTCACGCTTAATTTTTAGTTTCCGATTAGGCAGTTATCTTAGATTTCTGAAACTTTCTGTGATAAGAGAGGAGAAATGATTTTGCAGACAGGTGATACCAGAAAGCAGGCGAAATGAAAAATCCCGCAGAAGTTGATTATCGGCGCAAATGGCATGCCATGGCTGCTGTCGGTGTCGGAGTTTTTTTGGCAACAGTGGACGGCAGCATTATCAATGTGTCCCTGCCGACCCTGGTGCGTTCTCTGGATACCGAGTTTGCGGTGATACAGTGGGTGGTCTTGGGATATCTCCTGACCATCACCACCTCCATGCTCAGTATTGGCCGGATGGCTGATATTGTCGGCAAAAAATCCATTTATATGCTGGGCTTCATAATTTTTACCGTCGGCTCGGCATTGTGCGGTTTGGCTTTCTCAGTTTACTGGCTCATCGCCTTTCGCGTCGTGCAGGCTGTTGGGGCGGCCATGGTCATGGCGCTGGGTGCGGCTATCCTGACCGAAGCTTTCCCGACCGAAGAACGCGGAAAGGCCATGGGGATAATCGGAGCGATTGTATCCGTGGGCATCGTGGTCGGGCCCACATTGGGGGGTGTCATCATCGGGACCCTGTCCTGGCGTTGGATTTTCTATGTCAATTTGCCCGTCGGTGTTCTGGGAACGATCATGGTAGCGCGCAATGTGCCCGATTTCAAACCCGTCGGCCAGCAGCGCTTTGATTACTGGGGTGCCCTGACGCTGTTTCTCAGCCTTCTGTCTTTGCTGCTGGGCTTGACCTTCGGGCAGCAACAAGGGTTTTTTGAACCCGTTGTCGGACTCATGATCGGCCTGTGGTTACTGCTGCTGATCGTCTTCATTCGGATCGAAAAAAAAGTGTCACAGCCCATGATCGATTTGCAAATGTTCGGCAATATGCGCTTCAGCATCAATCTGGCCACCGGTTTTATCAGTTTTGTGGCATTGGCCGGGGTCATGATATTGGTGCCTTTTTATCTTGAAAACATCCTCGGGTTTAAAATTACCCATGTCGGGCTGCTGATGGGGATTGTGCCTGTTATGCTGGGGATTACGGCACCGTTTGCGGGGGCGCTGTCCGACCGTGTGGGCAGCCGCCGCATTACGGTAATAGGTTTGGCAATCATGCTTGTGGGCTATCTTGCGGCCGGCACCCTTAGCGGGAATACATCTGCCTGGGGTTATCTGATCCGGATGTTCGTTTTGGGTCTGGGCATTGGAACGTTTATATCACCGAACAACAGCGCCATCATGGGAAGCGCTTCGCGCCGGCAGCTGGGAATCGTTTCCGGTTTTATGGCCATCACCCGCACCCTGGGTCAGACCGTGGGTGTCGCGACCATGGGTGCAATCTGGGCGGGGCGCACCGCTTTTTACGCCGGCGACCGCATGCAGAGCGGGGCCACCCTGGCACCGCCGGAAGCCCAGGTAGCGGCGCTGCAGGACACCTTCCACGTATCAACCATGCTCTTGGCCGCTGGGCTGCTGATTGGCATCTGGGCCTATGTAAAAGAATATCATGGTAAAAACGCCGCCGCGTAATCTGCCCCTTAAATCGATGGTGCGTTAGAAAGATTCCGGCAAAAGAACTGCCGCCTGAATCAATGTCTATCCGGTCATTGCATTTTATTTCAATATCCGCTATGGATAAATCTCGAGTCTTCTAAAATAGAGTTTTTCCATACAGGATCATAGCGTATCTTTAGCAGGGCACGAACAAAAACGAATAATATCGGCGAACCCTAAACAAGGGGGCTGCATGATCTAATCCACAACCTACCCCGTTTTTCCTACTGAAAGACGGGGTTTTGTTTGTTGGCCTCAAGATGATTCGGCTTAAAACTTTACATAAAACTTACCTCATGGGCCGCAATGAGCTGCACGTTCTAAAAGGCATCGACCTGAACATCGATGCCGGCGAACTTGTATCGATAATGGGCCCATCGGGTTCAGGCAAATCGACCTTGCTGAATATTATCGGCCTGCTGGACACCTATGATTCCGGAGAATATCAATTAGACAGCCGGATTATAGAAAAAATGAGTGAAAGACAGGCGGCATATTTCAGAAATCGATTTTTTGGTTTCATATTCCAGGCGTTTAATCTGATCCCCTTTAAAAGTGCGGTGGAAAATGTCGCCCTCCCGCTGTACTACCAAAAAGTAGGCCGGCGAAGGCGCAACACCATCGCCCTCGAATTTCTGGATAAAATGGGTATGCGCGATTGGGCGGACCACCTGCCCGGCGAGTTGTCCGGGGGCCAGCAGCAGCGTGTTGCCATCGCCAGGGCCATGATCTCAAAACCCAAAGTTATATTAGCCGATGAGCCGACCGGTGCTTTGGACACCGAAACCTCTTATGAGATGATGGACTTATTGAAAACGATCAATCAAAACGGCGTGACCGTGATCATCGTCACCCATGAGCACGATATCTCCGCTATGACCGATAGAACCATTCGATTGAGGGACGGCCATATCGATAACCATGCGGAGCAAAAATAGGAACACTTAGGCTGGTATCAGATGCTGTTTGATATCGACAAATTGCAGGAAATTTACAGTACGGTTCGCAAGAATAAATTGCGGACCTTGCTGACCGGTTTCAGTGTGTCCTGGGGCATTTTTATGCTGATTCTTTTGCTCGGATCCGGCACCGGCATTGAAAACGGTGTCAAAGCCGAATTTAAAAATGTCGCCAACAACAGTATCTGGGTGCGTAGCGGACAAACCAGCAAACCCTATAAAGGATTGCAGCCCGGACGGCACATTCAATTCACCAATGACGATTATGAAAAAACTAAATCATCCGTCCGGGGAATTGAGCATATTACTGCCAGATTCTATTTATGGGACAACAATCTGGTCAGCTATAAGAAAGAATACGGCACCTTTAATATTGTTGCCGGCCATCCCGCTGATCGCTATCTGGAAAAAACCATCCTTGCCGACGGAAGATTGATAAATGAAATTGACATTGAGCAGTTCCGAAAAGTTGCCACGATCGGCACTCTGGTTGCGGAGCAGCTTTTCAAGAAGGAATCGGCCGTCGGGAAATACATCAAAATCAACGGATTAGCGTTTAAAGTCGTCGGCGTGCACTTCGACGAGGGATCCGAGGGGCCCTTGCGGCGGCTCTATCTGCCAATTTCAACGGTCCAGAAGGTGTTCGGCGCCGGCAACCGGATTCACGCCCTGATGGTGACTGCCGACCAGTCAACCGTCAAAGAAGGCTTGAAAATGGAACAGCAGGTCCGTGAAAGTCTGGCGGCACGGCATAATTTTGATATCGGTGATGAGAAGGCGCTCAGGATATGGAACAGCCTCAAAAGCTATCAAAAATTCATGAATCTGTTCAGCAGCATCCGGATATTTATTTGGCTGATCGGCGTTGGAACCATTATTGCGGGCATCGTTGGTGTCAGCAACATTATGCTCATTTCCGTCAAAGAAAGGACCCGGGAGCTCGGTATTCGAAAGGCGCTGGGAGCCACGCCGTCGTCGATTATCAATCTGATTTTAACGGAAGCCGTCTTGATTACATCATTCTCGGGCTACATCGGGCTGGTTGCCGGTGTGGGTATAATCGAACTGGCATCATCCCATCTGCCGGCGGTCGAGCTCTTTCAAAATCCCCAGGTTGATTTCAAAGCCGCGATCGGGGCCGTCATTTTGCTGGTTCTTGCGGGTTTGATCGCCGGTTTTATTCCGGCCAGAAAAGCCGCCAACATCTTACCGGTGGAGGCCCTGCGAAATGAATAGCGCAAATGATTTTTGACAAGGACAACTGGCTGGAAATCGCCGGCACGCTCAGGCAGAATAAACTGCGCTCCTTCTTGACCGCATTCGGGGTGTTCTGGGGCATTTTTATGCTGATCATCATGGTGGCAGGGGGAAACGGTCTTTATAATGGTGCCATGCATGATTTTCAAAGTTTGGCCGCCAACAGCGTTTTTCTCTGGGCACGACCCACAACCCAACCGTTTAAGGGTTTTCCCCGCGGCCGGAAATTCAACTTCGATAACGATGATATCGCGGCGCTGCGCAGCCACATTCCCGAAATTGAGCATCTTGCCCCCCGCAATCAGTTGGGGGGTTTCGGGAAAGTCACCAATGTCACCAGGGGAATGAAAAATGGCGCATTTAACGTCTATGGTGACTACCCGGAAATCGCTTATATCTCACTGATGGACATCGTGGCCGGCCGGTTTATCAACCATATGGATTTAAAAGAAAAACGGAAGGTGGCGGTTATCGGCACCAGAGTTCGTAAAATTTTGTTTGAACACGATGAGGATCCTGTCGGACAGTATATCCTGGTAAAAGGAGTTCACTTTAAGGTCATCGGCGCGTTTGAATCCCGCAAAGAAGGCGATGAGGCCGATGAGGAAACCCAGGCGGTCTTTCTCCCGTTTACCGTATTTCAGCAGGCGTTTAACTACGGCAACCTGGTGAGCTGGTTTTCGTTGACCGCCCGCAAGGATGTGCCGGCTTCAGAGGTTGAAAAAAATGCCATTGCGTTTCTGGCCCAACGCCATCAGGTGGCCCCCGATGATGCCCATGCCATCGGTCATTGGAATACCGAGAAAGAGTATAAAAAAATGACCAATTTATTCATCGGCATCAACGCCTTGGTCTGGTTTGTCGGCACGTGCACGCTTATCGCCGGGGTGATCGGCGTAAGCAATATCATGCTGTTCGTCGTAAAGGAGCGCACCCGGGAAATTGGCATTAAACGCGCTATCGGTGCCACGCCGTTTGCCATTATCAGCCAAATTATGCTGGAATCGGTTTTGCTGACAACGGTTGCCGGTTATTTTGGCTTGGTTCTCGGTGTCGGCATCACCGAAATGGTGGCCGCCGCCATAAAAGGAGCCGGTGGGGGGTCGGAATTTTTTAAAAACCCGGAAGTAAGTCTCTCGGTGGCGGCAACCGCCCTGGCCGTTCTAATCGTCTCCGGTGCTTTAGCCGGTTTACTTCCCGCCAAAAGGGCCGTCAGCATCAAGCCGGTCGAAGCCATTCGAAATGAATAAGACTAACCAAGATAAACTGGAAAAAAATTGCCACAAAGGCTCAAAGACAAAGGGCATCCTTATTCGAAATTATGATACTATGCATAAACAGCGGGCCGAAAAATGAAATCAATTCTTAAAATATTGGCTGTTTTGCTCGTTCTGATTATCTTCATCGGAACTATTTTCTTTTTGTACAACAAGTCCAGAAAAAAGCCGGTCGTGTTTAAGACGGCCACGCCTTTTGAAACCAGCATTATTAAAAAGACAGTGGCGACCGGTTCGGTTGTACCCCGTAAAGAAATAGAAATTAAGCCCCAGGTTTCGGGCGTGGTTGAAGAAATTTACGTCGAATCCGGCGATACGGTAACAAAAGGAACTCAGATCGCCAAGATCAAAATCATCCCGGATATGGTCACGCTAAATAATGCCGAGGCCCGGTTGAAGAAAGCCAAACTCAATCTGAAAGATAAAGATAGAGAGTGCGAGCGGCGCAAAGCGCTGTTTAAAAAAGGCATTATCGCAGAGTCTGAATTTCTGCAGTATGAGCTTGCCTTCAGCAATGCCAAGGAGGAATTGGAAGCGGCTGCAAACAACTTGACTTTGATCAGAGAAGGCGTTGCCAAGAAATATGCCGACACGACCAATACCTTGATCCGTTCTACCATCGAGGGAATGATACTGGACATTCCTTTGGAAGAGGGCAATTTTGTGACCGAGACCAATCCGTTGAACGCAGGCACGACCATCGCAACGGTGGCGGATATGAAAGAAATGATTTTCAAGGGAAAGGTGGACGAATCCGACGTCGGTAAAATCAAGCTCGGGATGGATCTGATCCTTTCCATCGGTGCGATTGAAGAGGAGAAATTTGAGGCTTCCCTGGAATACATTGCACCCAAGGGCGTCGAAGATAAAGGCGCCGTTCAATTTGAGATAAAAGCCAGACTAAAACTGAAATTATCGCATTTTATCCGGGCTGGTTACAGCGCCAATGCGGATATCGTTTTAGACAGGAAAGATAAGGTGCTGGCCATCAAAGAGAGTCTGCTTCAGTTTGAAAGCGAAACCGCTTTTGTCGAAGTTGAAACGGCGCCGCAGCAGTTTGAGAAAAGAACCATCGAGCTGGGTCTGTCGGACGGGATAAATATCGAGGTGATTTCAGGTCTGACTATAAAAGACAAGATAAAAATATGGAACCAGCCCCTGAAAAATTAAAGGAGAACTTATGATTTCAGACCAAGAGCGCTATCCCAAAAAGAAAGCACATGTCTTAGGATACACCATGATGGACGTTTATCGGCGCCCATTTCTTAAACCGGGTGAAGATAGACGCCCTATCCTGAGCTGGCCGCGACAGATCCCCGTCGAAGGTCAACCGCAAGAGGTTGTCGAGATTGTAACAACATATGGCGAGTGGCTCGCCAAATCTGACATACCCAAATTATTTATCAATGCGGATCCAGGTTCGATCCTGGTGGGCAGGGCCCGTGATTTTTGCAGGACGTGGCCCAATCAGGAAGAAATCACTGTCAAAGGCAGGCACTTTATTCAAGAAGATTCCCCGGAGGAAATAGGTCACTCAATCGCAAATTTCCTTCACAAGATTAATCAAAGGAGGATGCCCAATGGCAAAGATTGATATTTGTGATAAATAGGGAAGAGCTTCAAAAAATGAAAATAAAAGCAAGCGGTCGTATTCTGACTGAGCCCATCACCGCCAAAATTACAATACCATTTAATTCAAAAGTGTGTTTCATGTATCCAGATACTATCCGTTATAATTTCAATAAATTTGATAGTTGTTGGCCTCTCAATATATCTAACATCTACGGAATTGCGAAATGGTAAAGGTAAAAATTATATTCCATGTAGAAAAACCCATTGATCATGTATTTGAACTTATAAGCGACATATCAGCTTATAAAGGGTGGGCACCAGATAAGAGTAAATTTTTTATTGAAAACAAAATAACATCGGAAGGCCTTATCGGTTTGGGTACTACCTATACTGATCGTTTACGATGGTTTGGTAAATCTATCGGTGAGATTGTTCAATATCAGCCACCTTTTGAAATTAAGTTTCAACAGAAAACCCTATTCGGATTACCCGTCTTCGGTGCTAAACTTAAATATACGCTGAAAAATTTTCAGGATTCCACAGAAGTTAGGCATAGGGTCGAGGCGATGCCTTATGGATTTTTCAAGCTGCTTGAACCAATACTTTCAATTATAGTACATTTGGAAAGAGAAAGGACGTGTAAAGCCATCAAGCAAGTATTAGAGCAATAAGTCGGAAATATCGTTTTCATTCAGATTACATTATAATAATCGGGATTCTTCACCTCACTCCTGCTTTCCTAAGGTCCTCATGTTGACGTTCCAAATGTTCGGGATTTTTATAAGGACTGAGTTTTCTATCCCAATCAAGAGAATATTCTGGAAAAATCCTAAGAACTTCTGCAGCGGCTTTGCGAGCCCCTTGATTCCGGCCCAGCCTAATATAATTCATGGCTAACATCGTATAATACCAATAGATCAAACTACTCTCCCCACGGTTTATGCACAATCCGTGGAATTGCTCTGCTATTTCAATCGCCTCTTCATGCCTTCCAACGTAATAATAGGACATAGCAATCTCACCTAAATACCAGCTTGGATAAATCGGTTGGAGACGTAACGCTTTTTGAATGGTGATAATTGCTTCCTCAAACCTTCCTGAAAAACGTAGGATCATAGCCATTTCCGCATGAATGTCAGCATTGTTAGGGCCTAAAGTTATTGCCCTCTGACCTTCGTTGATGGCATATTCATGACGGCCTTCATATAATTGAATAACACCCTGTAGGATATAAATTTCAGGATGCAAGTCATCCAATGCTTGAGCCTTCCCTGTCATTATTGAAGTCAACTTGAATGACTCAATACGAGAATCACTCCAGCCTTGCCTGGCATCGAAAAAGTGGCTCAAAGCTATGATTACGTAAGGATCGGAATACTCTTGATCCAATTCGATTGCCTCTTGAGCAGTTTGCCGAGCCAAAATATTGTCATCTTTGCTAATAAGCCAAAGATAGTGCCGCGCCTGTAAATACTTTAAAAAGGCTTCAAGATTTTTAGTTCTTTTAGCCCATATGCGCGCCTGTTCACCTTCGGTGAGCTTTATTTGCAAAGCAGTCAAAATCTTTAATGTAATCTCATCTTGCAATGCGAATATGTCATTCAAATCACGGTCATATCGACTTGCCCACAAGTGGTGACCTGTAACAGCGTCAACAAGCTGAGCTGTGATGCGTATTCGATTCCCCGCCTTTCGGAAACTACCTTCCAGAATGTACTGTACACCAAGCTGTTCACTCACAAGTTGTACTTTTACTGGTTTGTTTTTGTAAGTAAATGATGAATTCCGGGCAATCACAAACATTTTGGGAATATTCGAGAGGGCAGTGATGATTTCTTCTGTTATCCCATCGCTGAAATACTCCTGCGCTGGATCACCACTTATGTTGACAAACGGCAAAACCGCAATGGAAGGCTTATTGGGAAACTTATACACTTTACTTGTCTTTAGTGACACATCATTTTCTAACAAAATTCGATAAACTGGCACTGGCTCCGATATGTTCTTAACATGGTGTTCTCCAAAATATTCGTATCCTAAGGCAAGCTTATTTTTAACCTGATCATATACGCTTCTCGAAACACATATCCCCCCTGCTACAGCAAGACCCTCTATGCGAGCAGCTATGTTTACGCCATCTCCATAAACCCGTCTACCCTTTAAGATTATATCACCAAGATTGATTCCAATCCGAAATTGCATCTTCCGGTCATCTGATAACCCAACGTTACGCTTGGCAAGTTCACCTTGGATTTCAACCGCACCGTTGACAGCATCGACGACACTATTAAATTCTATTAGTATATTGTCTCCCGGTGAATCGACAACACGGCCTCTATATTTCAGAACTATATCGGTAATTTCAGCACGATATAAAGTCAGAGTTTGGATTGTCGCTTCTTCATCATCATGCATAAGGCGGGTGTAGCCTTCGACATCGGCACTTAGAATTACGGAGAGTTTTCGATTGAAGCCTTTCTTATCCATGGCATTTTCCAATCCATCCACAAAACTTGTCCATTAGAAAGGGACCCTAAAAATTCAGGATTATAAGACACAGTTTAATCATCTTGTTATGAGAGGTCAAATGCATCCTTATAGATTTGATTAACAATTTTTTTTGGACAACATATACAGTTGAGATTCATTATTCGCTTTGTATCACAGTAAATTTTCTATTTCGGTTTTTGTGATACCTCCAACGTATTTTTATCCTGCTGAGATAATTAATTGTTGAGATATCGTTATTATATCTCGTCTGCAAGTTTTCACAACTTACATTATTATCTATGATCCTATAAAGTGAAAGACAACCAATTTACGAAATATCGGACATTGGCGTCAGCTACACACCTTAAGGATCTGAGTTAAAACAGTTATCCCCTGAAGCACTTTACTGATGCCATCCATCTTCATGGTTTTCATATTCTCAGATAGGGATCGATCATTTATTTCAGCAGCGCAATATTTTTTTTTTATTGCTGTTTTAGCCTGTTCAGTACCCATGAGTAGTTCATGTATCGCGATCCACCCCTTATAGCCACTGCTGTCACATTGCTCGCACCCCACTTTCGTCATAAGTGTTAAGTCATCTGTGTAATCTTCCATATTGTGCACTTTGAACCAGTCCACTCCATATGCGCCTACCAATTCCGTATATTCTTCATAACCGGGATGGTAGGGTTGCTTGCAATGGTCGCTCAGCTTAAGGGTTAATCAAATGATTGACAAAAAAATGATACTTTGCCATATTCGACTGATTGAGAAACAATATTCTCTCATTAATCAATTTCAAGTCAAATCCAAGGTCGTAAATTGATCAAAGCACTGACCTGACGACCGCGACCGACCGCCTTCAAAAAACAGAAAAGGAGGACGATCGATGACTTACCCGCCGATCTACAGCGAACTCTATGTCGTCTCCGACATTCACCTTGGGGGACGGCGTGATGCTCAAGACAACTTCCAAATTTTCAACCGTGGTGAACGCCTCGGGAATCTGATTCGCTTCATCGCCGAACAGCGTCTTGACGAGGACGTCGCCCTGGTCCTCAACGGCGACATCATCGACTCCCTGGCCGAGGACGAAGTGCCGGGCTATGTGGCCTTAGATAGCGGTACGGCGCAGCGGATGATGACACATATCTGCCGGGATCCCGCCTTCCGGCCGGTATGGGAAGGCCTGGCTGACTTTGTTAAAACACCGAAGCGGCACCTCGTTTTTATCGTTGGAAACCACGACATCGAGTTGTCCCTGCCGATTGTCGAGGATTTTATACGGAATCAGCTTGCCGAGGACAACGAAAACGCTCAAGCACGGATCCATTTCGCCACCCATGGCGGCGGCTTCGCCTGTAGCGTCGCCGGGGCGCGTGTTTTTTGCACTCACGGCAACGAAATCGACGACTGGAACTGGGTCGACTACAAGAGTCTCGGTGATCTGGCCAACGCGATCAACGCGGGTCGAACCGTTGAACCTTCGAAGTGGAAACCCAATGCCGGTACGCGTCTTGTGGTCGACGTGATGAACACCGTTAAGCGCCGTTATCCGTTCGTCGACCTTCTAAAGCCCGAGGTGGCCGCCGTTGCCAGTGTGCTTCTGGCGCTCGACAAGGAGGTCTTCAAGCAGGTTGACTTTGAAGATTTCTTACCGGTCTTACGAGGCAAAATCCGTGGCGGACTTATTACCAAGAACCTGCTCGGACCAGGAGAGACCGATTTCGCCACGGTCTCCTCCACGGCGATTGCCGAGGAGGCTGCCGCACAGCTTCTTGGAGCGAGCTTTCACCAAGCGGTTCAAGAGAAGCGCAAAGGCACGCGTGATGCATCGGAGGATGATCTGCTGCTGGCAGCCGAGGAGGCTGTCGCCGTGGGCGAAAGTGCCTCGGCGATGGTCGAAACCGAGAGTGCTCAGGATACTTTGGGCGTATGGGATATCGTCTCCGGTTGGGTCGGACTCGTCCCAAAAGAAGAGGGACTTCGACGCGCACTCAAAGACTGGCTGAAAGACGACAAAACCTTTGACGTCGACAACGAAGACGACTATTCCAAAGCAATGCAGCAACGCGTCGGCAATCAAGTCGATTTTGTCATCACCGGGCACAGCCACAAACCGCGTGCCCTTACGTTTAATGGCAATAGATATTATTACAACTGCGGCACCTGGATCCGAACCCTGCGTTTGACAAGCGAAGTCCTCGACAACGCGGAAGCCTTCGAACAAATCGTTTGGCCGGCTCTTAAGTCGGGTAAGTTAGAAGTCCTGGATGCGGTCAAAATTCCGGGTCCGGGAGGAACCCTGGTACCACTTCTGTTCGATCGCACAAACGTTGTTCAGATCTCTGCCCAGGGCAACAGTGCAGTCGGCCGGCTTTTACGTGCCACCGACGGCGAAACAAAGGGGAGCATCAAACTCAACCCCGAACCCGGCACAACCTCATTTCAGGTGGACTGACTATGACCAACTTTCACCAAATTAAATTGGAGTTTATTCGGCCCGGACCATCCCACAACCAGCTTCTGTCACCGCTGACACCGTATATGGCCCTGTGTGGAGAAGGTGCCCCGGTCACATTCCACATCGGTATCGAGCATCATCAGCTCCTCAGCCGTCTCGAACGGCTGCGATACGTGACGAATGACGGCCGCAGCGGCGTCGCCGTTCCTAACCGCATACGGGAGGCAACCGTTGCCGAGATTGGTGAGGATGTCGCTCGAATTTTGGGCGAACTCCGCACCTTGATTGGAGAAGAGTGGCGAGCCCTTGGCGACGCGGGTACCGGAACGGGTAACGCCGATTCTCACCTGATTCATCTGCGCCTCGTGCTGTCCGGCTCCGAGCTTTCGCTTCTTCCCTTCGAGATGGCCATAGCGCCACAGGCCTTTCCCGGTGAGGGGCTTGAGTGGGTACTTCAGTTTCATATGCCGGTAGTGCCGACCCGCGAGATCCGTCGCACCCGGCCGGATCCGGTTTCCTGGGATCGTCCTCTCGAACCGAAGATCTTGTTGGTGTCAGCAGCGCCCTCAGGTCTAGACGTTCCGCTGGCCTCGCACGTACAGGCCCTCCGTGGGGCATTGGAGCCCTGGATTCCCTGGCCTAAACGCCAGCTCAACGACAAGAATCCGGCGCCAGGTCCAAAAGAGCTCCATCGGCAACGGCTGAAATTTGTCAAGGAGCGCCTGAGAATAATCCCGGACGCCAGCCTCGAGGACATCTACGATATTTGCTCGAAAGAGGAGTTCACCCACGTCCATATACTCGCCCATGGTGCCCACACTGAAGTCGGTGGAGAAAAGAGGTTCGGCCTTGCCCTAAGTAAGTACAATAACCGGAATGAAATGAAAGTGGTGAGCGGAAAGCGCCTCGCCAAGGCCATGCAGGCTGAAAGCGAGGATGGCACGAAACGCTCCCAGCCGCTTATGGTTACCCTGGCAACCTGCGACTCGGGCAACCCGGGGTCGATTTTGGTTCCGGGCGGCAGCATTGCGCATGACCTGCACACGGCAGGAATCCCGTGGGTCTTTGCTTCCCAGTTTCCGTTGACCAAAGTCGGCTCGGTTCGAATGGCGGAGGCCCTTTATCCCCGCCTGCTGCGTGGTGACGACCCACGACTGGTATTATACGAGGTCCGGCGGCAGCTTTTCATGCGCGCCGAGCGAGACCACGACTGGGCTAGTCTGGTTGCCTATTCGACGGTCCCCGGTGATTTTGATGATCAGGTCATGACGTTCTTCGAAAGGCAAATGCAAAGGGCGATCACTGTCGGTCTTAATCGAGCCGACAACGCCGGGAACGATACTGATATTAATACTGCATTGAAAGCAAGCCTAAAGATGCTTGATCTCTGGAAGAGCCGTTTGCCGAGCGGAGATGGAGGTAAAGATCGAGAAAAGCGCGCCGAGTGTTACGGCGTACACGGCTCGACCTGGAAACGGATCGGGTTGCTTCACTACCGGAAAGACAAGGCGCCAGAGGGTTTGCAAAGCTCTTGAAACGTCATTAGCATGGTACCGCCGGTCCATGGAGCTGTGGTCAATGGATGAGGATAAGTTCCACTGGGTTGCGACCCAGGCATTATCGCTCATGGCCGTTCTCCGGCAGGCACGGGAGCCCATGACTTTTCTGATGGCGCGCCAGCTTGCCGAGCGTGATCTGGCAAAATCCGTAGGCTCATGGAAGGCGTGGGCCCACGGTACATTGGCGGAGCTGGAGATGCTCGCGACCTACCATACTCCGGATAAAGTTGCCAGGAACGTGAAAAAAGAGGTGCGCGAGCACTGCAAGGCAATTGTGGACTGATGGGAGAGCGTTCCTTCGAGGTTGACTCGACCAGACGACAATTTCAGCGTTACATAGACTATTGGGGCAGAAAAGAGGAATGGCGATCAATCGCCGAAGAAGCCGTCAGCGCCCTGTCACCGCCGGGTGGCTTGGGCCAGTCAGAGCTTCCACCTTATGCTTGAGGTCTCCTCGCTGCGAGGACCTGCTCAGCTGCGCCACCCGGTGGTCTTTGCCGCATTCGGCGGCCATCCCGGCACAATTTAGAATATAAGGATTCTTTCTATCTGGGCGAGCTTCTATAATATCCTCCAAAAATTCATATAGGGCTGAATAATGGGAACTGAAATCTTTTTCCTCGCGGTCATAATTTTATTGCTTTTTGCTGTTTTTGATTTGTCTGTCGGTGTCGCCAACGATGCCGTCAATTTCTTAAATTCATCGATCGGTTCAAGGGTGGCCCCCTATTTTGTGATCATGATTATTGCCAGTCTCGGCATTCTCGCAGGCGTGACATTTTCCGGCGGAATGATGGAGGTTGCCAGGAAAGGAATATTCCACCCACAGTTTTTTACCATGCCCGAACTCATTACGATCTTTATGGCCGTTATGCTGACAGATATCCTTTTATTGGATCTTTTCAATGCCCACGGGTTACCCACCTCGACGACGGTGTCGATTGTTTTTGAACTTTTAGGCGCTGCTGTGGCGGTATCGCTGATTAAAATCATGCATGCCACTGATGGTGCGCTGACTTTGGGTGAATATATTAATACGGGCAAGGCCATGATGATTGTCTTTGGCATTCTCCTGTCAATTGTCGTGGCGTTTGTCTGCGGCGCCCTGGTTCAATTCATTTCCCGTTTGATTTTTACGTTTGACTATCAAAAAAGGCTCAAGCGATATGGCGCCATCTGGGGTGGCGTCGCCATGGCAACCATAACCTTCTTTATTCTGGTAAAAGGGGCCAAGGGGGCAACTTTTATGACCCCTGAAGCCGTCCTGTGGATCAAATCCCATAACCTGCTGATGCTGGTTTCAATTTTCGTTGTTTCAGCCGCTATTTTTCAAATCTTAATTTCTTTATTTGCAATCAATATTTTAAAACCGGTCGTGCTGGTGGGCACCTTCGCCCTGGCCATGGCCTTTGCCGCCAACGATCTGGTGAATTTCATCGGGGTTCCATTAGCCGGCTTAAATGCATACCATACAGCGATCGCTTCCAGCGATCCGCTGAATATCACCATGGTAGCGCTGAGCAAGCAGGTGCAATCCCACACCCTATTGCTGCTCCTCGCTGGGGTCATTATGGTATTGACTTTATGGTTCTCGAAAAAAGCCCGAACCGTCACCGAGACGGAGATCAGCCTGGGACAGCAGGAAGAGGGCACGGAACGCTTTGAATCCATATGGCTTTCGCGCAGCATTGTCGGCATGGTGCATTCTGTGATTGAATCCATCAAAATTTTTGCCCCTCAAGCTGTTAGAAAACATATCGGACGACGATTCGATCCAAGGATCCACCGACCCGCTAAAATCCGGGGTCAACAACCATCTTTTGATTTGGTTCGTGCATCCGTAAACCTGATGGTCGCCAGCGCGGTGGTTTCTTTCGCGACATCCATGAAGCTGCCCCTGTCAACGACCTATGTAACCTTCATGGTAGCCATGGGCACATCTTTCTCGGATCAGGCCTGGGGCATGGAAAGTGCTGTTTACCGCGTTACCGGGGTCCTGACGGTTATCGGCGGATGGTTTATGACCGCATTTATTGCGTTTCTCACTTCCTTTCTGTTTGCAGCGATTGTCCATTATTTAAAAGTGCCGGGCGTCTTGCTGCTCATGGGCTTTGCTGCCGTCATGATTTGGAAAAACCATAAAAAGCACAAGGGGCGGGTCAGGGAAACGGAAGAGCAAAAAATCTTTAATTTGGAAAAAATCAGTGATGCCCACACGTCCGTTTCCAATACCTTTGATCATACGGCGCACTTTTTAAATGCGATCAGACAATCCCTGGATGTGTCATTCGATGCTTTATTCAACCAGGACGTCGATACCCTCAACCGACAAAGAAAGAAGGTAAAACAAATCCAGGTCTGGTCCAATATTATCATGGCCAATGTCTTCAAGGTACTGCGCTTACTGCAAAAAGAAGATCCCCGAATCTCTTTAAAATATGCCCAGACCATCAGAAGGCTGCAGAAGCTGTCCGATGGGCACCGGGACATTGTCCTGCGTTCCTATGTGCATACCAGCAATCAGCATAAAGGGCTGCTGGATGTCCAGGTCGAAGAACTCAAACAGGTTAAAGCTTGCATTCTTGACATCCTGGAAAAAGTGGAAGACACCCTCAACAAGAAAGAAATTTTGGATTATCAGAAGATCATTGATCTTTATCAACACCTTAGAGATCTGGCCGATCGGTTTAACAAGGTTCAAATTGAAAGGATAAGAAACGATACCTCGAAAACCCGTCTAAGTATTCTTTATTATGCCATTGTGGGAAACTGTCTGATGCTTACCAAGCAAAACATCAAACTGCTCGAAATTTTCAACGAATCCTTTCAATTCGACAAACAGTTGTCGAAGTCATATTATGATTTTGATACTTAAAAAATTATTGGATATGTATGCCGAAAAGATCCCGGGACTGGAAAGCTTAACAATATATAAATGACAACAATTTTAGCGATTTCGGCCCATCCCGATGATGAGTCATTGTTTGCCGGTGGGACCCTGGCAATGTTTGCCGGACAAGGGCACACGGTCTACATCCTGGAGACGACCCGGGGCGAAGGAGGGGAAGTCGGCGAGCCGCCGCTGACAACCGAGGAGAACCTGGGCGCGTTTCGAGAGCAGGAGGTCCGCAAAGCGGCGCGTGAGCTTGGTGTTCGAGATATCTTTTTTCTTCCCTATATTGATCCCTATATGGAAATCAATGGTATCGCTCGACCGATCGATGTACCGCTCGAAGAATTCACCCAGTCGATTGGTGAATACGTCGAGAAAATTCGGCCTGATCTTGTTATCACCCACGGTTCCAATGGTGAGTACGGCCATCCCCAGCACATCTACACCCACCGGGCAACTCGCATGGCCTTGGCCAATGGCGCGCCGGGTACAACGCTGCTGAGTTGGTGTGCATGGTACGAGCCGGCTGATCACGAACGCGTTCTGAACAAAGATGACCGGGCAGATATCATCCACGACGTCACGCCCTGGCTCGAGGCCAAGATTGCTGCCGCCCTTTGCCATCAGACCCAACACGCCATGTTTCTGCGCAATACCGGGGCTGCTTCCGTTCGCGATATGGTTTGGAATACGGAGAGCTTTCATATCTGGCAAGGGTCTTTGCCGAGTGATTTATCATTTTAATACCTGGTTTTAAGCCGTTCACCCATTAACTTTTGCTTGCAATTTGATGCCGGGTGGCTTATAGTCTGCAACAATCCATTTCGGATAACAAACATCAACACTATTCGGTTTTGACGATTACAGAAGGTGGCCCGGCCGGTTTTGGTCGGGCATTTTTGTTGCAACAGAGAGGCTCTGATTTGCTGGTTGGGTCGGCTGTTGACAGGCAACAGGCATAAAGCCCGCAAGGGATATGCGACCCGGAGTATTTTTTCAAAACGCAAACAGGAGCTTCATAATGACCAGCGACTTTAGCGGGCTTGACCTGCAGCCGCAGCTGTTGCAGACGATTGCCGACATTGGCTATACCGTACCGACACCGATCCAGTCCACCGTCATTCCGGCCATGCTTGCCGGGCAGGATGTGATGGGCCAATCCCAGACAGGGTCCGGTAAAACCGCGGCGTTTTCCCTACCCATCCTGCATAACCTTCAAACCGGTCAGCGCCATGTGCAAGGTCTGGTGGTAACCCCCACCCGGGAGCTGGCCATCCAGGTGGCGGATGCCATGGTCACCTATGGTCGACAGACCGGGGTGCGTGTCCTGGCCGTATATGGCGGCCAGCCATATGACCGTCAGATCAGCCGCCTCAAAAAAGGCGTGGACGTTGTCACCGGGACCCCCGGCCGCCTGCTCGATCTGATCCGCAGAAACGTGCTCAAACTCGACCAGGTGGCGACCGTCGTGCTCGATGAAGCTGACGAAATGCTCAGCATGGGATTTATCGCTGACATCGAAGCCATTTTGGATCAAACCTCGTCCAACCGTCAAACCGCTCTTTTTTCAGCCACCTTACCGCAGCGCATTCTCCGGTTGGCCGAGCAATACATGAACAAGCCCCAATCCTTTAAGATCGCGTGCAAACAACTCACGGTGGAGACCGTCGAACAACGCTATTGTCTGGTTAATGAAGCCGACAAACTGGCCGCCCTCACTCGTCTGTTTGAAACCGAACCCATCGCCAGTGCGCTTATCTTTGCCCGCACCCGTCTTGGCACCACCGAGCTGGTCAACGAGCTGGTTTTGCGGGGATTTCCGGCCGAAGCCCTGAACGGGGACATGAGCCAGGATGCCCGGGGGCAGGTGCTCGACCGCTTCCGCGACAACAAGCTCAAAGTGCTGGTGGCGACCGATGTGGCCGCCCGCGGGCTCGATATCGACGATATATCACATGTCTTTAACTATGACCTTCCGCAGGACCCGGAAATCTATGTGCACCGCGTCGGCCGCACAGGACGCGCCGGAAAAACAGGCGTGGCCATCACCCTGTTGACACCGAAAGAACGTTGGGGGTTGATTCGCATCGAAAAGTTTACCAAACAAAAAATCAATCGCATGATGCTGCCGAGCGTTGAGGATATTAAACTGCGCCGAGATTCACAACTGGTGGAGAAAGTGATGGTCTGGTTGCGGCGTGGGCGCTGCAACCGGGAGCGGGAAATTGTGGCACGGCTGGTAGAAGACGGTCACGACCTGGCAGAGGTTGCGGCCGTGGCCTTGAAACTTGCGTGCACGGAGGAAAAGCAACGCCCGATTGAACCTCTTAAGGAGGTGGCGGAATTCAACGCCCCGGTTGCCGGGTCGGCACTCAAGCGGCCCGATGGCCGAAAAAGAAGCGGTCCGCGGAATACTCCCCATGAACGAGGAATGGTGCGCCTTTTGTTGAGCACCGGGCGGGCCGACGGTGTTCGCGTCAATCATGTGGTGGGCACTTTATCTCACGGTGCCGACATCCCCGGCCGATCGCTGGGCAAAATCAACATTCAGAATCAATACACCCTGGTGGATGTGCCTGAAAAGTTGGTCGGGCGGGTGTTGGGCAAGGGCACCAGCTACCGCATCGGCAACAAAACCGTCTCGGTCCAGCGGGCCTGATTTTGCTGGTTTTAGGGCACCTGGGCGGATTCGGCGGCCCGGCCCTTTTCTTTTTTTAAATTTTTCTCCCTTGGAATCGTTCTTAAGCGGCGGGCGCGGCTCGCCGCCACCGCGGGGGAGATTCAACTTGTCTTCCGAAGCCACCCACACAAAACGTGACTGCGATTTAGACCCTTTGTAAGCCGAAACCCGGAAACGGCGTACATGGAAACTGCAACCCATCAAGAGTTGCTCGAATTTCTTACTCGGCTCAGCCGACCATACCGCCAGACACCCCTGCTCACGCAACGCGCGGCGGCAGGCCCGAATTCCTTCACGGCCGTAAAGTCGTCGGTTTCCTGAATCTGTTATCTCGCTGGGACCATTATCGATATCCAGCAGGATCGCATCGAATCTGCTCCTGGAATTTGAGATCAACTCGACGATATTGCCCATCTTAAGGTCTACTCGTTTGTCCTCCAGCGGCCGACCGTTGAGTTCCCCAAAAAACTTGCGATTCCATTCGACGACCGCACCCAATAGTTCACTCACCACCACATGGGCACTGGGGCTTAACATATCAAGCGCCTGGCGTAGGGTATAGCCCATACCCAGGCCTCCGATGAGTATGTTGGGCGCCTTGTGACCGGCCAGATGCGCACAACCCAGCCGTGCCAACTCCAGTTCCGACTCATGTTGGCGACTGTGCATCAAATCCTGATCGTTGATCTTGATTGAGAAATCATCCCCATGCTGATAAAGCACCATCTCACCTCCGTCCGGGGTCCGGGCTGTAGCTAATTTAACCGTAGGTTTCATGGTATTGTCCTTTAAAAGTCGAAAAAGTGATTTTTTTTCCCAGCTAATTTTGTTAATTGATTCATCCTTAAATATAAAATGGTGAAACATACCATATTTTTCCATATAATAATCGCAGCAATATTCCCAGAAAGGAGATCACATGAACATCGGCAATCTGTTGAGCAGGAATGCACGCTATCATCCCGACAAACTGGCCCTCATATTTGAAAATCAACGCTATACATTTCGACAGTTCAATCAGAACGTCAACCAGCTTGCCAACGCCCTGGAAGATATGGGAATCAGGAAGGGGGACAAAATTGCAACCCTGCTTCCTAACTGTGTGGAGTTGCTTGAAATTTATTGGGCGGTGGCCAAAATCGGCGCAGTGGTGGTCCCCCTCAGCACCCTGCTTATGAGCAAGGGGCTAAAATCCTTGCTGAATGACTCGGATGTCGTGATGGTGTTTGCCTATTCCGGCATGGTGGAAACATTGGAAGAAATCAAGGGTGATCTTGAGGCCATCCCTGCAGACAAACTTTATCCTGACAGACAGCTCCGACACCCCTGGCTACCGCTACTATCATGAACTGAAAGCGGCGGCCGGCATGCACGAACCTCCGCTCACCCCAATCAATGATGATGACATCTTTAATATTATTTACAGCAGTGGAACCACCGGTCAGCCGAAAGGCATCATTCATACACACTACATAAGGGCCATGTATAGCCTCCTCGGCCCGACCTCGTTTCGGATGACCCCGGAGAGCGTGTTGATGCACACCGGATCCATCGTCTTTAACGGGGCATTTATGATGATCATGCCGTCGATGTTACTCGGTGCAACCTTCATCCTCCATCGTCAATTCAATGCCGAGGCCTTCATCGAAGCAGTTGAGAGGCAGAAAGTCACCCACGTCATCATGGTCCCGGCCCAACTGATCGCTATCCTGCACTCAAAAAAATTCTCGCCCCAAGCCCTGTCATCGCTGGAAATGATCTGCAACGTCGGCGCACCGCTGCACCAGGAGCACAAGGATCAATTGACCCGATACCTGCCGAACCGGTTCTATGAGCTCTATGGCTTGACCGAAGGTTTTTTGACCGTTCTCGACAAAGAAGATTATACGTCCAAGCCGGGTTCGGTGGGAGTCCCGCCCCCATTTTACGAAATGCGGATTGAAAATCCGGACCGACAAGAGGTTCCTGCCGGACAAATAGGAGAAATTGTCGGACGGGGTCCCATCCTGATGCCCCAGTATTACAAACGCCCTGATCTCAGCCGGGAGGCCATAAAAGACGGCTGGCTGTATACGGGTGACTTGGGATATGTGGATGAAGACGGTTTCCTTTATCTCGTAGACCGGAAAAAAGACATGATCATTTCAGGCGGCGTCAACGTCTACCCCAAAGACATCGAAGAGGTCATCGTACAGCATCCAGCCGTACTTGAGGCTGCCGTATTCGGGATCCCCAGCGAACGATGGGGTGAAAGCCCGGTGGCCGCGGTCACGCTAGCCGAACCAAGTCAGATTACCCCTGAAGAACTGATGCAGTGGATTAATCGGCATGTCAGCGCAAAATTCCAACGCGTCCAACGTGTGATCATCATGGATGAATTTCCGCGTAACATCGCAGGCAAAGTTCTTAAACGGGTTATGCGCGAACAGTTGAAAGCCGATTCAAATAACGGAGAGGGTTAAACAACAAGAGGGGGGTGACTTCCCGATTCGAGAACTCGAGTCACCTCCCTTGTTGCATGATTTTGAACAATACCTCTTCAATTGTTGCTGCCCCATCAATTGGCCAACATCCGCGGCAGCCAAAGACATAGGTCGGGGAAAATATGAGGATGATCACTACGAGAATCTGCAAGCCCACAAAAGGGACAACTCCGCGATACATCTCCGGCAAATCGAGCCCGACATTGATCCCCTTCAGATAGAAAATCGAGTAGGCAAAGGGCGGCGTCAGGAAAGAAATCTGCAAACTGGTGCAAACGACCAGGCCGACCCACAGGGGATCAAATCCGAGGCTCAGAAGCATCGGTGAGAAAATGGGTACGACAATCATCAGGATGCCGATCCAGTCGATGAACATCCCCAGAAAGAGAATGATCAAAAGCATCGTGATGAATATTCCCCATGGCCCCAGTCCGAGAGACACCAGGCTATCAGTGATTACCTGGCCGCACCCGGCACTCAAAAAAGCTCCGGTGAAAAGGCTGGCGGCCACGGCAATGAAGACGATCATAGCCGTCACCCGGATCGTAACATAGCAGTTGGTCTTAAATATTTCCCAGGTAAGGCGTCCATAGGCCAGACCCAGCAGCGTTGCCCCGATGGAGCCGACGGCACCGGCCTCTGTCGGGGAAGCCACGCCGAAAAAGATTGACCCCAAGACCAGAAAGACAAGTAAAAAAGGCGGGAAAAGATATTTTATGCCGTTGATCAGAGATTCCCTGGTAAATAATTTCAGGTGTTCTTCCGGCGGCAGGCTGGGGCCCATACTCGGATTGATGGCGGTTACGACCAAAATATAAATAATATAGGACGCCCCCAACAGGAGGCCGGGGATGACGGCACCGGCAAACATCTGCAAAACGGAAACCCCGGCCATAGGGGCATAGAGGATCAGCATGATCGAGGGGGGAATGAGAATGCCCAGCGTCCCTCCCGCGCATACGCAACCGCTGGCAAGGGCCTTTGAGTAACGCGCTTTGAGCATGGTCGGCACGGCCAGCAAGCCGATAGCGGTCTCAGAGGCGCCGACCACCCCGGTGGTGGCGGCAAACATCATCGCCAGCAGCACGGTGGCTACCGCCAGGCCGCCATTGACGCCACTCATCCAGCGGTGCAGAATTCTAAACGCCTTTTCGGCCACACCGGAGCTTGACATCATATTGCCCATGAAAATGAAAAGCGGTACGGCCGCCAGGATGTATTCCGACAAGACGCCGTCCATCACCCGGATGGGTATCATGTAGAGAAAGCCCGGACCGCTCGTCAACAGGCCGAAAACAAGCCCCACGGTACCCACGCCGAAGGCCAGCGGAAAACCGGCCATCAAAACCAAAAGGCTCGCGATCATTAAAATGGTGGTCAACTCAGGAGTCATGGCGCACCCCCTTGATGGCAACCATCAGGGCCCGGATGAATTCTGCAATCCCCTGGAGATAAAAAAGAAAAATGCCGAAAACAATCGACAATTTAAAGGGCGCCATGTAAGGTCGCCAGACGCTGGCCGAACTGCGTTCGCTGTGCAGCAGAGACCAGATGGCATTTTCTCCGCACTTATACAAAAGGACCGAGAAAAGCGGGAAGAACAGCAAAAGATAGCAAATCACATCGGTAATGGCCTTGCCCCTTTCAGAGAGCCGTCCGTAAAGCAAATCCATCCGCACATGGCCCTTTTGACAATGGCAATAGGCCGCCCCGAGCATGGTGTAGCCGCCATAAATCATGTAGGTTGAATCATAGGCCCAGAAATTGGGCGTGGCAAATAGATATCGGACCGTGATGTCATAGCCGATGGCCAAGATAAGCAAAATCACGAGAAAGCTTGCCAGTTTTCCCGTCCAGACACTGGCACCGTCAATGATGCGCAGAAACTTCTCCATACCATACCTCCCAGAGCAAAAATATGACCATCATCCCGGCAGCAGGGCCGGGATGATAGTCATGGTTCTTAAACGCGTCGATTGTGGGGTTTCTTCGTTGCTCAGTGAGGCAAGGTATACAGGCTGTGGTAAGGAAACCACTTCTTGCCGAATTCCTTTTGAGAATTCCATACTTTCGCAAAGGTTGGATCCTTGGCCGAGCGCTCATCCAGATATTCGTGCGCCCATTCGACCAGGGTCTTCACCGTCTCCGGGTCCATGGTCACGAACTCGATGCCATTTTGCTTGAAGAACTCAACCGCCTCGATGCTCTTTTGCTCCATCCAAAGCCACTCGTCGATCCGGCTCCTGGCAACAGCCCCCTCAAGGGCCTGTTTTAAATCATCGGGCAGCGCTTCATAGGCCTTTTTGTTGACTATCAGCTCGATCTGCGTCCCCGGCTGATGAATGCCCGGGAGCATGACGTATTTGCAGATCTCCCAAATTCCGAGGGTCTTGTCAAAGGCCGGGATGGAGTATTCCGCCGCATCCAGGACACCTCTATTCAGGTTCGGCATGATCTCCCCGCCCGGGACAAAGATCACGGACATTCCGTGCTTTTGCAGCACATCACCCATCAAGGGCATCATCCGCATTTTCAATCCCTTGAAATCTTCGATCTTTCGGATCGGTTTTTTGGCCCACATGAAATTTTCCATGGCAATCGGCGCAGGCAATCAAGATCTTGACATTAAAACCGGCTTCATCGTAAACCTCCTGCCAAAGCTCGGCGCCGCCGCCTTCATTCAGCCACATCTGCATACCGAGGGCATTGAACCCGCCGGGAGCCGCACTAAAAAGCGGGGCCACCGGAATCTTACCGACCCACTGGGCGGAATAGCCGAAATTGGCCTGATAAACACCGTCACTGACCGCTTTGATTCCCTCGAAGGGCGGTACCAGGGAGCCGGCCGGGTGGACTTCAAAAACCAGTCGGCCGCCGGAAGCCTCCTCGACCTTGGCTGCCAGTCGCTCCAGGGTTTCATGATACAGCATTCCGGCCGGAACAAATCCCTGCACTTTCCATTTGATAACCTTGTCTGCGGCCAGTCCAGCCGATACAAAGGAACACACCATTACCGCGATCAATAAAACCTGAATTGCTTTTTTCTTCATGTCATATCCTCCTCTTTCCTTTTTGGGGTATTATGCCTCGGGTTTGCACTGTGCGAATGAGAAAATTCCACCTCCTTTCCTTTTTTAAAAAATGAACGTGTTAACAGCACACTCAGCAATAAGCCTGTTGTAAAAATGAGGTAAGGTTAAGTGCCATGTTTGCTGGATCAGAAAAGTCGTGAATTTGATCCTGCAGCACCGAAAATATGGTGCAGTTTATATTCTCGCCAATGGGCTTTTTTGATCCGGGAAAAACGAGATTGACCGTAAATCAATTCAGAGCCCTCCGCAAGTGTTTTTTACGAAAAACTCAATTTTTTATCCAACGGATTTAGCGGCACACCAGAAACAGAACCGTCAGATACCCTGTGTTTAAATCATCAACAGGTCCTTTGGAGACGATACCCTTAAGTTTCTGTTTCATAGTGCTTATGGCAAAAGCGGGACAAATATCCTGATTTTGTTTACAGACGTTGAATCAGGTATAGATAGGTGGGCAACCTGCTCTGATTTTTAATCCCAACGAACATGCGCAGCAACTCGTGCTTATCACTGCTGGTGTTCAGAGGCGATAGGTAGATAGCCCCTTTACTGTAATATCGGTCGAGCCGGTTGTGTATCAATTCGATCAGGGCCTGATAATGCATCGCTGGGAGCCGGTCTCCCAGGAGAAAATTAGCGCTGATTTCGATGTTCGGATAGCAGCGGTTAACATCCAGCATCTTCTGGAAGGCATCCTCAATTTTATGGGTCTCCAAGGGTTTTTGGATGCTTCGCAGGGTGGCGTCATCCACCGACTCCAGGCCGATGTTGATATAGGTATAGAAAGGCATCCGGTTGAGTGCTTCGTACAGGCTATTTCCGGCACTGAGCAGGGAATCCACACTGCCGAATAAAAAGAGTGCGGGATTTTTAACATAGGCCCTCTTAAAACCGAATGCGGCATAAGATTCGGCAGCGGCCATACAAATCCGCTCGCGTCCGGCTGCCAGGGCATCATGATTTCCTAAAAAGATGGCGTTATAGTTTGCCAGATCAGCACCATAGAAGGCCTGCAATTGCCGGATCTGCTGCATCACATTGTCCGTGGATCGGAGACGGAAGCTCTGCCGGGTCTTGACGCAGCAAAAGCCGCAACGATATAAGCATCCATCGGCAAGCATGAGGGGTATGACGTTATAATCGACATGGCGGGTATCCGGCGGAAGCACGGATATCCGTCCACCGATAATCCGGTGGAGTTTCTCCGATTTCTTCCGCAAAATGTGGGAATCACGGTCGGAGATCAAACCCAGAAAGTCTTTGATGGTCGAAGGTATCCCGTTGGATCGCAGGCTGCGAATATCCGCCAGCAATTGGGACCAGGCCGCGAAAGCCTTCTGAATATTGTCGTTGGCAAAAGGTTGATGCCCATAAACTGAATTGCTGGAATAGGGAAGACACGGCAGGTAGTATTCACCCAGGACGTGAAATGTTCCCCGGTATCCTCCGGTGGAATAATACACCCAGTCATCGGTATCGGTTCGTTTTAGCCATTCGGCCGGATGGGGCCAATCCTGATTGATTCCACGAATATACTTGATTTCACCGTTTAAATTAAACTGAAAGAGGTATTCCGGTGTTTCAATCTCGCTGTACCTTCCATATCGGATAGGATAGGTTGTCTTTGTATACCGTTTGGCACCCTCGCGTTCAAGGGTGATGTCAAAATTTTTCAGCCGGTAGTGTTCCATTTTCTTTTGGAATCATTTTGAACTTTTGTGTAAACACTTTTAGCCACCAAGAGACCAAAACACAAAGACAAATCATAATAAAAATTTATATTTCGGGTCTTCGAGTTTTTGTGGCAAATATCCCGGTTATCTTGGATCTAAAGTTAATCTATCTTCTCAAAACCCGGATCCAGCGCCATACATTCAAAAGTCCGATCAGTGAATTTGACACGTAAGTCAGTGCACAGGCCAGCAGGATTTTTTTTGCTGCGGGGATATCCTCAGCGGGAATATAGGATCCGGATGACAGCATTGGCAACGCACGGTTGAAACTGGCATCAAATTCGGTGGGGAGGGTCACAAGGTGCACCAGCACCGGAATACACAAGGTGGCAAGGCCTCCGATAAACATCCATACGCCGATGGACGGCACCCGAGTGATAGCGGCCAACACCGGAACCCCCATCATGATGATGGCCCCGATCCGCTCCGTTTTTCGGGCCATGCCGATCATGCGGGTCCGGGTTTTAAGTGGTTTATAGCCGGTATGGTCCTGGATGGCGTGCCCGACTTCATGGGCGGCAACCACCACGGCTGTGAGCGTTTTGCGACCGCAAATTTTTCTTGTCAGTCGAACGGCTTTGCCCACCGGATCATAGTGATCGCCGATATCGGTCACAGCCACCGTAACATCGTTTAGATTCAAACGCGTCAAAATCATACGGGCCAGATCGATACCGGTGCCGGAGAAGTATTCCTGTCGGTTGTATTTTTCTAAAACATATTTGGCCCATAAATGCGGTCCGAACAGGGCTACAATTGTAATACCAATAATGTATATCATGCTAATTATTAAACATTACCACGAACGTATCCACCTATCGATAGCGTTTTTAAACCTGGCGTCTTAACATGTCTGATCCATTTTAAAAGTCTTCAGCAGGATGCTGGAGCCGATCATGTTGGTGCCGTGCGCCAGAGCATCCAGGATATCGTTGTCCGTCCACCCCAGCTCGTGCAGATGATCCATGTCTTCCTTGCCGATCGCATCAGGTGTTTTGATCGCCTTCATCACGAATGCCAACATATCCCGCTCTTTATCCTCCAGAGGCGCCTGGAGGGGATCCTTCTCGATTTTTTCGATGTCTTCTTCCGACATTCCCTGCATCATTAAAAAATTCTTATTGAAACCGGTGCAGAAGGCAAAATCATATTGCCGGGCCACAAGATACCGGATCGTAGAAAGCAGGCCAAATCCCAGATTTGGATGCTGGGAATAATACTGAACGGATTGCCACACCATATCCATCATCCAGGGACTGGCGCTGGCAAGCTGCAACGGAGCCGGAATTACGCCGATAGTTTTTTTCATCGTATCAAAAATTTCTTTTGTTTTTCCTTCTGCCGCTTCGGGATTGACGGTTTGAATCAATGTCATGGGTTACTCCTTTCGTTAACAGGTTTGTTGGGGATTTAGATATTGAACAATTAGGCCTTTAGCAGGTTCTATCTGACAACAACTTGTCAGAAATCGAAGGTGTCAGTGTTCAGGTTTCAGGATTTAGCGCCTCAACTCCCTGATCACCTGAAACCGACAACCATAGACTGCGCCATTGTCCTTCTGAATCTCGTCCAAAGCGAATTCGGCTCAGGGATGGGACAATCAGTCGCTGGTTTCCGCCTTTTTCAGCCAGGTGCGGTATAGACCCGGAATTGAGCCGGGAATTTCTTGGGCACCGACTGCATTTTTATAAAAATCGGTGTCTTTTACCGCTCCAACAACAGCGTAGCCATACCCTTTTAATTTCATATCCAGCAGGCAGGCCATCAGCAATGCCGTGCCGGTGCCTTTTTGTCGGTGCAGACGGTTCACGCCAACCGGACCGAAAAATCCAAGTGCGGTGGCATCATAGCAGGCAAATCCAACAAGCGTTTCATTGTTAACGGCCACAAAGCACGATCGGGGCGAATTGCCGAAAGCGACATCGGTTTCGCCGGACCAGGCAACACCGAAGTTATTGGTTACCCACTGAACCAGGATATGCTTTTCCGGCCCGATGGGTTTGCGGATGGTTATTCCAAGGCGTTTCTGCTCCGCAACGAACTGCCAGACATCCTCAAGTTCATATAATTTTACCAGCATATCCGGCATGGGATGTTTTCGTCTCCTTTAAGGTAGTCGACCGTCTCGATATTTCTATAATATATTGAATTCATGTAGTTTTTAACGACATTCGTATTAGCCCGCCCACATTTTTTCATTGTTCCAATCGCACGACCTTGAGGCTCTCGACAGGTTGTGAGCGCAGCGAACTAAGAGCTAAAAGCCAAGACTCACTTTTCATTGACTGCAGCGGAAGCCAGGGTAGCCGTTTCTCCAGCCCAATCTATAGCCGTTTGAAAGGCGGCTTTGACCTTGTCGCTTTCCAGGTTGAGCTGCTGGATCATCATTTCGCTGTCATCCCAACGGGCCTCCTCGAAACACTGCACCAGTCTGAGAAGGGGCAGGTATTCATTGTTGGGCTCACCACACAAGGCCGCCTTGAGCTTGTCGTCCAGGGGTAAATAAGCCACAACCTCGGTCATGGGGATGCCGAGCATGGCATCCAGTAGGGAAAATAGGCCCAGCAAATGAAGCGTTTCCGGCTCAAATCCCCAGAATTCATGGGTCCAGGCAACCTGCTCTATGAATTTACCCCGTTGGGCGGCGAGCATCACCAACTCGGCAGCCTCTTTGCTTTGGCTCATATCTGTCAACACCACAACCCGCATCCAGTTCTTCATTTTGTGCCATCCCAACAAGGTAATGGCCTGGTGGATGGATTTAATTTTCTGGCGCAATCCAAAAGCAGCCGAATTCAAATAGGCAAGTAAGCGAAAGCTGATGGCCGCATCTGCCTGAATGGTTTCGGCCAGCCGATCGAAATCAACCTCGTCCTGTTCAATGACACGCAGGAGATTGAGCCGCGTCACCTCACCGGAGGTCAACGGACGGACCGTGATCGTATCCGGTAATTTGAAAAAGGGGCCGTGAAACAGATTAAAGCCCAGTTCCCGGCAGACGGCCATCTGGGCAGGATCCTGCACCTGCATGGCAAGCAGCGAAGCCGAATAAGTTTGGGCACCGGCAATGGTGGCGGCCAACACTTCTTTTGATTTATCAAAGACATCCATGCCGATAACATCGGCCATTCGATACAGCGATTCAAAATCCGCACTGCCGCTGAACTCATCCACGGCAATCAGGTACCCGTCGGACTTTAACCGGTTCAAAATGTCCGGCACCGATGGCCGTTGAAATGTCTTTTCGGTCACCTGGACGACGGTCAGCGCCGCGGGCAAGGCATAGGGCAAGTTGTCTAAGATATTCTTTTCACTAAAATTCACAAGCACTTTTTTACCGCCTTCAGCAATCTGCTGTAAGCCGATATAGGCGCTTTTGACCACACTGAGCGCAACATTGTCTTCTGCGGGAAAGCCTGCAAGTGATGTTCGGGCGCTTCCCACGCATAAAAGTGCATAACCCCACAACCAACGTTTTCCATCGAATACAGGCTGCCGGGCGATGGATACCGTGATATTTTTTTCGTCACTGTTATGTGTTTCGGTCATAGCCTGCTTCTCCTTTGACCTGTGAACCGTTCATCGAAAATGACGCCGGGCGATTGCCGGATAAGCTATCACTGAAAGTGCAAAAGCCGGGGCTGCAGATCCGCCGGCATAACCCCCCGAAGGGACATCTCAACCTCAAAGTGTCCTGGCTAGCTGAGTGGTTCTACTCGCCATATATTGTGCGCATATTCCATGACAGACCGATCACTGGAAAATTTACCCATGCGGGCGGTATTGAGGATAGAGCGACGCGCCCAGTCGTCCTTATCCAGAAACACCTGGCTGACCTTCTCCTGCGCCGCTACATAGGGCCGGTAATCGGCCAAAATCATGTAATAGTCACCCTGATCGAGCAACCCCTGAATGATGGGTTCAAACAGGTTCGGTTCATGGGGGGTAAAATAGCCCGAAGCGATCATGTTCAGTGTTTTTTGAAGCTCATCATCCTGATGGTAGTATTGCCGATGATCGTAACCGCCGCTGCGCAGCTCGGTGACTTGCTCGGCCGTCAATCCGAAAATAAAGATATTTTCAAGGCCGACGGCTTCCATGATTTCCACATTGGCACCGTCCAGGGTGCCGATGGTTAAAGCACCGTTGAGCGCCATTTTCATGTTGCCGGTGCCGGAGGCCTCCATCCCGGCGGTGGAGATCTGCTCGGACAGGTCCACGGCCGGAATTATTTTTTCGGCCTGTGATACACAATAGTTGGGCAGAAAAAGTACCCGCAGGCGCCCCTGTACATCCTTGTCACTGTTTATGGTCGCGGCCACGGCATTGATCAGTTTGATGATGAGTTTGGCCTGATGGTAGGCGGGTGCCGCCTTGCCGGCAAACATGACGGTACGCGGCACCGCCGGTGCTGCCGGATCGGCTTTGATGCGGTTGTACAGGGTGATGACATGCAGCAGGTTGAGAAGCTGGCGCTTGTATTCATGCATGCGTTTGACATGGACATCAAAAAGGGTGGCGGGATCAACTCCCAGCCCGATTTTGCGAAGAATATAGCGGGCCAGCCGCCGCTTGTTTTCCAATTTTGTGGCCATCCAGGTGGCACGAAATTCCGGATCATCCGCACAGTCGACCAGTTTTTCGAGCCGCTCAAGGTCACAGATCCAATCCGGGCCGATGGTTGCGGTGATCAGCTCCGTCAGCGACGGGTTGGCCTGACACAGCCAACGGCGGGGAGTGACGCCGTTGGTTACATTTTGGAAGCGGCCGGGAAAAATCTGATCAAACTCTTTAAACAGCTCATTTTTCAATATGCGGGAATGCAACTCGGCCACGCCGTTGACGGCATGACTGCCCACAATGGCCAGATGGGCCATACGCACCATTTTTACGTCACCCTCGGCAATGATGGATACCTTGTCCAACAATCCCGGATTTTGCGGATAGCGGCTGCGCAAGGCCTCAAGAAAACGATGGTTGATATCGTATATAATTTCCATGTGACGGGGCAGCAGCCGGCCGATAAGGTCCACCGACCAGGTTTCCAGGGCTTCGGGCATAACGGTATGATTGGTGTAGGCAAAAGTGTTTTGACAGATGGTCCAGGCGTCATCCCATCCCACCCTGTGTTCATCCAGTAACAGGCGCATGAGCTCCGGGACGGCAATGGCGGGATGGGTGTCGTTCAATTGAATAGCCACAAAATTCGGCAGTTCCGTAAAGGAACGGTTCATTTTCCGGTACCGCCTGAAAATATCGTTGAGTGTGGCCGCCACAAAGAAGTATTGCTGCTTTAGCCGCAGCTCCTTACCTGCCATCGCTTCATCGCTGGGATAGAGCACTTTGGAAATGTTTTCGCTCATCACCTTGGCTTCGACCGCACCGATATAATCACCCTGGTTGAATTCGTC
Source organism: uncultured delta proteobacterium (assembly GCA_963723215.1). Lineage (GTDB taxonomy): Bacteria > Desulfobacterota > Desulfobacteria > Desulfobacterales > JAFDCJ01 > JAFDCJ01. Next base: position 37,611 of record CAVRQG010000046.1, read on the forward strand.
CAGGTTGAATTCACGGCTGGATTTGGCCGCCCACAGCCGCATGTTGGTGACGTAATCGTCTCCATAGCCGGGGATGAGAATGTCACAGGCCATCGCCATCACCACTTCACCGTCGACCCAACGGCAGCGTGTCCGGCCTTCATCGTCGCGGTATGCTTCGGAGCGGCCCCAATACCGAACAGGAACCAAATAGTTGCGTCGCTGGATTTCCCATGGGTTGCCGCGGCGTCGCCAATTGTCGCTCTGCTCCCTTTGGTAGCCGTTGTCCAGTATTTGGTGAAAAATACCGTAGTCGTACAGGATGCCGTAGCCATAGCCGGGCAGATCCCGACAGGCCATGGAGTCCATGTAGCAGGAGGCCAGACGGCCCAGCCCGCCGTTGCCCAGTCCGGCATCCCATTCTTCCTCCTCCAATTCGTCCAGATCAAAGCCCATTTCTTCAAGAGTCCGACGGGCTTCATCTTCCATTTGCAGGCTGATCAGGTAATTCTTCAGGAAACGACCCGGCAAAAATTCCAGAGAAAGAAAATAGACCCGTTTGGCCAGCGTATCATAAAGGGCCCGCTGGGTTTTAATCCAACGCTCAATCAGCCGGTCACGCACGCTGTATGCCAGCCCCATATAACAGGCATACTTGCTTGGCTTATCTGGATCATTGCCCAGAGTAAAACTAATGTGCCGTCGGATATCGTTTACTAAAGTATGGCCGGCAGGGGCGGGCGGGCTGGCTGGGGTGGGAGACTTTTTTTTTCATCATCAGTTTCCTTTAAACAATTCAATTTGATTGGTTTCGGATTTCGGGTGTCAGGCCAGCTGTTGGTCGATGAATCAGCCAGTTTGATTGAAAAAGAAACTTTGTAATTTTGTATCGGTTGTTTCTGGACTGGGAACGGTTTTTAACCGCGATTACCTGTTCAATCGCTGCTGCTTCCAGCCCTTAGGGCTTATGCCCCGGAGGGGAAGCCACTCCCACCAACCATTAATATCAACCTAATTGACATTGAATTGTATTTAGTTTCACGGTGTCAGACTCAGGAAATGTGTTCCCTGAAACCTGAACACTGAAGCCTTGAAACGCCACGGACCTCTAATGCACCATCAAAAACGCATAACGATCCATCTTCTGATCGTAATCGGTCCGAACGTAGATGGGAAACCCGAAACGGCGAACGGTGGAATAAACGTCCACGGCCATGGCCTCCGGGGCCGGCCGGGCCATGCGCGGCTCCTTGCAGGTTTGGCGGTCCCCGCTGCACTCCCTGCAAAAACAGCATGAATCCATGAACAGCAAAAAGGCCCGCTCGCAGCCGGCCAGAAAAACGTCCCGCTCCAGTTTGACCAGCCCGGCGTTAATTTTGCGGGACCAGGCATGGCGGTCTTCGGGTTTATCCATCGTGCCTTCGAAGTGCAGGATGACCGCATCGCTGTATTCACCGAAAAATCGCTCGCAATCCGCCACGGACGGTGTGTTGGGCGGGCAAGCACCGCCTCGGCCGTACTCGCCGCAGCCGAACATGCATTTCATGCGTACCCACTGGGACACAATGATTTTCTTAGGATCGATCCACTTGTAGTCGGTGTAACCTTTTTCATTAAATATCGCATCGAGGGTTTGCTGTTTTTCAGATGTCAAGGCTCATATGATGTCAGCTCCTGGCGTCGGGATTTAGTTTCCATGATTCGTTTGCGCATGCATATCGGTATACGGTACAAGAAAAGCAGTAAATAATCAAGATAATTCATAAAACGCTCTATCAAGCTGTTTATACAAAAAACCCCCGTGCTTGGAAGATCCGAAGACGGGGGTTTTTTAGATTTTAACGGCTTATTGTTCGCTTGTGTTTGGTAAAGGGGGTTTTGAAAGCTCTATAAGTTTTTCATAAAAATCGGCCCTGGTTTCGTTAAAGAACGATTTTACGGAGGTATGAATATTCTCGATCTTACCTTCGAGGTTTTCATCACCCTCTCTTAGACCGTTCCCATGGTTTCAAGCGCCTGGGCTGCCAGCTGTTTTTTTCTCAACCGGGGTGGGTAGCAGGCGGCTGACACGGTTTCGCATAGGTCATATTCATTCACATACAGTCTGCGGATGGGTGTACCATAAACACAAAGCATCACACAGGTATTGATGGCCGGATTGCCCGCTTGATGGATGCCGTCATTTAATGGCTGAACCACCGACATGTCACCGGGTTGCAGGATAACCCGTTCAGTTTCATGGAGGCGGGCGTATCCTTGCCGGGTCTCATCGTCTTGCCGGCGGTATCTGATCACTTCAATCTTTTCGGAAACACAGCCGTAAACACCCCAGGAATTGTGGTCATGGATGGGTGTGTATTGCCCCGGTTCGTAGATGTATAGGCGGGCAGAAAAAAGCTGTTGATTGTTGATGTACAAAATAAACTCATTCGTAAACAGGGTGGCCTGGCGGACATCGGGATACCGTTTCCCCTTAACGATGTCGGCAAGAATTTTTTTTAACAGCCGGCGGTTCAACAACAGAACGGGCATCTCTGCGCGCGTGAAGACGATGCGCTCATTATGGCTCTTGATTTTCTGAATGGATTGCGCCCAGCGGTCAAAGACAGCCTGCAATTCGTGCAGCGATTGAGGGAGTTGGGTCAAATTCGTATTCCTCCATCATTTTCCAGCCGCACATACTGGTCGTAAAACGGTGCGCCTGAACCTATATCCGTCAATTCGGCTGCGATGAGCTGATTGACACCGCCGCCTCGATTCATCCAATCACCACGCCGGATCAGCACTACCCCGGGATGCAGTCCGGGCATAAGGTCGAGGGATACTTTCAACCGACCCAAGGGGGATACGAGGCAAACATCCCTGGCAGTATCGACATTGGGCACCATGGCGTTGTCAGGAGCAATCCAGGCACGGGGCAGAACGTCTTGATCTTCCGGTAAAATTTGGGAATGAATGGCGCTTCTTCGTACCAGGGTCAGCAGTCGCAAAGGGTATTGGGGGTTCACTAAGGGTTCCGAATGCAGGATCAGGGGAAAACGATATCTGGCGTCCGGATGGTCAAAGACCAATCCGGCGTAGGCAATCGCCGGCCGGTCAGCTTTCACATAGCCCTTGCAACGCAATTCTTCAAGGGTAACCTGCAGATTGGGATGGTCCAGGGATTTTCTCAGACAGGATTCAGGGTCTGGAAGTTCCACCGGGGGATCGAGCCTTTTACCGATTTGGGTGAGAATCCACATGTCGTCGCGGGCTTCGGCCGGCGGCGGGACTGCCGGTTGCACATGCTGGACATTTTCGTGCAGGTAGGACCCGATAATGTCCTCCTGCTCCAGCATCAGGGTGCTGGGCAATATCAAATCCGCTCGCTGGGCCGTGTCGTTCATGAAAGCATCCACGACCACTTTGAACTCAACGTTTTCAAAGGCGCGCGCAGTTTGGCGGGAATCCGGCGCCTGGTTGACAACGTTGATTCCGTTGACCCAGATCAGTTTAATTGGAGGTGCGTTGGCAGATTCTATTTCACGGCCGATGGTGGCAATCGGAAACGATCGGCGTTTTTTGCTGGAATCCCGGGTCCAGTTAAGGTTCAGGTTGCGGTAGGAATGCAGGTGGAAATAACTGCCGCCCCCGGGAATTCCGATATTGCCGGAAAGAAGTGCCAGGGCGTTGATGAAGCGCGCATTTTCACCCCCATAGCGATAGCGTTGCAGCCCGGCGCCGACAAAGGTGGCTGTCGGTGTATCCTGACGATACCATTGCCACAACTTATCGACATCCGCCGGGTTGACTTCACAAGATCGTGCCAGACTTTCGGGGGTCCAGCCGGATATCAGGTCCAGGAATTTTTCAGGATTTTTGGTATGGTTGAGGAGTGAATGAGATATCTGCCGCTCTTTCCATAGGCGCCTGATAACAGCGGCGGCCAGAAACCGGTCTGTGCCGGGGCGGATGCAAATGCGTTCGTCTGAATAGGAATCATTACCGTCACCGCCGGGAGAAATCGTCAACACCCGGGTGTCCCTTTTGCGAGCCTTGCGGATGATGGCCGCAGTGTGAATCGAGCTGCGGGAGAAATCTTTGCCCCAGTTAACAATCCGGTCGGCATGGACCAGATCGTTGATATCGTTGTTGTGACGCGAACCGAAGTCGTGAACATAGGCCATGAATCCGGCGGCATCACACAGCGACCCGGTGGTCCGGCTGGCTCCCAGCATTGAGAAAAAAAGCGCCGTGGCTGCTTTTAAGACCCCTTTGGCCCCATCGCTTTTAAGGTGTAGAATCGATTTGGGCTGGGAACGCAAGGCCTGGATCTTTTGGGCACATAGATCCAGGGCCTCCTTCCAGGTAATCTGCCGCCAGGCGTCATTGACCCGCATAAGCGGATATTTGATGCGCTCCGGATGCTGCAGTCGTTTGATGTGATCCTTGATTTTGCGACAAGTAAATCCGGCGGTAAACGGGCTGTCGGGATTGCCCCGCAAAATAATGCGCTTGTCTTCGCGATGGTCTACCAACAGGGAACAGGCATCCGGACAATCCATCGTGCAGGCGGTAATCGTCGTTTTCATCGATACTTACCCAACTTCAACCTGAATGGAGCGATTTGTGCTTAAATCGCACCGGGTTTTCCCCCATAATCCGACCGGCGCAGCGAGTCGTTCCCGCAGGATAAATGTAGGTTTATTCCCGCCGTTTACTCTTCGATATCAATGGCTTCCGGCACGCACTCTTCGGCCGCCTGCCGGACCAGATCTTTGTATTGCTCGGGGATTTCGTCAAACTTGACAATGGACAGCAGCTGATCTTCGTCGTATTCGAAAACTTCCGGACAAAGCTTGTTGCAGTTGCGGTCGCCCATGCATTGCTTGTTGATGCGCACTTTCATTTAAGCCTCCTTTTGCCCCGGGGGGCGATTGGTGTTAGGGTCGTGGAAATCAATAAAAATTGTTGATTGAATTATTTACGTAGCCTTTAAGTAGCCGGGTCGAATTGAACTCACAGTCAATGGGTCTTTCTTTATTTCCGCCGGATGATACCCAATGAGCAACAAATAATCAAGATGATTGATGCTCAATTTGAGGATGGGTCAATATTTCCTATTGAAAAACTGCCGGACATGAATGGGAAATTTTTCTTGACAGGTATAATCCAAAATGATTTCTCTAGTACCGAAGGCCATCGCGTTAGGGAATAGATTCCTGCGTGGCTTCGATCTGCTGGAGGTCTAAAGCCAATTGTCGACAACGCCGTTAAAACATACAAAGCAACGAAGGAGGTTGCGATGTCAATTACCAATAGCAACGTATTGAGTGTATATATGAACCGTGATTATCCGGTAATTACCCGGGGTGAGGGCATCTATTTCTACGATGAAAACGGGAAAAAATATATGGATGCCAGCGGCGGTCCGATCTTGTGCAATCTGGGCCATGGGCTCGACGAAATGGCCGAAGTCTTAGCAGATCAGGCCAAAAAAATCGCTTATATTTTTCGCCATGACTTTACCAACCAACCGCTTGAAGATGCCGCCACCAAGGTGTGTCAGGCAACCGGCGCAAAGATGGATAAAGTCTTTTTTGTCTCAGGTGGAACCGAAGCAGTCGAGATCGGCGTTAAGTTAGCCCGAAAATTTCATATCGACAACGGAAATCCCTCTAGATACAAGGTCATTTCCCGTTGGCAGAGCTACCACGGCGCAACCAATGGCGCCCTGGCCTGGAGCGGTATGACTTCCCGCAGAGCCGATTTCCTGCCGTATCTAAACGATGGAAGTCACATTGCTCCGGCATATTGTTATCGCTGCTGGTATAAAAAAACACCCGGAACTTGTGATCTAGAATGTGCTCAGGCGCTTGAGAACGAAATAATGTGTCTGGGTCCGGAAACCGTCGCTGTGTTCCTGGCCGAACCCATCTCCGGCATGTCCCTGTGCGGGGCAATGCCAAGATTGGATTACTTTAAACGGATCAGAGAAATCTGCGATAAGTATGGTGTCCTGTTGATGCTGGATGAGGTCATGAGCGGCTGCGGGCGAACCGGAAAGATGTTCGCCTATGAACACTTTGATACCATTCCGGACATCATGTCGCTCGGCAAGGGCCTGGGTGGAGGCTATTTCCCAATTGGCGCTGCGGTGGTCACGCCCGAAATCGCAGGTACGATCGCTAAGAATTCCGGCTTTTTCGGTTCCGGCTATTCATGGGCAGGCAACCCAATGGGTGCCGCGGTCGTGTCCAAAACCCTTGACCTTCTGATAGAGAATGACCTGGTGAACCGCAGTGCCGCGATGGGTGATTATCTGAAGACTAAATTGGAGAGCTTGAACTCCCACCCCCATGTCGGCGACGTCCGCGGCAAAGGCCTCATGGTTGGCATTGAATTCGTCAAGGATAAGGAAACAAAACAACCCTTTGAGCCTTCAAAAAAATTTTCGGTGCAGGTCGCTCAAGAGTGCCTCAAGCGCGGTATGTTCATCGAGTATTCAGGCGGGTGCGATCGAGGGCAAACCGGTGACATGATCATGTTCGGACCGCCGTTTATTATCACTAAAGAGCAGATAGACGAGGCTGTTTCAATCCTGACGGAGGTTCTATCAATCGACTTTTCAGCTTCTGAAGGTGTGATCGGAAAAGGAGGTGAATCAGGCGATCGGCGCATTTGAGGAAACGCTCGAACTGGTAAAACCTGCAGTTCGGGAGGGCTGGCCCACTTAATCGCAACTTGATAAGTTAATCGGCTGCAATAAGCTGAAGACAAAGAGACCTATCAATGCAGGCAGGCAAACAGTATTGGAATAATAGGAACCTTTTTTATCTCCGCCTCCTACGGCGAGGCCATAGAAAACTTAGGTGCAACCCTGGTTCCGGTTGGTGTAGGGGCCACGGACAGATTAATTGGAGCCTTGAACAAATTAGGCGCCAATTACATCTTGGCCACGTCTTCATTTTCCCTTTATCTAATCGACTGTTGAAGTCGTTAAAACTTCATGCCCCTGCGGAAGGACCGGCATGGCCATCAAATGTATCGGACGGACTGACGACATGCTCATCGTCTCGGGTGCGAACATTTATCCCTCAGCGGTAAGGGATGTCATAAGCTCACTGGCCCCAATGGTAACCGGCGAGATACAGATAATGAAAGGAAACAGAGATGAACAAAAGAGATTTGGTTTTGAGCTTGCTGGATAAAGACAAAAAGCAAGAGGTCATTCCGGCTGCCTTCTTTCTTCACTTTGATGAAATCTATCATCGCGGACAGGCTGCGATTGATAAGCATCTGGAATTTTTTCAGTACACCGGTATGGATTTCGTGAAAATCCAATATGAAAATGTTTTCCCAACAAGGCCGCAGATTCAAAAGCCGGCGGATTGGGACCACATGCCCTTGTACGATAAAGATTTTTACGAGGATCAATTGAACATCGTCGACAGCCTGGTCAAAAGAGCCCAAAAAGAAGCGTTGATCATCATGACCTTGTATTCCCCTTTTATGTGCGCCGGGCATACCAGCAATCTTCAAATCATCGAACATATAAAAGAAAATCCTGTCAAAGCCAAGAAGGGAATCGAGATCATCACCGAGAGTCTGATGATTTTCGTAAAGGAGTGCATCAAGCGCGGCGTAGACGGATTTTACCACTCCTCCCAGGGTGGGGAAAGTCAGACATTTAATGACAGCGCATTATTCAAGGAATGTATCAAACCCTATGATCTCATTCTCATGGAAGAAATTAACAGATCCTGTGATTTCAATATTCTCCATGTTTGTGATTATCACGGTGGCTACGATGATTTGACGCCTTTTCTGGATTACCCGGGTCATATCGTCAACTGCAGTCTGGAATTGGGCACAGGGAAATTAACCGCCCAGGAAGTATCGCAAATGTTCGACAGGCCCTTTATGGGTGGTCTGGATCGATTGGGGACTATCTTCTCGGGAGGCCGGGATGAAATTGAAAATGCGGTAGTAGCGGAATGCAGCCAAAAATCTGCTAAATTTCTCCTAGGGGCTGACTGTACCGTGCCCTCCGGTATCGACTGGGACAATTTGAAAACCGCAATTGCAGCCGCCCATGAATTTGAGCTCTAGCACAGCCACCATCATTCGGCTTGGGAAAATATCTGGAAGCCGATAGTCGCCCGGTCAAAGTTCCAAGTAAGCCTTGCGCATCATCGGGTTATCGATGAGGTTCTGCGCCGTTCCATCAAGTACGATCCGACCCGTCTGGAGGACGTACCCCCGGTCGGCGATGGCCAGTGCCATATTAGCATTTTGTTCGACCAGCAGGATCACAATCCCCTGGCGGTTGAGGTCCTGAATGATTTCAAACGTATTCTCCACAAAAAGCGGGGAAAGCCCCATGGAGGGTTCGTCCATCACCAGGACTTTGGGTTTTGCCAGAAGAGCACGGGCGATGGCCAGCATCTGCTGCTCGCCGCCGGATAGCGTCCCGCCCAACTGGCCGCGCCTCTCCCTCAACTTGGGGAATCGATCGAACATCCTCTCGATATCCCGGCGAATACCGGCCGGGTCGCGGCGCGTGTAGGCGCCCATCAGAAGGTTTTCATAGACGGATTTCTTGCGGCAGCCCTTCGGCTATTGTCTCACCGTGGTCCAAAACGACGATGCGATCCGAAGCCCCCATGATGACTTTCATATCGTGTTCGATCAGAAACACCGTAATCCCCAGATCCCGGATTTTCTTGATCAACTCGATGATTCCGGTCGATTCATGGGGGTTCATCCCGGCGGTCGGCTCATCCAAAAGCAGAAGTTTCGGCCCTGATACCAGAGCGCGGGCGATTTCCATGCGCCGCCGATTGGCATAGGAAAGCGTCTCGGTAAAATGGCCCAGTCGCGGCAGCAGCCGTCTCCGCCCGGACGCCAGATGTCTGCCGAAAATTCGAAACCTGCTCCCTCAAACGTACCGTTGTCTACGCGGGCGGCAATTTCACACATTTTGGCGACTTCGCCGTCGCTCAAGCCGGCTTCCTGCCAGGCTTCCTTGAGGGGGCACCTATGTATCTGCGGCGCACGAACACGCAATTACCTGCCCTCACCATTTTACAGTGGATTGTCTGCCGTTGAATCTGCAGTAAATCAGATGGCGGCTGCGGGTGTTGATGTGGTGCGCCGAGTAGAATGGGTAAAAAATTAATGGTTTTTTTATACTTATTCCAGAAAATCTCCGCTAATGGTCCCAGAGATGTACCCTCAGCCCTCCGGGTTCCGGTCCAATGGCGAACTTTTCGGGCTCGCAGCCAAAGACCCAGGATTGCCTGCCAGTTTTAATTCCAACGGCAGCTGGCAGCCAAAAAGTCCCTGTACCAAAACTATTTACTAACCAGGCATAACCATTTTGACAAACTTTGTGTTTATCAAAAAGTCCTGCTCGTCGACGTCAATAAAAATAAACTTTTGGCTGAAATTAAGAAAATCAGAAAGCCGTGTATGAGTTTTTGGAAGGTCCGTATAAATATGTCCTTCAATGGTGTCACCGGATAATAAAAAAATTTTGGTGGAGATCCGGCTCAGGTAGGGTAAATCCTTTGGCATTTCACTTATGGCCATCCGGACCATCATAATTGAACCCTTTTGCAGCAATGAAATCTCACCTGCAGCTATTTCAAAAGGAATATATGACCGATCATCATTGAGGAGTTCAAAGACGTTTCCGTTTCCAGGAAGACCCTTGAAAAGAGGTGGAATAAAATAATGGCCGATGATGGAATGACCATCGGAAAAATGGGTTTCCGCCTGTCTTTTCTGGGTCTTTAATTTAAGGCTCATTTTTTTCTCCTACCTAACCAGGAAAAACCGGAACCGAACGAACTATCATTCGATGATCCAGTGATAGCCGGCTCACAGAAACAATTTTTAAGCCTCATCATCATCACCCCCCTGGGCCTCATCAGCAAGACGCGATGCTTCCAGCAAAAGGGACAGGGTGTTGCCTTGGATCGTTTGAGGGGGAAATGCCGAACAGGGAACAATCTGAAATCTTCCCTCTTCCCATACGACTATTTTGTAGAAAGCCTTTTCACCCTCTAGATCCCCGGTGTGAGCATGGATGATATTTCCATTTTCAATATAAATATGGCCGCTTTCCATTTCGTTTTCAATGGTTATCTTTACGCTCTTTTCGCCGGCAGAAAGACTTTGGATGAAATCAGTGGGACTCATCTCATGCAGCGACCCGCTCACACCTCCATTTGCTTCCTGTGGATTTGTCCTCACGATCGCCTTTTGAACCTTTAATGAGAGAAGTTCCAACTCTCCGGGTTTTTTTATAAAATCATCTGCACCGGCTTCAAGACTTTCGATCGGAAGTCTGCTGTTTTCTTCTTCTGTGAAGAAAAAGAAGGGGATATTGGCTGTCGATTGATTTGATCTTACAATACGACAAAATTTCAATCCATCTGTGTCCGGTAATTTTGTTTCAGAAATAATGAGGTCGTATTTATGTTCAGCTAATCGCTTTAAACCCTTCCCGGCATCGGGAACAACTTCCACCTTAAAACCATCATTGTTTAAACGAATGGCAGAAGGAGATGTCGGTGATAGAGATGGATCCACAATGAGAATACAGCCTGCGGGTTTATCAATATCTTTAAGAAATTCCTCATTTTTAATTAGATTCAGGAATACTTCTAAATATGGTTCGAATCCCGCTGAGGGCAGATTTTGGATTAAATTACGACGCAGTCGATCCAGATCTTCAATGCTTCGAGGATCTTTTATTTTAAGAACCTGATAGTGAGTCACGAGTTTGAGAATGGCGGCTTCTACTCGAATGACTTCACCCTCTTGACTAATCGGGTAGACAATCTCTTCCAGTTTGAAGGGTGTTACAATTTGCTTTAATAGATCGTCGTCCTTTTCAAAGGCAGAAATCCATGCCGCCAATACGACACCGTCCATCTGTGTCTGGAAAAGATCGAGTTTTAATGCCAACAATTTACAATATCTCACACGGGCTAAAATTTCCTGAATGCGATCAGGTGCATGTTCAAGATTCCTCCGAACAAAGGCGGCAGCCAAACCGACCAAGGACTCACTCATTGCCTGATAAGGGTAATCTTGTCCTGCCACCAGCATTGCCGGGTCATAATAGGACGTCCGGGGAAGACTAATTGCATCAGGTATGGCCTTCATCCAGGTCCCCGTGGCCGGATAGCTCCGTCCATTGATTATGATGCGGTCAAAGGATTGATCTTTTAGAATATTGGGAAGTTCTCCGGGTGAAGCAATCCATTGGACGTTAGCGTATCCTTCTCCTTTAAGGAGAGTTTTGAGCGCACCGGCACGTTTTACATCCGGTTCGATTAGGACAACCTTATTCTCTTTTGTCGGCGTATCATCAAGGGAAAACGCCTCCTCTGAGTTTTTAGCAGGTAAAAGGATTGTAAAATCCTTTGGTAAAGCCAGCGCTGTATTCTCCTTATAGGTCTTGCCCTTGTAATAAACATCTATGGCTCTTTTGATCTCAACGCCGGTGGCGATTGTGAATTCAAGCTGTATAGACGGCGGGAATACTGTTTTCAGTTTGCTGAGGAGAACCTGATGGTCCGGTTCAGCACAAGCCAGAGTCAGAAGATCTTTTTTCGAGTCATAGTTGATCGGGAAAATTTTCCATTGATCGGCAAACTTGACGGGAACGCGGGATTTGGCAGAATCCGGAGGGGGAGAATTAAGAAGTGGGTGATACACCATATTTGAAAGTTCAGCCAGCGCGCTTCCCAATACTGAAAAGTTTAGCAGATTTAGAAAAATCAGGGACTGTTCAAGTGATATTTTACGGGTAAGAGCATAGTCCTCTGCCTGCAGGTATTCCTCCTCCGATAGGGTCCCGTTAATTACTAGATAGTCTTTGAGTTTCGTGCTTTCTTGCATGATACATGGGTATGAATTACGTTACGTTCTCGAGCCGTGATTAGAAAATGGCAGCTGTCGATATTTTCCGGGACAACCACATCGCCACTCAAAAAATTAGCGTTGTCATGAATACAACTATTCCGTTTCTTTCAGGTAAGCCGCTGCTTCCTCTTTCGTCACCAGTTCTTTTTCAACCAAATATTTCATGTGATTCCCCATGGTCTGCATACCCTGGGCTTTTCCGGTCTGCATCACCGAGAGGATCTGGTATGTTTTTTCCTCCCGGATAAGATTCTTGATAGCCTGATTGGAAATCATGACTTCAACTGCGGCAATTCTTCCCTTGCCGTCGGCTTTGCGCAACAGTAGCTGGGCAACAACACCGCGCAGGGACTCGGAAAGCATTGTCCTGATTTGGGGCTGCTGAGCAGTAGGAAAGACATCGATGATGCGATCGATAGTTTGCGCCGCACTGCAGGTATGAAGTGTTCCCAATACAAGCAATCCGGTCTCTGCTGCCGTTAACCCGAGCTGTATGGTCTCAAAATCTCTCATCTCCCCGACGAGAATAACATCCGGATCCTCCCTCAAAGCTGCCCGCAATCCTGAAGCAAAACTTTTCACATGAAAACCGAGCTGCCTTTGATGGATAAGGCACTTTCCTTTTGAATGGATAAATTCAATCGGGTCCTCAAGTGTAATGATGTGATAATTTTTTTCTTTGTTAATGAGATTGATCATTGCCGCCAACGTGGTTGATTTTCCGGATCCCGTAGGCCCCGTTACCAGTACCAGACCATTAGGAACGGCGGCAAGGGTTTGGACAGATTCCGGAAGCATCAATTCTCTGATGGTGTTGATTTTGGTCGGAATAAGTCGGAAGGATCCACCATATCCGTTTCTTTCCATAAAGACATTGGCTCTGAATCGAGCCACCCCTTTGATTTCATACGCAAAATCAATATCCATCCTCTCCTTGAGAAGTTTCAGCTGCTCATCATCCATCAATTCAAGCAGCAGGATTTCGACCTCTTCTGGAGAAAGATCATGATACTTGGTCCGCTGTAACTCACCGTCTATGCGTAACATGGGTGGCGTGCCTGCGGATATGTGCAGATCAGAGGCACCGTGTTGAACCATAACATCTAGCAAAACATCAATTTTAGCCAAACCAACCCCCTTTAGCCCTTGTCTTCTCGCCATATGTGCAGTCCCTTTTTTCCATTGCAAAAAAAGGCTGTTAAGACCATGCATTGAAGGGCGATCATTCGAGGCATAATTCGGCAAAAAACCAATAATACTTTAGGTTTTGTTTCTTTTTCCGTATCCGTTCACAGTTCGATTTCGTAAATATCGCTTAATTAGGTTTCCTCGTTTTACATTTTCTAACTATTATGATATCAATAGATTTCTATTTATTACTTTTAATTCATTATGATTCAAGTAATGCAATGCTCTTTTGATTGGATCTGTATCCATAAAGGTTGGATAATATGCAAGATAATGATGATAGTACATGGATGGATGATGACATATTACCGCGACCCACACCTGAAGGTTTAAGGGGGCGTCAATCTGTAAGAGCAACGTTTAAACTGTCCGCCAAAGCCATTGAGGCGATGAGTATTGTGGCAGTTCATTTGGGAATTAAACAAAAATCCCTTTTTGATCATTTAATTGAAGACGTGCAATCTTTAAAATTGATCGCACGGGAAGTAGAGTCCGAGCGTTTTAATATGATCAACCGCATCCAAAAAACCTTCGTGATCAGCCGCAAAACACTTTCTTCCCTGGATGAAACTTCGAAACGCTTTAACGCTCCCCGCGATGCCCTGGTTGAATACTCCATCCAAAGGTTGATGCCGGTAATTGCCAAAGAGCGGGAAAAGCATCGAAGACGCAAAGAAATACTGCGGGATATGAATGAAAATATGGAAAATGGCTTAAAAGTCCTGCAAAAATCCCGGAAACTTTTAGGAGAAGACGATCCGGTTTTCCTTAGATGGCAATCCGCTATGAAGACTCTGGTGAATACCCAGCAAGATATAAAGGCGTTTATTGAAAAAGGAAAAATTATCGAGGAATTCTAATAAAGAAATTTTTAGGCAAAGAAGGACTCTGTTGCCTTTTTCGTGTCTAACGCGGTTCGAGTAAAAGCACCCCGTTTTCGGTATTGATATCCATGCGAAATCGGCGCAGATAATTCATTCCCAGCAATCCCCACCCGGATTGATTCGGCAGATCCAGTATCAACGCCTTCAGGTCAGCTACTTCCCAGCCTTCCACGGTGATCGAGGACAGCGTAACTTCCGGAGCGTATTTAACGCCGCCCGCTGTATAGATCTTACGCACAGGATTTTGGCTGTCAATATCAAGTCCAAGTTCTTCCGCGGTGGACCGCGGTATGGTCACTAGCGATGCCCCGGTATCAACAATAAACTGTTGATAGGTTCTGCCGTTCAAGACGGCCGTAAGTGGTATTTGCTGAGTACCAGGAGTAAAGTTAATGACAATTTTGCCTTCCTGGGCCTTTATTTCTGAAATTTGAGTCTGCAGATTCCGAACTTGATCACTCAGTGAAGAGGGATATTCTCTCATCGTCAGGAGTGCTTCAGCCTCATTCCAGTCGTTTTCAGCCAGAGCCAGTTGAACTCCCATCAAATGAAGATCTGCATCCTCCGGAAATTTCTGACTGCCGCGTCGATACACCTGCCAGGCTTCCCGCAGGTTGCCATTTTTAAACAAAACGGTAATCCAATTTTGATAAAGGCCGGATAAAAATTTTCCCAGTTGGACTTCATCCTGCTCAGGTGGCGATGGTAGGCCGGCAATCACATTTTCGGTGAAATTAATGGCCTCTTCAAAACCGTACCCCTGCGCATTGGACTGGCCGATATCCATCAGCAATCCAACATCATTAGCTTCAATAAGCATTGACACATCGAAGATGTTGGCCACTGCCATGGCAGCACCGGTTTTTAATGCATCGGCAATCAATCCCCGCATGTTTTCGATAACAGTTGCCGTTCGTAAATGCGCTGGGGTCTCTTTGGCCAGCAGTTTGGGCTCAAATTTAAATCCACTGGCAAAGGCCTCCAGACGCTCAATCGAATTGTAGTCTGCCCCCATCCCCAGGGCCTTGGTAAATTCCTCTTCTCTGCTGTTGGCAAAGGTAATCCGATAAAAATCATCCACTCGAATCTCCGGCTTCAGATATTTCCCTTCGTCACCACTCCAGACAAAAGCACCGGGAGCCAGATCGCCGAAGGTCCATCCCACCGCCCGGTCCTGCTGAATCAGCACCCCTGACTCCTTTATATCTCCTATATCTCCCGGCAAAAGGCCTTCTATAAAATACCCCTGTTCCCGGGTATTTTCGAGTTCAACCGGCTCAGGAGAATTATCCGATCCAATTGGGAGCCAGGCCAATTGATCGGTCGCCGACCATGGGTGGAGCTCGGGTCCATCGATGGTCAAATCCTCTAAAATCCGCCAGAGTCCGGCCCTGTCGTAGTCATTGTATATGCCGCCAACAATACTCATCTCGGTGTCCGGCTCCATCTTCAGCGTCCATTCTGCGCCGCCCAGACAAACCTGCTTCGGCAACGCCACCCAACCGCCACCCACAACCGGCACCGGAACTTCATTGATAACCTTGCCGGTAATGTCTTTGATGACTACCAATCCCAATGGAAATTTTATCGAATCAGAAGTTGGTAAAAGCTCTTGATTCTTGGAAGGCGGGGGCTCCTTTGGAGGGACTTCGGTCTGCACCCTTTCCTTTGGGGGAGCTTGCGCTAATGAGGCAACGGGTTGACGAGCTGCTTTAGGTGGCCTCAGATTAGACATTCGTAAATGAAAGTAGAACATTGCGGCGATGAATAATAGAACAGAAACAAGAAGCCACATCCATTTTTTCCGCTCGGCGGCGGACTTTCGCAGCGAAAAACCGCAATTCAGACAAAAGTTGGACCCTTCCGGATTATTCGTATAGCATTTGGGACAAACCAGAATGGTGTCGTCATCAGGTAGTATTATTTCAAGGTCGGAATCCGTCATTATTAGGCGTCAATCCGCCCCCAGCGGACTTGTTATTCGCTATTAGAGTACGATGAAATATACGAAAAGATTTTAATTCTCTGAAACGATTAACTAGAACTGATAATCCCAAACGGTTTTTACCTCAATTGGGGTAACAGTCACAACCCCTGACTAATGTTAGTGTCTCACAATAAAATTTCGGGCAAGCTCTATGAATGATATCAAAGCTGCAGTTGGCCGCCTGCCAGGCAGGGCTTGACCCCCAAGGTGGTGCAAAAATTTTAGTTTTAGGCGGCATTATTTGCCGCAATTTTCGAAATCATTTTTGAATTATTTCAAGGGCCCGTTTTAAGGCATTTTCTGACCTGGGCAAAACTTTCGGGCGCTGCAACCAGCAGGTGATCGTCAATCTTCTGCCCGTCCAAGTATTCATTCAAATGAAAATCACAGCCGTCAAAATTACACACTTTACCCCCCGCGGCCTCAAGGATCACACGGGCGGCCGCCAATCCCTGAAACGACTCGTTGGCGACAACAGCCGCGTCGGCCCGCCCCATGGCCACATAACAAATATGGGCGGAAGCACACCCCAGATTGCGTATCTTGCCCGGAAAAGTCGATCGATAATACTGATGGAAGCGGGAAAATGTAAACAGCACGCTCTCATCATTGATGGTCGGGGCTTCTGAAATTCGTATTTTCTTTTTACCCCAAAAAGCATCCTGACCGGCTCTGGCATGAAATATATCGCCGGTGGCCGGCATATAAAACACGCCTAAAATGGGCCAGAAATTATCGAGTAAAGCTAAGGACATCCCCCAAATGGGGATCCCGGCCTGATAGTTCGCCACGCCCTCGATGGGATCAAATATCCATAGATAACGTTTTCCTTCATGGGAATACTTTTCATTAAGTTCGTCATATTTAAATATGTGGTGATCCGGAAAACGCTGATTTAAATTTTCCTGAAAATAGTCCGCGATGCGAAGATCCGCCTCAGTGACCATCCCCTGATCGAATTTAACCCGGGCTTGGCCTTTTCCATAAAACGGCAGGGCTTTTTTGCCTGCCTGTTTGATAAACTCCATGGCAAATTCGCTCAACTCTTCGAACCCATGACCATTGCGACCCATATTACCTCCTTTTGTTGATGCACTTGACGAATTTGGAATATTTTGAACTTTAACCGTCAATACCTGAAGTATCAAGAAAAAACGACAATTTTAACCCGATCTTTTCTTGACAAGGATCAGATGATACCATACTATTCGGTGAACTTTTTTAATTATTTACAGTTAGTTAGTCGATTGATGGTAGGCTAACATTTCTGATTCTATCCGGAGGCAATAAAATGAGCGAGAAAATACCGACCCGCGAAGAGGCCCTGGCGCTTCTGAAACAATACAACAAAACCGAAAGCCTGATAAAGCATGCACTGGCAGTGGAGGGAGTCATGCGATATTTCGCCCGCAAACGTAACGAGGACGAGGAGAAATGGGGTATCATCGGCCTGATTCACGATCTGGATTATGAACAATATCCCGACCAACACTGCAAAAAAACGGAAGAAATATTGCGCGAAAACAACTGGCCAGCAGAATACATCCGGGCCGTGATCAGCCATGGCTGGGGTATTTGTGTTGATGTCAAGCCCGAAACTGAATTGGAGAAAGTGCTTTATGCCATCGATGAGTTAACCGGGCTGGTGGTGACGACAGCCCTGGTGCGTCCTTCTAAGAGCGTAATGGACGTTAAAACAAAATCGGTCAAAAAAAAATGGAAAGACAAGCGCTTTGCAGCAGGTGTGGATCGGTCCATCATCGAAAAAGGCGCATCGATGCTGGAGGTGGAAATCCCGGAACTGATTACGGATACCATTGAAGGTATGCGCGAGGTGGCAGAAGAAATCGGTTTAAAGGGAAACGGATAAGCAGTGCAAAATTGGAAAGTGGAAGGATTGAAAAGCTGACGGCTTATTATTTTGCATATATGGGATAAATCCATATTTACAACCACATCTGTAGTTTACAGAAGATTGCTATGATACGCTAAACTTTAAGCTTTCAGCTATAAATTCTATTTATCCAATATCCCGTCATTTCTTCCGGAACCCGGTTAACACCCAATAAATTATCCATACAAGCACTACCGGGCCGATTCCGATAATAGCATAATGGAAAAGATCTTTTTGCCAGGGTTGCATAAAAACTGCCATCACCGCCGGCCACAAAAGAGAGGCCGCAATCGCCAATCGCATTTTTCCGGAAATCACAATAGCCGGCCGGGGCACAGCCGGACTTTTTTCCTGTCCTCTATTCAAAATTCTGGGTAAAAATAAGATCCCCAGAATAATGACCACCAGCACCAATATTTCCTGAATACCTGAAAACATCCATCCTCCAATAAAATGCATCTGATTACCATAAAATCTGTCCATAAACAAGACGCTGCCATTTCCGGTCAGAGCCAAGTCAACTAAACAGATAGAACATCGCGAGACATTCTATCGATTACCTTTTATACCTAATTACCTCACTTTTATTTCCTATAATACCCTGCCAATCCTATAATTCCCGACAATGCAGACGACTGAATTTTCTTTAACTATCTAAATTTATAATTAATACATGAAATCATAACCCGTTTGGTATCTTTTTTGCTAAGGGTTTGTAATTTTAATTTCGTCGGGTTTTGCAGGAAATCTGGTAGCCCGGAATTATTATTTTTTACAAGCAATTGGGGCTCAAGAGGCAACTGAAGGGGGTATGATTTTGTGCGCAGTGGCAATGGATTTACACTAATTGAAGCTATGATAGTCATCTTCTTGATGGCCTGTATCTCGGCCCTTGCAATCCCCAATTTGATAAATTGGCTCGACAAAGCAAAGCTGAATGGCGCTGTAAATAATCTTAAAGGAAGCCTTGAATTGGCAAAATTAAAAGCCATCCAGGAGAATGGACCGGTCGCTGTGAATTTTACCGGAAACAGTTATGTCATATTCAGGGATACCGGGGCAACCATTGGTGTGCATGATGAAGGTGAGGACTTTTTTGCAAAAAAATCGCTTCCCATAGGAGTTAGAATCGATCTTTCGGCAACGACCTTTGCCGATACCGGTAATGGCTGTAAGATAACCCGCTTTAAAGGCCGGGGCACCTCCACTTCAGGCACCGTTTGTTTGGTAAACTCAAAGGGGATGGGAAAAAAAATCATTGTCAGCAGTACGGGTCGTATACGAACCGAATAATCGCAACGGGTAGATATGGCAACATACCGAAAAAGATATTTATTATCCAAAAATTGCAAGGGCCGAACGATGATTGAAGTCCTCATCGCCCTGGCCATTTTCGCAATGGGATTAGTTGTCGTTGGCAGCATGGTGCTATCGACAGCACGCAACAATACTGCGGGCAACATCATTACAATTGGGACTATGCTGGCACGAGAAAAAATTGAATATTTGAAAACATTACCCATCCAACAAATGGAAACTCAATGCTCAGAGGATCTAGCAGCAGAGCATCTGAAAGGGGCATTTAAGCGTGTTTGTCACGTCAGTGCTTCATTTTCTGAAACAGTCAAAATCATTGAAGTGACTGTCAGTTGGAATCTACGCGGGCAAAACCGTGCGGTAGTGTTGAGAACACTTACCCGTGGAAATGGAGCCTGATGGCCAAGTTCTCCAAGCAGACCCGGCCGAAGACTAATTGCTATCTCATGTCATCCAAGACCGGCGGCTTTACGGTAACAGAATTGGTATTGGCCCTTGCAATTATGATGATAATCATTACGGCAATGGTTAGCCTGCTGATATCTCTCAATGCAGCCTTTGTCGTCCAGAACGTTACCGCAGGGGTTCAGCAGGTAACGCGGACCGGCATTAACATAATGACGCGCAGTATACGTATGGCTGGTTTAAATCCACTTAGAATAAACCAGGTTGGAATTCTGGAAGCATCTGTCCATAAAATCCGCTTTCAGCATGACACAAATGGCAACGGAATCATTGAAATAGGACAAAATGAGGACGTAGCATATCTACTAAACGACAACCATCAGCTGATAAGACAAAAAGATGGCAGTTCCAGATCTAACAAATCTCTGATCGAGCATGTGAAAGCTCTAAAATTTAAATATTTTAACCGGGATAATGAAGAAACAACAATCATTGATAATATCCATACCGTTGAAATTACCTTAACAATTCGAGAACCGGCAGGAAAAGATAAATCTATAAGCCGGTCCTATTCCACCCGGGTCATTTGCCGCAATCTTGGACTATAAAGCAAAATAAGGACAGACCATCTTGAGAACGACATCTATTCTGAAAAATGAACAAGGTGCTTTAATGATTCTAATATCTGTCACGCTTCTGGCATTGCTGACAATTATCAGTGTCGCCGCCTCGAAGACAGCCACCACAGAAATCAGTATCGCGGCCAATGAATATGTCTACCAGCGCTGTTTTTACAATGCTGAAGGGGCAATCATGGAAGCTCTTGATTTATTGGAGGGCGGCACACACACACTGAAAGATCCGCCCGCATGGAT
Organism: uncultured delta proteobacterium; assembly: GCA_963723215.1. GTDB lineage: Bacteria > Desulfobacterota > Desulfobacteria > Desulfobacterales > JAFDCJ01 > JAFDCJ01. The sequence goes on from CAVRQG010000046.1 coordinate 58,059, forward strand.
GAGTCTGGATGAGGAGATTATCAACGACCGAACAGTATTCACAATCTGGGAGGATCGATCAAAAATGAATGGTGTTGTCCCTCAGGCATCCGTAATTGATCCACAAAATACTGAATATCTGAGTGTTGACCACGGGGTTCCTTCAGGCAGTTCACTGGATATGAGTAAACCCGCCAAACATATATTTTCAATTTATGGCCGATCTAAAAGCAAGGGGCTGGTTATGTTAAAAATAGGTTATGCAAAAGTCTATTAGCGAACAACGAATAAACTGCCGATGATTTTGGGGGTGCTGGCTCTGTATGCTGTGATGCGAAATCCCATGGCCTGAATTTTTTTCAGGCCATTCTATTCTTGTAGGAGGCATATAATGCGACAACTTAAACAACACAATGAATCCTTTGCTGGGACCATGAAGCGCATTTTCACGGGTCTGATAATTGTGTTTTTAAGTATTATTCTAACAGCTGTTTTCTTTTCATCCGACCCTGTTCATGGGGCATTGGATCTGGCAGATGAGCCCATGATGACGACAATCAAGCCGGCGCCCGCCAACATTATGATATTACTGGACGACTCCGGCAGCATGACCTTTGAGGTGCTGGCGGCCGGCTATTACGAAGGACGCTTTCCCAATCCTGGTGAAGATGAGCAGGATGGATTCTGCTATATTTTTAACCATCCCGATGAAAATGCCTTTCAGGATGCCATACGATACATGGAACAAACCGACAGGAAACTCTGGAAATCTCAGTCCCATGAATATAATGTCCTGTACTACAATCCGGATAACAGTTATGACCCCTGGCCCGGTGATGGAAACCGGGATTTCCTGCCTGCCGATATCGAATTTCCAAAGCTTCATCCGTCAAAGAAAAATTCAGGCACCATTGACCTCGACGGAACATCCTTTTCCGTCACCCTTGACATGGATGCCCTGCCCGCCGCAACCCTGCAGGTAAAACACGCTCACTATTTCCAGGAAGCAGAAAGCGGTGTCACCTACCTTGTTGTGCTGGATGGAGATGAAAAGAAAATAAAATACTTTGCGATCACGGATGTCGAAGGTAGCGGTTTGGCGGAAAAAGTAACGAAGGTAAAATCGGTACCCGGACCGCCCGGAGAGATACGGGTAAATGAATATGATAGGGCTCGGCAAAATTTTGCCAACTGGTTTACCTACCACCGGCGTCGAGATTATGTCGCCATGAGTGCCATCGCCGGGGTAATTAAAAATCTCAAAGGAGTCAGGGTTGGCATTCTGAGCATAAACGGTACGATCATTGTACCGCTCAAACCAGTGGGCGTGTGGGAAGAAGGCATATATTACGATGAGACCACGGCGCTGCTTCAAGAATTATACGCCTGCAACTTCAGAGGGGACACGCCGTTGAGAGAAGCACTTTATGATGTGGGAAACTACTATCGTAGCCATTCAAAGACCCTATCTCATTTCAGAGGCAACAGCGTGGCGGGCGAACATCCTCCTTATTTGCCGGAAGCTGAAGGCGGCGCCTGTCAGCAAAGTTATACCATCATTGTGACGGATGGCTACTACAGCTATGAGGTCGAGGATCTTAAGGTGGACAATGCCGACGGCGACCATAAAAGTCCCTACGATGACGGATGCTATGCGGATTCTCTGCCCGAAACCATGGCGGATGTGGCCATGTATTTTTATGAAAATGACTTATCACCGGACCTGGAGGATACGCCCTCAGGGAAAGGGTCTTACGGACCGGGTTTACGATCCGGATCTGGTCTATAAAAGTTCCCCGGACAATGCACCCCACCAGCACATGGTTACTTACGCGATGGCCTTTGGCGTAGCCGGAAATTTAAACCCTGACAACTATGTAGTTGATCCGGCCAGTTTGCACTACCTCAAAGAAATTAACATAAAAAATGACTCCTACGGCAATTGCCCGAACTGGCCCGGTAGGATAGATGCGAACTCGATTGAGACTATTGATGATCTGTTTCACGCCACGGTTAATGGAAGAGGCGGGTTGATGACTGCTAAAGCCCCACTGGAACTAGTAAAAGTGTTAACTGAACTCACAAGCAATGTATTGGATCGGCTTGGCTCTTCTTCCTCGATTTCGATGAACAAAAATGCAAAGTATGGAGGTGCTGGTGATGATATCCTTATGTTTCAGGCCGGCTATATAACTGGTGAGTGGCGCGGTGATGTCAAGGCATATCGTATAGATTCAACCACCGGAAAAATTTTTACCGCTGAACCCATGTGGTCTGCCGCTGAAAGTTTGGATTTGAAAGCTTGGAGTCAACGGAACATTCTAAGTAATAACGGGAGTTTTGGCATTGAATTTAACGAAAATCGGCTGACAGAGGCGCAAAAGGCACTATTGGGAACAGATTATAAGGATTTGGTTGAGTTTATCAAAGGTCGAACCATCGACGGCTATCGTATCCGCTCAACCAAACTTGGAGATATCGTGCACTCATCTCCGGTGATAGAAGATGGGGTTATATATGTGGGTGCAAATGACGGCATGCTGCATGCCTTTGAAATTAAAACCGATGGTGACGGGAATATCAAAGGGGATGAAATTTTTGCTTATATCCCGAGCTTTGTGTTTAATAACCTAAAAGCGCTTGCAAATCCGGGCTACCTCCATAAATATTATGTGGATCTTACCCCTACCGTGGGCAAAGGAAAGGGCCTTCTGGGAGGAGAGGATTCAAAGAGCGTATTGGTCGGCGGTTTGGGAAAAGGGGGCAAAGGCTATTTTGCTTTGGACATATCGACTCCCGATTCAATGACCGCCGAAGACGTTCTGTGGGAATTTCCGAATGCAGCCAGTCAAGATGATACATACGAAATCGGTTTTTCGTTCAGCAAACCGCTGGTAGTCAGGACAAATAGTTCCGAAGAAGACAACTCCTGGGTTGTTATCTTTGGAAACGGTTATGACAGCGCCCATGGCAATGCCGTGCTTTATATACTCAATCCAAAGACCGGTGACGTCATAAAAAAAATTGTGGCGGATAACCCGTCTGTCGGTTCGGAAAATGGGCTTTCCAGCCCGATTGCGGTGGATGTCAATGCCGATGAAAAGGTGGATTTTGTCTACGCGGGAGATCTTAGAGGCCATATGTGGAAATTTGATCTTACCGGGCATAACCCCTTCGAATGGGGAGTGGCCTATAGCGACGGAACGTATGATCAACCTCTTTTTAAAGCTGAGGGCCCTGGCGGCTCCGTACAGCCGATAACCTCAAAACCCGATGTCATGATGCATCCTGACAGGCATGGGTTAATGGTTTTGTTCGGTACCGGGAAATACCTGGGGAATAGTGATTTTACCGATAGCAATACCCAATCAGTTTATGGTGTATGGGATTACGGTGATCGCGCTTATTATCCGGGAGAATGGGGTGATTACAGCAATGATGATGATCAGGAATATTTGGGCGCCTTTACCAGGGATCAACTTTCCAACCAACCGGAAAATGTAACACTCTTAAAGCAAACCAGTGATCGTTTTACTGTTTCTGTAAATGAGGAGGTCGACAACCCTGTCGAAGTTGATCTCCGGGTTATGAGCGGAAATCAACCGATATGGAAAACAAGAAATGAAAACAATACGAAGGGTGGTCACGATTTCCCGGACTTGTCGGATATCGGAACCAGCCATGCCGGTTGGTACTATGACCTGCCGCTTGCCGGGGAAAGAATAATAAACGACTTGCTGCTGCGGGATGGAAGACTGGCAGTGACTTGCTTTAGACCCAGCCCGGATCCCTGCATTGATGGGGGTAGCTCTTTTTTAATGGAGTTGAATGCATTTACCGGGGGTAATACCCCGGAAGTTGTCTACGATGTCAACCAGGATGGGGTCATTGACATGGCAGACACCGTTATCACTGGATATGATACAGACGGCAATCCCGTGAGGATTCCGCCCGCGGGCATAAAAATGCCGGGTAACATTCAACCACCAATCAGCCTGAGGTTGAACCACCATGTCGAGATTAATTATTTGAACTCATCCACCGGAACCGTTCACATGCTTAAATCGCCGGCGATCAAACAGGGAGTGATTTACTGGAAAGAACTCGAACAATAGGGGATAGGGATAAAAATTTGCCTTAAAAAACGACATTAATAGGTCACACTTTAGTGTCATGCGTCAGTAAAAAGTGTCAGGCTCAAAATTTTTTGGAACGCTTACATTATCTTTTTACCTATCCCACAATCAATCAAGGCCGGAACTTCATCATTGTTACCGACCTTTCATCGCAAAACCAAGCCTTTTAGACTGGCAATACGCGGCATATTCATGTAAATAAAGCTTTAGCATAACCATGCGAAACCGGCAGTTTGCGACAATGAACTCGTGGAAATTCGCCCAATAGAGCGGAAACAAAAAGAATGGACTTGATGAAAAAAAGTAGATAATTCAAATGATAGTTTCATATCACCCTCTGTTTGAAGCCGATAAAAACATCATATGCGCCGGGCGGGCACCAAATGGAGAGGATCTGACGGCTATTCGGGCGGCTGATGCCGTCATTCTCTCCCAGGGATGTTACCGGGCCCTGTATTTAATGGCCCGGGAAAACTGTTCTGATGTATTTCCCAATTATGATGCCCGCTTTAAGTATCCGGGAAAAATTAATCAGATCAAACTATTTCGGGAGTTCGAAGTTACCCATCCGGCATCTGAAATTTATTCGGATATAGCTGCGTTTCAAAAAAATTATCACTCTGGACGTTCAATACTATCATTTACTTTTCCGATTGTCTTCAAATTAGACTGGGGCGGCGAAGGGGATACGGTTTCCCTCATAAATTCAGTCGATAACTTACAGAGAATCCTAAAAAAAACAGCTGAATATGAAAAGTCAGGTCAAACAGGTTTTATCTTGCAGGAGTATATTCCATCCGATAACAGAACCCTTCGCGTCGTGATCCTCGGGCAGCGTGTGATTTCATACTGGCGCATCCAGGAAAATAAGGATGGCTTCTACTCAAATCTGAATAAAGGCGCTGTCATTGATACGCAGCTCGAACCCGGCCTGCAGCATAAAGCGGTTGCCATCATAAAGGATTTATGTCAAAAAACAAAAATTAATCTGGCCGGCTTTGATGTCATCTTTTCATCGGAAAAGGATGATCCCGATCCCATATTGCTGGAAATCAATTATTATTTTGGCAGAAAAGGTCTCGGCGGATCGGAGAATTACTATCGGATATTGATGGAGGAAATTCGAAACTGGCTGGCCAGACGGAATTTGAGCGTATAGTCAACTGCACCAAAAATGAAACGAAAAAAAATCATCCAGCCATTCGCATATGATCTGGGCGAAGAAGATCTGAAACGAACGCGTCAGAAAGCTAGGGAGCTTCGAGAATCTCAGTGGTGGAAGCGCCGGCTGGCCAAAGGTGTGTGTCACTATTGCGGCCGGCCAACCTCGCCGAGAGAATTGACGATGGACCACATTGTCCCGGTGTCCCGGGGCGGTGAGAGCACCAAAGGCAACCTGGCACCCTGCTGCAGGGAATGCAACACGGCCAAAAAACAGCTTCTTCCCATGGAATGGGAGCAATATCTGGAACAGTTTGACCGAACGCTGGTTTAAGCTTTTGAACCCCCCTAAAGGCCTAAACTACCTGGCCCTATCGACTCACATATCGTTTCCGACCCGTTAATCCGGGGTCTCATCATCAAAATCATCTAACAGCAGGGCCTTTTTGGCGCGGGTCTTCCTGACGATGATATAACAAATGGTTAGCGTCAAAAGTATCATCACCGGTAAAAAAAGCTCTGCAATCATCAATTGCCCTTCCGCGGCTGAAAGCTCCGTGGATTCCAGCCTTTCAACCTTGTCTGGGGTGCTGATTCGATATTTAATGGTAATAATGGCAGCTCCCAGGTAAATTGCGACAAATACCAGAGCGACAATACATAATCTTTTTTCAAATTTGGTCATCGCTGATCATCTCCAATTGGCCAGCCTCGGATCGCAGGAAACCATAAATATAAAAGGATAGCGGCGAAACTATTTATTTCCAGAAGCTCTATATTTCGAAGTCGATTTTTCCGGCTGTTTGAAAAAATCCCGAAATGCTCGATCATTATAGAAAAGATCACCTGAAAAGTAAAGGCGCCCGTCTGCCGGATCGACGCCCTCCTGTAAAAGGCTACGCCCATAATCGATAGGTTGTTTTGTAAACGTTCACAGGGTATATTTATGCCGTTTCCTCTGCCTCCGTCCTCTGCTTTGACAACCACCAGCGGACATGCTATCACAAAAACCGTGCAATGTTGCACCACTTCAAAAAGGTGACGGGATGAAGCCAGGCAAACTTCACTACGGTTGGATTGTCATTTTTATGGGGCTCCTGACCACCATCGCATCCCACGGCTTTGGCCGCATGTCTTACACCATCATCCTTCCTGCCATGAAAGACGGGCTCCAGTTTAACTACACCCAGCTGGGCCTTTTGGGTACCGGAAATTTCATAGGCTATTTAACCATGGCGATTATTGGAGGGTTTCTGGCCTCCAGGTTTGGAACGCGCCTTGTGATCACCTTGGCCGTAATACTCATGGGGATAACCATGATCTTGACCGGCCTGTCCCAATCGTTTAGTTTTGCCTTTACCATGCGCCTTTTAACCGGCCTGGGCAGCGGTGCGTCTTTTGTACCGGCCATGGCTTTGGGTTCAGCCTGGTTTTCAACGAAAAAGCGAGGTTTTGCCACCGGGATTGTCTCTGCCGGCATTGGAACGGGCACTTTTATATCGGGTTTGATAGTCCCTCCCATTTTATCTGTATTTGGACCCAACGGCTGGCGATTTTCCTGGTATATCCTGGGTGGAACCGTTCTGGTGGTTTCAGGGATTGTTTATGTGTTTATCCGCAGCCGGCCGGAAGAGATGGGACTGCAACAGGTAGGAGCCGAAGAGACAAAACCGATTTCTCCGGTGCCTTCGGATACGAAACCGACATCATCTATGCAGTGGACCACGGTAATCAAAATGGGATCGATCTGGTACCTGGGTGCGGTATATTTCTTCTATGGCCTATCCTATATTATATATATGATGTTTTTTGCCGCTTTCCTTGTAAAGGAAATGGGGCTGACCCAGCAATGGGCCGGCGGACTGTGGGCTTTGGTCGGAGGATTGAGCATTTTCTGTGGTGTCATCTGGGGTAGCATATCCGACCGCTTGGGGCGAAACAGAGGAGCGGCTTTAGCTTACCTGGTACTAGGGATTTCCTATCTCATCTATGCGCTAGTCAATGTCAAATTCGGTTTTTATCTGTCGGCCGTCCTGTTCGGGTTCACGGCCTGGAGCATACCAACGATTATGGCAGCGGCTGCCGGTGATTTTGTGGGACCGCGTTTGGCACCGGCCGGACTAGGCTTTATCACCTTATTTTTCGGTATCGGTCAGGCTCTGGGGCCGGCGATAGGCGGATATCTGGCAGATACTACGGGGTCATTTACCATTCCATTTCTGGTGGCTGCGGGGATATCATTTCTGGGAATGATCTTTTCCATTTACTTGAAAAAGCCCGGGTAGACCCATGGTGGTAAAACATTTGTGGCTTGGTGCTTAGTGGCTGCTCTATAAATTTTTTTACGGTTGTCTCTTTTACTCATTGATACTGAAAGCCTTTCTCTTCAAAAAGTCTCAAACAAGCGTCTACCACATCTTGATCATAAAGGATTCCCCTGTTTTTTGATATTTCTTCCAGCGCCTTATATAGGCCAAGGCCCGGGCGATAGGGTCTGTGGGACTCTATACTTTCAACAACATCGGCTACACACAAAATCCTCGCTTCCAGGAGAATATCTTCTCCTGCTAGACCTTGCGGATAACCGGAGCAGTCCATCTTTTCATGATGTTGCAGTACAATTAGATCCACCGGCCAGGGAAAATCGATCTTCTTTAGAATTTCAAATGCGGTTTGGGGATGTCTCCGGACCAATTGAATTTCTACCTCATTTAACTCGCAAGGTTTACTTAGGATCTCGGCTGGGATGGATATCTTACCCATATCATGTATAAGCCCGGCCATTTGGATCCCTTTGATCTGATGTTCGGAAAGTCCCATCTCCCTGGATAGAGCCATAGCAAGTTCAGTCGTTCGCTTTTGATGGCCGGCTGTGTATGGATCTCTTTCTTCCGCAGTTAACGACATGGCATGAACAGTTTCATCAAAATTTTTTTGTAATTTAACGTAGCTCTGCTGCAGCTTTTCTTCCGCCAATTTTCGTTCTGCGATCTCCTGTTTTAGCTGGTCATTTAGTATAGTCAGTGCGGCGGTTCGCTCAAGCACGACTTCCTCTAACTGGTCATGGTGTTTTTTTAATTCGTCTTCCGCCTCCATCTCTTTGGAAACGATCGTAAGAAATCCCAAAGACAGGCAAATCCCATCTTGTTCATAAAATTCTACGGTTGCCTGGTCTTTAAGCCAGATAGCACCATTATTGTTAACCGAAAGCATGTAAACCGCTTCGATGGTTCCTGCTTTTTTGCCTTCTTCGCGTAGCGTTTCCCGGGCAACGTTCAATTCATCCCGATTTTTGACTTCTTTTTGAATCCCGACATCCATATCCAGGTCTTTGTATATACGGCGGTCGATGATGCTGTCCCGGAAAACCTCAGCGACCTCTGAATTTTTACATCCGAGAAGATCTATAAATTTTTCGCTGGTGTATTCATACCAGATTTTTTCTTTTTCCCCTTGCCAGGCGGCGATATAAAGTATGGCAGCGCTTCCGGTACCTTCAAAGAGCTGGTAATGATCGATGGTTTCAGCCACGCGTTTCTTTAATTCAACGCTGAAATTACCTGAGAGGATGCACCCGCAATAATCCGGGGCAGTGACGTGGATTCGATTTGCAATGCTTTTCATAGTGTCTTCATTTTTTTGGAGATTATAAATGATATTCATCAGTCATAATGTAGCACTGAAAATACGTACTCGTATTTACGCATCAGGACAGCAAATTTTCTTTAAACTGTACCAAGTTGCCGGAATTCATCACAACAACCCCAAAAACAACTATAACAGAGAGCAGCTAATGATCAAATCAAAATTCCATCCCATTGAAAAATAGATCGATTCATGCGCTAATAAACCCTTTCATGGACTATGTTTGGTAAACGGGGTGGCAACGTGTCGGTTACCCGGGCCGAGGTCTAAAAAACAATCGTCTATAATTAAGGACAATCTCTGATGATAATGAAAACGGGTCTATACTCCTCCGCAATTGAAGCGATCGGAAACAAACCCCTTGTTAATTTGGCCAGAATTACCCGCAAGATGGATGGCCGTATTCTGGCGAAACTGGAATATTTGCCGGCTTTTCATCGGGCGCCAATGTCGCTGCTGCCATAGAGCTGCTTATAACTTCTTTTAAGGGCCAGACAGCAGTAGTGCTGATTTGTGATTCGGGCTTAAAGTATTTGAGCACGGATCTATGGGAATAAAAAAGGAAGTATAAAGTTGGGCCCAGGAGCTGGCCATAATGATATCACAGGTATTTCAGATAGCCTTATATTATAACTATTTTGGCGAGATTTGGTTTATATTATTCGGAGGTAAAATGTGATTATTGGCACATTAATGGCCGCAAAAACCTGGATCAGCTAATTTCAGAGAATCTGGGACATAAAGAATCGGAAAGCGTTGCCTCAAACTGAGGGGCCGAGGAGAAACAAATTTGCTAAGTTTTGGCCTTATAAAACGGCTAATCCGGTCGATAGGGCTTTCCCAAAGCAGACGGTGCCATTCCCGAGAAGAAGTTAAGCAGGGATTTGATGTGGCCTTTGCCTTCCGCCCATCGTAATACGGATTCCTTCTGGGCATACGACATGATGATCAGGGTGAAAATCATCAGCGGAAACGGGGCCACCTGAAAGACTTGGGATGGAACCGACGGCAGCCACTCCTGAAAATAGATCCCCAGCACCTGCAAAAGCGAAAACAGGTATGCACCGGCGGCGGCTTTCACCGGATGCCAGCCCCCGAAAATGACTAGCGCCAGCGCGATCCAGCCGGTCCCTTCCGCCCCCTGGGGCCGTCCCCATCCGGGCTTGGTGGCCAATGAAAACGTGGCTCCGGCAAGCCCCACGAATAATCCGCCACAAACAGCATACAACAGCTGCAGTTTTTGGGGATTGATCCCTCTGGCGTAGGATGCTTTAGGGTGTTCACCCACAGATCTCAGTTTCAAGCCATGAGGTGTATGGTAAATGTACCACCAGCACAATGCGATCAAAAACAAGCTCAAGTAAACCGGCAGGTTGTGGTTGAAAAAAATATCACCTAAAGCTGGAATTTTGCTCAGCAAGGGAAAGGGCAGGGGGGACACTTGAGGACCCTGCAGCCGTGAGTAGGGATTGCCGATGAAATAGGCTAGATCCCGGGTCATCAACGTTAATACAAACCCCACGGCAACCTGGTTCTGGAGAAAATAGATACTGAACACCGCCACGGTGGCCGCCACCAGAGCACCGACAGCGGCCCCGCAAACGAATCCCAAAATCAAACTGTTGGTTTCAAAAGCAATGGCAAATGCCGCCATGGCGCTCAGCAAAATAGAGCCATCCAGCGAAAGGTTGATGAGACCCGCTTTTTCTGTAATGGTCTCACCCACCGCCGCGAGCACAATCGGTGCCGCCCCGGCAATAACACTGGCAAAAAGTATGGTTAAATTAATTTCAAACATGGCTCACAAATTGAAGTGATGAAATTATTTCGAAATCGAAAGCAGGCATAATTCAATTAGTTTAATATAGAAGCTTAATGTCTGTTGTTAGTTGTCCGTGGTGCGTTGTGAAAAAATGGACCGATTCTATTCTCATCGTCTCAGTTTATTAACTCTGCCATCAGTTTTAATCTCAACTTTACGAATTCCACATTCAACAGATTCTGCCTTCCGTCTTCCATCTCTCTGTCTTCGGTTCTCTGTCCTCTGTCATCCGACATCTGTCTCCCGTCCTCCATCTTCTGCTTCCCTTCCACATTCCGCATTCCAAATTCCGTTCCTCTACCCGCTGCCTTTCGCCCTATGCCCCATGCACTATGCGCATGCGCCAGGCATGCACGGCAAGCGTTGCCAGAACCAGGGCCCCCTGAATGACACCGCTGAGGGATGAATCCACCTGGAGCACCATCGGCAGCTGAATACTTCCGACATTCAAGCAGGCAAAGAAAAATGCCACCAATGGCACCAGCCGGATTTTATAGCCGGACAGCATCACCACAAGAAGTGCCAAGTAACCGTAATTGCTGGATATGGCTGGCAGGAGGCGATGGTAAACACCGCTCACCTGAAGGCTTCCCGCCAGACCGGCAAAACCGCCGGCGAAAATCATAGCAAGAATCATATACCGGTCGGGTTTGAGCCCAAAAATGAAAGCAGCCTTCGGGTTGTTTCCAATGGCTTTCAAATTTAACCCAATCCGACTGTAACGCATCAATAAACCGGTTAAAATAAGAGAAACGATTACAATCGACAGTGCTAAGGGCGAAAGGCGAACAGATGTCAGATGAGGCAACCACAATTTTAAAGGAAACGTCTCGGTACCGCTCATGGATGCCACCCCCGGTCGCCTCCAGGGGCCGAAAATCAGCCAAAGAATGATCCCTTGAGCTACGAAATTGAGTCCCAGACCGGCAAATATTTCATTGACGCCACCCCTGGTTTTCAAGAAACCAGCGATCAGCGCCCAAAGGGCGCCGCCCGCCATACCGGCCAACATGGATGCTATGAGAAAAAAAGTGGCGGCACTGTTTTCAGTTCCAAAACGAAGCATAGCGGTGGTAAACACCGCCCCCATCATGACTTGTCCTTCGACACCGATGTTCCACAATCCAATTCTGAAGGTAAACAACAGACCGCAACCACAGAGAGTGAGCGGAATCCAGGCCTTGGTTACGTGGGCAAATTTATTCCAGGATCCCAAAGAGCCTTTGAGAATGTGGTAATAGGCACTAAATGGTGGTGCTCCGGCAAGCAGCAGAACCAGTGTGGTAAAAAAAAACACCGCAAGCAGAGTTAAAATTATTTGAGGGGATTGGCGAAAATAGGATTTCATAATTAATTGTTTTATACCTTGCCAGCGATCGCTTTTCCCAGCTCTGACGCATTGGTTTCTGCAGAATTAACATCTTTGATGATGCGACCATCAAAAAAAACTAGTATTCTATCCGCTACCATGAGGATTTCATCAAGCTCCGAGGATGAAAAAATAATGCTCGCTTTATTGAGACAATATTTTTGGAGGTGCTGCCAGACCCAGTTCACCGACTCCATATCCAGACCCCGGGTTGGATTTTCCAGCAGCAACAACAGGGGATCCGCCGGTAAAAAAGAAAGCAGCAGGCGCTGCTGATTTCCGCCGGACAAGGCATCTACCTGGGAATCAGGTAGCCCTTTTATTCGAAAATTATCGATACGCTCAGTGGCTAACCGAAAGGCCTTCGGCCACGTCACCAGAAAACGCTTCGGATGCTCCTGCAGGGCAAAATGCTCGGTAATACTAAGACCGGATATCAGTCCCTCTTCCAGACGCGAGGCCGGCAAAAACGTTACACCATGGCGCATGAAAATATGATGATCCTGATTTTTCATATCCCGGCCCGCTAATAGTATGGACCCTTGGTTTGGTTGCTTTAAACCGCCGGCAATACGCAAAAAAACCCCTTGGCCGCTTCCTTCCAGACCCGCCAGGCCGATAACTTCTCCCTGGCGGACAACAATATCACAATTCTTGAGACCGGTACGTTCCCCGGACCCTGAGATACTTTTCATCACCAGAACATCATTGCCCGGGGTTTCCATGCAGCGGGCAGGCGGCAACGGTGGTGTTCCAAACATCATTTCCAGCAGACGATTGGGATCAAAGGGCTGTTCCATATCGCCGGCCACCTTGCCCTGACGCAGAACGGTAACCTGATCACAAAGGGCTTCGACATCTTCCAGTTTATGGGACACCAGAACGACACTTTTGCCTTCAGCGGTTAACTTTTTAAGTGATTTAAACAGAATTTCTTTTTGGACGGCCGAGATACCGGTAGTCGGTTCATCCAAAATCAGGACCTGGACCCCCAATGCCAAAAGCCTTAATAATTCAAGTTGCTGCCTTTCACCAATGGTTAGAATTTTTACCGGTGTATCCGGATTCAGTGCAAAATCAAAGGATTCTGCAAGTTTAAGAAAGGCATTTCTAAATCTCTTTTGATGCCCGGAAAATCCATTGGTCTGTCCCAGCATAAAATTGTCCAGGACGGAAAGACTGGAAAAATCCAGTGGATCCTGATAAAGCATCCCAATGCCAAGCGCCACGGCCTGGGCCGGGTTACGGTAGTTGACGGGTTCGCCGTCTATCAGAATGGATCCACGGGTCTTCTGGCTGAAACCTGCCAGAATTTTCATCATGGTGCTTTTGCCGGCGCCGTTTTCACCCAGAATACCATGAACGCGTCCGGGGGCGACCCTCAGATTAACCCCGTCGTTTGCTTTCACGAACCCATAGTATTTGTGGATATCTTGGAGTTCAATCCACATGGCCTTGCTTTTTATCCGTTAAAATTGCAAAGTGCAGAAGGTAGTCGAAATCCCTTCTGCACTTTGCCAAAATATTTAACCTATTGAATTCTATATCTTATATAGAATTTATTTGGCGCTGCTTTGTCCAGTCATTCCTTCCAGAAGCTGTTCCATATACCAAATCTGCTGATCGCTGGCCTTTTCACCGGCTTTGACAAAAGTGCTTCCGTCCTGATAGTTCAAGGGACCCTTGAAAAGATCTATTCTGCCTTCGCCTAAGCCGCTGATAAATGCAGCCAGCTCATTTTTGACGGATTCTGCGAGGGCCGGTCCTACGGCAAAACCAACGGCACTGGTGTCCGGATTATTGATATCCTTCCAGTCCGGTCCCAGCCAGTCCCACTCGGACTTCCATTTACCCTGCATGGCAGCCCGGATAGAATTAACATAACTCGGGCCCCAATTAAAATACGGCACACCCAGGCAGACATCGGATGCGCCGGCACAGGCACCCAGGTAATCATAGGGAATGGCCCAGACATTTTTCCCCTGCTGTTTTTTTTGCTGGGCCACTACTACGGCTTCAGTGGTGTCGATACCGGATATCACCATATCATAGCCTGTGTTGTAAAAATTCTGGGCCACTTGAGTGGGATCGGCAGTCACGCCCGGGATGTTAAACCAAAAACCGATCCAGGTCACCTGAAACTTTAGATCTTTGGGATCCTTTTTCAGTATTTCTTGCCAGGCATATTTAGCCCCCAGGTAAGCAGATGCCGCCAGCCGCCGTGTTTCTTCATTGATCAGCGGCCCGAGATAGCCAATTTTTCCCGTTTTCGTCGTCAAAGCGGCAACGAACCCCGCCATCATTTTTCCATATTCCATGCGACCCATCAGATTGCTGAGATTTTTAGAAGCCTTGCCCGTGAGCACATCATCGCCGGAAATATGGATGAAATTTACATCCGGATGCATCAGCGCCGCTTCCCGGGTGCCGTCCTTCATATCATCGGAATTGGCAATAATCAGCTTGGCCCCTTTTTCAATCATGTCGTCAACCAATTGTGGGATCGTCACACCGGGTCGATCGGCCGGATTCACTTTATCAATATAAATCATTTTGGTACCGGGCACTTTGTCTTCAACGTATTTGCCCCCGTCAAAATGCGCCTGACTCCAACCATGATCATTGTATGGGCCAACCAGCAATAAACCGAATATCATTGGTTTGTCCTGCGCACAGACAGGCCCTGGTGGAGTGAATACAACAGTAATGATAAAACAAATGATCGCCATTTTCCAAAAAAGTTTTTTAACCATATGAGTTCCTCCTTTTGTAAATAGCAAATGAAACTTCGCTCTTCCTGATGAAACCTTATATAGATAAATGACGGCCTCGGGTCAAGAAAGAAGAAGAATCACATAAAAAAATATTTCCCCTTCAGAAAAACGTATCAACGCTTCCGAACTAAAATGATCAATGAATCTTTAAATAGCTGACCTTTTTTTTCTTGGTACATGTTTCTTGTTGACTTTTACTACGTACTATGATGGATAAACCCTTTTAATAATTTTATGTTAGATTATAAAAAACTAAATTAGGAGGCACACATTGTTTGGTTTTGAAAACATAACGGCCAACAACGGCTGGGGCATGGCGATTGTTGGCGCTTCCATCGTTTTTCTGGGCCTGGTGATATTGTCCGTTGTCATTTCTCAAGTCCACAAAATTCTTAATTTTTGGGAACGAAGGGATGAGTTCTTCAATCGAAACAAAAAGCAGGCTCAAGTCGAGGAACCTAAAACGATTAAAGCGCCCGTTTCCTTACAGCGCCATCTTCCGACTGTAAAAGAGCTTGCCAGCATATACAGGCCATTGATCGAACAGCTGAAGCAGCCTTTCGATCTTATTCAACTATTTGATATTTCTAATAAAATGGATCTTCCCCATCCTCATCTATCCATAAAATATTTGCAGGAAGCCGGCATATTGGTCCCCCAGGGGGACGGCACGTTCACGTGGGATAAACAAAAAGCAAATTAAAGGGTAAACAATGTTCGATCTATTCTACCAATTTTTATCAAACACCGGGTATTTTCTAGCCGACTATCGTCATATTCTGATGATTTTTGTCGGCTGTATATTCCTTTATCTTGGGACAGCCAAAAAATACGAACCTCTGTTGCTGGTTCCCATCGGCTTTGGTATTTTAGTCGGAAATGTTCCTTTTTTCAAAGGCTTTGGGATTGGCATCTATGAAAGCAACAGCGTTTTGCATTATCTTTATTTTGGCGTGACCACCGGTGTTTATCCTTCCATCGTCTTTCTGGGTTTGGGAGCCATGACCGATTTTTCATCATTGCTGGCCCAGCCGAAATTAATGCTTCTGGGCGCAGCAGCTCAGATGGGCATATATTTTACTTTGTTGGGGGCCTTGTTTTTTGGGTTTCTGCCCAAAGAAGCCGCCTCGATTGCAATTATCGGAGGCGCCGATGGGCCGACATCCATATTCTTAACCGCCAAACTTGCGCCACATCTCATCGGGCCCATTGCCATTGCGGCCTATTCATACATGGCGCTGATACCGGTTATTCAACCGCCGATCATGCGACTGTTGACCACCCGGCAGGAACGCCTTATCAGAATGCCGCCTGGTCGGGAAGTATCCAGAAAGGAAATCATGATATTTCCGATAGTGGGTGTCCTGCTTTGCTGCTTTTTGGCCCCCACCGCACTGCCGTTGCTGGGTATGCTGTTTTTAGGAAATTTCTTAAAAGAATGTGGGGTCGTGAATCGCTTGGCCAACACAGCCCAATCGGCCATCATCGATACGGCTACAATATTTCTCGGTTTCACGGTGGGATGCAGTACCCAGGGCGATGTGTTTTTGACGCCCAAATCTTTAGGTATCTTCTTTCTGGGTTCCGTTGCATTTTCGATTGCGACTGCATCCGGAGTTATTTTCGCTAAAATTATGAACCTGTTTTTGAAAGAGAAGATCAACCCTCTGCTGGGGGCGGCCGGCGTTTCCGCGGTACCTGGCTCCGCCCGGGAAGTTCACTTAACGGGTTTAAAAGAGGACCCAACAAACTTTTTACTGATGCACGGAATGGCATGCAATTCATCGGGAGTTATCGGTTCGGCCATTTGTGCTGGTATTTTGTGGAGTTTTTTCATCTGATTGGAAAAATTCGGCCACCAGACATGAAGGAAGTAAAAAAAGGCAGACCATCATTGGTTATGCCTTGATAAAAGGAAACGGCCATGCAAGCAAAAATCATTATCAAAAGAAAATTTAAGAAAGGCAAGAAAAGAGAAATTATCGCCTTACTCCGGGAGTTGCGCTCCGGAGCCCTTCAACAGCCCGGATATATTTCCGGTGAAACTTTGACATCAGGCGAAGATCCACAAACGCTGGTGGTTATCGGAAGCTGGCAAGACATGGATAGCTGGATTAATTGGAGAGAAAATGATACGAGAAAAACCCTGGAAAGGATGCTGGAAACCTACCAGGAAACATCAAGCGAATACCAGGAATTAACCTTAGGGACATTCATCGAGGATTAATCAGATAGCATCTAATCCATTCCGATGAATTCTAAGGTGATAAATATAGTTGCACCTGGCAGTGAGAGCTGCATAATTTTTTCATGAATGCCCTTCCTTCCTTAACAATTCCTGATGCCATCGGGCAAAATCATACATGCCGATAAACCGTTCGTCATCATTGATTATTCCCAGGGCCATCTCAAGAACCCCCCTGCCATAAGCGTTGCTGTAACTCTCAGAATCGCGCGATTGTAAAAATTCTCTTACGAGCATCTGCGTGGTACGCTTGGTTTTGTCTTTTCGAATATCGATGGGGTCTTTGGGCTCCTCAAAAGGATCCCACTTAGCGTAGCCCTTTTTTAGAATGTGCTTCTGACGTCGCGGTGACATGCTGTCAAACACTACCTTTTTTCTATTTTCCGATTCTTCAGAAGTAAATTCACTCATTTCTTTTTCCTCGAACGGTGCTGATGGCCTTTTACTTCCTCCACTTCTTCAGCAATTCCTAAAAATACATCATCAAAATCCAAGATCACTGCCGAAGATAGTGGAACGAGCAAGTCTGCCAATTTAATATTTTTTGATTGAACGTCCCGCAACAGCTCCGCTGATATCTGTTGCAACTGGCTGTGAACAGCATCTAGGTTGACTGTCGGGTATTTCTCCCCTTGTTTGAAAGCGGATTTTCCGCAGGTGTGACCGGCACCTCCGATTGCAGTCGGAACGCCGTAAAAGCGACAGGTGATCGGACGGTGGTCATAGAGATCACAGAGCTCATTTTCATTCAGAAGCGGGCAGCGAACACGCTCAAGCGCCATGGCAGCAAGAATTTCACCTTCATTTTTACCGGCCTGAAGATCGGCATATGCCTTGCGTTTGATCTTGTAAATTTGACGGTCCGCACGGTTGGATTTCTCTAAAAGTTCACTCTTTGCTGTGCCTTCATATTTTTCATTAATCTTATGATGAATGTAAAGTGCCTCGATCAGTGTCAGATCGAAAAGGGCAAAACAACAATCCGCACATTTTTCTTCGCATTTCACACAATCTGAGTGGGCATTTTTCACTCGATCAAAAGCACTGTCGGCTTGGGTGACCAGCGCTTCGTATTTTTTAAAATATGATGTAAGATCAACACTCATAGCTGTTCCAGAGCTCCTTTATAATTTTTTTTTGGAGACATTAAATAACAAAGCTTCTCTTCAAAACGACGAATTAATGGAAAATAAGTTAATGTTTCACGTGAAACATTAACTTATTTTCCAACGCAGAAACGGCTGAAGATTTGATTCAAAACATCCACTTTGAGATCAGTCCCAAGAATTTGGCCGAGGGAATCAATCGCTTCTTGAAGGTCAATGGCAACCAACTCCATGGGAGATCGATTTTCAAGCTCTAATCTGATGGTCTCGGCGGCTCTGAGAGAATCCTGCAAAAGCAATTTTTGTCTCAGATTGGGCACAATGGCAGTATCGATATCAATCGGATCCTTTCCAAATCCAGCGAGAATTATTTTTTCCTTTAAATGGTCTAGTCCCTGATCATATAAGGCTGAAATTTCCACAAATTCCCTGCCCATCCATGAGTCCGGAAGTATACTTGGACTTTGTCCGTTCAGCAAATCGATTTTATTTATCGCAATGACAAAGGGTTTAGAATGTATCTTATTAAATATGTCAAAGTCGTCTTTGGTCAGAGCCCGGTGGGCTTCAACCATAAATACGATCATATCGGCATCATCGATGCTCTTCATGGTTTTTTCAATGCCGAGAGTTTCTATCGGATCATTGGTATCATGAAGTCCGGCAGTGTCGGCAAGGATAATGGGAAGCCCCTTAAAGTCCAGTGTTTCTTCAATCGTATCCCGGGTTGTGCCGGGTATCGCAGTTACGATGGCCCGATCCTTTTTGAGCAACCGGTTTAATAAACTGGATTTACCGACATTGGGCCGACCGACCACAGCCACTTTCAGCCCTTCGCGCAATATGTTGCCGTCCAGGTGATGCTGTATCAAACGTTTCAGCGGTTTAATAACACGTGCCTTTATCTCGCTGGCGGCTGTCTTCGAATCCAGAATGTCCGCGACTTCATCCGGAAAATCAATTCCGGCTTCAATACCGGTTAATAATTCCAGTAAAAATTCCCGGATTTGCTCCACGTTTCTTTTTAATTGCCCCTTGATCTGGTTCGCTGCCAATTGCAGCGACTTTTCCGTACGGGCGTTTATAACATCAATAACCGCCTCGGCCTGGGTTAGATCGATTCGCCCATTAAGAAAAGCTCTTTTGGTAAATTCGCCGGGTTCGGCTACTCGCGCACCCTGCTTTACCACAAGTTCGAGAACTGCATTTAAAGCAATTCGACCGCCGTGGGCATTTATCTCAACGACATCCTCTTTGGTATAGGACCGGGGTGCTTTCATTACACAAAGCAGCACTTCATCCACTATCCGCTGATTTTCAGGATCGATGATGTGGCCCAGATATAAACGGTGTGATTGGATAATGTCCCGACAATCGTCCTTTGTAGACGCTGTTTTGCTGCAGGAAAATTTTAGATTGGAGCCAGCAGGGGAGAATATCGTTGTAGCAATCGAAACAGCATGCGGTCCGGATAATTTAATAATTCCGATGCCACCCCGGCCGCCAGGTGTGGCAATTGCCGCTATGGTGGGGTTATCCATTTTAATTACGATCGCAAAGGCTGCCTTTTTTTGCTAACTTTTTGAGGGAAAATAACCAATTTTCGCATATAGCCCTCTCCCCTGCTTTTGGTCCGAATATCCGGATCATCCTTTAAAGCCAGGTGAACTATTCTTCGGTCAGTTGCACTCATTTGGCCCAGCGAAATGGGCTTTCGGATTCGTTTAGATTTGTCTGCCAGACGTTCGGCAAGCTTTTCCAGGTTGGTTTTCCTGGTCTCCAAATAGCCTTCGACATCAATCTGAATGTGAATTCTACCATTGTGAGGATTTTGCTTGTTGACAATTTTCTCTATCAGTGACTGAATAGCATCGAGGGTTTGCCCTTTCTTGCCGATGAGAATGCCGGCATTCCCGCCATTAACATTGTAAAAAAGACCGTCGGAATTTTCTTCTGCCGATATTTCAGCATCGGCTGTAATTGAGTCAACGATGCGCTGCAAAACGGATCGGCCAAGATCTAAAGGATTTTCCTCAAATGTAATTGGTCGTGGATGGTCGGCATCGTCACCCTCAGACAAATGCTCTGCTGATAATATTTTTTCAATAGAAATCTCATCTACAGAGTCTGAGATTTCATCATCCGAAACGGCTTCTTTGGGTTTCTCAGGTAAAAGGACCCGAATTTTTGCCTTTTTAATGCCTGCCAAGCCAAAAATACCGCTGGATCCATGGGACAGAATATCATATTTAATTTTATCCGGCGCCAAGTTGAGTTCATCACATGCTTTTTCGATGGCTTTATTTACATTTTTTGCTGAAAAATCCAACGAAGACATCGGGGTTAACCTCCGTTACTATGCAAATTTTTTCTGAATATAATATTGTTGCGAAATCGAAAGAATGTTGTTCACCAGCCAGTACAACACCAGCCCGGAGGAAAAATTGATAAAAATAAACGTAAATATAAGCGGCATAAACATCATCATTTTCGCCTGGGTCGGGTCTCCCATGGGAGGAGACATCTTTTGTTGCAGCAACATGGTACCCCCCATGATGATTGTCAGCACGGGAATACCGAAGGGCGGCTCCATGAATGGAATTGAAAAACTGAAATGAAACAGACGGTCCGGAGCGGAGAGATCATCGATCCACAGGAAAAAAGGCGCATGTCGCAGCTCAATCGCCTGATATAGCATTCGATACAGCGCAAAAAAAACAGGCAGTTGAACCACCATGGGGAGGCAACCGCCGAGAGGGTTAATCTTATACGTTCTGTATAGGCCCATAACCTCTTCGTTCATTTTTTTCTTGTCATTTTTATATTTCTCTCTGATTTCTTTCATCAACGGCTGGATCTTTTTCATTTCGCTCATGGATTTATAGCTTTTAGATCCCAGGGGCCATAAAACAATTTTTATTAAAATCGTCAAGACGATGATCGCAATGCCGTAATTGGGTATAACATTATAGAGTTGGTTCATTAACCAGACACAGGGTTTGGCAAGCACGGTAAACATTCCAAAATCTAAAGCCTTGCCGAGATCATGCCCCGCATCCTTGAGGACTTTCATGCTTTTAGGTCCGAAAAAAAGCAAGTATTGATAGGTTTGCTGGGTGCCGGGACGAATATCACCGGCCGGGTTCAGATATTGCGCTTCCAGCAGGCTGTCTCCCTTTAAAAAGAGCCGCATGCTGGCTTCTTCAGCTGCCTGATCGGGAATGACACTCATCATAAAGTATCGATCCTGCAAGGCAACCCATGTCACCTTCCCGGTGTAGGTATTTTTTTCTTCGATATCCTTGATTTTAACCTCTTCAAGCTTTTCATTAATCAAGGCACTGGGACCTTCAAAGCCATACATCCGCGCGTCCGCGGGCGTCGAGCCTGTAAGTGAGACAAACAGTTTGTCCTGAATGCTCTGATCAGAACCGTTTTTAATGGTGACATTCAGCCCAATCAGATAGGAGTCTGGCGCAAACTTATAGGTTTTTTCCACCACAACGCCTTCATCGGATTTCCAGGCAAAAGTAATCTCCTGGGCGGCATTTTGTATATTGACTGTATCAGCATTCAGGTTTACCGAAAAAAAGGCATCGTCCAGCCCGGGCAGGCTTTTCCCGGCAAACCCAAGCAAAACGGCTTCGATTGAATCTTTCTGGGGAATAAGCTCTTGTAAAGGAGAATCTTTTGCGACTTTTTCCCTGTATTTCTTCAGAATAAAACTGCTGAACCCCGCTCCCTTCTCAGAGAGCTGCACCTGATATAACGGTGTTTCAACAGTAATACTACGGGGGATTCTGTCGGGTAATGACCCTTCTGTATCGCTGCTGGTGGTCCCACCAGCTGCGGTCAATTCCTGCGCTTTCGGATATGGCTTGGATTCCTTGATCTGTTCCTCTTTTAGCGTTGACTGCTCGACCTTTTTGGCAGATTGCTGCGGGGCATCTTTGTCGACAAAAAACAGCTGCCACAGTAAAAAAATCAGTGCAGACAGGACAATAGCAATTAACAAACGCGCTTGTTCCATTGTCTTCTCCTAAAAATTCATAAAATCTGAAATTCCTCCGAAACCAAATTCGGAAGAGCTGCCCCTTTAGGGGCAATTATTGCCATTGATCAAGTCTCCAGTTTCGGTTGGCAAACCCACACAACGAATGATGCAACATCAACAAATGATGGTCGACTTGGTGTCGTCAAAGTTCTATTGCAGAATCCGAATTTGATTCGATTAAACGGGGCATGCTGTCTGTGGACTGACCCAGGGGCTCGCTAGGGGGGTGTCAAGAACCGGAATATGTTGGACTCTCTTTTTAAGATCAATTCCTTATAAACAGCTGATATTATTAACTTTATTCTACTTTTGGCTGTTCCGTTTTTCTTTCTGTTCCCTGCTAGGGTACCGGATCAACACCTCCGGGATGAAATGGGTGGCATCGTAAAATCCTTTTAGCAGCCAAAAGCAGACCACTTAGGGGGCCATGTCGATTGATGGCCTGCCGGGCATACTCCGAGCAGCTTGGATAAAATCGGCATGAAGGCCCCAGAAGCGGTGACAGGGTATATTGGTATACCCAGATTAAAAACACAAAAACGGTCTGAAAAAATTTATTGAGGATCATCATACCGCGATATCCGGTTAATAATATTCTGCAATGATTGGTATGCCTGTTCAGACGTAATGTCTGCAATTTGGTATTTGGCGATAATGTTGATGTCCCACTCACCCGATAGAGACTGCCGATTTAATCGAAAAAATTCTCTTACAAGACGCTTGATTCTGTTTCTTTTAACAGCTCCTCCGACTTTTTTGGTGACAGTAATACCTAAACGTGAACGTCCGTGACAGCCGGGTGAGAAAACAGCGATAAAATATTCATTTTGTATCCTCCGGCCCGAATTTGCAAGTGCAATAAACTCACGACGTTTTAAGAGTCTGTCGGCCTTTGTGAAGGAAAATTGCAACGGACAAGCTTCTCGGCTTAAGTTGGGGATTTCGCCCCAATTGAAATATAGAAATACAGATACATTAAAGTATAGGTCACTGTAATAGCGAATCGAAGCATTATGCTGACAGCCGGATACGGCCTTTGGCTCGCCTGCGATTAATGATTCTTCTACCCTGTTTAGTAGACATTCGTTTAAGGAAACCATGATTTCGGGCCCGTTTTATTCTGCTAGGCTGAAATGTTCGTTTCATATTTAATATTCCTTATTTCCATGCTTAAAATTTTATGATCCCGATAAAGCTGCGCTTTTCAGTTAATATCTTAAATCGAATGAGTAAAGCATAAGGAAATTGTTCTGTCAAGAAATAATATCCGATCCAACCCAAATGGATGTGGTGCAACGTTTAGGGGCTGTGGTGGACTTCAAAGATATCAAATTGTTCCATATGAAACTCGGGATTGGGATAAATTACAATCTGTTTGCCGATGTCCCGTTCAAGTTTGGAAATGAGCAAATTTTCTTCACCGAGAAAAAGTTCGGCAATTCGCGGATTGACCCTGAGCGTCAGCCGCTTGCTATCCATATCATGAGCATCCCTCAAAATCTCTCGGTAAATATTATAGCAGATGGATTGCCTGGAAACGAGATATCCTTCACCATCACAATAAAAGCAAGGTTCGCAAAGAATCCGAGTCAGGGGTTCCCGGGTTCGTTTACGGGTCATCTGAATTAAACCCATATCAGATATGGGAAGAACGTGGGTTTTGCTTTTGTCCTTTTTCAAAGCCTCCTTTAGCGCATTAAAGACTTTTTCCTGATTGGCTTTTCTTTCCATGTCAATGAAATCGATAATAATAATGCCCCCTAGATCCCTGAGTCGGATTTGATACGCGATTTCTTTGACTGCCTCCAGATTGGTTTTTAAAATCGTCTCTTCCAGGTTGTGTTTCCCGACATACCGGCCGGTATTGACATCAATGGCAACTAAAGCTTCCGTATGTTCTATCAATATGTAGCCGCCTGACTTCAACCATACTTTCCTTTTCAGGGCTCGGGAAATATCTCCCTCCAGATTATAGGCATCAAAAATCGGTTCTGAGCCCTCATACAATACAACATGATCCTTTAAGCCGGGCATATAGTTGTCCAAAAAGGATAAAACGGTATGGTAGGTAGATTTTGAATCTATGACCAGTTTTTCGACTTCTTGAATCAGAAGATCACGCACTGCCCGTAAGCTGATAGAAAGCTCAGCATGCAAAAGGGAGGGGGCCCTGGCAATCTCAAATTTTTTCTGAATGTTCTTCCACAGATTGTTTAAAAATCCCATTTCATAGGCCAGCTTTTCTTCCTGCTCGCCTTCCGCAGCGGTTCTCACGATATATCCGAAATCCTCTGTTCTCAGCTTCTGTACCATTCCTTTTAAACGTTCCCGCTCGACGTCATCTTCAATACGCCGGGAAACGCCGATATGATCGGAAGTGGGCATTAATACCAGAAACCGACCGGGAAGCGATATATAGGAAGAAATGCGAGCACCTTTGGTTCCCATGGGAGATTTGGCCACTTGAACCAAAATTTCCTGACCTTCCCTGATAATTTCATCGATGCTATAATCACGCTTCTTCAGATATTCCGGGCTGGTTGAATTGTCCGTCGAACTGTCGTCGTCCATCTCGGATTCTAAGTCAAATAACTTCTCATATTCCCTGTAACCATCATAGAACACATCATCCACGTAGATGAAAGCCGCCTGATTTAATCCAATATTTACAAAAGCCGCCTGCATGCCGGGCAAAACACGCAACACCCGTCCCTTGTAGATATTGCCCGCAATATCCGAGTCATCCCCGCGATCGACATATAGCTCTGCAATGTTGCCATCATCCAAAAGAGCTACCCGGGTTTCGTGTTCGGTTACATTAATGACAAGTTGTTTATACATAGAATCGCTGCTCTCCCATAGCAAAGGCAAGGGGTGAAGGCTTAAAACAGGAAGTAAATACCATGATGATGAAGCCATCCCGACATACTGGGCAACATCTCATGAATTGTGTTCACCATTCCGAAACTTTGCTCCAAGCTCTATACTTGCTGCTTAACGATCTTTGCCTGTTTGATGTGATCTTCAGCTACACCGAAAATATGACGCAGGATCAGCACCGGTCGTACGGTTTTTCCAGGCAACGACGAAAGTGTCATTTGCAGACGGAGTGAATCCAAATATATGATATTTAATACCATATCCTTTAAATTTATCTTTTTCAACTTTCCTTTTCGATTCGAAAATGAAATGGTCGCATCCGCGGCGCAGTTAAAGGATGCCAACTTTTCTTTGCAGAAATGGCCTTCCCTCAGGGTGACCAGGTATGTATTTTCCTTTGGGGACGGATGCCCGTGCTTATCGGAAGCAATTTGACAGGAAACTACAGCGAGACCTTCGGGGAGTTGGCTGTTTAGTCGCCGGGTGACGATCTCCGGGCGAACAAAGCCCGGTACAGTTAGCGTGAAATGCTCCTGCTGGCTTTCGATACCAATTGGCAATGGATCATCAAAAGAGACTTTTGGTTTGGGATGAAACCCCTGCGAAAGTACAACAGGTATTTCAGCCCGTTTGAGGGCTCTTAAAAAAACATTGACCATTTCAAGATGGCCTAGATATTTGGCCTGACCCAGTTTGGTGTAATAAACAGACAAATACTTATTACCTGTCTCAACAGGTTGGGTCGCCCCGCTAACCGAAAAAGGTTCATTTTGCATATTCGAAAATGTTTTCATCTTGATTTCTCTAAAATCGCATGCTCCACATTGCGCGCACCCCCCCTGGCGGCAATCGTTTGTGAAAGAGCTATCAAGGGCCTTTTCCCATTCGGTTTTTAGAAAAGCTTTGCTGATACGGCTGTCAATATGATCCCAGGGCAAAGCTTGGTTAAGGTCCTGCGTGCCGGCCGAAAAAAAAGCCGGCTCTAAACCTTCCTCCTCTATAGCCTCTTGCCAGAGGAGGTAGCGGAATTTGTCACTCCAGCCGTCAAACCGGCACCCTTTTTTATAGGCGGTGATGAGCAGACGGCTTAGCCGTCGATCTCCGCGAGCCCAAAGTCCTTCCAGCTCGCTGACTTCCGGATTTTGCCACTTGAATTGAATTCCAGGAAGTTTCAATTGGTCATGAAGCCAATTAATCTTCGACCGGGATTCAGCCAATGAAATCTGTCCGGCCCATTGAAAGGGAGTGTGGGACTTCGGAATAAATGTGGCGACACTAACATTGATTTTCCCCCGGCCCCCCTTGGGTCCTTTGATTCTTCGCAACTTTTTGACCAGATCCACCAAAGCCGCTAGATCATCATCCGTTTCAGTGGGTAGACCGATCATGAAATAAAGCTTGATAACCTGCCATCCCATATTGAAAGCGTCATTGACCGTAGTGATGATTTCCTTTTCGCTGATATTTTTATTTATCAGGTCCCGTAGTCTTTGACTGCCGGCTTCCGGGGCGATGGTAAACCCGGTTTTGCGGACCTTTTTGATTTGCTTCATCAGTTCAGGGGTCAGTGTACCCGCTCGCAAAGAGGGCAAAGAAACGGCAACATTGTCGCAAGCAAAACGGGCCATCAACCGCTCCATCAGGGGTATGATACAACCATAATCACCGGTGCTCAAGGACAACAAAGATATATCTTCATATCCGGTTGCAGAAGTGGAACTGGCGGATAGTGATAGTAAGTGCTCCGGTGAACGCTCACGCACCGGGCGATAAATCATACCGGCCTGACAAAATCGACATCCCCGGGTGCACCCCCGGGAAACCTCCAGCCGCAACCGGTCATGGATCGGTTTGCCAAAAGGGATGATGGGTTTTTCGGGGAACGGTACGTCATCCAGATCGGGGACAATAGCACGGCGGACTTTTAAGTAATTTGGATAGCGGGGTGTTAGGGTTGGGATACCGTTACCATCAATGCGAAATTTGAAAAAAGAGGGAATATAGACACCCTCAATTTGAGACCATTTTTTCAACAGAGATTCTTTATCAGTCCGGGCGTTTTTTTTCCAGCCAAGCCAGGCGTCAGCCATTTCCACAACCGCGTTTTCCCCGTCGCCCACAACGATGGCGTCAAAAAATTCGGCAATGGGTTCCGGATTGCTGGTACAAGGACCACCTGCAATGATCAATGGGTGATGACGACGCCTTTCGGAAGCCAAAAATGGAATTTGAGCCAAATCAAGGATAGTAAGGATATTGGTGTAGTTCAACTCATATAGTAGACTAAATCCGATGATGTCGAAACTGCCGATCGGTTCCCGGGATTCCAGAGAAAATAGCGATTGACCGGTTTTCCTCAGAATCGTTTCCATATCCTCACCGGGGGCAAATACTCTTTCGGCTGCAATGTCCGGATTCGTATTCAGAATATGGTAAAGTATCTGCATTCCGAAATGGGAGGTTCCAATCTCATACAGATCCGGAAAAGCCAGGAGAAAACGAAGTTTGACCCGCGCAAGGTCTTTTCTCACAGTATTAATTTCAGAGCCCAGGTAATGGCTGGGTTTTTCAACAAAAGACAGAATATCGTCAATAGAATTTATAGCCATATGCGTATAATATCGTTACTTCAACTTTAAATTTATGTTTTTATAATAAAAACTAAAAAAAGCATTATCACAAAGAGATAGCTGGAATTTATTTTTTTGATGATTATTATTGGAATTAAAAATTTTGAACTATCTGTAAGCCACGAAGGAGATAAATGCAAGCACCCAGGCAATCAAAACAACGAGCCCTCATCAGTCCAATTCTTTTATCTCTATGCACCCTGATCCTGATCCACGCAACCGCAGGCCATGGTCATGAACTGAACCGCGAAACAGCCGTTGTGAAGGCAGTGCGCGAAGTCAGTCCAGCAGTGGTAAATATAAGCTCCGCATACGAAGTACGCAAGCGTACCAGTCCATTTTCCGGATTTGGACTCAATCCTTTCTTTGATGAGTTTTTCAAGGATTTTTTCGACCCACGCTTTGAACGCCGTCAGCAAAGCACCAGTTTAGGATCCGGAGTGATTATCGATGGGGAAAAAGGACTTATTTTGACCAATGCCCATGTCATCCAAAAAACCGGCACCATTAAAATTGTGCTGCAAGATGAGCGTGAATTCGAGGCCAGGATAGTGGGGACCGATCCGGACTCTGACCTGGCGGTATTGAAAATCGACTCTGAAGACCGGCTTCCCGCCATCAATATGGGTAACAGCGAAGATTTAATGATCGGTGAAACCGTCATAGCGATCGGCAATCCTTTCGGGTTTTCTCACACGGTAACAACCGGGGTCATCAGCGCCGTAAACCGCAGTATCCGGGCCCAAGACCGGGTATACCATGATTTTATTCAGATTGATGCGTCCATTAATCCCGGAAACAGCGGGGGCCCGTTGTTGAACATTAACGGCGATTTGATCGGAATCAATACGGCCATCTACGCCAAAGCCCAGGGGATCGGGTTTGCGATTCCCATCGGCAAAGCCCGCAAAATCATATCGGATCTGATTCAATACGGAGAAGTGATTCAGGCCTGGATAGGCATCACTGTTCAAAACATGGATGAATCACTGGCAAGGTATCTGAAGGTTCCGGGCAATAGAGGAATTGTCGTAAAAACGGTGGAGTCTAAAAGCCCGGCTATTAAAGCCGGGATCCAAGAAAGCGATATTATTTTGTCTATTGGTAACAAAAAAATTGATTCCATCGATGATTACAAGTCCGTCACCAAAAGCATAGCCGCCGGAGACACCGTGCATGCACAGTTATTGCGCAACGGTAAAAAAGAAACCATAGTGATTGAAACAACAGTATATCCCCTTGAAATGGCGGAGGATCTGGCATTCAGACTTCTGGGTATCAAAGTTGAAGATCTAACGAAGAAAAAAAGAAACGCCTATCGGATTTATGCCAGGGAAGGGGTCGTAATTTCAAAAATTAAGAAAAATTCGTACCTGGACCAAATTGGCGCACAGCCCGGGGATGTAATTCGTCAGATTGATGATTTTACCATCCAAACGAATAAGGATTTTAAAAAAGCCATCATCAAATCCCGCCGAAAAAATTCGATCGTGCTGCTGCTGCAGAGAGGGGAACAGGGGTATTATATTACGGTGACATTATAACATCCCTATTTTCTGCAAAAAAAATGAAGATTAAAAGGGTCATCGGGTATTTCCAATATCTGGACCTGCTGAAATCCAGCATCTTTAAGCATCTCGATTGCCTTTTCACGTCCCCACATCATACCCAGACCAGTGCCCCCATCGACAAGACCCACCGGCATACAATGCATTAGGCTGACTGTGTATAAAAACGGTCCCATGGGATGGGCCAAATTATCCGCTAAATTCGAGTTGGCAGCAATATCCACCATAGAAAACCGGCCGCCCGGGGCTAATATATGGTGTACCCCCCGAAGAACATCCTGTGGTCGAGTTTGATCGTGAATCGCATCAAAGGCTGTGACATAGTCGAATAATCCCTTTACTTCCCCTTTACTTACGAGACCCGCGGCATCCAGCACCCTAAAGTCAAGGTTTTCGACTTTTTGCCGTCGCGCCTGTCTGCGGGCCTCATCAATTGCCTCGGATGATATGTCTATTCCAACAAAGCGGCTTTTAGGAAATGCTTTGGCCATGAGAATCACGGCGACCCCTTCCGCACAACCCAGATCACAAACCTGAATTCCGGATTCCAGTTGTAGGATAATTCGGCCGCTGTCGACGGAAGGCAAAAATTTATTTACCAGAACCTGATGGTGCTTGGCATTGGCCAACTGGGACATGAAGGCCTGAAATTTCGGATAGTGGTCATAGGTGACGCCATCTCCGGTGGTGAATCCGTTAATCACCGCCTCCATGGCACAAGTGGTTAAAAGGGGTATCTCCTGGGTATAGACGCCCAAATTGGAGTTCCCGGCACGGCGGGTGAGAAAATCAGCGCAGTTTTTCGGCAGATAGTATCGATTTTCACCCTTTTCCGAGATGGATAATTCCACAATTTCAGCGGTGGACATGACGCCCAGCCACTCTTTGACATAACGGGGGTTTAAACCGGCTCTATCGGATATGTCGTCGATGGATTGAGGGCTGTCAAATGCGTCCATAACATCGAAAAGACCGATCCGGTATCCGATGGCCATGGCAAGATTTATGGCACCGGAATTCAAGATATCGATCATTTTCTCTGAGAAGGACATTTTTGTCATGGCAGGAAATGAAGGTCTCAAGTTTGAAGGAGGGAAAACAAGGGCCGTCGGTTGGTTCGATTCACAGCGATAACCGAATGATTATGGCTGAATGGATTTTTCCACTAATTGGACCCAGGATAGCTCTTCTGACGGGTAATCGTCTTCTAATATTGCGGTTTTTCGAAAATTTCCCAAAAACTCCTGGATTGGCTGATCGTTTTCATACCAGATGGTATCTTCCACCGGTCTGTTAACTGACTCTTCCATATCCTTGTGCCTCTCTTTCAGAATAGTGATAGTGATGATATTTCTTTATAAAATCTTTGACTACTATCAGTTACACCTATGTTTGTAAAGCTAAATTTTGATGGATTTTTTTATTGACATACAATGTGGAGGATAGGTATAAAATTGTCTGAAGAAAAAGCAGTTAAACCAGATCCAAGGGGGTATTTCAGATGCAGTCTCTGGCAATATTGGCACAGGACATTCCCTGGGTAATGGCCCCGGCAGCGTTGATTGCTGCAATGGCGATTATTTCAATTATCGCTGCAGTAATTCGACTCACCCAAAAGGCATCCAAGGTAATGATGCTAGGGGTGATGATCGCTTTGACTGTGGGTATCATGCTAATGCAGGTGGTGCAATAACCCATCCCGATTTCACATTCCTCGGGGATGGACCTCGTCCTTTCATTTTACCTATTCTCCATACTTTTTGTCCCATTTCTTCTGTCGAACCATACAAACCTATTTTTAGTTTATCCGGGAACCGATTTTTCTTGAAAGACGGTCATAGATTAAGATACTGATATAATAATTCTTCACTTCATTTTCCAATCTTGGGATAGGCAATTATGGAGAGGATTCCATGAATCGAAAAAAAATATTCAATTTGTTAAAGTCTGACGATACCCATGAACGCGGTGTTGGTAAAAGGATGGGTCAGAACCCTGCGGACATCAAAAGCGTTTTCTTTTCTTGAAATCAACGACGGTTCCTGTCTGAAAAACATCCAGATCATCGCCGATGACGCATTGCCCAATTATGTCGATATAAAGAAATTAACGACGGGTTCAGCGGTAATTGTCAGCGGAAAACTGATCCGATCACAAGGCAAAGGTCAAAAATGGGAGATTACAGCAGATCATGTTGAAATCGTCAGCCTGGCGCCGGAAAGCTATGCCTTGCAGAAAAAGCGCCATAGCGACGAATTTTTAAGAACCATCGCCCATCTAAGACCCAGAACGAACAAATACGGGGCCGCCTTTCGTATTCGATCTGAAATGTCATATGCTATCCATAAATTTTTCAAGAATAAAAACTTTCGCTACGTACATACACCTATTCTTACCGGATCGGATTGCGAAGGCGCCGGCGAGTTATTCAAGGTAACAGCCCTGGACTTGGAAAATCTGCCGAGAAAAGATGGGAAGACAGACTATATGGAGGATTTTTTCAGCAAAGAGGCCAATCTCACAGTTTCCGGACAGCTTTCGGCAGAGATGTTTTGCCTGGCCCTGGGTGATGTCTACACCTTCGGCCCGACCTTCAGGGCTGAAAATTCGAATACCCGCCGCCATGCGGCTGAATTCTGGATGGTCGAACCTGAAATGGCCTTCTGCGATATAGTAGGCAATATGGATCTGGGTGAAGAGCTTATCAAATTCCTGACATCCTATGTCATGGATGAGTGTGCTGAGGACCTTGAGCTTTTTGCAAAATGGGTAGATAAAAATTTAATGTCGACCCTGGAAAATACCGCCACCTCGGATTATGTTCGATTGCCTTACCGGGAAGCGGTGAATATTTTGCAAAAATCCGGTCAGAATTTCGAGTATGAGGTAGGATTCGGCAAAGATCTTCAGACCGAACATGAACGGTATCTGACCGAAGAAGAATTCAAAAAGCCGGTAATCGTTTATGATTATCCCAAAAGCATAAAGCCGTTTTATATGCGATGTAAATAACGACGATGAAACCGTTGCCGCCATGGATGTCTTGGTGCCCAACATCGGGGAAATCATCGGCGGCAGCCAGCGCGAAGAACGGCTGGAAGTGCTGGAAGCACGTATCGATGAAAGTGGAATGGACAAAGCGCCATACTGGTGGTATCTGGAATCGCGCATGTATGGCAGCGTGCCTCACAGTGGCTTCGGAATGGGCTTTGAGCGTCTGCTGATGCTGGTCACCGGCATCGGTAATATCCGTGATGTCATTCCTTTTCCAAGAACGCCGAACAACTTGGAATTTTAAAGATAAGATGACTAAAATTGGAGTTAAAATGCCTAAAGACCCCCTAACCCATCTATATAGTCGTGATGCCCTGAATGTACAACCTTCTGCCATCCGCGATATTTGTGCTCTGGTTGCCCGACCGGAAGTGCGCTCCTTGGCCGGTGGTTGGCCGGATCCGGCAAAGTTTCCCATCAAGGCAATCCGTCGAATCTTCGATAATCTGATTGTCAAACATGGCGATCAGATGCTCCAATACGGTTCGACCGAAGGCCTCGAAGACCTGAGACAGGTGCTGGCGGAACGGATGAATGCGGAGGGGCTAACCGATATTGCTCCGGATAACTTGATGATTACCCATGGATCTGCCCAGGGCATGCACCTCGCGGCTCAAGTCTTTATTGACCGGGAAGATGTGGTTATCGTCGGACTTCCGACTTACTTTGGCGGACCCGGAGCTGTATACGCCCGCGGCGGAAAGGTTGTCGGTGTTTCGGTAGACCGGGATGGGTTGAATCCAAATCGACTGGCCCAGGAAATCAAACTTCTGAGTGCGGCCGGCAAACGCGTCAAGGGCGTTTATGTGATTCCCAATTTCCAGAATCCTACCGGTGTTACACTCAGTCTTGAAAGGCGCCGGCAGCTTGTCAGCCTGGCTGAAACCCACGATCTAATCATTTTTGAGGATGACCCCTATGCTGATTTGCGTTTTGAAGGCCACCGCCTGCCCTCGCTCAAATCTATGGATTGCAGCGGACGGGTGATACATCTACGCTCGTTGTCCAAAACATTTGTGCCCGGTTTCCGGTTGGGTTGGGCGGTTGGTGATTCGGAGGCGATACGGCAGATGGTGGTGGCCAAACAATTTTCCGACGCAGCAACCAACACACCGGCCCAGTATATTCTGCTGGAGTTTATTCGCCAGGGACTTTTAGACAAGCAAATTAAGGAGAACATTAAATTTTACCGTGCCAAGCGAGATTTTATGATAGCGCAGATGGAGCGGTATTTTCCTCAGGAGACGACCTGGAATCGACCCCAGGGAGGGTTTTTTATTTTTGTGAAACTTCCCAAAAACATGGATGCTACTGAGCTTTTCCAGCGTGCTGTCGCCCGCAATGTGGCCTTTGTTACCGGCCAGCCATTTTTTGTTGACGGCAGTGGGCACAACACATTTCGTTTATCCTACTCCCAGGTCGGTGAGGAGGATATGGAAGCCGCCATCCGGGAAATCGGCAATCTTATCAAAGATGAGCTGGCAGGCCATTGACCGAATACAGAATTCACACCGGCTGAAATTTGATAAAATCAAGGGTTTTAAGAATATCATGAAAAGCCACATTTCTTAGAATATTAATGCTTTCTTGAGAGCCCTGAGAACATTCCTGATATTATCAAAAGGACCGACCCCATCACTTTTCTCAATATCCCTATCCGTCATATTTTTGTCGCTGGCTTTGATTACATCGACTCCTCAATCCTATAACTTGCTATATTTATATCAAATTTCTCCCAAATCTTTAATTCGGCATAATCTTTGCTTAAGACCTGAGAGAGACCATGAACAAACCCAGCAAGGGCATAACTGAGAGATAGGAGAAATAAAAATGACGCAAAACAAAAATAAGGGTGATAAAGAGACTGAAATCGAGACCGGATCCAATCAAACGATGGAGCAGCAGGCAAAAAAGGAATCGTCGGGCGGGGCCGGAAGTTTAAATGAAAGAGTGGTGGGTGTAGACATCGGAACATCTAAAATCGTTTTCTCTGAGAAAAAAAATGGAAAAATTGATTTCAGCTCCCAGCGAAATGCCTTTATTTCAGTGGATTATTCCAAATTCACCGAAAGGATTTTAGATCAGAACCAGATAAAATATCATAAAATCGACAATTCTTTGATTGTGTTTGGCGATGGGGCTGAAATCTTCGCTAACATGCTTAATACGGAAACCCGGCGACCCATGCGCCAGGGTATGCTCAACCCCAAAGAGCCTTATTCTGTTGAAATTATAAAAAAAATTTTAAGTGAATTGATCGAATCCTCGGGTAATTCTGATTCCAAGCTAAGTTTTTCCATACCCGACCCCCCCAAAGGTTCTGAGACGGATATCATCTATCATGAAACCGTCCTAAAGCGTCATCTGAATGAAAAAGGATATAACAGCAGCAGTATTAATGAGGGATTGGCGGTCATTTTTTCTGAATTGGAGAATGAAAGCTTTACCGGGTTGGGTATCAGCGCCGGTGGCGGCATGTGCAATGTCTGTCTGGCGTACCTATCTGTACCGCTGATCTCTTTCAGCATCAATAAAGGCGGCGATTATATCGACGATGCGACGGCTTCGGTCACCGGCACCATCAATACCCGCGTACGAAGCATCAAGGAAAATGGTTTTGATCTCCAAAAAGATCCCAAGAATGAGATCGAAGATGCGCTGCATATCTATTACGATGACCTGATTATGAGCCTCATTGGCGCTCTAAAAGAAAGCATTGTCCAGAACTCCACCTCGTTAGAGCTGGACCGGTCGATTCCCGTCGTATTAAGTGGCGGCACGGCCAAGGTGCGCGGTTTCAAGGAACGCTTCGACCATTTCTTGAATATGGAAAAAATTCCGTTGGATTTCGGTGAGATCCGGCTTGCGGAAGATCCGCTCAACGCCACGGCAAAGGGAGCGCTGATTGCTGCCATGCATGAAAATTAGAAGGCGAATCCGATTTTCTATCGGGGGTCTATTTTTTATCCGGCAGAGCATAGAATTAGGCCCTCGCAAATTAAATTTGCAAACTTAGATTCTATCGCTCATCCTTGACTGAATAAAGCGAAAGAAGAATTGATAAAATATTGCTTCTTTTTTCGCCTTTTAAGGGGTGAAATGTATCATTTGGGCCCCCAATTGTTTTTTTGGCAACCCCAAATAGATTCTTCATCATATTTACACCTCGGGAAAACCGATGTCTTAGATCCGGACTCCGGAGGAGTCAGGCCATACGAATAATTCTGCCTCCCGCGGAGGCGGACTTCACCTTTGATGCCCTGGATCTGTTCTGCCCTCGATTCTTGAACAATTTAAGGATCCGAAAGTAAAGCAAAAAATAAGATGCATTATATCCATGATGATGCCGTAACCCATGGACTCGACATATTCCTTAAAATTGCCGCCGAAAAGCTACCGGCGAACTATTGAAGAGCTAGCCGTTGTCATCCCGGATCCGACTCTAAAGCTAAAATTCCTGAAACAGGCCATAAATGAGTATCAAAAAATATCTGCACCAGGTAAGCATGACCCCGCAATCGCTGAAATTGCTTTTCAAAAAGCGCTTATATCCAATGCAGAAAAAATTTGGCCGGGCAGTATAAACGCTGCGAAATATCCTATCCATAAAGACGTCATTGCCGCTCCCGAAGTTAAATCACGCCGACTAAACAAATTTCGCTATAGTATTGGATCTGTAATTATTTTGTCCTTTCTCTTGTGGATCGGTCCGGCAGTGTCCCCTTTGGTGAAAAGCTTTAATTTTGGCGCATTGATCAATCAGAAGCCTCCACAGTCCAAAGCATCGCATAAAAAAAACATTATTCGAAAGCCGATAATTGATTCACGGCTGTTCAATGGTGGACCCAATCATTGTTATAACCGCCAAATTTCGAAATGACACCGGGCAAGTTTTAAAATATCTGCAGAACCCGCTTTTGTTGGCTTTAACTCCATCGAAGAGCCAGAATTCAACTGACAGCATAATTGATAACACACCGATATTATTATCTAAGCCGTCTGAAATTGAAAATTATCCCCCACGATCTGCCATCCAATCTGATAAATTGCCTAAATCGAGTGCGCTGGTTTTAGACTATTTCCAGAACCCCGTTTTAGCAGCCCTGACTCCCCAGCCATCCAACAATACTAGAACAGATCGAGGCTCAAAAAATGCGCCTGCATTTCCTCATCCTTCCGAAATTGAAAACCGTTCGTCATCAACCGGCGTCAAATCAGAACAACTTCAAAAAGAAACCGAGTGGCTTCCTGAATGTTTTCAGAATCCCATTTTGCTCGCCTTGGCTTCGCAGATGGATTTAGATACCAAATCAGATCCTATTCTCATATCGCCATTATTATCATCTTTGCCGCCCAACAACGAAAACCATGAGTCTTCACCAGGCGTCTATTCCTCAGTACAGAAAGAGGGGCCGGCACAGGCCCTAAAATATTTTCAAAATCCGATTTTGACAGCCTTGACATCTCAGCAAACTATAAATGCCAAACCGGGGCAAACCTCCCAAAAACCGCTGTCAACTCATAAGCCCCAAGAAAAT
The DNA here is from genome assembly GCA_963723215.1 of uncultured delta proteobacterium. Taxonomy (GTDB): domain Bacteria; phylum Desulfobacterota; class Desulfobacteria; order Desulfobacterales; family JAFDCJ01; genus JAFDCJ01. The sequence goes on from CAVRQG010000046.1 coordinate 95,020, forward strand.
GAAAACATCCCGTCTTTCACTACCCTCAACTCTGATGAGCTTCGGAGGGAATCTGAACCGGTTTTAATACCATCTGCAGTCTCCTATTTTACTGGCCTTGTCTTCTCAGATTGACATATATTCAAAATCAGATCATATCATCGAATCGCCCTTATTATCTTCATCGCCGTCCCAAAACAAAAACCATGAAGCTTCTTCAACCGTAAATACCACAATACATAAAGAGGGCCTGGCACAATCCCTAAAATACCTGCAGAATCCCTTGCTGATCGCCCTGACTTCTCAAAAAACCATAAATTCCAAATCGGACCCCAGCGCCCAAAAGACCGTATCATCTTTGCAGACTTCCAATAGTGAAAACCGTTCGCCATCACCTGTCATAGAAGCTGCAAACGATCAAAATGAAACTGAGCAGTTTCCCGCATATCTGCAGGATCCCATTTGGTTGGTAGAGAAAACATCTGATCGTGAATTTTACAGCAATCGGTTACAAATCATCACATCAAACACAATTCCCAATATCCCGCGCGAATACTATCGTTTCCCTAAAAGTTCTCATCTTTTGCCGGTAAATAGTATGATTACGAATAAAATCTCAGGCATTGTGTATCACGCATCAGAAAGCGACCTGTACCCCTTCATGCCGCAGATGAATCGCTCTATCCTGAAATACAGCAAACGCCTGATTAAATTTCTCCAGCGCAAAAAGTCCTATCATTTTTTTATTGATCGATTCGGGCGTGTCTATCGATTGGTTAAAGAAGAGCATGCCGCATTTCATGCCGGAAATTCAATCTGGGCAGATGAGGAGGAAATTTATCTCAACCTGAATCATGCCTTCATTGGTATTTGTTTTGAGGGCAAAGATTTTGAAGAAATAAAAATTGAGAATCAAAAAAGAGGTAACGCCACAAAATCAAAAGCTACCCACCTAAAACCAACAGGAATTTCATCTTTTAATGAGGCCCAATTGCGATCAGGAAAGGAGTTGACCGACTGGCTCAGAGTAAAATACAAAATTTCCCAGCACAACTGCGTACCCCACGCCTTAATATCAATTAATCCCGATAAAATGTTGATCGGTTGGCATTTGGACTTATGTCGAGGTTTCCCATTCGCGAAGTTCGGATTGAGCAACAAATACCGGGAGCCCTTACCTTCTATTGTCGAATTCGGATTTCGTTATGATGCTTACTTTAAAAAAATATTCAACCATGACATTTGGCCGGGAATCGGTTACTCTGAAGAAATCCTAAAACGGCGTGCCGGGAGTTCCGATATGCAGATTGCGGAATATCGTGAAAGCTTGCATCGAAGATTTTCACTGTATGCAGAATGGAATAAGAAATTGCTTGAAAGAAAAGATCAACTTGCAGAAAATCTTCAAAAAACTAAGGGCAAATAAGATCACCTCCGTTTAGAAAAATTGAAATAAAATTCCATCACCTTTCGATTTCCCCTAAATTCGATGATTCTGTCCTTTCAATATGGTTAGATATTGACAAATTGATATCAGTAAGGAATATCAGTAGGAATTACCAACAATAAATAGCAATGTTCCAAGTACGTATCAGCTGGTTAAAAAGACTACGGGAGCACAAAATGAATGAGATAAAACTACCCCGAATAAACTGTGAGGCGGTTTGTAAGGAAATCGGCGATTTTATCATAGACAGGGTTAAAAAAATGGAATCCACGGGCTGTATTGTGGGATTGTCCGGAGGCGTTGATTCCAGCACGACTGCGGCATTGATAAAATCGGCATTTGACCGTTACCAATCAGAGACCGATGATACACTCGAACTTGTCGGCTATATACTTCCCTCAAGCATCAATAGAATGGAAGATGCCAAAGACGCGCAAATCCTGTTGAAGGCACTGGATATCCGGTATGAGATTCACAACATCGAAACGCTGGTGGAGGCATTCAAGGCAACAAACCCGGAGGCATTTGAAAAAAACTACCACAAAGGAAACCTGATTTCACGGATACGGGCCAATGTGCTTTCCACCAAAGCCGCCACCGAAAAAAAATTACTGGCCGGAACCGGCAATAAAGATGAAGATTACGGCATCGGATATTACACCCTGTTTGGCGACGGTGCGGTTCATTTCAGTCCCATCGCCGGTTTGTCAAAACGCCTGGTCAGGAAAATGGCATTGTTTTTAGGAGTGGACGAAACCATCGTCCATCGCATACCTACAGCCGGCCTTGAACCGGGACAAAGCGATTTTAAAGACCTGGGGTATGAATATGATGTCGTGGAGTTGGTCACCGAAGGACTTGAACAGGGATTTACCCTGGAGCAATTGGCAACCCACGAACAATTGGCTCCCCTGGTGAATAAACAGATCGAACATTACCGATCTATCTATGGAAACCCGAAGTTGGAATCCGTTGAAAAGGTGGTGAGAGATATTTACAGGCGACATCAACTGGCTATGGGAAAAGTTGAAATCATCCATCCGCCGACCCCGAAGATTACCCTGATCTATGATTAAACCTCATTACGGCGCATTTCGCAAGAATGCCTGCTGCCTGCCAAAATACTTAGGTGCGGTTTGGAAACCGGCAATACATATTTTACAAGAATAATCGGGATAATAAAGATTCCATCGGAGATGCCGATAACATAATTGTACCCTAAACTGAGCTCAACCCAGTGAATACAGCTTTAAACCTAATATTAACCATGGATAATTAATTGAGCTTGCCCAAACCAACCTATGAAGAAATAGAACATCTGATTTCATCTCTTCCCACCGTTTTAATAGGTCTGTCTATGGAAAATAAGATTGTTTTCTGGAATCTAATGGCAGAAAAGGTGTTCGAGAGGAATGCGATTGAGGTGATGGGTTTGCCCCTGGATCAATGCGGTGTGAATTGTGATTGGGATATTATTTTTAGCGGAATTTCTGAAAGCCGGCTTAAGGGCCAACCGATCCGGCTAGATGATATCGGATTCCGCCGACCGGGTGATGAGCAGGGGTACATAGGTATCACAATTCAGCCTTTCATAGCAGATAATGATAGTATTTGGGGCAGCGCTATCATAGGGGCGGATATTACAGATCGCAAGAAACTGGAAGTACATCTGCAACAGTCCCAGAAAATGGAGGCTATCGGACAACTGGCTGCCGGAATCGCGCATGAGATCAATACACCGACTCAATTTGTAGGAGACAATACCCGATTTTTCCAGGATGCTTTTAACGACTTAATTGAAATTATAAAAATATACAAAGACTTACTAATTATTTCCAAATCAGGTCCTTTGTCAAATGAACTGATTCAAACCACTGAAGAACGCGTCGCGGACCTTGACCTTGATTATCTTGAGGAAGAAATTCCGGTTGCCATCCAACAGACCCTCAAGGGAGTGGGACGTATCGCTAAAATTGTTCAGGCCATGAAAATTTTCGCCCATCCGGGTGGTGAGGAGAAAGAGCCCGTTGACATCAATAAAGCAATTGAAAAAACTATTACTATCAGCCGTAATGAATGGAAGTATGTCGCAGAGGTGATAACGGATTTTGATAAATCCCTGTCGTTTGTCCCCTGCTTTCAAGCTGAGTTGAATCAGGTGATCCTGAACTTGATCGTCAATGCCGCCCATGCCATCGCGGAAGCAAACAAAGCCAACCCAGCCCAAATGGGTACGATCCGCATCCGTACCCGTCGTGAGGACAATTGGGCAAAAATCTATATAAGCGATACCGGATCCGGTATCCCGGAAGAGATTCGCTATAAAATATTCGATCTTTTCTTTACCACGAAAGAACCAGGCAAGGGTACGGGACAGGGACTGGCCATATCCCATTCCGTCATTGTGGAAAAACATAAAGGCACAATTATCCTGGAATCACGGGAAGGAAAAGGTACCACATTTATTATCAGCCTACCCTTGGAATCCGAATCAGAGCAAAAAGAATGAAAAAATGAAAAGACGGATCCTTTTTGTAGATGATGAACCGATGGTGCTCAAAGGCCTTCAGCGAACCCTCCGAAAAATGCGCCAGGACTGGGACATGACTTTTGTATCCAGTGGCCGCGAGGCGCTGAATGTCCTTGGTAAAAATCCCATGGATGTCATTGTTTCCGATCTGAGAATGCCGGAAATGGACGGGGGCCGGCTGCTGGCTGAGGTAAAGAAACAGCATCCCCATGTCGTGCGAATCATTCTTTCAGGGCAGCTGGATCAGGAGATGACACTAAAATCAGTCCAATTGGCCCATCAAAGTCTTTCAAAGCCGTGTGATGCCGAGGTATTAAAACACACCCTGGCCAAGCTTTTTGCACTGCGTGATTTTTTGTCGGATGAATCCATCAAAAGTATCATCTCTCAAATCGAATCTCTTCCCAGCATGCCCTCCATATACACTGAAATTATATCGGAAATGCAGTCTGATGATCCCGCGATTAAAAAGGTGGGGGAAATTATTTCAAAAGATTTAAGTATGACTGCCAAAATTCTGCAGATGGTAAATTCTGCGTTTTTTGGACTTTTTCGAAAAATAAACAGCCCGGAGCAAGCCGTTATGATGCTTGGTTTGGAAACAATCAAAGCATTGGTGCTTTCGGTGAAGATTTTTTCTGAATTCAATCAGAAAAGTTTTTCCTGGTTTAACATTGACGCGCTCTTCAATCATAGCCTGGCGGTCAGCATGTATGCCAAAACAATCATTAAAAATGAAAACCTGGATCAGAGCCTGACAAATAATTCCATGATGGCCGGCTTATTGCACGATTTAGGTAAGCTCATTCTGGCAACCAACTTTGAAGAACCTTACCGGCTGGTCCTGGACGAAGCACAGAGCACCGGCCGGAACCTGTTGGACTTGGAATATAAGACCTTCGGGACCAGCCATGCTGAAATAGGCGCTTACCTGATGGGGTTGTGGCGCTTGGATAATTCAATCATTGAAGCAATTGCCTTTCATCATTTACCGGTAAGAAGCATGACCCAAAATATAGGGCTGCTTACCGCTGTTCATGTCGCCAATGCATTGGAACATGAAGCGCAGGCCCCCGCCGGTCAGAACACCGGTTTGCAGTGTGATGCCGGATATCTGGATAAACTGGAAATTACAGGCCGAATACCTCAATGGCGTCAGGTTTGCGGGGAATTGACAGAAAGGAACGGGTAATGAAAAGCAAGGTTCTATTAGTGGATGACGATGCCATGATATTGGCGGGCCTTAAACGGAAGTTGAGAAATCAATTCCGTATCGAGACCGCCTTAAGCGGGGAGGAGGCTTTAAGAAAGATCGAGGAAGACGGACCCTATGCGGTGATTGTTTCCGACTACTTTATGCCGGGTATGAATGGCATCGAATTTCTCTGCCGGGCAAAGGAGACGGATCCGGATAGCATGCGGATGATGTTGACGGGCTCGGCCGACATGTCTACGGCTATTAAAGCGGTGAATGAAGGCAGTATTTTTCAATTTCATCCCAAGCCGTGTCCGGCCGATACTTTAGGCAAGGCCATTCAAAGCGGGATTGACGCATATCGCAAGAACACAACCGATCAAACGCAATTTAAGAAAGTTCAAAGGTCGTTGGCCCAGGCCAGTATGATCCAACAAAACCTGGCTCCCAAATCAAATCCGCAGGTCGAGGGATTTGACATTATCGGTAAAAGCATTTGGTGTGATGAAACCAGCGGTGACTATTATGACTTTATTCAACCCGCGGAATGGGGGCAGAAAAAAATCGGGATTGTTGTTGCCGATGTCATCGGACACGGCATTTCATCCGCGTTGGTAATGACAACTGCCCGGGCATTTTTCAGGGAACGTATCCTCAGCCCCGGATCATCCACGGCGTTGGTTGCCGATGTCAATCAACGATTGGTAAGGGATATTGAGGATCTCAATCTGTTTATAACCATGTTTTACAGTGAGATTGACCTCCAAGAAAAATGCTTCCGTTGGGTGCACGCCGGCCATGAACCGGCGATGCTTTACGACCCCGCTGAAGATTCATTTGAAGCTCTTGGAGGTGAAGGATTGCCACTGGGTGTGATGGAAGACTGGGTTTATGAAGAATCCGAAAAACAACTTCACGCGGGACAGATCATCCTGATCGGAACAGACGGTATTAAAGAAACCCACAATGAAAAAAATGAGTTGTTTGGGGCTGAGCGGTTTAACAGGGTGATACGCGACCATGCCCACAAACCGGCCAGAGACATCATTGAAGAGATGTTTAACGCTTTGAAAAGTTTTCGTTTCCCTGTTGAAAGGAAAGATGACGAAACCTTGGTTGTCATCAAGGTGCTTTAAGGCCGGCGTGAGGGTCAGAATTATTAATTATGAAATAATTTCAACGGGATGCTGGAAAATTCATTAAAAAAAATCGATGGTTGCGCCTAAATAATCAAAGCGATTTCGCTGTTTGATGCTGCCATCCAAGATAAAAGTTGGATTACTCATCCATAACATGTTTCACCAAATGCCCCAACTCGGGGAAAATCAACTTCCGACAGGCCAGTTTACAGGCATTGATGCTGCCCGGCATGCAGAATACGACAGTTTTTTCAATGATACCGGCAGTGGCTCGCGATAAACAGGCGGCCGATCCGATTTCTTCAAAGCTCAGATTCGCAAATAGGGGCCCAAAGGCTGTCAGGATTTTGTCAAACATGGGATTAACCGCTTCGATGGTAACATCTTTTTCAGTAATACCCGTCCCGCCGGTCATAAGAATCACCTGGGGTCGTTGATGGCGGATAACATTTCTCACGGTGCTTGCAATGATTTTGGCATCGTCCGGTATGACCTGATGATATACTACTTCGTGGCCTTCATCGACAGCCTGCCTGCTGATCCACTTGCCGCTGCTGTCATCCACCAGGGCACGAGTGGTTGAAACTGTAATGACGCCAATGGTAACCTTTTTGGGTGCATGTTGCTTATGTTCGCGAGTCCCCATATAATACCCCTCATCTAACTTAATCTATCGGATTTTCTACAGCTCTTTCGAATTACAGTGCTTTTTGTAGCCCTCTGCGTCTATCAGCCACTAATTTGTTCTACCCCTTGCCTGACCTTCGCCATCTGTCCCTCTGCCTTCGGTCATCTGTTCTCTGCCATCTAAACCTGTATACCATTTTGGAATGTGAGATCAACATTATTATCATCGGCATTGGTAAGTGGGTATGAACAGCTTGATTTAGCCTTGATTTTAAATGAAAATTTTCTTATGTTCACCCTACCGTTTTCTATCGTCGCGGGGCTTCGGATCCCGGTCTCAAGGATGAACTCCGCCGGCTTTAGGGGTGGGTTGTTGTAAAAGATAGTCAATTGGGTCGAATCAACCTTATTCCTTGAATTTACCAAAGCCGGTATCCGGTAAATGATGCTGACACGAGGATATCGGGTATCATAACGGGACACTCGCCATCCTTTGCAATGTTGTATATGCAACAAAAAACCATGCGGGATTGATGATAGGATAACAGAAAATTATGAGGTTTCCATGTACCGGCGTGATATTATCCGGCGGATTAAACACTCGTTTTAATGGTCAAAATAAGGCATTTATTCGGGTGGGCCAAAAACGCATACTGGACCGTTTGTATGAAATATTTTCAGATCTGTTCGATGATATCATTTTAGTGACCAATCATCCCCTGGAGTTTCTTGATTGGGATTTAACCATTGTTACCGATCTTTTCTCTGCTCGAAGCTCGCTGACCGGTATCCATACCGGCCTTTTTTATATGAAATATCCATATGCTTTTTTTTCCGCTTGCGACACGCCATTTTTAAGAAAAGAGCTGGTAAGGACCTTAATTGAACAGATTGAGAGTAATACAGATATCATCATGCCTGAGACCACAGCAGGTTTGGAACCGCTGTGCGCTATCTACTCAAAACGCTGCCTTAAACAGGCTGAGCAACACCTTAAAGAAAACAAATATAAGATTCAATGGGCCTTTCAGGGCCATCGGATTAAATATATCCCGGAAAATGTATTGATAGAAAAGGATCCCGACCTAAGGTCGTTTTTCAACATCAATACACCGGAGGACCTGACGCGGGCGGAGGAAATGATTGCAATGACCAAATAGGTGATTTTATGAATATTTCTAATATGATGGAAGAAATCAAGCAACATCCGGATTTTGATAAGGTCGGAATGATTCTGTGCCATAATGGTGTTGTGCGAGGTACATCCCGGGGTGGGCGCAGGGTAAAAGGGCTTAAAGTTTCGGTGGACCACCCGAAACTGGATCAAATCATTTCGGAACAAAAGAAACGGTCCGGCATCTTGGATATCCGGGTTGAAATCGCCGAGGACGTGGATCTTGCCATTGGGGACGATGTGATGTTTTTATTGGTGGCTGGTGATATCCGGGAAAATGTCATTGCCGTGTTAACGGACACGCTGAATGAAATTAAAACTACCGTGACCCAAAAAACGGAATACTTTGCTGATTGAGATCTTGAATTCAAAGTGACGATTAAAATCAACTTTTTCAATTTTTTATTCCCGAAACTAAATTATAATATCGGCTGGGCGAAGCGACTTCCACAAATATTCAATCTGCATTATTCGATTATCAGGAAAAAATTATGTCTGCATTTACACATATAGATGAAAAAGGGCACGTCAGAATGGTGGATGTCACTGAAAAGAAACCCACTATACGAGTTGCCGTGGCAGGTGGGGTCGTAATTATGAAACCAGAGACACTCAGCATGATCAGGGACCAAAAAGTAAAAAAAGGAAATGTCCTGGAAACCGCACGAATTGCCGGTATCATGGCCGCTAAAAAAACATCCGAGCTGATCCCCATGTGCCACCCCTTGAGTCTCACCCATGTACAGGTTGACTTTGAGCCGGACGAGACAAACAGCCGGATCCGCATCGAGGCTTCTGTCCGCACCATTGATCAGACCGGTGTCGAGATGGAAGCGTTGACCGCCGTGGCGGTGGCGGCTTTGACCGTTTATGATATGTGCAAATCCTATGACCGGGAGATGACGGTTTCGAATGTTCGGCTTCTCGGAAAATCTGGTGGAAAAAGCGGAACCTATAAAAGAAATTCAAACCAATAAAGCGCCAAATAGGGCAGTCCGGTGAAAGAAAAAAACAATCCCAGTTATCTGGTTATCATTTTTTATGCCATACTCTTCTCCCTAATGGTTTCAGGCTGCAAGCCCATGGTAAAACCGCCGACCAGGGAAAATGCCATGGAGCGGATCTCCTCTTGGTCTTACCCCGATATTACAGACGACATGACCTACGATAGCCTGGAACAAGGCGTTTTAATGAGCCTGTCTTACCTGAAAAAAATACCTGCCGATCGTCAGTTTATTTTCGGAAAAGACCAATACAACACCGAGCATATGATCAAATCCCTGCAGCATTTCCTGGGTTATATCCAAACCCGACCTTCACGGAAGGACCTGAAAAAATTTATTCAGTCCGATTATCGAATCTACCGTTCGATAGGACGCGATGGCGAGGGAGAGGTTTTATATACCGGTTATTATGAACCCCTTTTAAAGGGCAGTCTTGTCAAAAGTGAACAATATCGATTTCCGATTTACACCCGCCCCAGGGATTTGATTACCATCGACCTATCACTTTTTCATAAAAAATTCAGGGGTGAAAAAATTACCGGGCGCTATGCGGATCAGTCGGTGGTACCCTATTACGACCGCAGTGAGATTGAAACGGACGGTGTGCTTGAAAACAAGGCTGATGTACTAGCCTGGGCTATAGACCCTGTAGACGTTTTTTTCTTGCAAATACAAGGCTCTGGAAAAGTTCAATTAGACAATGGCGAAGTTTTTAACGTCCATTATCATGCCACCAATGGTAGACCCTATCGCAGCATCGGCAAGTTGTTGATCGATGAGGAAAAAATATCTGTGGCCGACATGTCCATGCAAAAAATTCGGCAATATTTGCAAAATCATCCCGAGGAGATCGATACGGTTTTAAATTACAATCCCAGCTATGTATTTTTTAAAATTGAACCCAACGGTCCGTTAGGCAATATAAATGTTAAATTAACGCCGGGTCGCTCCATCGCGCTGGATCGTCACATATTTCCTCCGGCTGCTTTGACTTTCATTGAGACCGAAAAACCGTTGATCGACGATGCCGGCCGGATTCAAAGCTGGCTGCGCTTTTCCCGCTTTGCCTTGAATCAAGACACCGGCGGTGCTATTAAAGGGCCGGGCCGGGCCGATTTGTTTTGGGGAAACGGATCCTACGCAGAAATTGCCGCGGGTCATCTCAAGCATACCGGGAGTCTTTATTTTCTGGTATTGAAGTAGACTTGTTAATTTCGCTTGTCGATTACCGGAGGGCCGAATCGCTCTGAAATGACATCTGAACAATGCTGGTTATTCTTGACACATTGTTCCTAAACAAGTACTTAAACAATTCTTTTTATGAACACTTAACAAGATACCAATTTAGGAGAGACATATGTTTGGCATCGGCATGCCTGAAATGCTCGTGATCCTGGCCCTCGCCCTGATCATCATCGGCCCCAAAAAATTACCGGACCTGGCCAAAACACTGGGTCGTACCATGCGTGAATTTAAAAAAGCCACCAGTGAATTCAAAGAGACGATCCAGCTCGAAAGCGAGCTATCCGAAGTAAAAGAAACTTTTAACGATATCAGCGATGGGGTTAAGGATGCGGTTGATCTGAATCTCAAATCCGACAAACAGAAGGCGGATAAAATCGAATCCGATGATGAAAAAAACGAGGAGAAAGACAAAGAACATGAATCCGGCTCAAATGATGTTGGCAATATAGAAAACCCGCAAGAGGCATTGGACGATCCGGATAATCAAACGATTATCTCGCAAAAGGAAGACGCCATAAAGCAGGACCCATCGCCCGACACGGATGATAAAAATAACAAAACAAAAGGATCTGTGGACGATGCGTGAGGACCAAAAACTTCCCTTTACCTCTCATCTGGAAGAGCTTCGCAAACGGCTGATTACCAGTTTTATCGCCATCGGTGTCGGTTTTGTAGTATCTTTTGGATTCAAAGAACGGTTGTTTGGTATCCTGGTCCAACCCCTGATAAAAGTCATGAAAGAAGGGGAAACCCTCATATATACTGGACTCCCCGAAGCCTTTTTTACCTATTTAAAAGTGTCGTTTCTCACCGGGCTGATGGTGGCAAGTCCGATATTGTTATATCAATTCTGGATGTTTGTGGCTCCGGGTCTATACCAAAAAGAGCGCCGCTTGATGATTCCCATCGTTATCCTTTCTTCCTTCTTTTTTATCGGCGGCGCACTGTTCGGATATTTTGTGGTTTTCCCCTGGGGGTTCAAATTTTTTATGGGATTTGCCACCGAAACCATACGGCCGCTCCCCTCCATGAAAGAATATTTTGGTTTTTCAGCCAAGCTTTTACTGGCCTTCGGGTTGGTGTTCGAACTTCCCCTGGTACTAACCTTTATGGCCAAATTGGGTATCGTTTCCGTGGATTTTTTAAAAAAGAACCGGAAATATGCCCTGCTCTTATTTTTTGCCGGAGCCGCCATTCTGACCCCACCGGATGTGATCACCCAGATTCTGATGGCTCTGCCGTTAATGGTTTTGTATGAAATCAGTATCATCGGTGCTAAGATCTTTGGCAAAAAAAAAGATGCTGAAAAAAACGTGGATTGAATCAAAATCACCTAGAACCCTTAAATTATTCAGTACTTTTTGTAACTCATCTTGTTGATTTTCAAAACTTTAAATTGATGCTATATCTCATATCCTGCTATAATACTTATATATTTTTCGATTTTGATTTTTAAAATTTAAGGACCCATCATTGACAGAAAAGGTTTTGTCTGCTAAAAATAAGCTCAGTCAAAACTGAAATTATGGTTTAAGAACAACAATTATAAAAGAAGGGGGAACGGGGATATGATTAGAAAACACTTACTGGTAGTGACGATATGCGGAATTGCCATGCTGGTCGCAGCTGCCGGAATTTATGCGAAGGCCGCACCGGATGTGATCGAACTGAATGATCCGGCGTATAAAGAGCATAAAAAGGGCGTCGTTCATTTTGAACATAAGAAACACCAGGATGATTATGCCAAGCAATATCCGGAGTTTTACAAAAATGGCTGCGGCGAATGTCACCACGATAAAGAGGGTAAACCTCTTGCCAAGTTAAAAGAGGGCGACGACGTTCAAAAGTGCATCGAGTGCCACAAAATACCGGGTGAGGCGCCCAAAGGTAAGAAAGCAGAGAAAAAGCTTTCCAAAGAGGAAAAAATTAAAGACTATCATGCCGAAGCACTGCACGCAAACTGCAAGGATTGCCACAAAAAATTCAATAAAAAGTATAAACCCAAAAAAGCTCCGACCACCTGTGCCAAGTGCCATCCGAAAAATAAGTAATCAACACAGCAACATTTAGCGATTGATCTAAAAAGGGGTAACCATCTCCATGATGCTTACCCTTTTTGTTTCGGTACCTTTTTTTGTAAAACAACGCCCGCCCAGCCAAGTTCATTGATCATCCATAAGGTTTTAAAATAGTTTTTAGTGTAGACTTCCAGTAAATCATCCACTTCGCCATCCTTAATACCTGACAGAATAAGAGCACCGCCTTTCTCGGTAACATCAGTCAACCGGACAAACAACTTTTTCAGACTGGGATAGCGCAAATTTGCTATAACCAGCGTAAATCGTTGGTCAATGGTCGCTAAAGATCGTCCTGATATTATGATCCGATCTTCCAGGCCGTTGATTTTCAAATTTTCGGCTGCTTCCACCCGGGCACAGGAATCGATATCAATCCCCATACCCCCAGCCATACCGCCAAGCACAGCGGTGAGAATTAGTACTCCCGATCCTGTGCCAATATCCAGAACAGTCCTATTTTTTTGCCGTATAATGGCTGAATCGTTCAGCAGCAAAAATTCAATTGCTTTGATTGCCAGCCGAGTGCTGGGATGATTTCCGATACCGAAGGAAGCACCAGGTTTTATTTGAACGATCACATCTTTGGGTTTGGGCAGGTGAAGATGATTGGGGGGCGTGAGCACAACATGCCTTGAAATGCGAACGGGTTTGGCAAAGGACCGCTCCAGAAACGTGTGGCCGAATTCATAGGTATAGGTCAGTTCTCCGGAGAAAACCAACTCCCTGATCACAGTTTTGATCTGCTGTTTATTTAATCCGTACCTTTCAACTAATAGTTTCTCTATAACGGAAGGTGTTATTTTGGCGGTCGAGGATGCAATCGTTGCAATCACATCGGTGGAGATTGTTTGAACATCTGTCTTTCGCAAGAAATCACTACCGGAAATTTTTAAATTTAACTGCATTGCGGATCAATGCCCCGGCCCATCCGGGTGTGCCAAGTGCATGTATATGAGTGTAAGTGGCCAGGACATTCTTATATACAATTCCATCTCGATCTTTAGTGATGCCGACACCGCGTTTCATGTGAAAAACCAAATCATTTTCATTGCCGGTCCAATCCAATACCCGTGAGTAATGAAATTCATGTCCTCTGATTTCGGTACCGACATCGAAGTAGGGGTTTTCGCCCTCGACAGCTACGATGGTGTATCCATGACCCTGGGGTTTTTTATAAAAATCAAATGCCACGGGAAGAACCCCGACCATAGGATAGGCATTGCCTTCCAACACCAATTTCTCCCCCAGATACATCAAACCACCACATTCGGCGTAGATAGGCAGACCGTCATCGGCCAGAGCCTTCAATTGTCGGCTGAAACTTGCATTGTCTGCTAATTGTTGGGCATGGGTTTCGGGAAAACCGCCGCCAATGTAAAGGGCATCAAGTTTTAGCAGATCCCGGTCCTTCAGCGGACTGATAAAAACAACTTCGGCACCCCCGTCGGAGAGAGCATCGATATTCTCCGGATAATAAAACTGAAAAGCAGAATCCCGGATAATGCCAATTCTAGGGACTGAATTCTCGATACTGGATACTGGTTGCTGGTTGCTGGTCGCTAGATGAGGGTCTTGAGCCTCTAGCGGCTGCCTTCTGTCTTCTGTTTTCTGTTCTCTCGTTTCCGCATTCCCCATTCCCCATTCGGCATTCAATTCCATTCCAACTTCCGATTTCCCACTTCCGATTTCCGGCCTCTGTCCTCCGTCCTCCGTCTTCTGTCCTCCGTCATTTGTCTTCAGCCCAGGCGCTTGTTGGGAAATTTTCAAAATGGCATCCAGGTCAAGATGCTGTTCGGAAATTTTTGCGATGGCGTCAATGGCGTCAGCGGCCCAATCGTGTTCAGGAGTCGGTACCAGTCCTAGATGGCGTTCGGGGAAATGCTGCTGGTCAAGTTTTGGGATGGCGCCAAGCACCGGAATACCACAGTAGTGTTCGATGCTGTTGCGCAATTTTTTTTCGTGCCGAGGGTTGGCAACGCGATTTAGTATCACGGCTTTGACCATAACATCCGGATCAAATAAAGAGCACCCCATCACCACCGCAGCCATCGTGCGGGTGATCTTGGTACAATCAACACATAGCACCACCGGACATTGGAGAAGCTTGGCAAGCTCTGCTGTACTGGTGCTGCCCTCGAGGTCGATGCCGTCAAATAGACCCCGGTTGCCCTCAATAACAGAGACGCTGCAATCTATAGAATGATGAAGAAATGACTTAAGATTGTCTTTTTGGCTCAAAAGAAAAGAGTCCAGATTATAACAGGGTCGGCCGGCAGCAAGGGCCAACCAGCCCGCATCAATATAATCCGGACCTTTTTTGAAAGGTGCAATGGATTTCCCAAGTTTGTTCAATGCAGCTATGATTCCAATCGAAAGTATGGTCTTCCCCGAACCGCCGCGCAGGGCAGCAATCATTATTCTGGGAATTTCCATTCCATCTGTCTGCACTGATTCCTGGTTAAAAATCAAATTAAAACGGCCTGGGTGGAAAAATAGCGACTAATCTTCGTGTTCTGCACCCGCTTGTTTGCCGGTACCTTTCAGACCGTACATGGATGTACTGCCGCTGGACCAGTACTCGAGGACGCCATCTACCACCAATTTATTTACCAGCTTCTTGGCTTCCCGGGGTTTCAATTCAAGAATTTTGGACAAATCGTTAAAATAAAACTTGGATTTTGATTTTTGCTTTTTTTGTAATCCCTCAACAATTTTCTGTTTCGCTTCCTCGTATTCCATAAGTTAGCCTCTTTTGGGTGACGGCAGGCGGAGGAGCCCTGGAGCGTCCCCCGCCTGTTTTCTAATTTTTAGAATTTAAATTGCGTGGTCTGGCGCCATGTAAAGTAGGCCGGATCACGGAAATCATCTATCAGATGATGGGTGAATTCCAGCTCACATTTTTCAAAGAACCGCTCCCATCCGATACGCTCGGCCCATTCGCCCAGACGCTCGTACTTGTTGGCATCCTTGGCATAGGCCTCGACCATTTTTTGGATCGTGGCAGTAGTCTGGGGCCAGCGTGGTGCTTCATTGGGAATGAAGGCCACCACCACCTTGGAAAACTTCGGTGGGCTGATCCGGTTGGACACCTTACCACCGGCCATGATGACGATACCGTCGCCCTCCGTATCTGCCAATGGCATGGACGGACACATGGTGTAACAGTTGCCGCAGAACATGCAACGATCTTCTTTGACAGCCACGCTGTTGAGTTTCTTGCCTTCAAATTCGATCTTGGCAGGCCTGATGGCCGCCGTCGGGCAGGCCGCAATCGCCAGCGGGACCTCGCACATCTTGTCCAGATATTCATGGTCCAGCAGCGGTGGTTTACGGTGATATCCCAGAATGGCGATATCCGAGCAGTGCACCGCCCCGCACATGTTCAGGCAGCACGCCAGAGATACCCGCAGATGCGCCGGCAGCCTGTGATCCTTGAAATCATCAAAAAGCACATCCATGGCTGCCTTCACCGGACCGGATGCATCCGTGGCCGGGGTGTGGCAGTGGATCCAGCCCTGGGTGTGCACGATGTTGGTTATGCCGGCACCGGTGCCGCCCACAGGGAATTTAAAGCTGCCGCCGGCAAACTTGCGGCTTTCAAGATCCTGCAACAGTGGTTTCACTTTGTCTTCACTGTCCACCATGAATTCGATGTTGTTGCGGGTGGTGAACCGCAGGTGGCCGTCACAATGCTTTTCGGCAATTTCGCAAATTTCACGGATGTGAGTGGTGCTCATCAGCCGGGCACCGCCGACTCTCACCGTGAAGACCTTGTCGCCGGATTTTGCCACATGGTAGTAGACGCCGGGTTGGATATATTCGTGGTACAGCCAGGTACCTTTATTCTTAGCAATTACCGGCGGATAAAATTCGTCGAATTTCCTCGGACCGATATCCGAAATACGGTTTTCCATCGGTTTGTCAGGATTGTAACCTGATGATACAAATGCCATGTTTTTTCCCCCCTATCTCTGATGATGTTTTCTGAATTCGTTGATGTCACGTGTCCAACCGCCCTCGACTTCCTCTTCCTTCCAGAAAATGTAGGGGTTGGATCTGGGTTCGGAAACCATCCTCGGATCGGGCTTTAAACCGGTTGCCTCGAGTAACTTCTGGAAGCCCTGACGCTTCATGAGCTCACCGAGACGCTCGCGGTTCTTGCCTTCTTCCATCCACCAATCCCAGATGCCCTCAATGATCTCTTTGATTTCATCATAGGGTTCCTCAGCTTTGACAAAGGGAACCAGCAAGGAGCCCATCTGGGCGCCGTCGAGAATCGGAGCTTTGGCGCCGACCAGGATGGAAAGGCCTCTGTCCTCACCAATTCTCAGAGCCCTGGGCATGACATTGATGCAGTGCATACAGCGGTTGCACTCTTTGTTATCGATCATCAGCTTATTGTCTTCCATCCACATGCAATCGGTGGGGCAAAGATCGATGACCTCTTTTTGAATATCAAAAGGTCCCCAGTCGCGACCGGAATGGGCACCGCCATTGGGCGGCAGCTCGCCGCCGATATAGGCCTGAACCGCTTCCTGATCGACGGGGATGTCGTCTCTCCAGGTTCCGATATAAGACATGTCCGCCCGGGCGATGGATGCCACACAGCAGTTCGGGCAGCCGTCGAACTTGAATTTGAATTTGTAGGGAAATGCCGGCCGGTGGAGCTCGTCCTGGTACTCCTGGGTCAGATGATAGCAAAGTGCGTGGGTATCATAGCAGGCATATTCGCAGCGGGCCGAACCAATGCAGTCAGAAGGAGTCCGCAGGTTGGAACCCGAGCCGCCCAGATCCTGGTTGAAGTTATGGGTCATCTCATAAAAGATTTCTTCCAGCTGGGGGGTGGTGGTTCCCAGAAAAATGATGTCGCCGGTGGATCCATGCATGTTGGTGATACCACTGCCTCGAAAATCCCACAGATCACATAGCTGGCGCAGGTATTCGGCGGTATAGAATTTTCCACTGGGCTGGTTGACGCGCATGGTGTGAAAATGCGCTACACCCGGAAACTTTTCCGGTTGGTCACAATAGCGACCGATAACACCACCGCCATAGCCGAATACACCAACGATGCCGCCGTGCTTCCAATGGGTGCGGCCGTGCTTGAATGAGAGTTCCAGAACCCCGATAAGATCTTCAACAACATCCTGGGGAATCTGGAATTCTACGTTGGCTTCATTTTTTGCCCTCACTTCGGCCTGTTGCTTGAGATCAGACACAAAGCTCGGCCACGGCCCGCTTTCAAGCTGGTCCAACAAAGGGGTTTCGTGTTTTGCCATTATTTACCTCCATTTAGTTAATATTTGAACCTGAAACTTAATAAATTCTAAAATTGGAATATTGCCGCTGTCACCTCCTCCCGACTTTTTTAGTATGGATTTAATATTCAAAATTATTGCAAAGATTTCCATTTTCTCAATCAAGGGGCAGATATAAAATTTATCAACCGTCTTGTCAATAAAAATCCACGATTTCATCCGGTTAACAGATTAAAAAAATTAAAGATTACAGAATCCACTTTATATTGATGAGCACGATGGAGAAAAATACCCTATGTTGTGGCTTTAATGTGGAGCGGTGAAAAGTTACTCTCAATTAGACCCATACGGATTAAAATTTCGATCTCGTTATAAATCCGCCTTTTCATAAATTATCGTCAAAGTGCTTGCCCAATAACCCGATTTAGCTCCCCAACATGTTCTTTTAGATGCTGCTTAATGATCCGAACCTCGGGAGCCTGCCGATTAAATGTTTGAACCGCAGCCTTGCTCAGCTCATACAAATCTTCTTTGGTGCATACCGACAGATAATATCGGAAACAGTTTTCAATAGAATCAGGCATCGCTGCAACCGACGGTTTTAAGGTCAAACCATCAAAAAATCCATCCAGGGTACTTTGCACGGCCAGACCATCCGCCCAGACAATATCACCGACACCATCATAGCGATCCAGCCGCATACGGACGGAAAGATTTAAAAAGAATATCAACAAGGCCTGCAGCATCAACTCGACATCTTTTTCAGCGTTATCAAGATCGGAAAAATTAGCCAAAAGAGGCGTGTAGCCTCGCACGGTAATCAGCTTTAGATCAAGATCGCCGTTGTCAATTTTTACGACAAAATCACCGGCCCCATGATGCCAGGGAAAGATCTGGCCAAAGGATTCAACGCTGTAATAATAAGTTAAAATCCTGGCCGCCTGTCGGTAAAGATCCGCCGATTGTCCCGAAGACAGATAAAAGCGCCCCCAGTGATCGTCCCAGACAGTAATTTTGTTTCGCCGATCCGAAGGGTCTCTGGATACATGAAATTCATGGTAGCCTTCAAACCAATGGCCCAAAAACATCCGGAATTTGTGGCCTCCCGGAGATTCAACTTCCCCAAGACCGTAAACCTCCGGTAAAAAGCAAAGAGAAAATTCAGCATTCAGCTTTGATAAACAATGATATTCTTCTTTAATAACATTGATGCCCATTTCAGACACCGCCACATTAAGTACAAAAGAAATCTTTTGATAAAAGGCAAGCACCTCTATGCGGGCTGGATGGTAGAATTCTCCATGTTTTTCAAGGCAGATGTGGATTTCTCGAATGTCCCGGGGATCCACATTCTGCTGCAGACGCCGGCTGAGTAGTCTGCAGAAAATTTCACCTCCATCATTTTCAAGGAAGGTGCGCACCGTGGAGAAATATTCTCCATGGCACGGAGAAATCTTCTCATTTTCCCCGGAAAAATGACGGGACAGAGGCAGGGGTTGTCGCCAGAGTGCACTGTTTTCAGTTACAGGAGTTTCTATCGGAGAAATAAAATAGGAAAATCGTGGGGTATAAGGCATGTTTTTTTTAAAAGATAGATGACAGAGGCCAGAAATCAGAGATCAGAAGACAGATTTCAGAGGTCAGAAAGCAGACAGCAGAGAACAGAAGCAAGGAATTAAAAAATCGGCATTTTTTTCATCATATTCAGCAATCTGTTCTCTGCCCTCTGTCATCCGTCCTCTGTTATCTGTTTTCTGTGTCCATCGATCTCGTTCAGTAGCTCAGGGGCCATATCATAGCCCAGTTGCACTGCTTTATCAGCATGCTCGGCAGCGAGATCATAGTCCCCTTTTTCCAAATAGGCGATAGCCAGGTTATTGTGGGCCGGCGCAAAGTCTGCATTGAGTTGAATGGCCTTTAAGCTGTTTTCAATACTGTCTTCAATGAGGCCCTTCATCAAATAGGCATTGGCTAAATTTGCAAACGCCTGAATGTATCTAAAATTAAATTTGGTTGCCCTTTCCAAGTTTTTGATGGCTTCATCGATATTTCCTCTTTGAAGCTCGACGAACCCGATGTTTCCATAGCCTTCCGAAAAACCCGGTCTGGCCTTGACAGCCATTTTGTTGTATTTTAGACAGCCCTCCAGATCACCGCGCTGCAGAGCAATCCCGCCGAGCGACACATAGGCTTCAGCCATGTTGTTGCTGCAATCAAGGGCTTCATGCAGCTCCTTTTCAGCCTCATCATACTTTTGTTGGCCCATGAGTGCAACCGCCAGGTTATAATGTGAATTTCCGCATTCCGGATTTTGAGCGATGAATGAGCGTTGTTGAGCAATATATTCTTCCGCGGTATTAGCTTTCGTCATGATATAAATTCCTTTGTAATCTTTTTGCTTGACATCCTAAGGCGTTTTTTCTACCGTCTTATAGACTAAAGAAAAAAACGTAATATATACAGCGTTTTTTTAAGGAAAACAACATTTAGTTACAAGTGCGGGGATAATTATGAATTCAGGATGCTATACAGCAATTACGACACCATATAAAGGGGACTCCGTTGATTATGAAGGTTTGGAAAAACTTGTGGCCTTTCAGATCCAAAACGGAATCACAGGCATTCTGGCTGTTGGAACCACCGGTGAAAGTCCGGTGTTGAACTGGGAAGAACATAACAAGGTAATTGAAGCCGTAGCGAATGGAACAAAAAACCAATGCATTTGCATTGCCGGCACCGGCAGTAACAACACCGCAGAATCCCTTGCTGGAACCAAACATGCCGCTGAGGTGGGTGCCGATGCGGTTTTGCTGGTAGATCCTTATTACAATGGACCCAGTTCCCTTGAAATCCGGCGGGAATATGTCGCACCGATTGCCGCCGCTTTTCCGGAACTCGAGATTATACCTTATATCATACCGGGCCGAACCGGGGCACAAATGTTGCCGGAAGATCTTGCGCTGCTGTACAGGTCACACCCCAATGTCGACACGGTTAAGGAAGCTACGGCGGACCTGGACAACATGCGGCGAACACGTGAGTGCTGCGGCCCGGAATACACCATCCTGTCCGGCGATGACGGCATGACCTATGAGATGATGACCGACCCCGCAATTAAAGCTGCCGGAGTGATCTCGGTCGCCTCCAACGTGGCGCCCAAGGCCATTACCGAAATGGTCCGGCTTCTCAACCAGGGAAATCAGACCGAAGCAAAATCATTGATGCAGAAACTGGAACCCCTATTTAGCCTGGTTACGGTTAAAACCACCGAGAAAACGCCTTTTGGAGAGGTTGTCTGCCGAGCCAGAAACCCGGTAGCTTACAAGGCCTTGATGTCGATTCTGGGAATGCCCGCCGGAGGGTGCCGGCCGCCTCTAGGCAAATTGAGCCATAATGGGGTCAATGTGGTTCTTGCTGCAGCTCGCAAGGTTCATGCAAATACACCCGAAATCCTACAGCCAGTCGCCGATTTTTTTAATGTCGACATCGGACAGCGATTGGAAAATCCGGAAAACTGGGCTGGGGCTATATTACGAGAGCTATTAAAATATCGAATGCTATCAATCCATGCTCCTGACACCCGAAACCTGGCACCTTATATGCCTGCCTGATGTGGATTCATATTTATGTATCAATTCAGGCGTTTTCACCCTTTCCGGCCGAATCCGCACCCGCCTTCAATTCAAAATCCCCTTCTTTAAACAAAAGCCATTTTAGCCACTTGAGCCCGAATTTCAGCAATTCAATTTCATCAGCTTTGATCTTATCAAGGGTGTCGCTGTCAACTGAATAGCGTTTCAAAAAAGAGCTTTCAACAACAAACTCCCGAAACTTATCAATATTGTAGCTGACTAAAAAAAACATTTTCTTGGTTTGTTCGGTCAATTGCAGGTTCGGTGGAAACGAGCGCTTTCTTACCAACAGATCCGTCCATTCGGCATTGATCTGGTCATGCACATCCACCCCTTGATCCCGGCGCCATTGCGCAACCGTCCAGTTCTGGTCTTCTTCAAAACCAAGGCAATGGGGCTCATGTACAAAAAAATAGAACTCATCCTCATCCGAACCTTCTTTGTGGCTCAAAGACGCGACACCCAGAGGATAATAGCGACAGGTTGTCGGCCGGTCTACGTAAACCAGACAGCCATCTTCCCTTACAAACGGACATGCCTTACGGCCGGATTCGGACCCTTCTTCGTCTAAAAGTTTGAGCATCACCACCGGTAGATCGGTTTTTTCTAGTATTTGCGGCTCAGTATAGAGGGTCAGAAATTCCTCCGAAGAAAGTCCCAAACGATTCTTTAATTTTATGATGTCAAAAGGCGTCAGAATAATGTTGATATCTCTGCAACACTGGTTGAAACATTTCACGCCCTTATGGCATTTAAATTGAAACTTACTGTCGGGGCCGAGCCTTACCGGATCAATCTTGGCCATTATTTCGGGTTTATCCATTCAAATTTCCTTCCTTTGGTGAACAAAATGTTATGTTATCAGCAAATAAAATTAAACCCACCCTAAACGCTGCCGGAGAGTAAAATCAGAGATGGGCGAACGAGGCAGGACATCGTCCCTAGTTTTTTCAGGGACAACGTGGTGGAGTTATTCATTCGGAACGCTCTAAAGTTGAGGAATACTTAATATCAAACCACCGGGAAATGTCAATAAAAGTCGGTTCCGCATACGATCTTTTAATCATCCAAATAGGTTAGAAAGAAAACAAACAGACAACACCAGGAACTTAATCCTTGATTTATTGACAAAATATACTATATCGGGTTTATAAAAACGAATTGTTCTGCAAACGATCACTTAAGGAGGATGCAATGGAACTATCGGTTACAACCACTGAAAAATTAAAATCAAAACCGGATGATGCCAAATTAGGATTCGGGACTCTTTTTACCGATTACATGTTCAACATGGACTACACTCCCGAAAAAGGATGGCATTCACCCCGCATAGAGCCTTACGCCTCTATCGAAATGGATCCGGCTACCATGTTTTTACACTATGGCCAGGGCGTTTTTGAGGGACTCAAGGCATATCGGACCAAATCCGGCCGTATCCAACTGTTCCGGCCCCAGGAAAACCTGAAACGGCTGAATCGCTCAAGCCGCCGTTTGTGCATCCCCGAGGTTGATGAAGCGGTTGTTCTCGATGCCATGAAACAACTGATTGCGACAGAAAAAGACTGGGTCCCCGGCGCACCGGAAACCTCGCTGTATATCCGTCCCACCATCCTAGCCATGGACCCTTTTTTAGGGGTACGCGCTTCCCATACTTATCGCTTCTTTATCATCCTTTCGCCGGTGGGTGCATACTATCCGGAAGGTTTCAATCCAATAAAAATTCTGGTTACCTCCGACTATGTCCGAGCCGTGCGGGGCGGTGTGGGAGAAGCCAAAACTCCCGGAAATTATGCTGCCAGTCTTTTGGCGGGCGAACACGCCCATGAAGCCGGATACACCCAGGTACTTTGGCTCGACGGTGTAGAGCAGAAATATCTTGAAGAAGTGGGGTCCATGAATATTTTTTTCGTCATTGATGATGAAATCATCACCCCCAAGTTAAACGGCAGTATCCTACCGGGGATTACCCGCAAATCGGTCCTTGAGCTCGCCAAACATTGGAATGAAAAAGTGTCGGAAAGAAAAATAAGTATCGATGAATTGATCCAGGCCCATGCCTCAGGAAGCCTCAAGGAAGTTTTTGGGGCCGGTACCGCCGCCGTCATCTCACCTGTGGGACAGATTAAGTACGGCGACCAGGTTATTACAATTAATGACAACCAAACCGGTCCTGTTGCTTTAAAATACTACAAGGCCATTACTGATATTCAATACGGCCAGGCTGAAGATCCCATGGGATGGATTGTACCGGTGGTTTAGGACAGAGAACAGAGGACAGCACGAAGAAGCCGGAAGGCAGAAGCTGGGATCCGAAAAGGGCTTAATAAATCCATACACGGTTTTTAATCTCCTCACAACCCTCGAATAAATTTATGGAACAAAAAAAGGAAAAAAATCATCTAACCGCCTTCATTTCCAAAATGAAGCAGGAAAGCTTGCCAACTCCCGTACTCGACACCTTTAGCTATTATTACGGTGAGGTACTCACAGGAGAAACCGGCCTGATATATGACCGAGACATCCGGCCTGTGGGCGCGGCTGAAATTCAAACATACGATAGAATTTTAGAATATGCCAGAGTCGGTATTGACGTCTTTCCCCAGACGGTCCGTATTGTGCTTAACGGCGGACTTGGCACCAGCATGGGATTGACGGGTGCCAAATCTATGATTGATATCAGGGACGGAATGTCTTTTCTGTATATCATCATGAGGCAGGCTGAAAACAGCGAGGTTGCCCTGGCATTTATGAACAGTTTCAACACCCATGATGATACAATGGCGGCTCTCATAAAGCTGAAGCCGCCAACATTTCCATACACTTTTTTACAGCACAAATTTCCCAAAATACTTCAAAAGGATTATTCGCCGGCAAGCTGGCCCAAAAATCCGAACTTGGAATGGAATCCCCCTGGCCACGGTGATGTCTATACCGCCCTTTTGACCTCCGGTATGCTGGATTCGCTTCTGGCCGACGGAATCATTTATGCCTTTATATCAAACTCCGACAATTTGGGTGCACGGCTGGATGAATCGCTTTTAGGCTTCTTTGCCCATCACCGGTTTCCATTTATGATGGAAGTCGCTCAAAGAACACCGGTTGATAGGAAAGGCGGCCATCTTGCTCGGCATAAAAATGGCCGTTTTATTTTGCGGGAAGCCGCCCAGTGCCCCGAAAACGAACAGGATATGTTTCAGGACATTCAACGCTACCAGTATTTTAATACCAACAATATTTGGATTAATCTGAAGGCATTGAAAACACTTTTCGATCAACAAGAAATAATCCATTTGCCGTTAATTCTCAACCCCAAAACTTTGGATCCAAGGGATGAAAGCAGTCCGGCGATTTACCAGATAGAATCTGCCATGGGGGCTGCCATCTCTCTTTTTGAAGGTGCGACGGCAATTAATGTTCCACGAACGCGATTTTATCCAGTCAAAACAAGCAACGATCTTCTGGCGGTTCGATCCGATTGTTTTGTTTATAATATCGACGAAAGCCTGCGAATAAACCCGATTCGATTTAAGCGAAACAAACCGGGCGTAACCAAAGTAGATCTGGACCCGAAATACTATGGCAAAATTGATGATCTCGAAAAAAGATTTAGAAATGGGATTCCCTCTCTGGTGGATTGTGATGCGTTGACCATCGAAGGCGATGTGCTATTTGAGAAAGACGTCAGAATTAGAGGCTCGGTGACGATAAAAAACACGCAGCCGACCCAAGCGATTATCAAAGAGGGGACGGTCATCGATCAGGATCTTATTTTATAGCAAACTTTTTTTTCAAATTTCCAACACCTCCCGCAATTTCAACTTACATTGCATGATTCTTCCCCGTTTATTCTTAAGTTTAATCTCAATTTAGGGAACTAAAAAAGATGAAAGTAACCAAAGCAGTTATTACCGCCTCGGGTCGAGGAACACGATTTCTGCCTGCTTCAAGCGCCTACCAGAAGGAAATGGTGCCGGTCATGCATAAACCTCAACTTCAATGGGTAATCGAAGAAGCGATAGAATCCGGCGTTACAGATATTGCGATTGTCGTCAGAGAAAATAGCCAAATGGTTAGAAGATATTTGGAAATAGATAAAAAATTGTTTGCATATTTAGAAAAAATCGGCAAAGCACATTTGATGGATAGTGTGATTCGCTTAAATGAAAATGCCAAGATAACATTTATCGAACAAAAGGAAACCAATCCATACGGCAATGGCACTCCGTTTGTTCTTGCTAAAGATTTTATTGCAGGCCAGGCATTTATTGGGATGTGGGGCGATGACATCGTCATACGGACCGATCCCGCTAAACCAACCGTGATTGAACAGATGCTTGCACTATTACTACAAATTTGAACCGACTGCGGTGATGTCGGTTATAGAAGTCCCCAAAAGCGAGATAAGTAAATTCGGCAGTTATGATTATTATGATAAGAAAGAAACTTCCATTCCGTATCATGCAAAACTATTATTGGAAAAACCGGAGCCGGACAAGGCCCCTTCGCTCATGGCCAATTCTTGCAGGTTTGTGTTAGGGTCGGATGTTCTCGAAGAATTATCGAAAAAAATCAAGGGAAAAGATGGCGAGATTTGGCTGACAGACGCAGTTGCCAGATTAATTGGCGCGGAAAAAACCGTCATTGCGCCGCCCTGGGAAGGAAGCATAGTCGCAACAACTGGAGATCCCACGGGATGGTTAAAGGCAAATTTATATTTAGCAATGAATGACGACAGGTACCGTGATGATATTACGTCATTCGTTAAAGATATCCAATTGTGATTCAAAAAAAATACATTTTCCCGGCTCTGGCCAGTGGCCTGCTATTAGGCCTGCCCTGGTCTGTTTCAACTTTGTTTTTTCTTATTTTTTTCGCCTGGGTGCCCCTTTTGCTATTGGAAGAGGAAGCCCAACATCAGGCAAACTCTTACGCTGTATTCAACTATGCCTTTGTCAGTTTTTTGCTGTGGAATATTGTGGCAACCTGGTGGATTGTCCAGGCTCAATTTTTAGGCGCCATCCTCATCATTTTTACGAATTCACTACTGCAGGCCCTCGTTTTCTGGCTGGCTAGCCGCATCCGAACAATCTTGAAAATTCCCCTGTTGTTTCCTTTGCTGTTCATTTGGATGGGGTATGAGCACTTTCATCTTTCCTGGGACCTGGCTTGGCCCTGGCTCAACCTGGGCAACGCACTGGCCACTGCACCAGGACTCATTCAATGGTACGAGTTTACCGGTGTCCGCGGCGGCACGCTCTGGATAATCCTGACCAACTTTGCGCTTTTAAGGGTGTATCATACATATCGGGAAAAAGGTCCAGGCTATAGTGTTCCGGTTGGCACAACGACATTGCTGCTGCTTCTTATCCCCATCATTGGATCTTATCTCATTTTCCAAAACTTTGAAGTCGAAGGAGAAACAGTAAACATAGCATTGATTCAGCCCAATCTGGATCCCTATACGGAAAAATTTGACCCGGAGAATTATGCTCAACACGTGGAGGAATTTTTTAAGACGGCAAATTTAATTATCGATAACGAAACCCAATTTTTGTTGGGCCCTGAAACCCTTATTGTGGAACAGATTGATGAAAGAAATCCTTCAGCCTCGATTTACTTTAGGAATTTGTTGGAATTCCGGCAGAAATATCCCAAGCTGAATATTCTACTAGGCGTACACAGCTACCAGGAACTCAGCAATGAAGACATCCCGCCGGGAAGTCGTTTCAATCGCGAGAAAAACTATTACTACGAGGCCTTTAATACGGCGCTTTTTCTACCAACCGGTTCTGCATCTGCACCTCAATTTTACCACAAAACCAAGTTAGTACCCCTATTCGAACGCATGCCCTTTGTGCAATATCTGGGCTTTTTGGGAAAATATTCTTTAGAGCTTGGCGGATACACCGGCACCTACAGTCTTCGTCAGGAGCACAAGACTTTTGTAATGCCTGACACGTCGATTACCATTTTGCCAATCGTCTGCTATGAATCCATTTTCGGCCCCTACTGCTCCCGAAACCTGCCGGAAGAAAAGGGTTTTATCTGTATGATCACCAACGATGGATGGTGGAAAAATACACCCGGCTATCGACATCACTTCAATTTCAGCCCGATTCGGGCTATCGAAAATCGGCGGGATTTTGTTCGAGTTGCCAATACAGGAATCTCGGCTTTTATTAACGCCCAAGGCTTGGTTATCGCCAGGACTGCCTGGTGGAAAAAAGCGACCCTCAAAGGAAAAATTCATCTTCGCGGGGGGCAAACTTTTTTCGCTCGACATGGCGATTATATAGGCAGAATTTCTTTGGTATTAGGGGGTCTTCTGGTTTTGTTGGGAGGGATTCGAAAATTAGAAAAAAATTAAAGGAAAGAATGAGAGGTAAATCATGAAAAGAATTTTAATTGTATCGGTCGTTTTTCTGTCATTGATAGTTTGTACAAGTCACACATTTTCCAGCTCTGGCCAGTGGCCTGCTATTAGGCCTGCCCTGGTCTGTTTCAACTTTGTTTTTTCTTATTTTTTTCGCCTGGGTGCCCCTTTTGCTATTGGAAGAGGAAGCCCAACATCAGGCAAACTCTTACGCTGTATTCAACTATGCCTTTGTCAGTTTTTTGCTGTGGAATATTGTGGCAACCTGGTGGATTGTCCAGGCTCAATTTTTAGGCGCCATCCTCATCATTTTTACGAATTCACTACTGCAGGCCCTCGTTTTCTGGCTGGCTAGCCGCATCCGAACAATCTTGAAAATTCCCCTGTTGTTTCCTTTTCTGTTCATTTGGATGGGGTATGAGCACTTTCATCTTTCCTGGGACCTGGCTTGGCCCTGGCTCAACCTGGGCAACGCACTGGCCACTGCACCAGGACTCATTCAATGGTACGAGTTTACCGGTGTCCGCGGCGGCACGCTCTGGATAATCCTGACCAACTTTGCGCTTTTAAGGGTGTATCATACATATCGGGAAAAAGGTCCAGGCTATAGTGTTCCGGTTGGCACAACGACATTGCTGCTGTCTTATCCCCATTATTGGATCTTATCTCATTTTCCAAAACTTTGAAGTCGAAGGAGAAACAGTAAACATAGCATTGATTCAGCCCAATCTGGATCCCTATACGGAAAAATTTGACCCGGAGAATTATGCTCAACACGTGGAGGAATTTTTTAAGACGGCAAATTTAATTATCGATAACGAAACCCAATTTTTGTTGGGCCCTGAAACCCTTATTGTGGAACAGATTGATGAAAGAAATCCTTCAGCCTCGATTTACTTTAGGAATTTGTTGGAATTCCGGCAGAAATATCCCAAGCTGAATATTCTACTAGGCGTACACAGCTACCAGGAACTCAGCAATGAAGACATCCCTCCGGGAAGTCGTTTCAATCGCGAGAAAAACTATTACTACGAGGCCTTTAATACGGCGCTTTTTCTACCAACCGGTTCTGCATCTGCACCTCAATTTTACCACAAAACCAAGTTAGTACCCCTATTCGAACGCATGCCCTTTGTGCAATATCTGGGCTTTTTGGGAAAATATTCTTTAGAGCTTGGCGGATACACCGGCACCTACAGTCTTCGTCAGGAGCACAAGACGTTTGTAATGCCTGACACGTCGATTACCATTTTGCCAATCGTCTGCTATGAATCCATTTTCGGCCCCTACTGCTCCCGAAACCTGCCGGTCGAAAAGGGCTTTATTTGCATGATTACCAACGATGGTTGGTGGAAAAATACGCCCGGCTACCTTCACCACTTCAATTTCAGCCCGATTCGGGCTATCGAAAATCGGCGGGATTTTGTTCGAGTTGCCAATACCGGAATTTCTGCTATTATTAATGCCCAAGGCCTGGTCATCGCCAGAACTCCCTGGTGGAAAAAAGCGACCCTAAAAGGAAAAATTCATCTTCGTGGGGGACAAACTTTTTTCGCTCGACATGGCGATTATTTGGGGCGGATTTCATTGGTATTAGGAGGACTTCTGGTATTGTACGCAGGGATTCGAAAGCTGAAAAAGTCCCAGGCCAATTTAACCAGCAATAATTATAAGTTAAAATAAAATCATTCTAAAAATGGAAAATTGTGAGGTGTCTTTTCCTTGACACTCAAGCAAAATTTTTCTAATCTTTTAACCTAAAAAACAATATTTTATCAGCTAAGCTGGGTCCAATCACTCGATTGAAGGGAGGGAATCATGCGGAAACTGTATATTTTCATTTTCGGGCTAATCGCTATCATTTCCTTATCTATGCCGGTATCGGCCAAAGAACCGAGGGTCCTTATCACAAAGCCGGATGACGGTGCCACCAACGTTTCGATTGATGTGGGTGAAATTAGTATTTTTTTCAGTGAACCGATGGATACCAAAACATGGTCTATCCTGCAGATAGTAAACTACGAGTTTCCTCCGGTGCTGTCCATGGAACCGCCCTGGAAGGATGAACAAACCTTTATCCTAAAACTGGGCGATTTAAAGCCTGGGACGAAATACGGGCTACAACTCAATAGCGGTGCCAAGAAAGGTTTCAAGTCTGCTGACGGCACACCATTAACGCCGATACCGATCCGCTTCGAGTCTGCCGGTCAAACAGGCGGGGGTGATACGGGAAGCGGTCAAACCGAGAAGACAGAGCAGACCGAAACGGAAACCGAAAGAAAACCGATGACAGACCAAGAAAAAATCGCCCTTCATATCAGTGGCGGTACCTTGGGAATTTTTTTCCATGAGTTCGGCCATGGCTTGATCGACATTTACCAGCTACCCGTTACAGGACGTGAGGAGGACGTGGTCGATGAATTCGCCACAATGCTTCTGCTGTATGCTCGAGAAGAAGGGGCCGCGTTCATGCCCGAGGCTGTCTGGGGGTTCGCAGATTTGTGGCGCATTATCGGCAAGCAGGGCAATAAGACGCCTTGGTGGGACGAACACACCGACAGTATGGTTCGTTTCGGCAACGTCCTCTGCCTGCTCTATGGCAGTTCACCCAAAGAATTCCAGGGACTGATGGATAAATATATGGAAAAACAGGAACGAAGGCAGTACTTCTGCCGCCAGGAGTATCCTGAAAAACAAGCCGCCTGGGAGAAGCTTCTTAAGGACCATCTAACCGTAAATGGTGGCCAGCCGATGGGCAAGATGACAGTCGCCTACGGTGAGACAAAATCAGAGTTCGGCCGCGAATTTGAGCAAACACTGAAAGAAGAGCAGGTATTTGAAAGGCTGGCCGAAGGTATCTCAAAGGGGTTTATTTTGCCCTATGATATTCAGATTGTTCCGAAAGATTGTGGTGAAGCCAACGCCTACTGGGATCCGGGAAACCACCAAATCATCATGTGCCACGAAATGGTGAAACTCTATGTCGATTTGCTGGAAAAAGAATACGCCGGCGCTGAGGGCGGTGGCACCGGTGGTGGCGGTACCGGCAGTGGGGGCGGCGGTACCGGTGGGGGTGGGGGTCAGGAAGCTCCTAACGACAACCGCGTCTTTGGAAGTTGGGGGGGGCGGATGGACAATCGCGGTGTTACCTATACTTGGGGACTCAGCTTATCCGATAACGGTCGATACGAGTTCCTGCATGAACAATGGCGTATAGGTCAGCGGTACTATTGGGAAGAGCAGTCAGGCGCCTATACCGCCCAGAATAGTACGATTACCTTTATACCCCAAGACGGATCCCAGGTTGGCGGGAGGACGAGCTATAAATACACTGTTCAAAACAACATCTTTACAATAAAACGTGTTCCAACCCTTCAAGGTGGCGATATGGTTTTCCATAAACTGCAATAAAAAACGCAATCCCTGCTTATACCGAATAAAACCATCGGGGTTTACTTTTATTTAGTATAAGGTGCACCTCCGATGGTTTTACATCAAGCTGCAAGCGGTTAATGTTCATTATTTTTTTCGAGGATGGTCAGTTCCTTCGCCAGGAGGGGCATAACTTTGTCGGCCGGCATCATCGCCAATTGGTTCAAGGGTGTCTGCGCTGCCAGTTTCTCAAGGATCAGAAGACCCACATAATAGCCGGCCTCCGGTGGAACTAACGTCTCATTGGGCTCGGCCCCGAAGTAGATCCGCTTGAGACGATGATCGTTGCGACCGAGATTCTTTTTTAAATCCCCCGCCAATAAAGGTAGAAGGTCATAACAATGGTTCATCTTTTCCACCGGAAAACCCAGGTAAGTGCTACGGCGATGGCCCGGCACGACAACCGCTGATGCATAAGTTGCCAGGCCTTCGGCCCAAAGCGAACGATAAAGCCCGCCTCCGGGTTGAAAGAACCGGAAGTGATACAGATGAAACATTTCATGGGCCAGGGTGATATATATTTGCTGTTCATCACCAGCATTAAATGCTTCTAAACCGATGGCGATTATGGTCCGATTGCCGACGGGTAAGGCTTTACCTCTGAAGCTGAAAGAAATCGTGATATAAAAGTCGGTCGTGAGCCAAAAATCAGAAAACTGCCTTTGGAATTCAGCCACCATCAGGTTTAATTTTTTCTCCAAATTGCTATTGAGACGGCTTATCTCCCCCATTCTGGGCGCTACCTCGTCCCAGAATACGCGGATGCAGTCTTGCTTGTAACGATCTCTCTCTGGACCGTTCTTCCCTCGGTAGATGGCATCTTTAAAGAACTGGGGGTATTTACCTTCAAGCATTGTATCCCAATTGTCCGAACGGTGACGCCAGCCCATATCCGAACATTTCTGATAGTAGGCTTGGAAATCGTTTACAACATTTACTACCCGATAGGAGCCGTTGACTTGATCAGAAGATTTTTCTGCCATTGCTACAGTATCAGTGATCCATATTGCCCCTATTGACAAAACAAACAAAACCAAGCACCTGTTCATACTCTCCCCCTATCCGATAAATGCTACATGATACGATTTTATATTTGACAAGATATCACTTGATGCTGTATCCAGATTTGCTTAATTCCTGAATTAATCTTGAGTCACATGATAACTTATGTTAGTGAACAGAAGAATAGGAATTTAACTGGCTATTCCTACTGCTATGGCAAGCAATCTGCAGGAACGCTCTCATAGGAATCTCATCTTGAAGAAAGTTAATCAAAATTACGGCACTAACGATAAAAGCTCTGTTAACTCTTCTATTATTCTTGAAACCAAGATATATGAAAAAAAATGCGCCTGCCGTCCTTAAAATTATCATTGGTGACTACTTTACATTTTTTTGTATCCTTATCCTGCTTCTGGTCGCCGGCATATCACTTTATTTTATACTCACGGAAGAGATCACATCCCTGGAATCTTTTTATTTATTGCTCGTTGTTGTGGTTGTTTTGCTGGTCCTTGTTTTCCTATTGTTAATGCGGATACGTTTGATTCGATATGTTTTTTCATGCGGAAAACAGATTCGAGGGAAAATTGAGCGAATCAGAAAAAATTCCAGAAGAGGGCTTACCGTAAACAGCCGCATCATCTTCTCCTACCATTTTAAGGGCCGCAAATATAAAAAAAGCCGCTACCTGCTTTCAGATGAAAAGCTTAGAAGCAGTCAAAATATCAGCATCATTGTAGATCCGGACAAACCCAACCGGGCTTTCATCTACAGCGTTTTTACAGATGGATAGGCTTGTCCTATATCTCAGAAAATGATTCCCTCTATTATAAAACAAAGGCGAAGAGCCTCAAAACCTCAAAATAATCATTCGACTCAAATCGAATGCTGTATGGCTGTGTTGATACGACCCCTGGGAAATATGAAGCTTTCCTGGCCATTGCATGTTCCTTGTAACTGATGTCAACTGCAAATTCCTGCGGCATGGGCAGGCGGCATTTCGATACATCTTCCTGAAGGGCAGCTTGAACACCCTGCCGAATCTTTTCAATCGCAAGATGGGGATGGATATTGACGGTGGCATTTCCCACGCCTTGCTTGACGGCCAGGGCTGCGATATCAGGAATTAGTAACGCTGCTTCCTCGCAGATACCGCTATCACCGGATACGAATACCAAAGGCACATTCACCAAAGCGGCGGCATATGCATACATTTGTAACTCCGAGGCATAGCGCCCGTTAATTTTTAAGCCGGCGATATTCCCCGAAAAAGTGTGGGCCAGTGGATTTGCGGCCGAGCCCGCCCGGGAGTGATAACCGATCATCAGCAAGGCCTGAAAACTTTCATCGAGCTCTTGCACCATTGAAAAGGGATGACCGCTCCATCCCCGGATTAGCCGGGTTTCCCGTGGCAATTTGGAGGCAATCAAATTTCTTCCCGTGCCATGGGCGTCTTTGACCCAGATTTCCGTGGCCCCGGCCTGCAGGGCGCCTTCACAGGCTGCTGATACTTCAGCGGTCATTTGCTCACGGAATTCGTTATAATCCAGTTTTGTCTTCTCGGTCTCATCCCAATGAGAAGCACCGGTAACCCCCTCGATGTCTGCACTAAGGTATACTTTCATTCTCACCCACCATAATCTCAATGTTTTAGAAATGGAGATATATAAAATTTACACCGATTTCCGGAAAACACCAATATCGAATACCGAATACCGAATACCAAATACCCAGTATCACCTAATTTGAGCATCGCTCAAAATGGGTATAATAAATATCGCCTCCGCAGCTGTCGCCAATGCTTCTCGTCTGCCTGCCAGGTTTTTATGATGCTGACCGGGTCTTCTCCCGCCAAAATTTTACTCAACGCCGTTTCGGATCCCAGCAAATTTTTTTCTTCCTTCAAGCGGTATTTTTCCGGATACAGACGGTTTAGAATAAAGGCGACTTCTAAGCCAAGGCGCACGGGTCGAAGTACCTTGCGATCAGTCACCAGAATAAAAACACCCTGACATAACTCGCCGGTAAATTTACTCGCTTGCGGGGTAAAAGAAACCGGGTAGAAACGAACACCCCCCAGACCGCGAGCATTTAGCGCCGCCGTCAGTTCTACCCCGTCGATCCAAGGTGCACCGATCTGCTCAAAGGGTGTCCCGGTGCCGCGACCCACAGAAATGCAGGTTCCCTCAATGGCTCCAATTCCGGGATATAGGGTGGCCTGAATCAAATTTTGCATGTTGGGTGAGGGATTCACCCAAGGCAGGCCGGTCTCGTCAAACCAGTAACGGCGCCGCCAACCCTTCATTTTTACGATGGTTAAATCCACGGCGATATTATTTTCAGCCTTAAAAAGCAGGGCCAGCTCTCCCATGGTCAGCCCGTGACGAATGGGCATGGGGAAATAGCCCGTAAATCCCATAAATTTTTGATCAAGTAAGGGGCCTTCGATGCGAACCCCGTTAATAGGGTTTGGACGATCCAATACCATGACCTGGATCTTTTGTTTGGCTGCGGCCTCCAACATATAGGCCATCGTGGTCACATATGTGTAGAAGCGCGTACCGATATCCTGCAAATCGATTACGACGGCGTCAAGATCTGCCAGCATTTGGGGCGCAGGCCGCAGTCGCTTTCCATAAAGCGAGTGGATTACCCGTCCGGTTTTTTTGTCAATCGAGGAGGACACGCGATCGTCATGGATGCCGCGAATGCCGTGCTCTGGGCTGAACAGGGAAATTAACTTAAAATTATCGGCCTTGTCCAGTAATTCGATAGTGCTGATACCATCGCGTGCCCGGCCGGTCTGGTTCGTAAGCAGGCCGATGTTCCTGCCCCGAATCTGATCAAAATCCTCGGCCCGCAGGACATCCAAACCGCTCAGAACTTGATTAAAACGCTGATTTTTTTCCGGTAATTCATTCAGAGGTTGAACCTTTGCAGAATTCATCTTCAGGGGCAACTTCGCCGGAATGCCTGGACTGGCAGCAACACTGGCAGCAATTGTGATAACATTTTCGCGCAGATCAAATACGTCTCCTTTTCCGTCCGGATGGAGCCGATTTGAAAGAAACACAATATAGAGCCCGGTTCCGGGATGGAGCCAGAGTTTGGTCCCTGTAAATCCGGAATGATCGATCGGCAAGGGTAAACGCGTTCCCGTACCATCACAACAGGTTGGGTCCAGACTCCAGCCGAGACCACGAAGACTGCCTTTATTCAGCGGTGTTGAGGGTGACCGCATAGCAATTATGGTATCCGGTGATAGTATTTTCGTTTGGTCGAATACACCGTCCCCCAACAACATCCGACAAAAAATTGAAAGATCATCCACCGTGCTGAAGAGGCCGGCGTGCCCCGGGCTGCCACCCATGCGGCGGGCGGTGGGATCGTGAACCAGTCCGCGAAGCATCTTGCCATCCGGGCCTCCACAGGGTCTGCCGCTCTTCCAGCAGCGCTCAGTCGGCGCAATCCGGGATTGTAGTTTTACCCCCGGATGATACATGGTGTCGTGCATTCCCAGCGGCTTAAATAGCTTCTCCTGGGCAAACTGATCGAGAGACACGCCGCTCGCCCGGCGCACGATTTCTCCCAGCAAAATAAAATTCAAGTCGCTGTATA
The DNA here is from genome assembly GCA_963723215.1 of uncultured delta proteobacterium. Lineage (GTDB taxonomy): Bacteria > Desulfobacterota > Desulfobacteria > Desulfobacterales > JAFDCJ01 > JAFDCJ01. The sequence continues at coordinate 130,753 of CAVRQG010000046.1, forward strand.
CAATACGCTCACCGGGTCGTGTCACCGGTACATCATCTGCAATCTGTTTAATTGCAGCGCGATATCCCTTCCAGCGCCGAGCCGGATTGATGCCGGGTTTCAGTCCGGACATGTGGGTCAAAAGATGCCGTACAGTTATTTTCGATTTGCCGTGAGCGCTTAAATTCGGGGCATGAACCGGGTGACCGGATCTTCCAGCGCAATAGTGCTGTTTTCTACCAGTTGCATAATAGCTGGTGGTCGTGGCAACGACTTTGGTAAGAGATCCAAGGTCGAATACCGTATCAATGGTCATAGGCTCAAGATCCGGTACCACCGCACGATGACCAAAAGCTTTGCGATATAGGATGTGTTCATTTTGACCAACGAGAACAACGGCGCCCGGCAGACGTTTTTCCCGGATGGCCTCCTGAATGAGATCATCAATCCAGCAGAACTCTGCCATGCCGGGGAATTCGGCGGAAGTGGCAACGGGTGTCACATTCCCGCGGACCGGCAAAGGAGCAGCGTCCAGAGGGTCGTATACGATGATTAATAATAATGCCAGCAGTAGCCGACAGCCTTGCCTCTCAGTTGATGAGATATCATGCCGGACTTTGCGAATAGCCGATATCAGGACATTCATGTGCTTTTATCTACTTGAAGATGCTTAGGTCCTATAGCAACAATGAAATAATAGGCGTTTTGAATGCTGGTTTTTAACCCAACATTCCATTATTCCAGTTATTGGTATGCCCCCCATGATGTCATCATAAGATAATCGGCTCAGCGTTGTCAAATTGGTTAGCATCTGTTATTACTGACTCTTCGAAACTGATACAAACTTGATAGAAAAGGAGACCCTATGAGCCGTGAAATCGTAAATCCACTGAACAAACCGACCCCGGTCCTGTCACCTGCAGTCAAGATAGATAATTTGGTTTATACTGCGGGCCAGGTTGGCGTGAATCCTGAAACGGGAGAACTGGCCGGTTCCGACATCCAGGAGCAAACCAAACAGGTTATGGAAAACATTAAACTGCTTCTCGAAGCTGCCGGCAGTTCCATGGAAAAGATTATCAAATGTCTGGTGTTTATCACCGACATGAAGGATTTCCAGGCAATGAACGAGGTCTATAAGTCCTATTTTAAAAAAGACCCGCCGGCACGATCTTGTGTTGAAGTGGCAGCACTGGCCAATCCGGATTTAATCGTCGAAATTGAGGCTATTGCCAGTATTTCATGAAAATTAAGTATCGTCGATCATGGTAATATTCAGAAATAACCGTATTTCAGGAGAAATCCATGCCATCGAGAAAGACTGTCGGCCTGGTTCTCGGCAGCGGATCTTCACGCGGCTGGGCCCACATCGGGGTTATCGAAGCACTGGAAGAAGAAAAAATCCCCATCGATTACATTGCCGGGTGTAGCATCGGCTCTTATGTCGGTGCCATCTATGCCAGTGGCAACCTTGAAAGCCTCAAGGAGTTCGTTCTGAGGATGGACGGTAAAAAGGTCTTTTCGTATTTTGATGTCGTGTTCCCGCGCTCGGGCCTCCTGAACGGCACCAAACGGTTGAAAGAGCTCTTTTCAATGCACACCGATGCGACAGATTTTTCCGACCTGAAGATCCCACTCTTGATGGTGGCAACCGACCTCGCAACCGGTAAAAAAGTCGTTCTGAAATCCGGCAGCATCCTCGACGCCCTCAGGGCGACCATGTCCATACCGGGGCTTTTTGCCCCAGTCAAAGTCAAGGGCCGTTGGCTTGTGGACGGCGGCCTCTTGGATCCCGTACCGGTAGGCGCCGCCAGGGCTCTGGAAGCCGATGTTGTGATAGCTGTTGACCTTAACAGCGGTGTTGTTTCAAGTAAAAAACGGATGCGGCAGACCCGACGCGCGGAGAAGAGAACCGGCGATCCGCAGGTATACAAAAGTGAGTTGTTTCAAAAATTGTCGGATTATTACGAAACCGCCGGCATCAGTTTCGCGGGAAAAATAAATGAAGTGCTCGGAAGAGAATTGCCGACGCCGGATATCATCGAAACGGTCATGACCTCAATCAACATCATGCAGGAGTTGATCACCCGCATCAACCTTGCGGTGGAACCACCGGACATTTTAATCCAGCCGCACCTCGGGCAACTGAAGATGCTGGATTTCGACCAGGTTGAACATACCATCGAAGAAGGTTATAACGGAGTCAAAGATAAAATTAACGTAATCAAGGCACTGCTCGAACCGGGATGATGCTTTCAGTCCACTAACCACCGGCTACCATGGGCAGCAAAGTAATGATATCCCCCTCCTTGACATGATATGACAGCTCATTGGCTACGACGGCACCCTGATTGTTGACATAAACCATCCATTTCAACAACAATCTATCCCCGCCATCCAATATCCTTCCTTCAAGGCCCGGATACCGGCGGATTAAGTCGGCAATACAATCAAGAACGCTGCCGCCTTGAACCTCGATAAACAGCTCACCGTCGGTCTTTTCCTGCAGCAGTTTTGGTATCTTGAATTTTATACTCATTATAACTTTGCGCCAAATGATCAATACCCAGTTCTTCAAGTTTTTGCGCTAGCGGATTGCCCCTATCATCCCATCCCATCAGATGGTAATAATAGTGTTTTGCTTTTTCCATTTCTTCAGGGTCGAGGGATGTTTTAGACAAAGCGCCGTCTCTTGTCGGCTGGAAGAACCGTTGCGGAAGCTTGTCGTCTTCTGCTGAAAATCCTTCCCGGACGTTAAACAGCCGGCACATGGTCAGGATGCGTTCAGCCGTCCGGTATTGCTCCATAACGCTGGTATCCCAGCCCGTAACTGCCGCTGTGATTTCTGCATACTGGGTGTAGGAGTAGGGAAGGAAGTGACAAAGTACCAGGGAGTCGGCGATAAACCGTTTGGTTTGCTGCACCTTAAATAAAGCTATCTTTCGCGGCCCGATATCGAGGTATGGTGCCGGTTCAAATCCCAACGGGAGGGCGTCGGCGACAACGACATCGGGCTGCTCCGTCATGTCACAGTGAAAAATATCAATCAGGCTGTCCATGTGATCTGCACCATGGGGATTCACCATATAGCCAAGACCGAGTGATTTGCTGAGTCTGGGCTCATGCATCGGAAATTCCTGTTTTTTTACTTGCACGGCAAATGCATCGGTTCCATGGCCGATTTTTTCAGCTATGCGAGCCGAACCTTCTGCGAGCAGATCACCGATACCCTCGCGACGGGCAATAAGGTCGATCATTTTGAGCATCCCCTCAGCGTTGCCGAATTTCAGGTCGATTCCCCCGGTGTCATCGGATGTCAAAAACCCTTCCTCGAAACATTCCATGGCAAACGCGATGCTAAGCCCGGTAGAAATGGTGTCAAGAGAATATGCATTACACAATTCGCTTCCCTTTGCGATGGCAGTCAGATCATCGATACCGCAGGCTGAACCCAGCGCCCCAATGGTTTCATACTCCGGCCCACCGTAGGCACGGTCTACATGATAGGGTTGCTCACACGCTACCATTTTTTTGCACCGAACCGGGCAGGCAAAGCAACCGTCCATCCCGACACTTATCGTCTCTTTCAGGGCCACCGCACTGATCTTCTCCACGCCCGGAAAGACGCCGTCACGAAAATTTCTGATCGGCAGATTGCCCAATTGTTCAAAACGGGCCATGGGGGATCCCGTGCCAAAATCTGAGAACGTCTGATATAGTTCCGAGTTTGCCTTGAGCCAATCGACCATATTTTTTACGCCGTCTTTATTGGCCACCGGAGGCATGTTATTGCCCCTTACCGCCACGGCTTTCAAATTCTTGGAACCCATAACCGCACCCATGCCGCCACGGCCGGCGGCGTCAAATGGTCCGTGCATCAGGCAGGCGTATTTGACCAAGTTCTCACCACCCGGACCGATCATGGCCACCCGGATTCTGGCATCAGCTAGCTCTGATCGGATGGATTCTTGGGTCTCCTTTGTGTTCGTTCCCCAAAGATGGGTAGCGTCTTTAATCTCAGCTTTACCGTTGTGAATCCAAAGATAGACAGGTCTATCCGACCTGCCCTCGATGATGAGTGCATCAAAACCGGTTCGCTTAAACTGGGCTCCCCAATATTCACCGACTTCGGATTTGGCGATTCCACCTGTCAGCGGCGACTTCGCACCCACTGTATGCCGTGCGCAGCCTCCCAAGGAAATGCCCGTCAGGGGCCCCGACGCAAAAATGAGTTTGTTTGCCGGGCCCAGTGCGTCGGAGCCGGGTTTTACCTCACTTAAGAGGTAGTAGGCGATAAAGCCGGCTCCTCCTATGTATTTTCGGCAAAATGACCCATTGATTTTCTCGGTAGATACCTTTCCATCGGTGAGGTTGACACGCAGAATCCTGCCGTTATAGCCGCCTGGATGTTGTTGTTCCATTTGCTAACTCCTATTCCGCAGATTTTTAGATCATTATTATAAAAATTAGCTTGAAGTGTAAAGCCCTATAATCAAGGCATACGATTGTGAGTTGATTATCTTAACGTTCATTATTATGTTATATACCGAGTCAGTTACCGTCATGAGCTTTTGCCTTCAATTTTAGAGACGGAGTCTCATCGGCTATTTGCAGAAACCTTATCAATCGTTAGCCAACCCTATACGTCCCGGCAATTACGTACCTAAAATGAGGAGATAACATGACGATCGAAGATGCGATGAAAACAGCAGTTGAATATGAAGTCAGAATTCGGGATATTTATCGGGAAGCGACAGCTGCGGTAGATGATGAGGTCGGCAAGCGTGTTTTTGAAGCCTTGGGTAAGGACGAGCAGAACCATATCGACTACCTTCACTATAAGCTCAAGCAGTTGCAGGATACCGGGAAAATTATAGCCGAAAGACTTGATTCTGCAATTCCTTCCGCAGGGGTCGTCAACCGCGAAGCCGAAAAAGTCAAATCGCTGGTTGCAAAGGATTTCCTTGGCATCAAACGTCAAATGTTAAGCAAAGCGCTGAAAATGGAAATCGAAACCAGTGATTTCTATCAGAAGATGGTCAATGAGCTGCCGGACGAAGGTCGCGCGCTGTTTGAGCGATTTTTAGAAATAGAAAATAATCACATAAAGGCGGTTCAATTCGAGCTGGATTACCTGAGTAAAACCGGCTATTGGTTTGATATCAAAGAATTCGATATGGAATGAAGTTACAATGAAACCTATCCATGCAAACGGTCATCAAGAGACCGAAATCTATACCTATCTGTCCCGGCGCAGCCTGATAAAAATGGTCGGTTTGTCGACTTTCGGTATGGGCCTTTGGATCAGCGCCTGCGATCAGAGCAATGCTGATTCTGCGCCGACGGTGGAAAATAAGAAAGAGAATAAAATGGAATCAACAACATCAAACCCAAACAGTAAAACCAGGATACCGCCTATAGATGCCGCATCACCGGCTAAAACAAGTACAGCGACTTTTGCATTGGGCTGATTCTGGGGGCCGGACTCCCGGTTCGGGAGTTTAGAAGGTATCATGAGGACCCGGGTCGGTTATTCGGGCGGTCAGAAAGAAAATCCGACCTATCGCAGTTTAGGAGACCACAGCGAAACGCTTCAGATCGATTTCGACCCGACGCTCATATCATACAAAAGGCTATTGGATATTTTCTGGCATGAACATGACCCCACCCAGCGCGCCTGGAGCCGTCAATACAAATCGGCAATATTTTACCACGACGAAACCCAGCAAAAACTGGCATTGGAAACCAAAGCTCTCGAGGAGGGTCGCAGAAGTAAAAGTATACAAACCGAAATTCTGCCCTTCGACAAGTTCTTTTTAGCCGAAGACTATCATCAGAAATATCAGCTGCGCCAGCGCCGGCAGTTGATGACTGAATTTAAGGCCTTCTATTCCCGAAACATCGATTTTGTCAATTCCACAGCTGCAGCGCGGGTGAATGGGTATGTCGGCGGCCACGGAACACCAGAGGAAATCAAAGCGAATATAGAAAGCTTGGGTTTATCGACCGCAGGCCAAAAGCGATTGTTAGAGATTGCCGACAATTGGAAAAATTAGGGCAAACTCACTTGAAAATTATTCTGACAAACGACGATGGATTTGATGCTCCGGGCTTGAACACTCTGGAAGACTGCTTTCAAGATAGTGCTCAGATTGTCATTGTGGCACCCGCAGAGCCCCAATCCGGTATTGCGCACAAAGTGACCACAAGATCACCGATCAGAGTAAATCGCATGGGGCCAAACCGTTACAGCGTTGAAGGCACTCCGGCAGATTGCTCCCGAATAGCACTCAAGAAAATAGCTCCGGAAGCAGGCTGGCTGATCGCAGGTATTAATCCGGGTGCAAATCTCGGCTCTGATGTATATAACTCCGGAACGGTCGCTGCGGCGCGGGAAGCCGCAATATTAGGCTATCGATCCATTTCGATTTCTCAATATATTGCCAAACACCGTCAGATAAACTGGGGTATTACAGGGTACCATGCCGCGGCAGTCCTGAAAATGCTGATGGAACAGGATATTGCCCCGTTCTCCTTCTGGAATGTCAACTTGCCCCATCCGCTGGATGGTCACTCGGATATACCAGCCAAATTCTGTAAATTGGATATAAATCCCCATAAATATGAATTTAAGATAAACGAAAACGATTATGTTTATGAAGGCAGTATCCATGAGCGTCCACGGAATCCGGGAACCGATGTGGCGGTCTGTTTCGATGAAGGGAAGATTTCAATCACACAGATTGCAGTGGGAGCGACTAATCAGAGCTTTCCAGCTTATAATTGAAAATGCCTTATAGTTTGTAAGAAGGGCGCTCTCCCTTTTTACTATTCCACCTGCATTATTCTATATGTTTTCGAGGTGGTTAAAAAAACCAGACATCGCTGAAAGATTAGGAAGTGGCGTGGTACGTAAGCAAGCAAAAACCATTGAGCTAAAAAGTGTTGGGACTGTTTTAATCGAACGGAGTCGTCGGGCCAAACATCTAAGCCTTTCGGTACGGCCATTCAAGGGCGCCCGGGTCGCCGTTCCTGTTGGTATTTCCTTTGCCAGCGCCGAGATGTTTGCGCATTCAAAAACCGATTGGATAAAAAAACACCTCGATAAAATGGCCATTATGGAGCAAGAGGCCAGGGTATTATCTGAAATCAAACCTATTCATCGGGCCTCAGCAAAGAAACACCTCATCGATCGGCTCAATTATTTGTCTCAAGCGCACGGATTCGAATACAACAGGGTATTTATAAAAAGCCAGAAAACCCGATGGGGAAGTTGTTCCGGAAATAACAATATAAATTTGAACATCAACCTAATTAGACTACCGGAAGAATTGATCGATTACACCATTTTGCATGAATTGGTTCATACCCGCGTTAAAAATCACAGTCAGCGATTCTGGGACCAAATGGACAAACTGATAGGGGACTCGAAAAAACTGGATCGCAGGCTCAGCGCTTACAGGGTCTATTTGATCTAAACCTTTCTAGCTGGAAAGAAATAAAAAATCTATTGAGGTAAAAAAACGACGAAAAAAGTTATATATTCATAATAGTTAAGCCGAAAATTTATAAAACAACCTTCTGAATTGACATTCATTTTTTTTTTTTATAGTACCTCCCCATGGATTAGGAGACGATTGATAATCTTTTGCTACGAGTTTTCCTTCACCTCAACGTGCTTCTTTGAATACGGCCCTAAACAATCTTATTAATAAGCAGAAATAGACCGATCAGGATAAAAAGCTCATGATGGAAAAAAAAATATTAGTAGTGGATGATGAAGATTTCCACCGAGAACTCATGCAGAAGCTTCTCTTAAAATTAGGATATGATGTTGTGGTTGTTGAATCTGCTGAAGCTGCAATTTCCCATTTAGAACAAGAAAAAATTCCAATTATAATTACGGATTTAATCATGCTTGAGATGGACGGGGTGGAGTTTTGCCAGAAGATTCGGGAAACCGACAACAAAACGATTGTAATCGCCTTAACGGGGCATACGGATCTGTATGACGCCGATAAGATCAAAGAAGCCGGTTTTGACAATCACCTTACCAAACCCTTCAAAATCGAAGTTATCCAGGAAGCGATTCAGGATGGTTTTGAGGAATACCTCCGCAGAACGGAAATCCAGAATAAAGCATCTTAATTTCCGGAAATCCTGTCTTTCTCCTCATCGGTAAGATTCTATCCTTTAAAAGACCCGCTGATGACCTTGTTGCGACCCTGATTTTTGGCAGTGTAAAGGTTTTTGTCCGCCATGCTTAACAACGCCTCTGGGGTGACGTTTTGGGTCGAATTGGAGGAATTAAATCCGGTCACACCAAAACTGGCCGTGATCGATATTTTATATTTTTGGGTTACAATTGAGTTTTTAGCGATATTCTTACGAAGCCTTTCCGCCAGACCCAAAGCATTTCGCAGTCGGGTTTCGGGAAGCACAATCAAAAATTCTTCTCCGCCATATCTTGCCAGCCAATCCGTATCGGCCCGTATTAGTTCCGAGATACAAAGGACTAATTTTTTCAGAACCTCATCCCCGCATTGATGCCCGTATGTATCGTTTATCTTTTTAAAATGGTCGATATCGCACATGGCCAGGGATAAAGGTCGTTTATATCTTAACGCTCTGGTAATCTCCCGGGGTAGAAGCTCATTAAGATATCCTCGATTATAACATCCCGTCAAAGAATCAATCCGGGACAGGAGTTTAATTTCCTTGTTGGCTTTTTCCAGTGACAGCTGTTTTTTCCTCAACCGCTCGACCAACTGATTGTTTTCCATGACCAGAGAAAACTCTTTGGTTAGAAGCGTCAAAAGCTTAAGGTTTTCATGGGTTATAAGGCTTTCCTGGATAGGCGTCAGTATCATTACGGCTCCCAGAGTTCTCTTCACCGTTGACAATGGCAGCATAACAATTGATTTCTCTTTATCAAAAGATAGTGCGGGAATCAGGGCCGGTTGTCTTCTGTTAATTATCCACGAAAAAATGCCGCATTCTATTTGAAGGTCAATTTCCTTCCGGCAGTGTTTTGCCATATTTTCCGGTACTGAGTATTTCAGTGTGAATTCATTGTTAGTTTCGTCTACTAGAAACAAGGCACAGACATCATTTTCAATTAAGTTCTGAACATCTGCTAAAAAGGCCAGCCAAATCTGATTGACACTTGAAGGAAAGTCTATTCTCTCCTGAAACTGTCCCAATCTTTCAATTTTTTCTATGAGCTCTAAAAGGGCGATCCGTTTTTCAGTCATGAAATTAGGCTTCTGTTAGGGATCTTTCGGTCTGTTCTCGGTTCCCATATTTCTCATCTTTAAACTGCATATTTTAGCATATCCGGCTAATTATCGAAAGGATGGAATTGGATCAAAATGAGACCTTTTTACGCTGGATTTTTAAGGGGTTTCGTTGTAAAGTCCATTTTTGCTGATTTTCTGAAGATGGTATTGTCATACTATAACCTGGAACCGCGCAGTCTGAAGGTGTTATATTGTCATGTCGGATATAAATAAAACTGTGACTCTGTTCATTCAGTGCCTGGTAGATGGAATTTATCCGGCAGCCGGAGAAGCCGTGGTGCAGATTTTTCGTAAATTGGGCATCAATTTGATCTGTCCGACCGAGCAAACCTGTTGCGGACAGCCGGCATTCAATGCCGGATATCGCCGGGAAGCCAGTGTTGCAGCCAAACGCTTTATTGATATTTTTGAAGCGGCAGATGTCATCGTTTGCCCTTCCGGTTCCTGTGTCACCATGGTACGTCATCACTTCCCCCAGTTATTTGCGGACGATGAACCTTGGCTGAAGCGTGCCGGGAAGGTGGCCGCCAAAACATACGAACTGACGGAATACCTGGTGGATATTCTGGGCGTGGATGACCTTGGGGCACGGTTTGATGGCAAAATTACCTATCATGACTCATGCCATCTACTGCGTTATCTCCGTGTCCGAGAGCAACCCCGCAAGCTTCTATCCAAGGTGTCCGGTGCTGAATTGATTGAAATGCACGACTCCGACCGGTGCTGCGGATTCGGCGGATCATTTTCAGTGAAATATGCGGATATCTCCGAAGCCATGGTTAGCGACAAAGTCAATAACATTCTCGCTTCAGGTGCCGACACCGTTGTCGGTTGCGACATGGGTTGTTTGATGAACATTCAGGGAATGCTGAGCCGAAGGGGATCGGATATTAAGATCATGCATATTGCACAAATATTGGCCGGATAAGGCTTTAAAATGAATATTTGTGAAATTCCCACTGTTGATTATATCGCTGAAGCTAGAAAGGCTTTAAACAATCCAACTCTCCAAAGTGCACTGGCTGATCTTCAGGAGCGATTTGGCCGGGGAACGGCACTTGCCTACCGGAATTTGCCGGAAGGCCCGGATTTACGTCTCAAAGCCCATGATCTCCGGGCAAAAACCATTGAAAACCTCGATATCGTCCTGGAAACCCTGGTTAAAAACGTCCGCAAAAACGGCGGACAGGTGTTCTTTGCCAAAGATGCCCAGGCTGCCCTGGATTACTGTTTGGCGACGGCCCGCAAGCACAAAGTCAAGCTGGCCGTCAAGGGAAAATCCATGGTCAGCGAAGAAATCGGCTTGAATACTGCTTTAATTGGGGCCGGCATTGAGGTGGCAGAAACCGACCTGGGTGAGTATATCATCCAGCTGGCCGGAGAGCACCCTTCTCACATCATTGCGCCGGCCATCCATAAGACCAAAAGCGAAATCGGTAAACTATTTACCGACAAAATCGGGATTTCATATACCGATGATCCGCCGAGTCTGACCCGCGCTGCCAGAAAAGCATTGCGGGAAAAATTTCTGGCAGCGGATATAGGGTTTTCAGGCTGCAATATCGCTTGTGCGGAAACCGGCCACATCGTCACCGTATCCAATGAGGGCAACATCCGCATGTCCACCACCATGCCCAAGGTCCACGTTGCCATTATGGGAATGGAGAGGGTTGTCGCCAGCTTAGAAGACCACGACATTCTCTTAAGGCTGCTCTGCCGCGCCGCCGCCGCCCAGAATATGGCGACTTATGTCAGCTTCATCGGCGGTCCCAGGTCTTTACATCAAGTTGACGGTCCGGATGAATTTCATCTCGTAATTCTGGACAACGGTCGCAGCCGCATCCTGGCGGATGAGGAATTCAGAGAGATGCTGTACTGCATCCGGTGTGCCGCTTGTCTGAATGTTTGCCCGGTCTATGGTAAAATCGGCGGGCATTCCTATGGGCATCCCTATTCCGGACCTGTAGGAGCCGTGGTGATGCCGCTTCTGACCGGTATCAATCGGTGTAAAGATCTTTGCCAGGGAGAAACCCTGTGCGGAGCCTGCCAGGATGCGTGTCCGGTCAATATCGATATTCCACGGATGCTGCTGGGATTACGGGCCAAACTTGCCGATGGCGATGACAACTGGGGTGTGAGCCGGTCCAGCGTCTTGGAAAAGGGACTTTTCAAACTGTGGTCCTGGATTATCCAAGACCGCCGGGTTTACGAACTTTTCCTTCGACTGACAGCGTTAGGACAAAACCTTTTCCCGAAAAATATGGACATGATCCGGCGACTGCCGCCACCTATGAGCGGATGGACCCGGGGCCGGGACCTTCAACCGGTCGCTGGAAAAAGTTTTATTGACCGTTGGCGGTCCGGGGACATAGAGTAAAAAAAGGACAGGCGTTCACGAGTTCAACGGTTACAAACATGGATACATCAGGACAGACAGCATTTATCAGCCGAATCCGATCGGCGCTGGGACGTTCTTCGGATCAAGGGCATCGTGCAACCGGACTTTTTAGCCATAGATCGACCGGGGAAATCGGCAGCATTCTTAAACGCATCAAGAGTCGAACCCATACTGAAAGACAACAGTTGCTTGACAGGCTTATCGAAATGGCCGAACCCATCAATCTGAATGTGATTGTATTAAAAGACGCGCCTTCAATAACCGCGGCAATTGCCGATCTTATTCGGGACAAAGATCCGGAATGGGGAAGTCAAAAAAGTGTTGTGATCTGGAAACATCCATTGATTGAAAGCTTAAATCTTCCGAATGCACTGGCGGATCAGCATGTGCCGGTACATATCACCGAGCTGAAGGACAGTGATGCCGATGAAACTTTCAGGAAGAAGGAAAGAGAGCGATTGCGCAATCACATCATCGATGCATATATCGGGATAACATCCGCAGATTTCTGTATGGCCGAGACCGCTTCGCTGGTGTTAAGGACGCGTCCGGGCCAGGCCCGTTCGGTGTCCCTTGTCCCATCAATCCATATTGCCGTCATACATCTGAATCAAATCATCGCGGATCTTAAAGAGCTGTACACCCTTGTGCAGTGGGATACCGAGGGGCCCGGGGAGGGATTATCCAACTGCATGACATTTATCTCCGGACCCAGCAAAACCGCCGATATTGAAGCCAACATGGTGCACGGAGCCCATGGGCCCCGTGAGATGTATATTTACGTAATGACAGGTTGATGGTGTCGTTTAGACTCTGAAGACCTGCACCCAGTTGTCGGGCAAAAATTGCTGGAATGAAATATGAGATGTTTTTCATCCGGTGGGCTCGTAAAGCGAAACTATCGGCCATAAACAATCTCTAATAATATCCCCTCCAGTTCTGACCGGTTGGTTTATCCCGCCTTAATCAGTGGTCACATCGCTTAGCAGATTGAAGCCACCCTTCTTCTTTCAAATACTGCGATGGCTTCCAATACGATGGCTTTTTCACAGGGTTGTCTGTGTTCCATAATCCGCGGAGGGCAGCCTTTTCGGACGACATCGGGTGAGAAGTAAGGAAAACGACCGAGGATCGTGGGGGAATCTTAAATTATTCGTTCACTGATCCCTCAATTTTGTCGCATAGGTGATGGTTACCTTTTCTCTCGAGTTCGGGTCTATTTTTAAAGAGGCCGGATTAAGGGCCAGATTGGCCGTGATGGTTCCCTGGCCCTCCAGAGTTATTTAGAGACACCTTTTCGGTATAAATCGTTGAGATTTTTTCAAGCATCTGCTTTCCGCCAATGATCTCCACTGTTTTGGGCTTAGTGCTGGCATCGACAAGGATAAGATGGTCCGGTAATTTTCCGACCCAGTCAATTTGAACCGGTAATTCCTTTTTAATGAGCACATCAAGGTCCACATCCACCATCGGGGGGGTCACGCCTTTGAGGATAATTCCGGGCGGCAGGGAAATACTTTCACGAGTAATCGTAAACGAGTTCGGCCCCACCTTGGATTTACTCAAATCCAGCTTAACCTGAACTTGATCAGGCTTGATGGATTTTATCAGCGCACCCGAACCCTCCAATTCCAGACTGACGGTGTTGCCGGATGTTTTGACGATTTCCATGGCAGGATCCCGATTCATGTATACCACCGGAACTTCGAGGGTAGCCAGGGTGTCAACTCCTTTGGAAACACTGAACCATACCCCGGTAACAAAAATGATGGAAAATAGGGCCGCCGTAATAACCATAAGCCGTTCTTTTATCAACTCACGGCTTTTTTTAGCGGCAACCCCCATGTGTTGCTGCAAAATCTGTTCAAGCCGGCGCTTTTGTTTGATCACCTTCAACTGAGAGTCTTGCGCCGCCACCACATCTCCTCTTTCCTCGGAAACGGCAATAATAAGCGCATCGGTGGCTTCAGCCAGCCCCAGGGCCGCCCTGTGACGCGTGCCGTAATAGGAAGGCAGATCGTCTCGCCGGGACAGTGGAAGGATGGCTGAAACCTGAATGATATGGTTTCCCTGGATAATGGCGGCACCATCATGAACCGGATTGTCAGGCCAAAAAATACTTAAAATCATCTCTTTAGAAATTTCCCCTTCCCAGGAAATTCCCCTTTGGATCACCTCTTCCAAGTCTTCCTTGCCGGGCAGCACGATCAAAGCACCGCAATTTCGCCGAGCCATTTCAATGACACTCTGAACAATAATTTCGATGGTGCTGCTAACTGTTTTTGATGAAACCCCCCAAAAGATGAATTTTAAATTGCGGGCCAGCAAAACCGTGCGAATTTCATTGCGGAAAATCACGATAATGATAAAAGCCCCCAGGGTGACAACTCCCTGGACCACCCAGCTGGTTACGATCAAACCCATCGAAACCGCGATTTGCTGGAAGAACCACAAAATGGTCATACCGATCAGCACACGAAAGGCATTGGTTCCCCTAAAAAGGACATAGAACCTGAAAAGAATAAAACTGACCAGGCTGATATCGATGATATCCTGCCATCGAAGGCTTAAAATCAGGTAGATAAACTTTTCCACGTTCTGCTAATCCGTGATACTAAATCTTAATTCGCCTAAAATGTGGCCCTGGGAATCAATGATCTCCACCCGCCAAGGCCCAATATCTTCAGCACGAAACTGAATACTGCTGTAAGTCGACCAGCGAGGGGGCTTGAGTGTCAGTTTTATTTTGGCACTCGGCTGATCACGGTGAAACCACTGATGGTAAATAATCGTTTTTTCCGGTACCGGATCAAACGAGGAAAAACAGATGGCTTTTCGTCTTTCGATTGAAAAAACAGTGGTCTGATTTTGGGGAATAAGCTCCTGGATCTCTTCACACATAAGCGCTCGTTCCAGAACAATTTTACTGACAGGTACTTTGGATTCTCCGGTATCACTGGATTGAGACTTGGCTGAAAACGGAAACCAGAAACACAGGAAGACCGCAAGTAATGGCAAAAGCAAAATACGATGGTTCATGGTCTTATACCTGAAAAAATTGAAGGATTGCTGAAATGTTGGAATTAGCGGGTCAGAAAACCGGAAAATAATGGCAAATGATCTAAATGATTATCTTTATAAATATCTTATACTTATATTATCGATTTTTTTCAAGAAAATTTACAAAAGTCTTTGCAAATTTTAATCAACTTTTGTAATTTAGTACTATGGAACAACAAAAACAGCTGCTTCAAAATCCGGTGCCGGGAAGACGAATGGTGAAGTTTTGCGGAGATACGGTGGTTTTCACCCTTGTGTTGCCCTATCCCCAAGACGGAACAGCCTGGGTGCGCACGAATATTGGACAGGCCAAGATCATTCGAAGCGAAATTTTTCGGCAGGTCGAACAAGATGAAACCCCTTTGGGCAGAGCCTGGTTTGATATTCCCATGAAACGCATCGACCCGCAATCTTTCAAAGTATCACTGCCTTTATTCCAAAGCGGTCACTTTGAAGCCAAGTGTTTCTTTTTGAAGGAAAACGAAAAAAACCCCATCTGGCCCCCGGGACCCAATACCGTAATCAACGTGGACTCAGCCGACGCCTGCTGCGCAAACATTATTTACAATGCCTTTGTGCGGCAATTCGGTCCGAACCTAGCTGGCGCAGAAAACATCAACGCCACCAGAAAAGAGGTCATTGGTGAACTTGACGAAAATGGCTATACCGTCATCCCACCATCCGGAACATTCCGTGACCTGATCGATAAACTCGATTTTATCCTGGGTGAGTTGGGGTGCCGAATTCTAATGCTATTGCCGATTCATCCCACCCCCACAACCTATGGCCGCATGGGAAGGTTCGGCAGTCCCTATGCCGCTTTAAGCTTTACCGCCGTTGATCCGGCCCTGGCGCAGTTTGACCCCCGCGCCACACCCCTGGAGCAATTCATCGAGCTGGTAGACGCGGTTCACCAACGCAACGCCAGAATATTCATTGATATCGCCATTAATCATACCGGTTGGGCGGCCAACCTCCACGAATCCCATTCCCAGTGGCTGGTTCGGAGCCCCGAAGGCAAAATTGAAGTCCCCGGTGCATGGGGTGTTGACTGGGAAGATTTAACCAAACTGGATTATAGTCACAAGGATCTCTGGAAGTACATGGCGGAGGTTTTTCTGACCTGGTGCCACCGCGGGGTGGATGGCTTTCGCTGCGATGCCGGTTACATGATTCCGGTCATGGCCTGGAAATACATGATTGCCAAGGTCCGTGATCAGTATCCGGACACGATTTTTTTACTTGAGGGCCTTGGCGGAAAAATTTCAGTGACCCGGGACCTGCTGAACACCGCCAATCTAAACTGGGCTTATTCAGAGCTGTTTCAAAATTATGAGCGTGGACAAATTGAAAACTACCTGCCCGAGGCCGTCGACATTTCAAACAGCGACGGCATTGCGGTCAATTTCGCGGAGACCCACGACAATCCTCGCCTGGCAGCCCGCTCAAAACGCTGGGCCCGCATGCGCACGGCCTTGTGCGCGCTTTCGTCTCAGCAGGGAGCATTTGGCTTCGCCAACGGGGTGGAGTGGTATGCCACTGAAAAAATCAACGTTCACAATAGCGCTTCGCTGAACTGGGGTGCGCAAATCAATCAGGTTGATCATATCCGGCGTTTAAATTATTTGCTAAGGGACCATCCGGCATTTTCCGCGGATACCGAGGTAAAAATGCTCCAGGAAAATGGCGGTAACCATGTCGTATTGCTGCGCCGACATATTCCGACCGGCAAGAAGTTGCTGGTTGTCGTCAATCTCGATGATGAAAATAAGACCCTTGCTTCATGGAACCCGTCGACCGCTGGAATGACGGGTCCGGATTTTATCGATCTAATATCCGATGCCGCGGTAAACGTCTCATCATCTGATAATCAGCTGCGATATCTGCTGGATCCCGGGCAAGTGTTATGTCTCTCCGAAGATGAAAATGATTTGCCATCCGCACAAGAATCGTCCGGTCAATCAACGAGTGTACCCCGCCAAATTGAAAATCAACGGCTGCGGGCCAAGGCATTTGAGGTATGCGCATTCTATCAAGGAACCAGGGATTTGGAAACGGCCGAGACGGATCGGATGGTGCAACGGTTAAAAGAAAACCCAGTGGCTTTCTGTAAAGATGTCAATCCGTTCAGCCGTGAAACCAGGGTCATTACCTGGCAATGGCCGCAGGATCTGAAACGCGAAGTTATGATACCGCCCGGGCATTTTTTAATGGTTCAGGCTGACTGCGCCTTTCGCGCACGCCTCTTCGACGGGCAACAGGCGGTGGCCGCTGAAGAAAGTTTCAAGAAAGAAAACGGATCGTATTTTGTTTTATTTACACCGGTTGATCCGCCGAAAAGTGCCGAATCTTATAACCTGAAACTATCCGTATATTCATCCGAAGGGGTCCAGCATGGAGAAGCGCCGATTCTGGTGCTTTCGAAACCGGCAGACGTCGGAGTTAAAAGGATTTTTAAACGATCTGAATTGTTGCGCGACGATTTTATTTTCCTGAACACCAACGGATGCGGCGCAATGCAACGAATACCGGTTTGCTGGTCACAACTGACCAGTCGCTATGACAGCCTGCTGGCAGGCAACATCAGTGCGGAGTTTCCAGAGGATCGCTGGATTATGTTCACCCGTTGCCGAGCCTGGCTTGTATACCAGGGTTATTCACAGACAATGAACTCCAACTGCCTGGAAAAATTCGCCCTGGACGATTTCTGCCATGGACATTGGCGCTACCATATCCCCACCGGGCAGGGAGAAAACGTTTCGATTACACTTGAACTAAAAATGACACCCGGCCAAAATGCCGTACAATTGACATTTTCCCGTCAGTCTGCCGGGATTATCAGCGACCGGCTGGAGGATGCCAATCCGATCCAGCTTATTCTGAGACCGGACATCGAGAGCCGCAATTTTCATGAAACCACCAAGGCCTACACGGGCCCGGAAAGCCAATGGCCGCAAAATGTGATCTGTAAAAAACGCGAATTTCAATTTAGGCCCGACCCCCAACATCACCTTCGGGTCCAAATCTCAGATGGTGATTTTTTCCCTGAACCGGAATGGCAGTATATGGTCTACAGAGAAGTTGATGCCGAACGCGGTCTGGATCCGCATTCCGACTTATTCAGTCCCGGGTATTTCTCGTTTTCTTTAGAAGGCAACCACCAGGTCACATTATCTGCCGAGATCAACGGAATTCAGGATTCCGACTCTTTGAAAAGAATCCCTCCAACCCAAACATCGACGGTTCCATTTGAATTCGACAACGACACCTTGAGCAGGCCGCTGGAAATTCTGACCCATGCGCTGGATGAATTTGTTGTGCGCCGGGGTGAGCTTAAATCGGTCATTGCCGGCTATCCCTGGTTTCTGGACTGGGGACGGGATGCATTGATTTTTGTACGCGGGTTGATCGCAGCAAGAAAAACCGAGGAGGCTTTGGCTATTCTTCGGCAATTCGGCCGTTTTGAAGAGCAGGGAACGCTTCCGAACATGATCCGGGGAAATGATGCTGCCAACCGGGACACCACCGATGCCCCGCTTTGGTTCATTCTGGCATGTGATGATTTGATTCGCGCTGACAACGCCGGCGATTTGCTGGATGTGGACTGTGCCGGCCGCTCCATTCGTCAGATTATTTTATCCATCGGCCGTTCCTATATGGCGGGAACCGCCAACGGCATCCGGATGGACCCCGAATCCGGCCTGGTATTCAGCCCTGCCCATTTCACCTGGATGGATACCGATTTTCCGGCCGGCACACCGCGTCAGGGATACCCCATAGAAATTCAGGCGTTATGGTATGCTGCCCTTCGCCTTTTGGCACGGGCGGACAGTCCTGAGAATCGACAAAACTGGCAACATCTAGCCACCAAAGTCCAAACCTCGCTTATGAATTTTTTCCGGCAAAAAGACCTGACATATCTATCAGACTGCCTGCATGCGTCTGGCGGAGAATCGGCCGCCAGGGCGGTGCCGGATGACGCCCTGCGGCCAAACCAACTTCTGGCAATTACGCTGGGTGCCGTAAACGATGAGCACGCCTGCCAGGGTATTCTTGCAGCCTGTGAAGCGCTTCTAGTACCGGGCGCCATCCGCAGTCTGGCGGACAGACCTGTGGTGCATCCCATCAAAATCGTTCACCAGGGCAATATTATCAACAACCCCCATCAACCTTATCAGGGAAAATACACCGGTGATGAGGATACACGCCGCAAACCCGCATATCACAATGGTACGGCATGGACCTGGCCGTTTCCTTCCTTTTGTGAAGCATGGGCCTCAACCTACGGTGACAAAAGCAGGAAAACGGCTCTGGCATGGCTGGGCAGCGGTGTGCGATTGTTGAATCGTGGCTGCTTGGGTCACATACCGGAGGTCCTGGATGGAGATTTTCCCCACACCCCCCGCGGATGCGATGCACAGGCCTGGGGGGCCAGCGAACTGCTTCGGGTTTGGCTAAAGCTGGAACGTTAATGATTGATTTTTTGGTATTAATTCATATCTTTCGAACTTGATTTTCGATGACGCAATATTGTCCTGGCGAACAGGCCGTTGATTGCGTTATCGATTTAAATTCGGCAAAAGGAATTCTGAACACATGAAAAATCTCCAAACATATCAAATATATCCCAATATTCCGTCAAACCTGGCCTTTCTTGAAACGCTGTCGCGCAACATGTGGTGGTGCTGGAAAAAAGATGCCATTGAACTTTTTCGACGCATTGACCCGCCGCTGTGGGTGGAATCCGGGCGCAACCCCATCGCTTTTCTGGCAAAAGTCCCCCAGATTCGCCTTGAACAACTGGCAAAAGATGACGGTTATCTCGCCCATCTGGAAGTGGTAAAAGATCACTTTCAAAATTTGGTTACTAATCCGGTGAAAATAGACGAGTCTGGCTTTAAAACCGGGGATACCATCGCTTATTTTTCCATGGAGTTCGGCTTGCATGAAAGCCTTCCCCTTTTTGCCGGTGGCCTGGGTATTTTAGCCGGCGATCACTTGAAAGCGGCGTCAAATCTGGCAACGCCTTTGATCGGTGTCGGACTTATGTATCATCAGGGGTATTTTCGCCAGTATCTTGACCAGGACGGCTGGCAACAGGAAACATATCCCAAAACCGATATTTACAACCTGCCGGTTGAACGGATAAAAGATATTGCAGGAAATGATTTAACAATTTCTATTATGGGTCCCGAAGGACCGATCCACGCAATGGTTTGGAAAATTATGGTGGGCCGGATTCCTCTTTACTTGCTGGATACAGATATCCTGGACAACACACCAACTTTGCGTGAAATCACATCCCGGCTCTACGCGGGTGATGGTAGAATTCGTCTGGCCCAGGAAATGCTCTTGGGAATCGGAGGCATGAAAGCGCTCGCGGCCATGGAACTCAAAGTCAAGGTTCTTCATATGAATGAAGGGCATTGCGCCTTTGCAGGCCTGCAGCGCTTGGCTCAAACCATGACCGACAATGGGCTTGATCTCAAAACAACACTTGAAATAGTACCCCGGACCACAGTGTTTACAACCCACACCCCGGTGGCTGCCGGACATGAGGAATTTGCCCTCGATCTTGTAAAACCTTATTTAATGCCTTATGAAGAAACTTTAGGTATCTCGATTGACGAAATTTTATCCTGGGGGCAGCCGCATGGGTCGCGAAGCGATGCACCGCTATCGATGTTTATTCTGGCATTGCATATGTCTGCCTATTGTAACGGCGTCAGCAGGTTGCATGGCGCCGTAGCACGACGAATGTGGTCCTTCGTCTGGCCCCAGCGAACCGAGGAAGAAGTACCCATATCTCATGTCACCAATGGAATCCACATACCATCGTTTATTTCCCAGGAATTTGCCTATCTTTTCGATCGCTATTTAGGCCCCGATTGGTTTCTAGGTTCCCGCAAACCTGAAAACATCAAACGCATTGAAGAAATCTACGATGAAGAACTGTGGCGCGGCCATGAAACCAATCGCTCCCGTCTGGTTCGCACCTGTCGGAGGCGTTTGGTCGAACAGTATGAGAGGCGCAACGCTCCCCGTAAAGTACTTGAGGCCGTCGAATCGGTGCTTGACCAGGATGCATTGACCATTGCATTTGCCCGCCGTTTTGCGACCTACAAACGGGCCAGTCTGCTTTTACAGGATACGAAACGCCTGGAATCGATCATCAATAATCCAAATTATCCGGTTCAATTTATCTTTGCAGGAAAGGCCCATCCCAAGGATAACGAAGGCAAAGAACTGATCAAAAAAATCTTCCAGTTTGCAAATAAACCTGAGGTGCGCGACAAGATCGTTTTCCTGGAAGACTACGACATGCATCTCGCGCGCCACTTGCTGCAAGGCGCGGATGTTTGGCTCAACACTCCCCGGCGGCCGCTGGAAGCCTGTGGAACTTCCGGTATGAAAGCTGCCATTAACGGGGTGCTGAATGTCAGTATCCTCGATGGGTGGTGGTGTGAGGGTTATTCGGAAGAAAGAGGCTGGCGCATCGGCAATGGTGAGGAATACGAAGATCATGGCTATCAGGATAGCGTGGAGAGCCAGGCTCTGTACAACGTACTGGAAAACGAAGTCATTCCTTGTTTTTTCAATCGTAAAAATGGAAATCTACCGGGTAGCTGGTTAAAAAAGATGAAGGCCTCCATGAAAATGGCCATGGAGTCCTTTTGCAGCTTGCGCATGGTGTCTGATTATCAAAAACGATACTATGTCCCGGCGGCCAGACGCTGGGATGCGCTGCTGGCTGAAGAAGCCGCGGAAGCCAAAAGACTGGCTGCTCAAACTAGTCGCCTCCGAAATCTGTGGGGAAATATCGAAATAAAGCCACCGAATAGAGAGACCATGGGACCCTATCGCGTCGGCGATCGCTTTCATGTGACATCGGAAGTAAATCTGGGTGAGTTCAGGCCGGATGAAGTTGATGTTGAGCTTTACTACGGCCACTTGGAGTCACTGGAAAAATTATCCGTCAGCCGTATTGAACCGATGGCGGTTATAGAGGATAAAGGAGATGGAAAATACCTTTACGGTTGCAATCTAAGTTGTGACTTTTCAGGCCGCTTTGGCTTTACAGTCAGGGTAGCGCCGGCTGGTGATGCTCGGATTAAATCAATACCGAGATTACTGACATGGGCCTAGTGTATGGCAATATAAGAATATAGATAGAAGGAACTCTATTATGAACAACGCAGCCAGCAACCCCAGGGTCCTCATCGTTACACCGGAGGTCACATATCTGCCGCATCGCATGGGGGGCCTGGCCTCTTTTTATACCGCCAAAGCTGGCGGTCTGGCCGATGTGTCCGCTGCTTTGATCAGTGCTCTGTTTGAACAGGGGGCCGACGTCCATGTCGCCATGCCGGACTACCGCGCTCTTTTCAGCGACAAGCTGGCACCGGTGCTGAATAAAGAAATCAATCAAATCCAGCGCAAAATGCCGGACGATCGCATCCATCTGGCCGAAGACCGTGCCTTTTATTATATCAATCGGGTTTACTCCTTTTATGGAGATGAGAACGCTAAGCTTTCCCTGGCGTTTCAGCGGGAAGTCATCAATAATATCGTTCCGCGGGTCCAGCCGGATTTGATCCACTGCAATGATTGGATGACCGGCCTGATTCCGGCCATGGCCAGAAAACTTGGAATTCCCTGTCTTTTTACCATTCACAACATTCACACGGTTAAAACTTATCTGGCGGATATCGAAGACAGAGGCATCGATGCAGCTGCTTTCTGGAATAATATTTATTACGAAAACATGGCCACCGGCTACGAACAGTCCCGGAATTCCAACCCGGTGGACCTGCTTACCTCCGGGATTTTTGCAGCCCATTTTGTAAATGTTGTCAGTCCGACGTTTCTGCAAGAAATTGTCGACGGCCGCCACGATTTTGTAAAGGACTGCGTTCGGCAGGAATTGGCCAACAAAGCCGGAGCCAATTGTGCAGCCGGAATCCTCAATGCACCGGACCCATCTTTTAATCCGGCTGAAGATGAGGATTTAGTGCAAAATTTCGGTCCCAAAGATTTTGTTGCCGGCAAAAAAGAAAACAAGCGTCATTTACAAAAAAAACTGGGATTGATTTCGGATGACCGCGCACCAATATTTTTCTGGCCTTCGCGGCTGGACCCGATTCAAAAAGGGTGCCAGCTACTGGCGGACATTTTCTACAAAGTCATCTCCCAATTCTGGGACCAAAAACTGCAGATTGTCTTTGTGGCCAATGGCGATTATCAAATGACTTTTAGAGACATTGTAAATTACCACGGTTTTCAAGAGCGCGTGGCCATATACGATTTCAGTAACGATCTTGAACATCTGGCTTACGGTGCTGCAGATTTTATATTGATGCCGTCACGATTTGAACCTTGTGGCCTGCCGCAGATGATTGCCCCTCAATACGGCACGCTCCCGGTGGCTCATGATACCGGAGGTATTCACGACACCATCACGCACCTGGATGTGAATAAAAACACGGGAAACGGATTTTTGTTTGAAACCTTTGATGCCGATGGCTTGTTCTGGGCAGTCGAGCAGGCCATGGCATTTTACAACCTGCCGCAAAAAATAAAGACCCGCCAGATCAAACGCATCATGACGGAAAGTCAAATTACCTTCACCCATGCAAATACAGCACGCGAGTACATTAAGCTCTATGAGAAAATGCTGCAAAGACCGCTGATTGTTGAAAATGGAAAGCCTGATAGCAAAACTGGCGTTAGTCAAAAGAGTAAGTCCTAATATGCCCGGATCAACAGATATTAAAAATTTTTCGCGTGTCTCAATTATTTTCATGCAATATTCAGGTAGTTATTTCTTGACAACCCCCCCCTTTTTTTGCCATACCATAACTTCCTGATAAGCAAGATATTTTTGATCTTAACTATAGATCAAGCCGATGAATTGCGCTAACCCAACAGGCCTTGTAGCTTCCAGAACAAACACTATAACCTAAGAAGGAGGTACCCTGAGATGTTCAAAAAACTACTATCCGTGATGTGCGTATTGACTTTGGTCATGATGACGATACCGGCGGCGGCCGAGACCATCACCTGGAAATGCCAGAGCATGTATGGGGCGGGACAGCCCAACTACAAGAACTTCGTGCAGTTTTGCGAGGACGTTAAAACCATGTCCGGCGGCAGGCTGGTGATAAAACCCCTATCTGCCGGCACCATCGTTCCCACCTTCGAGCTGTTGGATGGAATCCAGGCCGGCGTGATGGAAGCCATGCACACCGGTGCGGTGTACTATTCGGGCAAGGAGGCCGGACTGGCCCTTGTCACCGACCTGATTTACGCCTGGACCGCCCCTTGGGAAGCCGAAGGCTGGTTCTACTATGGCGGCGGCAAAGAGGTTCTTAACGAAATGTACAACAAGTACGGCATCACGGCCATCGGCGTGGTGCAGTGGGGCTTTGAGTCCTTCCCTGCCAAATTTCCCATCAACAGTATGGCGGATTATAAGGGTCACAAGTTTCGCTCACCCCAGGGCATGACCGCCGACACCTTGAGCAAGCTGGGCGCCGGCGTCGTTGTTTTGCCCGGCGGCGAGGTCTATTCGGCCTTGGACAAAGGCGTGGTCGAAGGCGCCGACTGGGGAACCCCCTCCATGAACTTGGCCCTGGGCTTCAACCAGGTCTGCAAGTACTTTGTGTATCCCGAACATCGATCCCTTCCCATGAGCGAATTTTCGGTGCGCATCGAAAAATGGAATGCCTTATCCGACGACCTCAAGAGAATCGTGGAGGTGGCGGTGCGCAAGTGGAACGCCCACAACCTGCAAACCCTGGGCGTGCTGGACGCCGAGGCGGTCAACAAATGGGTTGGCCAGGGTGGTCAGGCGTTGAACTGGAGCAAAGAAGCCCGTGACGAGATACGCACCTTTGTGCGCAAGGAGATCTGGCCGCTCTGGTCCGGCCGTAGCGCCTTTGCCAAAAAGGTCCTGACCTCCCAAGTGAACTGGATGGTCAAGATCGGCACCGTGAGCCCAGAAGAGGCCGCCGGCATGAAACACGGCCGGGGTCATCGACTAATTTCATACATTATTGCGTTGCCGGGAGTCATTGCCGATTGAATGGGCTCCCGGCAACGTAAGACACAGTGGGCTCGCTTTTGCCCCGCCACCTTCCCCACCAGGTCATCCCCCTTGGTCATGGTATAAGAATCCGTCCTTCAGGGGCGGATCCAAAGACGGGAAGACATGTCATGACCGGCAAAATAGCCTTTCTGCTGTACACGTATAGCGAGCATCCCCGGCAAGGGATCCAAACGGTTAAAAAATGGATGGAATCATGAAATCAATCGTTAATATACTTGACAGCATCAGCATCTGGTCCGGCAAGGTGGCGGCTTGGTTGATATTGCCGGTGATTGTGGTGGTGTCCTATGAAATTGTGGCCCGCTACGTGTTCAAATCACCGACCATCTGGGCGGTGGAAACCATGATTTATGGATGCGCGCTGATTTATGTCCTCTGCTCGGCCTGGGTAACGCAAGACGGCAGACACGTGCGGATTGACATGCTTTATGAACGTTTGAAACCCCGAACCAAAGCGGCAGTGGACAGCATCACGTTCATCGCTTTTTTGCTCTACATCACCTTTTTGCTCTGGGCCTGCTACAAATATGCCTACAACTCGACGATCATTTGGGAAGAATCGGATTCGCCATGGCGGCCACCGCTATGGCCCATGAAGATCTCCTTAGCTTTGGGGGTGGCATTGGTTTTGCTGCAGGGTATTTCCAATTGGCTTCGTGACGTCTACTTTGCACTTACGGGGAAAACCCTATGACCATGAGTATTGAGCTCATAAGCTTTTTGATGATTCTGACCTTTTTGATCCTCTTGGTCTCAGGTTTACCCCTGGCCTGGACGATGGGCGCCACGGCGGTTTTTTGGTGCCTGATTCTTTACAGCCCGGCAATATTGGTGATGCTGTGTTCGCGCATATTCAGGCTCATGCTGAACTATGTCATGGTGTCAATCCCCCTGTTTGTTTTCATGGGCACAATTTTGCAGCAATCAGGCGTGGCCGACGACCTTTTCGATGCGGTTTATGTCTGGTCCGGCCCTTTCAGAGGCGGACTGGCTATCGGAACGGTTCTGGCCTGTACCGTGATGGCTGCCATGGTGGGCATTGTCGGGGCGGAAATAGTAACCCTGGGTATGATCGCCCTGCCCAAGATGTTGAAGCGGAACTATGATCACCGCATCGCCTTGGGTAGTATTTGCGCGGGCGGCGGCATGGCGACCCTGATTCCGCCCAGCGTGGTTTTCATCGTTTATGCCATGGTGGCCGAGGCCAGCGTCGGCGAACTCTTCATCGGCGGGGTTCTACCCGGGCTTCTGCTGGCCGCTCTGTTTTTGGGATACATCATTATTGCCTGCTGGATTAAACCTGAATGGGCGCCCGCAGCGCCGGCCGAAGAGGTCAATATTCCTTTGGCCAAAAAAATGGCCATGCTCAAGGGCCTGATCATGCCCGCCATCTTAGGCGCATCTGTTTTAGGCTCTATCTACACCGGTGTCGCAACGCCTTCCGAGGCGGCCGGCATCGGTTGCGTGGGTGCGCTTCTGAGCGCGGCCTTCAACAGACGTCTGACCTGGAAGGGCGTCAAGATGGCAGTTTACGAGACCGCCAAGGTCACCGCCATGCTGGCCTGGCTCATGTTCGGCGCCCAATGCATCATCGGCATATTCTCCCTGGCCGGAGGGGATGAGTTCGTTAGAAACTGGGTCATGGCGCTGCCCGGCGGCAAGTGGGGCGTGATCATCGGCATGCAGCTCATCATGATCTTTTTGGGCATGTTTCTGGACTGGGTGGGCATCGTCTTTTTGTGCATGCCTCTGTTTGTACCGATCATTGAGACCTTGGGCTTTTCCAAGGTCTGGTTCGGGGTTGTTTTCTGCATGAACATGCACATTTCCTATCTGTCGCCGCCCTTCGGCCCTTCCATCTTCTATATGAAAGGCGTGGTGGGCGACGAGATCAGCGTGACCAAAATATACCAGGCTAACTTGCCTTATCTGTGGTTGACATTTTTGGCCCTGGCCATAACGATGGCGTTCCCGCAGCTGTCTTTGTGGCTCCCTTCGTTAATGCTTCGCCATTGATCTGCCATGAATAGGAATGGATTCTCATCAAGATGGACAGCATTCACAATTCCGAGGATCGTCAGCGTCGAGATTCAACTACGAATCTATCTTTAAAATGGGGAATTTGAAATATGACAACAGAAAAGAAACCGGATTTTGAACGCTATATGACGGCCCTCAACTGTGAAGAGCCAGACCGGGTTCCGCTGGGGGATGTGCATGTCGACCCGTTACTTAAAAACGCATTCATGGGGAAAAAAGTAGAATCCCCACAAGATCAGGTGGCTTTTTTTCAAACCGCAGGGTTCGACTATGTGACGGAGGTTGCCGGTTTCTATGCCGGTTTCGGTGATACGGAGGGCATTACGACAAACGAAGAAACCGCACAAACGTCATTCGGTGAGGGCCGGACCCGCCAATGGGCCCATGAACATGAAGGGATCATCACGAGCTGGGAAGCGTTTGAAAAATATAAATGGCCCTCTGCGGACGATTTCGATTACGCCATCTGGGATACATACGACAAGATCCTTCCTCCCGGCATGAAAGCCCTGCCGTTGTTGGGAAAAATCTATACGCCGGTATGGATGCTGATGGGCGCGGAGGTTTTTTTCAATGCACTTGAGACCGATGAGGAACTCGCAGCCGCCGTATTCGAGAAAGTGGGTAAAATTCAATTCGATACGTTTCAGCGGCTTGTTGAGCACCCGTGTGTCGGAGCGGTGTTCAACCCGGACGACATTGCCCATAACACCGGTCTTCTCGTCAACCCGAAATATTTGAGGAAGTATCTTTTCCCCTGGTATAAAAAAATGGGGGATATATGCCGTGATCGAGGCCTCGGGTTTATCTATCATAGTGACGGCGACTGCACCGAAGCATTGCAGGACCTGATCGATTGCGGTTTCCAAGGCTATCATCCCATTCAGCCCAATTGCATGGACATTGTGGAAGTAAAGAGAAAATGGGGCAAATCCTTGTGCCTGCTCGGAAATATTAATCTGGATTCGACGCTGACACTGGGAACTCCTGAGGATGTCCGTGCTGAAGTGTATGAAAGAATCCGAACCATCGGACCCGGCGGCGGTTATATGGTGTCGTCATCCAACTCCATTCCCGACTATGTACCCTTGGCAAATATGAAGGCACTTTTCGAAGCCACATTTGAATTCGGTACTTATCCCATCGAATTGGAAGAAGGAAAAATCAAAGGAAACATCTGGACCTTCATCGGCAAGCCGAAAACCGATATGGCGCCCAAGGCGGTCGATTTGAATATCGAAGAATTTATATCGGCCATGTTGAGCAATGATATTGCACGATTGATCGCATTGACCCAGGCTGAAATCGATGCCGGTCGTGAAGCTTGTGATGTGGTCGATGCCGGCATGATCCCCGCTATGACGGCTGTGGGCAAAAAATTTCAAAGTGGAGAAATTTATATTCCGGAAATGTTGCTTGCCGCCAAATCCATGTCCGGTGCATTGGCCCATTATAAGGATCAACTCATCGGAAAAGCAGCAGAAAATAGAGGTACTGTCGTTATCGGCACCGTGAAAGGCGATCTTCACGACATTGGAAAAAATCTGGTGGCCATGATGCTTCAGGGCCAGGGCTTTACAGTAATAGACTTAGGTATTTCTGTTGACACGGCCAAATTTGTTGAATCGGTTAGAACAACGAATCCGGATGTTCTGGCCATGAGTGCATTGCTGACCACAACCATGGTAGAAATGAAGAAAACCATTGATGCGCTGGAGGAAGCCGGTCTGCGGAAAAGCATCAAAATCATCATCGGCGGTGCACCCCTTACGCAAGCGTTTGCGGATCAAATCGGTGCCGATGGATATGCTTATGATGCACCGGGAGCCGCCCAAAAATGCACGAATCTACTTTCTGAATAGCAGTATCGATTAAACACTTTAAATAAGACCTAATATGACCGGATCAACCCATAAACCTGTTTTGTCATCAAACGATCAGGCTCAAAACGCCCTGGACCGCCTTTTGGCCACAGATCCCTTATTAAAACCCTACGAAAAAATAATTCACCGGCGGTTAACAAAGATTTTCAAAACCGAATCCAAGCTGACCGGCGCTAAAATGACCCTGGCTGATTTTGCCTCAGGCCATGAATTCTTTGGGCTTCATTTTCAAAATAATCAGTGGGTTTTCCGGGAGTGGGCGCCCAACGCCGACAAAATTTTTTTAGTCGGTGATATGACCGACTGGCTGGAAAAGGAAGCATTTTCACTCGAGCGACTTGACGACGGCATCTGGGAGATCCGTCTTTCCCCCGAGACATTCAAGCATGAAGATCTATATCGACTTCGTGTTCATTGGCCCGGCGGTAATGGGGATCGCATTCCCGCCTATGCCCGACGCGTTGTACAGGATTCAACGACCTTAATCTTTAATGCGCAGGTGTGGTGTCCCGCTGCTGCTTATCAATGGCAATACCGGCATTTTCGCCGGCCTGCTGAAGCACCGTTCATTTATGAAGCCCACATCGGCATGGCCCAGGAGGAAGAAAAAATCGGAACTTTCCGGGAATTCACCGCGAATGTTCTCCCCAGAATTGTAGCATCAGGCTACAACACGATCCAGTTAATGGCCATTCAGGAACATCCCTATTACGGTTCCTTCGGCTATCAGGTGTCTAATTTTTTTGCCGTCTCATCCCGCTTTGGCACGCCGGACGATCTCAAGGCCCTGATTGATGAAGCCCATTCAGCCGGTCTGGCGGTTCTCATGGACATGATCCATTCCCATGCCGTAACCAATGAAACAGAAGGTCTCAGCCGTTTTGACGGCACTTTGTATCAATACTTTCATGATGGGCCGCGCGGGCGTCATACACTCTGGGATTCCCGCTGTTTTGACTATGGCAAGCACCAGGTGCTTCATTTTTTGCTATCGAACTGCCGGTTCTGGTTAGATGAATATCATTTTGACGGCTTTCGCTTTGACGGTATCACCAGCATGCTCTATCTGCATCACGGCATGAACAAAGCCTTTACAGCCTACGATGACTATTTTTCAGACGACGTGGATGAAGATGCGCTCGCATATCTGGCTCTGGCCAATAAGCTGATTCATACCCTGCGACCCGATGCGGGCACCATCGCCGAAGATGTCAGTGGTATGCCGGGCCTGGCTGCATCATTGGAAAACGGCGGTTTCGGATTTGACTATCGCTTTGCCATGGGGGTTCCGGACAACTGGATCAAGCTGATCAAAGAGGTCTCCGATGAAAACTGGCCCATGGGAAATTTGTGGTATGAGTTGACCAACCGCCGTGCCGACGAAAATACCATAAGTTATGCTGAATCCCATGACCAGGCACTGGTGGGAGACAAGTCCATCATCTTTCGATTAATCGCCGAAGACATGTACGACCACATGGCTATCGGGGATGAGAATGTCCGGGTGGACCGGGGTATGGCCCTGCATAAAATGATCCGCTTAATCACACTTTCTACTGCCGGGGCCGGCTATCTGAACTTTTTAGGCAATGAATTCGGCCACCCGGAGTGGATCGATTTTCCGCGGGAAGGCAACAACTGGTCCTGTAGATATGCCAGACGCCAGTGGCATCTGGTGGATGACCCCAATTTAAAATATCAATTCCTGGCGCGTTTTGATCATGATATGATCGCATTGTCAAAAAAATTTAAACTTCTCGACACTCCCGGGCCGAATCTTCTATATGAGCATTCCGACCACAAGGTAATAATCTTTGAAAGAGCCGGTCTTGTGTTTGCCTTCAATTTTCACCCAAATCAGTCCTATTCGGACTACCGCCTTGAAACCCCACCGGGAACTTATCAAATGATTCTTGACAGTGATTCGCCGGAATACGGCGGTCACAATCGTCTGGTCGCGGGTCAGGAGCATAAAACGTCATTTGATATCATTGCAGACCGCCAGTTTCACCTTCTCAGTCTTTATCTGCCCAGCCGAACTGCAATGGTTCTGCAGCGTTTCATTTAAGGGTGCTGAGATCCAAATTTTCTTAACACTGCAATAAAAGTCAGTCAACTCAATAGAATGCTGCCGGTCTAATTTGGACATCAATGATAAATTCGTTCGAATCGTGATTTTTGCAACCGGATTGCGCCAGTCATACATGGCGGGATTCAACTCCTGATTGGGCCCATGAATCCCGGCGTGGACGTGGACATAACCCTCCGCACCTTCAGTATCTCGTATTCCTGAGCTAAAACATGGGGGGCCGGGAATATAATCACAATCCTCCGAATTTCGCTCGCTTCCCGCATCATAGGCCTCCGCCTCAACGATCGTTTTGCCTCTTCCAAGAAACCAAATATCGCTGACCGCAAAAAAGGCATCATTGGTTATTACCAACATGCCGGCCACTGAAATTAACCTCGAGCGACTGTGTTTGCTGATCTCCAGTGTGACCGAATCCGAATCTCCGGGCATAATCGGGCCACCGGCGACAGCAGAGGGGTAACGGCCGTCGATTAGAGCTTCCAATGGACCCGTAAGACCGTCTTCCGCTAAAGCTGCAAGTTCATCGCTGGCTGGATCTCCCAATGTGAAAAGACTAAATTTCGAATCATGAGCAATCGCAATCGGGGGGCTGAATATTTGACCCCGGGTAAGATTTGTGATGGTGACTTTATATTTTTTTTTTTCCTTATGCCGCTCCTCATCCGCAAGAGAAAGACCGCTGGTTAGAAAGAAAATCATAATAAAAATTACCAAAGAAATAGATTTTGTGAATTTCATTTTAGACCTCCCTTGAGTTAAATGTAAGTGATTGGATCTCAGCACGATTATCTGAGGCCAGCGTATCGACCTGACCATAAACTAAATTCAAAAGTTCACATGTTCATCACGAATTGATAACGTTTCGGTTAATTAATCTTAACGGTGTAACTTTGGGATTAGGTCGATGTAGGCTTCTTTGGGATAGGGGTGAGGACAAGAAGTTGTGATGGAAGAAGGGTTCCCGATCAGGAAAATCAAATTTGAGATCAGAAGAGACGCCGCTTTTTCTTAGTTAACTGGGATTAACCGGATAGACAAGAAAAGTGTGCCACCAATGCACCCAAAGGGAAACCTTTATTTATAAATACTTGGTGTCTTTGGGCCTTGGTGGCGAAAATGTTTTGCAATTGAAGGATTGGATGAGAGGTATATAAGCTGGATTTAAAGATTTTTATAATTATAATAAAATTTTAAAACTTTTTTGACATACTCTTCGGTCTCTTCATAGGGTGGAACGGTCTTATAGCGTTCTACCGCCGTGGGGCCGGCGTTATATGCAGCCAGAGACAGGGCCAGTTTTCCTTTAAAGCGATCGTACATTTGTTTAAAATAACGTGCACCTGCATGAATATTTTGCGAGGGATCAAAGGGGTCCTTAATTCCAAGGGGTTTGAAGTTTTCCGGCATGATTTGCATCAAACCCTTGGCCCCTTTTTGCGAAACTGCCCGGGGATCGAAACCAGACTCCGCTTTGATAATGGCTTTTAGCAGGGGAAATGAAACACCATACTGCTGGGAGGCGTCGGCAATGATGTCATCATATTTTTTACTTGAATAGCGCGGGTCTATTTTAGGTTTTTCTCGCAGGAAGAGTTTAAAATTTTGAGTCGATGAGGTTGGTGTATTGGTAAAGTGCATCACCCCGTTTTCATCGATGTAGCGATAAATATCCCCATGGACGGTCAAGCCGGCTGAAAAAAGAAGGATAGCAACATAAAAAATTGTTAGCCCCATGAATTTGATTCTATTGTTTTCCATCTATATATTTTATACACCAAATCTTAATCAAACACAATAATTTTATTTAATTTACCAATTATTTTAAGTGTTTATAAAATTAGAACAGTTGGAGTTGAATCTGTTCGGATCCCTTTTTTTTCGTCTTTTTTGACCGGGGCGTTTCGTCTTTTTTTAACCGATTTTCAATATCTGCCACGAAAGGAGAAATAACACGGTCTTCAAGTTTACCGTATACCCTGCGTTTTTTAGCTCGGGCTAAATAGAGCCTGTCTTTGGCCCGGGTCATGGCAACGTAAAATAATCTTCGTTCTTCTTCAAAATCTACCTTGCTCTCCGTTCTGGCGCTTGAAGGGTATTAAATTTTCCTCACACCCGGTAATAAATACGACGGGGAATTCAAGTCCTTTAGCCGCGTGCATCGTCATCAATGAAACTTTTTCGGCCTGTTGGGCATATAGATCCGTATCGGTGTGCAGGGCGATGCCGGCTAAAAAACCCACTAAATCGGATCCATAATGTATGGCAACTTCAACCAGATGGTCAAAAGCTTCTTTATTTTTGACATCGCTGTTTAAAATGCCGGACAATTTGGTATTTTTTTCCAGATACAGCAATTTTTCCATCACAGACAAGCCGGACATTTTTTCTCTGTGTAGTGACAGTAGTTGGGAAAATTCATTCAACATCTGTTGGCGGGACGGTTTTAAACCCGATATGGGAAATTGAGCGGCCTTGCGTAAGCCACATGGCAAGTTAAACCGATTTTGGTAACACCATTTCTTAAATGAAGTCAGGGCCTTCTTGCCGAAAGCGGGTATTAACAGTCGCATGACAATCTCAATATCGATATAGCCGCCTCGGCCTTCGATCGCCTTTAATAATGACATTATTTCCGGTAAGCCTTTTTGATTTAGGACGTTTTCTCGACTTGCAATTTGGAAGGGTATGCCGGCCTGCTCAAATACTTGTTCGATAATCCGGTGCTGATCGTTGGTGCGGTATAAGACGGCAAAATCGGAATAGCTACGGGAAAAGGCATTGTTGGCATCGATCGCTTTTCCGGTATCGATGGAATGATATCCGGTGCCCCCGATTTGCTGTTCGATGAACCCTGCAATGGTTTTCGCCTCTGTTTTGTCGGAAGACGATTCCATAATACTGATGGTTTTAGCGCCGTCAATTTGGGAATACGTTCGAACCTCGGAAGATAGGTGGCGATGATTTTTGATAACCTGAAAAGATGCATTTAAGATGGTCTTAGTTGAACGGTAATTTCTGAAGAGGTTGATCACCCCGGTGTCCGGATAATCACTGATAAAGCGATTGAAATATTTTACATCAGAACCTCTAAAACCATAAATGGCCTGATCCGGATCTCCGATGACACACAGGTCTTTGAGGGTATTTTCTGCAGGCGCCAGTGCTTTGATAATACGATACTGAGCCTGATTTAAATCCTGATATTCATCCACAAAAATATGCTGATATTTTTGACGGTATTTTTTGCAGAAATTTTCGTCGGTTTCAAGCTGCCGAACCACCTGAAAAATCAGATCCTCATAGTCATAGAGGTTTTGAATCGACAACATGTTCTGGTATACTCGGTATATATCTGAAATTATTTTTTTTTGAGAATCAACAGCATCCATCTTTTCAAACTCATCAGGATCGAGGATCTGTTGTTTGGCAGCGATGATACTTTTTAAAATCTGTTTCGGCTTCAAGGAGACCCGACAACCGTTTTTAGCGTGTATATGCCAAAGCTTCGCTGATCAAAATACCGCGGTGGTGATCATCAATGATATCTTTCGGATTTTTATTTTGCTCGTTTAATATCTGGTAACAAAACGAATGAAAGGTCGCCACCAACGGCAAGGGTCGGGTATCTCCTATCAAAACCTTTAATCTCGCACGCAGCTCCTGGGCCGCCTTATTGGTAAACGTAACGGCCAGCACCCGGTCACCCGAAACTTTTTTTTTCAGCATTAAATAAGCAATTCGGTGCGTCAGGGTGCGGGTTTTCCCGGTACCGGGTCCGGCAACAATCAACAGCGGTCCGCCCGGATATTCAACGGCCCGGCGCTGCTCATCGTTGAGTTGACTGAAAATATCAATGGCTTCAATATCTTTAAACAAATTCAACTGTGGTATTTTTTTTGATAATTCTAATGGTTCGGTCAATGATGTGCGATCCAATGGTGTTTTAGATTGCAAAGCCGTTTCCGGGGCTGAATTTTTTTGAGGTATTGAAAAAAGGATTTTTTGGCCCCGCAGCTGCTCGCGTTCATGGGAATTAAAAATTTTTATGCGCCCGTATTCGCCGTCATAGCCCGGTGCAATCTCAACTTCTTTTTGCCGCATTCGTCGTATGGCCTCGCCGAGCAGCGGAATCCCGGCACAGTCCATCGTATCGGTTTCAAGGGTATGCAAAATATCAAATTCATTCCCCAGCTGAACAAGCGCTTTTTGATAATTTTTTTGGACTTTTTTCGACTTTACGCCCACCTGAAAAATATCGGATATAATTTCCGCCAACGGAATGATGCTGTAATAGGAAGGATGGGTTGGCGGTTTCAGTCCCGGGTTGCGATCCGCCAATTCTTCCACCCGATTTAATACGCCCAGGGTCAGCGCTTTGCCGCACACAGGACATTTTCCGTCATGATCCGCAGTTTCCCGGGGATTGAGCCGAATTTCGCAGTTGCGGTGTCCATCCAGGTGATACTTACCTTCTTGGGGATAAAACTCGAAGGTGCCCAAAAATACATCTGAATCCCCATTTTTAATCGCTGATTTAATACCTTCATAGGATAAAGGGGTGTTAAGAAGATTGGCTTCTCTGCCCAAATTCAGAGGTGAATGGGCATCAGAGTTAGATACCAGGGTCAAACCATCCAAATCGGAAACGCGCCAGTTCATTGGTGGATCAGAAGAAAGCCCGGTTTCAACGGCAAATATATGGCATGTCAGGTCTTCAAAACATTCTTCGATGGAATTAAATCCGGATTTTGAACCCAAAACCGAAAACCAAGGCGTCCAGATATGAGCCGGAATCAAAAATGCTTCATTGGATGTATCCAATAGAATTTCAAGTAGATTACGAGCATCCAGTCCCAAAATTGGACGACCGTCGGATTTAATGTTGCCGATACGATCCAATTTGGCACTAAATTTTTCAGCAACCGCTAGATCCGGCACCATAACCAGGTTATGGTTTTTCCTGGTTTTGTCCTTTTTTTTATATATATTGCTGATTTCCGTGGACAATATAAAACGAACCGGCGTACGGCAGGAAACCGGAACCTGTTCATCACAGGCTTTGGCAATCTCATCTTTTAATCTGAAAAGGCCATCTTCAGCAGGTTCCAGTTTTTCACTGATTTCCGAGAACCATGCTGGATAGGTGAAATCACCGGTTCCAATCACCGTAATCCCTTTTAACTGGGCAGCAATATATAAGTTTTCAAGATCCAAATTTTTAGCCGTGGCTCTTGAAAATTTAGAATGCACGTGTAAATCGGCGATGAATTTCATAAACTTCCCATAGCATTTTTAATAAATATATTTAATAAGAAAATTAGCTTGTAACCTAAGCCTAAACACGCTATATATCTATTTTTAAAGGTTTTCAACACCATATATTGTATATTGTCGCAACCTGAATCAGTCAGAAAAATTATTAATTTTATTCAAAAAAAATCCTATAATTTCCGATCTGTTTTATCATGAGTCTTCTATCCAATTCTGCATCGATTACCCGTTACAAAGTCAACGGTAAAATAAAGCCGCCGGTTTTCGAAACCGTTGCCAATGGTTTAACAAACAATACCATTGCGGAGATAGACAACCAGGTTTCAGACATGGCTGTGGGCTGGACGTCGTTTGAAAAACCCTTCCAACCGGATTTTAGTGGATCCATATTTGTTTACGGCAACTATTTTGTTTTTTCCCTGCGAATCGACAAAAAAAATATTGCTTCGAAGATATTAAAAAAACAGTATACCGTCGAAGCCGCCAAACGTCTGGCTGACAGCGGACGTGAATATTTATCTAAATCCGAAAAAAAAATGATTAAGGATCATGTTATGAATGCGCTGTGCTTACGCATTCCCGCGACTCCTAATATATATGATTTGGTATGGAATTATGAGGATTCAAGTGTATGGTTTTTTTCCAATTTAAAAGCGGCTAATGAAGAATTGGAGACACTTTTTTCAAAATCTTTTGACCTGTCGTTGATCCGAGTATTTCCTTATACGGCCGCTTATTTATCATCAGAATTTTCAGATTCACAACGGGATGAACTTCAGCAAACATCTCCGACTCATTTTTTTAAATAGTACTTGGGGCCCTGACTCGGTGTATTTTCGATCCGGGATTTATTTATCCCATGAACCATTTATTTTTTCAATCAGATGGAACACCAATGTACCCAATATTCCATCTTTCCATTGTTCCATTATTTCAATCGCACGACCTTGAGGCTCTCGACAGATTGTGAGCGAAGGGAACTAACCTTTATTATGCTGGATGTTGCTGTTGCCTATAATCGTTATCAGTTCTTAGGAGAGGAATTTCTAACCTGGTTATGGTATGTTATCGAAAAAGATCAAAATCTGATTAAAAATTTTGACAAGGACTTTGTTGCCCTGGAAATCGGAAACCGTATTGTATTTGAAAACCGCAGAAAAGAATCCGGAGAGCGTATCACCATTAAAGGAGATGGGGCCAGTTTAGAGGAAGGGATTCTGGCCTTAAAAAAAGGGGCATTGGTCACTGAACTCAATATTTTGTACAAATCGGCTGAATTAACATGGCAGTTTACCCTCAAAGGTGAAAGTTTAAATGTCAGTAGCTTTAATCTTCCAACCACCGGGATGCCGGAATCCGATGAAGATCTTGAGGGATTTGTCCTCGAAAAAATATTTCTTTATGATAAAGCATTGAAACTTTTAAAAAGTATTTTTCTTTATTTTATTAAACTAAGATTATCAGATAATTGGCAAAATAAAATGGTTCCAAAAATTAGAGACTGGATTAAGTCGGCATAAAAATTGTTTTTGTTAAAAGAATATTTATATTTTGTTAATAACATTTAATTTTTAAACAGTTTTTTTTCCCGTGTTTATATAGCGGGTCTTATTATGACATAATCATTTAGGTTTTGAGCACCAGATAAATATTAAAACTATATTATTTCAGAGCATTAAAAAGTTATTAGTCTTATTAACAACATATCATTATCCTAGTTATTTATATATTAAATAATAATTAGTAAGGAAATGGAATATGAAGGCTACCATCAATAAAAATGATATTTTACCTGTTCTTTCAAAAATTCAGGGATTAGCCGGACGAAAAACCAATCTTGCGATTACCACCAGCATTTTAATTCAAACGGAAGAATCCGGTATTTCCATCGCCGCAACCGATCTCGAAACCGGTTTTAAAGGCTTTTATTCTGCTAAAATCGATGCTCAAGGAGTCATTGCCATTAATGCCAGGAAACTATATGAAATTGTTAGAGATTTTCCCAGCGAGGATATCTTCATAAATGAGGTTGAAAACCATTGGATTGAAATCGGCAATCAGACTGTGGAATATCATATAGTGGGGCTGAATCCGGACGATTTCCCGGAAATTCCAAAAATAGAGGATGTTGATTTCTTTGAAATAAATTCTGCTGATTTTGCAAAAATGATCGAAACAACCGCTATTATCACGGGTGCATCTGATGATAACAGAGCCCATATTATCGGAATATTTGCAGAAAGAATTCAGGATAAAGATAAAAAAATATTTAGACTTGTTTCAACCGATGGCAGCCGGCTTTCAAAGGCGGATTTCATATTTGGTAAAGAATTTGAACTACCGATCGGACCCAATGTATTGATACCCAAAAAAGGTCTCACGGAAGTTGCTAAATTCCTTCATAGTGAAGGTATGGTAAAAATTGGTTTTAAAGACCACAACTTTATTGTGAAAAAAGAAAAAGAGACCTTGATTATTCGTCTTCTTGAAGGAGATTTTCCACAATATGGTGATATTGTAATAAAAACCGATGGCCATGATATACCGATGGATCGCCAGCTATTTTTAATGATGCTAAAGCGTATGTCCATTTTATCATCCGAAGAATACAAAGGCGTTATATTTCATTTCAATAAGGATAAATTGCTAATTAATTCCACCAATCCCGATATTGGGGAATCCAAGGAAGATATGGATATCAGTTATAAAGGAGATCCGGTGGAAGTGATGTACAACCCTAAGTTTTTTATCGAAACGCTGGGCGTTATCGATGATGATAACATCATTTTGAATATCATAGATGAAGAAAAACCCTGTAAAATAGAGGGTGAAAACGATAAATCTTTTTTAAGCGTCATAATGCCGATGAGAATATGAAAGAAGAAAATAATATAAATAATTATACTGAAGACAACATTAAAGTTTTAGAAGGGCTGGAAGCCGTTCGTAAACGGCCTTCCATGTATATCGGGAATGTCGATGTCGCCGGACTTCACCACCTGGTTTACGAGGTTGTGGACAACAGTATCGACGAAGCCATGGCGGGATATTGCAGCCAGATTGAGGTGGTCATTCATCCGGACAACAGTGTCAGTGTGTCGGATAACGGACGCGGTATTCCGGTAGGTATCCATAAAAAAGAAAAAATTCCGGCTGTTGAAGTGGTTATGACCAAGCTTCATGCCGGCGGAAAATTTGATAATAATTCTTACAAGGTATCAGGTGGGCTGCATGGTGTCGGCGTTTCGGTGGTCAATGCGCTTTCCAGCTTATTGGAAGTGGAAATTTGTTCCGGCGGCAAAATTCATTTCCAGTCCTATGAAAGAGGTAAAAAATCCAGCGAACTAAAGGTCATCGGAAATACCCGTAAACAGGGAACCAAAGTTCATTTTATTCCGGATGCCCAAATTTTTACCACCACTGAATTCAGCTATGATATTATCGTGCGCCGAATGCGAGAACTGGCTTATTTAAATAAGGGTGTCCAGATAGTCATCGAGGATGAACGTTCGGATGCCAAGGAAGAATTTCTTTTTAAAGGCGGAATCATACAATTTGTGGAATACATTAACCGCAGACATACGCCGCTGCATAAACCCATTTTCATGGAAGGTATTAAAAATGATGTGCAGTTGGAAGTTGCCATCCAATATAACGATACTTATTCCGAAAAGCTTTTTTCTTTCGCCAACAATATTAATACAGTAGAAGGGGGATTCCATTTAATTGGATTTAAGGCCGGGATTACCCGTACCATCAACCAATATGCCAGCAATGGTAATTTGCCGAAAAATTTAAAAGAAAAAATTACCGGCGATGATGTCCGTGAGGGACTGACCGCCATTATCAGCGTGCGATTAACCCAACCGCAATTTGAGGGACAGACCAAAACCAAACTCGGTAATAGTGAAGTTAAAGGATTGGTGGAATCTTTGATTAATGAGAAGTTAAGTGGATTCTTCGAAGAAAATCCTGCTGTTGCCAGAAAAATTATTGCCAAAGGCGTGGATGCGGCCCGGGCACGGGATGCGGCCAAAAGGGCACGGGATATTGCCAGGAGTAAAGGTGCCCTGATTGATGCTACCCTGCCGGGCAAACTGGCTGAATGCCAGGTTTCCGATCCGGCCTTGCGGGAAATATTTATTGTCGAGGGTGACTCTGCCGGTGGATCGGCCAAACAGGGACGTGATCGAAAGTTTCAGGCCATCTTGCCTTTGAAAGGCAAAATTTTAAATGTTGAAAAGGCACGTTTCGATAAAATCCTTCGCAGTGAAGAAATAAAAAATATAATTACTGCCCTTGGGACGGGTGTTGGAAAAGAAGAATACGATATTGAAAAAATCAGATATCACAAAGTCATTATTATGACCGATGCCGATGTTGACGGATCCCATATCCGAACCCTTCTTTTGACTTTTTTTTACCGTCAGATGGAGGATATCGTCAAAAAAGGCTATCTGTACATTGCACAACCACCGTTGTTTAAAGTCGGTAAGGGAAAGAGCGAAAGATATTTAAAAGATGAGGTCGATTATAACGAATGGATACTCAAAAAAATATGTGACCAAAAAGAAATAACCACCGGTAAGGATGATATAAAGTTGTCGGGACATCGACTCTACCTTTTTATCTGTGATTTATCCGAATATTTTTCACAATGCGAAAAGTTGGCCAAGCGCGGCATATCGCCCAGGCTGGTGGAGTTATTGATACAACAGGGTGTTGAAGGTAAAAATTTTCTGCAAGATCAGGATAGGATGCTTGCTTTAAGAAACCGATTGATTAACAAAGGATATCGAGTCGATAATTTAGACTGGAATGAAGAGCGCGGCATTTATGAAATGATGGTTACGGGACACGAGGCCACCGAAGACAAAGAAATCATCAGCGGACCAATGGCTGAATCCTTTGCACCCATTAAAATAGGCAGGAGCTTGATCTACTCCAGCAATTTTCAAAAATGTCTTTTAGCCGGAAAAAATTTAGAAAAAAATGATTTTCCACCATTTAAAATTTTTACAAAAGATAAAGAAGAACCGCTAGGTACGGCACAGGATAAAAAAGAACTGCTGGAATTTCTGTTCAAGGAAGGCAAAAAAGGCATTAATGTGCAGCGTTACAAAGGACTTGGAGAGATGAATCCCGACCAGCTGTGGCATACCACCATGAATCCGGAAAAAAGAAATCTACTCCAGGTGAAAATTGAAGATATGGTGGATACCGATGAAATCTTCACTATCTTAATGGGGGAAGAGGTTGAGCCTCGCAGAGAATTTATTCAGAATAATGCCCTTGAAGTGAGTGTGTTGGATATATAAAACGATGAAAATCCACCAAATAAAAGCCAGGGATTTACCGGATCTTTGGTTTCAGGCTGTCAACGATATTCTCGATCATGGTGAACGATTCATAATAGATCGTGGTTCCTATGCCGGACAAACCCGTCTTGAATACGATTATTTTATGGGACATGTAGGCTATCCGGCTACAATCCCGCTGATACCGGACATTCCGCCGGCCTGCGGCATTCCCAATCCTGTAGAGCATGACTATATATACGGTGGTCCCGGTTATGAACGGGCCTATATCGAGTATTTGATGTCTGCCCGCAAGGAGCCGGGGGAATCTTACACCTATGGCGAACGCTTGACCAAAGTACCGTTGACCGGAGATAAACTGACCTGGTGGGAGCAGGATAATTCTGAAATCGTTGATAAGCGTGAAGTCGACGGTAATATCGTCTTTGAGGAAGACGGTCGACTCTATTTAAACCAGATTGAATGGATCATCGCTACTTATAAACAATTCGGCCAGCGTAATAACCAGTTGGTATTGCAGGTGGCCCATCCTTCGGATCTAACCTTGCTGGATCCTCCCTGTTTGCGATCCATCGACACTCGAATTCAAAATGATACCCTGCATTTTTTTGTGTATTTTCGTTCCTGGGATCTTTGGAACGGATTTCCGGCCAATTTGGCGGCGATTCAGAACCTAAAAGAATATATGGCCGGCCAGATCGGCGTCAGTGATGGAGAGATGGTGGTGGAAAGCAAAGGACTTCATCTTTATGGTTACGCCGAGGATCTTGCGAAACTGAGGTGTTTGAGAGATTAAATGGATATTAGGTGAACTAACCGAATTATTAAAAAGCCAATTCCCTCCGCGAATTGGCTTTTTTTGTGAATATGATAGATTCCATGCCTTTTCTTCGCCAACTTCTCTTTTCAGAATATATAAACTTCGTAAAGTTACTAATCAGATTATTTGTGAGACTTAGTATCTATGCCATGATTAGCCAGATTAAATGCACCCTGGATTTTACATCATGTCATGGGCCGGGGTATCGAACAGAAAAAGATATTTACTAACGATACGGACCGCAACGATTTCATTTTATGAATTCATAAATTTTAGAAATTAAAAACTTTTGATTCTGCGGCCAAATCTATCAAATGTGGGCCGCCATCTAAAATCATATTTGAGAAGAATTTCGCCTCGTCAACCTGACGAGCCTTAGCGCAAGGGATTCAAACCCCAATTGGTATTTGGTTTTCAACCAAATAAGGTAAATAATCATTTGGGCAATCACCAGTTGGTGTTTTTACATTAAAATCTCTCTCAGAATCAGCCCATTTGACACCATTATCAATAAAAAATAAATCTGTTTTATGTCCCTTAGAGTGTGCAATCTGGGAAAATTGAAAGCATCTAGTTGCAGCTTCATTGTCATCTCTACTTAAAACAAATAAAAAATTGGCCATAGTTTTTCTCCTTTCTTCTAACATTAAAAATTCAAATCAATTAATAGATTGTCTCTAATAGAAATAACTATTCTGCATGCCGGGCATGCCGTTTCGGTACCATATTTTACTGAGAGAAAATATTTATAAGCATATGCTCATAAATATATAGGGTTTGTATTACATTGACGTTCATATGTCAAATTGAAAAAAATCTGGAAAGGCGAGGCTTTGGCGCATCAAATATTCAATTGTAAGGGAAATTTTAAATTGCAGACTTCTGGCCTAATCAACCGGTAAAACAATAAACAAATTTAAGGAGATGTTCGTGCAGAAAGTGATTTATTAATTGCTGGAGGAATTATCAAGATTTAAGTCATCTGATAAAAGGGGTAATCCCTAATATCTTTCAACTCCCGGCCTGTTTTAATATTTAAACCCAGTAAGAATCACGCCGAAGGTATTAGCTGATGAATTAAATTCAGAAATGCCCGTTTCGTATCGAGAATAAAGAAAGCATCACTCCGCCAGCCGTTTTAATGAATAAATCCCATCCAAACCGGCGATCAGCCTTGGGAATCTTATCTCTTTTCGACATAAACATATCTTTAAAACGATGGTAATTGGTGGAAACAAATTCTTTCGTGCCAATGATTCCCGAATCTGTAAAATAGCGTGTTCTGTATCGAAAGCGGTCGACTCTGCTGATTTTAAACTCTTTTTTTCGCTCTTTTTCCACCACCGCCTCTTCAATGACCTTGCGCTTGACCGATCTCAGAGCGGTCCATCGCACCGGCTTCGTAAACATACCTTCGATAACCTCGCAACCTTTCCTTGGCATCCATTACCCCGAATTCTTGAAGACCAAAATCCAGGGATAAAAAATTGTCTTTATTGCCGGTCTGTATATGGTAGCCAAGGGAATTCCAGCGGTATTCTTCCGGCCGGTTCACCAGGCCGGCACGTAATGGATTTAAATCGATATATGCCAGGCAGTTGATCAGGGTTTCTCCCTTTTCAACGATGACACTTTTAAACCGGTCTCCCCAGAAATAACCGCGTCGGTTATGCCGCCGGTTGTAATACCTGGCAAAGCCGACTTTAATTTCA
The DNA here is from genome assembly GCA_963723215.1 of uncultured delta proteobacterium. GTDB lineage: Bacteria > Desulfobacterota > Desulfobacteria > Desulfobacterales > JAFDCJ01 > JAFDCJ01. The sequence goes on from CAVRQG010000046.1 coordinate 174,733, forward strand.
CGGACAAATTCAGAAAGGTTTGATAATTTTTCACGCAAAGATGGAACCTGGCCATATGCAAACGTCCGGTCATCACCATAAAAGCCCACATAGCGCTTTTTTATATCTTCATCAGTAAATTTGTATTCTGGAAACATTTTCACCAGAAGGTGGAAGTGGTTTCCCATCAGGCAAAACCCTAAAATTTCAACTAAATACAGGGCTAGCATACCGCCTGATCAGGTCCAGCATGAAATCCTTTTCAATATCGCCCAATGGGAAGCCATCCAGAGCAGTCCTGGACATTACGTGATAAACAGCTGTTTCATCATTGATTTTCAATCGTTGTGTTCTTGGCATCGTTAACCTCTCTACATAATTTGAAATTTTTATCCTATGTATTCCATGAAATTTCATCTTGTGTCAAGCATAAAGAGCCTGTCCCTTTTCTTTAATGTTCAAAAGTCTTGCCTTATAAATTAGTCAAACTTTCCCTTTGCGGTTTGGTAAATATTCAGAAATCAACACTCCTAGATTTTGATTTTGCTTTAACTTGAATGGTGAGATCAAATTAGTTGGCGGACTTAAATCTCATGGCTTATTCTGCAGAGCAATTAAAACGGACTGCCGGAAACGATTGGGTTAATTATACTCTGGGTGAAAAAAAGCGGCGATGATGGGATTATTTCCTGGATGGGGAGTATTATCTGCCTTGTTTGCCATATCCCAGCAACCCAGTATGGGAAATCAAATATTTTTCCGATCTTGGCATGAGTGCCATGGCAATGTTAAATTGTTTGCCTACTCGTATATGTAAATTCAAAAGGATTGTACCCTCATGCAAAGGATCTTATAAAACGGATACTGGCCAATGATGACAGGATTCTTTATAACGCTCCCAGCAGTTGAATAAAATGATCGGCGGCAGGGTTTCAGTACATCCGCCTAATACGCGGCATGTTGAATCATGAATCATTCCATTGACCATTGCCGATGGATGTCTTTATCATTGTAAATTTTGCTGTGTTAAAAATACATAAATTTCAATAAGATCAAAAGAGAATATCCATGACCAGCTTGGGGCTTTGAAAGATCATTTTGGTGCCAATTTAGTCAATTATCATGCTCTTTTCCTTGGCAATCATGATGTCCTTGCCGCAGGGGGGGAATTAATTTGTTTTGCCGCAGAAGAGGCGTATCATGTATTTGGATTCCGGCAGCGCATGGATCAAAAACCGTTTTTGTATCTTTTTGGCAGTGTGGGTTCGTTCTTAGGAGCGGGGCAGGCTTTGTTGGACCAATTGAATCGATTGCCCTTTTACACCTATATTAATATTGGAATTGAATCCATTCATTCAAAGACCCTGCCGTAGGCAAACCGATTACAACTGAACAGGCAAAAGAAGCCTTTGAAAAAATGATAAAAATCAATGAAACTTTTGATCCAATAGAAGTCACTGGTAATTTCATCGCAGGAGATAATTTATCACCGAGCATGAAGCTTCCCTGGCCACCTTTTAAAACATGCCAAGGTAAAAATAAAATCAAAAGGTACCATATATTGATCACCCTTAAAGGATAGTCCCAAGAAAAAAGAGGCTTTGCGACGGTTTTAAAAAAAAAGGAAAGCCGCCTGCCGGTATTTGTTTATCTGATTCAGCGATTGTAAATCCTTAAGGGGAGATGGATGGGCACGTTGCTGGCTTGTTGACTTATTGAAAATGGAATCGTGAGATTATAGAGTTGCAGCGGCCGAAAACCGCCGCTGAATATTTTGTTACCGATATTTCCAACAAAAACCAACTATCTGGCGCCCTGAATATTTGCAGATAATGTAAACATCTATGCAGAATTGATCGATCTTCAAAACTTGTGATATCAGGTTATCACAGGCTTTAATCGGCATAAATTTTAACCTATATTTAATCTCCAATGAGTCGTTATCAAAAACCGGGCGAAGTTAGTCAGAAATCGATAGTTACCCTATCTACTTTAAATCTAATCTCAAACACACCATCAAATGGATATTTGAGAACCATTAACAGGAGGTAATTATGAGCAAGGATGAAATGCCACATGAGGGACATGAAAAACATCTATGTTTTCTTCACGGCGAAGGACTTTTAAAAAATAATATTGAGGAGTGGAAAAAATTGGTATCAAATGGACAATATTTTTGTGGCGGTTGTGGACGTGTAGCAAATAGCTCTGAAAATCTTTGTGATCCTCAAAAGCTTTAACGCCAATCTGAGAAGACCGGTTTTATACAGCCGAATTATGCATTTGAAACCGCCTACTGTTTGGTTGCTTAAATTCGAAATGTGTTGTTAAAATGATGCTCTGGCAACGAACTTCTTCACAACTTTGAAGCTTGTTGTATCTCCAAACGTATTTGGAATATCAGCTTATAACGCTTGTCTGATATATCCAGCAGATATTGTTATCGGCAGATAAATAAGCGACCCCATACTGAGCACTACTACCATTATTATTCGGAGAAGGGAACTCTTCCAAAAAGCAGACTACGGCTATGCTCCGGCAATATTCCTGGCCGTAGTTTTTCAAGAATATCGTTTATATTCTTCATTTTTGGGTCATTTAAAAATGTTGCGGGTTTTGGCAAGAAGTCTCGTGTAGGATAATTCTGATATCGACAAAGGACTATTATCAAAAGTCCACGGTTGGCATATTTAGGCAACTCATTCACTGGCGAAATACTCGTTCTGAAAGCTGCCAAGTACTTTCTTAAACATTAAATACAAGCATTCAAGATAGGGTCTACTGCTCCAGTACGATTTCTACCTGACAGCTGTTGCAGGCAAAGGCCCTCCGGGTGACATCTCATCTTTTGTGAGCGCATGACACAGCCACCTTCATCGATACCCTGCGAATCCGGTCCGTACCAGGCACCCGCATCCAAACTTGCAACACAGGACATGATGCGGTCGGTAACTTTTGCCGTAGCGCGCAATGCCACGGTCATTGTAAACAATAACCGGCTGACCATTTGAAATACCGCGTTTTCTGGCAATAACGGAATTAAGTCAGATAACATCATCAGCTTTTTGCTTTAAATGAGGGATGTTATCAAACATTGAGTTTGACCTGGTTTTAGCGCGAGGACTAACGAGTTGAATTGGAAATTTTGTGGCACCGGCATCCTGAGGGCCTTCCCATGGATCGATGTAAATTGGTACGGGCGGGATGTGGTCATCTCTTATTTCAGCAATCTGGCGGCTGCAAACTCGATCTTCCCCATGGGGTTGGAAAGGGTGATGTTCCGGATTCTCATCTGCTTCCTAAAAGCGACGAGGGTCGACTTAACTTAAGCCCGTGAGTATTC
>CAVRQG010000047.1:0-24744 GCA_963723215.1 uncultured delta proteobacterium
TCAACGGCCATCAGAGAAAAAAACTATTTTTCGGTTAGGCTCCCTACCACCCGCAGATGTGCACGGTACTTCATCAATGTTTTCGCTATCAGCCTAAATTGCTTCGGTCCAGAATTTTTGACAGATATTGTCCCGTATAGGAATTGCTGAGGGCCGTAATCTCCTCGGGGCTGCCGCAGCCGATGACATAACCGCCCTCGTCACCCCCTTCAGGACCAAGATCGATGATGTGATCGGCGGTCTTGATGACGTCCATGTTGTGCTCGATGACGATGACGGTATTACCTGCTTCCACCAGTTGATTGAGCACCTCAAGCAGTTTGCGGATATCATCGACATGCAGGCCGGTGGTCGGCTCATCAAGAATGTAAATGGTTTTACCGCTTCCTTTCTTGCTGAGTTCACGGGAGAGCTTCACGCGCTGGGCTTCACCGCCGGACAAGGTGGTCGCCGGCTGACCGACTTGAATATACCCCAATCCCACATCCACCAGGGTTTGCAGTTTTACCTTGATCTTTGCAACCCGTGAAAAAAAATTGACGGCCTGGTTTACGGTCATTTCAAGAATATCCTTGATGTTTTTGCCTTTGTATCGAATCTCGAGGGTTTCGCGGTTATAGCGATCGCCATGGCAAACATCACAGACCACATAAACATCCGGTAAAAAATGCATTTCAATTTTGATGATGCCGTCGCCCTGGCAGGCTTCACATCGCCCCCCCTTGACGTTGAAACTGAAACGACCGGGCTTATACCCGCGCATACGTGCTTCCGGCGTGCGGGAGATCAGATCTCTGATGTCTGAAAACAGACCGGTATAAGTTCCGGGATTGGACCGTGGCGTTCTGCCGATGGGAGACTGGTCGATATTGATAACCCTGTCAACGTGTTCTATCCCTAAAACACGACTGTGGGCTCCGGCCGGGGTTCTGCTCTGGCGAAGTTTTTGAACCAGCGCCGGATACAGTGTTTCCAGGATAAGAGTGGATTTACCCGAGCCGGATACGCCGGTCACGCAGATAAAGCAGCCCAAAGGAAATGCAACGTTGATGTTTTTCAAGTTGTTGTGAACGGCACCTTCCACTAGGAGTTGCCGTTTGGGGTTGGAACGCCGGTTGACCGGGATCGGGATTGACTTGCGTCCTGACAGATACTGACCCGTGAGGGATGAATTATGGGTCAACAGTTCTTGGGGCGTGCCGGCAAAAACCACGTGGCCCCCATTCACCCCCGCTCCGGGTCCCATGTCCACAACATAATCTGCGCTGCGAATGGTGTCCTCATCATGTTCAACCACCAGAACCGTATTGCCGAGATCGCGCATTTTTAAAAGTGTTTGCAGCAGCCTCCGGTTGTCTTTTTGATGCAGACCGATACTGGGTTCGTCAAGTACGTATAAGACACCGGTTAATTTGGAGCCGATCTGAGTTGCAAGGCGTATGCGTTGGCTTTCACCGCCGGACAGTGATTGAGCGGATCGATCCAGGGTCAGGTAAGAAAGTCCGACGCTTTGCAGAAAACCAAGCCGTTCAACAATTTCCTTGAGGATCCTGCGGGCAATGATTTGCCGCTTGCCGTCCAGTCTCAGGTCCAGAAAAAAATCCCGAATTTTGGCCACTGATAAGGCTGTGAGATCGGCTATATTCAGATTGCCGATTTTTACAGATCGACTGGCCGGATTTAATTTGGTACCGTTGCATTCCGAACAGGGACGAAAATTCATGTATTGCTTAATCTCTTGGCGGATATAGTTGGAATCTGTTTCCCGGTAACGCCGATCCAGATTCGGGATGACGCCTTCGAACGGTTTTTGATAGGTATAGCGGCGATGGTTACGTTCAAAATAGAAATTGATCGATTCAGTTCCGGATCCGTAAAGAATGACTCGTTGAAATGCCTCCGGAAGCTCTTCAAAGGGCGTATAAATATCGGTACCAAAGTGTTTGGTCAGGGCATCGAGAAACTCAATAAAATGCATGCTGCTTCTTCTGGCCCAAACAGCGACGGCACCCTCCCGTAAAGAGAGCTTGGGATTTGGAATAATCAGCTCCGGTGCAAGCTCGGTGGTTGTCCCCATACCATCGCAGTTTCTGCAGGCTCCCTGGGGAGAATTGAAAGAGAAACTGGCCGGTGTAAATTCCGGGTAGCTGATTTCGCACTTTATGCAGGCGGATTTCTCGCTGAATAGAATCGTTTCCTTGCCCGGTATCTGCACCGAGGCAAGCCCTCCCGATTGGGCCAGTGCCAGTTCCATAGAATCTGCCAACCGTTTTCGGATGGTTGGTTTGACGATCAGCCGGTCCACGACCACATCGATGTCATGTTTTTTGGTTTTACTGAGTTTACCGACCGCCTCAATCTCACAGATCTCACCATCCACCCGCACCCGGGCAAATCCTGCTTTCTTCAGTTTGTTAAAAAGAGTTTCGTGGCTTCCTTTCTGACCGCTGATCAGGGGCGCCAGAATAATCATCCGGGTATCTTCGGTCAGGGCCATGACGCTATCTACGATTTGATCGATGGATTGCGACGTAATCGGTCGACCGCACTGATAACAATGGGGGATACCGACTCTGGCAAGAAGCAGGCGCAGGTAGTCATAGATCTCGGTCACTGTGCCGACGGTGGAACGTGGATTGTGGCTGGAGGTTTTTTGCTCAATTGCAATTGCGGGCGAAAGACCTTCGATCAGGTCCACATCGGGTTTGTCCATCCGTTCCAGAAATTGTCGCGCATAGGTGGAGAGGGATTCCACATAGCGGCGTTGACCTTCCGCATAAAGGGTATCAAACGCAAGGGTGGATTTGCCTGATCCCGACAAACCGGTGATGACCACCAGTTTATTACGAGGCAATTCTAGATTGATATCTTTCAGGTTGTGCTGTCGGGCTCCCTGTATGATGATTTTTTCGGATCTCATATGAACGGTTACATAATTTTCAAGGTTATAAAGCAAATCTCTTCGTGGGGGCAACTATATTGGTACCCTAAGTAAAACTCAAATTATTTCTAAAAAAAATGCTCTTAAATTCTTGGCTTTACTTCCTGTCCGTCGGTATTTTAGGAGGATCAACGGCAATGAATCAGAAAAAACATTTCTGCGTCCTGCGCGTCCGACGCTGAAAACAATTTGATGTCTTCGCGTAACCACCTGATGCGATTGAAGTTTAAATTGTTGAAAAATTGGGAATAATTTTTTTTAGATTATTTAAAAATTAAAGATAATGGAAGATAATCCAAGTTTTTGTGAGATGCTCGAATTGTTGACAATTGCCGCTAATTGGTGGATCTGCTTAAAATGCTTAAAAAAATCCTCCGATACAAAAAGTTTGTATTTAAGCATAGTTGTCTGCCCATGATGAATAATTTACGTGATAACACATAGATATAAATTGTTCAAAAAGCTTTGGGTGTGATGCTCAAAATCGGGTTTTTCAGGTTTGACACTTTTGGTGGGATGCCTTAAAAAAAGCCCATGTTCTCATCCGGCGTATACGAAATCTAACGTAAACCTTCCCAGTTGTTTATTTACAATTATTTTTGCCGATTGGTTACTTGAACTTTGACCTGTTAGTTTTATCTGATAACCGAAATTAGAACCAGCCCCACACTATATTTTAATATCGACAGAAGATTTAGAACAATACCCTATATGGAAACTGTCTGGAATAAAGTAAAATCTACTATTAAAGAGCGCATTCCTTCTCACAGTTTTAATATGTGGATCGAACCGCTTAAGGTGACTCAAACCAATGAAATTGACTGGGTTATCTCCTGTCCGAATTTTTTTTCCAAAAAGCGGGTTGAGGGCCTTTACGGTGCAATGATTGAAAAAGCCCTACAGCACGCTCTGGGGAAGGACTGCCAGATATCCTATATAATTTTAAATAAAAACGGCCATTCGGAGAATAAGGCACGCAAACATTTCCAACTGCCGTTGCTGAACGAACATCTGCGTCCCCAAAGCGGGCGTCTTTTTCGGAAAGATTTCACCTTCGACAGCTTTGTTGTCGGCGGCAACAATGATTTTGCCTATTCAGCATCCCTTGCCATGGCCTCGCGGATAGATTCCCAGCGCAATGGGCTATTTTTACTGTCCAAGACCGGCATGGGGAAAAGCCACCTCTCCCAGGCAATCGGCAACCATATTTTATCTGTCAATCCCAAAGATCGCGTATACTATGTCACTGCCGAAGATTTTAGCAATGAAATGGTTCAGGCGTTTCGGCATGATGCCATTGATAAATTCAAGGCCAAATACCGCAGCCAATGCGACGTACTTCTTCTGGAAGATGTTCATTACCTCACTGGAAAAGAGCGCACCCAGATAGAGCTCGCTCTGACGCTCGATACACTTTTCGAATCCGGTAAGCGCATCATTTTTAGCAGCTGCTATCTGCCGGGCGACATTCCCAAACTCAATGAAAAATTGAGATCACGATTGTCATGCGGTCTTATTTCAGCCATTGATCCGCCCAGTTTTAGAACCCGGGTGAGGATATTGCAGAAAAAAGCGCGGTTAAACAGTTATTGTTTTCCCGACGATATCCTGCAGTATTTGGCCGGGGAACTCACCGATGATGTCCGCCAGCTAGAAAGCGGGCTCAACGGCGTTGCCCTCAAATCGTCGCTGCTGGGAATGCCCATCAATCTCAGCCTGGCTGAGAGCGTCGTTAAAAATATTGCTCGTCAGCGCAAACGGATCACTATTGAGGCAATCAAGAAACTCGTGTGTCAGTATTATGGTGTTTCCATCGAAGATGTTATGTCGCGATCCCGCAAACAAAGTCTTGTCAGGCCCCGACAAGTCGCCATATTTCTGGCCCGTAGCTATACGGATGCTCCCTTGCAGACCATCGGGAAGGCATTTAACCGTTATCATGCCACCGCCCTGCACTCCATCAAATGTGTCGAGCGCGGAATCAAACAAAACAGCGCGATAAAAAAGCAGGTTGGAATTTTTCGCCAAAAGCTGGAATCCGGCAAATTCTAAGAATGAAGAATTATGAATGTTCGAATGACGAATTGTGGATGTCGCTTCACTCGAGCCTTTCATAATTCATTAAATCGACAGTATTCCTTCATTGTTCCTTCGTCATTCCTCACTCCCTATAGTTTCAATAGCCCAAGCATTTCCTGATGGATCAGCCCATTGGTGGCCAGGATTTCAGCATGTTTCAGCGTGTACGGCTGATCCGAAAATGTCGTTACCCTGCCGCCTGCTTCAGCAACTATCAAGGCACCGGCGGCGGAATCCCATGGTTTTAGGTTTTGTTCCCAGAACCCTTCAAAGCGTCCGCAGGCAACATAGCAGAGGTCCAGCGCCGCTGAGCCGAGTCTGCGAATGGATTGCGAGGCTTTCAAACAACTGCTGTAACGGGCCATCACCGTCTCGAAGACCTCCCCGACATTGTAAGGAAATCCTGTCACAAGCAAACTTTGTGAGATCGTCGCGGTCGCAGATACCTGAATCGGGTGGCCGTTTAGTTGAGCGCCCTGTCCGCTGACAGCAGAGTAAAGCTCATCGTTGACTGGGTCTAAAATGATACCGAGGACAATAGTGTCCTGAACAGCCAGGGCAATGGATATACAAAAAATTGGAACCTGATGAGCAAAATTTACCGTACCGTCCAATGGATCGACGATCCATTTAAATTCGGATGCGCCTTTGATCAATCCGCATTCTTCGCCCAGAACGGCATGGTCCGGGAATGCGGCCTGGAGGGTGGATATAATCACTTCTTCAGATTCGGTATCGGCTTCGGTAACGATTTCGGCATTCACCTTTTCCCGGATACGGGATATGTTGCCGAATCGCGACCGCAATATGTTTGCACTTTTACGGGCCGCATCAATTGCCGTTTGCTTAAAGGGTTCGAGATCCATAGTGGGAGCACCATTTCATTCTTCATTAGATTAGAGGCTTGTTGACATTTTCAACTGTTTTTTCCATTTCATCAATCAGGGGCGGCAGCGTGGCCTTTGAGCGGGCCGATATGGCGATGCCTTTGAGTTTTCGACTGAGAACCGCACTGATCTGTGGGCTGACACGATCCACTTTGTTCAACACCCGGATGGTCGCCGTATTTTGTAAATCTAGTTCGGTCAGGATTTTTTCAACAGAGTTAATCTGTTCTTCATACCGGGGATTGCTGATATCGATGATATGCAACAACAAGTCGGCATCTTCAAGTTCTTCCAGGGTTGCCCTAAAAGCCACCATCAGGTCGTTGGGCAAATCTTTTATAAATCCCACCGTGTCGGTGATGATAACTTCAGTGTCTCTGGGAAATCGTAGCCGCCGGCTGGAGGGATCCAGGGTGGCAAAAAGCCGGCTTTCAGCTGTCACATTACTTTTGGTCAGGGTATTTAGCAAGGTTGACTTGCCGGCGTTGGTATATCCAATAATCGAAATAACTCGGAGGCCTTTTTTATGCCGCTTGGCTTTTTGCTGATGCCTGTGTTTTGTGACCGAAAATAATGCTTTTTCCAGACCCACAATTCTATCGCGGGCTCTTCGCCGATTGATTTCCAATTTCGTCTCGCCGGGACCGCGTCCGCCGATACCACCGGTTAAGCGTGACATCGCTGTGTTTTTCACCACGAGACGGGGAAGCAAATACTTTAGCTGGGCCAGCTCAACCTGCAATTTTCCTTCCCGACTTTGGGCGCGCTGGGCAAAGATATCCAGTATCAGTTGAGTGCGATCAATGACTTTCAAATCGATCTGATCGGTTATGGATCTTATCTGGGAAGGGTTTAACTCCTGATCAAAAATGATGACGGTGGCAGCCTCCTGGAGGGCTAAAATGGCCAAATCCTGAAGCTTGCCGGGTCCTATCAACAGCCGCGAGTCCGATTTTTTTCGTTGTTGCGTGACGCTTCCGACCACCTCCAATCGGCTGGATCGGGCAAGATCCCGAAGCTCTGCCAGCGATTCTTCGGCATGGTGTTTTGATTCGGAAGATGCACTGACCAACAGGGCCCTTTCAATGTTCGAGCCTGCCGCATGGCCGGAGCTGACACGCGCAAGCTCGTCCTCAAGGGCCTGAATGAGTGAAAGACAATCGATGTTCAGGCTGCCTGGGTTTAGAGCTGGCAGGAGTTGATAGGGATTTTTGCCTGATTTTTTAGGCATGATGTGGGCCACATGAATTTTTACCGGCAGCCCTTCTTGATTGCTTGTCATGACCGCCATCATATCCAGTCTCAGCAATGCCAAATCCGTCAGATCGTCTTCGGAAAGGGTTTCAGCGGTCAGATGGGTATGGATGCATCGCAGACCCTTTAGACGTCCGGGGGCGGCGCGATATTCACCGGTCTGGGGAATGACGATTTTTTTGTTATCCCCGATGATCACAAAGCAAACTTTTCCGCCCCGGTTTACCAGTATGCCGATTTGGCGACGAATTTCGCGGGAGAGCCGGCAAATATCACGGGCCAGTTCAAGGGTCAGTAAGAATTCCGGCGGGATACGACGACGGTAAAAGTTTTCAAGTCTTTTAATTTGATTCGCCTTTAGACCGGCGATATTTCCGTAAGTTTTTTTCAAGAAGGAGAACTTGGGGCGATTGTCCCATAAACGCTAAATTGTTTGGTTAACATTCAGAGGCTAAATTTTGCCATACAGGATTCAGTTCGCGCATTTAGCTGCCAGCCGACACTGCTTCAGAGGCCAGATTTTCGAACCGGGTGTAGGAATTTAAAAAGGTTAAAAACACATCTCCCGTTGGACCATTACGTTGTTTAGCCAGTATGATTTCGGCGGTGCCCCGGTTCGGGTTATCTAATTCTTTATTGTATACTTCGTCCCTATATATGAAAGCCACCACGTCCGCATCTTGTTCCAGGGCTCCGGATTCCCTCAAATCTGAAAGCTTGGGTCTTTTATCGGTGCGCTGTTCGAGCATCCTGTTGAGCTGTGACAGTGCTAAGACCGGCAGCTCCAGCTCTTTGGCAAGCGCTTTTAATGCTCTGGATATCTCTGAAATTTCAAGATCTCTCCGTTCGGCGCCGGCGCGCCCCTGCATCAGCTGCAAATAATCGATGATGATCAGGCCGAGGTTTTTATCCATTTTAAGCCGGCGTGCTTTGGCGCGTATCTCCATGGCCGACATGCTTGGAGAATCGTCTATATAGACGGGGGATGCCGACAAAATGTCGGCGGCATCGGTTAATCGGGACCAATCCTCCATACTGAAAAACCCGCCTCTTAAACGGGAGGAGTCGATTCGAGCTTCAGCACACAGCATCCGCATCGACAGCTGCTCCTTGGACATTTCCAAAGAAAATATAGCGACCGGTATATTGGCTTCCACAGCTGCGTTTCGAGCTATGTTCAGTGCCAGCGCAGTTTTTCCCATACTGGGCCGAGCAGCTAGAATAATGAGGTCGGAATTTTGCAGCCCAGACGTCAGGTTGTCCAAATGACTGAAACCGGTTGGAATCCCGGTCACCAAGCTCCGGTTGCCTTGATTTTCTTCCAGGGTCTCAATATTTCCGAGAATAATTTTACTCAGGGGATAAAAGGCTTGCCGCGCTTTTTTTTCGGAAATTTCGAAAATAGCCGCTTCTGCGAAGTCGATGACATCATCCGTATTTCCCCGGTCTTCAAGACACCGTTTCAGTATGGCATTGGCCTTTTCAATCAGTCGCCGCAACGAAGATTTGTCACGCACAATTCTGGCATAATGTTCTGCATTGACGGCCAGGGGTACCGTATCTACGAGCCTGGCAAGAAAGCTAGCACCTCCGATTTCTTCTAACTGCCCTTTTTCTTTTAACCTGTTGGCAAGGGTCACAAGATCTACCGGTTCGGCTTTATCAAACAATTCGATAACGGCAGCATAGATCTTTTGGTGGGCTGTTCGGTAGAAATCCTGCGGGGCAAGGATTTCAATAACATCCAGCAGGGTATTATTATCGATCAGGAGGGCACTGATGATGGATTCCTCCGCATCGATATTTTGCGGAGGAAGCGCGTACTGCGCGAGCTCTTTCTGCTGTGTCGTTTGATGTTCGGGCATGTTAAATACTTTGGGTATCATCGGGTGTCAGGATGCCGGGTCGCTTAGTCCTGAAACCTGAACACTGACACCTGAAACTTCATTTACTTACAACATGTTGCCGGATAAAGGCTCTTAAAGGCCTGTGTCACAGAGGCTATAATATGATCCGATGGATGATGTGTTACTCAGGTATAACTTCGACCGTAATTTCCGGCTCGACTTCATTGTACACCCGGATTGGGATCTTAAAACTGCCAACTGTCTTAATTGGCTCTTTGAGAAGTATCATTCTTTTTTCAACCACAATATCCTGCGTAGCCAGAGCATCGATAATATCCCGCACCGTGATCGATCCGTACAGACGGTCTTCATCGCTGACCTTGGCGGATACCTTACATACGACACCTTCCAGTTTTTGGGCCATTTCTTCAGCCACTTTACGTTCTTTGGCAATCTGAACTTCAAATTTGGCCCGATCGTTCTCCATTTTACGACGATTTTGGGGGGTGGCCAAAACGGCCTTTTCCTGGGGAAGCAGATAATTTCGTGCGTAACCGTTGGCCACATCCACCTCACTGCCGATAATACCCAGGGAATTAATGGTTTCTCTTAAAATTACTTTCATCATCAGAACCTCCATATCAATTGAACATTGAATACTGAAGATTGAGTATTGATATAAGGGACGAATCTTCAATATTCAATCATCACTATTTCATACTAGTTTGTTTGCCCAATCTTCGAAAATTGAACCACAGGTCGAAAAAACCTAACCCAATCACAGCCAGCAATACCAACTGCTGTACGGCAATAAGCGTGTATAGAAAAATTCGAATGAGCCGCGGCAATTGCTTTTTATTAAAATAAAACGATACGATTGCAATGCCTTGGAAGAAATATACGGACATCAGAATCAGCAGACCGTTTAAACCGATAATCTTGATGGTGGCGTTGGGTAAGAACAATGCCAGACCGCAGCCGATAACACCCCATACCAGATATTCAGGAGCCTGCCAAATGTTCAAAGGTCCAAAATTCGGATAAAAAAGTGATCGACGGATCAGTACCGGTTTTACAAGCAAAATGCTGGTCCAGGCAACAAACAGGGTTGAAACTGATACCAGCGCAGGAATAATTTTTACCAAGGCATCATGAATTTTATCCAGCGAGTTGGAAATCATCTGGATATTTTCATCCGACATCCCCATGTTCTGGTATAAAACCATTGTGAGTTCCAGGTTTTTTGCAACATAGTTGGATACAATGGTGTAAATACCTTCACCGGACAGCATGCTGAAAATTAAAAGGCCGGCCAAACCTGAGAGCAATACGCTGCCGCAGGCATAAATGATCGTTTTTTCGATCGAAAGATTTAATTCGATCACTTCGCCCAAAATAAATCCGATTAAAAATAGCCCGGCAAAGAACAAGACATCAAGAGACACATCACCGATAAGTACAACCATAATCAGACCTGAGATTATGGGGATAATTGCACCTGTATTCCTACCCAGCTTTAAGCGGTAGAAGAGAACGGGCAAGGGGATAAACAGCGCACCCACAAACCCGACAATCGGTATGAAAACCGAAATGAAAAATATCAGGCTTGTGATTAAAACACCATTGACGATATCCTTTACCATTTCCCTTACTGTGGAGATGAGAGGTTGAGGGAATTCCCATTCGTTGCCGGTCGGCTTAACATCTTAACGCAGATCAACGGAACCTACATAGGGCAGAAAGGCGATGGTTCGAGCCTTTTTGATCTCGCGGGTAAGGCTCCGCTGATGCTTTGCACAACACCCGGACAACCGACGGGGAATGATTTTGCCGCGCTCCGTGATAAAATATCGCAGAGATTTAGGATCCTTATAATTAATTTCAATGCTGGTATCCGCGCAGAACCGGCACACTTTCCGGCGATGAAACACTCTTTTTTTTCTTCGCTGGTTGTTATCTTTTCTAGCGTGTCTTGAAGGAGCGACCATTTTTTATGCCTCCTCTATAGTTGACGATGGGGTTTTTTCTGCCACAGGGTCTTCAGTCTTGGAGGTGGGCACTTCCTCATCAGTTTTGGTTTGTTCTTCTGCCGGGGCTAATTCTTTTTTCTGATCTTCCTCCGGAGCTAATTCTTTTTTCTGATCTTCTGCCGGGGCATTGTCTGCATCGCTTGAGGCCTGCGCTGCGGCCAATTCCTTGGCCGCCTTTTCTTCTTTAATTTTTTCCAGATCGGCATCCGCGTTCAACAAAACGGTCATGTATTTAAGCGCACCATCGTCTATTCGGAAAAATCGTTCGATTTCATTGACAAGCGGCGCCAGACCACAGTAATCAAAGCGAACGTAGTAGCCACGACCCTTTTTCTTGATGTCATAAGCAAGTTTTCTTTCGCCCCAATCATCGATGGCGATCAGGAATCCCTCCATCTGGGTGATCAGTTCTTCGACTCTACCGATTAACGGCACCCGCTGATCCTCGGTTAGGTCGGGATTAATTATTACAAATGTTTCGTACCTTCGCATTCATCCTCCTTTCGGCTGTTAAAGCCCCGGTTTCCTCCGGAGCAAGGACTGGATATTGGATTAATAGATAGTTGTTAAAAACGAGCTATATAGCATTCTTAGAAATTGCCTGTCAAGATGATTGTCGTTTAAAGCCGTATTCGAAAAAAAAAGCGACCACCAGCAGAGCTGGCTGCAGCCCCCTGCAAGGGCCATCCCCATACTCCCAGCCGGCGGTCGCTGATTTGGTATGACAGTCGGCGAATCTTGTCAAGATTTAACATTGAAAAAGCCGGCCTTGACACCCGGGTGAAATTGATATATCAAAAGACATACAACATATTGGAATTATTGTCGATTGATCATTCAATTTTCAATAATCAATTAGGTTCCCTTCCAGTATCGGATCGGACCCACGTCAATATGTATAAATCCCTGGTGGGGATAATATCCGACCCCGCCGCACTTCATTTTATAGGCTGCCCGTCGCAACGCCGAGGTTCGGTATCCGGGCAGACGGATATCGACAGCTTTGCCCTGAATGTGGTAGCTGTTTTTCGCGGCACCTTTGCCGTGTTTACGCAACTTGGCGTTGGTTTCAGGGGTGCGGTATCCGGAGATCACGTGGAAAGGTTTTTCAGGTTTGAGTTTTATTGAGATCCCATAAAGCAGGTCCAGCAGATGCGTGTCAATTTGTTTGATGTCGTGTGCCCGAAAATCCCTCATAATGTGATTGATGCTTTTCAGGGCATCGCTAACATATGTTCCATTACGCCAGTAAATCCCGTTAAAATTATCTTTCGTGTGCGGATTGTGCAGCGAAAGGGATCTTTCCGGTGTTGTAACTTCATCAATGGCAGCTAAGACAGGCTTCGGGAATATACCCGACATCCCTGCGCATAACATGAACCCGATGAATTTTCGTCTGCTCAATCCTGCCTTTGGTGACCTGAAAGGCATATTGAAAATGGACATTTTTAAACCCCCCGGTAGCATTATCTTTTTCTGTTGGTTACATCCAGATGCGGCCCATTCTAACAACGAGCGATGATTGGTAACCATCTGAAGTTTAAATAGATCTGACTCTTTGGAAAAGAGGAGAGGGAAAATAAGTAATGATACCTAATATAACCATATATTGTTGTCAAGAACAAAAATCTACACTATGTAGCGGTATACGCCGGATAAACCGGAAATAATGGCTACAAAGGAACAATCAATTTTTTATCCAATCAGCTTAAAATCATAGTTCCAGATTGCCGCCCATGAACAGATCGTGCCATCTGAAAAGCTTTATGAGTATAGTCGAATTGCCAGGAGCTTGCTGACAGGCGAACATGCTGTCGGCCGGGTCATTGCCAGGCCTTTTAAGGATATCCTCGATGATTGTCTATGAATTAATCAAAAAAAAACGGGATGGATTGGCGCTGTCTAAAAAGGAAATTGGGTTTCTCATCAACGGGTTCGTAAATGGCAAAATTCCGGATTATCAGATGACAGCTTTGCTCATGGCGATTTTTTTCAAGGGCATGAGTGCCCGCGAGTCCGTCGATTTGACCATGGCAATGGCCAATTCCGGTGATCGAGTCGATTTGTCCGCCCTGGACGGCTTCAAAGTGGACAAACATTCCACCGGCGGTGTCGGAGATAAAACGACCCTCGTACTGGCGCCGCTGGTGGCCGCCAGCGGCGGGATCGTTGCGAAGATGACCGGCCGTGAACTGGGCCACACCGGCGGCACCGTTGATAAACTGGAATCCATCCCGGGAATGCAGGTTGAGCTTACCCGTGCTAAATTTACTGACATTGTAAATGACATTCACGTCGGCGTTATGGCCCAAACTGCCAGCCTGGCACCGGCCGACCGCCAAATCTATGCGCTGCGGAATGTAACCGCTACGGTGGATTCCATCCCCCTGATTGCCTCATCGATTATGAGCAAAAAACTGGCTGCCGGATCTGACGGGATTGTATTGGATGTTAAAGTCGGCTGCGGGGCCTTCACTAAGTCATATGCAGAAGCCATCCATCTTGCAAAAATCATGGTTGACATCGGAGAGGGTGCCGGTCGGCGGATGGTGGCCTGGATCACCGGCATGGATCAGCCGCTGGGCTGTGCCGTCGGCAATGCCATCGAAGTTAAGGAAGCCATCGACACACTCCGCGGAAACGGTCCACAAGATTTGGTGGACCTGATCATGGAATTGGGAAGTGACATGTTATATATTTCCGGCATTGTTTCTTCCCGAAAAAGTGCTAAATCCAGGATTGCCGAGAATCTGTTAAACCAAAAAGGTTTGAATCGACTGGTGGATTGGATTGTCGCCCAGGGAGGGGATCCGGCGGTGGTGGACAATCCGGATTTGCTGCCGCAACCCAAGGCAAAGATTGAAGTCCCCTCTAAAATCAGCGGCTATGTGTCTGCCATAGATACCCTGGAGGTGGGGCTGGCATCCAAAATATTAGGGGCCGGCCGTAAAACAAAAGACGATGTCATCGACTATTCGGCCGGGATTTATCTGGAGAAGAAAATCGGCGATAAAGTAAAGGCCGGAGATCCGCTGGCGATTTTATATTCGGACGGAGATCAAAAAAAGATTGGACCCGCTATAAAAAAAGTTTTAGCCGCCTACTCATTAAATTCGAGTAAGATTGATCCACCCAAACTTTTATATGCCCGAATTACCAAGCACGGCCTTGAGGAATTTTGAAAAATAAAAGAGCATTTTTTATGATTATAAAATGAATTATAACAATCCTTTAATATTTAACCGCAGACACACACAGACATACGCAGACTATAAATTATTTCAACCCGGGCGATTAGGCTTTGCACAAGGCTTCGACCCGGCATGCCTGCTCAGACATAAGCGTTGATCGTATCGCGAACAATATATGTTTTAGCCTCCGCAGGCCTGCGCCGTGAAACGCGCAGCCTGTCTTTCTGGGGTCGCGGAGGCAAAATTTCTGCGTCTATCTGCGTTTGTCGAAGGAGCAAAGCGAGAGGGCGGCAAATTAGACAAATCAGAGGGTAAATGGAAAAGGGTAAAACAGACCTCCAGTTTCAACAATTTTTGGATACTTTTCCGGCATCGGTACACGAATTCTTAAAGACCATTCCGCAAATCGGCGGAGTGCTTGCGGGGGTGCATTGTCTGGCTGTAATGGATATTTTAAAGATCTCTGTTGACGGATCTTATGCTGCGTTTACTTCCGGCAGCCAGACAGTATAGCAGGGCAACTATTTCGGATTTTCAGGTGGGCGCAGTCGCAAAAGCCAGGATGACGAACAATGCCAGTGACTTTTCACTTTTTTTAGGGGCGAATATCGAATTCCCGGCCCAGGCTTTGACCCAGACAATCCATGCCGAGCAGTCGGCGATCATCAATGCCTGGCTGCAGGGGGCGAAGCAAATCGACGACGTTGCGGTTAACGCCGCGCCCTGCGGGTGCTGCCGTCAGTTTCTTCACGAGTTGGAAGGGAGTCAAAACCTGACGATATTAATACATGATTCAATCGACGGGAAATCCACCCGCAACAACTTATCGGATCTTTTACCGACGGCCTTCGGTCCCCGTGAACTTGGATCGGCAACCGGTCTGATGGCAGCTGCGGCTCAACCGGCGGATCTCAAATTGAAATTATCTTCAAATGATCCATTCGTGCTGGAAGCTGCGGCAGCCGCTAAAAAATCCTATGCACCCTATAGCCGAAATTTCGCCGGCTGTGCAATTAAATCCGCGGACGGCAAGATCATATGCAGGCCGCTATGTCGAGAACGCGGCCTTCAATCCAAGCCTCTCAGCGCTGCATACCGCCATCATCAGCATGACCCTGGATCACCCAGGGACTGGAAATTGTATCAACCGGGCAGTACTGGTAGAGCGACCGACTTCCACCCGCCAACGTGCTGTCTGTGAACTTCTTCTCCGGACAGTCGCGCCGAATGTCTATTTGGAGTACTTTGAGGCGATGTGACAGGTTCAGGGTTCAAAGGTTATGGAGTGTTAAATTTCGCACTTTAATGCTTACCTGAAGTTGTAAAAACTAAACTTCAGCGAAAGGATATACATGCGACCATGAACCAACAATTTACTATCTACTTTGGCGGAAGTTTATTTAACCACAAAGATTTGACCGGTAATGCGCTCTTGGCGGAGTATATTGAAAAGTGCTCCGGCAACCAATACCATTGTTTTCTTCCCCAGAACGTGGAACAACACCAGACCACCGCCCTTGCCATCCGCAACAAAGATCTGGCCAAAATCATTGAATGCGATCTGGGGTTGTTTAATTTCGACGGTACCGAACTGGATGCCGGCGTGGTCGTCGAATTTATGATGGCCAAATTTTTGGATATACCGGCGGTCATTTTGCGATCTGATTTTCGAACCTGCGGTGAGAAGGAGATCGGCGGCGAAGACTGGAACTTCATGTGCTCATTTTACCCTAGAACACGGGTCATAAAGTTTAACGCCATCCAATCCTACCAGGAGGCAGCCGAAAAAAATCAGACATTAAGCGAAGTTTTTGAAACTTATTATGCCGCGATGGCACGCAGGGTCATTGAAAATCTTGACGCGGTTAGGATGGAGCCGCCGCTTTTAAAAGATGACCCCAATAGATTAAAAACCCTGTATCAGTGGGCATTGGAGTTTCCCGGGGGTGGGATTGAAAAATTGGTTCCCGGAAACTCTTTTGTCAATCAGATCGTCGCCGGTAAGATCAAGAAAGGATTGGCATAACGTTCAAACATTCACCGGGAAAAGTGTAACAACGTCAATGCCAGGTAGTCTGGCTGCCATGTAAAAGACTAGCCGGCTTAGGCTATTGCAGGCGTAATTGAGCAGTGATTTTTTGCAGCCTGAGATCAGCTGTAAATACGACGGCACCATGTTCTTCGGCAAGTGCCAAATACAGGGTGTCATAAACGCTTAAATTACAGTCTATCGCCAATGCGAATGCACGAGGCAGCAGAGGTCGATGAGGAAAGAGGCGAATCGGCATTTCCATAATGCTTGTAAGGAGCCGATCGCTCTCAGTGGCGGTAAGTTCACCGGTTTTCCGCTTTTTGTTTAATACATTTGCCGATTCAGCCATTAGTAGTTCCGGTGCTATGGCTGTGTTTAGACCGCGCTCAACACCCCTCAAAAAGTCCTCAAAACCATCGGGCAGCGGCCCGTCGGGAATAAATAGGCGGATTAACGCTGAGGTGTCCACGACGCCGATCATCTTTGACGATCCTTCCTTACATCCGTTACGGTATCTTTAAAATTTCGTCCCAGGAATTTTTTGCGCCATTCAGTCGCATCGGCTAAGAACGATCTCTTATTCAGTTTAACTTCCTGTTCAAGGATTAATTTAATTTGTTCCTGAAGACTACGCCGGTTTATCTTTGCCATTTTCTGCAGTCCAACATAAACGTTGTCGGGTACGTTGCGGATGCTGATTGCTTTCATAATGTCCCCACCATCTTGATGTCGATTTAATATCAATAAATTGAAATTAATATAGATCACTTATAGGTTTTAGTCAATGGAGAAATAAGCCGTTTTTTTGGCTCGCTTTAATCGTAAAAGCACAATCTTCAATTCAAGCTCTGCTATTCCTTGATGTAGGGTACGCCAACCGATGCCGGCGGAGTGGCGCGGCCAATGGCACTGGCCAGGACAAGGATGGTGAGCACATAGGGGATCATATCGATAAATTGTGACGGCACCACCTTCGGCAGATACGGTTTAAGAGCTTCACCGAACCCGAACAACATTCCGGCACCGGCGGTGCCAAAGGGCGTCCATTTTCCGAAGATCATCGATGCCAGGCCGATAAAGCCCCGGCCGGCACTGATGCCCTTGACGAAATAGTGCGCATGCTCCAGGGACAGGTAGGCGCCGGCCATGCCGGACAGCGCGCCGCTGATAATCACCCCCGTATAACGCATCTTGGCCACGCTGATTCCTAAAGTATCGGCCGCTTGTGGATGCTCACCCACCGAGCGCAAGCGCAGACCGAAAACCGTTTTGAAAATGATAAAATGAGAGGCAATCACAATGGCGAAGGTCAGGAAGACCAACGGCGGGATTTGGTTGAAGAGTTCTTTGAAGAACGGAATATTGTGCAGGACGGGAACTTGCAGATAGGCTTCGGCCTTTCCTGACACATCACCAGGTGGATCAATTATTCGAAGTGGCAGTGATCCAGGATATTCCCGTTATCTGCTATGGTCTGCGCACCGATTTCCTGTTAAACGGATTCGAAGGGAGTACCCGCTTGCTGTTGTTGGCCCATAGCCTTGAAGAGCTCAAAACTATCTGCAAATGCGGCCAAAAAGCCATCGTCAACGGTCGCAAGATCGGGGGGCGATTTGTCTTTGAGGGCGAGCAGGTCGCTATCGAAGGTGAGGCCAGTGTGGAATATGAATCTCTCTGCGCGCGGTGTTATTTCAAATATAAAAAGGAATATGAGGATCGAAAGCGGTCATAGCTCCAAATTTAAATCATGAATGTGCATCATCTATCTGTCGACCAAAAGTTTTAGCCGTAAGAAATGGGGTTATATTCTCATCTTCCGCTTATGGCGTAAATGGCGGGTATTGGTATCAACTGCTGGTTAGCGACGGCAATGACTCACTGATCTCTTCTCTGAAATCGTCCAAGGATTCACTGACGGCCACTGCGTCGTCAAAACCGGCAACGTGAAAAAGGGCATCGCCTTTGTGGACCAAGGGCAAATTCATGCGTCCAATGACGATGCCGGCAACTGGAGAAATCACTGCGGTTTCATGTTCATCAAAAGGATCGGCAATCTCGCCGATTTTCTGATCCGCTGAGATTTTGCCGCCCAGAGGAATCTGGGTGCGCAATATACCGCTTGCCGGCGCCCGGACCCAGCTGGTGGAGCTGGCTACCATCGGCTGGATGCGTGATGTCCCCACCGATCTGGACGTCAACATGCCGATGGAACGCATAACAGCCAGAATGCCTTTCACCCCGGCGCGTACGGCAAACTCGCCGAATCGCAAAGCTTCGCCGGCTTCGTAGAGCAACATGGGGATGCCTTCTTCTTCCACGGACTGACGCAGCGAGCCGTCTCGCAGATTCGCATTCAAGATTACCGGTGCCCCAAACGCAAAGGCCAGCTTTTCGGTTTCCGTGTTGTCCAAACAGGCTCGAATGTGGGGCAGGTTGATACGATGATGGGAACCGGCATGCAGATCGATGCCGTGGGTGCTGTTGGTCACGATTTCTTCCATGAAAATGTTTGCCAGGCGAGAGGTCAGGGAGCCTTTTTGGGATCCGGGGAAAAAGCGGTTCAAATCGCGGCGGTCCGGGAGATACCGGGTATGGTTGATAAAACCATAAACATTGACCACCGGAACCGCAATCAGGGTTCCTCGCAGGCGCTGCAGGATCTTCATTTTCAATAAGCGGCGGATAATCTCGACCCCGATGATCTCATCGCCGTGGATGGCCGCGCACACAAACAGGCGTGGACCGTCCTTTTTGCCCCTCAGGACATGCACCGGCATGGTCATTTCCGTGTGAGTGTAAAGACGCGCTACGGGAATGTTGATGGAGCGTCTCTGGCCGGTGGCTACCTGTTCGCCGGCAATCTTTAATACCTTGGACTTGGACATAACCCTTTCAATCAGCCCTTTCCCCTGGTGCGGGTTTTGCCCGGCATGGCATTTTTCTCAATAAATTCAATTATATGAGCGGCTACATCCATGCCGGTGGTTTTCTCGATGCCTTCCAAGCCCGGGGAGGAGTTTACCTCCATGACCACCGGGCCGTGGTTGGATCGCAGCATGTCGACCCCGGCCACATTGAGACCCATTATTTTAGCGGCACGTACCGCTGTCGAGCGCTCCTCCGGGGTGATGCGAATGGTGGTGGCCTTTCCGCCCCGGTGTATATTGGATCGAAATTCGCCTTCACCACCCTGACGCATCATGGTGGCCATCACCTTGCCGCCAATCACGAAGCAGCGGATGTCGCGTTGCCGGCCTCCTTGATATACTCTTGTACCAGGATATTGGCTTTGAGACCGCGAAAGGCTTCGATAACACTCTGGGCGCCTTTTCGTGTTTCGGCCAACACAACACCGATGCCCTGGGTACCTTCCAGCATTTTGACCACCAGCGGGGAGCCGCCGACCATGCTGATGAGATCGGAGGTGAATTGGGTTGAGTGCGCAAAGCCGGTTACCGGCAAGCCAATCCCTTTGCGGGCCAGCAATTGCATGCTGCGCAATTTGTCCCTGGACCGGCTGATGGCCACCGATTCGTTAACGCTATAGATATCCATCATTTCAAACTGTCGCACGACGGCCGTTCCATAAAAAGTGATCGAAGCACCGATCCTCGGAATTATGGCATCAAATCCAATCAACTGCTCGCCTTTGTAGTGAATGGCGGGATGGTGTGACGTAATATTCATATAGCAGCGCAAGGGATTGATGACATGCATCTCGTGGCCGCGCTGAATTCCGGCTTCTTTTAGCCGGGAAGTTGAATATAAGCTTTCCTTGCGCGAAAGAATACCAATTTTCATGACTAATCCCTTATGATCTTTTTTTGGGTTTGGAATACAACTTTGACAACCTGCGACCCGTTAGATAGGATTTGGCGGGGTCGACCAACAGAAGCCCGCTGATCGCAGCCCGACCCAGCAGCATGCGAAAGCGCATCGATCTGCGGTTGGTCAGGGTCAATTCGATCGGCCACTTGAATTCTCCCAAAGCGACAGTGGTCCGGATGACATAGCGCATTTCGCTTTGCCCTACCGAACTGGTCACACGGCGCCGATCGACAACATCCGCTACGCAATTGACCTCGATATCCTTTCGTCTTTGCAGCGGATGAATTCCAAATTTTACCTTGAGCATTCCGCCTTTCTCAAATGGCTCCAGCCCAAAGGTGTGCAGGGCTGAAGTACGAGCACCGGTGTCGACCTTGGCCTTAATGGCCTGAATGCCAAGGTCCGGCAGCGCCAGCCATTCCCGCCATCCGATGATGATTTTGTTCTGCTCCATTGTGTCGTCCCTCACATCCGGAAGCGGTGATATCGATAAAAACAGGCAGTTGACTGGATAAACAGGCAAATGTCAAGTGTAAATATTGATTTTGAAGCCCTGGTATCGGCAGGACATCCAGGAATCCCGCTCAGAGAACTTCTCTCATCCGCGTCAGGTCTCCCTTTTGGCCGATAACGACAATGACATCTCCGGCTGCCAGCTTTTCAGTCGGAGTCGGATTGAACACCATCTGACCGGACCCTTTCTTGATCGCCACGATAATTACGCCGAATTCCTGTCTCAACCGGCTCTCGATAAGGTTTTTACCGATAAAGTCGGATTTTTGCCCGACCTCGGCTTCTTCCATGATCAGTCCGAGATGGTTGCCCATGGTGGCGATGTCCAGGAAGTCCACCACAGTCGGCCGCTTGAGCACGTGCGCCATTCTGCGACCGCCGATGAGATAGGGGGAGACGACCCTGGTGGCGCCGGCCTTGATCAGCTTCTCTTCATTCTTTTCTTCGGATGAACGTGCCATGACAAAGATATCGGATCGCAGACCTTTGGCGGTCAGGCTTATAAATACATTGTTGGCATCGGAATTGACGGCCGTTACCAGCCCTCTGGCATTCATGATGCCGGCTGCCAGCAAGGCATCCTCGGAAGTTGCGTCCATCTCGAGAAAAAGATATTTCAAGGCGATGAGGTCTTCAGTCGCTGCGGGATCCTGTTCAATAACGACAAATTTAATATTGTCTTCAAACAGCTCTTCGCAGATAATGTGGCCGATGCGGCCAAAACCGCAGATAATGTAGTGATTTTTTAAATCCGCAATTTGTTTTTGCAATTTTCTTCTCCCGAAAATTTTTTGAAGTTCCCCCCCGACCAGCCATTGAACAATAATGCCGACCGTGTAAGTTCCGACACTGATGCCCAGAATTATAATCACCACGGTAATACTGCGACCCACTTTGGTCAGAGGTACAATCTCGGAAAATCCCACGGTTGAGATGGTGATGATGGTCATATAAAAGGCATCAAAGATGGGCATGTGTTCGAAAATATAATATCCGATGGTGCCGAAAGCAACGAGTGCCGCCAGCATCATCAGTGAATAACGCAGTTTTCTGTTGTCCATGTCTGATCCCTTGACCGCTTAGGGCAATGAACACCAAACGGCAGAATCCATTTAAGAATTCTGCCGCTGGATGCAAGTATTTTTGCGGGAACCTCGAATAGGGTTCGAATAATAAGGTGCCGCTATTTTGCGGCTTCCTTTAATGCCTTGCCGGTAGTGAACTTTGGTGCCTTGGCAGCCTCAATTTTGATTGGTTTCCTCATCGCTTTCCCCCTTTTCGGAATTCTCCGATGGATCTAAAGTAGATTCGGTCTCCTCGGTTTGATTGCTTTCTTGTTCGGGGGCGGGCTTTACCTGTTCAGTCTCATCAGTCTTCTCTTCAGCGTCCGCTTCACCGGATTCTTCTTTCTGGGTTTCCGTGATTTCAACATCTGTCGCATCCGATTCAGAAGCAGATTCGGCAGCCTCTTCCGGCGGTTGGTCAACGTTTTCAGCATCACTGCTGTCATCGGGGTCTGCTACTTCAGGTTGCGGGGCTGTTGCCTCACTGTAAGGTTGAATCTGCGGAATGGATTCCTGGGGAGATCTGATAGTCTTGCCTGAAGGTGCGGCTTCATCATATATAATAATTCTAATGGTACGGTCTGCACCGTAAATAATGGCATTGTTAATATTTCGAAAGACTCGTTTTAATCCTTTGTACAAGGGTTCGTTAGCGAATGATGCCGTAATAGGGTAATCTTCCCAACTTTCATCGATACTAAATTGACAGTCTACGGCGATCGAGATATCTTCCAGAACCTCGACTAATGGTCGATTTGTTACATTTAATGATATAATTTCATCAGCAATGGAATTTTCGCAGATGGCTGAAATTGGAATGAAAACTCCCCATAAAGCGACCAGCCAAAATAAGAGGCAAGCAACCCCAAAATGCGGATCATTATTTCTAATAAGATGTCTCATCGTGCCGCCTTTTTGCCATTGCAAAAATTGTTCCTAGAGCTCTGATCCTTGACATACTGTCCCATGATCTCCTTAATATTAACCTTGAACGAACCATCTGTAAATGGGAGGGACACCGCTTCTAAATATTTTATCGATTTTTCCAGTAAAATTCGTTTTTTTTGTAGTATGGATGTGCAAAAAGAATGCAAAATTCGTAAGGATCGATGTTTATCATACATATCATGATCTGATCGGAATCGGCAGTTCCTGATTTTTACCTAGCATAGAGGCATTTCGGAATCCGCTGTTCCGGTTCCCAATTATGCTTTGCAATGATTTATTGGCTTTCAGGGGTTTTTAATATTTGCACACTTTTTGCTATCCATAATAAATAATTTGTGGCGGTCGGAAACATAATACTAACAACCCGGAAACGAAACTCGTCATTCCGGCTGAACCTGCGATTACTGGATTTAAGCCTGCCAGACTATCGGACGGTGGATTTTAGATGAGCTGCTTATTAGAGCCGGTTAAATAGAGTGATACCAAGGGAGGAACTATTTATGTTTATCAATCTTATAGCTGAGAAAGAAGTCACATTAGTTGGTTTTGTCCACGAAATAGATGAAAAGGGTAGGGCCAATGGGATTGCAATCTGCACTGGAGAGGAGGATTACGAGGTTGAAACCAACGAGTGGCATGAAAAACTGAGCCGAGAAATTGAAAATGATGTCCGGCTGACCGGATTTATCAGCGGGGAAGCGGATGGTAAAAATAGAATACTGGTAAGCGGTTATGAGGTTTTACATGATGGAGACGATTACATGAGCAATTACATTCTAAATGACGATGAAGCTTAAGCTGAAAACTGAAAGCAACTTAAAATAATATTTGCCCTGAGCACTTGTGGTGTAGAGGTTAATGGGTGATAGTCGACCTCTCATATGAGACTACGCCAAAATGGCACAGTTTTTTTTAGATTTGACCGGTCGTTTTTTGGCCGGCGGCTGGGCTGAACAGTGACTTCTTTATGCATTGTTGGCTTGTGGACTACTCCGGAGCGATTTCAAAAGAATCGACAATAATAACGTCTCCATTTTCCGTTTCTACGATTCTACCCACAACCTTTACCCTTTGACTGATGTAATTGCGGACCAGATCATCACCGACAGCGCTGTCTCCAACCGGGTATATTTGACCTTCTGTAACAATTTCCTGGTTATCATTCACTTCCCCGACAAGGGTCACTTTATCCGCTAGTGCAGGAAAGGTAAAGATCCATAAGACGACTGAAATCAAGATAAAACTCACAATCATTTTTTTTATAATTTTTTTACACATGATTTAACCTCCGATTAGGTTTTTTCTTGGCTAATTGAAGCAACTTTAATTGCTTTATAATCCTTATTGTTTCTGATGGAACCGCTCACCACGACTTCTTGCCTCAACAGGGTTTTCAGTTTTGCAACGTTGCCATGGTTTTCAATAAGGTATTCCTGCTCGTCATCCGTTGCGATTACCAGTTTGACGATGTTCCCATTGAGATCCCAGCCTGCTGGAATAACAATACCTTTTAAGATATCCATGAGGTTCCCTTTTCAAGACTTTAATGTTCATACTATCTAAAGCTACTAAATATGCAAACCTGATGCCAGTTAAATAAGCATTCGAATTTATACTATTAATTTTTTAAGCAAAATCTTTTCAGAACCGCCGGTTCCGACATTTGGCTGTCAGGCCATCCTTGAAGATCGATATGCGTGAATTTAAAGCTGATTATGGTAGTTTACATCACAGCTAAGCAGGAATTGGAAATTCCGGTATTTTTGAACCTCGGAATTGTGGGTTCCGGTTGAGATGCAGGGAAGTGTAAAAATTTCCAGGTTAAAGCGGCTTTAAATACAAGGGGAAAAAGGAGAACCTAAATGAGCATGCAACAAAATGAATTTCCCAATCGCCCGCAAAGTTTGAAGGGTCTGGCTTCTCACCCCGGTCTATATTTTGTGGCGGGGCATCCATTCAATTCAAATTCAAAATACCGGCTGTCTTTGGATCCACTCTAGCCAGAACTTCTTTAATAAGACTGTCCTCATCTGCCTGGGCATAGCCGGCGCTAAATCGAATGGAAACTCAGCGCCTTCATAGCTGTTTAAAAGGTTTTTCGTTTTCAACTCCATGCCAGTCGCGCAGCGA
>CAVRQG010000048.1:0-31232 GCA_963723215.1 uncultured delta proteobacterium
GGCAAGTACGAGCTGATTGACGGCCGGTTTGTCACTCCTTTCGAGTGTCCCGAACGTATGGATGCCATCATGCAGAGGATCGCCGAAGTGAAACTTGGCAAGGTAATTGAGCCCCAGGAATTCAGTCTCGATCCCATCGCCAGGGTTCACGCGCATGATTTCATCGAATTTATGCATACGGCTCACGCCAGCTGGAAAGAGAGTCACGGCGATACCGACGCAATGCCTATCTGCTGGCCCACTCGAACCTTCCGGCAAAAGCCGCCCATGGAGATCGACGGCAAATTGAGCTACTATTCATTTGATGCCGGCACTCCCATTACCGCCGGCACATGGCCGGCTATTACCGCCTCGATCAATGTAGCCCTAACCGGTGTCGAATTGATCCAAAGCGGTAAAAAAAGCGTGTTTTCAGCCTGCAGACCCCCGGGCCATCACGCCGCATCCGATATCTACGGGGGATACTGCTTCTTAACAACGCGGCCGTCGCCGCTCAAGCCCTGCTGGACAAAGGTGCTGGACGGGTGGCCCTGCTGGATGTGGACTATCATCATGGAAACGGCAGCCAGTCTATTTTCTACGACCGGGCGGATGTCCTCTACGTTTCACTCCACGGCGATCCCAGGCAGGAGTTTCCATATTTTCTCGGCTATGCCGATGAAACCGGCGCCAAAACAGGTGAAGGATACAATTGTAATTTTCCGATGCCGTGGGGAACAAGGTGGGATGATTATCGGGAATGTCTCGATCAGGGCCTCGAACGAATCCAGAGTTTTTCACCTGATGCGCTGGTGATCTCCCTGGGCGTTGACACCTATGAGAAAGATCCGATTTCAAAATTCAAGTTGAAAAGTGAACACTTCCTCAAAATAGGATCTAAAATTACTCAACAAATCCACTGCCCCAGCCTTTTCATAATGGAAGGCGGGTATGCCGTAGATGAAATCGGCATCAACGTGGTCAATCTGTTAACTGGCTATTTAAATAGATGAAATGAACTTAAAATTCCGCACAAACACTCAATACGGATTACGTTGATTGATGATGAATTATTAGGCAGTTCTTGATTTAACCATCGCAACATTCTAAAATTATGACCATAATTTACTTAATCAACCATTCAACCAGTAAACTATTCAACGATGTCTGAAGTCGTTAACGATGAGGAGTATGATTGGTAAAGAAATTGGAAATAATAGAAGAAGATTCGGATGAATCCTCGGAGGCCGCCATCTATGCCGAGCGGGTTACCAAAACCTTTGGCGTGGGCAAAGATAAGGTCGTGGCTTTACAGGACGTTTCGGTCGCCATTCAGGAAAACGAATTTTTCACCTTATTGGGACCTTCGGGGTGCGGTAAGACGACACTTTTGCGACTGATTGCCGGGTTTGACCACCCAACCGAAGGCGTGATCATGCTCCATGGCCAGGACATCTCACGCCTGCCGCCCTATCAGCGTTCGGTCAATACCGTATTTCAAAGTTATGCGCTGTTCCCACATATGACCGTCGCTCAAAACATTTCCTTTGGGCTAGAGATGTTAGGCAAGCCCAAAGACCAAATTAAAGAAACTGTCCGCGAAATGTTGGCGCTGGTCAAAATGGAGGAGCTTCGCAACCGCCGTATTGACCAGATATCCGGCGGACAGCAGCAGCGCGTGGCCCTGGCCAGGGCGCTGGCCCCGAAACCGCAGGTTCTGCTGTTGGATGAGCCTCTTGCGGCCCTTGACTACAAGCTGCGCAAGGAAATGCAGATCGAACTGAAACGATTGCAGCATGAAACGGGACTCACCTTTATTTTTGTTACGCATGACCAGGAAGAAGCCCTAACCATGTCTGACCGTATTGCGGTGATGGAGGCCGGCCGAATTCTTCAGGTGGGAACGCCACGCCAGATATATAACCATCCGCTCCAACGCTTTGTGGCCGATTTTATCGGCAGCACCAATTTTCTTGCGGCTGAAGTTTTATCGACCGGGGATCGACAGGCCCGGTTGAAGCTTTCTGCCGGAAACGAAGTCAGCGTTGAGCTGCCGGACGGCATGGTGCCAAGCGGCAGCGTGACCGCCGTGGTGCGCCCCGAATATTCGCTGCTTTTTGCGAAATCTGATCAAGCCGGCGACCTGCACGGCGTGCTCGAAAACATTGTTTATTTCGGCACAGATACTCATTATCATATCCGCTTACCGGATGATACGATGTTTGTGTCACGCATGCAGAACCAACGAGAAGATACAGAAGCATTCAGCGTTGGCCAAGCTGTCAGTGTGGCTTTCAAACCGAATTCCATGCAAGTGTTGAGGGACTGATTTGGAAAACAAGGCGGCAGTGCCCAATCTGGTCGAGGACGCCCAACGAAAGAGCACGCGAAAGAGCTGGCTGTTAAGTACGCCGGCCTTGCTGGTTCTGGCCTGCGCGGCATCCGGACCTCTCCTGATCGTCCTGGTGTATTCGTTTCTCAGCTCCGGTGAATATGGCGGTGTGGTTTGGAAGTTTTCCACCGATGCCTGGTTCAATGTGGTTTTCCATCGTGACATTTTCGATGGTACGCTTGCATTGGCTGATGCCCACCTGACTATCCTCTGGCGATCAATCAAGTTGTCGTTTTTCACAACGGTGACCACGCTGGCGATCGGCTTTCCAACCGCTTATTTCATCGCCACGCGGCCACGCAACACCCGCAATATTTGGTTGTTCTTAATCACGATTCCGTTTTGGACAAACCTGCTGATCCGCACATTTGCGATCCTGGAGGTGATCCGCAACGAGGGCCTGATCAACATTGGCCTGCAAAAATTTGGGGTCATAGATGGACCGATCCAGATGCTTTACACCGATTTCGCAATCATGGTCGGTATGACCTATGTTTATCTGCCCTTGATGGTATTGCCGTTATATGCATCCATGGAGCGGCTGGACTTTAATCTGGTTGAGGCTGCCTACGATCTGTATGCCACTCGAAATAAGGTTCTGCGCCGGGTGATTATCCCTCTGGTCAAACCGGGAATCATTGCCGGGTCCATTCTGGTTTTCATCCCGTCGCTGGGGGCCTTTGTAACCCCACGGGTGCTGGGGGGCGGCAAAAAAATGATGCTTGGCAACCTGATCGAGTTGCAGTTTGGTGCCGGTCGCAACTGGCCGTTGGGCGCTGCGCTTTCCATCACCCTGCTGAGCATCGTCATGATCGCCCTGTTGATTTATGTGCGCACAACCCAACGCAATTCGGATGGCCTGCAATGACGCCCACTGTGAGTATGCAAAAACCTTTTTCTCTGAAGAAACAGCCGGGATTCGGCTTCATCGCAATCGCATGTTTTGTGATGTTGTATGCGCCCATTATTACCCTGGTTGTGTATTCGTTTAACGCCGGCAAATATATTTCCATTTGGGAAGGGTTCTCCCTGCAATGGTATGTTTCGGCCTGGAATAACCAAGCCGTGCAGGACGCGGCCGTTCGTTCACTTGTTCTGGCTTTGCAGGCTTCGATCTATGCGACCATCCTGGCTACCATGGCCGCCCTGGGAACAACCCGCACACGCTCTTTTCCGGGATTGACGGCAATTTACGTGATGATCAATCAACCGCTGATGGTGCCGGAAATCGTCACGGCCGTGGCGCTGCTGACCCTGTTTGCAATCATTAAGGCGGCAACGGGTATTCAGGGACTGATTTATCTGGTTTTGGCCCATACTGCTTTTTGCATCCCGTTTGCCTACCTGCCCATCCGGGCCAGGCTGGAGGGCATGGACCTGATTCTGGAAACGGCGGCGGCCGATCTGTACGCCACCCCCTGGAAAACCTTCCGGCGCGTAACGTTACCGCTGCTTTGGCCGGGCATCATCGCCGGAGCCATGCTGGCATTCGTTATTTCCCTGGACGATGTCGTGATAACCGAATTCGTTAAATCATCCGGCCAGGAAACCCTGCCGACCTATATGCTGGGCCAGCTTCGTCGAATTGTTTCACCGGAAATCAACGCCATCTCAACTGTTTTGGTCAGCCTTTCGATTTTGGTGGTGGGTCTGTTTTTTTTGGTCGACAAAAAATTTGGCAAATAGAGTGTTTGAGCATCGAGGAAGAGAGGATTTAAAATTTCCAGGTGGGGTCTCTTTCCAACTTTAATCCAAAAAAAGAAAGGAGGTATGGATTTCGGTTTTAACATTTTTTATCACCTCAAATAACCTTCACACCCATACTACTTGAGGTATTGCGAAGTAGAACCTTAACCCAAGCAAAGGAGTGTACCAATGAATAAGAAAATGGTTTTTGCTGTTGTTGCAGCGATTGTAATGGCCTTTTCAAGCGTTGCCCTGGCAGCCGGCGAATTGAACCTTTACAACTGGGGGAACTATACCAACCCTGAACTCATCAAGAAGTTTGAAGAAAAATACGACGTCAAGATGACGATCACGGACTATGACTCAAACTCGACGGCACTGGCAAAGGTCAAGGCCGGCGGGCACGGGTTCGATATGGTTGTCCCTTCCGCCACCTACGTACCAATTTTCATCAAAGAGGACCTGGCGCTTGAGGTTCGCCCGGATCAGATGGAAAACTTCAAGAATGTCGCCCCCGAATGGCGTAATCCATCCTGGGACCCGGGTCGCCGCTACAGTGTTCCGTGGCAGTGGGGAACGGTTGGTATCGCTGTTGACACAGAGGTTTATAACGGCGACATCAACACCGCTGCCATTGTTTTGGACCCCCCGAAGGAGCTTGCCGGCAAGATCAACATTGCGCCTGAAATGGGCGATGTTCTGGGGCTGGCATTGATGTATGTCGGCAGCGAGCCTTGCACGACCGATAAAGCGGCGCTGAAAAAGGCACGGGATGTCTTGATGGCCGCAAAACCGAAATGGGTGTCCATGGATTATGGCCTGGTAGAAAAAATGCCGCGCGGTGATTTTGCTGCTGCTTTCTACTGGAACGGCGCTGTCTTCCGGGCGCGTTTGGCGAAACCTTCCATCAAATTCGGTTACCCGCGCGAGGGCTATGCGGATATGGATGGATAGTGTCGTTGTGCTGAAAACCGCTAAAAACGTCGAGAATGCCAAGCTGTTCATGAACTTTATCATGGAACCTGAAAATGCAGCCCTGATTTCCAGCTTTGCACGCTATGCCAACGGTATCACCGGCTCTGAAAAGTTCATGCCGGAAGATATGAAAACCGCACCGGAGATTATGGTCCCTGACGAGTACAAGGATGCCGGCGTTTTTCTGCCGACGTGTTCCAAAGAGGCCAACGATTACTACACCGCCATCTGGACGGAACTGACCAAGTAGTGTTCTGGAAGGATGGGCCCTTAACGGCTATTTTCTGACAACATGTTGTAGGAAACATTTGGTTTCAGGTGTCAGTGTTCAGGTTTCAGGACTTTGTGACTCGCCTGCCTGACACCTGAAACCTTTTTGTGACAATATCTGCTTTTTTTTGAGGACGCCATGGATACCTCTGTTACGCTCGCCAACTGGCGCACAGCGCCGTATAGCTCACAGTCGTTTCAAAATGTAGACAAGCTCATTCCTGTTTCCCGGATTGAAGGTTCTGACCAGGTGTGGGAGTTTGCAACCGAACTGCAATCTCTTGAATCTTTGGTTTTTGAAGATCAGCAGGGGCAGGAACGACAGCTTGCGGAAGTGCTCGATACCACTGCTACCCATGGGTTGGTCGTACTTCAAGGGGGGCGTCTTGTCGCTGAACGCTATAGCCAGGGTTATGATGGGACGACCCCGCATATTTTGTTTTCAGTAAGCAAGTCCCTGACCGGGGCACTGGCCGGAATTTTGGTTGATCAGGGAGCGCTCGATCCTGAAGAACCTGTCATCAAATATGTCCCGGAGGTTGCAGACGCGGCATACGGCGACTGTACGGTTCGACATGTGCTCGACATGACGGTCAGCAGCTCATTTTCTGAGGAATACCTTGACCAGTCAGGCGATTACATTCGATATCGCCGCGCCACGCTATGGGATCCGGCCTTGCCTGGGATGGATCCCGGCACATTGCATGGCTTGTTGGCAACCCTCTCACGGGCGCCTGAACCCCATGGGAAGGTTTTTAACTATCTTTCGCCCAATTCGGATTTTCTTGGTTGGATTGTGGAACGCGTTTCAGGCCGGGATTTTAGCAGCTTGTTTTCAACCCTGGTCTGGAAGCCGATGGGAGCCGAGGCCAACGCCTATGTAACCGTCGATAGTGAAGGGACACCGCGTACGGCGGGAGGAATTTGTGTACTGCTCCGTGACTTGGCTCGTTTTGGAGAGATGATGCGCCTGGGAGGCAAAGATATTCTACCCGGTTGGTGGGTGGAAGACATACGGCACAACGGCGACAGTGGCCCCTGGAAAAAAGGCGATATGGTCCATCTGTTTCCGAAAGGCCGCTACCGTAGCCAGTGGTACCAGACCGGCAACGCGTCAGGGGCTTTCTGCGGCATCGGTATTCATGGGCAATGGCTGTGGATTGATCCCGAGAGAGAGGTTGTCATCGCCAAGGTGTCCGCCCAAGAAGAGCCGGTTCATGACGATACGGACCTCTTGCTGGTTCTTGCTTTCGAAGCAATCGCCGAAGCAGTTAGCGATCCGAGCCCTTAACAAACAAAACAGCGAATTTGTACTTTCTGCCGATTGTTAGTGAAAATAACTAAGATAAAATGGCAGAAAATGCTTTTACGGCCAGTTCAGCGGCCATAAAAATCATTAAAAGGCCGGCTAAAATATCCGAATGCGCCTGATAGCGGCGTGCAAGACCCGATGCGCCGGTCCCGAGCAGTAACAGCCCCGGAACGGTTCCCAAAGCGAATAGAAAAACCATGACGGCGCCATTGATTGGGCTTCCGGACGGCAGTGCCCGGGTAAATGCGGCAAATGAGAGGCCGCATGGCAACAGGCCCATCATCATACCCAGCAAAAACATTTCTGCCTGTCTTTTACCTGCGAAGGCAGATTTCAGCAGTTTGCGGTATCCGGGTATTTTATCCGGCGATGCCAGGGCCATCCATCCCGGTTCCCGGATGATACCCAACCGAGCCAGACCGAAACTCAAGAGAAACAAAGCTGCCACGATGGAAACCCCCAGCTGAATCCGAGTCACCCAGAGCGGATAATTCCCACCGGTTGCCACAGCGATTCCTGCAAGACCGGCTCCGATTCCGCCCATGATACTCCCAATGACCACATAGGTAAAGATTCGTCCCAGATGATAATACAGATGGGAAGCGAATTTACCCCCGCGGGCAGGAAAGGCAATTACCAATGGACCGCACATTCCGATGCAGTGCCCGGTTCCTAAAAATCCGAGCATAAACATTGAAAAAAAAGTCAAATTATTCATGGGATCCGTACTTACAGATATCGTTGAGTGGTTAATTGGTAATCTATCTGTAAATATGAATACCACCTTCTTTCTAAATTTAAAAGTTTGCAATAATCCACAATCGAATACCCAAAATTAGGATAAATGATTCCGTAGGATAAATTCGGGATAACCTTGCAGGAGCGAATTCTGAATTTATCACTCTCCCCGTTCCGGTCACACAGAATTAGGATTTGACATGGCTGTTAGTTTCCTTTACAAATTTAGCTTTAAGTGACCCCCAATGTTGGCGCGCCATTAATTGCTTAATAGTGATTCCGTGAGCTTCATGACAGGAATTGTGAGGTGGGAGAACGTACCGATGCGATTTAATAAAGACACTGAACAAGGAAAAATCTTCAAAAGGAAATTTATCAGATGCATCTATTTGCTTGTCGCTATATTTGGGTTTTCTATTCTATCTTATTCTGCTTTTGCCGATGACCAGAAAGCCAGGCCACAGCCCGGACTGAAGCCTTTGGATGAAAGTGGTGCCATGCAAATAAGCAGTCAGGACCGCTGCCCGGTATGTGCCATGCAGGTCAGCAAGTACAAAAAATTTGCCTGTGCCATTCAATTCATCGATGGCCGTACCTATTATTTTTGTGGCACCGGCTGCATGATCCGTTCATGGATGCATCCTGAGATTTTCCTTGGCGCTGCTAAAGAGGAACTTAAACGGACGGTGGTTCAAGATTATTTCACCGGCCATCAGGTGCCCGGTGGATCGGTATACTGGGTTGCCGGCTCGGACGTGATCGGCCCAATGGGTCCGGCGCTGGTTCCTCTTGAAAATGAGCAGCATCTGGCTGTATTTAAAAAGCGTCACGGTGCAAAGACGGTCTTCCGTCTATCTGAAATGACGGATGAAAAATGGCGACAACTGACAGGCAAACAAGCTGCTTCGAGCCAATGAAATTAAATAACCCACCGGCAGATCGATTGGGTTTTTCAAATAGGGTCGGCATACTGGTGCTGGTTACCGCAGTATTGGGAATCATTCTGCTTTTCCTTGATTCCAGTCTCAGGTCGGCTGCAGATCAGGAAGAATGCCATCAACTCGTTCGCGCTCTGGGTTTAAACTGCTTATCCATGGCACCATCCGGTCGACCGCTGCGCAGCATCGGGGCAATTAGCCAGTCCATCGATTTGCGGTTTGACCCCAAACTTGGGCGAATCCATCCTGATGGTGCCGATTTAATTTTGCGAGTGTCGAATTGAGTGATCAATGAAACCCCGTTTGTCTTTTCCTCTGTTTGCCTGGTCAGTCAGGGATATTTCACGGTATCCTATTGAAACTATTCTTCTTTTCCTATCAATCACCTCCCTGATTACGATCCTCGGGACAGCCTTGCTGCTGAGCCAGGCCCTATCTACAACTGCCGACCTCATATTAAAAGATTCGCCGACCATCGTTGTCAGGCGGGTCAATCCGGTTGGATGGTCGGCGTTGCCTTCGCAGGAATCCATTCGTTTGGCGAGGTCCGTTCCCGGGGTACTTCAGGCCGAAGTGCGAATATGGGGAACCGCCACCAGTCCTGAAGGAGCAGTGACGGTATTCGGATTTGACGGGTCACACAGATTGGGAAGCTTCACCAGCAGCCTACCGCTGCCCAAGCGGGGCGAGGCCGTTCTCGGGGCTGGGGTTACAAAAGCCGAAGACCATGGGTTTATTCAATTAACAAGCCATACCACCTTGAATTTTAAAATTATCGAGACGCTGAATTCCAAAACGAGTCTAGTGGCCCACGACCTGGTTCTGGTAAATCCGGATGATGCCAGACAGCTTTTTGGCATAGCCGACGGATTTGCCAGTGATCTGATTGTAGATGTGTTTCATGAAACAGAAGCAGATGCAATTTTGCCGGATCTTTCCAAGGTCTTTCCGTGGCCGGTGCGGATGACCACTCGAAAAGAGGCTATTGGAACTTATGTCTCCGCTGCGGCTCGCCGAAGCGGTATCATCTATATTACAATTATTCCCGGGATGTTGGCCCTGGCACTCATCGTTGTTGGCGTCGTCAAAAGTCAGATAGTGCAGAGCTGCAACGTCGGATTGTACAAAGCCCTCGGTTGGACCACCTCGAATATTTTCCATATGCAGTTTTTGAAAGCACTAATCATCGGAATCCCGGCCGTCACCGCCGGTATGGTTGCTTCATACGCCCTGGTTTTTTGGCCCGGAGCCTCCTGGCCGGGCAGTCTGTTTTTTGGTTGGAATGATACTCCACCACCGCTTTTTCTGAACGCCTCCGGTGCCTTTTTAGTTCTAATCGAAATGGTCGGGCTTATTTTTTTACCGTATCTGGCAGCCGTCCTCTGGCCGGCTTTGCGGGCAGCAATTGCCGATCCCCAGGATTTTCTTGAAAGTTGATATGAGTATGCGCCTGGTTTGTCAAAATGTCAGTTTTTATCGTCGCCGATCGGATGGATCCGAGCATGCGGTCCTAAGGCATATTGAAGCGACTCTGAACGCCGGTGAAGGAATCATGATTTCAGGTAAAACCGGTGCCGGCAAAAGTACGCTGCTGCACCTTCTGGCAGGGTTATTGCGCCCCTCACAAGGTCAGATAACGGCTAACGGCCAACCCGTGTCACGCTGGAACTCGGTACACCGGGATCGTTGGCGACGACAGGTCGGTATTGTCTTTCAACATCCGCACCTGATTAACAAGTTCACCGTGCTAGAAAATGTTATTCTTCCAATGATACCACGAAAGTCCTCAATCGCTCAGCAGCGAAGGCTGGCCTGGGAGGCTCTCGATGCCGTTGGCATCTCGCATTTGGCCAAGCAAAATGTGCAGTCCCTTTCAGGAGG
This sequence comes from uncultured delta proteobacterium, assembly GCA_963723215.1. Taxonomy (GTDB): domain Bacteria; phylum Desulfobacterota; class Desulfobacteria; order Desulfobacterales; family JAFDCJ01; genus JAFDCJ01. The sequence continues at coordinate 10,172 of CAVRQG010000048.1, forward strand.
TGAGCAACAGCGGGTTTCAATTGCGCGGGCGATTGTTTCCAGGCCGGTTATTCTGATCGCCGACGAGCCGACCGCCCATCAGGATGATGACGGTGCGGCCCTGATCATCGATCAATTTGTGGGCTGGAAGCTTCCGCAAACCCTCCTGATCGTCGCTGCCCACGACCCGCGCTGGGCCCAGCATGGGAAATTTATCGATAAGCATTTCCATATAGAAAACCAATGCTTAAAGGAATTACGATGATCTGGCATCCACTTCTGATCGCGGTGGTGGTCGGCGATTTACTGAGTTTTTGCTTATGGCTGGGTGCGACGGCAACCGCATTTCAGATTGTCATCGAATGGATGCCGCAGTCAGCGGGGCGAGAACAAATTCAACTTGAACGCAGGGCGGAAACGGCGCGGCTGTCGGCCAAATTCAGTCTCGCAGTATTTTTTCTCTCCACGGTCTTGCTGATCATTGGCATCACAAATATCCTACCTGAAATCGTTCCCGGTGCGATGTGCGGTACCGGCGTCTTGCAAGCCACCGATGGCCTCGGTAGCCGGGCGCTTATCTATCGGTTTTTGGTTTTTTTTATAATGACCCTCTGGTTGACATATGAAAAACTCAACCTCAGCCGACCGGATGCTCCCCTGACAACCCATAATTCCCGGATTTTGCTTTTGACGCTGCCGTTTTTTTTTCTTGCGGTTACCACAACGTTTAGAGGCATCCTTCGTATCGATTCTCACAAGCCGGTAAATTGCTGTGCATTGGTTTATGATCAGTTCAGCAATATTGCCGGGGCCCGGCAAATCGCCGGGATGCCGAATAGCTTTTGGATCTGGACCTTTGGGATGCTGACTGCCGTGATGCTTTTTTGTGCCGTCTGGTCTCTAAAAACAAAACGACTCAACGGGGAGCAGGCCACCGGCGCTCTTGCCGCCATCACTGTGATTTGGGTGCCGATCGCCGCCATAACCCTTGTGCGGGTGTTTGCCGCCTATTTTTATCAAGTTCTCCATCACCATTGCCCCTGGTGTCTTTTCCTTTCGGAGCACAAGTTTATAGGGTTACCGTTACTGGGAGCCTTGGTTATCATCATTCTGGAAGGACCGATTTCTTACCTGGTTGTTAAAACCGGGGTCAATTATCCGGATCTGCTTCCCGGAGCGAGGCGTCGATCCAAACTCGCCAGCTTAAGAATTCTTATGGCAGCAGTCGCATATACCGGTATGGTCGCTTTACCTGCCATTTACTGGCGGCTGCTTTATGGCGTATGGATAGGCTAATCGATAACATCTTGACGAAATTAAAGGTTACATGCTAAAAATTGCTCTTTAAAATACGAAAACGCTAGCAGCGGATGTGCCTTTACAAACATTATCTGCTAAAGGCAGGTATCGGATAGACCCTTATCGGACTTATTTCGACGACAAGTTGTCAGAAACTTAAGGTTTCAGCTTACTAATAGGATACGTCAGGTGTCAGAAACATCATTGGCCAGTCAGTTCACCGGGCTGGCCCGCTTAAAACTTTTCTTTGCACTTTCGAGGACCCCACACGGTTTACTGGATATGTGTACACCTGCTTTTGGCGCGCTGCTATGGCTAGGTTATTTTCCGCCCGTTCATACGATTGTCATCGGAATCATCACAACGTTTGCCGGCTATACCGCCGTTTATGCCTTAAATGATGTGATCGACTACAAGACGGATAGAGAAAAGGCGGTAATGGGTGGGTTTTCGAATACGGGCAACGATCTGGACAGCATCATCGTCAGGCACCCTATGGCCATGGGCCTGTTGATTTTTAAAGAGGGGCTCCTCTGGGCTTTGAGCTGGGCCTTGCTGGCTCTGATCGGTGCATATATGCTAAATCCGGTCTGTGTTCTTATTTTCCTGTGCGGTTGTGCATTGGAAACCCTTTATTGTATGCTGTGGCGCGTCAGCCCATTCCGCACCATCGTCAGCGGGGCCGTAAAGACTTCCGGCGCCCTGGCAGCAGTATTTGCCGTCGATCCCCATCCTTCCGGGACGTATTTAATTTGCCTGTTTTTCCTGCTTTTTTTCTGGGAAATAGGCGGCCAGAATATTCCGAACGATGGATTTGATGTTGAGGAAGATCGACGCTTTAATGCCCGGACCATACCGGTCGTTTATGGGATTCAAACTGCGAATGTGATCATTGTCGCGGCTGTTATTCTAAGCCTGATCATGTGCATCCTGGTTTTTTATTTGTCATGGACGATTGATGTTATAGGTTTAATCATTATCTGTATGTCTGTGACCGCCGGGGTTTATCTGCTTTTGCTGCCGGCTTTAAAGCTTTATCAATCCCGGAAAAAATCCCATGCCATGGCGTTATTTAACAAGGCAAGCTATTATCCTGCGGTTTTGCTGGTAATCGTGCTGATTAAAATATTGTTGTAGTTTTTAAGGCCCTTTAGGGAGTTATGCATGAAAGAATTCAATGTGGATGAACTCGCCGGGTACAACGGTGAAAACGGAAATCCGGTTTACATTGCTCACAACGGTAAAATTTACGATGTCACCGAAAGCAAGCTCTGGCGAAAGGGGCTTCACATGAAGCGCCATCATGCCGGACATGATCTGACCAACGATATGCAAGCGGCCCCCCATGAGCACGATGTCCTGCAGCGCTATCCCCAGGTGGGGGTATTAAAGAAGGTTGTCGACGAGCGGCCGATTCCCCAGCCGATTGCTTGGCTCATTCGTCGATTTCCTATGCTCAGGCGTCATCCGCATCCCATGACGGTGCATTTTCCCATCGTTTTTATGTTTTCCACCACCGTCTTTAATTTGCTTTACCTGGTTACCGGTGAAAAGTCATTTGAGATAACTGCGCTTCACTGTCTGGGTGCCGGCATTATTTTTGTTCTTGTGGCTGTCACTACCGGGATATATACATGGTGGCTGAATTACCTGGCTAAAATGCTCCGGCCGGTAAAGATAAAAATACCGCTCTCGCTAATCATGCTGGCGACAGCCACGATCATTTTTGTCTGGCGCATTGCGGTACCGGATGTGCTGGAGAACTTCACCGGGCTGAGCAGTATTTATCTGTTGCTGGTCTTGTCTCTGGCGCTCATGGTGTCCGTCATTGGCTGGTTCGGGGCTTCGATGACGTTTCCGGTGGAAAAAGATTAGGCATATGGCTGAACCCAACCCCCTCCATCTACCTCAATCCATGGATGCTTTTATTCACGGTATTCCCAAGGCCGAACTACATATCCACATCGAAGGTGCGCTCGAACCGGAGCTCATGTTTGAAATTGCCGCCAAGAACAACTTCAGTCTTCCCTTTGAATCGGTTACCGATATCCGTCGGGCCTATAAATTTAAGGATCTGCAGTCCTTTCTGGATATCTATTATCAGGGGGCGCAAGTCCTGATTGATGAGGATGATTTTTACCGGTTGACCTGGTCTTATCTTAAAAGGGCCGCGGAACAGAATGTCCGCCATACAGAAATATTTTTCGATCCCCAAACCCACACACAACGGGGGATCAAATTTGAAACGGTTGTACAGGGAATTCACCGAGCCTTGACGGATGCCGAACGTCAACTGGGTCTATCATCAAAATTGATTTTATGCTTCTTGCGGCATCTGAGTGCGGCAGATGCCATGAAAACCCTTGGAGAGGCGCTGGTGTTTAAAGATTGGATCACGGGGGTGGGGCTGGATTCTTCTGAATGGGGGTTTCCACCTGAGAAGTTTACAGCAGTATTCCAGCGGGCACGCCAGGAGGGGTTTAAGCCCGTGGCCCATGCCGGTGAGGAAGGTCCGGCAGAGTACATCTGGCAAGCTTTAAAGTTGCTGAAAATTGAGCGGATTGATCACGGGGTTCGCTGTGTTGAAGATGCCGCTTTGGTGTCATATCTGGTGAAAGAGCAAATTCCTTTAACTGTTTGCCCGTTGTCCAACATCAAGCTTGGTGTTTTTGACAGCCTCAGCCAGCACAATATCATGCAAATGCTGAAATCAGGTTTGTGTGTAACGGTCAACTCTGATGACCCGGCATATTTTGGTGGCTATGTCGAAGACAACTTGCGCGCACTGCACGCAGCGCTTGATATGAATTTTCAAGATATTTATATGCTGGCCCGCAACTCCTTCCGGGCCTCATTTCTCGATTCGGCGCAGAAAAAAAAGTACCTGGCCGAACTGGATAAGTTTGTATCCGGTTCTGGTCATTCACTACCCAAAAATAGGGGCTATTCACCCCAGAATGACACCGAAAAACTCAGACACGAAGGCATGAAATAAAATGGACGAAAAGCAATATCTAACCGCCCAGGAATTGTTAAACGATTCCTTTGAACTCGGTCTGCGCATTTACCAAAGTGGTTTCAGCCCCAGTTTTATCATTGCCATATGGCGAGGTGGAACGCCGGTAGGCATCGCAGTTCAGGAGATACTGGATCATCTCGGCGTAAAAACCGATCACATCGCCATCCGGACCTCTTCATACTACGGCATTAACAAAAAAGATAAAGAGGTCCGTGTACATGGATTGGAATATGTTGTCCAGCATGCCAACTGGGAAGACGGACTTCTGATCGTGGACGATGTATTCGACAGCGGCAGCAGTATTAAGGCGGTCATCGAGACCCTGCGAAAAAAGATGCGCCGCAATTTGCCGGACGACATTCGGATCGCCACGCCCTGGTTTAAACCGAAAAAGAATGTGACCGGTATTATTCCGGACTATTTTATTCATGAAACCGATCAGTGGCTGGTATTCCCCCATGAACTCGACGGTCTTACCCGTGAAGAGATATTTGCCAATAAACCGGGGTTGAAACTAAGATTCGAGAATGCGGGTTTATCTTGAAAACTTAGTTCTTTAGTCCCATTTATTTCTAACAACATGCTGTCAGAAGCTGGGTTTCAGGTGTCAGTGTTCAGGTTTCAGGATTTTGCAATGCGCCTTCCTGACACCCGAAACCTGACACCTGGTAACCTATTAGCGATCTTCAGTTTAAGTATTCTACTCCAGTTTATCCCGGCCAGGTAAGCGGTAACGGGTCTGTCTGTCATGACAAAAATTGTCGATCTTCAAACATATCGGACCAAGGCACTGGAACAACGAGGATTTGGTCCCTGGCAGAAACGCTTTGGGGAATCCTTTGACTCTGCTACCCGAATTGTCGATCTATCAGACAACACTCTATACTATCTGGCACAACCCGGCGAACCCAGCTCTGTTGCGTATTACGAATTCATCATGGGGGCCCTGGATCTGGGGGGCGCACCAAAGTTCCACTATCTGGGAAACCGTGACCAAATGTTGGTTGTGGACATTCATCTTTTTTTGGCAGACCAGACGCGCTTCGAAATGATGCACCGTTTGAAGTGGATCAGGACTTTTGAAGGGGGAAAATTTAGCCTGTTGAGTATGGTTCAGGAGTTTGAGAAAATAAAAAAGAAATGCCGGGAACACCCACCGGTTCTGTCCGAGTCGAATCCGGATTATGCGACGTATACACAGTACACCATTGGCGATAAAGAGGTATTTATTCGTCGGATGCTACAGGAGGCACTTGAGGCCTTTAAGGAGAGACTGTAAATACAAAGCCTTGGTTTGCAGTTTCCGGCCAGATTTATCTCTATCCTACAAATAAACTGAAAGACCGATAAAATTCCAACGAACCAGCCAACACACTGATCCGCCTTACCCCCCCACTGTGGCGGTTGCCATCTTTTGAGGTATAATTCCTCAGGGCATAATCTCTGAATCCTCATCTTTCCATTTGCGAAATGGAAGGACTCAATGTTTAGGTTGTCAGTCGGATTCAATACGGACAACAACCTGCCACTTTGGGGTCGTATTCATCTAAAAATGCAAACAGGGTCGAAAAAAAACGTCTTCAAATCGAAACAGCAAGAACAATCCCGCCGCTTTCCAAGCCTCGGTATTTACTGTGCGGGGATATAGGGGATTTCCTCACCCCACCATTCCTGCGACTCCGATTTTTCGAGTTTTTCTGGCGTAGGGCTTTTGTAGCCTCCCCAGCTAAAAAACATGTGATCATGGTTTTTGTAAATGGTATCATGCTTGTACCACTCAGCCGTACAACCAGCTAGAAAAACTGCAATGATCAATAAAAATACTACTTTTTTCATAACTGAACCTCCTTCTTAAAGTAAAACAGAATCGAATTTAGTTTTCCGACTGTTTTAACCTGTCGCTATTATAAACACCTTCAAAAAAAAGTCCACAGAAAAAATCAATAAATGAAACAAATTTTACAATATGAATTCCTTTCATCGTCTGCCGACCGACCGTCTTCCACAATAACTATCTGAAAATACAATAAATTTAACGTCAATTCTTCAAAAAGTTTAAGTCCGGACTGTAAAGTGCCGATATCCGAAATGTTAGCCTATCATGGGCATATACCCTGGAGTCGGTGGGTGCTATATGTATTTGTTATAACTCCAATGTTGTTTATCTTGCGGGAATACTGATGGAGCGCAAATGCCTTGATACGGTCGAGAGATAATAAAATGATTAGAGTTAAGAATAAGTGGCGCACCCCTTTGTCAATCATGTGTTTTTTTCTGCTGGTGACGGGCTGCGCCTTGGATGCCTACAGAATGCATCCGGAATTTAGCACCCGGGCAGATTCCGTTAAACAATCTGTGCTCATCAGCCCCGATGTCAACATGTACGAGTTGTCAGCCGGCGGGGCGGCCATATTGCGGGACGATTGGAGTCGGGTTGGTCGCAAAAACCTGCAAATTGCCATTTTACGGGATTTTAGGGATAAACAGTGTAATGTAAAACTCGTGGAAATGGATGCGCGAACTGGAAAGGAACTGGCGGAGATACAAACCCTCTACAGACTGGTCCATAAAACCATGGATCAACACACATTCGGGCCACAACAAAATATAGCTGAGAGCAATGGATTTAATTTTTCTGTGGGATCCCTTGAATCATTCTTACAGAAATTCGGCGCCGATTCCATTATATTTGTCACGGGCTATGATCAGGTTTTTAATGATAGACGCAAGGCCTTGATAGATCTTGCCATCGCTGACTCATCCGGAACCATTCTCTATTACACCGTTAAAGGTACTACGAATGGCAAGGACCTGAGGGATCCTGACAGCACGACGGCGCTTATCCGGGATTTACTATCCAGTTTTTCAAGGATGGAAGGATGAAACATATCGTTTTGGTCATTGCAGTTTGTTGTCTGGTGGCCGGTTGCGCAACTTCCCGACCCATTCCTGTTACCGGGACGCTGTCGGCGAGTGAAGAAGAGCAGATGCTTTGGCGCCGGGCACTGGAAGAACAGGACATTATAGCCGGCAGCGGGGTTTTGTATCAGGATGCAGAAATCGAAAATTATCTCAATCAGATTGTCACAAAGCTCCAGAAAAATTCCAGATCGCCGGACATCCCCTTTCAAATTAAAGTCGTCAACGATCCCAATTTAAATGCGTTTGCCTTTCCCAATGGCGTCATCTATATCCATACCGGGATTCTTGCCCGCATGGATAACGAGGCCCAGTTGGCCGCCCTTCTGGCACATGAAATGGTACACTGTACCCATCGCCATTCTTTAAGAGTGCAGCGAAAAATGCAAAACCGGACACAGTCAAGAACCGCAACGGGTCAGGAAATCGTGCCGGTTCTTGGCATCGCCATACCGATAGCCTCCATCAGCAGATACACACGCGAACTTGAAACCGAAGCGGATCGAGTCGGGCTTGACCTGATGGCCAAATCAAACTATGATCCAAGGGAAGTCTTAACGCTTTTTGAACTCATGAAACAGGAAATAGAAAGCGAAGGCATCGAGGAATCATATTTTTTCGGCAACCATCCCAACGTCCGACAACGTATTAAAAATGTCAATCATTGGCTGGCAGAGCAAAAGCGAGGGAGAATCACAGGCGTAAAAAACACGGACATCTTTCAATCCAGGATATCCCGGTTGGTTCTGGACAATGCGCGTCTGGATCTGAGGCGGGGAAGATTTTTAGTTGCCCAAAGAACGGTGGAAAAATTTCTGATCCTAAAACCGGATGATGCCCGGGCCTATTTTCTGTTGGGTGAGATATTACGGCAGCGAGGTCGGCAAGATGATGCGGCTGCAGCAATAAAATATTATGAAAGGTCAATTTCGTTGAATCCGTCTTACCCGGAACCACGCAAGGCCATGGGGTTGATCCATTATAAGGACGGAGAAAAGAGCTTGGCAAAAAAATATTTTGAATCCTGCCTATTGCTTTCACCGGATACTATCGACAGGGCTTATATTCAAGGATATCTAAAATTGTGTGTAACCAACGGAGAAGGATGATGAAAAACATACTAGCCGTATTAATTTTTTTAATTTTTATCACCGGCTGTGCATCCGTGGCCCAAGAGCGCAGCTTGAAGAGTTTGCCCGATAGCCAGTTCTCAGTTAAAATACCAGAGGGATGGTGGAAACCCAAACACATTAATAAATACCTTATTACAAAAGATGGTGCCTTGCTGCAGTATGTGCTCATTCAGCAGCGTCCGATTGATCTTCCTTACAGCCATACGAAAAAGAAATTAAACAAGGGGATGCTGCCCCAGGAAGCTTCCGGTGTTATCATTGATGAAATTGCCTCTGATCGCCGCATTTTAAGTTTTAATGTTATCGAAAATGCTCCAGCAATGATAGACGGACATGATGGGTTTAAGATTTTATTCACTTACAAAGATAAAAAGGGTTCGACCTTCAAAACGCTTTATTACGGGTTTATCAGTGGAAATTCGTTTTTTAACCTGCGTTATAATGCCGCACTGCGCCATTACTTTGAAAAGGATATTGCCGACTTCGAGCAGATCCTAAGCAGTTTCAAGGTCGTCAGGGATAAAGCTGCATTGGAAATCGCACTGGACCGATAATTCGTATAGGTTTCAGGTGTCGGGTGTCAGGAGTGAAAACGTGAGAACTGGCCTGACACCTGAAACCCGACACCTGAAAACCCATACCCGGAGAAGGTTTCATACCGCCTGATAATGTCTAAAAAAAGGAGCAATTTTCATAGTAAATCACCAGGTCTGCATTTAGGACACTTTAATTGGGAACCTTAAACGTTGAACCGCTCAACCCGGGTAATATTCCTCAATAAACATCAATAAATTTAGTTTCTCCCCCACCAAACTTTTCCAGGGTGTCGGCGGCGATGGCCAACCCTTCCTGCAAATGCACCCTTTCAATCCCGGGGACTGCATATGCATAGAGCAACACATTTTCGGTATTCTCCCTCACCCGGGTCTTTTCATCGGCCCCCTGACAAAGCACACAGACGATTTCCTTATCACGCGCACTATGTCAATTCCATGACTACTAGGTAATGGTCGAGTTCTTGGGCTGCAGTCCTGTATCCATTTGATATTCTGAGCATTTGTATTTTAATTTAAATTTTTTTGCCATAGAACATGCCAACTGGTATATATTTTGCATAACTAGGGAACAAACTTAAGTCAAAAATTAATAGCGAGGAGATTGAGTCATGGTAAAAAAAGTTTTTCTTTTCTTGGTAATGGGTATTTTTTTCGTCAGTTGTGCAACCGTACCAACCAGCACCGCCACCGGCGAATCCAGCCACAGGAAATCGTTGTAAAGGTCCAGGCCGCGGACCCGACGAAAGTAACGGTTGAAGATGGCCAAAAAGACCGGGTGAACAAGTCCATGGAAGTTGCCAACCCGGAGGGCCGTTTATCCCAGCTGTCATTTATTTCAAGCGACAAGGCCTTTGTCAAAATTTTCTCGGGGCTGTCGGTGGCGGATGTGACCCGCTTGTGGAACGATCTCGTTGTTCTGGAGAATAACACAAAGATTCGCGACGTGAATTTGTTCATCAATTCCCCCGGCGGCGATGCGTTTTCAGGCCTGGCCCTGGCGGATCAGATCGAGCGGGCCCGAAGAAAAGGCTTTAAAGTCACAGCCCATGCCTCGGGCATCATTGCCAGCGCAGCTGTGCCGGTATTCGCGGTCTGCGATGTTCGTCTGGCGGCACCGGGAACTATTTTTATGGTGCATGAAGCCGCCCTGTGGAAGTGGCCTGGACGTGAAACGGCTTCCGATATTCGATCGCAAAACGATTTGATGTACCTGCTGCGGGATCGTTATATCGGAAAACTGGTCGACAATTCCAAGCTGAACAAAACAAAGTGGGAAGAGCTGGAAAAAAAGACCACCTGGTTTAGTGCCGACAAGGCGAAGGACTGGGGACTGGTAGACAATATCGAGTAAGCCCTCATTACCGGAACTAACCATCATGCTGCGTGCGCATTTGACTTAAGCTTCTCGCCACTCCTGATCCGATCTCCCGCACGGAGCAACAAAAACCAAAGAAGGTCGTTAAAGTGAGGTTTGCTTTAACGACCTTCTTTTTTTCATGGAAATACTTTGCCTGGATTCAGGATACCATTGGGGTCAAACATCGATTTAACACGCTTCATCCATTGCAGGCTGGTTCCATGTTCGGCAGCCATGTATTTTCTTTTTCCCAGCCCGATACCATGCTCACCGGTGGCGGTACCGCCCAGTCCAATACATTTGGTCACCAGACGCTGGGAAATTTTATTGATGAGATCCCATTGCTTCTGATCTTCTTTTTTACCGGCTATATTCAAATGAACATTGCCGTTGCCGGCGTGGCTCAGATAATAGCTGACCAGATCGGTTCCGGCCAGTTCTTTTCGGATTTCGGTGATCAATGCCGAGTAGGCGCTAATGGGTACGGCAACGTCCATAACCAAAATATAGCAATCCGGATGATTGCGGAAAATCATATCGCCCAATGCATGCCGCGCCTTGAAGATACGGTCCCTTTCCGTCCGGCCTAACCCCGGCTGGAATTGGATGCTTCCCCCGGCCCTGCAGATTTCCTCTGATATTTCCAGTACCTCCGCCAATTGGCTGGTGGTGGATCCGTGAAATTCCATGAAAAGTGTCGGTGAAACATTTAATCCCAAATTTTCTTCTCGATTCATCAGTTCAATGCATTCCGGACCCAGCAGCTCTAATGCGGCCGGGTTGAGGCCCCCGCGCATAATTTCAAAAACCACTTTGCCGGCGATTTCCACCGATGGGAAAGTCGCAATGGCCGCCGAAAACTCCGCCGGCAGACCGGCCAGTCGAACCGTGGCACCCACGACGATCCCCAGTGTGCCCTCGGAGCCGACAAACAGCCGAATCAAATCATACCCTGAAGACGTTTTACTGGCCCGGGTGCCCAATTCAATCATCTCTCCGTCAGCCAGCACCACCGATAATTTTAAAACGTAGTCCTTGGTGGAGCCATAATAAATGGTGCGGATTCCGCTGGCGTTGTTGGCGATCATCCCGCCCAGGGTGGCCCGGGCTCCGGGATCCGGCGGGAAAAATAGCCCGGTGTGCCGCAGTTTTTCATTTAAATCCTGGTAAACCACCCCGGCTTCCACATCGGCCTGGAAATCCTCTTCTCGAATTTCCAAAATCCGGTTCATTTGGGAAAAATCCAATACAATGCCTCTTTTCATTGGAATTGGGTTGCCTTCCAGACTCGAACCGGACCCCCATCCGGTCACCGGAATACCATTGTTGTTAGCATATTTTAATATTGCAGATACTTCGAATGCGCTCTGCGGCCAGACAACGGCTTCCGGCCGGCAGGGCGGATGCCGGGATTCATCCTTTGCATGCAGATCAAGCACCGATTCTCCGGTGGAAAACCGGTCCGCTGCCACCATTTTTTTCAAGTTTTCTATATGGGTTTGGCTAAGTGGGTTGAATTTCAAATTATCCTCCATAGTTCTCTAAATCAACTATTCAATGAAGTTTGTATTTACAAAAAAATAGATTATTCTTTTACACCATTCTACCCGATTGGAAAAGGATTTTCAGGTCAAGGCCCAAAAAGCGAAAACCGGGATTTAAATTTTTGAATCGGATTAGTTCTTGACTTCGGAAGACATCATAATATAGGAAATAACCTTCTGATACAAAATGAATTGTCTTCAGTTGACATTCAATACCCCATCCGCGGCATCTTATGCCCCAAAAATTGGCTGTTTCGCAAGTGTGCATGGGGATTCGATCATTTTTACAGGGCGTACGAAGTCATTTTTGAGTGAGCCCTTAATCCACGAAGGGAGGAAAAAACCATGAGCAAGAAACGATTTTCAATGGATGGCATGGATCGGAGAACCTTTCTGAAAGTTTCGGGGGTCGCCGGCCTGGGTGTGGCGGCTTCAACTTTTGGTGTCCCCAAGCTGCTGCGGGCAGCCCCTCCAACGATCAAAATCGGATCGGTCCAGCCGGCCACCGGACCGCTGGCCGTTATCGGTGTGGGCCAGCGCCGGGGCAATCAGCTGGCTGTTGATTATATCAACTCCATGGGTGGCATTAAATCCATGGACGGCGCTAAACTCGAATTACTGTTGGGGGACAGTGAGAGTAAACCTGAAATCGGACGCTCGGAAGCTGACCGGCTCATAAAGGGCGGTGCCAAGGTGATGACCGGTCCCTTTCAAAGCGGTGTTGCCCTGGCTATCTCCACCCTTTGTGAGCAGCGGCAGGTGCCTTTTATCATGGATGTTGCCGCTCTGGATAAAATTACCGATAAAGGCAAAAAATACACCTTCCGGGTATTTATTACCGTCACAGGACTGCTCAACGGCGGCGTCCAATATCTTAAAATGGTCACCGATTTGAAGGGAGTCATGCCCAAACGGGCGGTGGTGACCAACACGGCCGATGCCTTCGGAAAGGGAATGTCCGGCGGTTTTATCAAATTCATGGAAAAATCCGGACTGCCCATCGAAATTGTCGATCGTGTCCAATATCCATTGGGTATCCATGATTTGTCGGCTGAAGTGGCCCGGATTAAAGCCGCCAAACCTGACATCCTTTTCCCGATCTCCCGCCCCGGTGACGGCATCATTTTAACCAGGGAGATGTATAAACAACGGGTCGAACTGATGGGTATCTACGGCCCCGGCTCGCCTGGCTGGTATGAACCGGATGTTATCAAAGATTTAGACAAGCTTATTTATTACGTTATGGTCAACGTACCCTGGATTAACCCTACCAGCCCGGTTTACCAGCAGGCCAATGCGGCCTTCCAAAAAGCGCATAACAGATATCTGGATACCAACAGCGCCTACGCCTATGCCGGCGTGCAGGTCATCGCCGATGTTCTGGAGCGGGCCGGCTCGACGGATCCGGAAAAGATTCTGGCGGCCACGCGCCAGACCAATTTCAAAGACCACCCGTTGGTCGGCGGTCCCATCCAGTTTGACGAAAAAGGCGATAACAAGGGCGCTCTAACGGCGCTTGTTCAAGTACAGCCCGATGACGACCTCCTTAAGCGCGTCAAGATCGTGGCACCCAAAGAATTTGCCCAATCCGACAAAATTGTCTTTCCGGCACCTCAACTTTGGGAGCGGTAAACGCAATGGATTCAACCCTTGCGGTACAGTTAACGATCCAGGGGATTTTATTAGGAGGGATCTATGGCCTAATCGCCCTGGGTCTCTCCCTGATTTTTGGTGTTATGGGGGTGATCAATTTCGCCCACGGCCAGATGATGGTCATGGCCATGTACGTGTCTTACTGGATTTTCATGCTGCTGGGAATCGACCCCTATCTTTCCCTGGTGATTGTCGCAGCAGTTATTTTTGTGTTGGGCTATGTGGTTCAATCTTCACTTGTTAATCGCATTCTCGATTATCCCGAGGCGATACAAGTGCTCCCGTTGGTTTCCCTGGGGCTGGTTCTGGAAAATTGCGCCCTCTTGTTTTGGGGACCGGACCACCGCAGCCCCCAGACTGCCCTGAGTCTCAAAACCTTCTGGATCGGATCGGTGATGATAGATGTCTCCCGTCTGATTGCATTCGTCCTGGCAATTGTTATCACGATTCTCATATTTGCGTTTTTGAAAAAATCCAATATCGGAAAATGTATCCGGGCGGCTGCCGACAACCGAACGGGCGCTATACTGGTGGGGATTAATGTCGATCGGATCAATAACACCTCATTCGCCCTGGGAGCGGCTACGACCGCCGCCGCCGGCGTGCTTCTCTTGCCGCTGATGCCGGTTTCGCCGCACATCGGTCATGATTTCACCTTAACTGCCTTTGTCGTTGTCATCCTGGGAGGGATGGGCAACTTAATGGGTGCTCTGGTCGGCGGCCTCATTCTGGGTGTGGCGGAATCCATATCCACTTTATTTCTGCCGGCAACACTCAAACAGGTGGTCAGCTTCAGTATCCTGATCATCATTATGTTGTTTCGCCCCCAGGGGCTTTTCGGGGGGAAGAAATGACCCGTTTTTACCTGTTTCTGGCTATAATATTTGCGGTCCTCTTGCTGCTTCCCCTTTTTTTGGATAACTATATCCTGGGCATCTTTGTCATGATTTTTTACTGGGCCTATGTCGGACAGGCATGGAATGTGTTGACCGGATACACGGGCCATATATCCCTGGGGCATGCCCTCTATATCGGTATCGGGGCGTATGCCACCACCTATCTGGCCCTGACCTTCGAACTGACGCCCTGGATCGGTATGTTTTTCGGCGGACTCATTGCCGCTGCGATCGCCCTTTTCCTTGGATTTCTCGGGTTTCGGTTCGGACTTCGCGGCGTTTACTTTGTCATTACGACCATCGCCTTCGCCGAGATTACACGCCTGATCGTATCCCACATCGAGGCGCTGGGTTCTTTTACCGGGATATTTCTGGATTTCAACCCGTCTTTCTGGAATTTCCAGTTCCGTAGCAATCAACCCTACTATTACATATCCCTCGGCTTTATGGTGGCTTCGCTCGTCGTGGTGCGCCTGCTCGAGACTTCCAAGGTGGGCCGCTTCATGGTCGCTATCCGGGAAGATGAAGAAGCCGCCCAGGCCCTGGGCGTCAACACCTTTAAATACAATATGATTGCCATTGCCATCAGTGCGTTTATGACCTCTCTGGCCGGCGCCTTTTACGCCAACTATATTTTTTATCTGCACCCCAACACCCTGTTCGGCATGTCCACCAGTATCGAACTGATCCTGCGGCCGATTGTCGGGGGGCTTGGAACGCTTTTTGGACCGGTGATCGGCTCCTTTATCCTGACGCCGCTTTCGGAAATTTCCCGGGCATATTTTGCCAAAGGTGGTCTTGAAGGACTGCACCTGATACTCTACGGTGTTCTGGCCATTCTGGTGGTGATTTTCATGCCCAAAGGGATCATCGTCTATGTAAAGAAATTATTAGCACCCCTTTTGAATTTGAAATCCAAAATCACATGAGCATATTATCAGCAGATAGCCTGACCAAGAACTTCGGCGGTTTGATGGCCGTCGGTAATCTTTCATTTGAACTGGAAATGGGAGAGATCCTCGCGCTGATCGGCCCGAATGGCGCGGGAAAAACCACCGTCTTTAATTGCTTGAGCGGGTTTCTTGCTCCAGATGAAGGCAACGTTTTTCTTGAAGGAAAGGCGCTTGCCAACCTGCAGCCCTTTCAGATCTGTCAACTGGGCTTGGCCCGGACGTTTCAAATCGTCAAGCCGTTCCCGACAATCTCCGTTTTGGACAATGTCATGGTGGGGGCGCTTTCTAAGGAAAAATCAACTGCCGATGCCAAAAAGAAGTCCTTGGAAATTATCGAGTTTACCGGCCTTTCCAGCATGACAGATAAAGAAGCCCAGGGGTTGCCACTTCCCTTAAGAAAACGCCTCGAGCTGGCCAGGGCCCTTGCCACCCAGCCCAAGGTACTGCTACTGGACGAAGTTATGGCCGGGCTGAACCCCACCGAAGTAGATGAATTGATTGCTTTGCTGAAGGAGGTCAACCTTCAAGGGATCAGTATTTTATTAATCGAGCACGTCATGCGAGGGGTCATGGCTCTGTCTCAGCGGGTGATCGTTATCAGTTATGGTGTTAAAATCGCCGAAGGGACCCCCGAAGAAGTAGTCCAGGACCAAGAAGTCATCGAGGCCTATCTGGGTAAGGAGTTTTTAAGTGCTCAAGGTTAATGAAATCGATGTATATTATGGCGACCTGCAGGCCTTGAGAGAAGTCAGCATCGAGGTCCAGCCGGGTGAAGTCGTGTCGGTGATCGGTTCCAATGGGGCCGGCAAATCCACCTTATTAAAGACCATTTCCGGGATATTGAGACCTCGCAAAGGGGCTATATCTTTGAACAACGATGATATTTCGCATGCCCCGTCCTCCCGCATCGTCGAGCAGGGCATCAGCCACGTACCGGAAGGCAGACAGATTTTTCCGACAATGACGGTGTTGGAAAACCTGGAAATGGGCGCCCAGTTCCCCCGAACCAAGCAAGTGCGGCGTGAAACCATGGAGCAGGTGTTCGGTTATTTCCCGCGGCTAAAGGAACGTCTCGACCAGAAAGCCGGGACCCTGAGCGGTGGTGAGCAGCAGATGTTGGCCATGGGCCGTGGCCTGATGTCACTTCCTACCCTCATGATGCTGGATGAGCCGTCGTTGGGCCTGGCACCCGTCCTGGTGAGTACCATCTTTGAAATTGTAGCAAAAATTAACCGGCGCGGTACCGCCATCCTGTTGATTGAGCAAAATGTCTTTAACTCTCTAAAAATTTCAGCTCGTGGCTACGTCATGGAAAACGGTCGGATTACTCTCGGCGGAACGGGCCAAGAGCTGCTGGAAAATCCACATATTCGCAAGACGTATTTAGGGCTGTAAAGAAAGGTTGCGGAGTTCGAGTGGCGTGTCGCGGTATGGCGCATGCCTTTTTATAATATCCAATCTAAGGACTCCTATATCAGGGCATTCTCAGTAAATCACGTATTTAACCAACCTGCCGTCAAGCCCGCCGGCCTTGATCGGTTTTTTCCACGATGCTTTCAGCCCGACTTTTTTGATATACTCCCGGTCGCCGAAATAGACAAAAGCGGTCGAGCCTTGGCATTTTTGTTTCAGAAAATCGCCGAGATCTTTATAAAATATTTCAAGGTTCTCGTCTCCACCCATCCGAATGCCGTAAGGCGGATTGGTTACAATTACATGTTCCTTAAGGGCCGGAAGATTTCTGAAGTCTGCCCTGTCAACGCTGATGTTGTTTCCGTAACGGAGCCCCATCAGGTTCGTTCGCGCTGCCCTGACAGCCTCCGCGGACACATCACTGCCCGCAATCAGCCCTTGCGGCAATTTCCGGATATGTCCGTCGGCCTCTTTTTTTACCTGCCTCCAGACAGCGCCGTCAAAGTCGGGCAGCAATTCAAATCCGAATCGATTTCTGAAAATACCTGCCGGAATATTGCTATACCGCATGAGGGCTTCACACAAAAGGGTGCCCGAACCGCACAAAGGATCATATAAAGGAACCGAACCGTCCCAATGGCTGAATCGGATCATCGCGGCGGCGACGGTTTCCTGCATCGGTGCCGAAACGGTTTCCTCTCTGTAGCCTCTCCGGTGAAGCGCACCGCCTGAAGTGTCGAGGCTTATTACGGCCGTATCGTTCCTGATATGAAGGTTCAACAGGATATCCGGATTTCTTACCGATACGTTCGGGCGTCGACCGGTTTTTTCCTTGAAATAATCGGCAACCGCATCTTTAAGGCGGAGGGCAGCGTATTTTGAATGCGAAATCGCGCTGCCGGAAACATTCCCCGATACAGCGAAAGTAGTGCCTTCCGTAAAAAAATCTTCCCACTCAATCTGTTTGGCCTTCTGATACAGCGTATCGGTATCCTGACAGGCATATGATGTTAAAGGCGCAAGGCACCGTGAAAGCAGCCGGGTCAGATAATTAATTCGATACAGGATTGATTTATCGGCTCTGAAACGAATGCCGCTGAATTCCGGCCTGATATCTTCAGCGCCGAGTTCAGCCAGCTCCTGCGCGCCGGCCTCTTTTAAGCTGTCGGCTATCTGGGCAAAATAGCTGCAGTCCTTCTGATACTGATATGCCGCTGCTTGCCGCTTTTTTCTTCTAAGTCGTTTGATCCCTTCGGCTGCTGCCATTTATCACCGCTTTCGTTTCAATCGGAGCCGCAAAGAACGGTCGAGATATTGCTTGATCATTTCAAACTTTTTGCAGTATTAGGGTAACTATCCCTGCCATGGACACAACAGGGTGAATAATGCAAGAGTTTGGGTGCAAAATCAACTGAATTATGGAGAAGTCGGTTCTTCAGGGGTTGTAACATCAGCACGCCGTCGGAGGGAAATTTTGATATTTACCCTGACGCTGTAATATTGGGGTTGTCTAAACCGGAAAGGGAAAGCCTGCAAAATGGATACGGATCATAAAAGTAGAACCCGTAAAAAAGCTGAAGATCGGGCCCTTCAGCAACTGGGCGAACAGCTAGTCGTCCTGCCTCACGGCCAGCTTCAGGCCATGGAGCTGCCGGATGAGCTTCGGACGGCCATCGAACTCGCACGTAAAATAAAGAGCCATGGCGCCCGACGCAGGCAGCTTCAATACATCGGAGTACTCATGCGGCATATCGATCCACAACCCATCGAAACTGCACTCGAACGCATCCGGTTGGGAAATTTACGGAAATAATATGGCGTTCGCCGGAAATGTGAAATTTTAACTCTGTTATCCAATATTGAGCGACATCGAAAATCAGTTTTATCAGATAGAGACCGGCCATTGAAAGCTCTCAGAAAGTATTACAAACTAATTGATCAGGTCGAAAATATTTGTCGCTGGATTCAGGAAGAGTATCCCGAGCAAATTGCCTGTGAAAAGGGATGTGCCGGTAACTGCTGCCGCATACATCTTTCGGTTTTTCCGATCGAAGCTATTTCTCTTGCCATCGCCTTGAAAGATCTTTCGCGGGAAGTGGTGGGCCACATTCGACAAAAAGCCAGACACGTAAATAGTTTTGGCCCCTGTCCTCTCCTTGAAGAAGGCGCATGCCTCATGTATGCTTCGCGGTTCATTATCTGCCGAACCCATGGTTTGCCGATGCGGAATGAATATCGAGGCCAACGTTCTATCGGATTCTGCCGGAAAAACTTCCGCGAACTAGATCCCATCCCGGAAGATGCCGTCATTGATCTGAACCGCCTTAACCACAATCTCGCAACCGTCAACCAGTTGTTTGTAAAGGAGTTTTCCGGCTCTATTCGTTTGAGCCCACGGTTTTCTATTGGTGAGGCACTGTTGCTTGACCTATAATCTTTCATCTGTTTTTGCGGACTTATTGTCAGCGGCCGGCTGATGAAAGTATTCCCGCCGAAGGTAAGTATATCCGGCAAACCCCCACCAGCAGATAACGATCAGCGCCGTAGCGAGCAGGATAACCTTCAGGACAAATCCAATTTCCGGGATTCCAACGGTTACGCCGTATTTTTCCAATAACCTCACTAGGTAAACTTCCAATGCCTTACGGTCTAATACGTAAACCAGCCGATCCAGCGTATATACACCGGTGACGACAAAAACAAGCGTATAAGCCCAGGACCGGGCTTTATACAAGCCAAAACCCAACACGGAAAAAAGCACAACATACATCAGGTGGTAGGTTGCGGCGACCATACCGCCTTGAATATTTCCAAACAAAGGTATGCGGGAATTGATCGAAAACAGTTCGATCAGGGCGGACAGAGCAAATAAAATGCCTGCAGTTTGAAAAGTAAATTTTCCTTTAATCCATCGTGACATGTTCCGTCATTTCCGACAGGGCGATCTCTTTTTCGCCCGTCTTTTCAAATTTTAAGGCGCGGTTTTTAAAATCTGCGGCATCGATTTTTTCCTTGACCCACTCGTGCCAGGTCTCTTTCTGAGAAGAGACAATCGAGTCAAAATTTTTGGATGGATCAAACCGGGAGATGGCATCATCTACAATCCAAACACAATAATTGCATTTTTTTTCACCGCTTTCGGATACGGCAAAAAAATAGCGAAACTGTGAGCTTCCGGGTTTGAGTCCTTCTTTGATTTCATAGTTTTTATAGGACCATGTTGTTTGCATTTTTAACCCCCCTTTAAAAAATTTGTGGTCTTGCAGTTTGAACTGAAGCTCCAATTAAATTAGATCTTCCAGTCCTGTTAATCTAAGACCCATAACGTCGGCTGTCCAATAATTTGAACTTCTCTATTTTCTAACTTCTCAAATCTCTTTTCGATTAAAAAAGACCAACATTAATGTCATTAGTAAAAGAATAAAAAGGGAAAGATTTATAAGGGGATGGAAAGGTCCCATATTATGAAATTCGCTTTTGCTGATGATCGCATCTGCATAGGCCTGCAACATAAAAACCTTGGGGTATAAAACCCGCCATAAGGCAGGACCCCAATTGGTTGAGGAAGGGACAGCGGATCTTACGATGTCACTATTGATAATCTGATAACCACCATCGGAAATAAAACCAACGAACAGAATTCCCATGGTAAAAAGCGCACTGATAAAATCCGGCATAAAAAGAGATAAAAAGCAGACACATGTAATCACAAAAAGGAGGTTGATCGAACATACCAAAGATGCGGTCAAGTATCCCGAAATGATGGTTCCCGTTTTTACCCATACCGTTAAAAAGATCGTCGAGTGAAGGATAAACATGAAGACAAGGCAAAGAGCCCAGGTGCCGGTGACCCGGCCGAGAATATATTGCCATCTTAAAACAGACCGGGAAAGAAACAAAACGGTGCTGCCATCCGCCCTGATCCCGGCTGAATATCTTCATGGAAAGCATGGAAACCATCAGAAACATTCCGACGGTAATTAGGTGGAAAGCAATTTTCGAAACATGCCAGGCAACCATAGCGGTATCCACCATTTTCCCATTGACGGTATAGCCGCTGTCATAACATCCGCGGATCGTCAATATGAATAGAATAGAAAGACCTAAGAGAACATAAAAACTTTTATGCCGCATCTGGTCCCGCATGGTATAGATCGAAATTTTTATGACGTTATTCATTTTCATGCTCAATATATCGAACAAAAACATCTTCGAGCGACTCGTGTTCCTTCACGATTGCGGTAATGGTATCTTTGACAAGGATTTTCCCCTTGTACAGGATGGCTGCTGTTTCACATGTTTTTTCCACCTCTGAGAGCAGATGGGAGTTTAAGATCAC
>CAVRQG010000049.1:0-74964 GCA_963723215.1 uncultured delta proteobacterium
ATAAACAGATACTGGATGTTAGATACCGGATGCTCGATAATATCACAATTTTAAAAATGAGGACATAAAACCACTTTCTTATCCAGTATCAGCATCGCTTCGCTTCATCACCGATATATGATTTTCATTGACTCGTCGGTTTGAGGCGAAGCTTCGCTGTATATCAATCGACACTAAGGACATCTATATATGCAACCTAAAAAGCATCAAAAACTGAAAGTTAAAAGAAAAGCGAATAAGATTCTAGGGGATACATCCCGGGTAATCAGCCTTCTTCATCTTCCTGATGAGAAGTATCGCATCGCTAAAATAATTCAGCGGATAATGAGCCTGTCTGAAACAGCGGCCAAAAATTTATATACCCAAACAATGGTTGACTTTTCCGGACGGCACGAAGACATCGGACACATTTTTGAGCGGCACCTGAATGAGGTCACGGATTATCTTCCCCATGATACTGTGCTCAGCGATGTTCAAAGGGTCCTCATCGGAGCTTACTTTACCAAGGAATACGCGATTGAATCAGCCGCCTTATTCAACCCTTCCATCGTTCCTCATCCTGATCAGAGCCATCTGAAAAAAGGCAGCTTGCGCTTTGTCATGAGCCTGCGGGCAACCGGCGAAGGCCATGTTTCGTCAATTGTCTTTCGCAGCGGCGCCCTTGACCGGAACAATACCTTCCTTTTCGACCCGCTCAGTGATTTTGTGGAAACGCCGGATCGCCAATTAGACCCGGTTTACAAGCGCAATCCGTTCCAACTCAAGCTGAACGAGATGGGGACCGGCAGTGAAATCACCGCCCATATTCTTAACCAGTTGCCGGAAGATTTTACCTATAATGATTTAATAGAAAAAATTAAAATACTTCGCGCAAAACCGCAATTTGCTGAAACGATCCAAAAAAAAACCCTCAAGGCCATGTGCTGGCTGGCGGATTCCAATTACGAGGTGAGTTTCCACCCCGATCATAGCATATCCGAACGGGTGATCTTTCCCGTTTCGAAAAACGAAAGCAGGGGCATTGAAGATGCCCGGTTCGTTCAATTTTTCAATGACAACGGCGAGGTCGTCTATTACGCGACCTATACCGCCTATAACGGCACGATTTTACCGCAGTTGATCGAAACAAAGGATTTCATCAAATTCAACATTTTAACGCTCAACGGCAAAGCCGTACAAAACAAGGGCATGGCGCTTTTCCCGCGCAAAATTGACGGCCGCTATGCCATGCTCTCGCGCCAGGACGGTGAAAACAATCATATCATGTTCTCAGACAATATCCATTTCTGGCAAGAGTCCCAAATCATCCAGGAGCCTGAATACCCATGGGAATTCATTCAAATCGGCAACTGTGGTTCACCCCTCGAAACCAATGAAGGCTGGATTGTGCTCACCCATGGCGTCGGGCCGATGCGTAAGTATTGCATCGGCGCCATCCTGCTCGATCTTGAAACGCCGACAAAAGTCATCGCCCGCCTGGATGAGCCGTTGCTTGCCCCCCATGAGAAAGAGCGCGAGGGATATGTTCCCAATGTTGTCTATTCCTGCGGTGCGCTAATTCATAACAACGAGTTGGTCATTCCCTATGCCATGTCCGATATCAATTCCGGTATCGCAACCATTGAAGTCAACGAGTTGCTTAACGGTATGCGCGCTGTAGCGTAACGCAAACAGGCTTTGTTGGGATTAGGGTTGGTTGTCACAATCTTGCGAGAAAGAAATACTGAAATTAAGTTGACATATCAACCTATTACCGTTAATATGGGTCCTCCGGTAAACAGAGACGGCGATCCTAACATGACGGTTATTCATTTTATTTCACGATTGTGTGCATGGTTCGTTCTTCAGGACGAAGAGTGCCAACACATTTTTCGGCTATTTCCGCGGGGTGTTGGTGTTCACGCCTTTTGAAGACTGGCGCTTCGCCCACCTTCGACACCACGTAACTTACGCGAACCACGATGCACGGGGATTTGGCGATATCTGGACCATGACCCTGACGGAATATGAGAACGTTTCGCAGATAAAACGTTTGCAGTACAGGCTCTACCGTAACCCCGTGGTGATGATGGGACTGGGTACCCTGTTCATGTTTCTGCTCAGAAACCGGCTTCCGACGCAATGGGTGAAACGAAAAGAACGCATGAGTGTTCTTTTCACCAACCTGCTCATCTCACTGAAATGCCCTGCACTCACGGCGAAGTCGGAGTCTAACATCTGGACGTTCTCCGAAGCCAGGGTTGCTGAAAAAAATTCAGGCAATAGATCAGTACATCCCATCGTTTCTGAGGAGTCATTTTGGCGCTTTACCCTTGGCATATCATCGCCCTCGCACTATTTTGCGCTATCGTAACCTTGCTGATCGTTGGGTTGCTCATCCAGCGGTCGCGACACGGCCGGTCGAAAGCGTCATTGCGCGCCAGTGAAGAGCGATATTCTCTAGCCCTCGCAGGCTCTACCGACGGCATTTGGGACTGGGACCTGCTGTCGGGCACCGTCTTCTACTCGGACCGTTTCAGAGATATCCTTGGGTACTCGCCCGCGGAATTTCCGGACACGATAGATTCTTTCCGCAGCCGACTGCACCCGGAGGACGCCGAGGCCATCTGGGCTGCGATCGAAGGCCATCTTCAAGAGCGCGTTCCATACAAGGTTGAATACCGCCTGCAAACAAAATCCGGCGGGTACCTGTGGTTCCTCGCAAGGGGTCAGGCAATCTGGAACACCGGGGGAAAAGCGATCCGGATGTCCGGTACCATTCAGGACATTACCGAACGTAAGCAGGCCGAGCTTAATCTTAAGACGGCACTTACCGAAATAAAGGAGTTAAAAGAAAAACTTGAGGTCGAGAGAGCGTATCTGCAGGAAGAAATCAAATTGGAATACAATTATGAGAACATTATCGGTCAAAGTGACGGGCTCAATTACGTGCTCTATAAGGTTGAGCAAATTGCCCCCAACAATACGACCGTTCTCGTTTTAGGGGAGACCGGAACCGGCAAGGAACTGGTGGCCCGGGCCATTCATGGCTTGAGCCCGCGCAAAAATCGGACATTGCTGAAAGTGAATTGTGCCACCCTGCCTGCAAACCTCATTGAAAGTGAGCTGTTCGGCCACGAGAAAGGCGCTTTCACCGGTGCCCATGCCAGGCAGTTGGGGCGCTTTGAAGTTGCCGATGGCGCCACCCTTTTTCTGGATGAGATCGGGGAACTGCCGCCGGAGCTTCAGTCCAAACTGCTCAGGGTGATCCAGGAGGGTGAGTTTGAACGGTTGGGCAGCTCCAGTACGACTAAAGTGGATGTGCGGGTAATTGCCGCCACCAATCGTAATTTGGAAGAGGAAGTCCGCCGGGGCCGGTTTCGGGAAGACCTTTGGTACCGGCTCAGTATTTTTCCGATTACGGTGCCGCCGCTGAGAGAACGGATGGAGGATATTGCCCTGATGGTGGAATTTTTCGTGAATAAAATCTCCAAAAGATTGGGTAAGTCCATCGAGAGCATCCCGACGAGCGTCATGAATGCCTTGCAGGATTATCAATGGCCCGGCAATGTCAGGGAGCTTGAAAACGTCCTCGAGCGGGCGGTAATCAACTCTTCAGGGCCCAAACTGCGCCTGGTGGATGAACTGAAGCCCACCCCTAAGGATTTAACAATGACGCAAAAAACTCTGGCAGAGGTTGAGCGCGGCCATATTGTCCGGATACTTGAGCAAACCAACTGGAGAGTTAGCGGCAAAAACGGGGCTGCCGAAATCCTTGGACTCAACCGCAGCACACTGCGCGCCCGCCTCCGAAAATTAGGTATCGAACAGCCTTGAAAATAATACGAAGTTTCAACAACATTCAAAAAACGATGATCAACACCAAGGCAGGGCGAAAGCTGGGTCAGGGTCAGTTATAAAGACATCCCAGAAAATGATTCATCTGTTTATACCACCAGGGCCAGTCATGGTTCACATCATGACCCCAGTAGTCGATCCAGGCCGGGATGGATTTTTCCCTAAACAATGAATCCAGGCGACGGGTATCTTCAATCGCTTCATCCTCCCAGGCGCCCTGCCCCACACATACAATAATCTTGCTGCGTCGGTACAGATCCAGATACCACGGATCGTCGATACCGGCCAAATAGCTCAAGGGGGAGTTGAAATAGACGCCGGGCAATTCGGCAGCCGACAATTGAAATTCGGGCCGGTCCAGACGGTAGAGACCGCTTAAAGCGATGATACCTTCGAAGACATCGGGATGCTTTAAAAAAAAATTTACCGCATGGTATGCCCCCATGCTGCAGCCGTTGGCCATCACCCGCTCGTGCGGTGATTGGCAATGGTGGCGAACGAAGGGAATAACCTCATCCACGATGTAACGGTCGTAGGCTTCATGCCGGGCATTGCGATCCGCCGCTGAAACCGCATAATTGTACCAGGAGGCTTCATCGACACTGTCCACACAAAACAGCTTGATTTTGCCGGCATTGATAAAACCGGCGATGGCGTCGATCATTCCCATACCCTCGTAATCGAAATAGCGGCCCCGGGAGGAGGGAAAAATGATAAACGGTTTACCCCAGTGTCCATAGATCTTCAGGACCATATCATGATTCAAGTGGTTACTCCACCAGCGGTGTTCTTCAATGTGCATGTGAATGTCCTTTCTTCCGCCTTCTACAGCAGCAAAAATATAAACGATGTTTCGTGTTTTTATCGTGAATTTGATGGCATAGAACAGTTGGAGAATTGGAGCAATGGGTTTTTTACCCTGCCGCATCCTCTATCTTATGAATAAACTGAACAATTTCCAAAATATCGTCCAGGCTTTTAGATCTGAAAATATAGCCGATATCGCCCAGGGCACTGCTGAATACACCGGGAACGCTCTCTATCTGGACCATAAATCCGCCATAGTGTGACAAGATATCTTCATGGGAGTGAGCATAGCGCTGGTTGTCTTTGCGGCTGGCATAACAGCAATGATAGCGCCGTTTATAGCTCAAATCCGATCGGTTATGGACCAGCAGATCGGCCCAGGTCCGGTAAATATCGATATCACAAGCATAGTTAAACATATCCGTGGTAAACCCGCCCGGCGGCCGCATATTGACTTCCAGGGCAACATATTGATCCGGCGCAGTCTGGAAAAACTCAAGGTGAAAAAACCGTTCCCTCACGTTAAAAGCTTTGAGGCATTCACGGCCGGCCTTTTCCAGTGTGGCGGGGATTTCACGCAACGAATAGTAGTATATGTGACGTGCTTCGTTGACGGTTTCCATAATGCCCTGGCTGAAGGTGTGGGCCGTGTAAAATACGGGTTGGCCGTTGCGGTCCGCCAGTCCGTCAAAGGAATAAATGTCACCAGCGATGAATTCTTCCATGATGTCGTCGCTGTGGGGTCTGCTCTCGAAAAAGTTTTCAAGATCTTGATTACTTTCGAGCCGGTAGGTGGCGATAGCACCCACACCCTCATCAGGTTTGACAATGACCGGATAACCGGTTTCACGAATCAGGGAGCGCGCATCCTCGATGGTTTGGACGACCTTTCCCCGGGCAACCGGAATACCGGCCTCGCGAAATTTAGCCTTCATGCAAGATTTACGGCGAATAAAATCAATTTCGCTGCCGCGGACACCATCATATATTGAAATCATCCCGCAAGCGGGCCTCGGTGCCCAGCCAGTATTCATTGAGGGAGTCAAGACGGTCGATCTTTCCGTAACGGTGGGTGAAAAAACCGCAGGCTCGCACCAGGGCATCATAATTGTGCATATCATCGACCTGATAGTATTCGGTCAGCGCGGTACGCAAATCCTGAGATAGGTTATCGTAGGGTTCGTCACCGATACCCAAAACATTGGCTCCGGCCGATTTGAGGTTCAGGCAAAACCGGAAGTAATGGGATGGAAAATGAGGAGACAGAAATACAATGTTCATAAATGAATCCCTCCAATTAGGATATAAATTCAGATATCGTTGATTGGTTGATCAGTTGATTGGTTAAGTGGTTGCAAATATGGATTTATCCCATATTTTCAAAATAATTGGACACTTCATGTTTCAACAATCGTAGCATTTTAAAATTATGACCATAATTTACCTAATCAACCATTCACCCAGTAAACTATTCAACGAGTTCTAAATTTCATTCGCAAGCGGCATTAGGGTTATAAGCGAAATTTTAACCTAAATGATCGATCCAGGTTTAAGGATCCTCGCTATATTTCTTTAGCACAAAATCTGCCATTTCGAGCAGCTCCGCTTCGTTGGGCGAACGAAGAATATATCTTTCGGTTCCCATGGCTTGCCGGAAAACAGGCGGGTTCAGATCATGTTCTACCAGACAGTCTCCGAAGGTGGACAGGATTTCATCATGGGTGTGCACGTAGCGCTTATCCTTACGTCCGACATAGCAGCAAAAGTATTTCTTATGCGGCTTTATGGACGTTCTGCCCTTTGCAATCATTTGGGCATAAGCCCGGTACAAATCATCATCGATGCTGTAATTCATCATGTCCAGTATCGCCCCGCCCGGCGGCCGACAGTTGATCTCGATCGGCATATAGGTTTCGCCGATTTTAAAAAATTCAAAGTGGAAAAATTTACGGCGGATATCAAAAAGGGGAACGAGCTTTTGGCCGGCTTCGCGCAGCTCATCCGGAATGTGACGGCTGACATAGAAAAAAGTGTCTTTCCCCAGAACATATTCGAGAATCCCATCGCCGTAAATCAATGAATTTTCAAAGACAACATTGCCATCGTAATCGGTCAGTCCGTCATAGGTGACAATATCGCCCTCAATAAATTCTTCGACAAGATAATCCTCCCTGATATGGGACAGATGCGATTTGAGCTGGTCCCTGGTTTCAACCCTGTATATGCCGCCGGCTCCAACCCCTTCATCCGGCTTAAGTATCAGTGGGTATCCCAGTGAATCCGCCAGATCCAGCGAGCGACGAATGTCCGTAATCAGCTCCCCCCGGGCGACCGGCAGCCCGCAGGTTTCAAAAAGCTGTTTCATGACGGATTTTTTCTTCAACCTTGGCAGGTCCTGTTTCTTGATACCGTCAATACCGTATTTTTCATTGATCATTGCTTCCAGGGCCAACCATTGCTCATTGTGGGATTCTACCAGGTCAAAATTCCCCGCCTGACCGGAATCCTTCTTTTGCACCAATAGCTCATCCAGCGCATGCTGCACAGCATCGGCATCGTTCAAATCCGCCCGGACATACCAGCTTAAAGCCGATCGCAAGCTTGCGGGCATGAAATAAAAATCCGCCTCACCTATGCCCCAGACCTTAACACCCAGCGAATGCAAATGCTCGATGAAATGAGCAAAATTGGGAGGAAACTCGGGAGAGATATAAAGTACATCCATTGATCACCGTCCGGAAAAAAGGCCTCCTGATTTCTGAGGTCGTTTGATTTCGGTTACAAACTCAAATAAGATAAGATCCCGATTCGAAAAGTAAATGATCACCTTAAAGAGGCGACGGTTTTCTGACTGGTTGGGAAACCATGCCTCGTCATCATCAGTCATGTACTCCCACATTTCATTTTGATGTAACCATATCGGATCGGCATTTGCGCGGATGAATTCATCGACATCCATTCCATCAATTGTCGGCGGACGCTTAACCCGCTTCTGCTTTCCATTCATGAATATGGTCATGTATTCCTTTTGTCGCCGCTTCTTTTCCGCTTTTTCAGCGGCAGTGAGTTTTCGTTTTCGCTTTGCCATGATGGGTATTGCCCTGCTTATTATGCGTAGCTGATTTGTTGAGCTCGCATGGGTTTAACCGTTGATAGTCCTCCAGTACTTTATCCCCGCAGCCCCTTGCTGGCATTCGGGACATCGCCTTTCATGCATATCGGATCCATTTGTTCCATACACATAGCCACAGATAGTGCATTCAGCTTGTATGCATATTGTCCATGATCGGTCCCCGGAACTCCGCAATGACCGCAACACTGCTGGCCGTTAGGATTAAAGTAGCCAATTTCTAAGGACTCGCCACGGCCTTCCTGCCATTGAATAGGCATATCGATATCGTTCATATCTATCTCCCTTCGCAATGTGTTGGGCAACGAAACTAATCGCAATAGGAATAGACCACCTTAAAGCGCTCACAGATAATTGTAATGGTACAATAATTTCGGATATTTCATTTTGTCCTATCATAACGTTTGAGGTAACCGGGCGCACCTGGAATGCGGCGAACCTAAGGCTTTTACGCGAAACCGCTCATTGCTCGCGCTCCGGTTCACTGAATTGTTATGCGATCTTTTTCTTCCACTGCGGAGCATGAACAATCCCAAGTATACCATCTATGGAAATATCTTCATCCAACAACGGCCAATGTATCCCATAGCCTGAAGGAGAGATTTCAAAATTATTCCTTTCTTTCTTCGAAGCTTTCTCAAGTACGGACGATATTTTATTTAACTGAAATCTTTTCGGTTCCCCATCAATGGTGATAACGAGGAAGCCATCCTCAAATTTAAGTTCGCTGATATCATGGTATTTTTTCATTGCTGGTGTCTCCGTTGAAATTCATCCCATTGTTGCTCAATATATTCAAAATGTTCATAAATAATTTTTCGGATCTGTCTTTTATCCCTTGGTGACATATTTTATCCTTGTCTTATTGTCAATTGTTGCGCGAAACAGCATATAGTGCCGTTTTACTCTATCGACATAAGCAGTATCTTGGAGTAGTATCTCTTGAAACAACTCTAAAAGAGCCGGGGCTAATTCCGATTGTGGACTTGATAGATTCAGCACTGGTCCCATGAGGTCATTTATTACCTTCGGATCATTATCCCCCATCCACTTTGCGTAAAAACCTTGGTCCTCCCATCCCCAGGCAATAACCGCTTTAATGTCATTTTGAACGGATGATACAACAGAAAAAAATGCCCGACGACAGTCGCAACCCGGTTCATCACAGAACATCTCGAGAAAAGAATAATGTGCTGGTGGCAGGTTAAAATTGGAAGGATCAATCACGGTGATTGTCCTGGTCTCGAGCTCCGCAACTTCGGGAAAACGGTTATGGAATAGTGAATAAGACATATTTCCCGTATTTTTGTGAACGAATTCATTAGTAGATCGATAACCGAATTATCAGCGCAGGATAACTTACATAGGCTTATATCCGGAAGCTCATCTATTAACCGCCAGAAATAGCTGAGTCGATCATCTGTAATTTTTCCAGTTCGAATGTCTCTCAAAATGCTGGCGCATTGTCCCTGCCTGTTCATATTCCATCCATTGTACCTAACAATAGTCAATAAATCATTCATACGTTGCGCAGGCGGTGCATATAGGCGAGTATTATTGTAGAAATTATCAAATTGATTCAACCATGGACCATTTAAGGCGCTGTATCTTTCGATCGACTTACCTGCTGTTTTCAAATTCAGTTCATTCAATATTTCAAAGCTAATCACAGACATTTTGTTCTTCTCATCAATTTTTGCAAATACATAACGCGAAGTTCACCGGCGGCGGGTAAAAGGCAGTAAACGAGGTTTTTCTTAAAATAATAAAGCAAAAAAGATGGTAAGAGCACAGGCTTCCAGCCGTCCGAGTGAAACGATTGGTTCGCCAATTTATCTGGTTTTCAGATAGCTCTTTAAGTCTCTGTAATAATTTTCATGCGGGCCAATCATAACCAGTTCAAGATCTTCACCGACAAACCGATAGGCCATTAAATATTGAACAGTTTGAATTTTGAATTTATGCACATAAATCCCCCGAAGATCACCCTTCTTTTCAGATCCGATTAAAGGATTATCCATAATCCTTCGAATCTGCTCGTCCATTTTATTTTTTTCACGTTTTGTAAATTTTTTAACTTTTCGTTCAAAGGAGCGGGATTGTAAAATTTTCATGAGCAATTATCCAAATTTATATTCTGAAGATTCTCCCTGCTCCAGCTCGACAAGGCCTATCAATATTTCCTTAATTAAACTATAGGTTAGATCAGGATTCTCCTCAGCGCATTTACCGATCTTTGCCCAGTGTTCGATCTGTCCAGTCACAGAACGTTTGTCAATTTTGCTATAAATTTTAGCCTCGCGAACCAATTCTTCGGATACTCTAACAGCGGTAGTCATGGTGGAATCCTCCTGCTTTCTTGAATAGTAGCCAATATAAAACATATTGTTGCAAATTGCAACATTATTTCGCAATTATTGAGAAGATCAGCTTGGGTGGCGAACGGAGAGCTGACCAGCGCCGTCGTATTATTGCGTGAATCACCAGGCTTTTACGAAAAACCGCGATTTTCTCGGCGTCTGGTTCCGGGTAAAGGCACCGCTTACGCGGCGCCCTCCCCACAGATCCGTACGTGAAGATTTCCCTCATACGGTTCCTCGGTTCCAACCCTTTTTACCGAATTGGAAACCAAACCGGCGACACCCAGTTTGGCGCATAACTTTGCTGCCCTTTAGGTTTATCAGATATTATGGACTATCCTGGGTCTGAGCAATGGAAAACTGGCTCGGATCTTCTCGAACTTTTCCCAGCTGATGCCGCCCTTGTGGCTGCGGCGGCTGAGCCAGAACCGCCAAGCCTTCTCTGCATATTCAAATACAACCTCAAGGGCCTTATAGTTGCTACGCACTCCAAAGTATTGGTAATAGCCCCGCAACTTTGTACATAGCGTTCGATATTGCTCCCTGATCGGCTCATGCCTATTTTCGCGACACCACCGCCACAGCCGCTTCATATAACGCGACAGGCGTTTTCCTATTGTTTTCTTCTTTATCACCCAGTAGCCTCGAAGGGATTTTGACCAGTAAAAGGTGAACCCCAGAAAATCAAACGTACCTTTTCCTTTGCCTTTTACCTTTGACGGCGGCCTTCTAAAGTCGATGACCGCTGTCTTACTGACCTCTGCGCAGTCGTTGATACAGATTATAGAGGTTTTCATCAAGATCCCTGGCGTACTGCTTGGCCGTGATCTTGTCAACTCCGGCTGACTTACTCTTGCGAACCTGACGGAAAGATTTCTTTAACAGGTACAAATCAATCCTGTCGACCACAGAGGTGAATACCAGATCCGGCTCACTCTCTGCCAACACTCTGATCCGAACAAGCGATGATTCGCCCTCTAACAGCGGACGACCATCTCCTGGTGGATCTGCCAATCCTTGACCGGAATCGCCAGCAACCTTTGCCGCAATTCCCTGGTTTTCTGTGGATATGGTTGGTGACCTCTGAGTATCTCCCATAGTTCCTTCCAGAAAAACGTTATACCCGGCTTCACCTTCCCTGCAGTGGGTCGCTTGGGCTGCACTTCCCCACCTTTCCGTTCAGATTTACGTCCCTGAACATCGGTACTATGATCCGCTAAGACTTCCGAATGCTTATCTCAGGTTTGTTCACTCTTCGCTATCCGCCCCTGATACCTTCCCCTTGCGGGCAAGGCCACATCCGGATCTCCCCAGTTCCCGAGCTACCCCTTTGAGTACATGCCCTGGTCTAAGACCCCGGTGGTGACCCGCACACTTGCCATTTCGCGTCCAGGTTTGCTGTCTTCCGCTGCTTGCAAAGCGTCGACTTTCATCCCGAATTGTCGGAATTTATCCCATGGGACCACAATTATACATTTTTCGGGGCTCAATACAGAGCCTGCAATCTCGCTCCATCCAGCTTCGGACCCCCGTTACCGGTTTTGCCCGTGGACTTCGCTAATGAGCTGTTGGCTAAACTTTGCTCATGTGGGACTTCCGCAGATCACTGCTACTCAGCGCCGGAGCAAGCTCCGCAATGAGATTTACTGCCTGATCCATTCTCCCTAATGCCAGGGCAAGCCCTGCAGAAAGGTGCATAGGTTTCCACTATGTGCGGTCACCCACTGGGTAACAATATCAAATTTCATCCACCATTAGGTGGAATCCCAGCGATTCGGATTTAGCTGGGCACGAGCATGCCCTTGTTAGCCATTTACTAATGACGACATAACCGCACTAAACAATTCAACAGCTCGGTTCGTTTGATCAACGAGTCCGCGGGACTTTGAATCAGCTCGGTATTTCGGGGCAGTGTCGGCTGAGTAGATTATATACGGGATATTTTTACCTTGTTTCTTCAGTTCATCAAATAATCCATACCCTGCGAACCTCGGATCATTAGCCCTTTTGAAATCACTTATTATTACGTCCGTCTTGTTTTTATTGATGTAAGCTAATGCATCCTCGCCATTAGGAACTGTTACAACATTAATGCCAACTTGCTGGAATGCGTTAATTTCATTTCGATTATTTGAAGGTATATCATCAACCCATAGAATTGTTTTTTCATTAATCTTGCTGATATTTGTTTTCTGTACGTCTTCAGCGATTTGGCTAATTTCTCCTTCAGTTAGCGGCCCGCCTGATCGCTTTGCTTCTGCCTGAGCCAATTCAATTCCTGCCTTAATCACTACTTCAACATCCCCTTTTTTGAATTGAACCTCTTTAGTTCGATCAATAAGTCGCATAAAGGCTGGTTTAAAAACAATAAGCGCGACAACCACAACCACTGCAATGGAAGCCCACTTTATAGATTGCATGTAAAGTTGGTGTTTATTCTCAGAATTCATGCGATCCCTCCAATATTTTTATGGCTAACGGCGGCTGTTGAGCCGCGAGAATCGAAGGCATGGGAAGAAAATGTCTTTTTATTTTCTTCCCATGCTGAGAATCGCAGTCGGCTCTAACGCACTTGATAGGCGGAGCGTGAGCGGAGCCTGTCAAGTGCGTTAGAGCAAAGCTCAACAGCCGCCGATAAGCGGACCGTGAAGTGTGCGGAGCGAAGCGGAGCTCACGGTCCGCATAAAGCGTTGATAGATGGAAAAATATCCATCTATTGCCCTTAATTATGGAAAATATTCCATCCATATTTATATTGCAATCAAAAACATGGAAAAATAGCCCTTGCCTTTTCCATGTTTTGCTTTTAATTGCTCTTGTCATCTTGTATAAAAGTCCGGATGATTTCCGGTGACCACTTTTCAGGCGGTGGACCATTTTCGGGTACCAGCCAACGTCGCAATATACTTTCCTTTCATTCCCCGCCTGTTATACCTGAAAATCGTATCAACGAGGTTTTTATGTAACCGACCAAAGGTTTCGACATAGCGTTTACTGACCCAACGGTAATACTTTTCCATGCTTTTCATATTTTGCGGAAATAAGATACCGACAAGCTCGTCAATCAAGTCATCTGCATTTTCATCGAAAAAAGGTATCGAGGCCATTGGCGGTCCCCCTGGAATGGGTTGATATTGCTGTACGAAAACATAGGCACCCGGCAAAGAACGCAAGAAACGGAAGCGCGCCACATCTTCAGCCAGGGTCGTATTGAATCCATACATACAAATGAATTCGACGTTGTCTTGAGGGGTAAACCCGAACAATTTGTATTTACGGGCGAGTTGTTTAATCCGCCTAGTGCTGTTTAGGCTGAAATGATAGACGCTGCGTGTAAATCGAAGGTTCGAACATTTGATCTGACGCAAAAGAGCTGCTTTGCGCCTGTCCAACATTCGAAAATCGAGTGTTTGCGTGAAATTGACCTGGATATGGCGAGATGCCATCTCCTCTAATAAGTCAACGGCTTTTGGATGTGATAGAATATTATCATCCAAAAGGATCAGTTTGCGTCTGCCGGCGAGCAGAGTATCCAAGTCGCTTACCTGATGAGGTTGGCCTTCCTTGGCCGGCACAATACAAAAGGCGCATCGGAAAGGGCAGCCCCGGGTCAAAAAACCGATCGCCCGGTCGCCGAGTTTCGGATAGAGATCGTAATCAGGAGAGATATTTTCGATATTAGCCGGAAGGCGCCTGTGGATATCGACACCTGAGCCGCCCAGCATGAGGGATTCACCATAATATCGCCGTAGTTTTGAGATGCGCTGATCTGTCGTATGGTTATGAAAAACGGCGCTGGCATATACAGCCTCGGGGCCTTTGAGGCAGCAATCCTTATAACCCAGAATCACCCTACGTCCCTGTCCCTTATGATATCGGCTGAGTTTCATCAATGCAAGATTCGGCAGGCGGCCATCAACATCAATGAGGAGAATCGTTCCAGGTCCAATGCGACCCGATTTATGCTTCGTTGGCCGGGGAATTTCGTTTTTATGAATTTTAAGGCGTTTCTTGCGTAATTTGTGGGGGAATTGGGATGCAGCCTGGTCGGTTAAGGTTGCTACGAATTGCATCTGCGGCAGCAACTCATCCATTAATTTAATCCAATCCGGAAAGCGTTTGGCTGTGCAAAAACGGCTGGGACGATCCAGCAGAATTAATCCCGGTGTTTTCAAAGGATCGAAGCTTTTCGGAAAAGCATCCAGCAGGTGCCGGCAGGCATCCAGAATCGGTATCATCATTCGCCTTTGCCACTGAGATAAACCCATCCATTCTGATCGCATATCACACGTCTTTTGGGTCCAGCCGGCAGTCTCGACGTGAAGATATTCAGGCAACAGACGCTGTAGGATTGCCAATGTGTTTCGCGGGAGAATTCGTCCGTATCGAAAGGCTTTTTTATGCAGATGTTCCAGGAAGACAACCGGATCCGTCAATAGTGCATCCCCATCGAATAACGAATAAAACCGGGTGATCCGCAGGTAAGGATTGTTGAAATCAAAATCATCGCTGCCCTTATGCGCCTTAATATCAGGGCCGTAAGCCAACATAAAATGTTTGGCCAAGTTGCTGTGATCCCGAATTTTCTGTATGGCCATAATGGGAGAGAGAAAACGGCATTCCTGTTTGGTGATTTTTTGGATGCGGCTATCCCCATATAGTTGCAACCCGTGGCCGACTAAATCATATTTGATGTTCGAACCTTCAGTTTCAGGATGCTGGGCCAGATAAAATTCCAGCTGCAATGGCTGTTGCGGGAAGTTGAGCAGACGATTTTTTTGATAGGAAATATGCGGTAAACAGCGCGTACCGGCTAGCGTCAGCGCCATCAGCTGCAATTTTTCCCTTTCCCTTGGACGAGAGGATAAGATCGTCCACTTCGGAATGGTTCCATTGTGACAGGGAAAAATAAATTTACCGGTTTGATTCAGGCGGGCGTTGGCATAGTAAAGTTCTAATAGATGCATTTCTCGGATTACAGCTCTGCATTGAGCCATTTTGTCAAGAGCAGCAGCCGTCTGCCGGTTTCGGTTGCATGTTCATTTTGCGCCTTTGCGGCAAGGTCCCGGGCTTTTTCAAAATTGAGTGCATAAATGGATTTTCTCGCGTCTGCACGGTAACGTTGAGCTCTGGCCGACAGCATCATGATACCGCTGAGATCCGCTCCACACCGCGAGCATTCCCGGGTGCCCCTGAATTTGGCACGGCACACCGGGCAGCGCGAAGTTCTTTGAATTTCCAATTTCAACCCCCTACAAAAAAGAGAAGCTCCTTTAATTCTTCACAGGCCCCGGTCACCTCTTTGACATCCCGCGCAGCGATCGCGGATTCAATCCTTTCATGAAGATCGATGGCCTCTTCCTGGTCCTCAGCGTGCATGCTGTCGAGCAACCGCCGTGAACGCTCCAGGAGGGCCTTCGCATCCTGATGGGCCCGGGACAATGAAGAATTGAATTCCAATACTTTGCTTCCCGATTCTCCAGTTGCCGGAATCTCCCGGCTTCCATGAATGGTATGGAATGGAACCTCGATCACGCCATGATCATCATTTTCCCCATTTTCCTGCTGGATGTCCCCATGATCATTGAACAGGTCCTCAAGATCTGCTTTACGGCCATCAAAAAGCGCATCAAGATGCTCTCTGGCGGCAGCAATCTCCGCATCGCTTTTTGGCTTAAGGGCATTATCGATCGTAATTTGCTTTGTTTTGCCGGTCTCCTTTTCGATGGCGGTCACTTTCAGGATACCGTCAATATCGAGGCTCATGCGACACAGAACCGGGTTCAACTCTCTGGTCGGCCTAAGCCCTTCTACTCTAAAATGTCCAACCGGAATGTTTTTCAAGGCATCCGGGTCGTCACCCTGATAGATATCGATATCGACCGCCTCCTGATATGCGAAAGAAGTATAGTATTTATCCGTTCGTGTCACCGGCAGGGCTGTGTTGGATCGAATAATCGGATGGTAACAATATTCGTAAGGGACACCGCCGCGTTCTCCCAGATAGGATGGGCCAAATGAATAGGGCGTGACATCAACCAATACCCTGTCCACCCCATGTCCGCAAAGCCGCGATGCAAGCACGCCGGCGCCCAGGGCCACACACAGGTCCGGATGGATATCATGGCGCGGGACAATGCCCGCCCGTTCTTCCAATACGCGGGACACCAGCGGAATCCGGGTCGATCCGCCGACTAGTAAAATGGCGTCGAGATCACCCGGTTTTTTGCCGGCAATATCCATGGCCTTGGATACACTATCCAGCGTGGACTCGATCAGAGGGCCGATCATCTGCTCGTATTCTTCCCGTGATATCTCGGTCTCGAGATGCAACGGCTTGCCGTCGATGTCAACCAGCGCTTCTTCCCGTATTTTGGCAAACGGCTCAAGGCTGAGCTTCTTTTTGGCTTCTTCGGCCGTCCACCACAGACGGGATAAAGCTACCCGATGATTGGCGTTGAGATCGACGCCATGCTGATCACGAAATTCATCGACCAGACGATCCACCAGGAGCTGATCGAAATCGTCTCCTCCCAGACGATTATTGCCGTGGCTTGCCAGCACCTCGGTTACATTTTTTTCGATAGTGACAATCGAAACGTCGAAGGTGCCGCCGCCAAGGTCGTAAATCATAACCGTTCGATTTTCATCCGATCCATATCCATAAGCAAGACTGGCAGCCGTCGGTTCATTGAGGATGCGCACAACTTCCAGGCCCGCAAGCTTGCCGGCTTCACGCGTTGCATTGCGCTGAGCATCCGAAAAATAAGCCGGTACCGAAATGACTGCTTTTTCCACCGCGATACCCAGTTTCCTCTGGGCCCACTGCGCCAGTTCCCGCAGGAGCAAAGCGGATATTTCCTGTGGCGTAAACGTTCGCTCACCCAGGGTCACCGTCTCATCACTTCCCATTTTACGTTTGATGCTTCGTATGGTGCGCTCGGGATAAAGTAATTGCTGGTTTCTGGCAGGCGCACCGATAAGCAGTTCACCCGTCTGCGAAAGCCCGACGCAGGACGGCAGAATTTTTGTTTCTCCGCTTCCGATGATTTGCACATTATCGTCAATAAAAGCAGCAACCTCGGAATTGGTGGTTCCAAGATCAATACCGATGATACAGTCACCCGTGTTCATTGTTTACCTCCTAATTTGTTGTCTTGCTCAGGCCCCCGGGCAACTTTAACCCGAGCCGGCTGAAGAACATTCGTATCGATCATATATCCGGTTCGATAGACTTCAAGTACGATCCCGTCGGGTACCTCCGCGGTTTCTTCGACATCCACGGCATTCATTTTGCGGGGATCAAAAGGTTTGCCTTCACAAATAATTTCACTTACCCCAAGCTGCTGCAAGGCTTCATCAATACGATCAAGACCCATCCGGTAGCCCTTTTTCAGTGAATTGACGATGTCTGACAGGTGATTTTTATCAGCCGTTTTACCAAAGAAAAATTTGCTGATCGTAAATTTATCCAGCCGGCCCGAATTTCGGTGTTCATTTAGTTTTTGCTGACTTTCACGGGCTGATCGCTGTCCAAGGATCAAACGCTCCCGGATTTCGACAATAATCCCGATGAGTTCACGCCGGACACGGTCATGGGCCTCGCGTTTCAACTCAGATTCGCGTTGGGTGCGGTCCGTCCGGCCCTCTTCCGCAATGCGCCGCGCATCGGAGAGTGCCTCCCGGTGTGCTGCAAGGAGCCGGTCAATTGACGCATCCAGTCCCGCAAAGGGTTCCATCTTGTCACTGAGCTGTTTAAATGCTCGACCCTGCAATTTAATCTCCTGGGTGAGCGCCGTCAGCGCCGACCAGGTTGAATGCAGGTCATAGGTGCCTTCAGGCAGGCCGGTGGTATCGGAATCCCTTCCATCATACAACTCGCTGAGCAATTCAGCCGCAACTCCTTCCAGCGGTTTTTCTTCAGTCAGGACATCGTCGAGCCATTTTGCGAAGCGCTGTAATATCAGAATCTTGAGCGCTTCTTTTGTTTTCGCTTCCGCAAAATGGTCATTTAAATACGAAAGCTCAAGTGGCGGACTTTGATCTGTGGACTCCAATGGCGTATCCTCATAGGGTGATTAAACGTCTCGTAAATTCTACAATCGGTTGAAATTAAAGATTTTTTAATAGCTTCCGGTTTATGCCATTTCCAATTTTGATCATTTCTCCCGCATGGCGGCAAGCCATACATCGGGCCCGACAAATTGCCTGTCTTGCTTTTGGTTATCCAGCAATGTCGCCAAAGACGCTTCAGGGTTGGCCGACTGCAGCATCGCTCGCGCGCGGTGGCGCGGATCGCTCAATATTTCATAAGCATCCCGAACACGCTCAAATTCCTGCGGACACCTTTCCGGCGGGTATTCTTTGATTTTGTTCAGGTAGGCCGAGCGAATTTCGCCTGCATCGGCATCTTGCGACACACCGAGTATGTTTTGGGGATCTTCGTCCAATATAGGTAAGTCAAAATTATTCGCCATCGATTGGCCCTCGTTTCAGCGCCGTTTGCGCTTCGTTTTTCTTGATCGCCGACCCGGAAACCAATCCCGGCCCAAATCAGGCAGGGTCCCGTCAGTCGCGGCTTTTTGCATTTCTCGTTGTAATTGATCCGCCAACCAGGGGTCTTTGCGTGCTAGTTCATCCGGATCGGGAAAAGACCCATTTCTGCCATGCTTTGCGAACACTTTCATGATAAGTGACATCAAATCCGGCGGCAAATCAGGTAGAAAATCAGACAGAAGGGTATTGAAATCCGGGAAATCATCAATATCATCGTCATCATCAAATTCTTCAGCATATAGTTCTTTCGGCCGGTACGGGGCTTTCCGGTCGCGACAATTTTTGGCATCGCAATAGCGGCATTCGCTTTCCTCATGGTCATCATCATCGTCGTCGTCATAATCACCAAAAAAATCATCCGACATATAATGAGATGGATATTCGCGCGCCTCCTTTTCAAACTCCAAAACCTCATTCAGCTCTTCTGTATCCATGGATGGCTTGTCTTCACCGATCATGCTGTTGAACAATGAAAATCCGAAAGGCATTCTATTGCCGTTCCGGCGCAATTCGATGGCCTCATCAATAAGATCAAAATCTCGTTCGCGTCGGGCAAGCTCGATGGCCGCCGTCAGGCAATCATCCTTCCGCTCGTATCTCCCATGTCGGCAATGATCGAGCGCGTAAAAGCAAAAACCTTGCGGTTGCAGCTCCTTGCTTCACCAAACCGACACCCGCCGCCGCATACGCCAATTCAAAAAGTTTATTTCGTAAAGCGGTTTCGGCAATAACCCTGATGGTGGCCGTATCATGCGAGCTGTCTTCGGTGGCAAAAAATTTCCTTAATTTTTTTTCATACTCCAACGGAATCGTAATTGGAATACCCATGTCATCGCCAAGTTGACAAGCTCTCGCCAATGCGATCGATAGATCATCATTCGTCATCGGAGCTTTGGTAGGTGCGGGCAATTTAATTTGCCGGTCGGAGAAGCCGCATGCCCGCAGCAATCCTTGCATAACCACTTTGGCGGCCACTGGAGATTCAAGCAGGTTAATCAGCTCATCGTTCAAACGGTTTAATTGGGATTTCTGACCGTCAATCACCGCACATACAGATTTCAATGCCACCAGGAAAGCAGGACGATCCCCCTCACCGAACTGAGGCAAAGCCTCTATTTCAGTTAAATCTTTCTGGGCCAGATGGGTCTTTTTTTGTTTCAAATGACGGATGGCAGTTGCCGTCAGTAAACGCAGTCTTGCTTTTTTCACATCCGGGTTCAATCCGTCGAGACGTTCGGCCTTCTCTAAATAGCCCAGAGCCTTTTTAAAAGCGTTTCGTTTCTCTGCCGATTTCATTAGGTACAGCAAGGGTCGCGTGTCTTCCGGAAGCGCTGCATGCCAGGCAAGAGCCACTGCATCGCACTTCTTCCAGTGCGAATCCTGATTTTCGACCCACTCCAGCCATCGCCGGTACGTTTCAGCAGACGGATCTATTTCGCCTGCCAATCGGTAAAGATGTTCCGGATAAAGAAAATATGCATGGGTTTGATTTCCAGTATAATTACGAGCGGCCTCCAAGATGGACTGTGGCTGGTTGTGATAATAGGATTCTAACCCCGTGAATTCACTTTTAAAATCCGATTGCAACCATTCAAAATCCTCAGCCGGCAGCCTGCCCAACAACTCCGCCATGTAAAGATAGATCACCGAAACCTCAATGCTTTTTTCGGAGAACCATCCCTCGTGAAGGGCGTGCTTGCGAAACTCTTCCAGCAGCGCACATGCCCATAAATGGTTTCCCTTTAGGTCCGCTGCCCGGGCATGCAACAGCCAGAAATAGGCGTTTTTCAGCGAAGGTCCTCCCAGGGCCCGGTTTACATCTTCGGCATCAACGTCGAGCATCCAGGATCGAATGGAAACATGCTGCTTGAGTCTATCAAGAAGTTCGGGGCAGGACTGCTCACAGACTTCGAGAGTCTTGCGAACTGCCTTCAACAGTTTACGCGGTTTGTTGGCGGCCAGCGCGGCGTCAAGCATTTGCAAGGCATCCCGGGTCGTTTTATTGTTGCCGATCACTTTTTCAGCCAGCAGGGCTGAGTTTTTAGCGAGGCCGGCCTTCGATTGGCCGGCAATCAGCTCACGGATTAAAGGCACCAGACGTCCCGGCGCTGATTCTGGGATCAACCGCATTCAGATACTTCACGCAGATCTCATCCTCATGGCGATAAAAAGCGGCAAGCGCCCTGATAAGTATTTTCCACGGTGCCAGCGGACTCCGGCGCGAGACAGCCGGCAAGGCCACTTCCTCATCCCTGACAAAACCGGATGTCACCTTTGCAAACGCTTCCGCAGTCGCCAGAGCGGCGGTTTTCAGTGGGTGGCCGGAAGGTAGCGTTTCACACCGAGCCAACAGGCTGAGATCAATCAGCTCATTGGTGATTATATATTCGATGGCTGCACGCTGATCCTGCGGTAAACCGGGATCCTTCAGCGGCCCAACCAGTTCGTCTATCCTTCCCTCTCGCAAGGAAATGACGGCATTTAATTCAGTCAAGCGATGATCCGGGCAATTATGTCGCCCCCGAACCAATTTCAGCAGTGTTTTGGCCTCCACGGTGAAGCCTTTAGCCATCATTTCACGAATTCGAGCAACATACGCATCCACCAAAACCATCTCAGATTCCGCCGTACCCAGACGTCTGTGATGAAATTTGGCCCTGCTGAGCGCTGCTTTGATTTTATCTTTGGATATCAGTCGATTAACCTCGTCTGCAAAACCGGAAGATGTAGATTGGAATTTGCCTGGAGTCCGCCGGCCGCTATCATCCATGACGTCTTTCGCTAGATGTTTTTCCGTGGATACGCGCTGGTTAGATGTTTTGCGTTTTTTGCGGCTCTTTTTTCTCGATGCCATATCGAAATCCCTTTGATCTGAGCTGTGTAAGTCTTTTCAACCCCGAACGGTGAACCCCTGTCCCAGACCTGGACCAGATGTGGATGCCTTATTCCAACGGTCACAACGGGTTAACGTCACCCAAGCATATCCTAAGCAGTCGCGCTCTCCAAGGCTTAGGCTACGAGCCGGAGGCTAGGGCAGGCCTGAACCGCTCAATCTCTGAATAGATTTGCCAACCATGGCTGAAAACAAATTGTATGTCAAGAGCTATTGAGTACAATATAGAGTGTATTTTAATAAGGTATGGAAAATACCAAAAAACATTTTTGTTACCGTTCAGACATAATGGTTCAGCGGTTCTAATATAGGATATGCGAAAATACTTGAATGACTCGTGAGGTTTCTGCTAAAGGATATCAGAATCTACACCGAGCGATTTCAGATTCGGCCCGCCTTGGTGCGATATGGCGGATTATTACTGTTCAGTGCAAGAGATCCAAATAATTTCTTATCTTCCAGATTCATACAAAGTTAGGTCTGGGCCAGGGGGTTCAGCAATGAAAAAATTTCAAATTTATCCGGCATCATAAAAGCTGGATAGCAGCCGGAAATCCTTTTAGCCCTTTAAAATTAGGAGGTCAATTATATGTTTTTTGAATTTTCAGATAAGACCCGGGATTTACAGCAACGGGTCAAAGGATTTATGGATACCCATATCTATCCCAATGAAGCGGAATATTATCGTCAGTTAAATCAAGGCGACCGCTGGAAAGTCATTCCCCTCATAGAAGCGCTCAAACAAAAAGCCAAAGCCGAAGGATTGTGGAACCTTTTCCTGCCCGAAAGCGAATTCGGAGCCGGCCTCACGAACCTGGAATACGCGCCGCTTTGCGAAATCATGGGCCGGGTTCCCTGGGCACCGGAGGTCTTCAATTGCTCCGCCCCGGACACCGGCAACATGGAAACACTGGTTCGCTACGGCAGCAATGAGCAGAAGGATAAATGGCTCAAACCCCTTTTGGCAGGCGAGATCCGTTCCGCCTTCTGCATGACCGAGCCCCAGGTGGCCTCATCGGATGCCCGCAATATTGAAGCCGCCATCGTTCGCGACGGCGACGAATATGTAATCAACGGCCGCAAATGGTGGTCCTCGGGTGCCGGCGACCCGCGCTGCGAAATTTACATTTTTATGGGTAAAACGGACCCCCAGGGGCATCCCTACCGGCAGCAGTCCATGATTTTGGTTCCCCGGGACACACCCGGCGTTGAAATCAAGCGCATGCTGCCGGTTTTCGGCTATGACAGCGCGCCCCACGGACACGGGGAGATCGAGTTTAAGGACGTGCGCGTACCGGCTGCCAACATACTGCTCGGAGAAGGTCGCGGTTTCGAAATTGCCCAGGGACGTCTGGGCCCCGGTCGCATCCATCACTGCATGCGCACCATCGGGGTGGCGGAAAGAGCCTTGGAAGAAATGTGCCGCCGGGTCAAATCCCGTCAGGCCTTCGGCAGGACGTTGGCGGAGATGGGCCAGATCCGCCAGAATATCGCCAAATCCCGCTGTGAGATCGACCAGTCCCGGCTGTTGACCCTGTTTGCGGCCCACCGGATGGACACGGTCGGCAACAAAGTCGCCCGCATCGAAATCGGCGAGATAAAAGTGGTGGCCCCCAGACATGGCGTTAAACGTCATCGATCGCGCCATCCAGGCCCATGGCGGCATGGGGGTATGTGACGACACCTGGCTGGCGGCGGCCTACGCCCATATTCGCACCTTGCGCTTGGCCGACGGCCCCGATGAAGTCCATCGTGAAGTCATTGCCAGACTGGAGCTGAGGAAGGAAACATGAAAAGTGATGAAAAATTAATCCCGGTCCGTGATGCCCATCATTTCGATGAAGACCGACTGGCCGAATATCTTAAGGCCCATCTGGCAGGATTCAAAGGT
The DNA here is from genome assembly GCA_963723215.1 of uncultured delta proteobacterium. Classification (GTDB taxonomy): domain Bacteria; phylum Desulfobacterota; class Desulfobacteria; order Desulfobacterales; family JAFDCJ01; genus JAFDCJ01. The sequence goes on from CAVRQG010000049.1 coordinate 23,475, forward strand.
CCGCTCAAGGTGCAGCAATTTGAAGGCGGACAGTCAAATCCGACGTTTCTGTTAAGCACGGCGGAAAAACAATACGTCCTACGGAAAAAACCTCCCGGAAAACTTCTGCCTTCGGCCCACATGGTCGAACGTGAGTTTCGCATCATGAAGGCATTGGAAAAAACCGAGGTTCCGGTACCCCGTATGTATCTGTTGTGCGAAGATGAAACTGTCATCGGCGTCACCTTTTTCGTGATGGAGTACGTCCGCGGCCGGGTTCTGGCGGATTTGACCCTGCCGGACATGTCCGTCCAGGAACGGCGGGCGATTTATCTGGATATGGTCCGGGTTCTGGCCGCCTTGCACTCGGTGGACTACGCGGCCCTCGGACTGGAAGATTTCGGCAAACCGGGCAATTACTTCGGGCGTCAGATCGGACGTTGGTCCAAACAATATGTGGCTGCCAAAACCGATGAAATTCCTTCCATGGAAAAGCTGATGGAATATTTGCCCGGCAACGTGCCCGCAGGCGATACCACCTGCATCGTCCATGGCGATTATCGTATGGAAAATATGCTCTTTCACCCGACGGAACCTAAGGTGGTGGCATTGCTGGACTGGGAGCTTTCCACCCTCGGCCATCCGCTGGGAGATCTGGCCTACACCTGCATACCATTTCGCTTCACTATGGCCGGCCGGCTCACGTTGGAGGGAAAAATCGGGCCACAAACCGGCATTCCCACCGAGGAAGAATATATCGCCGAATACTGCCGGCTCACAGGGCGCGAGCGCATCCCCCAGTGGAATTTTTACCTGGCTTTTTCCTTTTTTCGGTTGTCCAGTATTTGCCAGGGGGTATACAAAAGAGGTATTATGGGCAACGCCAGTTCCACCGAAGCCCTGGAAAGGGGCCGCATGGCGCGACATCTTGCCGATATTGCGTGGACGCTGTTGGAATAGCGGGATACGGGTTGCGGGTTACGCGTTGCGTTGTGCGGGCAAAAGGGTGGATAGCAGAGGGCATGGCGCATAAGAGGACAGAAGTCAGAAAGTAGGTAACAGAATGATAGAGTGCCGTAATTCCGCATTCCATGTTCGTCCTTCGTCCCTCGTCCATCGTCTTTCATGGAGGTTATAATGGCAAAACTCTATCTCGTACGTCACGGCAAAGCCTCTGCAGGCTGGGGCATGGAAAAAGACCCGGGCCTCGACGATTTGGGCCATGCCCAGGCCAAAGCCGCGGCCCTGACAATTAGCCCCCTTGGGTCCACTGCCCATTATCACAAGTCCGCTTGCCAGAACAAGGGAGACTTCCAAGCCTTTGACTGAAATTTGGCAAACTAAAGCCAGAGTTGAGCCACGGGTCGGGGAGATCCGCTTCCCTTCCGAGAACCAAGCGACCAGGGTCAGATGGCTCAAAGAAATCATGGCCGACCAGTGGCCGAATCTTGATCCGCGATCTCCAAGCACTGGCGCCAGGAAGTTATCGAAGCACTCTGTTCCATGCGACATGGACAGCGTGGTGTTCACCCATTATCATTGCGATCAATGCTGCGGTGGGCTATGCCACCGGAGACGACCGCGTGGTCTCTTTCAGGCCCGACAATTGCTCAATTACCGTTATGGAAACAAGGGGAAACAGCTTACTACTCATAGATCGAGGCGTGGAGGCGGATACCGAAGTTCGCTGATTGTAAAAGTGCCACTGCAGTCCTCGTTGATTAGTTTGCTGGTTAACTGGTTGGTTAAATAAACCATCATCATCGATATGTGCAATCATTTGACCAATCAACGAATCAACCAATTAACAATATCTGCGGTGAAAAATTATTGATGTGAAACCTTTGAGGTTATAGTTATGCCTATGAAACAGAAAACAAAAATCCTGTTGGACGGCCTCTTATTCCCGGAAGGCCCCCGATGGCATGATGGAAAGCTCTGGTTTTCCGACATGCAGGGTCTCCACGTGATGACTGTGGATATGGAGGGAAATGCCGAAAAAATTGTCGAGGTCCAGTGCTGCCCCTCCGGATTGGGATGGCTGCCGGATGGACGTTTACTGGTGGTTTCGATGATGGACCGGCGCCTGCTCCGATTCGATCCCATCGGATTGGTGGAAGTTGCCGATTTGACAGATCTCGCATCATTTCACTGTAATGATATGGTGGTAGACAGACAAGGGCGCGCTTATATTGGAAACTTTGGTTTCGATTTGGCGGCAAATGCACCGGTAAAGCCGGCGGAAATTGTGATGGTGACACCGGACGGCAAGGCCTGTGTCGTGGCCGAGAACCTTTACTTTCCCAATGGCACTGTCATCACCCCCGACCATCGGACGTTGATAGTGGCAGAAACCTGGGGAAATTGCCTGACTGCCTTCGACATTGAGTCTGACGGCACCTTGAAAAACCGCCGTACTTGGGCCAATCTGAAGGGCATCTATCCGGACGGTATCTGTTTGGATGCCGAGGGGGCCATCTGGGTGGCTGCACCGCATCCCGCGGAGGTTTTGAGGGTGCAGGAGGGCGGAAATATCACCCACCGGCTGAAAGTGTCCACAAAGCCTTACGCCTGTATGTTAGGAGGATATGACCGCCGCACCCTGTTTGTCTGTACGGCAGGTTCTTCCGATCCGGACGAAGTTCGCGCGAAACCGGGTGGAAGAATTGAAATCATTGAAGTAGAAGTCCCCGGTGCGGGCCTGCCGTAACTGAGCGGTTCCAGGTTTGGGATTCAAAGTTCAATGGTAACAAACCATGGATATTTCTGAAAATTGCCACTTATCCATCCAAGCCTATATAGATGCCGAATTCAGTTTTTCCGATCTCCACTTCCGACTTCGGTATAGCTGCCACACCCAATTGAGTGAAACTGTGGATGCCTTGTACCGTTTATCTCTATTTTCATACCTCTCCAAGTGTCATACAATTCGTTCAAAAATTTTTGGATAATCAGCCAGTTTTTCCACATGACCAAACCTATTCACCTTGGCAACATGCTTGGAGTCATTGGTTACGAATATCGCATCGTTTACGATTGCTAAGGCATGATATAAAGAATCACTGAGTTTAGGATAACCACTCTTCGGATTTCCTGTGCGTGCTATTTCAATAGCTTTCATCCTTACAGCAATACTCGGAACGACAATCAGCAATGCTTTTGCATTTACCAATTGTTCAAGATAAAGAAGATGCTGCCGCACTTTCTGCAGATCATCCAAATTCCCACAAAAAACCTCGGTTATTTCATCTAAAAATAAACTGGGCGCTACCAGTTGAATTTCACTTGCAATGGCATGAGATATCAGCTGCCTGGCAATCATCTGCAAGGAACGCCCGAAAATCATTTCTAAATATACATTCGCATCCAGTACAATAAGATTATTCATGGTTCTTTATAGCCCGCATTCGTTTTTGTGAACGAATTCGACGTAAAATTTCTGTAGGATCTTCATTCATTGAAAGGGCAGGTAAACTGTTTAATTGATCAAGCAAACGTTGCCTTTGGGAATCGAGAGGAGCTTGCACCTGGCAATGACTTTCTGAATTAGCGGGAACCAAGCAAGCAAGAGGTTTCCCTTTCCTTTCGATAGTAATAACATCGCCTTTGTAGAACACTTCATCAAGCAATGTACCGAATTGCCGACGCGCAGTGGTAACATCAACTGTTCTTTGTCATACAATTCGTTCAAAAACTTTTAGATAATCAGCCAGTTTTTCCACATGACCAAACCTATTCACCTTGGCGACATGCTTGGAGTCATTTATATTATTCATGGTTCTTTATGGCCCGTATTCGTTTTTGTGAACGAATTCGACGTAAAATTTCCGTAGGGTCTTCATTCATTGAAAGGGTAGGTAGACTGTGCAATTGATCAAGCAAACGCTGCCTTTCGGAATCGAGAGGCGCTTGCACCTGGCAATGACTTTCTGAATTAGCAGGAACCAAGCAAGCAAGAGGTTTGCCTTTTCTTTCAATAGTAATAACATCGCCTTTATAAAACACTTCATCAAGCAATGTACCGAATTGCCGACGTGCAGTGGTAACATCAACTGTCCTTTGCATACCGGACCTCCATCCTTTATTGGGTTTACAACCATGCATGTCATATGGGTTATAATGGTTCAAAAATAAAGATTTACCAATGATTAAGCACGGATCAAGATTTGGTAGCCATTTTTTTGTCAGGTAAAATAGATAAGGACCTACAGCACATTTCGGTAGATCGCCTCGGCGTCTTCCTGGGTTAACTCGCGCGGATTGTTGGCCAGCAGCCGTGTCACTTTCAGCACACCGGCAGCGAGTTCGGGGATATCCTTTTCCTCGATGCCGAATTCGCTCAGATGATCGGGGATTCTGAGATCGATCGCTAAGGTTCGCATGGCTTCCACCGCTGCGTTCGCAGCTTCGCGTGTTGAAAGCCCGGCAGTGTTCTCACCGAGATACTCGGCCATCCTGGCAAATTTTTCCAGATTGCCGAGTTTGTTGAATTCCATAACCGGTGTCAACATAATGCTGTTGGCCACCCCGTGGGGAATATGGAACTCGGCACCGATCGGGTATGCAAAGGCGTGGACTGCGGTTACACCGGCATTACAAAAAGCCATGCCGGCCAAAAGACTACCTTCCAGCATGCTGCTGCGTGCCGCTAGATTGCTGCCGTCGGCGTATGCGGTACGAATATTTTGGGCAATTAGCTGCATGGCCTGGCGGGCGAGCATATCGGTGATGGATGTGGCATTTTTGGATGTAAAGGCCTCCACCGCGTGGATAAGGGCATCCATACCGGTAGCGGCCGTCACGTGGGCCGGCAATCCGAGAGTTAGTTCCGGATCCAGCAGTGCAGCCGACGGGAACAAATGTGGGCTGACAATTCCTTTTTTGAGCTTTTCGGTATGATCTGAAAGAATTGCAATCGGGGTGACTTCGCTGCCGGTCCCGGCGGTTGTGGGAATGATGAGGGTCGACAAACCGGGATCGGGCACAAGGTCAATCCCGAAATACGCGGATATCGGGCCTTTGTTGGTGGCCATAACGGCCGAGACCTTGGCGATGTCAATCGGGCTGCCGCCGCCCATTCCGACGATCAGATCGGCATTCTCACTGCGGATCATTGCCACACAATCCGCCACAATCTCATAGCGCGGATCGGCTTCAACATCCTTGAAAACAGCAAATTTGATATCGGCCTTTTGCAAAATATCCTCTGCCTTTTTGACCAATCCGGCTTCAATCAAGCCCTGGTCGGTTACAATCAGAATCTTTTTCGCATTTAGGGCCCAGACTTCATCAGCCAATTGATTCAGGGCACCGGGACCCATGACAATTCTTGGAACCGTCCTGAATAGTGTGATACGATTCATTTTGTCCCCTACTCCCTTCTTTTTTTTGAGTGATAAAATTTTTACTTCTTCTTGACGGCCCCGCGCTCAATTACGTAGAGGCGGTCAAGCAATTCAGCCGAGTGGACATGGTCCGACTCCGACAGGAGTACCGATTGCCCGTGTTCTTTAAGGTCAGCGACGACTTCTGCCAGACGCTGGGCCAGCGCAGGTGCTACCCCTTCAAAAGGTTCATCCAGCAACAGGAGCTTAGTACCGCAAAACAGGGCCCGAGCCAATGCGACCAGCTTTTGCTGGCCACCACTCAATTGCATGGCCTTTCGGCCGGAAAATTCCGTAACCTCAGGGATCATCTCATATACCCACGGGAGTCGTTTGAGCAACTTATCGTTTTTTGTCGCCCAGAATGACAACAAGATGTTCTCCTCAACCGTCAGTGTAGGAACAAGTTTGCGATCCTCCGGCATGTAACCGATTCCTACCCGTGCCCGTGAATGCGCTGTTAATCGTGTCAGAGATTGATCCAGGAAACGAATCTCTCCCGAGTCGGTAGGCAAAAACCCCATCACTGTACGCATGAGTGTGGTTTTCCCGGCACCATTTCTGCCGATCAGGCCGACCACGCTGCCGTTCGGCACATGCAGGGCTACCTTCTGCAGTATATTGGTTCGTTTGATCGATACGCTTACGTCACTGAGTTCCAGCATCAATTTTCTCCCTGGGAGCATGGGTCCGATGAATCTCTTTGCCGACAACGTATTCACGCACCTGCGGATCGGCCAAGGCTTGCCGGGTATCGGTATCGGCGATGACCAACCCGTTGTAAAAGGCTAAAACACGATTGGCATATCGTTCCACCAGTTCCATGTCATGCTCGATAAACAGGACAGTGACTTCCTGCTGGGCAAATGCATCCATCACAATATCCATCACCTCGAATTTTTCTTCGGCACTGACCCCACTGGTCGGTTCGTCTAACATCACCAGCTGGGGATTTCCAACAGTGGCCATGGCGATGTCAAGAATTTTCCGCACGCCTTGCGGCAGCAGGCTCACCTGTCGATGGGAACTGTCGGATATCCCAAAAAGCTTCAAGCGCTCCATGGCGCTGTTCATTGTATCGCTCCGTTGAAGCGGCAGCCAATAACTGCGGGGCACTTTGGGAGCGACTGATTGGGCTGTCAGCATGTTTTCAAGCGCCGTCATTTCGTCAAACAGCTGAGGGATCTGGAAAGATCGCCGAATGCCTAAAGCGGTAATCTCCCGCGGCGTCAGCTTCGTTACATTTTTACCCATGTAGTGGATGGTACCGGAGGAGGGTTTGAGATAGCCCGTCACCAGATTGACAAAAGTAGTTTTGCCAGCCCCGTTGGCCCCAATGACACCAATCACTTCGCCCTTGTTGACACCGACGGATATTTCAGAGGCGCCCACAACTCCCCCGAACTGAATACTGAGGTTTTTTGTCTGCAGAATGGCTGTCATTTTAATTCTCCCTTCGGCGAAAGGAGCCTATCGACCACAGACCGCCGGGCAGAAACAGGATGACCATCAGCATCGCAACCCCAAGAATCATCTGCCAGGTGTAAGGAGCGTATTCAAACGCATAAGTTCTCAATAACTCCAGTAAAAATGCCCCCACTATCGGGGCCATCACGTTGGCCGTACCGCTCAACAGGGCAACGAAAACAAACTCTCCGGAGGTCGTCCAGTACGCCAGATCAGGGTCCACGTGACCCACTGCAATCGCTGTGAGAACGCCGCCAATTCCTGAAATGGCGGCCGCAATCACATATATTTTATGAATCACGCTGCGCACGGAAGCACCCAGGTATTCGACGCGGATTTCATTTTGCCTGATAGCATCACCGGCATATCCATAGGTGGAGTTCAGATAGCGATGCAGCACCAATGACACTATATAGACGATCACACACGTGAGAACAAATATGGCAATTTTAAGGGTCTCGCCTTCAGGCGCAAAACCGAAGAAAGTGGAATGGGGCACGTTGAAACCGTCCGTACTCCCCAGAATCTCGGCTTTGACCAGAAGTCCATAGACAATCATGGAAAGAGCCAAACTGAAATTGGCATAAAAAATTCCCCGATATCTTACCAGTAAAAAACCAAGGACGATGGATAATAGAACGCAGGCGGCTGTGCCTGCCAGGAGCAATAGGAAAACGTCCGTTATTCCCCAGAAATATCCGGCCATGCCGGCGACATAAGCGCCTAAGCATAAATAAAGACCCTGGCCGAAAGAGACCAGGCCGGCGCGCATCTGCAGCATCACGCCCAGGACCACCAGGAAGGTGGCCAACGACATCTGAACCAGGAATCGCAGCCAATCTGTTGCGGTAAATCCGAAAATAAGGACTATGATCAGTCCGATGGTCAAGGTGCGCAAATTGTTGTCTTTTGGGACTTTCATATTTTGCGCACCTCCGGACCGGCGAAAAGTCCAAGTGGCCTGAAGGCCAGAACCAGCGCCATGACACCATAGATAACGAAGAGCTCAACCTCGGGTAAAATGTGCACCGTAGCCGCCCGCACAATGCCAACGATGACGGATCCGATCATGGCCCCCTCGATGCTGCCCAGGCCGCCGATCACCACCACTGCAAACGCCAAAACAATGACTTCTACCCCGAGGCCGGGAACCACGGACACTTTAGGCGCGGTGACAGCCCCGCCCAGCGCGCCGAAGATGGCCCCGATGACAAAGGTCACCGTAAAGAACAATTTAACGTTTATGCCGAATGCCATGCTCATTTCCCGGTCATGGATAACGGCAATCAGCAGCTTGCCGACGCGGGTCTTATTGAGGCCCCACCAAACAAACACCGCGCAACACAGGGAGATGGCAATCAGCAGAAAATCATATACGGGATAGACCAGATCCAAAATCTCGACCGTCCCCAAAAGCCCATAGGGCTGATAAGCAAAATAGGGATTGACCCCCCAAATGAGCTTGGCCGTGTCTTCCAGGATTAAAAAAATCGAGTAGGTCACCAACAGCATGACCACCTCATCACGACCATACATGAATCGTAAAACGCCCCGCTCGATGAGCAGCCCTGCGATCAGTCCGACGGCAACAGCCGCCAGCGGCAGCATTGCATAGCCCAACATGGGCGGGTAGCTGCCCGTGGCGTAATAAAAGCCGATCAGGGATACCGACGTATAGGCCCCCAGGGCATAAAGACTTCCGTGCGCAATATTCAGGATTTTCATAACCCCATAAATAAGTGTCATGCCCAATCCCATCAGAAACACCCAGGAAGCATAAATACTTCCATCTATCAATATCGCCAGCAGCTTCGTCAATGCCTTCCCTTTCGAATCCGGTTTGTTGGTAAAGGTGAATTAGTGGTCGCGCAAAATAACCAAAACCGGTTCATCTGCCCGTTACACATTCTGTGCACCTGGGGTTCATGAATAAACCGGATCGGGGACGGTGGCCCGGAAGTGTGTTTTCCGGGACCACCGATTTAATTTTAGTTGCAGGTTGGGCTGCATTACGCAGCAATTTCAGAATTAATCACATTGGGCACCCTTGAACCCGGACTGGATCCAGTCAAGGCTTTTGACGCCCTCAGGCGGGTTGACGCATTCGGCTTTGTAATTTATCACATCGGTCAGCGTGGCCTGGCCAGTGGATTTGTCATATTTGTAGCGCCCGTAGGCCGTATCCATAATCGCCTGATGACCGTTGGCCAGCGCCATTCTGACCGTACCGCCGGGTCCCTCAAAGACAAGGTTTTCCAGAGCCGCGACAACCTGATCGGTTTCGGGCAACGCGCCCTCTTTGGCCGCTTTTTCATAGGCCGCCTTCAAACCCAACAAAGCCGTTGCCGCCTTGTAAGCGGGGTAGGTCGGCCAGGTGTTGTAGCGGTCGAAGTACTGCTTCCGAAACCAACTGTTTAATTCAGAATCAGGCGCAAAATTGCCGAAGGGACCGCGCCCGCCGATCACCGTGCCGTCCGGCAGCTGGTCGCGCAGCCGGTGCATAGCCGTCTCACCCGCAGTCAGAACCACCTCCCTGTTTTTAAATACCCCCCGAACCGACCCCTGGAGTATGAAGGCTTCCATGTCGCCGCCCCAAAAACTGCTGTGAATCACATCCGGTTTATCGGAAAGAAGGGCGGATATTTCGGCCCCATATTGGCCGGCGCCGATTTTCGGAAACTGCTCGGTGGCGACTTTGACGTCCGGTTTGAGCTGTTTCATCGATTCGGAGAAGTCGCGCCATGAATCCTGTCCCCAGGCATAGTTCTGGTTGATCCCGGCGATGCTCTTGAGATCGGGGTTGCTTTTAAACAGATAGCGGGCCGCCGCGACATTGTCCATCGTCGCGGTACCGCCGGTGCGGAAGAGGTATTTAGGAGAGGTAACGACATCTTCAAAGACCTGCGGGGTGCCGCAGTCGAAGAAAATGGTCAGCTTGCCCAGTTCTTCGGCTACCGGGGCGATCGCCTTGCAATGGCCGCTGGATATATAGCCGATCACCACATCCACCTCCTGCTTCTGGACGAGCTTGCGATACTCGGTGACCTGCTTTTGAGCATTGCCGGCTTCGTCAATGAGGACCGTTTCCAACTGGGCGCCGGCAACCCCTTTGGTGTTATAGGGAGCCGGAACGTTGCCGGCATTGATAGCCTCGACCATCAATTCCGCTCCGTTGCGGGCGGGCACACCGAACGGTCCCGCAGCGCCGCCGGAAAGGAATGTGACCAGACCGATCTTGATCGTCGGCACGTCAGCAGCCAAAGCCGGTGTTATCCCCAATGCCAGAGTTGCGATAAGACCAAGAATGATTCCGACCTGCTTAAATAACTGATTGTTTTTTTTGCACATAATCTTTCCCATGTTCCATTCCTCCTTTTAAGTTTAAGCTGCAGGTTTCTCATAGAAAGTTTACTGATACCGGTAACTGATACATTCGGTAAGCACCGTACCATAATCGTTCGAAACAAGTAAATTGTTTTTTTGAACCCAGAGTATTAGACATTCCTCAATGGAATGTGAAAGAAGGGATCGAGTGGCCATCTGGGGGCCGTCCGGTTCCGGGTATTCAAGCCTATCGGCTGGGGGTACTCAAAAACCTTTCACCGTATCCTAGAAGTTGCGGGAGTTTGAAGCGCGTGGCAAAATCGTGTTCAAAGGTGTCCGCCGGCCGCTTCCGATAAAGTACCCCGCCGGATACGCACAGAAACAAAGGGATCAGGAGGAATAGCCACAAAAATATTCTGGCTGCCATAGCTAAAACCTCTCGTGCCATAATGCAAAAACAATTAGGAACCACTCCTTTCCAAAGCAATTTGTCTTGCCAGATAAATCTTTGCTAAACTCTGGTAAGGAACGTCTTTCTTGTTTGCGATAATTTTCAACTCTGCCAACATATCCTCAGGCAACCGGATTGAAATTGATTTAACTGATGGTTTCAGTTTAGGAAATGCGCCTCTCTTGAAATTAACAACGTCAAAATAATCGAGAGGGGATTGAGTAGCCCAAAATTCTCTTTCCTCATTTTCATTTTTAAATTGCGGAATTTTTTTATTCATTTCGAATTCATTTTTCATGGGCATTTAAAGTATACGACAAAAATATACATGTCAAGGCTGTCAATGAGAACGAACGCCCACGGATAGGTGTTCTGCTGCAAGTTATGTTGTCGACCCTGTTGGCTGAGTGACTTTGTAATGATGGACATCCTCATCGGACGGAAGCCGGGTTAAATTTCAGGTTTTTCTTGGGTTTACGGTACTGATTCATCATCGAAATTTCCTAAAACCGAATTGAAATAAAACAACAAATGATTATTTTATCGGAATATACTGTTAAGGACCAGCCATGAAGGCACGAAAAAAAAATGTAAAGAATCCTGGCCAGGAGGGCCAAGGCTTCAATGGCAGAATAAGATTCCAGTTGAGTTAAAAACCAATAGCACCTGTTTACCCTGATTTCAGACGATATCTGGATTTGGGGTAAGCTAGCATTTGTGGCTATGAGCCTTGGTGGCTGAAAATTGGCCCTATATTAATTACCAAGCACGATAGAACTACACGATAGAACTAAAGGAGACGCGATGTCCGCAGAACCGGCACATAAATACGATTTTGAAGTCGGCGTTTACCGCCCCCCCAGTGAAGGCGGCAGTGCCTCACTACTGCTGCGCATTACCCGCAACTGTCCCTGGAACCGCTGCGAGTTTTGCAACATGTATAAAACGGAAAAATTTGAGTTAAGATCGCCTGCTGAAATAAAAGGGGATATCGATCAGGTGGCCGATATCTGCAGCCGCCTGAAAAATATTTCCTGGAAACTCGGCCATGGCGGCGACATAACCCGCGAGGCGGCCATCGAACTCTTGAATTCCGCTCCGGAGCTTAATTACCATCAGGGCTTTGTGATGGTATTTAATTGGCTTCAGTCCGGTGGCAAGACCGCTTTTCTGCAGGATGCCAACAGCCTGATCATGAAAACCGATCAGCTGGTGGACATTTTGCAGCATTTGCGTAAAACCTTTCCGACCCTAAACCGCGTGACTTCCTATGCCCGATCCAAAACGATTTCTCAAAAAAAGCTGGACGAGCTAAAGGCCATTCGCGAGGCGGGTTTGGATAGAGTGCACATCGGGTTGGAAACCGGAGATGACGAACTGCTCAAGGAGATAAAGAAAGGCGTTGACAGCGTCGGTCACATCAAGGGCGGCAAAAAGGCCATGCAAGCCGGGTTCCAGGTTTCCGAATACTGGATGCCGGGCCTTGGCGGCACCCAGAGGTGGCGAGATCATGCGATAAATACCGCCCGGGTCTTAAACGAGATCGATCCGCACTACATCCGCTCACGACCGTTTTTCCCGGCAGCGGGAACCCCTCTTTATGAAAAGTACGAAAGCGGCAGCTTCACCATGTTGTCCCCGAAAGAACAGCTGCTCGAATTGAAGCTGATGATGCAAGAACTAAACATGACATCAAAGGTCTGCTTTGATCATGCCGGCAATTACTGGCGCAATAGAAATGGTGGGCTGTTGTTCAGCCAGAGTTATGAAGGCTATAAATTCCCGCAAGAAAAACCCAGGGTTTTAGAGTTGATTGAAGAGGGCTTGACGGTTCGTCAGGAACGGGTTTTTTTACGATTATAAACAGTTTTTTCCGAGCAAGTCATGATTGCCGGAAACAGCAGAAAGCTGACCTTGAATAGCAGAATGTATAGGCTCCCTTGAAACCTGTAGTTTCCAGTCGGACCATTTGTAACGTGATTCAGATGCAGACAAAACTTTTTATTTACCTGTCCGTATTATTGCTGATTGGGTCAATCTTTTTGACCGGATGCGACGTCTCCAAGATCGAATGTGCCAAGATAGCCCACTGGTCGAACACAGATCCACCTATCAATCAGCAGCATGTGTTTTGCGGCGAATGGAATAAACGCAAAAACCGCGCCGCAGGATTTCATTCCCGGCCGGCGGGTGAAGACCCAGCCACTGTCGGCATATTGAAGATTACCCAGCAATCTAATGACAAGGGCCTTTACGGCGTGCGCTGGAGCTATGCCGGTCATCCGGATCGTGAAAAGTTCTCATCCATGTTTCCGGATACCTGCAATCACGACCAAATTTTGAAATCCATTGTTTATGCCGTCAAACATCCGAAACCCTGCCCGGACGGCGCACCCGCGCTGGGCCAAATGTGGCCCCAACAAACCGACACAAGATGGTCAAGACTACTGTGAAGCTTCCGATGACTCTATATTTACGATTGCATTTGCAACGCTCAAAAACAGCAATAAAGTCAATACGGCATTTCCTCTGGTAGACTAAAAAATCTGGTTAGAATCGGAATGGATTCTATTATATCTTTTAATACTTAGACAGGATCTACAGGATTTATTGGATTTTGTTTCATCAATTTCTTCCGGAAATTGATGAAGATAAAAAATATCCTGACAATCCTGTAAATCCTGTCTAAAACTATATATTAAAATCGAATCCATTCATTTATAATTGTTCTTGAAATGGTTGGACCAGGCGCAAAAAACAAAGAAAGTATTTTTTATGACTGAGAAACCTTTCCATTGGCAAGGGCGGCGCACCAACGATCCGGCCCATGACATGCTGGTCGCATTTCTGGTGATGGATATCCAGCGCAATCCTGAATGGGCGCGTGAACTGGCTGACCGAATAGAGATAGTGGAATGCCGGAAAACTTCCAGTGTGGGAGCGTATTGGAAACGCTTACCGACTTGAGTTAACCGGGAAAGGGGCTCTGATCGAGGATCTTGTGGATGAAGACAGCCCCGCGCAAAAGATTACTCTGGGAGAAATTAGCAAGGCTGTTGAGGCATGGATCAAGGCCCTGGAAGAAATGGATTAGCAATATTCTTTATACAATTGACCGCAGACCCACACAGACTGCCGCAGACGGTAAAACTATTTTTAAAGAAAAATGTCTGCGTGCTTCTGCGTGCGTCCGCGGTTATATTAACTTCCACCCATTCCGCCTTCCGAATTCCACCCCCCCTATTCTCCGGTAAACACCGGTTCCCGCTTCTCCAGAAAGGCGCTAAACCCTTCCACACAATCCTTGGATTTTCCGACAATGGCACTACCCTCTTGTTCTACTTTAAGTCCCGGCTCGAAGCCCTCATACTCCCCGGCGGAGATGGCTTTTAAAACGCAACCCACGGCCAGGGGCGGCCGTTTAACGAGGGCCTCAGCAAATGCCATGGCATCTTCCATCAGCTTATCGGCCGTGGACAGCTGGTTGACCAGGCCGCACTCGAGCGCTTCCTGGGGCGTCACCCGTTTGCTGAAAAGAATCATGTCCAGGGCCTTGGCTTTGCCGACAATTCGCGGCAACCGCTGCGTGCCGCCCCAACCCGGAATGATACCGACATTGAGTTCGGTAAGGCCGACGTTCATCTTAGGGTTATCCACCATGATCCGAAATTGGCAGCTGAGTGCCAGTTCCATCCCGCCGGCCAGGACATGACCGTTGATGGCAGCGATGACCGGCTTCGAAAAACGGTCGATCCGTGTCCATAATTCCCGTCCCTTGGGACCGGTGATGTGGTGGTTTTCCGAATCACTGAGATCAAATCCGGCGGAAAAGGCTTTTTCGCCGCCGCCGGTAATGATAACGACCCGGATGTCACGATCGTTTTCGGCATCATCGATGGCGCGTTCAAAATCGTTCATCAGGCCCAGATTCCAGGCATTGACGGGGGGGTGGTTGAGCGTAATTAGGGCTATGTGGTCTTTTTTCTCATAATTTAGATTGTCGTAGGTCATTTCTCTCTCCTTGATTGATCTATACGCTCAACGTTAGTGGTATGTTGTGTGTTGTTTGTTGGTGAAAAAGGATGCATACAACTTGAGTGCTGTTGACAACTTACAACAAACAATAGACAACTTACAGGCTGGTATTAGCCTGCGATTCGATATAAGCTCCAACGGTTCAAATCATCAAATTGGCGTCATCGACTCAATAAACGCCTCCAGCCGCGTCTCCACCTGGGCATCCGAATAGGCCCGGGGATCATTTTGATCGGCCTCGATGACAACCCCCGGTTTGCCGCATATCTTTGTCAACTCCTCCTGCATGCGGTACATGCCCACGGAATAGGGTTTGCACGAGCGGTTGGAATGCATGATAAAGCCGGTCAGCGAGAATTCATCGATTAAGCTCGCCAGGTAGTTAATCCGATCTTTAAAGCCTGTGTTGATGTAGACGTTTAAATAACTTTTGGCGACAGCCTCATAGGGTTCGGTATCCGGATCCACAGGATAATTGCTGTACTGACCCCAGCTGTTGGCATAGGTGGTCACGACCAGGGTGCATTTCTGTTCTTCGAAAAATTTCTCCAACCGCCGCATTTTAAACCAGACCGGCAGATTGTCCCAAAGAACCCGGTATTGCTCTTCAGCCAGCGAACCAATTTTGTCCCGGGCCCGCTCGGCGACTTCTTCATAAAGGAGTTTGTTATAATCCACGCACTCCTGGGTGCCGCGCAGGGTCACGATGGGTCCCAGATGAATGAAAGTGTCCAGGCTGTTAAAGGGTGACGGTACGGTTTTGCCGAGCTGCAGCATCTTTTGCCAGTAACCGGCGGCTTCACGGCTTAGAAGCAGTACTTCCTTTAAGCGGTCCCGGTCAAAAGGCCTGCCGGTGAAATCCGACAGAAATTTTTCAAGATCTTTTAACTGCGACACGGTGTAGTCGATCAAGTCCTGGGTCAGACCATCATGCAGAAACGGGGTGTCGACAATGAAAAGCGGTACATCATATTTGCGGGCAATGACTTCATACCACTTAATGACCGTCTTACAAATGTTGGTTGAACACAATAGAAAGTGGGGCGCCGGCAGTCCGGCCGCCGGCCCACCCTGGGTAATATCCGCACCGAAATCCGTGCGGGCATAGGCGCAAATATCCTGGGAAAAGCCTTCGGCTTCGGCGGATTCCATCAATTCAACGGATTGATGGTTGGCAGCGCACATGGCGGCATAATTCTCCGGATAAATCGGCAAGATGTCCATGGCGTAGAGAAACTCCACGGGTGCACCGCTGGTAATCCAGGCAATCGGTTTTACCTGGGTGGTTTTGGCTTCGATGTAATAATTTGTCAGAAGCTCTTTCATTTTATGGTAGGCGTTGAATTTGGTCATAACGGTGTTTCCCCATATATTTATCTTATTTTTTGGACAAAGACAGCACGGAGTGCTTGAAGTTTTGCATTTGCCCGCCTCTCACCAGCAAATGCATAAAAATAAAATCTCTGCGTCCTCTGCGACTCTGTGGTGAATACAATGTTTATTTTCCAGCAAACTTTAATTCATCATTTATCCAGCATTTCACAGAAGGCGCTGATCCTTGTCCGGATGGCATCAAAATTGGTCATCGTCAGTTCCAGATCAATAAAAGAAACGGGGATGTTCATCTCTTTAAGATGCTTCATGAGCTGGGGCCGGTCAAAGGCATCCGGCTCGCAAAATTTAACATACCAGAGCAGCACCCCGTCGGCTCCGCTTTGCTTGACTCTATCGAGCAGGTAGGGATGACGGTCATTGTCCGGATTGTAAATGCAGCAGCAAGGTGCCGGGTTAAAGAGATAGTCTGTGATTCCCTCCACCAAATTTTCGGTATTCAGATCCCCTTTCGAAACCGTTCGCCACCCATTGGCAAAATCGTCATCAACGACGCAAGCGCCCAACTCATCAATAATTTTATGAATCTCCAGCGGATCGAACACCATACCGGAAATCAGCAGCTTCGGGCCACCACCGTTCAGAGCTTCTTTTGATTCCAGCTCCGCAAACAAATCTTCCAGCATGCGGTTGTAGACTTCGCCGGGCAGAAAAAAGCCGGATTTGATCGCCGAATAAAAATCGAGACTTTTAAGGAAGCCGGGGGTTTCAGCCCGTATCCGATAAAGCCGGCGTTGCAGCGCCCGCGTGCGACCATACAATTGGGCGGCTTTCCTCAAAGAATCCGGTGTAATTTTATTCCCGGTGATTTTTTCCAAGCCGCCGGTGACGGATTTAACAATACTTTCAAGATAGTTGTGCCGAGCAACCTCGGTTCGCGTGATAGGGATTGAAAGTTCCAGCGTCGGCTTGCTGGAAACCTGACGATAAATTTCCCGCAGATTGATCAGTGTATCGCAGAGCGAAGTAAATGCATAGGCTTGTACCATATGCGAGATTTCCCGCAACTCGAGTTCCATCACCGATCGTGCCACCGAGCAGCAGTAGGATTGAAGATAGGCATCCGCCTTCTCAATCGGCAAATTGTTGCCCCACAGTTGGACGGGATATCCGCCGGCGGCCTCGATCAATTCCAAGGGAAAATAGGCCGGCATGACGCCGATGATCGGACGATCCAGTTCTTTTTCATATTTCAGAATCGTCTGTGAAACGTTGTTGACAACTTCATGGAAAGGTTCAAACATAATTTCTGCCTCTTAGTGCTGATGCCGCCCTAACGGAGGGTCAAGAAATTTGCTGCCCACCCCCGCTGAATGTCCAAAGAGTGGGCAGAAATTATAAATATTACCAATTGTAATCTTCTCTCTCAATAATGGTCGCCACACCCTGTCCGCCGCCGACACAAGCATTGGAACAGCCATAGCGCCCGCCTTTTGCCTCTAGAATTCGAGCCAGTGTTCCCGTCAGACGGATACCGGTGGCTCCCAGGGGGTGCCCGATAGCCGTGCCGCCGCCCATAACATTGACCCGATCCGGATCGAGACCCAACTCTTTGATGCAATTGAGCGCCACGATACAAAAGGCCTCGTTGATCTCCCAAAAGTCCATATCTGAAGCTTTAAGTCCGACCCTGTCCAAAGCCTTTTGGCTGGCCGGAACCGGGCCGTGCCCCATAATGGTGGGATCCACCCCGGCAAAACCGATGGATCGAATGGTGGCCAGAGGCTTGATGCCCTTCTTTTTGGCAGTGTCTTTGGACATCAACACCATGGAAGTGGCGCCGGCGTTTAACGGGGAAGAGATCCCGGCGGTGATGACACCGTCTTTTTTGAATGCCGGTCTCAGTGAAGCAATGCCTTCCAGGGTGGTGTCCGCACGAACCGCCTGGTCCTTGTCCACCACCATCATGGAACCATCGCCCTGCTCGGCTTCGATGGGCAAAATTTCACCTGTCAAAAAAGCCCTCCTCCTGGGCTTTGGCCGCCAGCTGGTGGGAACGAACGCCCCATTTATCCATGTCTTCTTTGGTATAGTCTGTCTGGGCGAACAGTTTCTCTGCAGTGAGCCCCATATTCATGGCCGTCATCATATCCCAGTGCTGGTACTTGGGATCCATGAAAAGGGACATGTTCGGCACAATGGCCCCTCTATCAATCAAAGGGCCGCCCATGGGCACCCGGGTCATGTGCTCCATGCCGCCGATGAGAACGACATCGGCAAATTCCTGGGCAATCTCCATGAACCCGATGTGAATACCGGCCATGGCTGAGCCGCATTGCTGATCTATGAATTTGGCGGCAATCGTATTGGGAAGATTGGCTAAAAATATCGGATTGCGGCCGCCGTAAGCCCATTGCTCGCTGACACCGGTGGCACAACCCACCAGGAAGTCATCGATTTCTTCTGGCTCCACACCGCTGCGTTTGATGACTTCCGGCAGTATTTTGGCCAAAAGCTCATCCGATCTCATCATACAAAACCAGTCTCTGGCCGGGTCATTGGGTCTGGAACGTGATTGGGCGGTTCGTAGATATCCGGCGATGACAACTTCTTTCATGATGTTTCCTCCAATTTGTGAGTTAAAATGGTTGATTTGTTGATTCGTTGATTTGGTTGTTTTAGTTGATAGGTTTATTCGTTGATTGGTTGACTAGGTGATTATGTTGAATTGGTTACTTGTTGAAGTGGAAATTCCAATCCAAGAATCCTATCCGATCTTATCCAATCAACTATTCAACCCGTCCACTAATTTACCAATTAACTGATTCCTATTATTTATAAAACGTACTCCCTTTTTCCGCCATCTCCCTGATCAAACCGGCCGGTTTGAATCGAACGCCGTACTGCTTTTCGAGCTCGACCAGTTTGTCAAAAACATTTTTAAGCCCCCATTTATCCGCATAGCGTAAAATGCCGCCCCGATATGGGGGAAAACCAGTGCCGTAAATCATGGCAAGGTCCATATCCTGGGGTCGATCGCAGATGCCCTCTTCCATCATAAGGGCCGCCTCGTTGATACCGAGCGCCAGCAGGGTGTCTGTAATTTCATCCTGCGACATGTCTTTGGCGGTTACCCCGCGGTCTGCGAGGTATTTTTGCACCACCCCGACGACCTTGGGATTGGGAACGGGCTGATCACCACTGTAATCGAAATAACCGGCACCGGTCTTACGGCCATAGCATCCGGTCTGATAAATCAATTCGGTCAGCGGGTGCACCTTGTAGCGCTCACCCAATCTTTTTTCAAAGGTCTTGTTGACATGATACCCGATATCGATACCGGTCAAATCCGACAGCGTCGCCGGCCCCATGGGCATGCCGAAATCCAGCATGGCGGTCTCAATGGCTGCACCGGGGACCCCATCCGCGCTGAGATAAACGGCCCCTCCCAGAAGTCCGCCAAGCTGCCTGGAGACATAAAAACCCGGACCGTCGTTCACCACAATGGGTATTTTCCGGATAGCCCGGGCAAAGGAAACGCAGGTGGCCAGGGTTTGATCGGATGTCTTTTCGGCACAGATAATTTCAAGCAGCATCATGCGGTCGGCCGGGTTGAAAAAGTGCAGTCCGATCATGCGGCCGGGATCCTCCAAAACAGATGCCATCTCGGTAATCGGCAGGGCCGAGGTGTTGGTCGCAAAGATCACATCCGGCCGGCAAATCCCCTCGAGCTTTTTCCAGATATCCTGTTTGACTTCCATATTTTCCAAGACCGCTTCAATGATCAGGTCCACATCCTTCAGATCTTCCAGGGCACTGGTGGTCGTTAGCTGCTTTGCGAGCATGGTTTCCAAATCGGCCGGCTTCATTTTTCTCTTCTTGATAGGGTAGTCAAAGGTTTTGCGGACCGAGCCGACGCCCTTTTCCAGGGCTTCAGTATTGATATCCCACAACACGGTCTCGAAGCCACCCTTGAGAAGTAAATTGACGATCCCGGAGCCCATGACGCCGCCGCCCAACATGGCGACCTTTCTGATTTTAGCCGGTTCGAGGCCTTCGATGCGCGGCAGTCTGCCGGCGGCCCGGGTGTTCAGAAATATTCCGATCAGGTTTTTGGCCACATCCGACACCACGCAATCGGCAAACAATTCCGCTTCTCTTTTGAGATCTGCGTCGATATCATAGCTGAGCCCCTTGTCAATCGCTTCAACCGCTTTGAATGGTGCGATATATCCTTTGGCCTTGGCCGCTGTCATGGCCTTGGTGAAGTCCATCAGGGCCTTTTTCTCCGCGGCGCTGGGAATCCAGTGATGACGGTTGCGGGTGGCGCGGGCTTTGATATTCAGTTCGCCGGAAATAAAGCGACCGGCGGCTTTTACGGCGGCATCGACCAGCTTTTCAGGTTCGAGCACGTCATCAACCAGTCCTCTCTGATGGGCGACTTCCGCTTTAATGGGTTTGCCGATGGTGATCATCTCCAGAGCATGGCGCAGCCCGATCAACCGCGGCAGTCGCTGGGTGCCGCCGGCCCCTGGAATCAGACCGATTTGAACTTCAGGCTGTCCGAGATTGACACCGTTGACAGCGACCCGATAATGGCAGCACATGGCAATCTCCAGCCCACCGCCCAGGCAGTTGCCGTTGATGGCTGCCACCACGGCCTTGGGTCCGGTTTCGATCTGGTTCATAAATTTCATGCCATCCATCATCCCCGACACGAGTTCTTCTTTATTCTCGATATGCTGAATTTCAGTGATGTCCGCACCGGCAATGAAATTTTTGCCCTTCCCGGTTAAAACGATGGCTTTAACCGCATCGTCCCCGTATGCTTCGCCAAAAGCTTGCGCCAGGTCCACGCGAAATTGCCCCGATAACTGGTTGACCGGCGGATTGTTCATGGTGAACACGGCCACGTTGTCCTTCAGTTCAACCTGTATTGTTTGGTAGTCCGTTTTCATGCCTGTTACTCCCCTTTGTTTGCTATTTGTTTATGTTGTCTTTTTGGTGTCAGGGTCAGATAGCTTTCAAATCCCGATAGGTTTCAGGTGTCAGGTTTCAGGTGTCAGTGGAAAACAGCAAGATTATTGATCCTTATCACTGAAACCTGGTTTTTTAAATGTGCAATTGGCACAATCTCTTATAAACCTCAAGTTCTTCAACATCTAAATAATTCTTTGTTACCATTGGATTCCCTATGAACCTGAAACCTGACTCTCTCTAGTGCTGACACCTGAAACCTGACACCTTAATTCGACTAGTCACCTTTTCATCCCAACAACCATTTACTACTTCCCCTTCCTCGCTTCCTCTTCTCTTAACACCTTCCGCAAAATCTTACCCACAGCGGATTTGGGAAGCTCGGTGCGAAACTCGACCATTTTGGGTGATTTGTAGGCTGCCAGCTTCTCTCTGCAAAAACCAATGACATCTTCTTCGGTTAAAGCTTCACCTGGTTTGGCAACCACAAAGGCCTTTAGCGTCTCACCGCGGTATTCATCCGGAATTCCCACGGCGACGGCATCGGCAATTTTGGGATGTTGATAGAGCACCTCATCGATTTCACGTGGATAGATATTGTACCCGCCGGCGATGACCATGTCTTTTTTGCGGTCCACGATGGCAAAGTAATCATCCTCATCCTGAACGACGATATCACCGGTGTACAGCCATCCATTTTTCAACTGCCCGGCGGTTTCCTCCGGGTTGTTCCAATATTCTTTCATCGTCAGCGGACTGCGGATGATCAGTTCTCCCGGTTGGCCCTGGGCAACATCCGCCTCGCCTTCTGCGATATCGACGACCCTGGCATCCGTATCCGGAAAAGGGATACCAATACTGCCGGCTTTTTTCAACCCCAGCAGTGGATTGGCGATGCCGAGGGAGGTGGTTTCACTCATGCCCCAGCCTTCGCCATAGTTGATGCCCATATCCTGGGTTTGATCGATAAGCTCCCTGGGCATGGGCCCGCCACCGCTGTTGAACAAACCCAATTTTTTGCCCAGCTCCAATTCCTCGGCCTTGGGGTGATTGATGACGGCATTGATCATGGTCGGAACCGCCGGAAAGAAGGTAATTCTTTCAAAGTTGGCCAGCAAGCCCATAAATTCATCGAGTTCAAATCGTGGTACCAGGATCTGAGTGGCACTGTTAAACATGCCCCAGTTCAATACCACGATCGTGCCGTATACATGGAAGAACGGCAGCAGCGCCATCACACTGCGTCTTTCGGGAGGCGTCAGATCGGTAAGGGCGGAGCCCCACAAGGAGCATTGCAAGGTGGCGGCCACCAGGTTCCCGTGGGTGAGAACCGCCCCCTTGGGCAAACCGGTGGTGCCGCCGGTGAACTGAATCAGGGCCGGATCGTCCTGGGCAATATCAATCCGGGGTAACCTCTTGCTTGAATTGCCTTCCAGCAACTGGGTAAAATGGAGCCAGCCTTCTTCCAGTTCAAGTTCTTTTGGGGTGCTCTTTCCGAAGCCTTCGATGTAGTCGCTAACCCGGGTGACCACGACTCTGGCGATATCCACTTCCCGACAAAGCGGTCGGATATTCGCCAACACCCTATCGAAGGTAAACAGGGTGGAAACACCGGTATCGGAGGTAAGGGCCTTGAGTTCATCCACCGTATACATGGGATTCAGGTTGACCACCACGGCGCCAAGATTCTGGGCGGCATAGTAGGCAATTATATACTGGGGACAATTCGGCAGGTGAGCCCCGATGCGATCACCCTTTTTGACCCCCATCCCGGCCAAAGCATTGGCCATTCTCAGAACCTGCTGTCTGAGGTCCCAGAAGGTTATTTCGGTGCCGTAAAAATTGGTTGCCGGCTTATCCGGAAAACTGCCGGCCGGAATGTTTAGAAAATGGTGGGCAGGGATCCGCGGGTAACGGATGGTCAAAGGCACATTGTAGTCATAATGTCGTTGCCAGGGTCTGTTTTCCATCTTTTCACCTCCTGTGAGTAACAGTGCGAAACCGCCTCCTTTTGCCTTCTACCTTTGTCCTTTTATCTTTATCCTAAAGACCACCAAAACCTTCATCCGAAATCTCGATCGCGGCGGCGCACCCGCCTTTGATGGCCTCCAATTTACCGAATGTCAGCGGAAGCTCAGTCTGAATGAAAAATTCGGCGGTTTTGATTTGCCCTTGGTAAAAGGCGACATCTTTTTTCTTGGGCTTACCGGTAAGTTTTTCGCTGGCCACGACAGCTCGCCACAACAGCATCCAAGCCATGATGGTATCGCCCATGGCATACAAGAACGGCAGCGCATGGGCAAATCCCACTTTAAAATTTTCAGACATGGCCATTTTCCCAATGTGCATTGCAATTTCACCAAGACGGTTAACGATGTTATCAACTTTCTCGGCAAGATCTACTAGATTTTCGTATTCTTTTGCCTGGGCGACTGTTTTCTGAATCTCCCCCATGAAATTCATGAAAACCAGGCCTTTTTTCATACCAATTTTGCGTGCCAGGAGATCCATGGCCTGTATTCCGCTCGTCCCTTCATAAATCGAAGTGATTTTGCAGTCCCGCGCGTATTGTTCAACCAGGTAATCCCTGGTGTACCCCGCACCACCGAAAACCTGAATGGCCTGCACACAGACTTCGTGTCCTTTAACGGCCATATAGTCTTTGACGATAGGGGTCAGCATCGAGAACAGGTCTTCGAAACGCTCCTGCTCTTCTTTTGAATCGGTGATGAGGGCCTGGGATCCGCTGCGGGTCATGAAGTAGAAAAAGCTGCGCATGCCGTCTACATAGGACTTCATCCACAATAGATTGCGGCGAACATCCGGATGTCGGATGATGGCCACCGAAGGCGCTCCGTGGTTTGCAAAATTCTCAAGATCCCTGCCCTGGATCCGCTCACGGGCATAGTTGACTGCCAAAAGATAGGCGGCCGAAGCATATGCCATACCCTGAAGACCGGTGCTCATGCGGGCGTGATTGATCATGTTGAACATGATCTTCATTCCCTGCCGTTCTTCACCCAGCAGATGATCCGATGCACTTTCCCTTGCTGCCCAGCGTCATGCTGCAGGTGGCACTGGCATGGATGCCGTGTTTTTCTTCGATGCCCGAACAAACGATATCATTGCGGTCGCCGATACTGCCGTCATCATTTACAAAATATTTGGGGACCAGAAACAGGGAAATGCCCTTGGTACCGGGCGGATCGCCTTCGATGCGAGCCAGAACCGGATGGATGATGTTTTCAACCAGATCATGCTCCCCGTTGGTGATAAAAATTTTACTGCCGGTCAATAAATAGGTTCCGTCGTCATTCCGAACGGCAGTTGTCGTCAACGCCCCCACATCCGATCCTGCTTCGGATTCAGTCAGCAGCATGGTGCCACCCCATTCGGCCGAGGTGAGCTTTTTCACATATTTTTCTTTCTGCTCCGGTGTGCCGTACAGGTTAATGATGTGTGCAGTACCGTTTCCCATGGTTGCATAGCAGTAGAGAGCCCAGTTCGAACCCAGAAAATACTCGGCAGCAGCGGCCCCGATAAATGCCGGTGCACCCTGCCCGCCCATTTCTTCAGGGATACCCAGGTTGTTCCATTCGCCCTCCTGGATCAGTTTGTAAACCCGGTGGAAGCTTTCCGGCACCTTTACGACGCCGTCATCAAACTTGACACCCAACTCGTCGCCTTCGGCCAGAAGCGGCAACAGCTCCTTGACCGCCAGCGCCCGCGCTTCGGTAATGATCATGTCACAGGTCTTTTTATTGAATTCATGATAGGTCTCATGTTTTAGAATATCTTCGCAATTCATCTGTTCCCAGATAACAAACTCCTGATCTCTTCGGTCTGCTACTTGCTGTGGCATGATTTAAAACTCCTTGGGTTCAAGGTTACAAGTTAGGCTGTTTGTGAATCTTTGTACCAAGCCAAAAATTACCTGAATCATCTGCAGTACGTGCAATTGAATACATGAATTTCGTGCAATCCATTGCACACCAATATCATTTATAATATTAGATATATTTGTCAATAAAAATTTTTAAAATATTATTTCTTGACATTTTTTGAGACGTTGGACTAATACATATGGTCAAATCTTTAATAGAGACTTTATTTCTTTTCACCGTTTTATCCCATCCGAGGAAACAATGAAGATCAGCGAACTGGTCAAGCGAACCGGAGTCCCTAAAGAAACCATCCATTTCTACATCCGCGAGGGCATTTTGCGCAAGCCCCGCAAATCAAGCGTAAACGCCGCCGAATATAATGAAGGCTACGTCGATCAGATTCAACTGATCAAAGACCTCAGGGACAATTATTACCTCCCAATCCCTGAAATAAAAAAAATAGTAAAAAATTTCAAAAAGCAGTCTCCTTCCGATCAGGCCGTTTCACAATTTCACAGTAAGTTTTCACGGCCCCTGGATCGATTGCTGACCACCGAAGTCATAGGCAGAGATGCCTTTCGCGAGGCAACCGGTCTGGGACGGAAATGGCTTACCAAGGCAATTGAATGGGGGCTCATTTCACCCGACTCGCTGGGTCAAGAAGAGACTTTTTCAGCGGACGACGTTGCCATCGGCAAATTAATGGTCGATATGGAACGGGTCGGATTTGGACCCAAAGACGATTTTGATCCCGAAGATTTGAAAGATATCGCTAATTTTATTCGCGGCTATGTCGTCAACAGCTTCAATAAATACTATCAATCGAATCTCGACAAATTGTGTTCCGAAGATTATTCGGAAAAAGCCAGTCAGTATCACGAGATTATCAGTCTGTTTTTTTACTATCTATTTCGGAAATATGCCCGTAAGCAGGTCGATGGTCTGCTGGAAACCAGAATCGATTAGGCCCGAAAAAGGAATTCTATCAATCTAAAATCAGGGGGGCGCTCCTAATTTACACTGTCCGTTTGCCTGGTTTACGCTTAACCATGTCCATATGACCCCAATTTAAGATACCAAGGTATGCCTAAAACCAGACACCCCGACCTTCTGACCGGAGGTCTCACGGCACATATCATTCGCCTTTCTTTGCCCATGATGGTGGCCATGCTGTTTCAGACCGGGTTCAGTGTCATTGACATGGTGTTCCTCGGGATGGTCAGTCCGAAGGCCATTGCGGTCGTCAGCATCGTATTTCCGGTTATTTTCTTTTTCGTCTCTTTCGCCATGGGGATCGGGGCCGGCCTGACTTCGTTTATTGCCAGGGCCTTCGGGGCCGGCGACCTCGAAAAAGCCGGCCGCATAGCGGCCAACGGACTTGCCTTCAGCATCGTCATATCCGTGCTGCTCGCCGTCTCCGGAATTTTATTTGTTAAACCTTTATTTGTGCTGCTGGGTGCCGGACCCGATATTCTCGATTCCGTGCTGGATTACTGCCGCATTATCTTTATCGGCTTTATATTTATATTTTTCGGATCTTTCAGCAATAGCATCATCCGTGGCGAAGGCGATACCAAAACCCCCATGAAGCTTCTGATGATTCAAACAGCTGTCAACTTGGTGCTGGATCCGCTCCTTATTTTCGGATTCGGCCCCATTCCGGCAATGGGCGTCAGAGGCGCCGCGCTGGCGCTTGTGATATCGCGCATCGTATGGGTGATCCTTTGTATCAGATACTTTGCCGGCGGCAAATCCCAGGTGAGGCCCGTCTTTCGAAACTTCCACTTTGAATTAAAATTATTGAAGGAGATCCTAAGAGTCGGGATTCCATCAACCATAACCTTCTTGAGTTCATCCATCGGCCTGATGCTCTTTATGAAGCTTGTGTCGGGTTATGGTTCCCTGGCCATCGCGGCCTTCGGCATCGGGGGAAGGATTGAAAACATTGCCATCCTTCCGGCATTGGGCATGTCCGGCGCGGTCCTGACGATTGCGGGTCAAAACTATGGCTCCGGAAATATTGAGCGCACGCACGATACCATTAAACATGCCATTTTCCTGATTTCGGTATTCATGATTTCGGTTGCTATAATAGCACTTTTGTTTGCCGGACCGATTAACATGATCTTCACCCGGGATGCCCGGGTGATTGCACTCGGTAGCAACTTTCTATTTTACAGGGCACCATTTTGGATGTTAATGGGTGTGCGGATAATGATCGGCGCCGGATTCAACGGTGCCGGCAAGCCGAGGGTCGGTCTCCTGACCCTGCTCTTTGGCCTATTTGTCATGGGATTGCCGGCGGCCCTCATGCTCAAGAGTTCAATGGGACTGGACGCCGTCTGGGCCGGTCTATCGATTGCCAACCTTACCGGAGCTGGTGCTGCCTATATCGTTTATCGCCGGAGCTTTGCACGACATGATGGCTCCTAAAAGCATTTCGAATCGAAAAAGGTTCCTGATACCTGACCGGAAAAATAGAAATGGCTGACAAACAACCAAAGTTGGGGTATTATCACACCCCGGATAACCGGAAGGGCTGGCGAAACTGCCGCCGGCCTTCATCGAACACGGCACCGTTACGGCGGGCAATGCCTCCGGGCGCAATGACGGGTCGGCTTTCGTGCTCATGATGGGTGCCGACAAAGCGGCCGAACTCGGGTATCAGCCCATGGCCAGGTGGTTGTCCGGTGCCGATTACGGCTGTAATCCTAAAATCATGGGCATCGGGCCGGCCTACGCTGTGCCGATCGCCATCAGAAGAGCCGGCCTGAATCTCTCCGACATGGATGTCATGGAGTGCAACGAGGCTTTCGCCGTACAGAATCTGGCGGTGATCAGAGAACTCGAAAAGCAGACCGGTGATAAAATTGATATGAATAAATGGAATCCCAACGGCGGGGCGATCGCCTTCGGACATCCCAATGGCGCATCGGGTGCCCGGGTCTGCATGTTTGCCATGCGCGAACTGATTCGCAGCGGCGGCAGATACGGCTTCTTTTCTTCCTGCTGCGGCGGAGGACTGGGCGTTGCGACGGTGATTGAAAACTTGCAGCGGTAAGCTGAAGGTTTCAGGTGTCAGGAAAAGAGATACGACAAACTAAAATTTGCTAATTTAACTCTAGAGTATCCTAAAATCGGAATTCCTTTTTAAATGGAAATAAAAAAATATAATAGATATGCGCAGCATAAAGTAATTAAGCCGCCAACGCCTGGAATTAACAAGTTACTTCAGTTTTCAAAGAACCATCTACAATCATGTATGTGCTTTTTATCAGGGCGGATTAATTACGATGATTGAAATAGCCCCTAACATATATTACCTGCCCGGGGAGAATAAGTCGCGCTTTCCGTACTGCGCCTGTCTGTATATCAAAGGCAGGGACAGGCGGGTGCTGATCGATGCCGGCATGGGACCTCAAAACATGGCCCCGGTGAAGAAGCTGGGCATTGACTTGCTGATTCTTACCCACTGCCATATCGACCATCGCTTGACCCGGACGGAAATTCCGGATGTCCCGGTGTGGTGTCATGAAAAAGAGGAAAAATTTTTACAGGACAAAGATCAGTTTTTCACCGCCATGGGTTTGAAAAGAAGCGGTCTGGAATTAGACGAATTATTTGACTTTGCGCAAGGGAGGTTCGGGGTCGAAATTGAACAGCGGTTAAATGATGGCGATCGCATTGATCTGGGGGGAATAACCCTGGAGACCATCCACACGCCCGGCCACACACCCGGCCACATTGCGTTTTTCATTCCGGAGCATGAATTACTCTTCTCGGGAGACATAGATTTAACGACCTTCGGGCCATTCTATGGACATGATTTCGCCGATATCAGCGATTTTCTCTCCTCCATTCAGAGCTAAAGCAGGTGGAGGCCAAAACCGCAATCAGCGGTCATGCCGGCCCCTTTAACGGCAATTTGGCTGCAAGATTCGAGAAATACGAACAAGTTATTTTCAACCGCGATCGTCTGCTGCTGGAAAATTTAATCCGTCCCAAATCCTGTAGAAGATTTTAAAGGCTGCCAACCTTTTCTACAAATCCTATCCGGATTTTCCGGAGTTGATTCGCTGGTTTGAGTTGGTTCATATTGAAAAGCATTTAATGAGACTTAAAACCATGGGCAAAGTCCGGCAGGTAGATAATAAATGGATAAAATGCTGATGCTAAAGGCAGGTTTCAGGTGTCGGGTGTCAGGTTTGAGCCCAGCCGCTGACACCTGAAACCTGACACCCGTAACCTATAAGATTGAAGCCCGAAGCTCAAATATTTAAAACCAAATTACCAGGAGTAAAATATGAGTGCTGCAAACACACACCAAATAGATAATGAGGTAAAAATCGTCCGCACCACCTCCACCTTCGACTGTGGCGGCAGATGTCCGATTCGCCTGCATGTCAAGAATAACCGCATTCTCCGGATTGAGGGAGACGACGCCGAAGAACCCGAACAACTCCGGACGTGTCTGCGTTGCCGGGCATTCCGGCAGTATGTTCACCATCCCCAGAGACTGATGTTTCCGCAGAAAAGAATCGGAAAACGAGGTGAGGGCAAATTTGAGCGCATCTCATGGGATGAGGCCCTCGACACCCTGGCCGGTGAGTTGAACCGCGTGAAGGAAACCTACGGCAACGAGGGCATTTTCCTGGCCACCGGCGGCGGCTATCTTGCCGGCCTGCACAACGGTGGACTCGCGGCCCAGCGTCTCCTGAACCAGTTCGGCGGATGTGTTACCCATTACGGCAATATATCTTCCGAGGGTGCCGTCTGGGCCTCATTGACCCAGTATGGTTCCGTCATGGTCGGCAACAGCCGTGAAGATTTGCTGAATTCCAAGCTGATTATTCTCTGGGGCTGGGATCCGGCCCGCATGATTTCCGGCACCAATACCATGTACCATGTCATCAAAGCCAGGGAAAACGGTGCCAAAATCATCGCCGTGGATCCCAGGTACCATGATACCGCAGCCACGGTGGCCGATGAATGGATTCCCATCCGACCCGGCACGGACACCGCGGTGTTTGTCGCGATGGCTTATGTGATGATCAAAGAAAATCTCCACGATCAGGCCTTTCTGGACAAGTACACGGTCGGATTCGATAAATTCAAAGAATATGTCCTTGGGCAAGAAGACGGCATCGAAAAAACGCCGGCCTGGGCCGCTGAAATTTCGGGGGTTGATGCTGCCGCCATTGAACGCCTGGCCCGTGAATATGCCGGTACCAAACCCGCAGCCCTGATGGACTGCCAGGGACCGGCCCGCAGTGCCATGGGGGAACAGTACAACCGCTGTGCCGCCACTTTGTGCGCCATGACCGGCAACGTCGGCCGCCCGGGCGGTAGCGCCGGTGGCGGTTTGATGGGCCTCCCCATCGGCCATATGTTTCGCATGTCCGCCATCCCGCCCGGCAAAAACCCCTTCGAACTGGACGGCCCGAATGTGAAAGGAACCCTGGACATCCGCAAACGGATTATCAAACGCGTTCATGTCAACAAAATCTTTGATGCCATCCTGGAAGGCAAACAAGGCGGTTACCCGGCCGATATCAAAATGATGTGGTCCATGTGCAATAATTATCTGAATCAAACCGGCAACAGCAACAAAGCCGCCCGGGCTCTGCACAAACTCGAATTCTTCTGCGCCCAGGAATTGTTCATGACCGCCCAGGCACGTTACGCCGATCTTCTACTGCCGGTAACCACCGCTGCGGAACGCAGCGACCTGACCCGTCCCTGGCCGTCGGGACCGTATTTCACTTTTATGAATCGGGCGCTGGAACCGCTGGGCGAATGCAAATCCGACCTCGACATCGTCAGTCAACTGGCGGAGCGCCTGGGCATAGAAGATTTCAATCCCCACACGGAAGAAGAATGGTTGAAGATGTTTATTGACCACAACCCGGAATACCAGCAGCATATCAAAGACTATGACAAATTCAGGAAAGACGGCATTCACCGGGTGAAACTGGATGAACCGATCATCGCCTTCAAGGAGCAGATCGACGATATTGAAAACAACCCCTTCTCTACCCCCTCCGGCAAGATCGAAATATTCTCTCAACGGGTGGCGGACCTGGAAAAACCTGACGCACCGCCAATTCCGAAATATTTGCCGACTGCCGAAGACCGCAATGATCCGCTGGTTGAGAAGTATCCGCTGCAACTGCTCACCCCTCATCCTAAAAACCGGGTTCATTCGGAACTCTACATGGTGCCCTGGTTGCAGGAGGTGGAGGAGCACCGGGTATGGATCAATCCGATCGATGCGGATCCCCGGGGCATCAAAGACGGTGACGAACTTTATGTATTTAACGACCGCGGCAAGGTGGCGATTAAAGCCCGGGTAACGGAAAGAATTATTCCCGGTGTGGTCAGTATTTTTGAAGGCGCCTGGTACAACCCGGATCAAGACGGTATTGACCGGGGAGCTTGTGCCAATACCTTAACCAACGATGCCTATTCCGGCGGCGGGGCTGCGGTGCTGAATACCAGTTTGGTAGAAATCGAGAAGACACAATAACAATTTCACTGCAGAGACGCCGAGAACGCAGCGGAATATTCTATTCTCATTTGCGTTGAGGGGACGTCAATGAGCAAAACCATCGCCGCTTCGCAGCAGAACCAATTTTTTTTTGACATTGTAAGTCAAGTTTATTGGGAGTTATTGTAAAACGAATAAAATTTATTGTTAACAGATATTAGTGCCCGAAGGGCTTGTTGACTTTGCTTTGCCCTACTTCTCAAGGGCAAAGCAAAAAGAAAAATTACACTCTGCGGACTCTGCGGACTCAGCGCCTCGAGCAAGGCGGGCGGTGAGCAATCCATAATAAGAACGGAGACTGAACAATGCAAATAGGATTTTATTTCGATCAGACCAGATGCACCGGCTGCAGTGCCTGCCGAGTGGCCTGCAAGGACTGGAACGACATCCCGGCCGGACCCGAAAACTGGATGCGGGTTCTCTATACCGAAAAGGGAAAGTTCCCGAAACCATTCGTCAGCTATATGGTGGCAGCCTGCTGGCACTGCGCCGAACCGGTGTGTGCCCAGGCCTGCCCGGTTGACGCCATCACCAAACGTGACGAAGACGGCATCGTGCTGGTGGACAGTGACGCCTGTCTGGGCAACCAAGAATGTGACGTCAAATGTCTGAAGGCCTGCCCCTACGATGCACCCCAGTTCGGACCGCAACCCGGCGCTAAAATGCGCAAGTGCAATTTTTGTCTGGATCGCCACCTGGAAGGCAAGCTGCCGGACTGCATCGAGGCCTGCCCGGTCCGGGCCCTGGATGCCGGAACCCTGGGCGAGTTAGAGAAAAAATATGGTGATAATAAAGAAGCCATCGATTTCAAATATTCGAAACGGACAAAACCGGCAGTGGTCATAAAAGCCAAAAGGATTCCAGACTACAGATATCGTTGATTGGTTGATTAGTTGATTGGTTAAGAGGTAAAATATGTCCAAAGTAGATCTCAGCGTTATCGGTGCCAAAACAGAACCGGTTGTCTTTGAATACACCTGGAAAGATATTGCGCTCTACAACATCGGCGTGGGCGCCGGTGAAAAAGATCTTGCGTTCGTATATGAAAACAGCCCCGGGGGGATTAAGGTTCTGCCTAGCTTTTGTGTTGTCCCGGCCATGAGGGCCTTCCCACGGCTCGGCGACGATTTGGAATGGTCATTGATGCTTCACGG
The DNA here is from genome assembly GCA_963723215.1 of uncultured delta proteobacterium. Lineage (GTDB taxonomy): Bacteria > Desulfobacterota > Desulfobacteria > Desulfobacterales > JAFDCJ01 > JAFDCJ01. The sequence goes on from CAVRQG010000049.1 coordinate 56,009, forward strand.
AGAGCAAATTATCCGCCTTTCACAACCTCTTGCACCCGAAGGCAAGATTATCCAGGTCGGAGAAGTCTTGAATATCCATGACAAAGGTAAAGGCGCCGTCTATCGGATTCGAATAAAGGGCTGGACGGAAGATGAAAAAGATCTGTACGAGGCCCAATGGTCTATTTTTTACCTGGGGGCCGGCGGTTTCGGCGGAGACCCGGGGCCAAAAGCCGAGAAAATCATCCCGCCCGAGGGACATAAACCGGATTTCAGTATCTCCGAAAAAGTCGCTGAAAATCAGGCTGTCATCTATCGGCTGAGCGGAGACCTCAACCCGCTGCACCTCGATCCGGCAGCCGCCAAAAGGGGTGGTTTCGACCGCCCTATCCTCCATGGTCTGTGCACTTTTGGGTTTACAACCCGGGCCATCGTCGACGAACTGCTCGGTGGAAACGTTGCCCGTCTCAAAGAATTCAGCGCCCGTTTCTCGGATTCCGTTTACCCGGGGGATAGGCTGACCACCGAAGGGTGGAAATCGGATAATGGATATGTTATTCAGGCCAGGACCGAAAGATCCGTCGTATTGAGCAATGCCAGGGCTATAATTGATTGAGCTACTTACAGCAAAACAACAAAGAAAGGAACAAAGACATGAACATCGAAGACATTAAAAACATTGCCGTCATCGGCGCCGGAAATATGGGGCATCAAATCTCGATGCTGTGTGCCATTCACGGGTACCAAACGGTTTGCACGGATATCAACGAAGAGATTCTCAAAAAAGCGCAAAGCTTCGCCGACACCTACCTGGCGGGCCGAGTTAAAAAAGGACGTTTGACCGAAGAACAGGCCAAAGCGGCCCGGGAGAGAATATCGTTTACACCCAGCATGGAGGATGCCGTCAAGAATGCGGATTACGTCATCGAAGCCATTCTAGAAATTTTGGACCTCAAACGCAAAATCTTTGCCGATCTGGATAAGATGGCCCCGGCGCATGCCATCCTGGCAACCAACAGCTCGGCCATCATCAGTTCCAAAATTGCCGATGCCACCAAACGCCCGGAGAAGGTTCTCAATGTCCATTTTTTCAATCCGGCACTGGTGATGAAGCTGGTGGAGGTAGTCCAAGGTCCCCATGTGTCCGACGAAACCAGAGAAGTCTCCATGGCACTCTGCGAAAAACTCGAGAAAGTGCCGGTTCACCTCAAAAAAGAAGTCGACGGATTCCTGCTCAATCGCATTTTCGGTGCCATCACCCGTGAGGCCCTCTGGCTGTTGGAAATGGGGGTGGCAAGCATGGAAGACATCGACAAAGCCCAGGTTTACGGTGCCGGTCATCCCATGGGGACCTTCCGCCTGATGGATCTCACCGGCATCGATTTGACCTATATCATGGGCATGGAAGCCTTCAGGGAAACCGGAGATACCCGTAACCTGCCCAGCCCGAGTGTGGTTGAAAAATACATTAAAGGCGAATATGGCCAGAAAACCGGCAAGGGGTGGTATGACTATGGGAAAAAGTAGACGACAGCTGGCAAAGCGGCGCGGGGCATATGTTGGATGGCGGAAGTCGGAAAAAATGATGGTTGACTAGGTTAATGGTTGATTAAGTTAAATGGTTGAATAGTTGATTAGGTTGACTAAGTCGAGGAGTTGAATCAATCAAACCTATTTCGCAATCAACCCAATCAACCCAATCAACTTAATCAACTCAATCAATCCGAATAACTAATAACATTCCGGAGAAACAACGGAGGTAAATTGTGGCAACCAAATTTGTAAGTGAACGCAATATAAAATTCCTTCTTTACGAAGTTTTCGATGTCGAATCCTTGACAAAATACGAATATTACAGCGAACACAATCGCAAAATGTTCGACATGGTCCTGAAGGCAGCCGTCAAACTGGGCAAGGATCTGCTGTTTCCCATTTTTGAAGAAATGGACCGCAACCAGCCCGAACTGGTCGACGGCGAGGTCAAGGTCCATCCAGCGGTCAAAACCATCATGAAAGAGTTCGGTGACGGCGGCTGGATCTCCAGCCGGGTGCCCTTTGACCAGGACGGTGAACAATTGCCGAGCATGGTGGCCGACATCTGTGAATTTATATTTGCCGCTGCCAATTATTCGGCCAACGCTTATCCCGGCCTGACATTCGGTGCCTCCCACCTGATCGAATCGTTCGGCAGCAAGGCACTATATGACACCTATGTTCCCAAAATGCGATCCGGCCAATGGCAGGGCACCATGGCCCTGACCGAACCGGAAGCAGGCTCTTCACTGTCGGACATCACCACCATGGCCGAGCCGACGACGGAAGGCTATTACCGCATCAAGGGACAGAAAATATTCATATCCGCCGGGGATCACGACGGGGTTGAAAATGTGGTGCACCTGATGTTGGCCAAAATCGAGGGGGCTCCCGCCGGCGTCAAAGGGATTTCCCTCTTTGTCGTGCCTAAAAAACGCATTGATGAAAAAGGCAACCTGGTATCCAATGACGTCGTCGCCTCCGGCGTGTATCACAAACTCGGCTACCGGGGCTGCCCCATCGTTCAGTTGAGCATGGGCGATAAAAATGACTGCCGCGGGTGGCTGGTCGGTGAACCGCACAGTGGCTTGAAATGCATGTTTCAGATGATGAACGAGGCCCGCATCGGTGTCGGCATGGGCGCGACAGCCATGGCCACGGCAGCCTATTATGCATCACTGGAGTATTCGAAAACCCGCCGCCAGGGCCGCAAGGTATCCCAGAAAGACCCTAATTTGCCGCCGATTGCCATCGTAGAACACGCCGATGTCAAACGCATGCTGCTGTTCCAGCGCGCCGTGATTGAAGGCGCCCAAAGCCTTCTGATGCAATGCAGCAAATTTGTGGATTATCAGAAAGTACTGACAGGCGAAGATCGTGAAAAATATCACCACCTGCTGGAAATTCTAACACCGGTTGCCAAAAGTTACCCCTCGGAGATGGGTATTCAAGCCATCAGCCAGGGCCTGCAATGCCTGGGCGGCTCCGGCTACTGCGATGACTATCCGCTGGAGCAATATTACCGTGATTGCAGGATTCACCCCATCCATGAAGGCACCACCGGTATTCAGGGGTTGGATTTGCTGGGCAGAAAAGTCACCATGCACGACGGCCAGGCGTTCCTGCTGTATATTAACGAACTGCAGACCACGATAACTGCTGCTCGAAAATACCAGAACCTCGAAAAGTTTGCCGACGAACTCAACGAAGCGCTCACCCAGCTGCAGGAAGTCACCCATCACCTGATATCAATTGCCCAGCAGCAGGGTCCCGAAGCCTTTCTGGCCGATGCCACCCTCTACCTTGAATATTTCGGCCACATCACCATTGCCTGGCAGTGGCTGCTCCAGGGCATCGCCGTTCAAAATGCGTTGAACGACGGTGCTGCCAAAAAAGATTATAATTTCTACCAGGGCAAAATGTTTACGCTGCGATATTTCTTTGGCTATGAGCTGCCGAAAACACTGGGCCTGGCGAAACGCCTGGTCGCTGACGACCGACTGACCGTCGAGATGCTACCGGAGTATTTTAATGACTGAACAAAATTTGGGACACCGATATGCACGGATAAACACGGATAAATCATTCATTTCTGACGGCCATAAAGCCTAAAGAAAATCTGTGTTAATCCGTGTTCATCCGTGTCCCAATAATATAAAAGTCAGGATTCAGGAGTTCAAATTAATGACCGCTGATTCCCCAGCTAAGGATGAAGGCTTAATTTCATTTTCTGATTATATTAAAGGCTGGCTGCCCCTGGTATGGCGGTTACCGGCCATTCTGTACTACCGGAAACGGGTTGCTAATGTGGCAGTTAAAAACCGGGAATCCTGGGGAAGTATGCTGGAAAAAAATGCGGCAAAATTTCCGGACAACCCGGCCATTAAATCCGAAGAGGCTTGCCTTTCCTACAGAGAATTCAACGCGGCGGTGAATCGCTGTGCCAATTTTTTTATTTCAAAAGGGATGGTAAGAGGCGATGTGGCCTGCATTTGCCTGGAAAATCGTCCCGAGCTTCTGATCGTTTACAGCGCCATGGCCAAGATCGGTGCGATCAATTCCATGATCAATACCAACCTGCGCCAGGAGTCCTTAAAACACTGCCTGACCCTGCATCCGGCAAAAATTTATATCGTCGGCGAGGAAGTCATAGATGCATTTGAAGAAGTTAAAAAGGATCTGGGATTGCGGTCGGATCAAGCGCTTTATTACATACCGGATGTGGGTCGAAAGCCGGCGCCTGCAGACTTTAGTGATCTAAAGCAAGCAACCGAAAATTTTTCGGTGTCAAATCCGCCCACGACAGTCGAGGTCACACCGGCAGATCCCATCGCCTATGTATTCACCTCCGGCACCACCGGGGGCATGCCCAAGGCCGCGATCCTCAAACATGGCCGGCTGGTGCGATGCCGGTATTTGAACGGAAATGTTGTTTTGAATTTGAAACCCCCGGGACACCATGTATGTCCCCCTGCCTTTTTTTCACACCAATGCCCTGGCACTCAGCTGGCCGACCGTCTTTGCCAATGGGTCGGCCGTCGCCATCCGGCGCAAATTCAGCGTCAGCAATTTCTGGCATGATGTGCGCAAGTATGACGTGACCGCCTGGTGCTACATTGGCGAATTATGCCGCTACCTGATGAACCAGCCGCCCCGGCCGGATGACCCTGACAATCCCCTGACAAAAATCATCGGCAACGGTCTGCGCCCGGATATCTGGCAGGATTTTAAACGTCGATTCGGAATTTCCAAGGTCTATGAAATCTATGGGGCCGCTGAATCCAACTTGTATTTTGTCAACCTGCTGAACCTTGACTGCACGGTCGGAAGATGCAGTCTGCCCTATGCGATTATTAAATACGACGTCGATAAGGATACCGCCATCCGGGATGAACGAGGGTTCATGCAAAAAGTCGACGTCGGCGAAACCGGATTGCTGCTGGGTGAAATCTCGGAATCCAACCCCTTTGTGGGCTACACCAACCAACAGGCAACCGAGTCCAAGATTTTGCACGATGTTTTTCAACGAGGAGATGCCTGGTTTAACACCGGCGATCTGATCCGCGATATTGGCTACGGACATGCCCAATTCGTGGACCGAACCGGTGACACCTTCCGCTGGAAAGGTGAAAATGTCTCAACCACCGAAGTCGAAGCCGTGGCCAACACCTTGCCTCAAGTTTCCCTGTCATCGGTCTACGGTGTGAAGTTGCCCGGCGGTGACGGACGGGCGGGTATGATTGCGGTCATTCCGGAGTGTCGGGCGGAAGAGTTCGATTTGCGGGCACTTTGCCGCCATTTTCAGCGCTCTCTGCCGGCCTATGCGGTGCCCAAATTTGTGAGATTAAACAAAAACCTGGAATGCACGGCGACTCACAAAATTAAAAAAGTATCGGTGAAAAAAGAAGGGTTCAGCCCGGATTCGGTCACCGATGCGCTCTATGTGCTGCTGCCGGGGGACACTGAATATCGACCCCTAACCAAAGAAGTTTATCATAACATATTGGATGGGAAGTATAGGTTTTGATGACAGTAAAAAAACCAGCCTTGAACTATGAGAACAGGTAACCGGTTAACCGACAAACGGGAAAACCCTGCTATGGAGAAAATTATGAACAAACAACTCGTGTCGATCGTCAAATATGAAAAGCCACTGGAATCTGTCAGAAAAGCGGTTGAGCTGTCAAAGGGACTCGATCATCTGCCGGCCAATGCCAAAGTGTTTATCAAACCCAATATTGTCTTCTGGACCAAGGCCGTAAACTTTCCCAAATACGGTGTTATTACGACCTCCCGGGTGGTCGAAGACATGGTGATACTTCTTAAAGAACGCGGCATCGATGACATCACCATCGGCGAAGGAACCGTTCTGAGAAACCCGAAAGATATGGAATGCCAGATGCACGCCTTTGAAACACTGGGCTATGGGGCTTTAAATAAACGATACGGCGTCAAATATATCAACATCTGGCAGCGCCCGTTTGAAAAAACCGACCTGGGCGACGGGGTCGTGGTCAATTTTAACACCGACATATTAAATGCGGATTTTGTCGTCGATCTGCCGGTCCTGAAAACACACTCCCAGACTGTGGTCAGCCTGGGCATCAAGAATCTGAAGGGCATGATCGATATACCATCCCGTAAACGCTGCCACAACACCCATCCGCAAAAGGATCTGCATTTCTGGGTGTCCAGACTGGCGGATAAAATGCCACCCATTTTCACGCTGCTTGACGGCATCTACACCTCCGAACGCGGTCCGGGCATGGACGGAAAGATGCATCGCAGCAACCTGCTGATCGCTTCGGCGGATATTTTGTCTGCCGATATGGTGGGAGCCAAAACCCTTGGCTGGGACCCCGTAAACGTGCCGTATTTGGTGCATGCCGCCGCCAAACAGCGCCGGCCGTTGGATCTTTCAGATATCGAGATTGATGGTGAAGTGATTGAAACGGTAGCTCGATCGCACAGATATGATTGGGAATACAATGAGGAAAAAACGCTGCCAATGCCCATGCAAAAAATGGGTATTCAAGGTCTGTCCTATTATAAATTTGATCTCAGTCTGTGCACCTATTGTTCGGGAATGTCGGGTACAATGCTGGCGGCAGTTACCAGAGCCTGGAAAGGAGAACCCTGGGAGGATGTTGAAATATTAAGCGGCAAGGTCATGACACCCGCCCCGGGTAAGAAAAAAACGATTCTTTTTGGAAAATGCATGTATCAAGCCCATAAAAAAAATCCCGCTATTAAGGAAATGATCGCCATCAAGGGCTGCCCGCCGAAACCGGAAAATGTCAACGAAGCGTTGCGTAAAGCCGGTATCGAGGTGGATCCGACCATCTTTGAAAACCTGGATAAAGTTCCGGGCATTTTTCTGAAGCGCTATGAAGGTAGGCCGGAGTTTGATGAATCATTTTTTAAAATAAGCTCACACCTAAACTGAGCGGTTCCAGGTTCTGGGCTCATGATTCAAAGGTTACAACCAAAGATGTTAAAACTGTTGCCTGAGTTTGACCATTCTCAATTTATGCCAAGCCTCACTTCAAAAATTGTTCTCCCAATATTTACCTCGTGTGAAACTACATATATTCGATATCGGTCCAAGGTGTATCTCACCGCTGAGCTCGCTGAGCACGCAGAGAGTATTTAAAGCTTTTTTTCTCAGCGTTCTCAGCGAGCTCAGCGGTGAACACTTATGTTTCTTTTTCGATTTGACCGGCCGTTTTTTTTGCCCGGCGGCTGGGCTGAACCCCAATTGTGAACTTTATTACTTAAAAATTATGTAAAACTCTGCACAATTAACAAATACTACACTGAAGTAGAGATGTTAACTATCTAAAATACTTAAATATTTTTATTTTGCACAACATATTGATTTTGCATAGTTTTTGCACAATACCGACCCTGAAACCAAGTACGTGAAAAAGGCCAAATTAGCTGAATAGCAGCAATAGAAAGCCACGGGTCTTGAAATTTGACGTGGATTCTAGTTTTTTTGATACACATTCAGATAAGAATGCATCAAAATTTTTTCTCAAATTTAGTCCAATTGAATATGTGCAAACAATGCAAAGGAAAATAGGTTTGGCAACATGCAGAATAAAAATATAAAACCGACGGATGCTTATTTTATTAGGTTTTTTGTGTTAATTATAGTCCTCTACCAATCGTTTACTCATGCTTCAACTTCGTCTGCCAATCCTTATGTTGTCGCCGGCATCCGGCATACCGTGGGTCTTAAATCCGATGGATTGGTTTTAGCAACGGGGCTTAACCAGCAAGGGCAATGCAATGTTGGTTCCTGGAGGAATATCGTACAGGTAGCTGCTGGTGGTTACTTTACGGTTGGATTGAAATCAGATGGTAGGGTCGTGGCGGCGGGATCGAATCTTTTTGGCAGTTTAAATATCAGTTCCTGGTCGAATATAGCCCAAGTAGCCGCCAGTAAATATACTACGGTGGGCCTGAAGTCCGATGGATCAGTTGTAGCGGCGGGGTGGAATCGTTTTGGAAGATTGAATGTCAGTTCCTGGACTGATATCGTACAGGTAGCCGCAAGCGATTACCATACGGTGGGCCTGAAGTCCGACGGCACGGTTGTGGCGGTGGGATCTAATCTTTTTGGAAGACTAAATGTCAGTGATTGGACTGATATTGTACAGGTGGCTGTTGGCGATTACCATACAGTGGGTTTAAAGTCCGACGGCACAGTCGTAGCTGTAGGCTCTAAAACTTATGATCGATTAGATGTCAGTTCTTGGACTGATATTGTGCAGGTGGCTGCAGGTACCTATCATACGGTGGGCCTTAAGCTTGACGGAACGGTTTTAGCCGTAGGGTCAAGTTTTCTAGGAAAATTGAACGTTAATTCTTGGACGGATATCACACAGGCAAATGCTGGTGTTTATAATACGCTGGGGTTGAAATCCGATGGCAGGGTCGTGGCGGTGGGGAATAATGATAATGGCGAGACGAATGTATTCGATTGGGAAATGATATCGCCGCATGCAATGATAAAGACGACATTCCTGCCATTAAAAAATCAATACATGAGAAAATAAAATTTATCATTTATATCAATGCAAGCGAAGCCATGCCCAAGGGCGGCAAAATATTCATTGAGACCGAAAATGTCATATTAGAGAAAAAGGCAGTCCAAAAATGGGGTATTAAACCCGGTGAGTATGTGAAGATATCGGTTGCAGACATCGGTTTAGGAAAAGAAGACATCGATGCGGTCCTTTCCGATCGGCCTGCTTCCATGATGTCGAATGACTGTCATGCCATCTGGGCAAATTCCGCTGCACTAAAAACGGCCCGCATTACAAAGGATACAAGAAATCCAGAAGGTGGTGTCATTGGGCGCGATCCCGAAACAGGTGAGCCTTCCGGAACACTTCGAGAAAATGCCATGGATTTAATAACAATGTTTTCATTTTTTTGCATTTTAATTCACCTATAGGGCAGCCTGTAGGTTCACCCTTGGACGGCTGCACTGCTCAAGCGAAAAGGCGGTAGATAAGACTCAAACAAAGCTTTTCAACCCTGAACGTTGAACTCTGAACCGCTCAACTTGTATAAGAGGCAATTCAACTCTTAGCCAGCTTTTCTTAAGTATGATTCAAGGTGGCAGGGAAAAAGTTCGGATTTCATTTGGAAATCATAAAAATTCGGGTACTTAAAGGGTTAAAATAGCAGTAATCTACAATTTAATGTCCCAGAAAGCGCTTTAGGATATCATAACTTTTTTTGAGTCTTCTAAAATTACAGCTTTGTTGGAGATACATCAGGCTTTAAAACGGATAGGAAATCCGTATCACATAGCTCGTATCTGTAACGCCTGCTACGGCGCGACCGGTGTGCTAATTTTCGTCGCTGTCCGTTCCTTTTTGGGGTGACTTTAAATCATCCAGATCATGAATGATGGCCTGGTAGCAGTCAGGGCACAAGCCGTGAGTTAATCTGGGCATCTCACAGGCCTCAAAAGGCCGCAATTGGTCCAATCCCTCTTCGATCTCAACCCACTTATTATGAGAGGCCGATATCTTCTTGCACATACTGCAGATCCTTATGAGGTCGCTCGATCTTGGCATGTCTTTGTCAAGCAATCTTATGGGATCGCGGCGTTCGGTTCTTACGATTGTACTTGTGATCTCAATCTGGCCCTCTGGCAACGGCAAGAGAAAAAGATTTAAAAATCTCCGCTCTCGGGAAGAATCACACCGAAACGGAATCGGTCCGATAGGTTTGCCGGCTCTGACTCTTCGGAACACCTCTTTATACAAGTGCCGGGTCTCGATGTCCTGAATGAAATCCCACAGCAAATGCCCCACCACATTCTTGGGACTGAGTTCACTGCCCCACGCATTATCACGTGCGAAAGACTCCCAGTTCAGACTGACGCTGACGATGATATCCCTGATGTCGATGCGGTAGATGAAAACGTCTACATTCATCTGCCCTCCTCTCTCAGCTCAAGCTGTGATTGATTGGGATTCTCTAAACCTCCGCAATATTGATGATATGCTCTAAAATTAGCCCCTAATTGTCGAATCTCCAAATTAAGATCAACTTGCCAATAGTTGCAACCAGCACAAATTGCAAGTTACATAAGGATATCCAAAATAAAAAACCCATCTCCAACACGGAAACAGGGCTTATGATCCATCCATAATGCTCTCCCTTTTGATTAAAGGTTGAACTCAATAATAATAAATTATGGATTTTCTCCTAATCCCACCTTATCCCGGGCGTTTTTCGTTCCGGCAACCGATGATACCTAAACTTGGGATACCCCAACATCATGGGATAATGGTAAGGATACTCAGCGGGCAGTCCCAGTTTATGCTTTAAATCCGGAGATGAAAGCAAGGCCCCCTGCAGCAAACCGGCCCAGCAGGTGCCCAGCCCCATGGTAGGAGCAGCCAGGTCAAGATAAGACAGGGCCAGGGTCAGATCCACCATTCCGTTGGAGGCTTCTTTTGGCGAATACGCGACCACCAGTGCCGGGGCATTTCTAAGAATCGCATCATAGCCGGCATCCCAGGCCGCGATGATCCCCGGCATATAGGGTAGAGGGACCCTTTTGGTTTTGCCCGCGACGACATCGCGCAGCCATTTCACCGCCATTCCCGATAGCTCGTGCATTTGGTTTTTATCCGATATAACCCGCCACTCAACCAGCTGGCTGTTACTGCCGGTGGGTGCGTAACGGGCAATTTCGATTAATTTTTGAATTTTCTCCTTCTCGACGGCTTTGTCCTTGTAAACACGGATGGAACGTCGTGAACGTAGAAACTGAACTGCCTGTTTTTCGTTTAAAATCAGGTTTTCTTCGACCGGCGGGCACCCTTCTATCGGCACCCGGGTATGACTGAGGGCCCCGTGGGGGCAGACCGCCACACAATGACCGCAGATCAGACAGGCTTCTTCCCTCCCCGGCTTGATCGCCGGGACACTGGTTTTGTCTTTGAGATGAATGATGGCCGTGGGACACTCGCTTGCACAGATACCGTCTCGCTTACATTTACTCTCATCAATTTGTAAAAATCCCATTATTTCTCCTCAGATTTATAATTATTAAACCGCAGACACACGCGGACAACCGCGGACAATTTATTCAGCATTAGGTACCCATACCGGCATTTTCTGACAACTATTTGTTAGAAGCTGAAGGTTTCAGGTGTCAGTGTTCAGGTGGCAGGATTTGTAACTCGCTTTCCTGACACCTGACACCTGAAACCTGACACCAACCATTGGCCCCTATCGTTTACCTTGGCAGGCAATATTACCCGCATAAGAAACTTTTAATCTGTGTGTATCCGTGCTAATCCGTGTCCCAAAAATTGAAATTCAAGCTTGACTTATTCTCACGAGCACTATTTAAGTATTCGTTAAAAGTCAATGATCTTTTTAGGCTAACCGACCGCAACGATCAATCGGTTGGGGATTGGTGAAAGCTTTACCAACATAAAAAATAGAAGAGGTAAACGATGGCAGATTACAGCGGAAAAAAACATATCATATCGGCGCTCATGCGGCGTTATACCGATCGGATTCCCGTAACGGTTCTGATCGGGCCTTATTGTTCGCGGTTGACAAATTACTCTGTCAAAGAAATATTGCAGGATGCCAGAAAAAGCGCCGAGGCCCACTTGGCATTTTACAATCGTTTCGCACCGGATAGTGTAATCGTCTATAATGATATCTATCTGGAAGTGGAGGCGCTGGGTTGTGAACTCGATTTCCCCGCAGACGATATCTCCCACCCCAAAACGGTGTTGCTTGAAAATAAGTCTCAACTTGCCCGGCTCAGGATTCCGGACCCCAAGAAAGATGGCAGGATACCTTACTTTATCGAGGTCTGTGAACGGGTGTCCGCCCAGGTGAAAAAGACAACGGCTTTAGGACTGGGACATTCCGGTCCCTGGAATATTGCCATGCACCTCAGGGGAGCTGAAGCGCTTTTGCTGGATACATATTCGGATCCGCAGTTTGTCCATGACCTAATGAAATTTTCAACCGAAGTCGTCCGAACCGTCGGCGATGCGCTGATCAAAGCCGGTTTCTCACCTTCCCTGGGTGAAGCCGCAGCTTCCTGCAGCCTGATCTCACCTCAAATATACCGCGAATTTATCAAACCCTACCATAGCGAGCTTTGCAGCTATTTTCGATCGAAAGGGAATTTTCTAGCGCTGCACATATGCGGTGAAATCGATTTGATCATGGAAGACGTCGTCGATACGGCAATCAACTTCCTGAGTCTCGATGCGCCCTCCTCCCTGAAACGATTAATCCAAATCGGCGACGGTAAGGTCGCCGTCATGGGAAATATCCCGACAACCCTCTTCAGCGCGGGAACCCATCAGGAAATGGAGATAGCCATCCGCGATTGTATTCAAACAGCCGCTGAAGGAAGCGGCTATATTCTGGCATCCGGCTGCGAAATTCCCATAAACTCAACAGAGGACAGAATCGACCATTTTTTTAATTATGGCCGACAATATGGCAGGCAGTTCATATCAAACCTGAAAAAACATCAACCGGAGCTTTTTCAACTAACGATGAAACAATACTCTTTTCAAAGCCGTTATCGCTGGGTCATACTGTTTCTTTCGTGGCTGCTATACATCGCATTCGGCCTGGTATCACGCTCCATTACGCCCCTGATCACACCCATCCTGAATGATTTGAGCATGTCTTATTCGCAAATGGGATTCATTCTAGGATCCTGGCAGCTGACCTATATCCTGGTGGCCCTGGTGGCCGGTACAATTCTGGACAGGTGGGGAGTTCGTAAATCGATATTTGTCGGGGCCCTGATCATTGGGCTTTCCGCTTCGGTTCGTTTTTACGCCGCCGGATTTTTAACCATGCTGTTCGCAATCGTCCTTTTCGGAGTCGGGGGTCCCATGATTTCCATCGGCGGTCCAAAGACCATATCGGAATGGTTCAGCGGCGCGGCCGCGGGATTGCCGTCGGTATTTACACCACCGGACCCTGGATTGGCGGTTTGATGGCGCTGGCGCTAACCAACAGCCTGGTGATGCCGCTGGTCGGCGGTAGCTGGAGACTTACCTTTGTTTGCTATGGAATGCTGACTTTTGCATTAGCATTCTTGTGGTTTTTTCTGGCCGGTAAAACAGCGCCGAAGTCCGCGTCTGCCGGTGCAAACATCCTTGAAGTATTTAGACAGCTGATTGCAGTTCGAAATGTACAGATAGTTCTGATCATGGCGCTTTTCGCATTTGCAATCAACCATGGATTTTCCAACTGGCTGCCGAAAATATTTGAAGAAAATGGTATGTCCGCCTCACAAGCCGGCTATGCGGCATCCATTCCAATAGCGACCGGTATTCCCGCCATTTTATTTATACCCTCTTTGATTCCACCGCGTTTCAGAGGCCGCATGATAGCGATTTTTGCGGTGATAACCGCCATCACGCTTGTTCTGGTAGTGAAAACATCCGGCACCCAACTCACCATCGGATTAATGGTGTTTGGGTTTGTCAGTTCTCCTTTCATGCCGCTGATGATGTTGATCCTAATGGAAAGCCCCGGGGTTAAAACCGAATACATGGGCTCTGCCGGCGGGATGTTTTTCTGTGTCGCAGAAATAGGAGGATTCTCCGGGCCAGCCTTAATGGGGATTTTAGTGGATATAACCGGGACCTTTATGGCCGGGACGATATTTCTGGCTGTCCTTTGTTTAGCGATTGCCGTCATGACCCTTTTTATCCCCATCAGTGGCGGTCGATGACCCGTCGGGCAATTTCAATCCAGCGGCGGATCTGCTCGAAATCGGCTTGGGGTGACTTCCAAGGATTCAAACCGCTGACCCGGATCGAAACTGATTTCACGCTGTAGCGTCGGCACAGATCGATGACATTGGCCAAGCGCGTCTCCATCCATTCCGGCGTGGCGTCTTGGAGGTCTTTGAGTGGATGGAGTCGGATGTCCAGACGGGGTGCTTCAGGGCCGATTTCGGACAACACCTTTTCGGTGTCCGTGTAACCGCTGATATCCAGCACGTCGATACGATCGATGCTCAAGACTTGCTTCGCAATTATTCCAGTATCCCCGCAGCTGTGCCAATAGGAAATACGCTCATGAAATTGTGCGAGATCCTTCTCATAGGGTTTGATAAACTCCTGGTAGTGCCGGGGACCGATGCTTCCGGCATCGACCTCGTCGTTGAACAAACTGCCCGGCGGGATGTCAGATTTCCCGGTCAATTTTGACCGGAACTTGAAATAATTTTTTCGCTCTTCTGTGATGCGGTGCATCAGTGCGTGAAAGAAATCCGGGTTTTCCGCCATTGCCATCAGGCAATTGGAATATCCTCCGATATGCAGGGCGACGCCGAAAGGTCCCCGGGTCCATTCCGGAAAAAGCACCAGAAACGATTTTCCGGCCATATCCTGAATCCCTTCAAAAATTCTATGGGCCGTCGGCATCATACCGGAATGGTTGAAATCGATCGGAGCGAGGCGCTCCAGATCATCAGGTGTACAGCACACCGGTGAGTTCATATCGGCTAGCGGGTCCTTATCTTCGTAGTAGTGGTAGGGCATGTTAAAGAGAGACATCTCGAAAGGTGTGTGCAGCCAGATCGGCACGATCGGCTCCAACGGCGTGTCATCTTTGAATTCCTTGAACTGAGTGACACGTTTCTGAAGATAAAAACGAAAGTAGGCGATCGGATTTGTAAAGGTGTGTGCAAGGTTCTGCGGAAAAAATTTCAACCACAATGGATGCTGAATGTCAATGGTGATCGGTACCAGACCCTCTTGTTTAAAAGCACCTTCGATAGCTCGTCCATGCCATTGATCCCGGGCGCAAATTTCCGGTTCCCAACATGCAAGCCGCCGCTGGTTCTCTTTGCTGTCCATGAGCGTCAAATATTCATCGATAAGATGTTGCGTTTCTTCCTTGAGACTGTCCATGTTTACCCCTGCCTTGATGATAATTGGTTGTTTGATTCAAGTTCAAGCATTGCCCAAATATTCACTGGCTGGCTGTGATCCCTCCATCCACATAAAGGATTTGACCGGTGATGTAATCAGCGGCTCGTGAGCAGAAAAAAATCGCCGGGCCGGCCACATCTTCCGGAACGGCAAGATAGCCCAGCGGATTCCTTTCAAGTGCTTTGGCGAGAAAACCCTGAACTTTTCGCAAAGGATCGAGCATTTGGGAATCGACGAAGGTCGGGGCCACACCGTTAACGTTGATTTTATGCGGTGCCAGTTCCATTGCGTGCTGCTTTACCAGCATAACAAGTCCGCCTTTGGTGCTGCAATAGGCCGAGTAGCCCCTGCCGCGTAATCCGAGCATCGATCGGACGGAAAGCAAGTGGACGTGCTTGCCGCCCTTACCGGCGGCGATCTGGTGCTTTGCGACGGCCTGGGCGAGAAACATGGCCGATTTCAGGTTGGATTGATAAACTTCGTCGAAGGCCTCTTCGGTCACCTCGAGGATTGGCTGCTCACGCTGGATGCCGATACAGTTGACCAGTATATCGATCGTTCCATGCCGGTCAACCACGGAATCAACGGCCTTGCGGATTTCATCCACTGACAGTACATTCAAAACGAGGGCCTCTGCTTCACCCCCCCTTTTGCGGATATCGTCTACCAGCGACTGGGCTTTTTTCAGACTACGGCCGGCGACCACGACCTTGACGCCTCTTTCGCACAGCCCGTATACAATGGCTTTTCCCAGGTCGCCATATCCCCCCGGCACGAAGGCCACTTTTCTGCCCAACTCAAAGTATTTTTTTGTGCGGATTTTCATCTTTTTATAGTCTCCTGTCTGGGTTACCTTTCCCGTAAGGCTGCACAGACCAACATTTGTTAAAATATCGTTGCGGTGGTGGGTCGTGGTCGTTGAATACCGGCTCTTTCTACTATTTAAAGAACAGGTTCGGAATAAACAGTGTGATCTGTGGAATATATGTAACAAGCAGCAGAGTCACTATCAGAGGGATCAAAAATGGTGCCGATTTCCGGAAACTTTCCATCACGGGGACTTTCGCCAGATCGCTCGAGATGTATACCGCCATCCCAAGCGGCGGCGTCAGCAAACCGATCAAGATGTTGATGCACAGAAACACGCCGAAATGGGTGGGGTCCACGCCGAGTTTTTGCATCACGGGAAGCAAGACCGGCACCGTGATCATGATGGCGGCGAGCCCCTCTATCAGGCAGCCGATCGCCAGCAAGACGATGTTAACAATCATCAGAATCGCCCATTTCTGGGTCACAAACTGTACTACGAAATCGTAAGCGACCGTCGCCACCCGTTCCGTCGTCACGATCCATCCGAAGATCTGGGCTGCCGCAACTATGAACATGATGGCCCCTGTTTGAAGGGCCGCATCCTTCAGCACGTCGAAAAAATTTTGGAAGGTCAATTCCCTGTAAATGATGCCGAGAAGTATCGAGTACAAAACGGCAATGATGCCGGCTTCCGTCGGGGTCGCGACACCGGTCAGAATGGAACCAAGGATGATCAGCGGCGCAAGCAGAGCCGGAAGACTTTCCTTGAAGGCCTGGAGAAGCTCCGATGCGCTGATACGGGGCCTTGGCGTGGGAAATGCGTTACGCTTGGAGAAGGATTGAATATAGATCAACACGATGATCGATAACCCCATCATAATCCCCGGGATAAAGCCGCCGGCAAAAAGACGCCCAACGGATTCTTCCATCATTACACCGATGAGAATCATGATCATGCTGGGCGGTACCACCGGTCCGATCGTACAACTGGCGGCCGTAACGGCCGCAGTGTACCCGGCATCGTAGCCGTTTTCTTTCATGGCCTTGATCTCGACTGCGCCCAGTCCGGCGACGTCGGCCATGGCCGACCCCGAGATACCTGAAAAAATCATGCTGGAAATCACGTTGACATGGGCAAGTCCACCCCGCTTGTGCCCTACCAATGCCAAGCACAGATTGAAGATCCGGCTGGTGATGCCCGCGCTGTTCATAATTCTGGCCGCCAATATGAAAAACGGCATGGCCAGCAACGGAAAGCTAAAAAGGCCTGCGGATATGCGCTCAGGCAGGATAAGCAGTGGAATGTCTTTTATCAGAAGAAAAACAAACGAGCACAACAGCATCGAGAATGCCACCGAACAGTTGATGAACAACAGAAAAACAAAAATCACAAAAAATAATATCAATTCCATGCCACACCTTATGGCTTGCGCAGGTTTACAATCTCTTGCGAGATAAAATAACCGGTGGTCAACAGCATCGATCCAAAAGTAATGGGCACCGGCAATGACCAGAAGCTTTTGGGAAGCGTCACCACGGCCGTAGATATATGTCCGGACTGCATCTTGAGAAGGGCAATACAGGGTGAGATCATCGTAACCAAAAAAACTCCGATCAGCAGGTAGAGCCCGATCGTCACCCCTGACCTGGCCCGTGGTGAGAAAAAATTAATGAAATAATCAATGGAAATATGCCCTTTATCCTTGTAGACGATGTCCGCCGTCAGGAACGTCAGGTAAATTAACAGCAAAGATGCCAGCTCTTCCGCCCATGAAAATGGCTTGCCGAAAATGTATCGGACAAAAATCTGGGCGGCGATGATCGCTACGATGAATCCAAACAGGAGCACCGCCAGCACAGTTTCGGTGCGTTTGATTTTTCGAAGGATTGACCCATAATTTTCCAGCATCGAGAGTTCTCCCTGAAAAAAAGTCCCAAGGATCGGTTCCGATCCGACAAACCGGAACCGTCCCTTGGATGTTGATTATTGTATTTCCTGAATTTTCTGATAGAATCCCTTACTCCAGAAGCCTTCATTTTCCAGGGTATCAACGATTGGAAGCACCTTTTCCTTGAACGGTATCGTGTTCACTTCGATGATATTCGCACCACTGGCCAGAATCTTTTTAGTATGTTCCACCCGGGCTTGTTCCACAAGAGTATTGTAGTGCTTTTCTCCGGCCAGGCAGGCTTCTTTCAGCGCCGCCTGCATCTCTGCCGGCAATTTGTCGTATGACACTTTGCCGATGATCGCCCCGCGGCAGCCGAAAAGATGGTTGGTGCGGGTGATGTATTTCGCCACTTCATTGAATTTGGCCGGATAGATGAATTCGAAACCGCATTCCATGGCATCGGCGACGCCCTGAGCCAATGCGAGGTATACCTCGCCCCAGGAAACGATGGTGACGTTGGTTCCCAGAGCCTCCCACGCTTTCATGGCGATCGGCCACTCCGGAAGCCGCATCTTGATGCCTTCGAGGTCGTCAGGGCTGAAGATCGGCTTCTTGGAGACGGTAACTTTCGGAAGCTGGTATGCATGTTTGCTGAGCAACAGGTAACCTTTGTCCTCCAGTTGTTTTTCCAGATCCAGAGCCAGCTGAGAATCCATGAATTTGTCGAGATGGGCCTGGCTTCGGAATGCATAGGGCATGATCTGGATCTGATAATCCTTAACGAAATTACCGAGCCAACCCAGGTCGCCCCAAAGCATCGCTTGAGTTCCCATTGCGAGACTCTCCATCTGACTGATGAAATTGCCAAGCTGAGCTGCGGGAAACACCTGGACTTCCAGCTGTCCACCTGATTTTTCGGCCGCGACAGCGGCGATTTTTTGGGCCGCCTGGTCCTCAAGGCCGCCTGCGGCGGAAAGGATGCCAAGTTTCAGTACGTACTTTTTAGCCAACACGGTTCCCGTAAGAGAAAAGATCATCGTGACAACCAGTACCCCAATTAACAGCTTTGTCTTCATTGCTACCTCCTTTTAATGTTGAGAAAATGCACAGATCGATGATTAGAAAAAACAGTGGGCCTCACCTCCTTTCATTCCATGCCGAATGCTTTGATGACAACAAATATCAAAGTCTTTGTTGTAAATATATATTACATAATTTCAAAGCATTAAGATATAATACCTAAACCAGAATAATAAGTTAAAATATCGTTGAT